>NZ_VCNJ01000001.1 GCF_005938625.1 Pseudomonas fluorescens
GAGCTTTGCAAGTTACTTGGGATAACCGGCGCGCTTCATCTCGCGTTCAGTGGTTTGCTGCGCAGCGGCCAGGGCTTGATCCACCGTGGTCTGGCCGATCAGCGCCGCCGAGAACAGCTTGCCAACCTGGGTGCCCACGGCCTGGAACTCAGGGATGGTCACCAGTTGAATGCCAATGTACGGCACCGGTTTCAGCGTCGGTTTGCTCGGGTCAGCCGCTTTCAGCGATTCCAGCGTGACCTTGGCGAACGGCGCTGCGCTCATGTAGGCGTCGCTGTAGGTCGAGGCGCGAGTGCCTGGCGGTACGTTGGCAATGCCATCAGTTTTGGCCACCAGCTCGCCATACTCTTTGGAGGTCGCCCAGGCGCTGAATTCTTTGGCGGCGTCTTTAGCTTTGGAGCTGGTCGGAATCGCCAGCGCCCACGAGTACAGCCAGGCCGAACCTTTGTCAGTCACTTGATGCGGGGCGAAGGTGAAGCCAACGTGATCGGCAACCTTGCTCTGGGTCTTGTCGGTGACGAACGAGCCGGCGACGCTGGCATCGACCCACATCGCGCATTTACCGCTGTTGAACAGCGCAAGGTTTTCGTTGAAACCGTTGCTGGAGGCGCCCGGCGGGCCGGATTTCTTCATGGTGTCGACGTAGAAATTCAGCGCGTTTTTCCACTCAGGGCCGCTGAATTCCGGTTTCCACTGCTCATCGAACCAGCGCGCGCCGTAGGCATTGGCGACGGTGGTGATCAGTGCCATGTTCTCGCCCCAGCCGGCCTTGCCGCGCAGGCAAATGCCGTACTGTTCTTTGTCTTTGTTGGTGAGTTTTTCGGCGAAGCCGGCGATCTGTTCCCAAGTCGGACGTTCCGGCATGGTCAGGCCGGCATCCTTGAACAGGTCGGTGCGGTAATAAGTGATCGAGCTTTCCGCATAGAACGGCAGGGCGTACAGCGAACCCTTGACTGACAGGCCTTCACGCACCGACGGGAACACATCGTCGAGGGCATAACCGGCCGGCAGATCCTTCATCGGTTCCAGCCAGCCTTTGGCGCCCCACAGTGCGGCTTCGTACATGCCGATGGTCAACACGTCGAACTGACCGCTCTGAGTGGCGATGTCGGTGGTCAGGCGCTGGCGCAGAACGTTTTCTTCGAGCACGACCCAATTGAGCTTGATGTCCGGATGCTCGGTCTCGAAGGTTTTCGAGAGCTTTTGCATGCGGATCATGTCGCTGTTGTTGACGGTGGCGATGGTCAGGGTCTGGGCGCCAAGGCTGACGCTGCTGAGGGTCATGCAGGTGAGGGCAAGCAGAGCTTTTGCAGTGGGTTGCATCGTGCACTCCTTTTCTGCACCCGGTGGGTTACAGAAGGACAGTTATTGTTTTTGTGTCTTCCTGTGCAGGAAGAATGTGCACTGATTACAGCCTTCAATCGCAGGGCTGACAAATCATCCCTAGCACTTTGATCGGTACTTTTTTGCACTGGGCTTTGACGTGGTGAATGCAGAGAAGGGCTTTTCAGCGCCGAGGTGCTATCGAATGCGTACAGGTTTCTGTTGCCGACACAGCCCCTTGTAGGAGTGAGCCTGCTCGCGATAGCGGAATGTCAGCCAACATTTTTGCAAGCTGTCACACCGCTATCGCGAGCAGGCTCACTCCTACAGGGGAATTGCGTTGTCAGTGGTGGTTTTGCTCGGTCAGGCGCTGCACGGCGAGCCGCCGGTAGTGCGATGGCGTCATGCCCTTGAGCTGCTGAAAGCGCCGATTGAAATTGGAAATATTGTTGAACCCGGACTCAAAGCACACCTCGGTCACCGGTTTGTCACCATCGGCCAGCAGTTCGCAGGATTTGCTGATACGCAGGCGATTGACGAACTCGATGAAATTGCGCCCGGTGGCCTGTTTGAACACCCGGCTGAAATAGGTCGGCGTCATGCCCAGATGCTCGGCGACTTCCTCTAGCGAGATGTCGCGGGCGTAGTGGCTGAAGATGTAATCGACCGCCCGGTTGGTGCGATCGATGTTGTGCTCGTCGGCCAGTTGCGGAGTGGTGGCGCCAGACAACAACTGGAAATCATCACTTGCCGCCAGCAGCTCCATCAGAATGAAAAAGTGCCCGAGACGGGTGATGCCTTTGCTGTCGGCGATCCGTTGCATCAGCGTCATGGCCTGGCGGATGGTGCGCTTGCAGCGAAACTCGATGCCATACTGTGCACGCTCCAGCAGGGGCGCCAGGGTCTTCAGTTCGGCAAACACCTGGTGGCCACTCTCGAACAACTCGTCGGTGAAGTTGACCAGCATGTCGCGCTTTTCAACGACCTCGTCCTCGGCGACCTGGCTGATCCAGTTGTGCGGCAGGTTGGGGCCGGTGAGGAATAGGGTTTCGGGATAAAAGTTGCCGATGTAATCGCCAATGAACACCTTGCCGGAACTGGCGACGATCAGGTGCAGTTCGTATTCCTTGTGGAAATGCCAGCGCACCAGCGGGCACGGAAAACCGTGCTGGCGGTAGATGATGGACAACCCGTTATGGTCATCCATCAACTCGTATGAGGGGTCGGTCACGCGGGCGGTTCGGGTCATGGCGAGCTACTTTTTTTATTATCGCCTGCCGATCATGCCTCGTTTCTCGGGGTGTGCGCCAGCTTCACTCAAACGGCCTGTTCGTGAACCATGCTTCGGGACTTATCAACGGCTTTTTCCTGATTGACCCGCTGGCAGAAACGCACAATGTTCGAGTTTTTAATAAAATCGAAATTGATGATGTTGCACTTTTTTGCCCAGTCGGATTTGTCAGGGTCGAACCACGAGTCGATCTCGTCGAGAATTCGCTGAGGGCCGCCAAGGGTAAAACTGGTTGCCGACAGCGACCATGGGTACAGCGTGCTTTTGTGGGTTTTTAATACTTCTTTGATATAACCCTGCAGGTCGAGAGCACTGACAAGCTGTTTATCGATCCATACATGCTCAATTTTTCCATAGATTCGATAGTCCTGTGTTTCCCAGGTCATTGGCGCTGCCACCATTATTCTTTGCAATGGACTGGTTGCCTTGAGCTGGCCGAGGGTCATATGCAAGTTCCGATTGGGGATCATTCGGTCACCCAGATGTTCCAGCATTAACGTCTGAAATTCCGAGTGGTCAAACGGGTCTTTGCCATTTCCCAGTTCATGAAAGTCCAGAATGATGAATTCATTGGTGTTTCGTTCATAGAAGCCTTTCAAATCACGCACAAGATCTTCAAGGGTTCGAGAAGACAGGTAACCGTTGTGGTGGCAGCGAAACTTCGCCAGGCCTCGCGCCTTGTTATCGACAGTCAGGCGTACATCAAGGGCCCGGGCTCCGCGGTTCAGTTGTGAGTAAAAGGATACGTCCTGACAGGCCAGCCAGTTCTTTCCGGGGATCAGCGCATAACTCGCTTCGTTGTCGCAGCCAGCATTATGTGTGCCTGGCAAGGTCAACTCAAACAGCGACAAGTTATCGATTTGCGGTGTATCTGCCATCCATTGGGAGGCCTGGAAGTTTTCAATTTCGTTCATGTTATACATCCTGCGATGGATTTAAAGTTTATAGAGAGTTGTGCGCGCAGGATGTTTATAACGGTTGCCGGTTGATTGGAAAAGTTTGCTTTTAATGCAAGTCGTGTAGAAGTAATTGCTTATGAATTTTGTGTGTGTTGGCTGTTGTTGTTTTTTGCTTCAATCCATTGCGACATATATTGAGTGCTTTTATGTGCGTGATGGCGAAGCATGCTGCCCGTGAAGTTTTTCGCTCTAAGCCTATGCAGGTGTTGTTGGCAATAATTCAGTTTTTCTATCAATGCCAAACCATGTTCTGATTGTGAGTAGCGTTCATTCAACAGCGTGTATCCCGTCAGGCGAGCAACCTGCCAACGTGCCTCGTCGTTATATAGCGCCACGGCATTGTTGGCGAACTCGACTGCGCTACTCGTGACTGCGCCGGGCCACGCGTGATCGCCATGCATTGCCTCGGCACCCACCGGTGTCGTGACGCTGGGCGTGCCACACAGCATGGCATCAATCAGTTTGCCCTTGATCCCGGCACCAAAGCGCAAAGGCGCCAGACAGACCCGAGCGGCAGACATGACCTGCAACGCATCTTCGGCCCAGTTCATGATGTGGAAGCCTTCACTGGCGTTATGCAGTGCGGTGGCTTTCGGTGGCGTGTAGGCGCCGTAGATATGCAATTGTGCCTGGGGCAGTTGTTGGCGAATCAGCGGCCAGATCGTGCTCTTCATCCAGAGCACGGCATCCCAGTTGGGCGCATGACGGAAGTTGCCGATGCTCAAGAAGTTCGCCCTGTCTGCAAACGTGGCAGGTGTTGGCGCAGGCGGATCGATCATTAACGGACACCAGTGCAGCAACTGCTGAGGCAGGCCGAACTGTTCGATCAACAATTGAATTTCCACTTCGGAGATCATCAGGTTCAGATCGCATCGAAACAGCGCGGCAATTTCGCGTTTGGCCAGATCGGTTTCGGCCATCAGTTCGAACTCGTCGCGCAGGGCGGGGGCAAATACATCACTGAAATCATTCTGGTCCGGATTGACCTTGAGGCGAGACTTGAGTCGCTGATGACGCGCATGCCGCAGACTTTGCAAGTCGGACGTTTCCAGTACGCGCAGGGCCTGAGGGCAGTGTTTTTCAACGCGCCAGCCGAACTGCTCCTCCATCATGAACTGGTCGAACAAAACGATGTCCGGGGCCAGTTCGCTGATGAAGTGATCAAAGCTGCTGTTGTTGAGTTCGATAGCGACTTCGCGAATGCCGAGTGCGGCAAGATCCGCCTTGTGCTCGCCTGGGCCGGCCGGGCTACTGAAAGTAATTTCCCAGCCTTGTTGAAGGAATGTTTCGAGGATCTGCATGACGTGCCCGCTCGCCGCTGAGGAACGCGGCTCTGGCCAGACGTATCCGATGACCAGGACTTTGGTGGCGGCGGGTTGAATCATGGACAACATTCCTTCACGGCGACGAGGGGTAAAAAAAGGGCGCAATTAAACCACAGGGGTGGGGTGTGCGCCCGATTGTGAACAATATCCCTCAATACCGCGGCTCGGCATCCTGCGTAAACCGACTTTAGAAATGCGGGTTTGCCAGATTCAGCAAGAGCGGCCCCTTCAGAAATTCCCCCGCGTCTGCACTGTCTATGGCATGCCGCAGAGTGGCAAGGTTAAACATAAAGGTAGCCGGATGGGTCCGGTACTGATCGATCAGCGAGACCGCCACTGAATAGGATTCGGCATTGAGCAATGCAGGATGGTCTTGCACCAGTTTCGGCCATTTGGTGAGGTTCGCCTCAAACTCCTCGAAGTCTGCAAGGTTCGCAAAAGTGTGGTGAGGGTTGGCCAGATTCTTCGGGTGTGCCTTGCGAGCATTTCGCGCGAACTCCATCAAGCCTGCCGCATCGTATTCTGCGGGTGTGATGCCGGCTCTGACTTCTCCGTAGTAGAAATCAAGTGTGCCTGGCGTGCCATGGGATATTTCGTGGACGAGAACATCGCCAATTCGGGCATCGTCATACTTGGCTAACTGGTACCACTCATCCAGGTTGTCAGGATAGATCGCCAGGAATTTCGTCGCGCTGTCATCCACCTGTGTGCCCGCATCAAGACTGGCTTTCCAGTGTTTATAAGTTGTGGTTTTCAACGCGGCGAGTGTATCGGTGCCACGTTGGCGGAAAGACATATGGTGTGGGCCCAGCGATCCGAGATCCTTGCGCATTGCCCGCAAGTTCCTGCTCACGTAATTGATGGCTTCGTCCGAATCCGTGCCGAAAACGTATTTGACGATGGACCGAACGTCGTCATTGTCGATCTCTGACAGTAACTGGAGTGTGTTGTCCAGTTTGCTCTGAGCAAGGGGCGTGGCTTTTTTCAAGTACGCTTTTGTATAACTGAAAGGCGTCGCTCGTTTGAATAACCTGAAGAATGAGAATTTTTCTCGCGGCTTGATGTTTTTCAACGCCGGTCCCCAGGCCTGACCGCGTGTGTTCAATGCGAACCATTCATCATTGTGTCGTGCGGACCAGACCTGAAAGAGGTCCTCAGACGCGTTTGCAGGCCGCCAGTCTGCGAGGCGAATGGTGTCTGGATCAATCACCGCGACCCAGTGGCGTTGCGGGGTGGGAGCCGACCATTTACGGGCATCGGACAACACATTTTCCAGCTGGGTGAAACCTTTGTTGAATCCCTTGCGTAACAGTTTTCCGCCCTTGAACAGCAGATCAGGTACGCCGTCCAGCGGGTTGAACACATTATTGACCAACCCCAGACCCACTTTTGCCAGCGCGCTGGCTTTGGTGGCCACGGTCATGGTTTTGGCAACAAGGCTGACCACCTGGGCAACGGCACCGACCACCAGCAAAACAGTCATCGCCGCTTCGAGCGCACATGCCCCGGCCCCTTGGACTTGTCGCTCCACGTCGTCCGAACTCAAGTCTTCGATACAGGATTTGAAGGGCACCACGAAATTGAGAAAGGTATCCAGATCCGCTTCCCGTTTTGCGCGCACAGCCTCCAGGCGAGTCTGTCCCCAGCATTCTCTGACCAACTCGTCATAGGTAGCGATCGGTCGGTGCTTGAGTACGAAATTCGCCAAGGGGTCGAATTCGGCTGAGTAGAAACTCTGGTAATAACCCTTGATTTCCTCGGGGGGAGCAGACACCGGCAACTGACCGATTTTATCAATCACGCCCGAACTGACTTCGATGAGGCCAGGCGGAACTCCATGGGTATAACACTCGATGTTCGTCGGCAGTGAATGCACTGTTGCCGGCAGCGAGTAGCCTGTTGCATTGCTGCGCACGCTGGTACTCAGCAGGTTTTCTTTTTCAATCAGCGCTGCCAACTGACGATTCTCGCGACAGGTGCCATGCAAAGTGAAAAGTTCGTAACAGGTCATCCGGTCTTCGAATTCGCAGCAGAGGACCACACCATAGCGACCCATTGACTCCTCTATTTCTTTATGGCTTTCCGTCGGTTTGCGTGAGGTGCTAGCGAAGATTGAGTAAAGGGTCGACGATATTGGATTAGTGGGTAGATTGTTGGGCGTCTGGAGTTTCGCGACGGAGGGTCTGAGACTGAAAATTGTCACCTTGCCTTTGAGCAAACGCGTTCTATCGGCAATAGGCATCGCGCAAAACGCTTGCTTCAAGTGCGTACTCATTGCCTTCATATGTTTGAGGTAATCGCGATTGAACTGCCGGTGAAACTCTCCGTCAGGCGCAATCAGATTCGGCAGCATGCGAGGAAACGCGGTGTACATGCTTTCTCCTTTCCTCACGTCCCATTCCCGGGTTGCCAGGTCATTGGACATATGCAGTTCCACAGGCGACAGATAAGCCCGGTCGCCAAAGGCATCTGCCCACGCCACATTGTTCTTCTGAAACATGACGTCATGTTCCAGATAGTTGCACCCTTTGGCGACCTGTTTGAGGATGTCCAGCGAGATACTTCTGCGGGTAGGCAATGGGCGGACCAGTGTGTCGGCCGTCTCGGCAAGTGTCCGGGCAACCCGTTCGTAAGCACTGGACGCTTTTTCAAGGACGTCCGGGATAGATTTCGCTACATCATCCGGTGTGATGATCTTGTTGAGTAACGCCCAATCAATCACAGCGTCTCCTGCCGCGAGTGCATCGATTGTCTTGTGGAATCCGGAAACCGCAGGTTGCTTCGACAGTTGGTGCAACCGGGTATAGGTCATCGAACGTGTCGATCCCGGCGCGAGGGTTTCCTGCACTGCAACGGTTCGGCAGAACTCGACCCATTGCGGTGTCCCCAAAGCCAGGGTCGCTGGTAGATCTTTCACCAGAAATTCCGGTGCAGCCTCGGCGAGTAACAAGTGAGCGGCCAATGCTGCATTTTTTTTGCTGATCCGGTGATGCTGGATGAGGTGCTGTTCGAATGCCTTCTGAACGTCAGCGAAGGATTTCTCAATATGCTCGACGGCGTATAAATCGAAACCTGCCACCTGATTACGCGGCTCTGGTTCACCGATTCGAGGATGAAGGTCGAGCAGCAAAGCCGTCAGCATCACCTGCTTGAGCGATTCATCTGGTTGCGGCTGATGGTCTCGCGCGCCATACCAACCCAAATCCTGGACAAAGACGCCGGCCCATCGAAGCGCAATGGGGCTGGAAACCAGTCGTTCGAGAGTGTGTTCAGCTTCATCGCGTTTGAAGGGTGTCGACTGTTCGCCAAAGATGCTGTGCGAAAGGTGCTCCAGTAGCGGCTGCCCCTGCATGTAACTGGTAATGAATAAACGGAACGCGTTACGTTGATCTGCAGAAAGCGTGACCGAGTTGTCGACTCCAGCCTTGATCATTTCCCAATAGTTGCCGAGCGGCGGTGTCACTACGGGCGGTTGCATCAGGAATGTTGTCAGGCTGGAACATTCAGTGGCCGTTTGGGGGATGAAGAAGTCATGAAACTTGAGCCATTGTTCCAGTTCGATTTGTTCAGACAGGGAAATGCTTCCCCCGGTCAGTTCGGCCATTTCGTACAGCGTCAAAAGATCATCTTTGAGGCTGGGTGCGAGTTTGTATGCGTTGGTAAATTGCACGGTACTGTCAGCGTGTTTTGCGTGTATTTCCCCTGCGGCGGTTACTGAAAACTCCGAATGGTCAGGAAGTTGCAAAGTGGCCGAAAGTTTTTTGAAGGCTTCTTGCTCGCACAGGTTTTGCAACATTTTCCTGCCAGGTTGCAAAGCGGCTTCAAGTGTAGAGCCGGATTCGAGTGTAATGGAGGCGCCGGCCAGAGATATCGCCTGTGATGATCCGGTTGTGTTATTGCGCTGTTTTAATTTGTATATAACTTCCAGGCGTTCGGCGTGGTCAAGTTGAGTGTGGCGAGCTGGATTCGAAAAGTCTTTATGGGTTGTCCAGTTTATGTTTGTGAGGTTCATGAGAAATCCGTTTGTCTGATGTGTCGGATATCCTCATTTTTTATTTTTCGTCTATCAAGTACTACTGTGTAAGTACATTGTTCGGTAGTTAATAAAGTTGGGCATTTTGCGCTATGGAGGCGGGCAGCGATACCCCTTCGTCATTGTTTGAAGGGGCGCAATAAAAGGCTGTGTTATTGGATAATACTTTTTACTTTGTCGCGTAACTGATCAATCGAAAATGGCTTGCCGATGACATGCATGTCTTTAGGCACGTCAATGGATTCGGCATAACCGCTGGCAAACAAAATCGGCAGGGCGGGACGTAGCTTGCGTGCTTCGGTCGCCAGTTCACGGCCATCCATGCCCGGCAAACCCACGTCGGTCATCATCAGGTCAATGTGCAGACTCGAATCGTTGAGCTTTTCCAGAGCCTGTTCGCCACCATCCGCTTCAAGCACCGCGAACTCCAACTCCTCCAGCACATCGACAATCAGCATGCGCACGATGTCGTCATCTTCTACGACAAGGATGGTGGAGGCGGGGGTAGACATAATAAGGCTCTCAAAAGTCAATTCAGGGTCGCCGGTCGATCAAAAGTGCCGGGCTCTTTCATCAGTAAGTGGCGCAGTGCCACAAGTTCCCCGCCCGAGACAAAAAAAGCATAGCCGCAGATGGGGCCGCAAGGATAACTGTTCAGGGCCGCGAACACGCCGGTGAGTGTAGGAATTTGCGGCGAAAGGTGTGAGAAAAATGGATCCATACCGCCGTTTTGGGGCAAACTGCCTGTTTTTCAACAGTTCGACAAGGCTGCCCCATGTCCTCTCCGTCTACGGTTGATGAGCAACGGTTTCGCAAACTCCTGAGTCGCAACATCAGTCTGCCCTTGGGCGTCGGTGTGCTCAGTGCGGTGTTCTTCGTGTCGCTGATCACTTATCTGCTGTCGGTTATCCAGTGGGTGGAGCACACCGACCGGGTGATCAATAACGCCAATGAAGCGGTGAAGCTCACCGTGGACCTGGAAACCGGCATGCGTGGTTTTCTGCTCAGCGGTGACGAGCACTTCCTCGATCCGTATGAAACGGCCAAGCCACGCATTGCCGTGGCGCTCAACACCTTGCTTGAATTGACCGCCGACAACCCGGTGCAAACCGATCGTCTGCGCCGTCTGCAAGCCTTGCAGATTGAATGGGCCAATTACGCACAGTCGATGATTGATCTGCAGCGTTCCAGCGGCGATTACCGGGGCGCGGTGAAGGCCGGACGCGGCAAGCGCCTGACGGACGAAATCCGCAAGCAATTCGAAGACGTTATCGAGACCGAACAGGTTTTGCGCACCACGCGCAATGAAGACGTGCGCCGCACCACGATCTGGAGCATCAGCCTTTACCTGTTGTTCATTGCCGGTATCAGTGGCTTGCTGGCCTATATTGGCCGACGTGATCTGGTCAATCTGTCCACTAACTACGGCGCCAACCTTGCCGCACAGCAAGCCAGTGCCGAGCGTCTGGAGCAGCAGGCGTGGTTGCGCAATGGTCAGACCGAACTGGCCGAGCAGGTGCTGGGGCAACTGACGCTGAATCTGTTGGGACGCAATATTCTGCAATTCTGCGCGCAATACCTCGGCACCGCCGTAGCCGCGTTGTATGTGCGCGAAGAGCACGGTGGCCTCAAGCGTGTCGCCACTTACGGTTTCTCCCGCGAGCAGGAAGAGCAAGACCAGTCGATCTACAGCGGCGAAGGCATCGTTGGCCAAGTGGCGCAACAGGCGCGGCTGATTCGTCTGGATTCGGTGCCGTCGGACTACTTCAAAGTCAGCTCAGGTCTGGGCGAAGGTTTGCCGCACAGCGTGCTGGTGGTGCCCACCAGCGATGATGATCGCGTCAATGGAGTGGTCGAACTGGGTTTCCTGCGGCCGCTCAATGATCGTGATATCGAACTGCTGGAGCTGATTGCCGGCAACATCGGCACCTCCATCGAAGCCGCGCGCTATCGTCAGCGTTTGCAGGAAGTGCTGGCCGAAACCCAGCAACTCAACGAAGAGTTGCAGGTGCAGCAGGAAGAGCTGAAAACCGCCAACGAAGAGCTGGAAGAACAATCGCGGATTCTCAAGGAGTCCCAGGCGCATCTGGAAACCCAGCAAGTCGAACTGGAGCAGACCAACGAGCAGCTCGCCGAGCAGGCGCAGACCCTGGCCGAGCAGCGCGACGCCATGGACCTGAAGAATACCGAACTCAACCAGGCCCAAGTACAGCTCGAAGAACGCGCCGAAGAGTTGCAGCGCTCGAGCAAGTACAAGTCCGAATTCCTCGCCAACATGTCCCACGAACTGCGCACGCCGCTGAACAGTTCGCTGATTCTGGCCAAGTTGCTGGCGGAGAACCCGCAGGACAACCTCAGCGCCGAACAGGTCAAGTTTGCCGAGTCGATCTACTCCGCCGGCAACGATCTGCTCAACCTGATCAACGACATTCTGGACATCTCCAAGGTCGAGGCGGGCAAGCTCGAAGTGATTCCCGAGAACACCAGCGTCGCGCGTCTGGCCGATGGTTTGCGCAGCGTGTTCGAACCCTTGGCGGCAGACAAACAACTGACCCTCAGTGTCGATCTGCAGCCCGGCGCCCCGGGCATGCTGTACACCGACCGTCAGCGTCTGGAGCAAGTAATCAAGAACCTGCTGTCCAACGCAGTGAAGTTCACCGAGAAAGGCACTGTGAGTCTGACCATCGCTGGTCAGCCTGATGATCGGATTGCGTTCATCGTTCGCGATTCGGGTATCGGCATTGCCGCCGATCAGCAGGAAAGCATTTTCGAAGCCTTCCGCCAGGCCGACGGCACCACCAACCGCAAATACGGTGGCACTGGTCTGGGCCTTTCGATTTCCCGGGATCTGGCGAACTTGCTCGGTGGTTCGATCAGCGTCAGCAGCGCGCCGGGGCAGGGCAGTGTGTTCACACTGGTGTTGCCGCAGCAGTACAACGAGTCCAACGAAGTTCCGTTCGCGCCATCGACCTTTACGCCGCCAGCCACAATGGTCAGCGCACCGCTGGCGCCAGTGGTTTCGCCATTGGCACCGGTGCACATTCCGCGCTTTGCCGACGACCGCGACAAGGCTCCATTCGCCACGCGCTGCATTCTGGTGGTGGAAGACGAGCCGAACTTTGCGCACATCCTTTACGATCTGGCGCATGAACTCGGCTATCAGTGCCTGGTAGCCCATGGCGCAGACGAAGGTTATGACCTAGCGAAAGAGTTTGTGCCGGACGCCATCCTGTTGGATATGCGCCTGCCGGATCATTCTGGCCTGACCGTGCTGCAGCGCCTTAAAGAGCACGCCGAAACCCGGCACATTCCGGTGCATGTGATTTCCGTCGAAGACCGTGTCGAAGCGGCCATGCACATGGGTGCCATCGGTTACGCGGTCAAGCCGACCACCCGCGAAGAGCTCAAGGATGTGTTTGCCCGCCTCGAAGCCAAGCTGACGCAGAAGGTCAAACGCGTGCTATTGGTCGAGGACGACGATCTGCAGCGCGAAAGCATTGCCCGACTGATCGGCGACGAAGACATCGAAATCACCGCCGTCGGTCTTGCGCAGGACGCTTTGGAGCTGCTGCGCACAACGATCTACGACTGCATGGTCATCGACTTGAAGTTGCCGGACATGCTCGGCAATGACCTGCTCAAGCGCATGTCCACCGAAGACATCTGCTCGTTCCCGCCAGTGATTGTCTACACCGGGCGCAACCTGACCCGTGATGAAGAGGCCGAACTGCGCAAGTATTCGCGTTCGATCATCATCAAGGGTGCACGTTCGCCGGAGCGTTTGCTGGACGAGGTCACACTCTTTCTGCACAAAGTCGAATCGCAGTTGTCCCATGAACGGCAGAAGATGCTCAAGACCGCGCGCAGTCGCGACAAGGTCTTCGAGGGTCGCAAGGTGCTGCTGGTGGACGACGATGTGCGTAACATTTTCGCCCTCACCAGTGCGCTGGAGACCAAAGGTGCAGTCGTGGTGATCGGCCGTAACGGTCGTGAGGCGATTGAAAGACTCAATGAAGTCGAGGACATCGATCTGGTGTTGATGGACGTGATGATGCCGGAAATGGATGGTTTCGAAGCCACCATTGAAATCCGCAAGGATCCGCGCTGGCGCAAGCTGCCGATCATTGCGGTGACGGCCAAGGCCATGAAGGACGATCAGGAGCGCTGCCTGCAGGCGGGCGCCAATGATTACCTGGCTAAGCCCATCGACCTTGATCGACTGTTCTCGCTGATTCGCGTGTGGTTACCGAAGATGGAACGCATTTAGTGGAACCCAGTACGCCAGCCGAACGAAACAGTGAAATCGAACTGCGCTTGTTGATCGAGGCGATTTACCTCAAGTACAGCTACGATTTTCGCGATTATTCCGGCGCTTCAATCAAGCGCCGGGTGCAGCACGCATTGAGCCAGTTCGAATGCGCGACCATTTCTGCACTGCAGGAAAAAGTCCTGCATGACCCGACAGCATTCATGCAGTTGCTGCAATTGCTGACGATACCGGTCAGCGAAATGTTTCGTGACCCGTCGCACTTCCTCGCCATTCGCAGGGAAGTGGTGCCGTTGCTGCGTACCTATCCGTCGATCAAGATCTGGATCGCTGGGTGCAGCACGGGCGAGGAGGTCTATTCGATGGCGATTCTGCTGCGCGAAGAAGGCCTGCTCGATCGCACGATCATTTATGCCACTGACATCAACCCGCGCTCGCTGGACAAGGCCAAGCAGGGGATTTTCTCGATGGAGAATGTTCGCGCGTACACAGCCAACTATCAGCAGGCCGGTGGTCAGCGCTCGTTTGCCGACTACTACACTGCAGCGTACGGTTACGCGATTTTCGACAAGAGCCTGTGCGAGAACGTGACCTTCGCCGACCACAGTCTGGCGACGGACAGCGTGTTCTCTGAAACCCAATTGATTTCCTGCCGCAACGTGCTGATCTACTTCAACAAGAAGCTTCAGGATCGGGCGTTTGGCTTGTTCCATGAATCGCTTTGCCATCGTGGTTTTCTGGTGCTCGGCAGCAAAGAGACGCTGGATTTTTCCAGTTATGCCAACCAGTTCGAAGCGCTGGTGAAACAAGAACGGATTTACCGCAAAACATGAACGAGGCTGTGGCTTTACCTCGCGTCGAGGCGATTGTGGTCGGTGCTTCCGCCGGTGGCGTTGAGGCGCTGCTGAGCTTGCTCGGGCCGCTGCGCCGAGGCTATGGGTTGCCGATCATTGTTGTTCTGCATCTGCCTGAAGAGCGTCGCAGCCAATTGGCCGAGGTGTTCGCCAGACGCGTCGATATGCCGGTGCACGAGGCTTGCGACAAACAGGACATTGTCGCCGGCAACGTGTATTTCGCGACGCCGGGCTACCACCTGTCGGTGGAGCAGGATCGCAGCCTTTCGCTGAGTCTTGAGGACCGCGTGCATTATTCCCGGCCTTCGATCGACTACCTGTTTGAATCGGCCGCCGACGCGTACGGTTCATCACTGGCCGCTGTTCTGCTGACCGGCGCCAATCACGATGGCGCGCGTGGGCTGGCGCAGGTCAAACGCTGTGGCGGATTGACCATCGTCCAGGATCCCGAAGAGGCGCAAGTCGCCACCATGCCCCGGGCTGCACTGAACATTCAGCAGCCGGATCATGTCCTACCCATTCACGGCATCGGCCGTCTGCTTGTCGAGCTGGAACGAATCGCATGCTGAGTAATATCCAAGCCAAACTGCTGATCGTCGACGATCTGCCGGAGAACCTGCTGGCACTCGAAGCGCTGATCAAGCGTGAAGACCGTACCGTCTACAAAGCGTTGTCGGCGGATGAGGCGCTGTCGTTGCTGCTGCAACACGAGTTCGCCATGGCCATCCTCGACGTGCAGATGCCGGGCATGAACGGCTTCGAACTCGCCGAGTTGATGCGCGGTACCGAGAAAACCAAAAACATCCCGATCATTTTCGTCAGCGCTGCCGGCCGTGAACTTAATTATGCGTTCAAGGGTTACGAGAGCGGGGCGGTGGACTTTTTGCACAAACCGCTGGATATCCATGCGGTGAAGAGCAAGGTCAACGTCTTCGTCGATCTGTACCGCCAGAGCAAGGCGATGAAACAACAGCTTGAAGCGCTGGAACAGGCTCGACGCGAGCAGGAAGCGCTGTTGCAACAACTGCAAAGCACTCAGCTGGAACTGGAACAGGCAGTGCGCATGCGCGACGACTTCATGTCCATCGTCGCTCACGAAGTGCGCACGCCGCTCAACGGCCTGATCCTCGAGACCCAGTTGCGCAAGATGCACCTGGCCCGAGACAACGCTGCGGCGTTCACCCTCGACAAGATGCACGCCATGGTCGACCGCGATGAACGGCAGATCAAAAGCCTGATTCGCCTGATCGAAGACATGCTCGATGTGTCGCGCATTCGCACCGGCAAGTTGTCGATACGACCGAGCCGTTTCGATCTGGTGCAACTGGTGAGCAACCTGCTGCAGAACTTCGCGGCACAGATCGAGGCAGCGGAAACCGAAGTGTCGTTTACCGCGCCAGCGCCGGTGGAAGGCAATTGGGATGAGTTCCGTATCGAGCAGGTGGTCACCAACTTGCTGACCAACGCCTTGCGTTATGGCGGTCGCAGCCCGATTCAGGTGCGGGTTTACCGCGAAGGTGATGAGGCGCGGGTCGAGGTGCAGGACCGTGGCATCGGCATCAGCCAGGAGAACCAGAAGCGTATTTTCCAACAGTTCGAACGGGTTTCCGCCAAGACGGTAGTGGCCGGGCTCGGGCTGGGTCTGTTCATTTCCGAGCAGATCGTCGCCGCCCATGGCGGTTCCATCGTCGTCGAGAGTGAGATCAACGAAGGCGCCCAGTTTCGCGTTTGTCTGCCAATTCAGGAAAACGGCACATCCGACGCAACCTCTGATTGACCGTACGGTCGTATCAGCAGCTATTGACCGA
Source organism: Pseudomonas fluorescens (assembly GCF_005938625.1). Classification (GTDB taxonomy): domain Bacteria; phylum Pseudomonadota; class Gammaproteobacteria; order Pseudomonadales; family Pseudomonadaceae; genus Aquipseudomonas; species Aquipseudomonas fluorescens_BD. The sequence continues at coordinate 15,861 of NZ_VCNJ01000001.1, forward strand.
ACAAAGGCTTCCCATGAGCGTAGATGCACAAGATGTAGTACTCGTCGTCGAGGACGAACCGGTTATCTTGATGGTCCTGACGGATTACTTGTCAGGGCAGGGGTATCGCGTGTTGCAGGCGGAAAACGGCGAGCAGGCGTTCGAGATTCTTGCGAGCAAGCCGCATCTGGACATGTTGATCACCGACTTCCGTTTGCCGGGCGGGATCTCCGGCGTGCAGATCGCTGAACCGGCGGTCAAGCTGCGCCCGGACCTGAAGGTGATTTTCATCAGCGGTTATCCGCAGGAAATCCGCGAAACCGGCAGCCCGATCACCCGCAAGGCGCCGATCCTGGAAAAGCCGTTCGATCTCGATGTATTGCAGGAAAAGATTCAGGAATTGCTCGCCTGAATACACGACGAATGGCGCCATACCTGTAATTTCTGACAGTTGACGCCATCACGGCGCAAGCTCATAAAAGACCTCATTCGCGATTGAGGTCGATTTATGCACCGGAACACGCCCCAAATCACTGTGTATGACGCTCGCGGCGCAGTGGCGCGCACGGTTGCCTATTGCAGACGTTCTGCCGAGGATGATTCGCAGGCGTACGTTAGCCAAACCGTCGACGACTTCAAGCATCGGGCCAGGCACAGTCGCGATCCCCGACTGTTTGCGCTGTTTCGAAACGATCCATCGACACCGGCCAACGAAACCAGCGTCACGAGCCTGTCCGGTGCGTCGCTGTTGTCCGTCAATAGTGACGCGGGCTGGCGGTTGAGTTTGTCCGGGGCCTCCGGTCTGCCAATTGATACCTGGGATCAGAAGCTCAATCACCATCGCATCGACTATGACCAACTGTTGCGGCCAGCATCGTTTTTCGAGCATGAGGCGCAGGGGGCGGTGCGCCGCAGCGAATGCTTTTCCTATGCGGATAGCAGCGCCGAGTCGGCATCGCACAACCGCTGCGGACAGTTGATTCGTCATGACGACACCGCAGGCACGGAAAATTTCGACGAGTTCAGCCTCCTCGGATTGCCCCTGAAGCAGGCTCGGCAGTTTCTCGACACACTGGATCCGCCGGACTGGCCGCAGAGTCAGGCCCTGCGCGAGATCTTGCTGGAGCCTGAGGTCGCGGTCACCCGCACGGGCTATAACGCCGTCGGCGAGCCGGTCTATGTACTGGATGCCTTGGGCAATGAACAATGTTCGCGTCAGTCCTTGGCCGGTGCGCTTTCCGAAAGACTTTTGAAGCTGGCAGGTGCTGATCAATACAGCAGACTGGTCGGTGACGTTCACTACAACGCGGCCGGCCAGGTAGTGCAGCAAACAGCGGGGAACGGGGTCATCACGCGCAGCACGTTCCAGGCAGAAAGCGGGCTCCTGAGCACGTTGATCGCCCAGGTTGCAGGCCGGCCCCTGCTACAAAGCCTGGCGTACAACTATGATGCGGTGGGTAATCTGATCAGTGTCACAGACAGGGCACAGCCGATCCGATACTTTCGAAATGAGCGCATCGTTGCGGTCAATACCTACCGTTACGACTCCCTTTATCAACTGATTGAAGCCAGTGGCTGGCAGCGGATCAATGCGCCAGCAGGCCCGCATTTGCCCGAATTCGTCTCTCCGCCAGATCCCAATCAGTTGGAAAACTATCTGCAGACGTACCATTACGACGAAAGTGGAAATCTGCTGACAATGCACCACCATGCAGGAAGTGGTCAGCGCACCGAGCGTACTGCTGTGGCCGCATTCAGCAATCGCAGTTTGCCGTATACCGCCAACGGTGACCGGCCGGGAGAACAAGAGATAGCCGCCGGGTACGACGCCAATGGAAACCTCAATGTGTTGCAAAAGGGTCAGAATTTACGCTGGGGCAGTCGCAACCAACTGCTTCAGGTCGATCAGGTCGTCCGTGCCGACTCGGCCAACGATGGCGAGTGCTATATCTATAACGGTGAAGGCCAACGGGTACGCAAAATCCGCACAACCGACAGCGTCAATCTGACCCGCCTGCATGAAACCCGATATCTGCCCGGGCTGGAATTCCGTAAAGCCCCCGAGCAAACCCTGCATGTCATCAGCGCGCAGGCCGGTCGCTGCACAGTGCAGGTTTTACATTGGGAGCGAGGCAGGTCGGCGCGGATTGATAAAGATCAACAACGTTACATCTTTAACGATCACCTGAACTCCAGCACTCTGGAACTTGATGCCGATGCGCAACTCATCAGTCAGGAAATTTACTACCCGTATGGCGGCACAGCCTGGTGGGCCGGGCGTGACAAGGTAGAAGCCAGTTACCGGACGGTGCGCTATTCGGGCCAGGAGCGGGATGCGACAGGCTTGTATTACTACGGGTTTCGTTATTACCTGCCGTGGCGTCAACGATGGCTGAGTGCCGACCCGGGGGGTGTTCACGACGGGCTGAATTTGTATCGGATGGTGGGCGGAAACCCGATCGGTTTCGTCGACTTGCAGGGCTTGGCCAAAACGCGAGTGACCCCGACCCAGCGCCTTAAGGCCATTCCATCCGGAGTGGGCCGGGGGATTGTGAAGGGCGCTGCGGGGTACGCTGCCAAGTATGTTGCGAAGACCGTGATGAAGCTGGCTGCGCAGGAAACTCTGAGAAGCGCGGCAATGGTTCTGAGCGGTGCTTCATGGGCTTACGCGTCAGCAGGATTCGCGGGGCATTATCTTGAAGCTGCTGGTGTGAGCAGAATCTCTAAAGGTTTGGGAATGGGGGCGGCGGCATTGGGAGGCCTGGCAGCGGGGGTTGGGGTTGCTTTTCTTTCCAACCCTGTCGATGTGTTGGCCGAAGTTGCAAAAAATCTCGGCAGCGGAGTCACCGGCAGATTGATTTCCAGTGTTGGTGGTTCCATTGCCTATGACGGCAATGCGACGCCGAGATCGCAAGCGGTGAATGTCGGTGCCGATCTCGCGGTAAATTTTGGCGAGGGCATGTTGTTCAGTGCCTTGCCAGGCGCAGTCCCTCCAATCTTGAAGTCGATGTCTAACGGGGCGATGAAAAGTGGTTTGGGTGACTCTATTCGCTCTGCAGCCTCCGTCCCGGCCAGTTATCGCGAAAGCAATCCGACGTTCCCGACACTCGAAGACATGAAAACATTCGGAAAAGGCTTTCTGCACGATACCGCTATGTCTTCGGTCTACGGTGTAGGTGATGTATTGATCAACCGTGGGATAGGTACTGCTCTGGGGAATCATGTGGTAGACCCGGTTTTACGAGCCGGCTTTGAAAATCTTCAGCTCGCCGGTCAGTTCGACGCCCTCGTAGGTGAAAGGGTTTTGTCTGGGGTGGGTCTGCATGAGGTCACCGCCGTTCCCAATGTAACGACGCCCAGAGCCGATACCGACAGAAATCTGATAAACGCCGCAGAAAAACGAAAACTCTATAAAGAAACCAGGAACGGTGGCCAACGACTACTGAGCAACGCTACGACGTCTGTCTGATGAGATGAGCGATTGGTCATTGCCGAATCATTTCCCTGACCTTGGCGGTCAACAGGTCAAAAGTGAACGGTTTGGTGATCATCTGCATCCCTGAATCGAGGAACCCGCCGCGCACCGCCGCGTGCTCGGCGTATCCGGTGATAAACAGCACCTTCAACCCCGGCCGATATTGACGGCCGACTTCCGCCAGTTGCCGGCCGTTCATGCCCGGCAGGCCGACATCGCTGATCAGCAGATCAATGCGCTGCGTCGAGTTCAGAATCGGCACGGCGCTGTCGGCATCCCAGGCTTCGACGAAGGCATAACCCAATTCACCGAGCACCGCGCAAACCAGTACGCGCACGGCCGGGTCATCTTCGACGATCAGCACGGTTTCGCCATCTAGCGCATCCGGTGCCTGTTGAATGTCGGGGTCGGGACTTTCCAGTTCTTCACCGCGAAAGCGCGGCAGGTAGAGCCTGACCGTGGTGCCCTCATCGATTTCACTGTCGATCGAGACATGGCCTCGGGACTGCTTGCTGAAACCGTAGATCATCGACAGGCCCAGCCCCGTGCCCTGGCCGATCGGTTTGGTGGTGAAGAAAGGGTCGAACGCACGATTGATGACACTCTGCGGCATGCCGCTGCCGTTGTCGGTGACACTGAGCATCACGTAATCACCGGGTTCGAGGTTGCTGTAGGCTTCAGTGAAATCGCGTTTGAGCACCTGATTGCTGGTCTCGACCACCAGTTTGCCGCCGTCGGGCATGGCATCACGGGCATTGATCACCAGGTTGAGCAGGGCGCTTTCCAGTTGATTGGGGTCGGCCTCGGCCACCCATAGTTTGTCGTTGAGGCGCATGTCCAGTTGAATGCTTTCGTTGAGGCTGCGTTGCAGCAGCTCACCCATGGACAACACCAGCGTGTTCATCTGCACGGCTTTGGAGTCGAGCGACTGGCGACGTGAAAACGCCAGTAGACGATGGGTCAGACCGGCGGCGCGATTGGCCGAGGTCACGCCAAGATCGATCAGACTGTCGAGGTCATCGGTGCGGCCACGGGCCAGACGCCGACGCAATAACTCCAGGCTGCCGATGATGCCTGTGAGCATATTGTTGAAGTCGTGCGCGATGCCGCCGGTGAGTTGGCCGACCGCTTCCATTTTCTGCGACTGGCGCAGCGCCTCTTCATTGTGACGCAGTTGCGCGGTGCGTTCCTCGACCTGTTGCTCAAGCGTTTCCAGGGTCGATTGCAGACGCCGTTCGCTCTCACTCAAGTCGATCAGCCGGTCGCGAGCCTCGTATTGTCGTCGGCGGCCGCGCAATGCGGCGGAGACCATACTGACCAGCGTTGCGGGGTGAAACGGGCGTTCAAGGAATGTCACGTTGCCCAGCAGATCGCTCAGGCGCGAGGAGGGGCCTTGTTCCTGACCGCCGTGATGGGTCAACAGCACAATGGGCAGATCCGACCAGGCCGGTTGCTGTTCGAGGTGCAGGAACAACACCTCCAGCTCCGGCCCGCGCAACGCTTCGGCGGCGACCAGCACCAGACCGGCACCCAGTTCCAGTTCGCTGCATAGCGAGCCAAGGCTGGGTGTGACTAAACCTTCGAAGCCGGCCTCGTTGAGGATCATCAGCGCAATCTGGCTGTCGCGACCCACAGGCGCCAGGATCAGCGCCCGTTCGGCCAGCGGCACCTGGACCGTCACAAGTTTTCTTCCCGAAGCAACGGATTACTCGCGCCCAGGTAGGTGGGGACGCCACGCAGCACGCCCTGAAAGGCTTCCAGCGGTTCGCCGATGGTCATGCCTTGCGTGGAAATGCGGTATTCACGAATGGTCGATTCGTGGCTGCCGGTACGTTTCTTGATGATCGAGATCGCGCGGCGGACTTTGCCCAATGCTTCGAAGTAGCGCAACAGAATCACCGTGTCAGCCAGATAAGTAATGTCGACCGGCGCTTGCATGTCGCCGACCAGGCCATGTTGAGCGACGGTCATGAAAGTCGCCGCGCCTTTGCGGTTCAGGTACAGCAACAGTTCGTGCATGTGCAGCACCAGCGCATTTTCTTCCGGCATTGCTGCCTGATAGCCGTTGATGCTATCGATGACTACGGTTTTGATTTGACCTTCATCGACGCAGCGACGCACGCGATGGGAGAACTCGCCCGGCGACAGTTCAGCGGCGTCGACTTGTTCGATCAACAGATTGCCGGTGGCTTGCAGTGCCTTGAGGTCGATGCCGATGTTGTTCATCCGCTCGAATAGCAGGCCGAGTTCTTCATCGAAGATAAACAGCGCAGCTTTTTCCCCGCGTTGTACGGCAGCGGCGGCGAAGATCATCGAGATCAGCGATTTGCCGGTACCGGCAGGGCCGAGAATCAGCGTACTGGAGCCGGTTTCGATGCCGCCGCCGAGCAGGGCGTCCATTTCCGGGATGCCACTGGACAGCTGCAAACGCGCATAGTCACCGCGATGTTCAGCCGCCACCAGCCGTGGGAACACATGCACGCCATCGCCCATGATGGTGAAGTCGTGGAAACCACCGCGATACTTCTGGCCACGGTACTTGACCACCCGCACGCGTCGGCGCTCGGCGCCGTAGTTGGGCGTCAGCTCTTCGAGGCGAATCACCCCGTGAGCCACGCTGTGTACGGTTTTGTCGAGGGATTCGGTGGTCAGGTCGTCGAGCAGCAGTACGGTGGCGTTGTAACGCACGAAGTAATGCTTGATGGCCAGAATCTGTCGGCGATAACGCAACGAGCTCTGCGCCAGCAAGCGAATCTCCGACAGGCTGTCGAGCACCACGCGCGTGGGCTTGAAGCGTTCGACTGCTTCGAAAATCTGCTTGGTGGCTTCGCCCAGTTCCAGGTCAGAGGAATACAGCAGGCTCTGCTGGTGCTCAGCATTGAGCAGGCTTTCCGGGGGCGTCAGCTCGAAGATCTTGATGTTGTCATCCAGCGTCCAGCCGTGGGACAGCGCCCCTTGCCTTAGTTCGCGCTCGGTTTCCGAGAGCGTGATGTACAACGAGCGTTCGCCGGCTTTCGCGCCGGCCAGGAGAAAATGCAAAGCGACCGTGGTTTTACCGGTACCGGGTTCACCCTCCAGCAGGAAAACATGACCGCGAGACAAACCACCGGCCAGGATGTCGTCCAGACCCACAATGCCGGTAGCGGCTTTCGCACTGATCAACTCGTTAGAAGTAGACAAAAAATGCCCTCTCATGACTAAGGGAAGCGAGGCCGCCAACTTATCGAGCGGCCTGAATAACTTGACCTTGCGCCGTGATGGCAGTTCCGAAATTCCTTGCGAGATGTGTCGAGCGTACTGTCGAAAGTGGTTCAGAGGCCTTGCTGCAAGGCCGGATCATCCGGGTTGAGCTGTTCCAGCTGCGCCAACAGAATTTGCACGTTCTGCAGTTGGCCGCTTTCCTTCCAGTAGTTGATCAGCAAAACCCGCGCCTTGCGGTCAGCGGGGTGGCGCTGGACGATTTCCTGCAATTGCTTTTGTGCCGCTTCCAGTTCTTCGGCGCTGTGCAGGGTGGTGGCGAGGTCGTAGCGGTAATCCTTGTTGTCTGGCTCAAGTTCGACGGCTTTGGACAAACCGAGCAGGGCGTATTCGCGCTGATCGTGGTGCAACAGCCAAAGACCCAAGGCATGTTGCAGATAAGCCGAGTCAGGTTGTGCCTTGAGTTGCTGGCCCAGCAGTTGCCGGGCGGCGTCGGTTTGGCCCTGGCGATCGAGGACATCGATCTGCATCACCAGCGCCTGCAGATTGCCGGGTTCCAGGCGCAGGGTATTGTCGAGCGCGACCTGCGCCTCTTTGAGTTCGGCGTTGTGTAGATGCAGCCGGGCGAGTTGCGCGTAGTTGGCGGCGCTTTCCGGTTGTGCCTTGAGCGTTTGTTCCCAGCCGTCGATTGCTTGTTGCAATGGCGCGAAATACAGACCCAGTTCATCCGGCGTCAAGCCCAGCAGGGCATTGATCGCGGCAAAGCGCACGGTTTGCTCCTCATCCTCAAGCAGGGGGCCGAGCAACAGGCTGCGTTGCCCGCCCGGCACCAGTCCCACCACGCTTTTGATTGCCGCCAGCCGCACCGCGGGGGCTTCGTTCTGTAAGTCAGTGTCAGCCAGTTTCAATGCTTGCGGGCTTGGGTAATTGGGCAGTTCACCATGCAGCCACACGCGGCGCTTGATCGAGATGTCCGGTCGGCCCAGTTGCTGATACAGCTGACGCGCCGCGCCCGGCTCGCCGGTGCGTGCGGCATTCAGCGCTTCGCTGTAGCCGTGCTTGATCGCATCGGGTATGACCGGGACGGTACTGCGCACAGATATCCAGGCCACGACGACGACAAGCACAAGGCCCAGGCTGATAAGCAGGTAGCGGCGAGACTGAGGCATGCAGGTTTCCGAAACAGGCGTTCTTGAGCGGAGCGGCAAGCTTCGGTCAGCTCGGGCCACGAGTCAAACCCTGTGCATGCGAATCCCCCTACAAGTTGCGTCGACTCAGTTACCCGTCAGGCTTTCGATGCAGTGTCTACGCTTGCAGAAGTCGTTTCGTTGAGTGTGCCCATGCAAGCCCTGTTCACTTACTTCAAGGCGGTGATCCATCCGGGTCAGGCTGTCCTGCTGTTTGCCCTGCGAACCATTGTGGCGGGATTGTTGACGCTGTATCTGGCGTTCTTGTTCGATCTCGATCAGCCGAAGTGGTCGATCATGGCGGTGGTCATTGTCAGTCAGCCGTTGGCCGGGATGGCGCTGGCACGCAGTTTCGGCCAGGTGATCGGCACGACCCTCGGGGCGGCGGTGGCGGTATTGATCATGGCCATCTTTCCTCAGGCACCGCTGCCATTCATTACCACCCTGGCCCTGTGGCTGGCGCTGTGCACGGCCGGCGGTACGTTGCTGCGCTACACCAGCTCGCAAGCCTTTGTGCTCAGTGGTTACACCGCAGTGGTGGTGGCGTTGCTGGCGATTCCGGATCAGGACGGCACGTTTCTATTGGCGGTTACCCGCGTTACCGAAACCCTGTTGGCCGTGGCCTGCGTATGCGTGGTCAGCCTGTTGACGGCACGCCCGCAAGCGGTGGCCAAGGGGTATTTCGCCAAGGTTGATCAAGTCATCAAACTGGCCGCCAGTCACGCTGCGGCGGTGCTTCGCACGGAAGAAAGCGAGGCCGAGTTCCAGCGCCGACAGATGCAGTTGCTCGGTGAGATCAGTGCCCTCGAAGGCCTGCGCCGGCACTTGTATTTCGATGCGCCACGGTTGCGCAGCGCCAACCATCTGGTGCTGCTGCTGGGCAATCAACTGATGCTGTTGACCTCGCGATTGACCGCACTGCGTCATCAGCGCGAACTGCTCACCGAACGCTGGGAGGGCGATCTGCCGTTGGACATTCAGCGCCTGCGCGCTGAAGAGCTGGCGTTACTCGACCAATTGGCGGAGCAGGGGCGCTCGCTGCCTGCAAACACGCGTCATCAGTTCGTCACGCTGCAACATCAGTTCGAGGTTCTGGCTTATCAGGCCGAGCAATTGACCGAAGACATGAGCGCCACTTTGCGTTCACTGGCCTGGGCGTTGCGCTGGGAACAGGCGCGGCTGTTGCAGCAACTCGAGCAGATCCTCGAATTGAGCGATGCCATTCAGGAAGGGCGCGAGGCCAGTTGCCTCTATCGCGGTCAGGTCAGCCCGCTGCATCTGGATTTCACCCTGGCGTCGATGAATGCGATCCGCGCTTTCACCGCGTTGCTGGTGGCCGGGTTGATCTGGATCGAAACCGCTTGGGACGGTGCGCGGGGCGGAATGATCCTGGTGGGAATTCTCTGTTCGCTGATGGCCACGTTTCCGCGTCCACTCATGGCGGCGCAGAGTTATGCCCGAGGCTTGGGCCTGGCGCTGGTGGTCTCGGCGCTCTATCAATTCATGCTGGTGCCAGCGATCAGCGATTTCGAGCTGTTGGCATTGCTGCTGGCGCCGCTGCTATATGTGATTGCAATCGGTCTGGCCAGCCCGGCCACTGCGGGAATCGGCATGGGCCTGGGATTGTCGAGTTTTCTCATGCTTGGCCCACAGAATATCGGTACCGGGCAGAATACGGCGATCCAATGGTTCGAGTTCGCCGGCGCCTACGTCAGTGCGGCAATGCTCGCCTTGATCGTCTATGCGTGGATTTTTCCGTTTCGCCCGGCGTGGCGTCTTCGCCGCTTGTACAACGAAGCGCGCGAGCAGGTGTATGCGCTGAGCAAAACCCCGGCGACCGATGAACACCAGTTTGCCTTTGAAAGCCGCATGGTCGATCGCCTGACCAGCATGCTCGGCCTGCTGCCAGCGGTGAACAGCCGTGCCATGCAGCAACTCTATGAAATCAGTCTGGGCTGTGTGGCACTGGGTGTGGCAATGCATCAGTTGCGTCAGCAGGCGCACAACAATGCGCTGCTGACAGATGCCTTTGTTCAGCGTCTGGCTTCGGCCGTGCGCAAGACCGGGCGCTTTGTCGCCGGGCGGCAAGATGTGCAACTGGCGCCGTTATTGACCACGCTGCATACACTTGGCGATGAGCTGGATGAACTGCATGTCGCCAGCCATGAGCATGTCTGGTCGCTGTTTCGTATGCGTGTGGCCCTGTTGATCGTCGTGTCATTTCTGCAACGCCACGGTGACGCTATCCAGCGCTCTGTTCCGGAAGGAGAAACCGCTCTTGCCCATTGATTTCGAGATCGGCGGTGTTTATCTGCCGCCCATTGCCCAGGCGTTGCTGTTGGCCATACCGATCTTCATGGTGCTGGACTGGGGGTTGCGGCGACTTGGCGTACTGCGTCTGGTCTGGCATGAAGCACTGTTCGAAGGCGCTTTGTATGCCTGCGTCTGTGCCACGCTGATTTTGCTGATGGGAGCCTGATGCCTTGAAACTGTTATTCACGCGATTGATCACGTTGGCGGTGGTGTTGCTGGCGATCGTGCTCGGCTGGTTTGCCTGGGAGCATTACACCCGCGCGCCGTGGACTCGCGATGCCCGGGTCAGAGCCGATGTGGTGACGCTGTCGGCGGATGTTTCGGGGCGCATTGTCAGGCTGGCGGTTCAGGACAACCAGCATGTGGAAAAGGGGCAACTGCTGATGGAAATCGACCCGGCGCGCTACCGTCTGGCGGTGGAGCACTCGCGGCGCTCGGTGGAGGTGTCCAAAGCCACGCTGGGCCAATCGCAAGCGGCGATCGTTGCCAGCGAAGCCTTACTCAAGCAGCGGCAAAGCGAAGAACGCCGGCGGCGTACGCTCAAGCAGGGTTTTGCGATTTCCGGGGAAGAGTGGGAAAAATCCAGTACCGATGTGGCGGTGGCCCAGGCCGATCTGCTGCGCAATCAGGCCAATCTCGGCCTGGCTGAGGCCAACGTGCAGTTGGCGATTGCCGCATTGACCCAGGCCGAACTGGATTTGCAGCGCACCCGCGTCGAGTCGCCAGTCAGCGGTTATGTGACCAACCTTCTGACCCGTGAGGGTGACTACGCGGTGAGCGGCGGCGCTTTGTTGGCGCTGGTCGACAGTGACTCGTTCTACATCAGTGGTTATTTCGAAGAAACCAAACTGCCGCGCATCGGCGAGGGCGATCGGGTGCGGGTGCAATTGATGAGCGGGGAGACCTTCGGCGGCACGGTGCAGAGCATTGCCTTCGCCATCGCTGACCGGGAGAACGCGCCTGGCAGTCGGCTGCTGGCCAACATCAACCCGAGTTACACCTGGGTAAAACTGGCACAGCGGGTGCCGGTGAGGATCGAGATCGATGGCGACTATGCCGGCAAGAATCGCCTGCGTGCAGGCACCACGGCGACGGTCACCGTGCTGGAAAACTGATCCCTGTAGGAGCTGCCCCAGGCTGCGATTTTTTGATCTGCTCTTTTAAAGGCAAAGTCAAAAGATCGCAGCCTGCGGCAGCTCCTACAGAAGAGGGTGTGATTTTCGAGGCATAAAAAAACCCCGCGACCGAATGATACGCGGGGCAAAAAATTTGGTTGGTTGCGGCCAACCAAAGGAGCTCTTTAACAATCAATTACTTGCTGGCAACAGTCTCCGGTTGCCAGCCGCCGCCAAGGGCCTTGTAGATCGCGACGATGCCGCGATACAGGTCAACTTCGGCCTGGGCCTGACTGTCTTCGGCGTTCAGCCGTTCACGCTGCGCGTCGAGCAGCACGAGGAAGTCAGTCGTGCCTTCGCGGTAGCGGATTTCAGCCAAGTCGGCAGCCTTGCGGCTGGATTCGCTCTGACGGATCAGCGAGATCAGACGTTGCTGACGCTTGCCGTAATCACTGAAGGCGTTTTCCGACTCTTCCAGCGCAAGCAGTACTTGCTGCTCGTAGTTCGCCAGGGCGCCTTCGGCATCAGCATCGGCGCCACGCAAACGGGCGCGCACGCTGCCAAGGTCGAACGCCGCCCACGTGATGCTCGGGCCGAGTGCCCAAGCGTTGGCCGCCGAGGAACCGATCTGCGAACCGCGCCCGGCCGTCCAGCCGAGGAAGCCACTGAGGCTGACCCGTGGAAACAGATCAGCTTTCGCGACGCCAATACGCGCCGTGGCCGAAGCCAGATTGCGCTCAGCGCTGAGAATGTCCGGACGACGCTGCAGCAACTCGCCCGGATCACCGATCGGCAAGGCCTTGGCAATCGCCGGCAAGTCTTTCGGGCTCAGATCGACAGTCAGTTTGTCCGGACGCTCGCCCAAAAGGGTAGCGATACGGTTTTTCTGCCGAACCTGTTCTGCCTGCAATTGCGGCACGCTGGCTTCGACCGAAGCCAGACGCGCATCGGCGCGTTCGACGTCGAGTTGATCGCCAACGCCGGCATCACGCAGGCTGATGGTGATCTTGCGCGACTCCACCTGATTGTTCAGGTTGGCCACGGCGATCTTTTCGCGCAGTTGCGCACCACGCAGTTGACCGTAAGCGTCCACCAGTTCGGCAATCATGGTGACTTGCAGTTGATACAGATCGGCTTCGGCCGCTTGCTGGTCGGCGTCGCTGGCTTCCAGATTGCGCTGGATGCGGCCAAACAGGTCCAGTTCCCAGGCCATGTCCAGACCGAGGTCATAGCGCTCGCTGTTGACCCGGTTGGTGGTCTGGCCAGGGATTTGCCCCTTGGCCAGATCACTGCTGGCGCGGCTGGTGATGGTCGGCATCGCATCGTTGCTGGCGTCGTCGCGGATCGCCCGGGCGGCTTTCCAGCGGGCGAACGCCACGCGCAGCTCACGGTTGCCTTGCAGCGATTGGGTCACCAACTGGTTGAGGGTCGGATCGTCGAATTGCTGCCACCAGATGCCTTCGAATTTCGAACGGTCGAAGTTCTTTTGCCCGGCGGCGCCGTCGGTGACGGCCGTGATATTGGCCGCCTCCGTGGCTGGGGTCTTGTAGTCGGGGCCGACAGCGCAGGCGCTGAGGGCCAGCACCAGCAGACTCGGCAGGAAGACTTTCAGACTCATTGTTGCGCCTCCAGTTTCAGAGCTTTGGCCGCTTTGCGGGCTTCGCCGCGCTCAACAAAGTTACGGATCAGTACGTAGAACACTGGCGTCAGCAACAGACCGAAGAAGGTCACCCCGAGCATCCCGGAGAACACCGCCACACCCATGGCGTGACGCATCTCGGCACCGGCACCGCTGGAGAACACCAGTGGCACCACACCCATGATGAACGCGAAGGAGGTCATCAGGATCGGCCGCAGACGCAGACGGCAGGCTTCCAGTACCGCAGCGAGCGGGTCGAGGCCTTCTTCCTGTTTGTCCTTGGCGAATTCGACGATCAGAATCGCGTTCTTACAGGCAAGTCCCACCAGTACGATCAAGCCGATCTGGGTGAAGATGTTGTTGTCACCGCCCGAGATGATCACACCGGTGATGGCCGACAGCAGGGTCATCGGTACGATCAGGATCACCGCCAGTGGCAGGCTCCAGCTTTCGTATTGAGCGGCCAGTACCAGGAACGCCAGCAGTACGCAGAGCGGGAACACGAACAGCGCGGTGTTGCCGGACAGAATCTGCTGGTAGGTCAGGTCGGTCCACTCGTAGGTCATGCCGTTCGGCAGTTCATCCTTCAGCAGCTTCTCGATGGCTTTTTCGGCCTGACCGGAGCTGTAGCCCGGGGCAGCCGCGCCGTTGATTTCTGCGGTGATGAAACCGTTGTAGTGCATCACGCGATCCGGGCCCGAGGTGTCGCTGACCTTGATGAAGGTCGCCAGCGGGATCATTTCGCCTTTGTTGTTACGTACTTTCAGCTGGCCGATCTGGTCGGACTCGAGGCGGAACTGCTGCTCAGCCTGAACGTTGACCTGATAGGTGCGCCCGAAGCGGTTGAAGTCGTTGGCATACAACGAACCCAGGTAGATCTGCAGGGTATCGAAGATGTCGCTGACGGCCACGCCGTGGGTCTTGGCTTTTTCGCGGTCGATAGCGGCATCGACCTGCGGCACGTTCACCGTGTAGCTGGTAAACAGGCCAGCCAGTTCCGGCACGCTGTGGCTCTTGTTGATGATGTTCATGGTTTCCTTGTACAGCTCGTCGTAGCCCAGGTTGCCCCGGTCTTCGATTTGCAGACGGAAACCACCAATGGTGCCCAGACCTTGTACCGGCGGTGGCGGGAAGATCGCCATGTACGCCTCTTGAATGTTCGCGTATTGGCCGTTCAAGGCACCGGCAATTGCACCGGCGGACATGCTCGGATCTTTACGTTCGTCGAACGGTTTCAGCGTCACGAAGACGATGCCGGCGTTCGGGCTGTTGGTGAAGCCGTTGATCGACAGGCCCGGGAACGCCACGGCGCTTTCCACGCCTGGTTGTTTCAGCGCCATGTCGGACATGCGCTTGATCACTTCTTCGGTGCGATCCAGGCTCGAAGCGTCCGGCAGTTGTGCGAAAGCTACCAGGTACTGCTTGTCCTGGCCGGGGACGAAACCGGTCGGCGTGCTGGAGAAACCGAAGAAGGTCAGCACCATCAGGCCTGCGTACAGCAGCAGGGCGATGCCGCTACTACGGATAACCCGGCGCACCGTGCCGACGTAACCATGGCTGGCACGATCGAAGAAACGGTTGAACGGACGGAACAGCCAGCCACCGAAGATCTTGTCGAGTGCCTTGGAGAAGCGGTCTTTCGGCGCGTCATGGCTTTTCAGCAACACAGCGGCCAGTGCTGGCGACAGGGTCAGCGAGTTGAACGCCGAGATCACGGTCGAGATGGCGATGGTCAGTGCAAACTGTTTGTAGAACTGCCCGGTGAGGCCGGAGATGAACGCCGCCGGAATGAACACCGCACACAGCACCAGAGCCGTGGCAACGATCGGGCCGGTCACTTCACGCATGGCGCGCTTGGTGGCTTCGACCGGATTCAATCCGAGCTCGATATTGCGCTCGACGTTCTCCACCACCACGATGGCGTCGTCCACCACGATACCGATCGCCAGTACCAGGCCGAACAGCGACAGCGCGTTCAGCGAGAAGCCGAACAGGTGCATCACCGCAAACGTACCGATCAACGACACCGGCACCGCCACCAACGGAATGATCGAGGCACGCCAGGTTTGCAGGAACAGGATCACCACCAGCACCACGAGAATCAGCGCTTCAAAGAGGGTGTGAACCACCGCCTCGATCGAGCCGCGCACAAAGATCGTCGGGTCATAGACAATGCTGTAATCCATGCCTTGCGGGAAGTTTTTCTTCAGCTCGTCCATCTTTCCGCGAACTTCGTTCGAGATGTCGATGGCATTGGAGCCTGGGCGCTGGAAGATCGGGATGGCCACCGCCGGTTGGTTGTCCAGCAACGAGCGCAGGGCGTATTGACTGGAACCGAGTTCAACGCGAGCGATGTCTTTGAGACGAGTGATCTCACCATTGTCGCCTGCGCGAATGATGATGTTCTCGAACTCTTCCTCGCTGACCAGACGGCCCTGCGTGTTGACCGACAGCTGGAAGCTCTGGGCATTCGGGGCAGGGGGCGCACCCAACTGACCGGCCGCCACCTGACGGTTCTGCTCACGAATCGCGGTCACTACATCGGTCGCGGTCAGATTGCGCGAAGCGGTCTTGTTCGGGTCGAGCCAGACACGCAGCGAGTAGTCGCCCATACCGAACAACTGCACGTCACCGACACCGCCCAGACGAGCGAGCTCATCCTTGATGTTGAGGATTGCGTAGTTGGACAGGTAGAGCATGTCGTAGCGCTTGTCCGGGGAGGTCAAGTGCACAACCATGGTCAGGTCGGGCGATGCCTTGTCGACGGTGATACCGATGCGCGTCACTTCTTCGGGAAGTTTCGGTTCGGTACGGGTCACCCGGTTTTGCACCTGCACCTGCGCGTTGTCCAGGTCAGTGCCCAGGGCGAAGGTGATGGTCAGGGTGATCTTGCCGTCGGCGGTCGACTGCGAGGACATGTACAGCATGTTCTCGACGCCGGTGATGGCTTGCTCCAGCGGAGCGGCCACGGTTTCACCGATGACTTTTGGGTTGGCGCCCGGGAAGTTGGCACGCACCACCACGGTCGGTGGCACGACTTCCGGGTATTCGCTGATCGGTAACTGGAACAGCGAGATCGCACCGGCGATCAGGATCAACAGCGAAAGCACCGCTGCGAAGATCGGCCGTGAAATGAAGAATTGGGAAAAATTCATCGGAGTTGTCGTCCCTTAACCGCGTGGGGTCGTAGCAGCCAGCTTCACAACCGAAC
This sequence comes from Pseudomonas fluorescens, assembly GCF_005938625.1. GTDB lineage: Bacteria > Pseudomonadota > Gammaproteobacteria > Pseudomonadales > Pseudomonadaceae > Aquipseudomonas > Aquipseudomonas fluorescens_BD. Next base: position 31,978 of record NZ_VCNJ01000001.1, read on the forward strand.
CGGACGCACCTTTGGCAGGGGCGACTTTGGGCAGGTTGCTGGCTTCCAGCGCTTGACGTTGTTGAGCGAGTGCCGCGATGGTCTGTTCGCTGGCCATCGGCACCACTTCTGGAGTGACCGGCGAGCCAGGACGAACCCGTTGCAGACCCTTGACGATGATCGTGTCGTCCTTGTTCAGACCAGTACGAACGATGCGCAGGCCTTCGATTTTCGGACCGAGTTCAACGGCGCGGTACGCGGTCTTGTTGTCCGCATCCATCACCAGTACGAACTTCTTGCCGAGGTCGGTACCGACCGCTTCATCGTTGATCAACATGGCGTTGTAGGTGCCGCTGCCAACCAGTTTCAGTCGTGCATACAGGCCCGGGGTGTAGGTGCCGTCGCTGTTGTCGAACACCGCACGACCACGGATGGTGCCGGTTTTCGGGTTGACCTGGTTGTCGACGAAGTTCATCTGGCCGAGGTGCGGATTACCGTCTTCATTGGACAGGCCCATGTACACCGGGGTGGTGGCGCCGCGCTGACCGTTACGGGCCAGTTGCGTGTATTTGAGGAACACGCGCTCGTCAGCATCGAAGTAGGCATAAACGCGGTCGGTGGAAACCACGCTGGTCAGCGGTGTGGTGTCGGCGGTCACCAGGTTACCGGCGGTGATCTCGGCACGGCTGACGCGGCCACTGATCGGCGCGGTTACGCGGGTGAAGCTGAGGTTCAGTTTGGCCAGGTCCAGTTGCGCTTGCAGGGCGCCGACGGCGGCGCGGGCTTCTTGTGCAGCACTGGTGCGCGAGTCGGCCAGTTCGGCGGAAATGGCGTTGCTGGCACGCAGACGTTCACCACGACCGGCTTCATTTTCACTGCGGGTGGCGTTGGCGCGGGACTGAGCTACGAGTGCTTCGAGGCGGCGCACCTCAGCCTGGAACGGACGCGGGTCGATCTGGAACAGCAGGTCGCCTTTCTTGACCAGTGCGCCTTCAGTGAACGCAACGTCATCAATCTGGCCGGAGACCCGTGGACGGATTTCAACGGTTTCCGGCGCTTCGAGGCGCCCGGTGAATTCGTCCCACTCGTTGACCGGTTGTTCCAGCACCTTGGCCACGCTGACTTTGGCAGCAGGCGCGGTGGCGGCAGTCTCCGGAGTCTTGCCGCAGGCGCTCATCACCAGTACGGCCAACATGGCCAACGGGAAGCGCAAATGTTTGAGTGACTGTTCCATGGATGCATCCGCCAATGTATTGAAGATGGGCGGATGATGCTCGGCGGGGTGTGATGGCACGAATCGAATGAAGCAAAGGTAACTATCATTCGGAATGATATAAGAGCCGAACGAGCCCTCTAGCATGCACCTTTCGTTAGGGTGCTATCAATATCCTTAATGAAAGTTTCATGCATGAGGGCCTGCCGTCACGTGGCGCACCCATCAAGAGGGCGCGCCACTCGGCTCGGATCAAAAGGTGTACTTGAAGCTTGTCATGATATTGCGAGGTGCGCCGTAAACACCGTACAGACCGGATTGGCTGTAGTAATCGCGATCAAACAGGTTTTTCAGGTTCACCGAGGCGCTGAGGTTTTGGCTGATGTCGTACTTGGCCATCAGGTTGGTTACCGCGTAGCTGCCTTGGCTGAAGGTGTGCAGGTCGGCGCCGACTTTGCTTTGCCAGTTCACCCCACCGCCAATCGTGACTTTGTCCAATGGGCCGTGGAGGCGATAGGTGGTGAAGGTCTTGAAACTGTTGCGCGGCAGGTTGGTGTTGATGCGCTCGTCGTCGGCGTTGGTTGTCACCGAATAAGCGTAGCCGGCGGAGGCCTGCCAGCCTTCGGCCAGTTCGCCGTTCAGCTCCATCTCGATGCCTTTGGACGTGGTGTCCTGCTCGGAGTCGTAGACGTTGTCGTGTTGCCAGATCGCCAGGTTGTCTTGTTCGAGTTTGAACACGGCCAGGCTGGAGTTGAGCTTGCCATCGAGGTGCGTGCCCTTGATGCCGATCTCGTAGCCTTTGCCTTCCATTGGTTCGAGCGGTTTGTTGTTTTCGTCAGTGACCCACGAAGCCTGCGGGTTGAAGATCTTGGTATAGCTGGCGTACAGCGACCAGGTGTCGTTGAGGTCGTAAACGACGCCGGCGTAAGGAATGAACACGCCATTTTCTTCGCGATTGACTTCGGTTGCTTCGCCGCCGTAAGGCCGTTCGTGGGTGTCGCGTTTCCAGTCGATCACGCGGCTGCCGACGATCAGGCTCAGGTCATCGCTGACGCTGAAACGCGAGGTCAGATACGCCGCGTATTGGTCTTCGTCGATCGACGACTTGCCACTGACGGCAAAGTCCGGTTTAGCCGAGTTGCCGTCCCAGGTGAACAGGTTGTCGATGGCGCCCGCAGGCGACTCGTTGTAGTCGTAACGCCAACCGCCCCAACTCGGCGTGCTTTCTTTGTACTGTGAGAGGGTCATGCCGGTGATCAGTTGGTGCTCGCGACCGAACAGGCTGAACGGGCCGGTGACGTACACATCAAGGTTGTCCTGACGCGGTGTGCCGGAGAAGCGCACCGGCAGTTGCGACAGACCGCTGCCGTCGGTATTCAGGTCACCCATGGCGAAGTTGAACAGTTCGTCGAACTTGTTTTCGGCGTGGGTCAACTCGATCTTGCCGCTCCAGCCGTTGCCCAATTGCTGCTCGATGGAGGTGAAGAAACTGGTCTGCTCATGATCGTTGTACGACCAGTCTGGCGCGGCATTCAGGGAGCGTTGCAGGTCGGTGCGCTGGCCGCTGCTGAAGCGCGTCGGCAGGCCGGAACGCAGCGGCGAGTCGATATCGCTGCGCAGGTAACTGAAGCCCAAGGTCAGCAGCGTGTCTTCCGTGAGGTCGAATTCGGTGATGCCGTAGACCAGTTGCGATTGCTGGTTGTAACGGTCGATCCAGGCTTTTTCGGTTTTGTAGTCGGCGACGAAGCGTCCACGCACGTTGCCGGTTTCGGTCAGCGGCCCCGAGACGTCAAAACCGGTACCGTAGCGATCCCAGTTGCCGGCCTCACCGGTGATGCTGGCCTGGGCTTCGGCGGTGGGGCGCTTGCGGATCAGGTTGATCGTCGCGGACGGGTTGCCCATGCCGCTGATCAAACCGGTGGCGCCACGCACGACTTCTATGCGGTCGTACATCGCCATGCTTTGCGAATAGTTGTCGAGGCGCGTGTTGGTGGGAACGCCGTCGACCTCGTAGTTCTGAATCGCGAAACCGCGCGACCAATAGGAGTCGCTTTCCGAGCCGAGTCCGTCGCGCACGACGGTAATGCCCGGGGTGGCCTCAAGGGCGTCGGTCAGGTTGGTCAGGCGCTGGTCATCGAGGCGCTGACGGGTCATCACCGTCATCGATTGCGGTGTTTCCCTCGGCGTGAGGTTGAGCCGCGTCGAGCTACTGGAGGAATACGTGGTGTAAAGCCCCGTGCCTTCAGTGGTCGAACCCGGGGCCTTGCCGGAAATCGACACCGCGCCCAGCTCCAGCGCATCACCGGCACTGGCTTGCAGCGAGTAATTACCATTGGCGCCGCGACTGGCCTCAAGCCCGGAACCCGCCAGCAGAATCGCCAGACCCTGATCGACGTTGTAACGCCCTTTGAGCCCGGAAGTGTTGCGCCCCTCGGTCAGCAGCGTGGAATAGGACAGCAGGATGTGCGCGGTCTGGCCGAAGCGCGTCAATGCCGGTGCGAGCGCTCCGGCGGGAATATCGAAATCTTCTTGAGTTTGCTCGGCAGCGGCCCAGTTTGGCGCGATCAGCAGTGGTGCGGTCACGGTCATGCAAGCGATGCCTTGAACCACGGCGCCGGCCAGGTTTTGCTTGATCGAGAACTGCCAGCTCTGGCGTTTGCGTGCGGTGAGATTCACGAGTTGTTTCCCCATAGAATTGAATGTCTGGGGTTTAAGTCTCGTGAGAATCGAAATCGGATCACCCAAATGCGAATATTTTTCAGTATCAGGCGGCGCGCGGTTTTAGCGTCACCCAATAACGGGTGAATTGCTGGACATCGAGCTGCAAGGTGTCGGCAACGGCGAAGATGATTTTCTCGGTGTTGCCGAGGGGGAAGGTGCCGGAAACCCGCAGGTCGGCCAATCGCGGATCGCACGCCAGATGGCCTTGGCGATAGCGGCTCAGGTCTTCGAGGAAGTCCGCCAGACGCTGCCCCTGCGCGACCAGCATGCCCTGACTCCAGGCCGGCGGGGTGAGCGCCACGGCTTGCCTGCTGAAAATCTCCCCTGCGCTGAAACTGATTTGTTCGCCTGCCTTCAGTGCGATGGGCTGATGTGGTTGCCGGGATGGCTTGATCACCAGCGTGCCCTTATAAACGCTGACCTGAGTGAAACCGGCACGCTGTCTGACGCTGAAACGCGCGAGTGCGGATTCCAGCCGACCCTGAGCGATGTCGACCGACAACAAACGTTCATCGGCGCGGGTGACCAGCATCTCGCCACGAAGCAGTTTGATGCGCCGCGATTCACGTTCGAAAACCACATTGATCGCGCTGTCGGTGTTGAGCTGGATTTGCGTGCTATCGGCCAACGTGAAGCTGCGTTGCTCACCGATGCGACTGTAGTAATCAGCGCTCCAGTCTTGCACGAACGCCGCGTCTTTCATGGCCCAGGCACTTGCACCGGCGGCGAACAAAACGCTTAACTGCTTGAGTGCCGAACGCCGCGACAGCGTCGGTCGCAGGGCTGCGTGGGCGAGGGGACGCTGGTCGGGGCTGCGCATTTCACGCATGCGTCGCGTAAACACTTCCGCCCGTTGCCAGGCGTGCTCGTGCACCGGATGCGCCTGACGCCAGCGCATCCATGCGGCGAGGGTTGCTTCGCTGACCTCGGGTTCCTGCAATTCAAGGTGCCACTGCATGGCTTGCTCGGCCACGTCGCCGGAAATCGCCAAAGTGTCTTCGCGGTTCATGGCAGGTCGAGGCTCTCATCGAGCATGATGCACATCGCCCCGGCCTTGATGACGTAGCGCTTGACCGTAGTGACCGAAACGTCGAGCCGCGCAGCGATTTCGCCGTGACTCAAGCCGTCCATTTGCGACAACAGAAACGCTTCGCGAACCGGGCGCTCGAGACTTTCGAGTGCGCCGTCGAGGGCAATCAGGGTTTCCAGCAGGATCGCCTGGGTTTCCAGGCTCGGCGCCAGTTGCTCGGGCATTGCCGCCAGCGCCTCAAGGTAGGCACGCTCGAGTTTCTGCCGGCGGTAATGATTGGATAAAACGCTTTGTGCGACCTTCGCCAGAAAGGTGCGAGGGGCACGCAGTTCTGGCACGTGTTCCTTGGCCAGCAGGCGCAAGAACGTGTCTTGTGCCAGATCCGCTGCGCTTTGCGAGCAATTGAGCCGGCGACGTAGCCAGTTCTGTAGCCAGCTGTGCTGCTGACGATAGAGCACGGCGACATCGCAGAAAGTGTTGGTCTGGGTGGATGGAAGCATTTAATGGGACGCCGTGTGAGCTGTATCACAAATGATAATGCTTATCATATAGAGCGGCGGGTTGTGGCTGCAAGACTTCCTTGCCAGACCTGCGAATGTTGAGCAGTGGGGGTTGCGTAACAGATTAATAATCTGTGGCGAGGGGCAAGCCCCTCGCCACAGCTGTATTAGAGTTTCGGCAACTGGCCGATGCGTCCGATCATTTCAGTCACGATCTGCAGATCCAGCTGGAATTGCTCCACAGTCTTGAACTCGCCATCGGTGTGACCGGTGTACTTCACGTTCGGCATGGCCAGACCGAATTGCACGCCGTTCGGCAATTCATGCACCGAGGTGGCGCCGGCGGAGGTGCCGAACTCGTGTTTCATGCCGAGGTTTTCAGTCGATACTGCCAACAGCGCTTTGACCCACTCACCCTCAGGGTTGCGGTACATCGGCTCGGCAATCGAGTAGTCGAAGGCAACGGCGACGTGGCTTTTCTTGCTCCACGCCGCCAGTTTCTCAGCGATTTCAGCCTTGAGCTTCTCTGGCGATTTGCCCTTCGGCACGCGCAGGTTGACTGCGAGTTTGAAGGCCTTTTCGTCCGTGCCGACGTAGGTTAGCGACGTTGTCAGCGGCCCCATGAAGGCATCGGAGAAACCGACACTCAGCTTGTTGCCCAGGTAATCCAGACCCCAGTTGTCGGCAGCGTAACGTGCGGCATCGGTGATGTGGTTGTGCTTGAACGCGACTTTGCCATCAAGGCTATTGATAAAGACCAGCATCCGCGCGACCGGGTTGACCCCGGATTCGGGCTCGGAGGAGTGTGCAGATACGCCAGTCACGGTCAGTTTGACGTCTTTGCCGTCGACCTTGGCGCTCACCTGGAAATCGCCGCCATTGCGTTTGGCAAACTCGTCGCCGGCCTTTTGCAGACTGGCGGCCAGTTCCGCAGGCTTGTCGGTGACCAGCGTGGCGACCGACACCGATGGAATCTGGTTAGTCGCCAGGCCACCGGTCATCGAGATGATTTCCGCACCTTTGCCTTCACCTTTGCGCTTGGCAAAGTTGGCCATGACGGTGCCGTAGCCTTTCTCGGCAATCACCACCGGATATCCGCCATCCAGCGCCAGGTTGTAGTTCGGCGTCGGATTGCGTTCGAAGTAGTAAGGGATCGCGTCGCCCGTGGTTTCTTCAGTGGTGTCGACCAGCAACTTGAAGTTGCGCACCAGTGGCAGTTTTTCTTCCTTGATGACTTTCATGGCATAGAGCGTGACCACGATGCCGTTCTTGTCATCCTCGGTGCCGCGACCATACATGCGATCGCCGATCAGGGTGATCTTGAACGGGTCGAGGCGGGTGCCATCCTTGAGCACCCAGTTTTCCGGCGTCACCGGCACCACGTCAGCGTGCGCATGAATACCGACGACTTCATCGCCCGTGCCGTCGAGAGAGATCTCGTAGACACGATTGTCGATGTTGCGGAATTTCAGGTTGAAGGACTCGGCAAGGCTCTGAATCTTCGCCGCGATCTTGGTGAATTCCGGGTTGTCATGCTGATCGACGCCGTCTTTGCGATAAGTCGGGATCTCGACCAGTTCGCGCAGGGTTTCAGTGGCGGCAGCGCTGTATTTCGCGCGCGTGTAGAGACCGAGCAGACGATAGATTTCATTCTGCTGATCAGCCGTCAAAGTCTTGTTGTCGAGATAAGCACCAATTGCCGGGCCGATGTCGGCGGTTTTCGCCAGATCGCTCTTGCCCAGATTGCCGAGGAATTGGCGGAAGTCTGTGGCTTTGTCGGCGCTGTAGGTCTTGAGAATTTCGGCGCTCTGTTGCGGGGTGATATTGGCTTGCGCGGGCGCGGTGAACACGGCAAGACCGGCGAGCATCAAGGTGGTGGCAGCCAGTTTTTTGAAAGGGACATTCATTACGAAGGGCATTCCTTTGCAGGGCAGTGAGTTAGGCGTGTCTCAGCGCTGAGACACATACACTTACAAACTAACACCGCGCCAGAGCCTTGCGGGAGTCCTGAAAGGGGATCTGTCGCACAAAAATGCAAAAGAGGCGCACAAATGAAAAAACCCGGGGGGAAGGTTCCCGGGCTTGTTTTATGGCTGAGATCAACCGACGACCAGCGCTTCTGCAAATCCCGGCACCAAGTTCAGCGAAGGGTGGCTATCTGAAAATCTGTTCAATCATGACTCGGGATGGGATGAATAACGTGTTCGTGTAATAGGCCTCATACCCATAGGCGGTTATGCGAACTTTGCAGGGGATTGAAGCTTGCGACGCCAGCAACGGTTTGATGGCGTCGTAGTCATTCAGGTCGCGTTGCGTGCCATTCGGATTGGTGTAGTAAAAGATCAGATCAGAGGAAAATTTGTAATTGGGTTTGGCTTGACTGCTCGCGGTCACCCGTCCTTCGGCTTTTACCGCGATTGAATGCTCGGATGAAAATTCCGTGTCTCGATTGAGAGAGCAGATCAGGGTAGGGGTGAGCTGGTTGGAGTTTTCGTAATCATTGAAAGCGCTCTGCAAATCCACAGTGGAGTTGAAGTGCGCCGTGAACAGATTGGCTGGGCCGAGCTCGAACGACGATAACGTGAGGTCAGCGGGTGGGATGCTGGCTGTTTTTACGCAGCCGGTGCAGAAAAGAACTACCAGGTAAATGACTGCGCGGAATCTGTTCATTGGCCGAAGATATCGTTGATTGAATCAAAAATCAGATCGCAAGCGGACTTCGTTCCTTGCACCAGTTCGTAAAACATCCAGTCAGCAGAAGCATGGTGCTTATCAATGGTTTTATTGATGGTCGGACCTGCCTCGATAATCCAGCGCTCACCGAAGTCCGCGACACCGTCGGATTGGTCAGGTGTACTGGCGTTGGCCCGGATGTTGATCCATGTTTCAGCGACCGGCGTTGGTTCAGAGAAGTAGATGTCAGAACCCAGCCATACGAGGAACCCTTCACCCACGGGATCGAGTGTCACCAGATATTTGATGGTGTAACCGGCTTCGGACAGAATCTGTGACAGATGCGCCCCGTTCCACGCACCGAGACTGTGGCCGACGATATAAACCGGGCAGGACTTGCTGGGTATGTTGTCGATGAAGTGAGTCTGGATATCGCCGGCCCCCCTTGCATCCTTGTAGCTTTTGGGGAATCCCGAGTATTTCGCCTTCAGCTTTTCGTTACCGGCAATTTTGCCGTCGAGCAGTTGCTGTGCGGCATCGATATTGTGGAACGCGCCCTGGAAATAGTATTTCTCCTGGTCGGCAGCCCCACCGATGAAAAAAACGATCGCTTTCTTTACTGCAACGGGAGCCGTCTTTACCGACTGATCCTTCACGAGCGTTAGCGTCGGTGTGACTGCCAGGCTCGCGGTATTACCATTGGGAAGCTGGATTTGCTCTGCCGGCATGCTGTCAATCTTCCAGAAAGAGTTTGAAGGTTTCTGCCACGTGTGAACTCACCACGTGGGTGAACCCCTGCGCATCACTGGTTCCGTACTCGAAGCTGCCGTTAGCGCGTTGAATGGCGTAGCCATGGTTAGGCATGGGCTCACCAGTGCTTTCGTCGATCAGTTTGATCTTGTCGCTGAAGTGCACAGGCATCGGCAGCAGGCCGCTGAAAGGTGCCGAGACGAATGTGTCGCCGATGATGACTGTTCCGGAGCCACCCACCACGACATTGCCGTGCCCGCCCGTGCTGTCTATCGTCGCAGCGTTCAAGCCATTGATGAAAACGGTCGAACTGACGCCCCCCGTGATTGGACTGCCGCAAGCGGACTTGTCGGTCATCCGGGCGGCAGCAAGCCCGTCAAAGTTCACATTGGGTGAACCACTGGCAATTGGATTCGTGCCATGCCCCGGAAGAGGGCAGCTAGTGGGGTCCGAAAGGCGTGCAGCAGGTTTTCCGCTCATAAGAAGTTCCGTTTCAAGAGTTCAGATCGGGCGACGGTGATGGGTAACCGGATGGCGGTGCATGAAGGCTATTCATTGCGCAAGTGTGGTGTCCTCTCAGCGAGACATTGACCACTTGTGTATCCGGACGGATAGGGGGAGGGGCGCCTTCAATCACACCGAAGAGGCTAGAAGAAGCGAGAGGAACAAGCGCTTGCATACGTGAAGCATGCATGGATTCTTACCGTCCTTGGAAATTTCGTTACGGAGCATGCCGCAAGCCACTGCTGTGTTCAACAATATTCAAGGAGCTTGAAGGTCTGTTCCTGCCGAAGCTGGACACCCTCGAGGATATTCGGCGCTACGAAAACAGCGCCAATCGTCTCCGTACAAAGAGGAAGCCCCGCAATGCTTGAGCAGGTGAATGTCTTCTACGAGGGCTGGGGTGAGCGATTCCAATGCGGCACACTGGTCTCCACGACCGCCCTGACCGGCCGCCCGCTAATCGTGTTCGAATACAGCAATGAAACAAGGCAAAGGGGCCTGGAACTGTCCTCCTACAGGTTGCCGTTGGAGGGGACTCAGTTGCGCCGAGATTTTCCCGACCACCAACTGTACTTGCCAGGGCCTGTTTACGACGCCTTGCCGGATGGCTGGGGCGTGTTGCTGATGGATCGTATGTTCAGGCGCAAGGGGCTCACCACGGCGCGCATCGGCTCACTGGAACGGCTGGCCTGTATCGGTAGCAATGCAATGGGGGGCCATGACGTTTGAGCCAGTGGCGCCCGAAGGGCAGGCGTCTGAAGTCCACATCCCGCTGGAGCAACTTGCTGCCGAAGTGCAGGAAGTGCTCCATGGAGAGGGTGGCGAGTTCTTGCAGGCGTTGCTGTTAGTGGGCGGCTCGCCTCAAGGTGAAAGGCCTAAGGCCCTGGTCTATCGCGATCCCGAAACCGGCCGGTTTACCACTGCCGTCACGGCGGGCTATGAGGCATGGTTGATTAAATTCCCGGCCAAAGATGAGCATGCCGAGGTGTGCTCTATCGAAATGGTCTACGCCGAATGCCTGCGCATGTGCGCTATCGAGCCCCCTGACACGCAGTACCTCAGTCTGCCGGATGGGTTGGCGGCGTTTGCCAGTAGGCGATTTGACCGTAGGGATGGTCTGCGCGTCCCCATGCAAAGCCTCGCGGCGTTTACAGGGACAGATTACCGATCTCCGGGAGTGGTGGACTACGTCAACTTCTTGCGGGCGACACAGATGTGTACCAACGACGTACGAGAGATGGCAGTAGCCTTCGAACGTGCCGTCTTCAATGTGGCTTTCAACAACCGAGACGATCATCCCAAGAGCTTTGCCTACATCATGTCGCAAGACGGTCATTGGAGACTGTCGCCGGCTTATGACGTGACCTTCTGCGAGGGGCCAGGTGGATATCACCAGATGGATGTGATGGGGGAAGCCCTGTCGATTTCCCGCACGCAAATGCTTCGGCTTGCCGAGGAAGCCGAGGTGCCACAGGACGTTGCAGGCAGAATGATTGACGGCATCTGTGACGTGGCGAGCCGGTTTGCAAGCATCGCCGAGGACCTGTTTCCACAGGCGATTACTCCAGACACCTTACGCACGATCCAGGGCCGCATCGATCAGAACGTAGCTCGGTTACACCGCGGTCATGCGGGTAGCGGTCGCGGTTAAAGATCGGGAGGAACGGGGTACTCGTAATCGATGCTGCCGTGTGCTTCGAAGATGCCTAGAGGCTATCCGGATCGCCAAAAAACATCTGAATCCGCGACCGCAACCAACGTTCACCCGGATCATTATCCTGCGACCCACGCCACGCCATATGCAGCTCAAACGTACGCGTCGGCAACGGCGGATCTTCCGCGCGAACACCGCCAGCCGCCGTCAGCGCATCCGCCGTGTAATCCGGCACGGTCGCCACGATGTCAGTACCCGCCAACAACGTACTCAAGCCATTGAACTGCGGCACGGCCAGTACCACATGCCGTTTGCGCCCCAGTTTCTCCAGCTCTTCATCAATAAACCCACTGAGGTCGCCGGCAAACGACACCAGCGCATGCGGACGCGCGCAGTAGTCATCCAGACTCAACGGCCCCGGCACGGTATCGGCACGCAGCAGTTTTGGCGCGCTGCGACGCAAGACCTTGCGCTTGGCGTTGGCCGGCAGGTCGGTGGTGTAGCTGACGCCAATGGATATCTCGCCGGAGGCCAACAGGCCCGGCATCAATATGTAGTTGACGCGACGGATCACCAGCACGATGCCCGGCGATTCGGCGCGCAAGCGTTTGAGCAGCATCGGCAGCAGGGCGAATTCGACGTCGTCGGACAAACCGATCCGAAATACCGAAGTGCTGGTGGCCGGGTCGAATTCCGCTGCACGGCTGACCGCCGTCGAAATCGAATCGAGGGCGGGCGAGAGCAGGGCGAAGATTTCCACCGCGCGGGCGGACGGTTCCATACTGCGCCCGGTGCGCACGAATAGCGGGTCATCGAACAGGCTGCGCAGGCGCGAGAGCGCCGCACTGATCGCCGGTTGACCGAGGAACAGCTTTTCTGCCGCCCGGGTCACACTGCGTTCGTGCATCAATGTTTCGAATACGATCAACAGGTTCAGGTCGACACGACGCAGGTCATTACGATTCATCTGGAGTCCTGGCAGAGTCATCAAGCTTGACGAGAGCGGCCATATGAGAACAATGGCCGGCATGAATCTTACGGGGAAAGGCTGGTACTCTGCACCGGAAAATTCAGCTTTACTGAGACGGTGGCAGCAGTTTTTTCATGGATTTTGCCAATGCCGCCCCTGTTGCGGAATCAATGACAGGCATGTCGACTATTAATAGCCACTGATAGTCTTGGGTCAAAAGCCCAGATAGAGTTCATGGCATTAGAGGTTACTTTGACGAGGTTTGCGATGTCCCGCACGATCCGTTTTCACAAGTTTGGTCCGGCCGAGGTGCTCAAATGCGAAGAGCATGCGGCCGCTCAGCCAGGTCCTGGCGAAGTGCAGGTGCGTGTCGAGGCGATCGGCATCAGCTGGTATGACACCCTCTGGCGTCAGAATCTGGCCTCGTCTCAGGCTCGACTGCCTGCGGGTCTTGGTCACGAGATGGCCGGTGTGATCACCGCTGTCGGCGACGGTGTCGATGATCTGGCAGTGGGTGACAAGGTCGCCAGCTTTCCGGCCGAGAGTGCGAACGACTACCCGGTCTACGGCGAGTCGATCGTATTGCCACGTACCGCGCTGACCCGTTATCCGGATGTGCTCAGCCCGATCGAAGCCAGCGTGCATTACACGCCGTTACTGATCGCCTACTTTGCCTACGCCGATCTGGCGCGGGTCAAACCGGGCCAGTTCGCCCTGGTCACTGACGCCAGTCATTGTGCCGGTCCATCGTTTGTCCAGTTGGGCAAGGCGATGGGCGTGCGGGTGATTGCCGCGACCAAGGAAGCCGAAGAACGTGAGTACCTGCTGTCCCTTGGTGCAGAAAAGGTAATCGTCACCGAAGAGGAAGATCTGTTGATGCGAATCAACAAGATCACCGACAACCGTGGTGTCGACGTGGTGTTCGACGGCCTCGGCGGTCCGCAGATGTCGTTGCTTGGCGATGTGCTGGCGCCGCGTGGCAGCCTGGTGTTGTACGGCTTGCAGGGCGGCAACCAGACGCCGTTCCCGGCTTGCGCAGCGTTCCAGAAGAACATCCAGTTCTTCGTGCACTGCATCGGCAACTTCACCGGCAAGCCTGAGCTGGGCATTACTCAGGATCACGTCGCCTTGCAGCGTGCCTTGCGTGACATCAACCAGTTGACCGCTGATCGCGTGTTGCTGCCGCTGAAGACGCGTGTATTCCCGTTCAACGAGTTCGTCGAAGCGCATCGCTACATGGACGAATGCCCATGCCGCGAACGGGTCGCGCTGCAGGTCGAGCCGGCGTAAGCCCTGTCATCAGAGTCCGTGGCCCCACGGACTCTTGTGCGTTTACTTCCCCTCCGGAAAAACAGAGCTCCCTGGCGCTATGCCCGGGGCCGTTCAGCAACTGAACTGGTTTTTGCTCTCCATCTGTATCTTCTAATCACAATGTAAGCCCTGATAATTGAATGATTACTTTCATCTCAAGGAATGAGTCATGGCTGTGCATTCAATTTGTCCTGCGCGATATCAAACGAATAAATCGATTGATCAAGCCAACTTTTGTTTAATTGTTGTAGGGCTATTCGGAAACCGCTTCTCTTTTTCTTGTGCTCACTTTCCGTGGGACGTTGTGGGAAGTTTCCTAGGATTGCGTTCGGGAAAAAATATCTCAACAATTACAGTGGCTTGGAGGCTGAGTTTGGCGGTTTAAGGGGGTTTGTCAGTTCAAGTGTTTCAAATAACTACAAACTTGTAAGTGTTAGCATTCGAACGTCTATTACTTATTGATGAATTGTCGCCTGACTGGTTTTTCAGTTCGCGTGGCATGAAACTTTCGATACCGGGTAAATACCGATGAGCACGATCCATGATCAGGCAATGAACTATGTCTACCAGCAAGTATTGCAACGTTTGCTGAGTTTCTTCTCTCGCGCAGAACGCACGGCGCTGCAGTTGCTGATCCAGCGACTGGCGGTGGCTGCCGGCGGTATGGAGAGCATTGGTCATTTCAAGGTACTGGTGAACCAGTCAGGGTCGCGCGACAGTTGTTATACGCTGGCATTGTTACGGGCCGCCCAGCTGACCATCGCTGGCCGTTCGCCCGCGACCTTTCAATTGCGGGTCGCCAACCTGCGCTGGAACGGCAGCAGCCAGGTGTCGCTGCAAAACATGCATCGCAGCTATAGCGCACTGTTTCTGTATGACGATCCTCGGGTCGAACTGGTGATGGTGGATCACCGCGAGGTTCTGCCGTTTGACCATCAGGCACCTATTGGCGAGGCGGGGCGTGAGGCGAACCGCATCAATCTGCTGTTGATCGGGCATCGTCGAACCTGGAACGAACCGCTCGAGCTATGGGATGACGCTTATCTGGCCACGGCCGAGTTCTACGGGCAGGTTGCCCGCTGGAACAATGGCGTCGATGCGATGATCGGCAGTGAGTCTACGCGCCGTCAGAAGCACTTCCTCGACGGATTGGGTCGCGCCGTACAGAAAGCCACGATCGCCGGACCGCAAGTGAGCACTGTCGGCTTTGACATGCTGTTCCCGCTGCTCGATGGGCTCGGTGGCGATTATTACCGCGAGTTTTACCCCGAGGAGGAGCGGGTAGCCTGGCGTCCCGAAGGTCAATTCGAGGCGTGTCGGCGCACCAGTTTTGTCAGTATCAACGACATGATTGTCGGCAAGCTCGAAGAGCGCTGGCCTTTGCTGAGTGATTTTCTGGGTTTTCAAGCGGATGACCTGACGCTATATCAAGGTGATGACGAACACGTCGAGCCTTTGGTAGCCGCGCATCTTCGAGGCATGCAGGCTCAGTTTATCGAGGGGCGGACCTATGTGGCCGGCGTCAGCGAATACCTGAAAGACAGCTTGATCGCCATGCGCCAAAAACAGGTCCCGGAACCCGTTTGCGAACAGTTGCTGGCGAGCTTCGGCAATCTGCAGGAGCCCGAGCAACTGCGCATGCAGGCGGAAAGCACTCTGCTGGCCAATTTTGAACTGAATGAAATTCAGCTCACGTGCCTGTTGTTTTCACCGTTCATTAATGCGGGTGCCGGGCTCGAGCGCTTCCTGCGCAATTGTCATCCCGGCATGCTGGTGGCGTTGCCGGAGCTGCATCGGGCCATGCAGGGCCTGCATGCGCCGGAACAGGTCATGAAATGGATGACGGATGTCAGTGGGCTGCCGGTCAGGTTGATTGTGCGTCTGTATGCAATGGGGCCTGTTTGCATGTCTGCACCCGACGAAGCGGCAGCGCAGAGCCACGACGAGGATGACGCGGTAGCCAAACCTTCCGCCGATCGATCGGCGGAAGGCTGATCGTGATCCGCGAGCCTGGAAATGAAGGCATGCCCATGGATGCCGGTTCGTGAAAGCGTCGAGGGAGAACGACTTCGTTTATCAGGCGGTTTATCGATATCTGACGCTGCTGATAGAGGAGGCCGGGAGTAGCTCGGCGGTGCGTCTGCCCTCTCTGCGACAATTGGCGGATCGGCTCAATGTGTCGATCTCGACTGTCCAGTACGCGTATTCGCTTCTGGAAAAGGAAGGCCGGGTCTATTCGATTGCCAAATCCGGGTACTACGCGCAAGCGCTACATGTGATGGACTCACCCGACAGTGGCAGTGATTTGCTGGAAACCGTTTACGTCAATGCCAGGCGCTGGGGCATGTGTGTGCTGAGTGCCGATGAGCCGGCCTCACTGCAACCGCTGGACAGTCCATTACTGATGCTGGAGCGGGAGCTGCTGCGTCAATATCCGCGCCAGCCGCAAGCGCTGGTACAACCCTGGGGAGAGCTGGAGCTGCGCACCGTATTGGCCGCACGCTATACCTCGTCCACGGCCAATTACTGGCGGGCGGATGACGTCTATATCGGCGCAGATCTGCGCGGTGTACTGGAAATTCTGATTTCCGTGCTTGAGCTGCGTCGGGCCACTGTGGTTGTTGAATCGCCCTGTGACTGGGTGATTTTACGTCTGCTGGAAGCCGCCGAGGTACGCGTTATCGAGTTGCCGTTGCTCGCTGGTGGCGTGATTGATTTGCAGCGGCTGGAGTCGGTGCTCAAAAATGAGCCGGTGCGTTTGATGCTGTTGTCGTCAGTGCTGAGCATGCCCAGGGGCAGCCATCTGCCGCTGAGTAACCAGCAGGCCGTCGCGCATTTGCTCGGGTGTCATGGCACCTGGGTGCTGGAAAACGACTGTTACAGCGAGCTTCATGAAAGCGCTGATGCCCAACGGTTGCGCGACTGGCTTGATCCTGACCGTTTGCTGGTGTTTTCCACGTTCGAAAAATTCATCGGGGCCGAGGCGCCTTTTGGCATTTTGCTCTCACGTCATTGGCGCAATGAGTTGCAGCGGCAATTCCTGTTACGCGCGTTTCGCTTGTCGCCGATCCGCCAGAAGGCCGTTGCCAGGCTGCTTGGAGGAGGGCGGCTGGATCAGCATTTGCTGGTACTGAGACGGATGCTCAGGGAGCGTCGCACGCAATTGATCGAGTTGTTGCGAGAGCGTCTTGGCGATGCGCTGCAGATTGTCGAACCGCAAGGTGGCGCGACGATTTGGGTACGTTCTCTGCGCCCGGTGAACATGGCACAGGTGTTCCAGCGCCTGCTCAGACAGCAAATCATCATTGCACCGGGCGAATTGTTCAGCCTGCAAGGCCTGCATGCGCACCATCTGCGGTTGAGCCCGCTGAACCATGGCGACCATGACCTGGCCAGCGTCGTCGGACTGCTGGGCGACGCCCTGCGTCTGGCGCCTGCTGAATAACGTTAAAAAACATCGGGAGCGTCCCGGATAGATCCCATCGCACTGCGGTCAAACAGCCAGTAAACTGCGCTCTATTCCTGAACCACTCTATTTCAGAGGTTTTGCATGACACTCAGTCCTTTTGCGGGCAAACCGGCACCGGCAGAATTGTTGGTCGATATCCCGCGACTGGTAACGGCTTACTACACCGGACAGCCCGACGCCTCGATTTCCACTCAGCGTGTGGCATTCGGTACATCCGGACACCGGGGCAGCTCGTTCGACTTGAGTTTCAACGAGTGGCACGTTCTGGCCATCAGCCAGGCGATCTGCCTGTACCGCGAAGCCCAAGGCATCACCGGGCCGCTGTTTGTCGGCATCGACACCCACGCACTGTCGACCCCGGCCGGGGCCAGTGCGCTGGAAGTTCTGGCCGCCAACGGTGTGATGGTGATGATCGCCGAAGGTGATGAGTACACGCCGACACCGGCCATTTCCCACGCGATTCTCTGCTACAACCGAGGCCGTACCTCGGGCCTGGCGGACGGCATCGTTATCACGCCGTCGCACAACCCGCCACAAAGCGGTGGTTACAAATACAACCCCACCAACGGCGGGCCGGCTGACACCCACATCACCAAGTGGATCGAAGCCAAGGCCAATGAGCTGCTGGCCGCCAAACTGGCCGGTGTGAAACGCATCAGCTACGAGCAAGCGCTCAAGGCCAGCACGACGCATCGCCACGACTATCTGAACACCTACGTTGCCGACCTGATCAACGTGATCGACTTCGATGCCATCCGTGACGCCAAACTGCGTCTGGGCGTTGATCCGCTGGGTGGAGCAGGGGTGCGCTACTGGTCGGCGATTGCCGAGCATTACCGTCTGGACCTGCAAGTGGTCAACAAGGAAGTCGACGCGACGTTCCGTTTCATGACTGTCGACTGGGATGGCCAGATTCGCATGGACCCGTCGTCCAGCCACGCGATGCAGGGCCTGATTGGCCTGAAAGAGCGTTTCGACGTTGCCTTCGCTTGCGACCCGGATCACGACCGTCACGGCATCGTGACGCCGTCCGGTGGTTTGCTTGCGCCGAACAACTATCTGGCCGTTTCGATCGATTACCTGTTCCAGAATCGCCCACAGTGGCGCGCGGATGCTGGCGTGGGTAAAACCGTGGTCAGCAGCGGTCTGATCGATCGCGTGGCCAAACGCTTGGGGCGTCGTCTGTACGAAGTTCCGGTCGGTTTCAAATGGTTCGCCGACGGCCTGTTCGACGGCTCGCTGGGTTTCGGTGGTGAAGAGAGCGCCGGCGCATCGTTCCTGCGCAAGGACGGTGGCGTCTGGAGCACCGACAAGGACGGTTTGATCCCGGCCTTGCTCGCCGCCGAAATGACCGCGCGCACCGGTCGCGACCCGAGTCAGGCCTACAAGGCATTGACCGATGAGTTGGGCGAACCGTTCTCGGTCCGTGTCGATGCCAAGGCCAATCCGGAGCAGAAAGCGCTGCTGAGCAAGTTGTCGCCTGCGCAGGTGACTTCGACCGAACTGGCCGGTGAGAAAATCCAGAGCATTCTCAGCCATGCACCGGGCAACGATCAGGCGATTGGTGGCCTGAAAGTGATGACTGAAAACGGTTGGTTCGCCGCGCGTCCGTCGGGCACCGAAGACATCTACAAGATCTACGCCGAAAGCTTCATCAGTGACGACCATCTGAAGCAATTGGTTGTTGAAGCGCAGACACTGGTGGATGGCGCCATCTCCAGCAAGTGATGCTCGCAAGCGCATGAAAAAAGGGGCAACCGTGATGGTCGCCCCTTTTTTTGCCTGCCCTTCAGGCAATCAAGCCAAATCCACCAGGACGATTTCACTGTCCTCAATGGCCGTGACGCTCAGCACGCGCTCATGTGCTACCGCCACACCGTCCCGAGCTTGTGCGCGCAAGCCGTTGACTTCAATCACGCCAGTGCTTGGAACAAGATACGCGCGACGGCCTTCATCCAGATGATATTCGGCAGTTTCACCCGCCTTGAGGTTGGCCGCGACCAATCGCGCATCAGCGCGAATCCGCAGGCTCTGGTCATCGCCATCCTTGCCACTGGCCAAGGTGACAAAGCCTTCGCGCTGGCCTTTCGGAAACGGTTTTGCGCCCCACGATGGCGGTGCGCCGGTTTCCGTCGGCAGAATCCAGATCTGGAAGATCTTGGTGTCTTTCGCTTCCAGGTTGTATTCGCTGTGAGCGATGCCGGTGCCGGCGCTCATCACTTGCACATCACCAGCTTCGGTGCGGCCCTTGTTGCCGAGGTTGTCCTGGTGAGTAATCGCACCTTCACGGACATAGGTGATGATTTCCATATCGCGATGCGGGTGCTGCGGGAACCCGGTGCCCGCCGCGATCACGTCATCGTTCCACACCCGCAGGTTGCCCCAGCTCATGCGCTGCGGGTCGTAGTACTCGGCGAACGAAAAGTGGTGATGGGCATCCAGCCAGCCGTGATGGGCGCCGCCCAGCGAGCTGAAAGGTCTGAGTTCAAGCATGATCGTCTCCTCAAAAGGTTCGTCGTGGGGCGTGAATGGCGACACCCGACGCGACACCGGTGGTTTATGACGGCCATCATCTATCAGTTAATAATCGATAAAAAGCGTAAAAACTGCGGCGTTATGATCGATATTTCAGATAGGAAAACAGCTCGAAAGCGTCTCATCTCACCTTCAGTTCATCGCCTAAACCGATGACCTGTAAGCATTTCGCTAGAACTGAGCGGCAAATACAGACACCATAGCCGCAACAGCCTTACACACTGGAGCCCCTCAGCGTGGCGCAACACACCCCCGATCTTCCTCCCGAACTTCGCCCCTTGGCCGAGATGCCCTGGTTCAAACGCCTGGCGGCGCGCTTCTTCGGCCATGGTTTGACGCGTCTGCGCGCGCAGCACCGTGCATCGTGGTTGCACGGTCAGGCCGACGGCTTCCGAAGCGGCCACACCGCTGGCGTCGAATATGGCTTTAAGGAAGGCAAGCTTGAGGGGCTGGAAGAAGGCCGGCAGGTGTTGCTGATCCGTGACAGCCGCAACACTGAGCATCGCCCGCCGAGCGTTGATAATCATCTGTTCGACGATTGGCGCCTGCCACTGACGGCCGAGCTGAAAAAGCGCATGAAGGCTGATGTCGCGCGCTTATTGCCTGAGTACGCTCAGCCAAGTGCTGCACAATGGAAAATGATTTTCAGTGAAACGCCCTCGACATCTGTGGTCGCCGGCGCTGGCGCGGGCAAATCCACCACGCTGGTGCTGCGCATCCTCTTGCTCAACCACTATCTGGGCTTTGAGCTGGACTCGATGACCGTGGTGACCTTCACCCGCGAGTCGCGCAAGGATTTCATTAATAAGCTGATCGAGCTGTTCGGACTCTGGGGCCAGACGCTGAATCTGCGCCAGGCTCGGGAACTGGTGCGTACCTTCCACTCGCGCATTCTGCCGATGGTGCGCAGCTTGCCGGGTTTCGAGCGCTTGCAGGCCTTTGAAAACCTCAGCCATCGAGCGCAAGGTGCTGACGAGGAGGTCGACAGTAATCCGTTCGATCTGCGCATCAACGATGCACAACGCCAGCAACTCAACGCCTGCTATCACCGCTTGTTCAGCCAGGACGAGCGTTTCCGCCAATTGATTCAGCCATTGTCTCGCGCCGGTTTGCAGCTCAAGGAACTGGAGCGTGATCACCCGGACGTGCAGAAGCGCGTAGCGGTAACGCAGTTGGCCTCCCAGCGCGACGAAGAGCTGTGCGATGCCATCGAAGATCTGTGGTTCCGCGCTGGCGCCTGGCCGATCAAGGGCATCGAGCCGAACCGGCAGAGTTTCGATATCAACGGGGCAAAATTCCATTGCCATGGCTACATTCCGAGCCTGGATGCATGGGTGGTGCTCGGCTTCGATCCGCGGGAAAACCCGCAAACGAGCCGGCCAAATGCCAAGCTCAGCGTACGCGCAGAATGGGCGGTGAAGCGAACCCTGTTTCAAGCTTTCTGTCGTAAGCCCTTGATTTGGTTGGATAGTTACGAGTCATCAAAGCGCGTTCTGGCGACGCTGGCCGGCGATGCCAGCGCCGGTCCCGGTTTCGATTACAAGGTCAAGGGCGAGCTGGCTTCCGCGCCGATGCTCGACTGTTTTGTTGCGGCGGCCGGTTTCATCGAAAACCTCGGCCTGGACGTGCCTGACGCGGTCGCTCGCATGAGTTTTGCCAAGGACGACCCCGACCGGTTTTTCTTTGAGGCCCTGAGTCTGTTCTGGCGGGCATTTGAAGATCATCTACTGGATCAAAAGCCGCCGGTCATGACCTACAACCGCATGTTCGCGCTGTTCAGCGAGCACTCGCCGGAAAACCTCAAGCTATTAAGCGATGAGTTGCTACGGCCGCTGTCGCACCTGATGATCGATGAGTTTCAGGACGTATCGCCACAGATCGTCTCGTGGATACGCGCGAGCCTCAGCGAAATCCGCAGCCGCGGCCCGGCCATGCATGTCGGGCGGGGCGCGCAGCGTTCATCTTTGCTGTGCGTCGGCGATGACTGGCAGTCGATTTACGGTTGGCGGGGCAGTTCGCCGAGTTACTTCATGGCGTTCGACAAGGAGTTCCCGTCGCCGAGCACCACGCGGGTGATGCTCAGTGACAACTATCGCAGTCACCAGCACATCATCGATGCCGCTGAGCATATCGTCCGCGCTGCGCCAGCGATCGCCGGCAAAAAAGCCAAGGCCAGCGGTGCGCCCAAGCCGCTGCAGCCAGTCAATGTGCTGGAGCGCGACGATCAGGCCTTGGGGCAACGCCTCGCCGAGCACTACCGCCAAGGTCATTCGATCTTGATGCTTTATCGAAAAAGTAGCGATAAGTCATTGATTGAAGAGCATATTCAGTCTGTAGTTAATGTTGATTCGAGCTTGCCATACGAGGCGCGGCGCCTGAAACAACTGACCTACCACAGCGCCAAAGGCCTGCAGGCAGATGCAGTGTTTTTGCTCGGTGATTGCCAGCACCTGACCAGTTCGCCTTACAAGAACCAGGTCTATCGCATGGCAGGTTTGGGTAAAACGGGTGACAGCGAACCGTACGACACGGCGCAAAAAGACGAGATCCTGCGCCTGGCGTATGTCGGCATCACGCGTGCGGTCAGCCATTGCTACTGGTACGTCGAACCGCAGGAGGCGCAAGCCGTGAACATGCCACGGGCATCTGACCGGGTGGCCAAGGGCAAGCCGTTCTTCGTTGATCACCGCGTCACCAAACAACCCGCATAGGCACAAAAAAGCCCACAGAGATGTGGGCTTTTTGTTTTAAATCATAAGCTTATGCGTAACTCCTGAGAGACTCCGGAGGTACGAAAGCTTCCAGCTCGTCCTCCACAGCCTCGATGATTCGCTCCACATCCGCTGCATTCATCACCGTCGCGCACGGGATGCCGGCGATGGCGATCATGGTTTCGCCACTGGCGCGATCGAACAGACGGGCGATCATGCTGCCCGGCGCGTCCATCGTCGCCTCGAAGCCCATGGGATGAAAATGCCAGCGCATCAGCTGGCATGCATTGGGGAACGTGACTTTGCTTGACCCTTTATTCATGTGTTGCCCGCCTTCTTCATCGAGCGCTTCCGTTTGCTCATGTTAGGTGGGAAGAGCCTTCATTGGCTCAACCGGTGACTGACATTAAAAGTAGCATCCTGATGTGAAATCTCTGTGAGATTTTTCAGTTCTTTTTGCGATTGCTTCGTATTTTTTGATGTAAGTCACGGCCTACGCAATCATCGCCAAATGGCCACTACGGATTAGCCATTGAAGCCCGCGCCGAACTTCGGCAAGCTCGTTTCTTTTGCGCCGAGCCCTTTATGCACGCCGACGATGACGGCCCAGAACAGACCCAGTCCACGGCGGCCACGGTCATGCGCTATCACCTTAGCTGGAAGCACCGCGACCTCGACAGCGTCATGGCGTTGTACCACCCCGACATCCAGTACAACGATTTCTTCCAGAATCGCGTGCTCGGCCTCGAAGAATTGCGCGAGTACGTGCGTGTCAGCATGCCGCGCGAATCCGACGAACTGCTCGAGCATTGCGACCGCATTCGCGTCGACGGCAACACCGCGTTCATTCAATACGAAGTGACATTGCGCGGCGGCGACGGGCTGGTGTCGTTTCGCTCCAGTGAGGCAATCACGGTCAAGGACGGGCTGATCTGGCGCGTCAACGAATACGCTTCATTGGTGCGTACGCAAACTCATGGCCCAACCTCTTCAAGCCAGCGCCCGGCGGTCAGCCGCCTGGGCTTGTCGCCGCGCCAGTTGAGTTTCATGGCTGAAGACCTGCAGCAGTATTTCGAAAAGCAGCAGCCGTACCTCGATCCCGAACTCGACTTGCAACGGGTGGCGAAGGAATGCGGTTACAGCCGCAATCAGATTTCCTATTTGCTCAATCAAGTGCTCGGGCAGAGCTTCTATCGCTACGTCAATCAGGCACGTCTGCAACATCTGCTGCGCTCGCTGGATAACGCCACGCCGCCGCTGCGCATCGATGAACTGGCTTTCGCTGCCGGTTTCAATTCTTTGTCGGCGTTCTATAGCTGTTTCCGCCAGCACACCGGCCAGTCGCCCAAGGCCTACGCCAAACAAATTTCTTTGCGGGCACGCGCGCAAGACATCGACTGAGCACAGCCACTAGGATCGACGCCATCGAAGGTTTCAGTGGCGGAGTCTTGCATGCCGGCGTGGCGCACTATCAGTTTGTGGATGGATCAACTCGATGAGCCGCTGACCGCGCGGCCCGAGCTTGAGCGGGATCTGGATGTCGACGTGGCGATCGTCGGCGCGGGCTACACCGGGCTGTGGACCGCGTACTACCTGAAGAAACTGGCGCCGGGCCTCGACATTGCGATTGTCGAAGCCCAGACCGCCGGTTTCGGTGCGTCCGGTCGCAATGGCGGCTGGCTGATGGGCAACCTGCTCGGCGAGGATCGCTTGCTGGCCGGGCTGTCGCCAGAACAGCGCCGCGCATCCTTCGATCTGCTGCACAGCATTCCTGATGAAGTCGAGATCGTCCTCGAACGCGAAGGCATCGACTGCGATTACCGCAAGGGCGGCGTGCTGTATTGCGCGGCGCGCTATCCGGAGCAGGAAGCCTCCCTGCGCGAATACCTGAACAAACTGCACGCCCAAGGCCTGACCGACGACGATTACCGCTGGTTAAGTCCCGAGCAACTGGCGCAGCAGATCCGTGTGGCCAAGCCGTATGGCGGGATTTACGCGCCACACGTGGCGACCATCCACCCGGCGAAACTGGTGCGCGGTCTGGCGCGCACCGTGCAGAACATGGGCGTGAAGATCTACGAAAACAGTCCCGTCACGCACTGGCAGTCGGGCAGCTTGCGCACCGCCAAGGCCAGCGTGCGCAGTCGCTGGATCGTGCCGGCCGTCGAAGGTTATTCGGTGACCTTGCCGCCGCTGGGACGCTATCAATTGCCGGTGCAGAGCCTGATCGTCGCCACCGAGCCGTTGTCTGCAGCGACCTGGGACGAAATTGGCCTCAGCCGTGGACAGGCGTTCAGCGAATTCAGCCGGCAGGTTACTTATGGCCAGCGCAGTGCCGACAATCGTCTGATTTTCGGCGCCCGAGGCGGTTATCAGTTTGCCGGGAAGCTGCGGCATAACTTCGATCTGACCCGCGATGAAGTCGAGCTGCGCCGCTATCTATTCGGCGAACTGTTCCCGCAACTGAAAAACGTGCAAATCACCCACGCCTGGGGTGGCAATCTCGGCATGTCCCGGCACTTCAAGCCGCACATGCTCTGCGATCGCGCCAACGGTATCGCGCTGTCCGGCGGTTATGGCGGGGAGGGCGTCGGCGCCAGCAACCTTGGCGGCCGCACCCTGGCGGATCTGATTCTTGAGCGCGACACCGAACTGACTCAGCAGCCGTGGGTGCTGCCCGACGGCGGCATTCATGCACTGCGTGCGTGGGAACCGGAGCCGTGCCGCTGGCTCGGCTACAACGCGATCATCAAGAGTTTCGTCCACGAAGACCAGACCCTGGCCAACCCGGCGACCGCGCCATGGCGGCGCAAGCTCGCCAGCCAGGTCGCGGGTTTCATGGAAGGTTTCATGCACTAAACGCCGATTGACTTCAAGAAAGCCCAAAAGACAGGTCAGACCATGAGCATTACCCAGTTCAAAAACACCGCGACATTGCAGCTCGACGAATCCAGCCCGGTCGCCGTGCCCCTCGGCGAACCGGTGGCGATTGCCTCGACCACCAGCGTCGAGCGCGACGATGGCGTCGAAACCGGCGTCTGGGAATGCACCCCGGGGCGCTGGCGTCGGCAGATCACCGCACAGGAGTTCTGTCATTTCATTTCCGGGCGCTGCACGTTCACCCCCGACGGTGGCGGCGAAACCCTGCACATACAAGGTGGCGACGCACTGATGTTGCCGGCCAACACGCTCGGTATCTGGGATATCCAGGAAACCGTGCGCAAGAGCTACGTGCTGATTTTCTGATTGTTTGATCCTTTGATTGCCTGCCAACAAAAAAGAAAACCCACACAGGAATCGATCCATGATCCGCAAGACCCTCGCTCTGGCACCGCTGATGCTCGCCGTTTCCCTTGCTCAGGCAGCGGAAACGGTCAAGGTTTACAACTGGTCCGACTACATCGCACCGGACACCACCAAAAATTTCCAGAAAGAGACGGGCGTGGGTGTCACCTATGACGTCTACGACAGCAACGAAACCCTCGACGGCAAGTTGATGACCGGTAAATCCGGTTACGACGTGGTGTTCCCGTCCAACCACTTCATGGCCCGGCAGATTCAGGGCGGGGCGCTGAAGAAACTCGACAAGAGCCAGTTGCCGAACTGGAAAAACCTCAATCCGGTATTGCTCAAAGCGCTGCAGACCAACGACCCGAACAACGAACACGGCTTTCCATACCTGTGGGGCAGCACCGGCATCGGCTACAACATCGCCAAGGTCAAAGCGGTGCTGGGCGATGACGCACCGGTGGATTCCTGGGACCTGATCTTCAAGCCCGAGTACATGGAAAAGCTGCAGAAGTGCGGCGTGGCCATCCTCGACAACGGCCCGGAATTGCTGCCGGCGGCGCTCAACTACCTGGGCCTGCCGCACCACAGCAAAAATCCCGAGGATTATAAGAAGGCCGAAGCGCTGCTGATGAAAGTGCGGCCGTATGTCAGCTACTTCCACTCCTCGAAATACACCAGCGACCTGGCCAACGGCGACATCTGCGTGGCGGTTGGCTTCTCCGGCGACATCCTGCAAGCCGAAAACCGCGCCAAGGAAGCCAAGAACGGTGTCGACATCGGTTACGCGATTCCCAAGGAAGGCGCGGCAATCTGGTTTGACATGGTCGCCATGCCCGCCGATGCCCCGGACGAGAAGGCCGGTTACGCGTTCATGAACTACCTGCTGCGCCCGGACGTGATGGCCGGCATCAGCAACTACGTGCATTACGCCAATGGTAACGAGCAGGCGGACAGCTTGATCGAGCCGGCGATCAAGAACGACACCAAGGTTTATCCGAGCCCGGAAATGATGGGCAAGTTGTTCGCGCTGGAGGCGATGCCGTTGAACATTGACCGGATTCGCACGCGGGTGTGGAACAAGATCCGCACGGGTAGCTGACCCGCTTTTCCCCTGTAGGAGCTGCCGCAGGCTGCGATCTTTTGATCTTGCTTTTAGAAGGCAAAGTCAAAAGATCGCAGCCTCGTTTCACTCGTCAGCTCCTACAGTTTGAGCGAGCTATCTGATTGATATCAATACACTGGCATCGCACTAATAGAGTGCAGGAAAGTGAGACGCGCCTAACAAAAAACAACTTACCCATATTTAATATTTAAATAGAAAATCGTCAGACAATTAGGCAAAAACCGCGCAACTAAAACATTCTTCTACCTCCGCACGCTTTGTTTACGGCAGTTTTGCGAAACAGCCCGATTTGATCTCAAAAAAATCCTTTACGGCAGATTTCAAATTGTGTCAGGTTTCTTACGCCTTCATTGGGCGAGTGATAGGACGATCTCGCCAGAGAGAGTCCTGTCGGACAAAAACTGTTCCATTGCTAAACAAGGAAGTGTGTTTATGTCGAAAGTTAAAGCGAATGCTATTGATACCGCCGAACAGGCTTTTCTGCTGTCCGCGGCGCCACAACCACTGGCCGCAGCCAGCTCGGCGTATAACCAGATCAATAGCTTTAGCCATCAGTACGACCGTGGCGGCAACCTCACGGTCAATGGCAAACCCTCCTTCTCCGTCGACCAGGCCGCAACCCAGTTGCTGCGCGACGGCGCTGCCTACCAGGACAAGGACGGCAGCGGCAAGATCGAACTCACCTACACGTTCCTGACTTCGGCATCGTCCAGCACGATGAACAAGCACGGGATCAGCGGGTTCAGTCAGTTCAGTGCGCAACAACAAGCCCAGGCCAAGCTCGCCATGCAATCCTGGGCTGACGTGGCCAACGTGACCTTCACCGAGAAAGCCTCGGGCGGTGACGGCCACATGACCTTCGGTAACTACAGCGGTGGCCAGGATGGCGCTGCAGCGTTCGCTTATCTGCCAGGCACCGGCGCCGGTTATGACGGCACCTCGTGGTACTTGATCAACAGTGGCTACACGCAAAACAAGAACCCGGATCTGAACAACTACGGTCGTCAGACCCTGACGCACGAAATCGGCCACAGCCTGGGTCTCGCTCACCCTGGCGACTACAACGCCGGCAATGGCAACCCGACCTACAACGACGCGTCCTACGGGCAAGACACCCGCGGCTACAGCGTCATGAGCTACTGGAGCGAAAGCAACACCAATCAGAACTTCAGCAAGGGCGGTGTCGAAGCGTATTCGTCCGGTCCGCTGATGGACGATATCGCTGCCATCCAGAAACTCTACGGTGCCAACACCACCACCCGCACCGGTGACACCACCTACGGTTTCAACTCCAACACTGGCCGCGATTTCCTCAGCGCTTCGTCGTCGAGTGACAAAGTGGTGTTCTCGGTGTGGGACGCGGGCGGCAAGGATACTCTGGACTTCTCGGGTTTCACCCAGAACCAGAAGATCAACCTCAATGACGCCTCGTTCTCCGACGTTGGCGGCCTGGTGGGCAACGTGTCCATCGCCAAGGGCGCGATCATCGAGAACGCCATTGGCGGTTCGGGTAACGATCTGCTGATCGGCAACAGCGTGGCCAACGAGCTCAAGGGCGGTGCCGGTAACGACATCCTCTACGGCGCTGGCGGTGCTGACAAGCTGTGGGGCGGTGCCGGTTCGGACACCTTTGTGTTCGCCGCCAGCTCCGATTCCAAGCCGGGTGCGATTGATCAGATCCTCGATTTCGTCAGCGGTCTGGACAAAATCGACCTGACCGGCATCACCAACGGTGCAGGCTTGCACTTCGTCAGCAGCTTCACCGGTTCTGCCGGCGACGCCATCCTGACCTCGTCGGGCGGCAACAGCCTGTTGTCGGTGGACTTCTCCGGGCACGGCGTGGCTGATTTCCAGGTCAGCACCGTTGGCCAGGCAGCGACCAGCGACATCGTGGCGTGATGTAGCAGTAGAAAGCGGCGTGTGATGCGCCGCTTTCTTTGCTTGCATCGTATTGGCAGGTAAGCAAGGCTACACGCCGGAGCGAATATTCCTATGATCTATAAAGCTTTTACCTACACGGTAGCGGCGTGGCTCTCGGCGGCGCTCTTCATGATTTCAGGAGAAACCAGCATGGCAAGCAGCCTCAGACTCGAAGAACCCTCCGTATTTTCCGGGCAGTGGCAAGCGACGCTGTCCACCCGAGGTGATGATCCACAAGCGCAAAAGCAGCAGGACAAGCCTTCCAACAGTTGCGCCTTGGAATTGAAGGTAAACAAGACCTTGGGCGAGGGCGCCGACTGCCTCGGTGCCTGGCTTGAAGAATCCCCGATCGGCTGGTTTCCCGACCCTGACGGCCTGTCCATCACCGGCAAGGAAGGCTCAAGAATCCAGTTCTTCAGCCGACAACGTGAAGGGTTTTATCTGACCACTTTGAAGTCGGGCCTGGTGATTACCCTCGAGCGCGTAGCGCAATAGTTGTGATGATCCAGTCTGCGACAAGGTTTTAATATAAAGCGCCAGCCGTTGGTTATAAGAAACACCGAGTGGCAACTGCACTGCAGTTATTTGCGCAAGTTGTTATGAAAGTGTAAGCGGGTACTTGCAAGTCATCTTTCGCAGGTAAGCGGAACATTAATTGAAGCCTCGCCCAAGTGTGGCGAGACCGATCATTTCAGGAAGAATCAATGAAGATGGCGAAGGCCCCAGCCACCGCTCCCTTATTCAAGGCATTGGCTGACTATAAAAGTATTCTGATCAGCGTCGGCTGCTTTACCGCGCTGATTAACGTGCTGATGCTGGTGCCCTCCATCTATATGCTCCAGGTTTATGACCGGGTGCTGTCGTCGCAGAACGAAACGACCTTGGCGATGCTGTCGCTGATGGTCGTCGGCTTCTTTGCCTTCATCGGCATGCTGGAAGTGATCCGCAGCTTTATCGTGATCCGCATCGGCAGCCAATTGGAGCGCCGCTTCAACCTGCGTGTTTACCAAGCGGCGTTCGAACGCAACCTGTTCAAGGGCGAGGGCAACGCCGGGCAATCGCTGGGCGACCTCACGCACATTCGCCAATTCGTTACCGGCCCGGCGCTGTTCGCGTTTTTCGATGCGCCATGGTTCCCGGTCTATCTGTTTGTGATCTACCTGTTCAACGTCTGGCTCGGCGTACTCGCTACAGCGGGCGCTCTGCTGCTGATCGGCCTGGCCTGCCTGAACGAATACATGACCAAAAAGCCGCTGGGCGAAGCCGCCGGTTATTCGCAGAAATCCAGCCAGTTGGCGACCAGCCATTTGCACAACGCCGAAACCATTCAAGCGATGGGCATGCTCGGTTCCCTGCGCAAGCGCTGGTTCCAGGTGCACTCGCGCTTCCTCGGTCTGCAGAATCAGGCCAGCGACTCCGGTGCGGTGATCAGCTCTGTGAGTAAAACCCTGCGTCTGTGCCTGCAATCATTGGTGTTGGGCCTGGGCGCGCTGCTGGTGATCAAGGGCGACATGACCGCCGGGATGATGATCGCCGGTTCGATCCTGATGGGCCGCGTACTCAGCCCGATCGACCAGTTGATTGCCGTATGGAAGCAATGGAGCGGGGCGAAACTGGCTTACCGTCGTCTTGATGCGCTGCTGCAAGCGTTCCCGCCGAGTGACGACGCCATGGCGCTGCCGGCGCCGAAAGGCCAGATCACCTTCGAACAAGTCAGCGCCGGCCCACCGGGGCAACGCGCGGCAACCCTGCAGATGGTCAATTTCAATCTGAATGCCGGCGAAGTGCTCGGCGTGCTCGGTGCTTCCGGTTCCGGCAAGTCGACGCTGGCCCGGGTGCTGGTCGGTGTCTGGCCGACCCTCGGCGGCACCGTGCGCCTCGATGGCGCCGATATTCATCGCTGGAACCGCGACCAGCTCGGCCCCTACATCGGTTATTTGCCGCAAGACATCGAACTGTTCAGCGGCAGCATCGCCGAAAACATCGCCCGTTTCAGCGAGGCCGATCCGCAGAAGGTCGTCGCCGCCGCGCAACAAGCCGGCGTACACGAAATGATCCTGCGTCTGCCGCAAGGTTACGACACGCAACTGGGCGAGGACGGCAGTGGTTTGTCCGGCGGCCAGAAACAGCGCGTGGCATTGGCGCGTTCCATGTATGGCACGCCGAGCCTGGTGGTGCTGGATGAGCCCAATTCCAACCTCGACACCGTCGGTGAAGCGGCATTGGCCAGCGCCATTGCCGCACTCAAAGCCCAGGGCACCACGGTGGTTCTGGTGACGCACCGTTCTTCGGTGTTGGCCCAGGCTGACAAGTTGCTGGTGCTCAATGACGGCCGCTTGCAGGCGTTCGGCCCAAGTCAGGACGTGCTCAAGGCACTCTCCGGCCAGCAGGAACAACAACGGGAAAAAGCTGCACAGGCACCGGGCGGGCTCAGCATGAGCCGTCAGTATCAGCCCTCGACAAGGAATTCGGGTGTATGAGCAGCGCAAGCATGAACACTGAAAACGAAGCGAGCATGGAACACGCCTACATCACTGAACGCCCGGAGCGCGATGCGAAGTTTTTCGCGCGCATGGGCTGGATTCTGGCGATTGTCGGTGCTGGCAGCTTCTTCACCTGGGCCGCCCTGGCGCCGCTGGATCAAGGCATTCCGGTGCAGGGCACAGTCGTGGTCTCGGGCAAGCGCAAAGCCGTGCAGTCGATGAGCAGCGGCGTGGTCAGCCGGATTCTGGTGCGCGAAGGCGAAATCGTGAAACAGGGCCAGCCGCTGTTCCGCCTCGATCAGACCCAGGTTGCGGCTGATGTGCAGTCGCTGCAAGCGCAGTACCGCATGGCTTGGGCCAGCCTCGCGCGCTGGCAGGCCGAACGCGACAACCTCAAGCAAGTGACTTTTCCGGCAGAGCTGAGCAATGACCCGGACCCGCGTCTGGCATTGGTACTGGAAGGTCAGCGCCAACTGTTCAGCAGCCGTCGTGAGGCGTACTACCGCGAGCAGGCCGGATTGCGTGCGAGCATCGAAGGCGCCACCGCGCAACTGGCCGGCATGCGTCGCGCGCGTACTGATCTCAATGCCCAGGCCGACTCGCTGCAACAACAGTTGAGCAACCTGCAACCGCTGGCCGACAACGGCTACATCCCGCGCAACCGCTTGATGGAATACCAGCGTCAACTGTCACAAGTGCAGCAGCAACTGGCTGAAAACACCGGTGAAAGCGGCCGGGTGGAGCAGGGCATTCTTGAGTCGCGGCTGAAGCTGCAACAGCACGCCGAGGAATACCAGAAGGAAGTCCGCACGCAACTGGCCGACGCGCAGCTGAAAAGCGTGACCCTGTCGGAGCAACTGACTTCGGCCGGTTTCGACCTGCAACACAGCGAAATCATCGCCACCGCCGACGGCGTCGCGGTCAACCTCGGCGTGCACACCGAGGGCGCGGTGGTGCGCCAAGGTGAAACGTTGCTGGAGATCGTTCCGCAAGGCACCACGCTGGAAGTGGAAGGGCACCTGCCGATCAACCTGATCGACAAGGTTGGCGCGCATTTGCCGGTGGACATTCTGTTTACCGCGTTCAACCAGAGCAAAACCCCGCGTGTACCGGGTGAAGTCAGCCTGATTTCCGCCGACCAGATGGTCGACGAGAAAACCGGCGTGCCGTACTACGTCCTGCGCAGCAGCGTCAGCGATCAGGCCATGGAAAAACTCAACGGTCTGGTGATCAAGCCCGGCATGCCGGCAGAAATGTTCGTGCGCACTGGCGAACGTTCACTCCTCAACTATCTGTTCAAACCGCTGCTCGACCGGGCCGGCTCCGCGTTGACCGAGGAATAAGGATGTTCGGCTGTATGAATAAGCTTTCCATGCTCGCGGCGGCAATGATGCTGCTCGCGAGTCACTCAGCAGTAGCGGCCATGGGGCCGTTCGAGATCTACGAACAGGCGTTGCGCAATGACCCGGTGTTCCTCGGGGCGATCAAGGAGCGCGACGCCGGCCTGGAAAACCGTGCAATTGGCCGTGCCGGTCTGCTGCCACGTATCGGTTACACCTACAACAAGGGCCGCAACACGTCGAAAGCTACCTCTCTGGATGAGCGCGCACGTAACCGGACCGATGATCGCAACTACAACAGTTACGGTTCGGCCCTGACCCTGCAACAACCGCTGCTCGACTACGAGGCTTATGCCGCGTATCGCAAAGGTGTCGCGCAGTCGTTGTTTGCTGATGAAAATTTTCGCGGCAAGAGTCAGGAATTGCTGGTTCGTGTGCTGGACAACTACACCAAGGCACTGTTCGCGCAGGATCAGATCGACATCGCTCAGGCGAAGAAGAAGGCCTACGAGCAGCAGTTCCAGCAGAACGAGCACATGTTCAAGCAGGGCGAGGGCACGCGCACCGATATTCTTGAGGCCGAGTCGCGCTATGAACTGGCGACCGCCGAGGAGATTGAGGCGCGCAACGAACAGGATGCCGCGCTGCGTGAACTGGGTGCGCTGGTGGGCACGCCCGCGGTGGATATTGGCGATCTGGCTCCGCTCGATCAGAATTTTCAGACGTTTGCGCTGATGCCTGCCAATTACGATACCTGGCACGAAATGGCGGTGAGCAATAACCCGAATCTGGCCTCGCAGCGCCAGGCCGTGGAAGTCGCGCGGTATGAAGTGGAGCGCAATCGCGCCGGGCATCTGCCGAAAGTCAGTGCTTACGCGTCGATGCGCCAGAACGAATCGGAAAGCGGCAACACCTACAACCAGCGCTACGAAACCAACACCATCGGTTTTGAAGTCAGCGTGCCGTTGTATGCCGGTGGCGGTGTCTCGGCGTCCACGCGTCAGGCCAGCCGCACCATGGAACAGGCGGAGTATGAACTCGATGGCAAGACGCGCGAGACGCTGATCGAACTGCGTCGGCAGTTCAGCGCTTGTTTGTCTGGCGTGAGCAAACTGCGCGCTTATCAGAAGGCGCTGAGCTCGGCTGAAGCGTTGGTGGTGTCGACCAAGCAGAGCATTCTAGGAGGTGAGCGGACCAACCTCGACGCGTTGAACGCCGAGCAGCAACTGTTTACCACCCGCCGCGATCTGGCGCAGGCGCGGTACGACTATCTGATGGCCTGGACCAAGTTGCATTACTACGCCGGGACACTGAACGAGCAGGATCTGGCGCGGGTGGATGAGGCTTTTGTGGTCGCTCAACAGCCCTCACCCTAACCCTCTCCCAGAGGGAGAGGGGACTGACCGGGGATATTGCAGAAGTACACCGACTTGAACGAGCGTCACTGAATCCAACACCGACCCGTTTTTTCAGGTCGATGCATGACGCACCGAATCCAAAATCGACGCGTTTTTCCAGGTCGATGAATGACGCAAGACACCTCGGTAGGCTCCCTCTCCTCGGGGAGAGGGCTGGGGTGAGGGGAACAGGCAACACCGCAGAAGAACCTGCATAAAACAATAAAAGTGAGTGGTGAACATGGACGTACGCATCAAGCCGATTTCGGTCGGCACCCTGCTGCTTGTGATTTCTGCAACCCAGGCTCAGGCCCAGTACCTCGAAGCCGGCCAACCCGGCGATCCCGCCAGTTGGCGCAGCGCTGAATTTCTCCGCGACTGGGGGCTGAGCCGCATGCAGGCCGAGCAAGCCTACGCCGCCGGCATCACCGGCAAAGGCGTGAAAATCGGCGCGCTGGATTCCGGTTTCGATGCCGCCCACCCGGAATTCGCCAGCGACCGTTATCACCCGGTCACGGCAAGCGGCAGCTATATCGACGGTTCACTGTTCAACGTCGACGGCACACTCAATCCCAACAACGACTCTCACGGCACCCACGTGGTCGGCACCATGGGCGCCTCACGCGATGGCAGCGGCATGCACGGCGTGGCGTACAACGCGCAGATCTACGTCGGCAACACCAACAAGAACGACAGCTTCCTGTTCGGCCCCAACCCCGATCCGCGCTATTTCAAAGCGGTTTACGACGCCCTCGCCGATGCTGGCGTACGCGCAATCAACAACAGTTGGGGCAGCCAGCCACCGGATGTCAGCTACCGCACCCTCGCTGATCTGCACGCCGCTTACGCCCAGCACTGGAACAAGGGCACCTGGCTCGATGCCGCCGCCGATGTTTCCCGACGCGGTGTGATCAACGTGTTCAGCGCCGGCAACAGCGGCTACCCGAATGCCAGCGTGCGTTCGGCGTTGCCGTATTTCCAGCCGGATCTGGAAGGTCACTGGCTGGCCGTGTCGGGGCTCGATCAGAGCAATCAGCAGAAGTACAACCAGTGCGGCCTCGCCAAATACTGGTGCATCACCACACCGGGAGCGAAGATCGACAGCACCATTCCCGGCGGTGATTACGCGATCAAGTCGGGCACCTCGATGTCGGCGCCGCATGCGACCGGCGCGTTGGCGCTGGTGATGGAACGCTACCCGTACATGAACAATCAGCAGGCCCTCGAAGTACTGCTGACCAACGCCACGCAACTGGATGGCTCGGTCACCGATGCGCCGACCGAGCGTGTCGGTTGGGGCGTGGCCAATCTGAACCGAGCAATGCGCGGCCCGGGGCAATTGCTCGGTGCGTTTGATGCCAGCCTGGCGGCAGGGCAGCGCGATGTCTGGAGCAATGACATCTCCGACAAGGCGCTGATCCAGCGTCAGGCCGAGGACCTCGCCGAGCACAGCGCCTGGCAGCAAACCCTGCAAGACAAGGGTTGGCAGAACGGCGTTGCTGCAGGTGCGAGCCAACAGGATCAGACCGATTACGCCGTTGGCACCGCTCGCGATGCAGCAGCGGCGAATCGGGTGTACCAGGGCAGCCTGATCAAATCCGGCGGCGGTCAGTTGATTCTCACTGGCGACAACACCTATCGCGGAGCGACCACGGTCAATGGCGGCTTGCTGACGGTCAATGGCTCGCTGACTTCCGCTGTCACGGTGAACGACAGCGGCACCCTCGGTGGTTCCGGGCGGATCGGCGCGTTGACTGCCAACAGCGGCGGCCGCGTGGCGCCGGGCAACTCCATCGGCACCCTGAACGTGGCCGGTGACGTGACCTTCGCGCCCGGTTCGACTTACGCCGTTGAACTGTCGCCGACCAGCAGCGACCGTATCGTCGCCGGCGGCACCGCCAACATCAGCGGCGCCACCGTCAGCCTGTCGCTGGAAAACAGCCCGACGCTGCTCAGCACCACCGAAGCGCAGAGCCTGCTCGGTCGCCAGTACGACATCCTGCAAGCGGCCGGTGGCATTCAGGGCCAGTTCGGTGCGGTGCTGCCGAATTATGTATTTATCGGCGGCAGCCTCGACTACGCCGCCAATGGCATTCAGCTCGATATCGAACGTAACTCGACAACCTTCGCCAGCGTCGGACAAACCCCGAATCAGCGCTCGGTGGCCGCTGCCGTCGAAGGCCTGGGTGCCGGCAATTCAGTCTACGAAAGCCTGTTGCGCTCACCTGATGCGAGTTCCGCGCGACAAGCGTTCCAGCAGTTGAGCGGCGAGATCTACCCGGCATTGAGTTCGATGCTGATCAATGACAGCCGCCAGTTGCGCGACGCGGTGGGCGAGCGCTTGCACGATACCAACGCGGCACAAAGCAACGGCTGGATCAAAGCCCTCGGGGCGTGGGGCAAGACCGATTCGAGCCACGACACGGCAGGCTACAGCACCTCGATTGGCGGGTTGCTGGCGGGTGTCGATGGCGCACTGGATGAGCAGACGCGCATCGGTCTGGTCACTGGTTACAGCGACAGTTCGCTGAGCATGGGTTCGGGTACGCACTCATCGGCCAAGGTCGACAGCTATCACTTGGGTGCATACGCCGGTCGTGAAATCGGCGCATGGCGCTTGAGCAGCGGCGCGGCCTACAGCTGGCATCGCGCGGATGTGAAGCGCGACCTGCAATACGGCGACGTCAGCGGCAAACAGAAAGCCAAGGTCGATGCAGCGACCACTCAAGTGTTCGGCGAGGCGGCTTACCGCTTGCACCTGCAACCGCTGGCGCTGGAGCCATTCGCCAATCTGGCCTATGTGCACCTGGACACGGAAGGCTTGACCGAGAAGGGCGATGCTGCCGCGCTGAAAAGCTCGGGCGATCAACGTGACGCCGTGCTGAGCACACTCGGCGTGCGGGCGATCAAGACCTTCAATCTTTCGCCTGCGCAATCACTCGACGTCAGCGGCCACCTCGGCTGGCAGCACAGCCTCAGCGATATCGACTCCGAACAGCATCTGCGCTTTGCCAGCGGCGGCACGCCGTACGCGGTTGAAAGTTCGGCGCTGGTACGCGATGCCGCGCTGGTTGGCGTGCAGGCCAGCCTCGCGCTGAGCAAGGACGTGCGGGTCAACCTTGATTACAGCGGACAACTGGCCAATCGCGAAAAGCTTCATGGCGTAGGCCTGAGCCTTAACTGGCAGTTCTAACCCACGCTGATCGTTCCCACGCGCAGCAAAGGAATGCAGCCCGTGACGCTCCGCGTCACTGGACGCAGAGCGTCCCTAGAGGCATTCCCACGTGGAGCGTGGGAACTATCAACAGCTGAAGAGACGGATTTTTCGCAACATCACTAAGGAAGGTCGCTGGATGAATAACAACAATACCCCCGCGCAAACGGGAGGCCGCTTTGCCCTGAAAACCCTCACACTCGCCGTGCTCTGTGCGATCGGCACAGCTCATGCTGCGCCCTACGTGGAGAACGGTCGCACCGGCGATCCGTCGAGTTGGCGCAGTGCCGAGTTCCAGGCCGATTGGGGCCTGGGCGCGATCGGTGCCGATCACGCTTACGCCGCCGGTTATACCGGCAAAGGCGTGAAACTGGGGATCTTTGACCAGCCAGTGTATGCCGCGCACCCGGAGTTTTCCGGCAGCAATAAAGTCGTCACCCTGGTCACCAGCGGGATCCGCGAATACACCGACCCGTACATCCCGGTCAAAGCCGGCGATGCGTTCCGCTATGACGGTTCGCCCTCGGTCGGCTCCGACGGCAAACTTGGCGCCCACGGCACCCACGTCGGCGGTATCGCCGCCGGCAGTCGCGACGGCGGACCGATGCACGGCGTGGCGTTCGGTGCACAGATCATCAGCGCCGACAACGGCGACCCGGGCCCGGAGGACGGCATCGTTCGCGGCAACGACGGCGCGGTGTACAAGGCCGGTTGGGATGCCCTGATCGCCAGCGGCGCGCGGATCATCAACAACAGTTGGGGCATCGGCATCACCGACCGTTTCGACCTCGGTGGCCGCGATCCGGCGTACCCGCATTTCACCGTCAATGACGCGCAGTTGCAGTTCAACGAGATCCGCACACTGCTCGGCACCAAACCCGGCGGCGCCTACGACGGTGCGATTGCCGCCGCGCGCAGCGGCATCGTCACGATCTTCGCCGCCGGCAACGACTACAACCTCAACAACCCGGACGCCATTGCCGGCCTCGGCTATTTCGTCCCGGACATCGCGCCGAACTGGATCACCGTCGCCGCGTTGCAACAGAACCCGGACCTGGCCAGCGCCAACCCGTACATCATGAGTACGTTCTCTTCGCGCTGCGGCTACACCGCGAGTTTCTGCGTCTCGGCGCCGGGCACGAAAATCTTCAGTTCGATCATTGAAGGCACCAACGCCGACAACCTGACAACCGCCTACAAGAATTACAACGGTACCTCGATGGCCGCGCCGCACGTCGCCGGTTCCATGGCGGTGCTGATGGAGCGCTTCCCGTACATGACCGGTGATCAAGTCGCCACGGTCTTGCGCACCACCGCCACCGACCTCGGCGCACCGGGCATCGACGCCTTGTACGGCTGGGGCATGATCAACCTGCGCAAGGGCATCGACGGCCCGTCGATGTTCGTCACCGAACAGGATATTCCGGCGGAATTCCGCATCGACGGCGCTTACGGCTCCGGCCAGTTTGTCGCCGATCTGCCGGGCATCGGCGCGATCATCGATCAAGGCAAACCGACCGAACGCGTGTGCACCGACATCACTTGCGGCCTCGACACCTGGCGCAACGACATTTCCGGTCACGGCGGTTTGACCAAGCAAGGTATCGGCACGCTGGTGCTGACCGGCAACAACACTTACAGCGGCCCGACCCTGGTCAATCAGGGGCGTCTGGCCATCAACGGTTCGCTGCAGTCGGCGGTGACGGTGAATGACGGCGGTATTCTCGGCGGCAACGGCCGCATCGGCGCGCTGTCGGTGAACAGCGGCGGTACGGTCGCGCCGGGTAATTCCATCGGCACCCTGAACGTGGCCGGTGACGTAACCTTTGCACCGGGTTCAACCTACGCCGTAGAGCTGTCGCCGACCAGCAGCGATCAGGTTATCGCTACCGGCAAAGCGGTTATCGAAGGCGCCACTGTGAGCATGTCGCTGGAAAACAGCCCGACGCTGCTGACCACCAGCGAAGTGCAAAGTCTGCTCGGCACGCGTTACAACATCCTGCAAGCGGCCGGCGGTATTGAAGGGCGCTTCGGTCAGGTGTTGCCGGACTACGCGTTCCTCGGTGGCACGCTGGCGTACTCGGCGGATGGCATCCAGTTGGCGGTCGGTCGTAACGAGGCCTCGTTCGCCAGCGTCGGCCTGACGCCAAACCAACGCGCCGTCGGTGCGGCGGCTGAACGGCTGGGCGCTGGTAATGCGCTGTTCGAAACCCTGTTGCTGTCGCCGAATGCGGCGTCGGCGCAGCAAGCCTTCCAGCAACTGTCCGGCGAGATTCATCCGGCCATTGGCACCCTGCTGATCAACGACAGTCGTTACCTGCGTGAAGCGGTGGGCGAGCGTCTGCGTGAGCGTGACCTGTTCAACGCCGGCGCACCGACTGACGATCGCAGCAACGCCTGGGTCAAGGTCTTGGGGTCGTGGGGCAAGAGCGATGGCGGGCATGACAATGCCGACTCCAACAGCTCTATCGGTGGCTTGCTGGCCGGTGTTGACGGCTTGATCGCTGAAGATACCCGTCTGGGTTTCGTTACCGGTTATAGCGACAGCTCGTTGAGCATGGGCAGCGGCACGCATTCGTCGGCGTCGGTCGACAGCTACCACTTGGGTGCGTACCTGGGGCACCAGATCGATGCGCTGCGTCTGACCGTCGGTGGCGCCTATAGCTGGCACCGTGTCGACGTCAAACGTGACCTGCAGTTCGGGGACGTGAGCGGTAAACAAAAGACCAAGCACGATGCCGCAACCACGCAAGTGTTCACCGAGGCCGCTTATGATCTGGGCCTGCAACCGATGAATCTGGAGCCGTTCGCCAACCTGGCTTACGTACACCTCAATACCGAAAGCTTCACCGAGAAGGGTGATGCTGCAGCGTTGAAGGGCGGTGAGGACAATCGCGATGTGGTGCTGTCGACCCTCGGTGTGCGCGCCAAGCGTTCGTTCGCCTTGTCGGATCAGCATCAGTTGGAACTGGGCGCGAGCCTGGGCTGGCAGCACAACCTGAACAACGTCGATGCCGACAGCCATCTGGCCTTTGCCAACGGCAACAGCGCGTTCACCGTGCAGGGTGTGTCGATGGATCGCGATGCGGCGGTGGTCGGCGTGCGCGCAGGTCTGGCGCTCAATCGCGATGTGCGGGTGAATCTGGATTACAACGGACTGATCGGTGACAACGAGAAAGACCACGGTGTGGGTCTGACCCTCGACTGGCAGTTCTAAAGCGTACCGGCAGCTCTGCAAGGAACTGCCGGTTTTTGAAGGAAGAGAGAGCACAACATGGGACTGTTCGATTATAAAAATGCCGATGGCAAAGCGTTGTACAGCGACGCCATCGCACTGACGCTGTATGCCTACACGCCGACTGGCAAACCGTTGCCGGCCAGCGCTTGGGCGCCGGTCACAGCGACGGCGCTGGGCTATCAGGGCAAGGTCGGGCCGCAGGGCACGTTCTTCGGCGAGAAGGACGGCTTTACCAGCGCCGAAGCCGAAGTGCTCGGCAAATACGACGCCGCCGGCAAACTGATCGGCATCGGCGTGGCCTTTCGTGGCACCGGTGGGCTGGGTTACAGCGACACCTTCGGCGACCTGAAAAACAATCTGCTGGCGGCTATCGGTCCATCGGACTATGCGAGTAACTACGCGAAAAACGCCTTCGACAATTTGCTCAAGGCAGTCGCGGCGTTTGCCATAGCCAACGGCATCGCCGCCAAGGACGTGCTGCTTAGCGGCCACAGCCTCGGCGGCCTCGGGGTCAACAGCGTCGCCGAATTGAGCGCGAGCAACTGGGGCGGCTTCTTCAAGGACGCCAACTACATCACCTTCGCCTCGCCGACCCAAAGCAGCACTGGCAATAACGTGCTGAACATCGGTTTCGAGAACGACCCGGTGTTCCGCGTGCTCGACGGCACCACGTTCAGCAGCGCGTCGATGGGCAAGCACGACAAGCCCCACGACTCGACCACCGACAACATCGTCAACTTCAACGACAACTACGCTTCCACCGCGCAGAACCTGGTGCCGTTCAGCATCGTCAATCCGCTGAACTGGTCGGCCCACAGCTCGCTGGGCTATGCCGATGGCTTGAATCGGGTGATCGATTCGAAGTTCTACAACCTGACGCATAAAGACTCGACGATCATCGTCTCCAACCTGGAAGAGGCTTCTCGCGGCAAGACCTGGGTTGAAGATCTCGGCCGTAGCGGCGAGCCGCACACCGGCAGCACCTTCATCATCGGCACCCAGAGCAGCGACTGGCTCAAGGGCGGCGCGGGCAATGACTTCCTCGAAGGCCTGGGGGGCGATGACCGTTTCCGTGATGACGGCGGCTACAACATCCTGCTTGGTGGCCAGGGCCACAACACCTTCGAACTGCAGAAACCGTTGCAGAACTTCAGCTTCGCCAACGACGGTGACGGCACGCTTTACGTGCGCGATGCCTACGGCGGCATCAGCATGACCCGCGACATCGGCGCACTGGTGAGCAAGGAGTCGGGTTCGTGGTGGGGCAGCAAGGAAATCACCTGGGGCGTCACGGCCAAAGGTTTGACCAATGGCAGCGAGCTGACCCAGTACAACCATTCGCTCAGCGGCGATGGCTACGGCAATGCGCTGCATGCCACGGCTGACGGTGACTGGCTGTTCGGCCTCGGCGGCGATGACAAACTGATCAGCGACAAGGGCCATGTGACCTTCGTCGGTGGCGCCGGGAATGACGTGATGACTGCCGTGGGTGGTAACAACACGTTCCTGTTCAGCGGCGCGTTCGGTTTCGATGCCATCAACGGCTATCAGGGCAGCGACAAACTGGTATTCATGGGCGTTGAAGGCGCGGGGCAGGGCTACGACTACAAGCAACACGCGTCGCAGGCCGGCAGCGATACCGTGCTGAAGATTGGCGACTTTGCCGTGACCCTGATCGGGGTGGGAGTGGCTAACCTGTCGGACTCGGCGTTCGTGTTCGCCTAAACAGTAATCCTGTAGGAGCTGTCGAGTGAAACGAGGCTGCGATCTTTTGATCTTGCTTTTAAGAGCAAAGTCAAAAGATCGCAGCCTTCGGCAGCTCCTACAAAGGTCGCGTTAAAGAAGTGTTGTATCGAAATGCTCCGGGGCGTCCCCGTGGGGCGCCCTGGCTGTGAGCTATCTCTAACAATTCCAACAAAGAGAGAGGCAATAGCAATGGGTGTGTATGACTACAAGAACTTCGGCACAGCCGATTCCAAGGCGTTGTTCAGCGATGCCATGGCGATCACGCTGTATTCCTACCACAACCTCGATAACGGCTTTGCCGCCGGTTATCAGCACAACGGTTTCGGTCTGGGCCTGCCCGCCACGCTGGTCACGGCGCTGCTCGGCGGCACCGACTCGCAAGGGGTGATTCCCGGCATTCCGTGGAACCCCGATTCGGAAAAACTCGCGCTCGACGCCGTGAAAAAGGCTGGCTGGACGCCGATCACCGCATCGCAACTGGGCTACGACGGCAAGTCCGACGCCCGGGGCACCTTCTTCGGCGAGAAGGCCGGCTACACCACCGCGCAAGTGGAAATCCTCGGCAAGTACGACGCCCAGGGCCATCTCACGGAACTCGGCATTGCCTTTCGCGGCACCAGCGGCCCACGGGAAAACCTGATCCTCGACTCGATTGGCGACGTGATAAACGACCTGCTCGCGGCGTTCGGCCCTAAGGATTACGCCAAGAACTACGTCGGCGAAGCGTTCGGTAATCTGCTCAATGATGTGGTGGCGTTTGCCAAGGCCAACGGCCTCAGCGGCAAGGATGTGCTGGTCAGCGGCCACAGCCTCGGTGGCTTGGCGGTCAACAGCATGGCGGATCTGAGTGGCGGCAAGTGGGGCGGTTTCTTTGCCGATTCCAACTACATCGCTTACGCCTCGCCAACCCAGAGCAGCACCGACAAAGTGCTCAACGTCGGCTACGAAAACGACCCGGTGTTTCGTGCCCTCGACGGCTCGACCTTCACCGGCGCATCCGTCGGCGTGCACGATGCGCCGAAAGAATCGGCCACCGACAACATCGTCAGCTTCAACGATCACTACGCCTCGACCGCGTGGAATCTGCTGCCGTACTCGATCCTCAACATCCCCACCTGGATCTCGCACTTGCCGACCGCGTATGGCGACGGCATGAACCGGGTGATCGACTCAAAATTCTACGACCTCACCAGCCGCGACTCGACGATCATTGTCGCCAACCTCTCGGACCCGGCGCGGGCCAATACCTGGGTGCAGGACCTCAACCGCAACGCCGAAACCCACAAGGGCAGCACATTCATCATCGGCAGTGACGGCAATGACCTGATCCAGGGCGGCAGCGGCAATGATTATCTGGAAGGTCGCGCCGGCAACGATACGTTCCGCGACAGCGGCGGCTACAACGTCATCCTTGGCGGGCAGGGCAGCAATACCCTCGATCTGCAAAGCGCGGTGAAGAACTTCGACTTCGCCAATGACGGCGCCGGCAACTTGTACGTGCGCGATGCCAACGGCGGGATCAGCATCACCCGCGATATCGGCAGCATCGTCACCAAAGAACCGGGGTTTCTCTGGGGCTTGTTCAAGGACGATGTGACTCACAGCGTTACGGCCAGCGGTTTGAAGGTCGGCAACAACGTCACTGCTTACGAGTCCAGCGTCAAAGGTACCGCTGGCGCCGACACGCTGAAGGCGCATGACGGTGGCGATTGGTTGTTCGGCCTCGATGGCAACGATCACCTGATTGGCGGTGCGGGCAACGACGTGTTTGTTGGTGGCGCCGGCAACGACCTGATGGAATCGGGGGGCGGGGCGGATACGTTCCTGTTCAACGGTGCGTTCGGGCAGGACCGGGTAGTGGGTTACACGTCCAACGACAAACTGGTGTTTCTCGGCGTGCAGGGTGTTTTGCCGGCGGAGGATTTCCGTGCCCATGCCGCGACCGTTGGGCAGGATACGGTGCTGACGTTTGGCAACGATTCGGTGACGTTGGTCGGGGTGTCGCTCAATAGCTTGAGTGCTGATGGTGTTGTGATCGCCTGATGTTGATGGGGTGCCGGTAAGGGCCCTTTCGCGAGCAATCTCGCTCCCACACTGGATCTGTGTCGTTTATCAATCCCCTGTGGGAGCGAGCCTGCTCGCGAAGAACGATAGCGCGGTTTAAAAGTGACTCGATGGCCACGACCTGACTCAAACCCCTGCGAAAACAGGAAATGCGGCCTAAAGCCAGCACGTGCGCACACGTTCTATAGCTAGCCGCCATTGAGTACAGGAGATTCAAACGTGAAAGGTTTCAAGGGGTATATCGGGTTAGTCGCACTGGCGCTGTGTTCGGCCAATGTCTGCGCCGATCTGCCTCAAAGTTCGATTCTGAGCCGTTACGGCATCACCACCGACCAACTGCCGAGCCCGCCGAAATTCGACGTTGTTGAACCGGTTGAAGAGAAGAGCCGCTTTCAGATTCAGCCCGAACAACCGTTCGTGACCATCCGCCTGGGTGACGGCAAGCAGCCGCAGACCACGGGCAATCTGAGCATCGATCGCATGGCGCAGCAGGATCTGGAACGCTGCCGGCGCTTGCAGGGTGAAGTGGTCAAGCGGGGCGGCACGTACATGCCTTGTGACGGCAGCATTCCGGGCATGCCAGCCTTCGAATAACACAAACATCCCCTGTCAATGATCGTTCCCACGCTCTGCGTGGGAATGCCTTAACGGACGCTCCGCGTTCGGCTTTGAAGGGACGCGGAGCATCCCGGGCTGCATTCCCACGCAGAACGTGGGAACGATCGACACGAGCGAAACCTAGTCTTCCTCGCGCACCGTGGCCACTTCATCAGCGCGGACCTTCACCTTGGCCCCGGAAATATCTTCGAACTCATAGAAGCCGTCCTTGGTTTTGGTTTTCGGCATGTCCTTGGTCAGATACTGGGTGCCGTTCTGCAGAGTGACCACCGTCGGGGTCGAGCAACCGGCCAGTGCCAGCGCGGCAACGACGGCGAAAGGGATGCCCAGTGACTTGATTTTCATACCCACCTCTAAATCCTCATTCGATGTGATGCCGAGCATTGTCGGCCCTCTAACGCGGTTGGTGCCATCCCCGGAGGAAAAGTTCGATAGCCCGACGAAAAAATGCCATTGATCATTTTCCGTTTGCACCGGGCAGGGCACAGCTGGTA
Source organism: Pseudomonas fluorescens (assembly GCF_005938625.1). Lineage (GTDB taxonomy): Bacteria > Pseudomonadota > Gammaproteobacteria > Pseudomonadales > Pseudomonadaceae > Aquipseudomonas > Aquipseudomonas fluorescens_BD. The sequence continues at coordinate 76,926 of NZ_VCNJ01000001.1, forward strand.
TCTGTACGCATAACCAGTATTCGTTCGCTATGGCCCCAGAATTCCCGTGACTGCCAATCCCCTCGACGACCCGTTCTATTACCTTAACAACTTCCGGCAAGTGCTTGATTGGCTTGAACTTCGCTACGCCGATGTGATGAGCGAAACGGAATACGCGTTCATCCGCGACTTCAACGCCTTGCCCCGGGTTTCACAAGGTTTGCTGGTGCGGATGGTGATGCGCAAGGGCGTGCATTTTCGGGCGGGCAAACTCAATTATTTAGAAATCGGCGACATCGCCGAGGCCGCGCAACCGTTGCTGGAGCAAGGCTGGATCGACGAGCACGCACCGCTGGCCCTCGCCGAGCTGTTCGACGTGTTGCTCAAGGCCGAAATTCTGCAAGCGTTTGCAGCCTTCATCGAGCAGCCCAAGGGCCGCAAGGACGATTGGCTGCCGATACTCGCCGAGCAGTTTGCAGACGCTCGCAGTCTCTGCGAATGGGCGCCGCTGCTCGATGATCGTTTGTTCAGCCTGACCATCATGGACCTGTGTGACCGCTTGCGTCTGATGTTCTTTGGCAATCTGTATCAGGACTGGTCGGAATTCGTCCTCGCTGACCTCGGCATCTTCACCTATGAAAAAGTCGAATTCTGCGCGGATTCGCGAGGCTTGCGCAGCCGCGCAGACGTCGACGCCTGCCTGTTCCTGCACGACTGCCAACTACGCTTCGAGGCCGGTGAGCCGCTGGACATCATTGTCGAGCAGATCAGCGCTTTGCACTTCGACAACCCGTGGCTGCAACGCCGGCGTGGCAAGGTGCTGTTCCAGATCGGCCAGTATTGCGAGCGCATCAGCGAATTTGTCCTGGCCCTGAGCATTTACCGCGACTGCGCCTATCCCGGCGCCCGGTTGCGCATGATTCGCGTGCTGGAACGCAGCGGCGAATACCCGCTGGCGCTGGAACTTGGAACATTGGCAGAGCAGGCGCCGGAAAGCGCCGCCGAGCAGCAAGGCCTGCAACGGATTCTGCCAAGGCTGCGGCGTAAGCTCGGCGGCCCGCCGCTCAAGCGCACAACCGCGAAGCCCGTCGAGCGTCTGGACCTGCACTTGCCGCGAAGCGATCCCGCGTTGTCCGTGGAGTATTACGTGCAGGCGCATCTGCACGATGACGATGGTCCGGTGCATTACGTGGAAAACAGCCTGATCAATTCGCTGTTCGGTCTGTTGTGCTGGCCGGCGATCTTCGCGCCGTTACCCGGGGCGTTCTTTCACCCGTTCCAGCGCGGCCCGGTGGACCTGCTCAACGAAGATTTCCAGCAACGCCGCGCCGAGCTGTTTCAGGCGTGCCTGAGCGAACTCGACGACGGTCGATATGCGGCGACCATTCGCCAGCGCTTTATCGACAAGTGGGGCATCCAGTCGCCATTCGTGTTTTGGGGCGCATTGAATGAAGAGCTGCTGGAGCAGGCACTGGCCTGTCTGCCCGCCGAACACCTCAAACACTGGTTCAGCCGTTTGCTGCTCGACATCAAAGCCAACCGCGCCGGCATGCCCGACCTGATCCAGTTCTGGCCGCAGCACAAAACCTACCGGATGATCGAGGTCAAAGGCCCCGGCGATCGCCTGCAGGACAACCAGTTGCGCTGGCTGGAGTTCTGCCATCAACACCAGATGCCAGTGGCGGTGTGTTACGTGCAATGGGCGGAGCAGAACGCTTGAGCTACAGCATCGCCGTGCGCGTACTGTGCGAGTTCACCGCCAAAACCGGCGACCTCGACCTGCGCTTCACACCATCACCCACGGCGCTGGAAGGCATTGCCGGCCACCGTACCGTGGCCTCACGGCGCAGCGAAAAGTATCAAAGCGAAGTGGCGCTCGAAGGCGAGTTCCTGCAATTGAAGGTCAAGGGCAGGGCGGATGGCTACGACCCGGCGCAAACCTGCCTGGAAGAAGTCAAAACCTACCGTGGCGACCTGAGCAAGCAACCGGCCAACCACCGCCAGTTGCATTGGGCGCAGGCGAAGATCTACGGCTGGTTGATGTGCCGCAAGCTCGAGCTTGAACAGATCAATCTGGCGTTGGTGTACTTCGATATCGTCAGCGAGAAAGAGACCTGTCTGGTCGAAGCGTTCAGCGCAGATGCGTTGAAAGCGTTTTTCGAGCAGCAGTGCCGACTGTTCCTGCAATGGGCCGAACAGGAAATGGCCCATCGCGAGGCGCGCAATCGGGCCGCGCAACAACTGGCGTTCCCCCATGCGGATTTCCGTCCCGGCCAGCGGCATCTGGCCGAGTCGGTATTCAAGGCCGTCAGCACCGGGCGTTGCCTGATGGCCCAGGCACCGACCGGCATCGGCAAAACCCTCGGCACGCTGTTCCCGATGCTAAAAGCCATGGCACCGCAGCAACTGGACAAGGTGTACTTCCTCACCGCCAAGACACCGGGACGCAAACTGGCACTGGATGCCAGCCAGGTGTTGTTCGATCAGTCGCCAGCCTTGCCCTTGCGGGTGCTGGAAATGGTCGCTCGGGACAAGGCCTGCGAACACCCGGACAAAGCCTGTCACGGTGAATCCTGTCCGCTGGCCCAAGGCTTTTATGATCGCCTGCCTGCCGCGCGTGAGGCAGCCAGTCGAATCCAGTTGCTCGATCAAGCCGCCATGCGCGAGGTCGCCGCGCAACATGCGGTGTGCCCGTATTACCTGAGTCAGGAGATGGCCCGTTGGGTGGACGTGGTCATCGCTGACTACAACTATTACTTCGACTTCAGCGCCATGCTCTTCGGTCTCGCCCAGCTCAACCAATGGAAAGTCGCGGTGCTGGCGGACGAGGCGCACAACCTCGTCGAACGGGGGCGGCAGATGTACAGCGCCAGTCTCGATCAGTTCACCTTGGGCAGCGTACGCAAAACCGCACCGGCGCCGTTGAAAAAGTCTCTGCAACGGATCAACCGTGAATGGAACGCCCTGCATGCGCCGCAATTGACCGCGTATCAGGCGTACGACAAAGCCCCGGAAAAACTCCTGCAAGCGATTTCGCTGTGTTGCGCCGCCATTGGCGATTACCTCAATGATCATCCGCAAGGCCTCGACAGCGGCTTGCAGAACCTCTATTTCGACCTGCTGCAATTCAGTCGGGTAGCGGAGCTGTACGACGAGCATTACCTGTTCGACATCAGCAAGCGTGACCTCGACCGTAAAAAGCCGCTGTCGCAATTGTGCCTGCGCAACGTGGTGCCGGCCGCGTTCATTGGCCCGCGCCTGAAAGCGGCGCGCAGTAGCGTGCTGTTTTCCGCGACCCTCAGCCCGCGCCACTATTACGCCGATTTGCTCGGTACGCCCGCCGACACCGTGTGGATCGACGTCGAATCGCCGTTTTGCGCCGAACAGTTGCAGGTGCAGATCGTCAGCCGCATCTCGACGCGCTTCAACCATCGGCAAGCGTCGCTTGAGCCGATCGTCGAATTGATCGCGCGGCAGTTCAGCGAACGTCCGGGCAACTATCTGGCGTTTTTCAGCAGCTTCGATTATCTGCAACAAGTGGCGTCGCTGCTCGCTGAGCGGTATCCGCACATTACCCTGTGGCAGCAATCGCGGGGAATGCTCGAAGGCGCGCGGCAGGCTTTTCTCGATCAATTCACCGCACACAGCCAGGGTGTCGGCTTTGCCGTGTTGGGCGGTGCGTTCGGCGAAGGCATCGATCTACCCGGTGCGCGACTGATCGGCGCGTTCATTGCGACGCTGGGGCTGGCGCAGTTCAATCCGGTCAACGAACAACTCAAACACCGCATGGCCGCCATCTTCGGCGCCGGTTATGACTACACCTATCTGTACCCCGGCGTGCAGAAAGTGGTGCAGGCCGCCGGGCGAGTCATCCGTACCCGCGAGGATCGCGGCGTGGTGATGCTGATTGACGATCGCTTTGCCGAGAGCCGGATCAAACAGCTGCTACCGCGCTGGTGGGCGATCAATCATGAGACGGCCGCTTCCCAATTCGCCGGATTGACGCATACTTCTGCTCATGACAATGCCCGGTGAGTGTGATGAGCGAAAAAACCAAGACTGCTGCGATCGAAGAGATGCGTTTTCGTCTGCTGATCGATGCGGTGGTCGACTATGCGATCTACATGATCGATCCCGACGGCATCATCACCAGTTGGAACTCCGGCGCCAAACGCTTCAAGGGCTACGAAGAAGCGGAAATCCTCGGCGAACATTTCTCCCGCTTCTATACCGCTGACGACCGCGCCGCCGGCCTGCCGCAACGGGCGCTCGACACGGCGATCCGTGAAGGACGTTTCGAAGGCGAGGGCTGGCGGGTGCGCAAGGACGGCACCAACTTCTGGTCGCACGTGGTGATCGACCCGATCATCGATCCCAATGGCGTACTGCTCGGCTTCGCCAAGATCACCCGCGACCTGACCGACCGCAAGATGGCCGAGGAAACCCTCAAGCGAAGCGAGCAGCAGTTCCGCTTGCTGGTGCAGGGCGTCACCGACTATGCGATCTACATGCTCAGCCCCGAAGGCCGGGTCAGCAACTGGAACCAGGGCGCCCAGCGGATCAAGGGCTATCTGCCGGAAGAAATCATCGGTCAGCACTTTTCGATCTTCTATACCCCCGAAGACCGCGAGCTCGGCGAGCCGGCACGTGCGTTGGAGATTGCCACCCGCGTGGGCCGCTTTGAAAACAAGAGCTGGCGCATGCGCAAGGACGGCACGCGGTTTCTCGCCCATGTGGTGGTCGATGCGATTCGTGGCGATACCGGCACTTTGCTCGGTTTCGCCAAGATCACCCGCGACATCACCGAAGCCCATCAGGCGCAGCAAGCGCTGGAGAAAACCCGGGAAGCGCTGTTCCAGGCGCAGAAGATGCAGGCCATCGGGCAACTCAGCGGCGGCATCGCCCACGACTTCAATAATCTGCTGACGGTGATCCTCGGTAACCTCGAGATCGTGCAAAAGCGCGTGGGTGACGATGCGAAAGTCAGCCGTCTGCTGGAAAACGCCACCCAAGGTGCATTGCGCGGTGTGTCGCTGACCCAGCGCATGCTGGCGTTTGCGCGCCGTCAGGAATTGAAAACCGAGTCGGTCGATATTGCGCAATTGGTTCAGGGCATTACCGGGTTGTTGCGCAGCTCCCTGGGGCCGGGCATCCGTATCGATACGCGGTTTCCCGACGATCTCGAACCGGTGCTGGCGGACACCAATCAACTGGAGCTGGCCTTGCTCAATCTGGCGACCAACGCCCGCGACGCCATGCCCGACGGGGGCGCGGTGAGCATCACCGCTGAACCGAAAGTGGTGCTTGAGCTGGGGCATTCGGATCTGCCCGCGGGGCGTTACGTCTGCCTCAGTGTGATCGATACCGGGGAGGGCATGGATGCGCGCACACTGGCGTCGGCCAGAGATCCGTTTTTCACCACCAAAGGCTTGGGCAAGGGCACCGGACTGGGGTTGTCGATGGTCCACGGCTTTATTGAACAGCTCGGTGGCCGTTTCATTCTCAAGAGCGAAAAGACTCAAGGCACCACGGCTGAACTCTGGATTCCGGTGGCCGTCGAGGGCGTGGTCAGCAAGCCGCTGCTGCCACACGCCGAGCCGGTGGTGGTGCCAAGACTCAGCGTACTGGTGGTGGATGACGACTCATTGGTCTTGACCAGTACCAGCCTGTTGCTCGAAGACCTCGGTCATCGCGTGGTCAGTGCGACGTCCGGTGCGCAGGCGCTGGCGTTGTTCGATCAGGGCGAGGTCATTGACCTGATGATCACCGACATGGCCATGCCGCAGATGAGCGGCGCGCAACTGGCCCACGCAGTGCGCCTGCTCAAACCGGATCTGCCGATTATCCTGGCCACCGGTTACGCCGAGCGTCTGGAAGGTTTTGCCGCGCAACTGCCACGGTTGCCCAAGCCGTTCACGCAGATGAATCTGGTGGCAATCATTGCTCAATCGATGAAGTGAGGCGCCGGTCAATCCGGCTGAACTTGCGCGCCAACGGGGACTTCTAAACGTTTTCCCCACCCCGGAGCGTGCATCTTTTGTCTCGCATACTGACTGAGCCCACCGCTGAAGAAACCCTGACCGAACATGACGCGAAAATGTTCGGCTCACCCAAGGAACGGCTGGATTTCTATCGCCGGGAGATCCAGTACGAAACCAGTATTCTTGCCAACCGTACCGATGCCTATCTGGCGGCGCAGTCGTTTCTGGTGATTGCCTTCGCCTCGTGCATGGCCAACCTCAACCCGGAGTGGGGCAAGTTGTTCACGCTGGTGGTGCCGCCGTTTCTGGCTCTGCTCGGGTTGCTAAGCTCGCTGAACGCCTGGCCGGGGATTCGCGCGGCGTACGACATCATCGATCACTGGCATTTCAAGCAGAGCCACTTATTGCACAGCGAGCCGCTGATGGGCCTGGCGTACGACGAATCGCCGCTGTTCAGCGAGATGGAGTCGAGCCACAAGGGGTATCGCAAGTCGCTGCTGTTTTCGGTGCGTACGCCGTGGATCTTTGCGACGTTCTGGGTGTTGCTGGGGAGTTATGCGGTGTTTATTCAGGTGACCAATCCGGGGGGATGATTGGTCTTCACGTAAAAGCCCGGCTCATGTAGCCGGGCTTTTTCCATTTTGGCTGGATTTTGTGGTGCACTTTAGATCGATCCCCCTCACCCCAGCCCTCTCCCCCAAAGGGGGCGAGGGGGAAGGGAGCAGATCTTCGTGCAGTTCAAAATCTGCGTTCGACTCGGTATCTCAGTGCAGATCTTTGCGCTGCTCAAAATCTGCGTGCAACCCGGTATCTCAGGTCGGCGTATCTCAACCATTCACCGCGGTCAGTTCCCTCTCCCTCTGGGAGAGGGCTAGGGTGAGGGGCTGTTCTGGCTTACTCCACGGTCTCAAGCTCTCGACGCAACGCCACCGAGTTCTGCGAGGACATTGGAATCGGCGGGAAGTCTTCATTCAAGACGCACAAATGGTCGATCGCATCTTCAAACATCGAATCGGCTTTCTTGCGCAGCGCGCGGTAGCGCTCAAACTGTTCAATGTCCAGATCAGCCACGTCGAGCAGCGCATTGGCCGCGCGGTTGAGGGTGTGGGCGTTATCGAACAATTGACGATTGCGTTCCAGAGCCAGTGCTCTGCAAGCCTTGATTTGCGCAGGAGTCGAGCATTCTTTCATGACCGTAACCTTATTCTTCAAGGATTCCTTTAACAGGCTTAAACGCCGCAGTGGAACCGAACCTGCCGGGCCCCGCCGGATGCATCTGGCGAGGGGTTATGCTTGTGACTGCCAGCGATTACCCCTCGATCCATTTTTTTACAGCAAGAAGTTCGATCAATTTCCTGATGAAACCCGTAATCAATAATCAGGTTTTTTGTTTCTTATGTTGTTCGTAGCGCGCCAGGATCGGCTGCGTGCTGATGCCATGAAGCAAAATGCTCAGCGCCACCACCGACAAGGTCAGGTCGGTACACACGCTGGCCACGCTATCGGTCAGCCCATGATTCAAGGCATAAAACAGATAGAACAGGCTACCGATCCCGCGAATGCCGAACCAGCCGATCAACAGCCGTTGCCGCCCCTCCAACAATGCACCCCACGGCATCAGCGCGACGCAGGCCGGGCGGATCAGGCAGAACAACACGCCGCCCACCAGCAACGCCCGCCAGTCCCAGTGCGCCACCAGCACCACGCCGAGCAGGGTCACCAGAAACACTTCCATGGCGCGTTCGACCAGACTGCCGAACGACAGCATGTCGCCCATCATGATCCCGGCGGCAACCTGGCTGCTTTCCAGCCGTTCGGTGTCGCCGTGTACCGCGTGTTGCGGTTCGACGTTCTGATGGCCGACCACCGGTTGCACCAGATGCTCGGCAGGCATTTGGCTGGCGCCGGTGGATTTCACTTCGACCTGCCGCAGGCCCAGGCCAGCGGCGAACACTGACAGAAAGCCATAACCGCCAATCGCCTCGGCGACGACATAGGCCAGAGCGATCAGCGACAACGCCAGATAATCATTCGGGCTGAGCGTACTGTCGTCATTGTGGATACGCAGCGAGAGAGTCACGCGACCGATACCGCGACCCATCCAGTAACCGGTGAGCAATCCTGCGGGCACCGCCCACAATAAATTGCGCAAGACCCAACCCTGCCACTCGGCGGCAGAACCGTCACCGTGAATCAACAACAAGCCGAGAATCACGAAAGGAAACGCCACCCCGTCATTAAGCCCTGCCTCACCCGACAGGCCGAAACGCACGCTGTCGACATCCCGGGCATCGTTGACCTGCACCAGCGCCGCCAGCACCGGGTCGGTCGGTGCCAGAATCGCGCCAATCAACAGTGACGGCCCCCAAGGCAAGTGCAACGCAAAGTGCAGCAGCAGACAAACGCCGACGATGGTCAGCACCATCACCGGCCCGGCCAGACCAAAGGCGATCCGCCAGCGCTTGTCGCGCAGGGGCAGGCGCAACTTCAGGCCACAGACGAACAGGGAAAACAACACCGCGACTTCCGTCAGGTGCTCCATCCACAGCGAGGCGTTTTCCAACGATAGTTTCAGCAGATCGAGGCCGCTGGGGCCGATGCCGATCCCCAGCAGCAAACACACAGCCGAAGTGGTCACTGGCATCCAGCGCAGATACGACGAGGTCAGTGCCAGGGTCAGCAGGACCGCGCCGAGGACCGCCACCCACACGACAAAACTCATGATGTGCCGCCCTCAGTGATTAATGACGGCCGCCTGCAGAGACCCTTTCGCTTCTGACGCCGCCCCTGTAGGAGCTGCCGCACGCTGCGATCCTTTGACCTTGTTTTTAGCATCCACATCAAAAGATCGCAGCCTGCGGCAGCTCCTACAGTGCGTTTACTCACAGCATCGGCTTACCGCCGGTCACGCCATAGCGCTGGCCGGTGATGTAACTGGCTTCGTCCGAAGCCAGCAGCACGTAGATCGGCGCCACTTCAACCGGTTGGCCGGGGCGGCCGAGCGGGGTGTTGCCGCCGAAATTCTGCACTTCCTCGTCGGGCATGGTCGAGACGATCAGCGGCGTCCAGATCGGTCCGGGTGCCACGCAGTTCACGCGAATCTCTTTCGGCCCGAGCATCTGCGCCAGACCGCCGGTGAAGTTGGCAATCGCGCCTTTGGTGGTGGCGTAGGCGAGCAGGGTGGGTTTGGGCATATCCGAGTTGACCGAGCTGGTGTTAATGATCGACGCGCCGGCACTCATGTGTTTGATCGCCGCCTGACACAACCGGAAAATCGCGGTGATGTTGACGTCGAAGGTCATCACCCATTCTTCGTCGGGGATTTCCTCGAAGGTTTCGTGGGTCATCTGGAATGCGGCATTGTTGACCAGCACGTCGATGCGGCCAAAGCGCTCGACGGTCTTGTCGACCAAGGCCTGACACTGAGCCTTTTGCGCGATATCGCCTGGCAACAGCAGGCATTGACGCCCGGCCTGCTCGACCCAGCGCGCAGTTTCCTTAGCGTCTTCGTGTTCTTTCAGGTAGGCGACCGCCACGTCAGCGCCTTCACGGGCGAAAGCAATGGCCACTGCGCGGCCGATGCCGCTGTCGGCGCCGGTGATCAGGGCAATCTTGCCGGCCAGTCGCCCGGAACCGACATAGCTTTGCTCGCCGCAATCGGGATAGGGCTCCATTTTGCGCTGTGAACCGGGAACGGCCTGGGCCTGTGCGGGGAAGGGTGGTTTTGGATAGTCGGTCATCGCGGGTCTCCGAGGTCTCAGGGCAGGTATGGGTGGTTGACCCGGTGCGTTTGCCGTGAGTTCGATCGGATTTACACGCGACGCAAATTCCCTGTAGGAGCTGCCGAAGGCTGCGATCTTTTGATTTTGATCTTCTAAAAAAGCAAGATCAAAAGATCGCAGCCTTCGGCAGCTCCTACAGGGGATGTGGTGTTTTCAGGTGTTGCGTTGTGTCAGGGCGCGCTCCATGCGGGCGATGCCTTCTTCGAGCAACGAGCGCGGGCAGCCGAAGTTCAGGCGTACGAATTGCTGGTGTTGATCGCCGAAATCCAGACCCGGGCTCAGACCCACTTTGGCCTGCTCAAGGAAGAACTGCTGCGGATTGTCCAGATCCAGCGCCGAGCAATCCAACCAGGCCAGATACGTGCCCTGCGGGACATTGATGGTCACGCCCGGCAAACGGCTGCGCACCGCGTCAACCAGCCAGTCACGGTTGGCCTGCAGGTAGGTTTTCAACTCGGTCAGCCATGGCGCACCTTCGCTGTAGGCAACGCGGGTGGCTTCCATGCCCAGCGGGTTGACGCTGTCGACCATGCCACAACGGGCGTGATTGACGCGTTCGCGCAGGGCGGCGTTCTGGATGATCATGAACGAGGTCTTCAGACCGGCGATGTTGTAGGCCTTGCTCGCCGACATCAGGGTGATGGTGCGCTCGGCGATCTGCGTGCTCAGCGACGCGGTCGGAATATGCACGCGACCATCGAAGCACAGCTCGGCGTGGATTTCGTCGGAGATGATCCACGCGTCCTGCGCCGCACAAATGTCGGCCACGGCTTGCAGTTCTTCACGGGCAAACACCTTGCCGATCGGGTTGTGCGGGTTGCTCAGCAGCAACGCGCCGCCACCGTTCAGCGATTCACGCAGCACGTCGAGCGGCGTCAAGTAAGTACCGTCAGCTTGCGCGACGAACTCCAGCTCAACCTTGTTCAACCCCCAATGCCCCGGGGCGTGGCGCAGCGGCGGGTAGTTCGGCACCTGCACCACGACGTTCTGTTGTGGCTGCACCAGTGCTTTCAGAGACATGTTGAAACCGGACTCGACGCCCGGCAGGAAGATCAGGTCTTGCGGTTGGACCTTCCAGGCGTATTTGTTCCAGAGGTCGGCGACGATGGCTTCACGCAGGTTTTCCTGCGCCACGCTGTAGCCCACCAACGGGTGCAACAAGCGTTGCTGCAGTGCCTCGATCACCACCGGCGGCGCGGCGAAATCCATATCAGCGACCCACATCGGCAACACGTCGGCCGAATAGCGGCTCCACTTGGTGCTGCCGGTGTTGTGGCGGTCGAATACCTGATCAAAATCGAAAGTCATGCGCGGTCTCGTGAAGGCGGGATTGGTCCTGGACGCCATTCTAAGCCTTACGCGATCCATGTGGGAGCGAGCTTGCTCGCGAAGGCGTCGGATCAGCCAGCATCGATGTTGAATGACACACCGCTTTCGCGAGCAAGCTCGCTCCCACAGGGTTTGGTGGTCTTCAATGATAGAGCCGACAAACGGCCGACGGTCGGTTTTCACACAGATCGTGTGGGCATTGTCTACAGTGAAAAGGTCGGCACTTGTCTGCCGCAACCGTGATTGTCCAGATAAAACCCGGCACCAGTACCGGGTTCCACCTGATCAGGAGTGCACGATGGATCTCAGCCGTCGTCAGTTCTTCAAGGTCGCTGGTATCGGCCTTGCAGGCTCGAGCTTGGGCGCGTTGGGCATGGCCCCGACGCAAGCCTTCGCCGAGCAGGTGCGCCACTTCAAGCTTGCCCACACCCATGAAACCCGCAACACCTGCCCGTATTGCTCGGTCGGCTGCGGTTTGATCATGTACAGCCAGGGCGATGGAGCGAAGAACGTAGCGCAGAGCATCATTCACATCGAGGGCGACGCCGACCATCCGGTCAACCGCGGCACCCTTTGCCCGAAAGGCGCAGGCCTTCTCGACTTCATTCACAGCCCCGGCCGTTTGCTTTACCCGCAAACTCGCAAACCGGGCAGCAGTGAATGGACGCGAATCGGTTGGGACGAAGCGCTCGACCGCATCGCCGACCTGATGAAAACCGACCGGGACGCCAACTTCATCGAGAAAAATGCCAACGGGCAAACGGTGAATCGCTGGCTGAGCACCGGGTTCCTCGCCGCATCGGCGGCGTCCAACGAAGCCGGTTACATCACCCAGAAGGTGATTCGCAGTCTCGGCATGCTGGGGTTCGATAACCAGGCGCGTGTCTGACACGGCCCGACGGTGGCAAGTCTTGCCCCGACGTACGGCCGTGGTGCCATGACCAATACCTGGACCGATATCGCTAACGCGAATCTGATCCTGGTGATGGGTGGCAACGCAGCAGAAGCGCATCCGTGCGGCTTCAAATGGGTGACCGAGGCCAAGGCGCATAACGCTGCGCGGCTGATCGTCGTTGATCCGCGTTTTACCCGCACCGCTTCGGTGGCCGACTACTACGCGCCGATCCGCACCGGCACTGACATCGCCTTCATGGGCGGGCTGATCAATTACCTGCTGACCGAGGACAAGATCCAGCACGAATACGTGCGCAATTACACCGACGTGTCGTTCATCGTCAAAGCAGGCTATGGCTTTGAAGACGGCATCTTCAGCGGCTACGACGTCGCCAAGCGCAGCTACACCGACAAATCCGGCTGGGGTTACGAACTGGGCGACGACGGCTTCGCCAAAGTCGACCCGACCCTTCAAGATCCGCGCTGCGTCTATCAATTGATGAAGCAGCATTACAGCCGCTACAACATCGACCTCGCGAGCCAGATCTGTGGCATGCCGGTCGACGCCATGCAGAAAATCTGGGAAGAGATCGCCACCTGCTCGATCCCGGGCAAGACCATGACGATTCTCTACGCCCTCGGCTGGACCCAGCACTCGATCGGCGCGCAGATCATCCGCAGCGCGGCGATGGTGCAACTGTTGCTGGGCAACGTCGGCATGCCCGGTGGCGGGGTCAACGCCTTGCGCGGGCACTCAAACATCCAAGGGCTGACCGACCTTGGCTTGCTCTCCAATGCACTGCCGGGCTATCTGACACTGGGCAGCGACACCGAACAGGATTACGCCCAGTTCATCCACAAACGCACGCAAGTGCCGCTGCGTCCGGGCCAACTGTCCTACTGGCAGAACTACAGCAAATTCCACGTCAGCCTGATGAAGTCGTGGTACGGCGCCAACGCCACTGTCGAGAACAATTGGTGCTACGACCATTTGCCGAAACTCGACATCCCCAACTACGACGTCCTGAAGATGTTCGACCTGATGAGCCAGGGCAAGGTCAACGGCTACTTTTGCCAAGGCTTCAACCCGATCGCCGCGCTGCCGGACAAGAACCGCGTAATGGGTGCACTGGCCAAGCTGAAATGGCTGGTGGTGATGGATCCGCTGGCCACTGAGACCTCGGAGTTCTGGCACAACGTCGGGCCGTATAACGATGTGAAAAGCGAGGAGATCCAGACCGAAGTCATTCGCCTGCCCACCACCTGTTTTGCCGAAGAGGACGGCTCACTGGTCAATAGCAGCCGCTGGCTGCAATGGCACTGGAAAGGTGCCGATGGCCCCGGCGAGGCGCAGACCGACATCCGCATCATGGCCGAACTTTTCCTGCGCCTGCGCAAGCGCTATCAGGCCGAGGGCGGCAAATTCCCTGATCCGCTGCTGAAGCTGACCTGGCCATACAAGATCGCCGACGAGCCTTCGCCGGAAGAGTTGGCCAAGGAAATCAACGGCAGCGCCGTGGCTGATTTCACCGATGCCACCGGCGTTGCGGTTAAGGCCGGCTCGCAACTGGCCGGGTTTGGCTTGCTCAAGGATGACGGCAGCACCGCGTCCGGTTGCTGGATCTTCGCCGGCAGCTGGACCGAGGCCGGCAACCAGATGGCCCGGCGCGACAACAGCGATCCGTTCGGCATGCATCAGCATCTCGGCTGGGCATGGGCCTGGCCGGCCAACCGGCGAATTCTCTACAACCGTGCTTCGGCGGACGTCGCGGGCAAACCGTGGGATCCGAAAAAACGCCTGGTGTGGTGGAACGGCAAGGCCTGGGGCGGCACCGATGTGCCGGATTACAAAGCCGATGTGCCACCAGAAGCCGGGATGAACCCGTTCATCATGAACCCCGAAGGCGTCGCGCGGTTCTTCGCCGTCGACAAGATGAACGAAGGGCCATTCCCCGAACACTACGAGCCGTTCGAAACGCCGATCGGCATCAACCCGCTGCACCCGCAAAACAAGAAAGCCACCAGCAACCCGGCGGCGCGGATCTTCGATTCGGTCTGGGAAACCCTCGGTGAGGCCAAGGACTTCCCGTACGCCGGCACCAGTTACCGGCTCACCGAGCATTTCCACTTCTGGAGCAAGCACTGCAAGTTGAACGCGATTGCTCAACCCGAGCAGTTTGTGGAAATCGGCGAAGTGCTGGCGAAAGAGAAGGGCATTGCTGCCGGTGATCGCGTGCGCGTCAGTTGCAAGCGCGGCTTTATCGAAGCGGTGGCGGTGGTGACGAAAAGGATTCGGCCGCTCCAAGTCAACGGCCAGGTCGTGCATCAGATCGGCATCCCGCTGCATTGGGGGTTCACCGGTCTGACGCGTCACGGTTACCTGACCAACACCCTGGTGCCGTTCCTCGGCGATGGCAATACACAGACCCCGGAATCCAAGTCATTCCTGGTCAACGTGGAGAAACTATAGATGGCCAGCCAAGACATCATTGCCCGCTCGGCCACCACAACCGTGCCGCCGTCGGTGAGGAATCAGGAGGCAGTCGCCAAGCTGATCGACACCACCAAATGCATCGGCTGCAAGGCCTGCCAGGTCGCCTGCTCGGAATGGAACGAGCTGCGCGACGAGGTTGGCCACAACCACGGCACCTATGACAACCCGCAAGACCTCAGCGCCGAAACCTGGACGTTGATGCGCTTCACCGAGCACGAAACCGACGCCGGCAACCTCGAATGGCTGATCCGCAAGGACGGTTGCATGCACTGCGCCGAGCCGGGTTGTCTGGCGGCGTGCCCGAGCCCCGGCGCGATCATCAAACATGCCAACGGCATCGTCGATTTCGATCAGGATCACTGCATCGGTTGTGGTTATTGCATCACCGGTTGCCCGTTCAACATCCCGCGCATTTCGCAGAAAGATCACAAGGCCTACAAATGCACCTTGTGTTCGGACCGCGTGGCGGTGGGGCTGGAACCGGCCTGTGTGAAAACCTGCCCGACCGGCGCGATCGTCTTCGGCACCAAGGAAGACATGAAGGAACACGCCGCCGAACGCATCGTCGATCTGAAAAGCCGTGGCTTCGAAAACGCCGGTCTGTATGACCCGGCCGGTGTTGGCGGCACGCATGTGATGTACGTGTTGCACCACGCCGATACGCCGACGATCTACGCCAACCTGCCGCAGGATCCAGCGATCAGTCCGTTGGTTGGACTGTGGAAAGGCATCAGCAAACCCTTGGGTCTGCTGGCCATGGGCGCGGCGGTATTGGCCGGGTTCTTCCATTACGTGCGCATCGGCCCGAATCGCGTCGAGGAGGATGAACATCCGGCGCCGCCCGACACCTCGGTGCACGTCGTCGACCCGGCGGTGCACACCTTCGATCCACGCGGGGAGGAGCGGCCATGAGCAACAAGACGATCCTGCGATACACCGCCAACCAGCGCACCAATCACTGGCTGGTGGCGATCCTGTTTTTCATGGCCGGGCTGTCCGGGCTGGCGTTGTTTCATCCGTCACTTTTCTGGCTGAGCAACCTGTTCGGTGGCGGGCCGTGGACGCGGATTCTGCACCCGTTCATGGGCATCGCGATGTTTGTGTTGTTCCTCGGCCTGGTGTTCCGTTTCTGGCGTGCGAACTTCTTTATCGACAACGACTGGAAGTGGATGCGCCGCATCGATCGGGTGCTGGTCAACGATGAAGAAAGCGTGCCGCCGGTAGGCAAGTACAACGCCGGGCAGAAGCTGCTGTTCTGGACTTTACTGCTGTGCATGCTCGGATTGCTGTTCACCGGGCTGGTGATCTGGCGCGCGTATTTCAGTGCGTATTTCGGCATCACCGTGATTCGCTGGGCGATGCTCCTGCATGCGCTGGCCGGGTTCATTCTGGTGTTGAGCATCATCATCCACATCTATGCCGGGCTGTGGATCAAAGGCTCGGTCGACGCGATGATGCATGGCTGGGTGAGCCGCGCCTGGGCGAAGAAACACCACGAACTCTGGTATCGCGACATCACCCGCGATGAACGCCAACCGGACGTGCCGGAGCGACCGATCACCAAAAAGGGCTGACTTTTGCCAACCATTCTGGAACCTGGGGAAATCGAAGCGGCGGCGAGTTCGCCGCCGTTTCTGCATCTGCCGCCTTCGAACCTGTTTGCGCTGCGGGCTGACCGACTGGAGCAACTGGCCGAGGGGCATGCGCTGGCGGAGTATCTGCGGCTGATTGCCGGGTTGTGCCGGGTGCAGCAGCAGGTATTTGACGATCCGCCGCTGACGGCGCCGTTCGATCAGCAACGGATCGAGGCTTGCCAGCAGCATGGTTTGCCTCCGTTCGCGGCTGACACGTTGGTGCGTGAAGAGGGCTGGCAGGCTTATCTCGAAGCTTTGCTGCAGCGTTATGATCCTTCTGAGAATCCCGCTGTTATTGATGCAGTGACGACGTTGCGGGTCGCCAGTATCGGCCAGTTACGTTCGTGGGCCGTGGCGTTGGTCAGTGGTCAATACTCAATGGTGCCGGCGCAACTGGTGCCGTTTCTTGGCGCGGCGCTGCAAGTGGCGTGGAGTCACTGGCTGCTCAGCGCGCCGGACCTGAAACTCAAACCCGGCGACAGCCTCAGCCAATGCCCGGCCTGTGGTTCACCGGCGATGGCCGGGGTGATCCGCCATCGTGGCAAGCACAACGGTTTGCGATATCTGGTGTGTTCGCTGTGTGCGTGTGAATGGCATGTGGTGCGGGTCAAGTGTGTGTACTGCGAGTCGAGTAAGGGTCTGGATTATTTCAGCCTTGAGGATGATCGCCACGCGGCTAATCAGGCGCCGATAAGGGCGGAGGTCTGTCCGGGCTGTAACAGCTATCTGAAACTGGTTTATCTGGAAAACGATGCCGATGCGGAGGCGTTGTCGGCTGATTTGAGCAGTCTGCTGCTGGATATGCGTCTGGCGCAGGACGGTTATCAGCGCCTGGCGCCGAATCTGTTGCTGGCTCCGGGAGACGAATGAAGTGAGCGTCTACACTCTGGCGCAGTGATCTGTCTCCAGGAGTGGCTGATGTCCCTGCGGTTACCTTCCATTGATAGTTTGTTGCGTCACCCGGCATGCGTGCCTTTGCTTGAGCGTCACGGCCGTGAGTCGCTGCTGGCGAGTCTGCGTCAATTGCTCGATGAACTGCGTTCAAGCGTGTTGAACGGGCAGTTATCAGCCGTCGAAATCAGCCTTGAAGTGCTCGCCGGCCGCGTCGGTGAACGCCTGGCCCAGCAACAACGCAGCAAGGTGCGCCGAGTGTTCAACCTCACCGGCACGGTGTTGCACACCAATCTGGGCCGCGCCTTGTTGCCGGACGAAGCCATCGACGCCGTGCAAATGGCCGCGCGTTATCCGCTCAATCTGGAATTCGATCTGGCCAGCGGCAATCGCGGTGATCGCGATGATCTGATCGAAGGCCTGATCCGCGAACTGACCGGCGCAGAAGCCGTCACCGTGGTCAACAACAATGCCGCCGCCGTGCTGCTGACGCTGAACAGTCTGGGCGTACGCAAGGAAGGCATCATCTCGCGCGGTGAGTTGATCGAAATCGGCGGCGCGTTCCGCATCCCCGACATCATGGCCCGCGCTGGCGTGCGCCTGCATGAAGTCGGTACGACCAATCGCACCCATGCTCGCGACTACGAAGCGGCGATCAGCCCTCGCAGCGGCTTGATCATGCGTGTGCATGCGAGCAACTACAGCATCGAAGGTTTTACCGCTCGGGTGCCGACCGCTGAGCTGGCCGAGTTGGCGCATCGGCATGGCTTGCCGTTGCTGGAAGATCTGGGCAGTGGCAGTCTGCTCGACCTCACACGCTGGGGATTGCCGGCGGAACCGACGGTGCGTCAGGCGCTGCTGGATGGCGCGGATATCGTCACCTTCAGCGGCGATAAATTGCTCGGCGGCCCGCAGGCGGGATTGATCGTCGGGCGTAAAGAGCTGATCGCGAAGATCAAGAAGAACCCGCTCAAACGCGCATTGCGGGTGGACAAGTTGACCTTGGCGGCACTGGAGGCGGTCCTGGGTTTGTATCGCGATCCGGATCGCCTCGCTGAACGTCTGCCGAGTCTGCGCCTGTTGACTCGTCCGCAAGCAGACATCTTCGCGCAGGCTTCACGGTTGCAGCCCTTGATGGCTGAAGTCTTGGGTTCGCTGTGGCAGGTCAGCGCAGTCGAGGCCTTGGGCATGATCGGCAGCGGCAGCCAACCGGTGGCGCGTTTGCCGAGTGCGGCGCTGTGTTGTCGCCCGCAAGTCTCCAAGCGCTTGCGCGGGCGTTGCCTGTTGAGTCTGGAAGCCGCGTTACGAGCCTTGCCGATCCCGGTGCTCGGGCGCATTGACGACGATGCGTTGTGGCTCGACCTTCGCCAACTCGACGATGAACCGGCCTGGCTCAGGCAATTGCCGCAGTTGCAGGTCGACCTGTGATTGTCGGCACGGCGGGGCACATCGACCACGGCAAGACGTCGCTGCTGCAAGCCCTGACCGGACAAACCGGCGACCGCCGTCCGCAGGAACGCGAGCGCGGGATGACCATCGATCTTGGCTACCTCTACGCGGAACTCGAACCCGGCGCGGGCCTGACCGGGTTTATCGACGTCCCCGGCCACGAGAAATTCACCCACAACATGCTCGCCGGCGCCCAAGGCATTGATCTGGTGCTGCTGGTGGTCGCCGCCGATGACGGCGTGATGCCGCAGACCCGCGAGCATCTGGCGATTGTCGAATTGTTGGGTATTCCGCGTGCCTTGGTGACGATCACCAAATGCGATCGGGTCGAGGCGGGCAGGGTGGAAGAGGTGCAGCGCCAAGTGCTGGACCTGCTCGCCCCCGGGCCGTTTGCCGAGGCGCCGATCCTGACCGTGTCGAGCCTGAGCGGGCAGGGCATTGAGGCACTGCGCGAGGTGTTGTTGCAGACGCAAAGCGAGGTGCACGAGCGTAGCCGTGAAGGTGGTTTTCGTCTGGCCATCGACCGTGCGTTCAGCGTTGCCGGTGCGGGGATTGTGGTGACCGGCACGGCGTTGTCGGGCTCTGTTTCAGTCGGCGACAAACTGTTGCTCGGACCTTCCGGCAAATCGGTCCGGGTTCGCGGCTTGCACGCGCAAAATCAACCCGCCGAACAGGCTTTCGCCGGGCAGCGAGTGGCTTTGAATATCAGCGGCGAGCGTCTTGAACTGGCGCAGATCCATCGCGGCCAGTGGTTGCTTAGCGAGTGGCTGCACGCGCCGACACAACGGGTCGACATCGACTTTCAACTGCTGCCTGGCGAGCGCACCTTCGAGCACTTTCATCCGGTACACATGCACCTCGGCACGCAGGATGTGATCGCCCGCGTCGCCTTGCTCGAAGGTCCGCGCTTGAGTCCCGGCGAGCGGATGTTTGCGCAACTGCTGATCAACGCACCGGTGCACGCGGTGAAGGGCGATCGATTGATCCTGCGCGACCAGAGCGCGCAACGTACCCTCGGTGGCGGACAGGTCCTCGACCCGTTCGCCCCGGCGCGACAACGTCGCAGCCCGGAACGTCTGGCGCAATTGCGCGCCTTGGTTTCGGGCGACGAGTTCGAACAGGTACTGCCCGTGTTGCTCAACTACAGTGCGGGCGGCCTCGACCCGTTGCGGCTGGAACGCCAATTCAATCGCCCACGCGCGTCCTGGTCGTTAGCGGAAAACGTGCGCCTGATCGACACCCGCCAAGGCCCGGTGCTGTTCAACGTGCAACGCTGGGGGCAGTTGAAATTCACCCTGCTGGAACAACTCGCACAGTTTCATGAACTGGAGCCCGACCAGATGGGCCCGGACCGCGATCGCTTGCGGCGCTTCAGTGGTCTGGCACTGGAGCGCTCGACGTTTGTCAGTCTGCTGGATGAATTGCTCACCGCCGGATCGGTTCAGGCAAGCGGACCGTGGCTGCATTTGCCGGATCATCAGGTGCGTCTGAATGCCGAGGACGAAAGCCTCTTGCTGCAATTACAGCCGTTGTTCGAACAGGCCGGTTTCGACCCGCCATGGGTGCGCGACATCGCGAAAATACTCGGTCAGGAAGATGCCGTCGTACGCCTGCTGCTGCGCAAACTGGCGCGGCTCGGTCTGATGCATCAGGTGGTGCGCGACCTGTTCTTGAGTGACGTGCAACTGCGCCAAATGGCCAACGTGTTGCTCCAACTCGCCAAGGAAAATCCGCAGATCCAGGTGACAACCTTCCGCGATGCGCTAGGCTTGGGTCGCAAACGCTGTATTCAGTACCTCGAATACTTCGACCGCGTCGGCCTGACCCGACGCCTCGGCGAATCCCGCCAGATCCGCCCCGACAACGCGCTGGCCCACGCCTGCGCACAATGAGTTCAAGGAAGGCAATCGCGCCCGGTGGCGCGGCCGGGCTTCAAACCCGGTTGGGGACGGCATCCGTTCCCGGGCAGGTTCGACTCCGGCTGCCTTCCGCCAGTTTTCTTAAAAAAAGATCACAGCCCTTGGGCCTGTCCCGAATTGATCGTTCCCACGCTCCGCGTGGGAATGCCTCAACGGACGCTCCGCGTTCGGCTTTGGAAGGGACGCAGAGCGTCCCGGGCTGCATTCCCACGCAGAGCGTGGGAACGATCTGTACCCGAACTAATCCGGCAATTCCAGATTATCCATCACCCGATTCACCGCCAGTTCGCCGAGCATGATCAGTTGCGCGATCCCCAACAGCGTTCTGCGCTGCGACGCGGGGATGAGGTGGGCGAAGTCATGGGCGATAGTTCTGGCTGAGGCGAGTGTTTCGCTGG
The DNA here is from genome assembly GCF_005938625.1 of Pseudomonas fluorescens. Lineage (GTDB taxonomy): Bacteria > Pseudomonadota > Gammaproteobacteria > Pseudomonadales > Pseudomonadaceae > Aquipseudomonas > Aquipseudomonas fluorescens_BD. The sequence goes on from NZ_VCNJ01000001.1 coordinate 97,676, forward strand.
CATCGGCCAGCAGTTCCTCGTTTTTGAAGTCGGCGGTAACGGCGTACATCCGGCGGGTTTTGCGTGGCGGTGGGGTGGAGCCGGGTGGGCAGAGGTAGTGATCGAGCGCGCGTTCGGCGGCTTCGTTGAGCTTTTTTGAATCGAGGGATTCGTAGGGGGAGGCGAGGTCGGTTTCGGGTGGGTTGGGTGTTGGTTTTATCATGGTAAAGCTCCTTGAGATGTGGAGCCGTCATCCATCGCTGCTAAACGGATAGGGTGGCGGCTGTACGCGGGTTAGCAGACCAGGCTCAAGGATCCCGGCGCACCGAAGTGCCCCACGCAAAGCCGCCATAACATATGGCGATACCCGCGTGCCTTGAAATTGCCGAGCTGCTAAACCCGATCGCTGATTCGTCAGCGACCGCACCACAATAGAACCCGACCCCAAGGCGCACAAGCCGGCGGATTCTGGCGTAGCTGTAGGCAATGGCGCAAGAATTTGTAGCCTTGAAGGCGTGTCTGGAGGTGTCTTTTAAACACTCCAGTTTAAAAAAACGAAAAGTCGGGCGAAGATCTGGGGGGAAAGGCGGTCTGTCCCTGATAACGCTGATCTTTGTAGGAGCTGCCGAAGGCTGCGATCTTTTGATCTTACGGGTACCCGCCCACCATCGTATCCAGCGAAATGCGAGTCTTTGTCAGAGATTACGCTGCGCTTCCCTCCGATCATGCAGGACTCTGATGATCGCGATTCCGTACGCGGTGATCCGAAAATAGATCATGTGGCGTTCCACACTGCAACGCCGATAACCGGGGCGGATTGCGTCGCAGGCCAGCGCGGTTTTTGGGCGCTCGGCTAATTGCTCGAAGGCTGCGGTAATCATGTCGATGTAGCGATTGGCCTGATCCAGCCCCCATTGCTGAGCCGTATAACTCCAGATCGCCTCAAGGTCACCCTCAGCGGCGGGGGTGAGACGATATTCAGCCATGCGCGCTTAACATTCTCTTCTTGAATGCCTCGGGATCGAAGGGGCGAGGATTTCCACTGGATTCACCTTCACGAAGCGCCGCACGGATGGTTTCCAGTTCGGCGTTTCGCTCCTGTTCTCGGCGGATCAGATCGCGGATGTATTCGCTGTCGTTGGTGTAATGACCAGCTTCGATCTGGGCTTTGATCCAGTGGTCTTGCTGGTCAGTCACGGTGATGGTTTTTCGTACAGTTGCCATGAACGGGCCTCCGGAGAATGATCGAATGTGCGCAAATTATCACACTATTGGTGCGCTAACGAGCATTGAGCCCGTTGAACAAACGATAGTCCTCGTCACTGTAAAATCAAAAGATCGCCGGTGTTGATCGTTCCCATGCTCCGCGTGGGAATGCAGCCCGGGACGCTCCGCGTCCCTTCCAAAGCCGAACGCGGAGCATCCGTTGAGGCATTCCCACGCAGAGCGTGGGAACGATCATAGAGGCCCGCTACTGCGGCAACTCCAGATTATCCATCACCCGATTCACCGCCAGCTCCCCAAGCATGATCAGTTGCGCGATCCCCAACAGCGTCTATCTCGGGGCAAGGTGGTCTGTCCCTGATAACACCTCAAAAAGCAAAAGATCGCAGCCTGCGGCAGCTCCTGCAGAAATGGGTGGAGCTGCCGCAGGCTGCGATCTTTTGCTCCACCGTATCCAGCGAATTCCGAAAAACTCGCCATGGCAATGCACTGCTCACCCTGAGTATGGCGATCAGTCCTTCGCGAGCGGCGGCCATGAAAAAGGGGCCGTTTCCGGCCCCTTCTGGTGTTACTGCTCCGCCGCGTCCGCGACAGCGGCATCGGGCTTTTTCGGCTTCATCAAACTGAAGTCGATCAGCGCGCGCTGTTCGGTCTGGTACGGGTCGCCGATCAGCAATGGCCGCGCCTTGAAGCTGTCGCTTACCAGGCTCTTGCTGCGGTCGAGTTCATCGAAACTCAAACCGGCAAGGTCGGCCCAGGTGTGGATCAGGTGCGAGCTGCTGTACGGGCGATCCAGATCACCGGCGAAGTTCCAGTCGTGATTGGCTTTCCACTTCGGCGAGGCCCACGCCATGAACGGGATGGTGTACATCGGCGCGGTCGGCTTGTTTTCGTTGCGGCCCAGAGTCTTGTGGCCCACTGAGTCGAACACGTCTTCACCGTGGTCGGAGAGGTACAACAGGAAGCCGTTCGGATCGGATTTGGCGTAATCCTTGATCAGGCTCGACACCACGAAGTCGTTGTACAGCACGGCGTTGTCGTAGCTGTTGTAGGTTGGCACCTGGTCATCACGAACGCCCGGTGGTACGCCGTTGCGGTCCTGGAACTTGTCGAACGTCGGCGGGTAGCGGTACTGGTAGCTCATGTGTGTGCCGAGCAAATGCACGACGATCAGCTTGCGCGGTGCCGCGTCAGCCAGCGCCTTGTTGAACGGCTCGATCACGTCGCCATCGTACTGCGCGGCGTTCTGATTGCGGTTGTTGTTCAGGTACACCTGCTCGTCGGCCTGCTCGGAGAAGGTCGTGAGCATGGTGTTGCGCTTGGTCATGGTCTGCTGGTTGGTGATCCAGAAGGTTTTGTAGCCTGCCTGTTTCATCATGCTGACCAGCGACGGCGTCGACAGGTACAGATCCGGATGCTCTTCGTCAGCGAAGGTCAGCACTTGCTGTAACGCTTCGATGGTGTACGGGCGAGGGGTGACGACGTTGTCGAACACCGCCAGTTGATCCTTGAGCTTGTCCAGTTCCGGCGTGGTGTTGCGCTGATAGCCGTAGAGACTCATGCGCTGACGGTTGGTCGACTCACCGATGACCAGCACCAGGGTCTTCGGTTGCTCGGCCGAGGCGTCCTTGAGGTTTTGCAGCGGCGGGATCTTGCTGACGTTGTGCAGCATGCCCTGCATGTCGGCGAGGGTTTCCTGGTAACGGTGATAAGCCACGACCATTTGCCATGGTACCGCCGGTTCGATGCGGGTTTCGAATTTCTCGAAGCCCTGGGCGAACGTGCCCATGCGCATCGTTTGTTTGACCAGCGGATAACCGATGACCGCAATCAGAATGGCCATTGCTGCGACGAATGCGCGGCCACGGGGCATATACACCGGGCGCAAACGTGTCCACAGGAAATAACTAAAGGCGGTATGCGCGAGGAATGCCGGCACCATCCACCAGGCAAAGTACTGGGTCATGTACTCGCCGGCTTCAGAGATGTTCGACTCGAACATGATGAAGATGACGCTCTGGGAGAACTCCTGCTCATAGATGAAGAAGTAACCCAGGCTGGCCATCGAGCAGGCCCACAGCACCACGCCGATTACGGCGGCGAGCAGTTTGGTGCGTTTGGGAAACAGCAGCATCGGCGCCAGCCAGATCGCACTCATGACGAACGCTTGACGGAACCCGGTGAAACCGGAGGTGCCCGTCAACTGGATCAGCAGCTGGGTAATGCCCGAGAAGTACCAGAAGAATACAAACAGCCAGAGAAAACCGGCCCAGTCGAAACCTGTCGCAGTCGTTTTGCTGCGTTTGAACAATGCCATTCGGCGCTCCAGCTCACTCGTTACAACCACCGCCGGAACATCCATGAAACCGACGAACGGAGGCCGTACACGCAGGTACGGCCAGAATGGGGCGGAGTATTACGAAGAGAATGTGAAAAGTTTGTGAGTTGCCGCTTTCCGGCTTTCGCCAGGCGGGCAGCGGTGCGTCATGTCGGGAACAGCGGCGGCCGTTCCCGAATCAGGCGGGGATCAGGCGTGGGGATGACGCTGAACGACCGGCAAAGGTTGCGGTTGCACACCTTGGGTCAAGAGGCGCAGCTGCGCCAGCTCCTGCTTCAACTGGTCGCGTTCGTCTTTCAACTGACGCAATTCATCGCGACGGATTGTCACGTACAGGGTTTGTGGCGGCATTGCTGTGTGTACTGTGCCCATTGCTCACCTCGCAAATGGCGTGCATCAACTGTAAGGCGCCCCGGCTCTGGGGTGCTGACTTACTATCGGCGCCGATTTTGATTTCTTTTGCCTGTGAATGGAACTTTTTTATTTTTCATGGTCGGTGTGTCTTCTGCATGATTCGGGGCGTTATCAGTCTGGATCGGGCACAATGCCCGGAAACTTCATCGCAACGCTCTGGACTAACCTCCATCAGTCGCGTTGGGCTATAACCAATGACACACATTTATTTGTAGTAAGGAGCATCAGCACATGCAACTCGGGATTATTGGACTGGGCCGCATGGGCGGCAATATTGCGCGACGTCTGATGCTCAACGGTCACACCACCGTTGTTTACGACCGCAATACCGCTTTCATCGATAACCTGGTCGCCGAGGGCTCCACCGGCGTCGCCGACTTGCCGGCACTGGTTGCCGGCCTGGCCAAGCCGCGTGCGGTCTGGGTCATGCTGCCGGCCGGCGCGCCAACCGAAGACACCATCAACACCCTGAGCACTTTGCTCGAAGCTGGCGATACCATCATCGACGGCGGCAACACCAACTATAAGGATGATATCCGCCGGGCCAAGACCCTGGCCGAAAAGGGCCTGCACTACATCGACGTCGGTACTTCCGGCGGCGTCTGGGGCCTGGAGCGCGGTTATTGCATGATGATCGGCGGCGACGCCGAAACCGTGCAGCGCCTCGATCCGCTGTTCGCCGCACTGGCGCCGGGCATGGGTGACATCCCGCGCACCAAGGATCGCAAGTCCGATGACCACCGTGCCGAGCACGGTTACATCCACGCCGGTCCTGCCGGTGCCGGTCACTTTGTGAAGATGATTCACAACGGCATCGAGTACGGCATGATGGCCGCGTTCGCCGAGGGCTTCGACATCCTCAAGACCAAATCCAGTGAACGTCTGCCGGAAGATCAGCGTTTTGATCTGAACGTCGCCGACATCGCTGAAGTGTGGCGTCGCGGCAGCGTGGTTTCCTCGTGGCTGCTCGACCTGACTGCCGATGCACTGGCCAGCGATCCGAAGCTCGACGGTTTCTCCGGCTCTGTTGCGGACAGCGGCGAAGGTCAATGGACCATCGAAGCGGCCATGGAACAAGCGGTGCCGGTGCCGGTGCTGTCGAACTCGCTGTTCTCGCGCTACCGTTCGCGCGGCCAGGGCACCTTTGGCGACAAAATTCTTTCGGCCCAGCGCTTCGGCTTCGGCGGCCATGTGGAGACACCGAAGAAATGACCCATACGATCCGCAGAAAATCCAAGGCAGAACCCGCACCACCGACCACGCTGTTTTTGTTCGGTGCCCACGGCGACCTGGTCAAGCGCTTGCTGATGCCGGCGCTGTACAACCTCAGTCGCGACGGCTTGCTTGACGACAATCTGCGGATCGTTGGCGTTGATCACAACGCCATTACCGATGAAGCCTTCGCGCAGAAGCTCGAAGACTTCATCCGTACCGAAGTGGCGGCAAAAGTCGGCAAGGGCGATCAGATGCTTGATCCGGCCTTGTGGGCCAAGCTCGCCAAAGGTATCAGCTACGTCCAGGGCGACTTCCTGGACGACAGCACTTATTCTGCGCTGGCGGCGAAAATCGCCGACAGCGGCACTGGCAATGCGGTGTTCTACCTGGCCACCGCGCCGCGTTTCTTCAGCGAAGTGGTGCGCCGACTGGGCGCCGCGAAACTGCTCGAAGAAACCCCCGAAGCGTTCAGAAGGGTGGTGATCGAGAAGCCGTTCGGCTCCGACCTGCAAACCGCCGAAGCGTTGAACGCCTGTCTGCTCAAGGTGATGTCCGAGAAGCAGATCTATCGGATCGACCATTATCTGGGCAAGGAAACCGTGCAGAACATTCTGGTCAGCCGGTTCTCCAACAGCCTCTTCGAAGCCTTCTGGAACAATCACTACATCGACCACGTGCAGATTACCGCCGCTGAAACCGTCGGCGTCGAAACCCGTGGCAGCTTTTACGAACATACCGGCGCACTGCGTGACATGGTGCCCAATCACCTGTTCCAGTTGCTGGCCATGGTGGCGATGGAACCGCCGGCGGCGTTCGGCGCCGATGCGGTGCGCGGCGAAAAGGCCAAAGTGGTTGGCGCGATTCGTCCCTGGACCACTGAAGAGGCTCGGGCCAATTCGGTTCGCGGCCAGTACAGCGCTGGCGAAGTCGACGGCAAAGCGCTGAACGGCTATCGCCAGGAAGCCAACGTTTCGCCGGACAGCAACACCGAAACCTACGTCGCCCTGAAAGTGATGATCGACAATTGGCGTTGGGTCGGCGTGCCGTTCTACCTGCGCACCGGCAAACGCATGAGCGTGCGCGACACCGAAATCGTCATCTGCTTCAAACCGGCGCCTTACGCGCAGTTCCGTGACACCGAAGTTGACGAGTTGCAGCCGACGTACCTGCGCATCCAGATCCAGCCAAACGAAGGCATGTGGTTCGACCTGCTGGCCAAACGGCCGGGGCCGGCGTTGAACATGGCCAACATCGAGTTGGGGTTTGCCTACAAGGATTTCTTCGAGATGCAGCCGTCGACGGGTTACGAAACCTTGATCTACGACTGCCTGACCGGCGATCAGACGCTGTTCCAGCGCGCCGACAACATTGAGAATGGTTGGCGCGCCGTGCAACCTTTCCTCGACGCTTGGCAGCAGGATGCCAGCGTGCAGACCTATGCCGCCGGTGAAGATGGCCCGCAATCTGCGGAAGATTTGCTGACTCGCGATGGCCGCGTCTGGCATGGTCTCGGATGAGCGATTTGCCGAAACAACCCATCCGTTTTCTGCTCAGCGACATGGACGGCACGCTTTTGCTGCCCGATCACACGCTGAGCCAGCGCACCATTGATGCGGTGCGTTCGCTGCGTGAGGCGGGCGTGTTGTTCAGTCTCGCCACCGGTCGACCACCGAAAGCCATGTTGCAGCAGATCGAAGCCTTGGGCGTTGATCTGCCGACAGCGGCGTTTAACGGTGGAACCATCGTCAATCCGGATGGCAGTTTGTTGGTTGCGCATTACCTGCCGGCCACCACTGCGCTGATTGCGCTGGCCACGTTCGCCGATCAACCGGATGTCGAAATCTGGGTGTTCAGCGGCGGTGACTGGCTGCTCAAGGATCCGCACGGGCCGATGGTGCCGCGCGAGCAGCACGGTCTCGGTTATCCGCCGGTGGTGGTTGAGAGTTTTGAACCGTATCTGGAGCACATCGACAAGATCGTCGCGACCAGCAACAACACTGAGCTGCTGATCGAACTGGAAGCGCGCTTGATTCCGAAGGTCAACGGCATGGCGCAAGTCTCGCGCTCGCAACCGGTGTATCTGGACGTTACCGCGCTGGAAGCCAACAAAGGCACTGCGCTGACCACCATTGCCGAGCATCTGGGCATCCCGCTGGAACAGACCGCCGCGATCGGCGATGGCGGCAACGACCCGGCGATGTTCCATTGCGCCGGCTTATCGATCGCCATGGGCCAGGCTGAGGACGCGGTAAAGCGTCAGGCCGATGTGGTCACCGCGCCGAACACCGAAGACGGCGTGGCACAAGCGATCGAAAAATACATCCTCCCTCACTGACACCACCCAAACAAATGTAGGAGTGAGCCTGCTCGCGATAACAATGTATCAGCCACCATTTCTTGGGCTGACACACCGCTATCGCGAGCAGGCTCACTCCTACAGTTTTAATCGGTGTTGATCAGAGCCAATAGCTCACCGCATACCAGCCCAACAGGCCCATCACGAAGGTGTATGGCAACGCCATCCACACCATCCGCCCGTACGACAAACGCACCAGCGGTGCAATCGCCGAGGTCAGCAGGAACAGAAACGCAGCCTGACCATTCGGCGTCGCCACGCTCGGCAGGTTAGTCCCTGTGTTGATCGCAATCGCCAGCGTCTCGAAATGCTCGCGGCTCATGTGCCCGGCGAGGAACGCCTGTTTCACTTCGGTGATGTAGATCGTGGCGACAAACACGTTGTCACTGATCGCTGACAACAGGCCGTTGGCAATAAACAGCATGCCCGGTTGCTGATCGACGGGCAGCGCCAGCACCCACTGGATCAACGGCGCGAACAACTGTTGATCATGAATCACCGCTACCACTGCGAAGAACACCACCAGAAGCGCCGTGAACGGCATGGCGTCCTTGAATGCGCTGCCCAGACGATGCTCGTCAGTGATGCCGGTAAACGCGGTAATCAACACAATCACCATCAAACCAATCAGGCCGACTTCAGCGATGTGAAAAGCCAGGCAGCCGATCAGGATCAATGCCGCCGCGCCTTGCACCAGCAGCGCGGCGCGTTGGCGAGCTGTGCGTTCGGCGTTGTCTTCGGCGGCGTAGTTGGCCAGCACGGCGCGAACATTATCCGGCAGCAGGGTGCCGTAGCCGAACCAGCGCAACTTCTCCAGCAACACGCAGGTGACCAGACCCGCCGCCAGCACTGGCAGCGAAACCGGTGCGACTTTCTGGAAGAACTCACCGAAGTGCCAGCCCATTTCATGGCCGATCAGCAGGTTCTGCGGCTCGCCCACCAGTGTGCACACGCCACCCAGCGCCGTACCGACCGCGCCGTGCATCAACAGGCTGCGCAGGAAGGCGCGGAACTGTTCCAGGTCTTCGTGATGCAATGTCGGCAGGTTATGGTCGTCCGCAAACTCGCTGTCCTGACGCGGATCATTGCCGGACGCGACGCGGTGGTAGACAGAATAGAAGCCGACCGCGGCGCTGATGATCACCGCCGTTACCGTCAGGGCATCCAGAAACGCCGACAGAAACGCGGAAAGAAAGCAGAACATCAAGGCCAGCGCCGCTTTTGATCGCACGCCCAACAGCAGGCGCGAGAACAGAAACAGCAACAAGTCCTTCATGAAGTAGATACCAGCCACCATGAACATCAGCAGCAGGATCACCGGGAAATTGTGCACCAGCTCATCGTAAAGAGCCTGCGGCGTGGTCATCTTCAGCAGCAGTGCTTCGATCAGCAACAAGCCGCCGGGCATCAACGGATAGCACTTGAGCGCCATCGCCAGGGTGAAGATGAATTCGATCACCAGCAACCAGCCGGCCGCGACCGGGCCAACGGTGAACAGCACGAGCGCATTGAGGATCAGAAAACCGACGATGGTCGCCTTGTACCAGCGTGGCGATTGCCCGAGAAAATTGTGCGCGAACGCCTGGGCCATTGAACCGGACATCGGTTGCTCCTTGTCTTTAGAAGCGCGCAAGTTGCCGGATGCGTTGCTGAAGATCAAGTACAGTCCGTGTTTTTCAGAGGTTGAGGTAGCGCGCCACCATTGCCCGGTAGTTGCCATCCAGTGAATAACCGCCCACGAGGATGGCGTTATCGGCTTGCACGGCCAGCGAATTAGCCGTATCGAGGCTGCGTCCCAGGCGCGTGCGCAGCCAGCCTTTGCCGTCGCCAAAACTGTGATCCAGGCCGCCATCACTGCAGTAGCGGGCGACGATAAAATCCGCTTCGATTCCACCAATGGTTGCCCCGACCGCGATAATACGGCCGTCCGCCATGCGCTGGGCGGCGCTCCATTGGCAGCCGCTGGGGCCGATTTCCAACAGCTGTGGCTGGCCGCCATGGTTGTGCAGGTTCGGACGGCCATTGGTGTGAACGCTGTAGGCCATGCAACGAATCGGATCGCGACTGCTACCGAAGCAGTGCAGGGCGTCTGAAGATTCAATCACCCGACTGACTTGGGCGCTTTTACCGTGGGCCTTGAAGGCCATGAATCCGTCTACGGCAAAACGCTCGTCGAGGCGGCCATTGGGCTCATAGCGCGCCAACAAACCCTCCTGTGGAAAGTCGATGGAGCCTGCCACGACAATCCGTCCGTCGTCTTGCAACAGTAGGCTGCTGAGCCAGGTGTTCAACAGTAGATGGCGAATCATCACGAAACCACGGCCGTTGAAGGTTTCATCCAGACTGCCATCGGGCTTGAGGCGGATCAGCATGCCGGCATGGTCGGCGAGTTCGAAGTGGTGATTGGCGATCAGCAGAATATGCCCGTCGTCCTGGACGACAAAGTCGCAGGCTTCGGCACCCGGTACGCCGGGCGGCAGCCAGCTGTCGCGGCTGCCCATGGACAAATCACCCGGCAGGCGCACTACTTGGTAACCGTTGTGACCGAAGCGCCGATCCGGGTTGCCCTGTGCATCGAACAAGGCCAGCGCGGGCAGGGTGCGATGAGCGTTTTCATAATGCAGGCCGGCGAGCAGGATGCGCCCGTCGGGGAGTGTCTGGACTTTGCCGGCGGTGGCTTCGAAACCTGGCGCAAAGGTATCGATCACGCTGCCCTGATCGCCAAAGGCCAGGTCGGCTGAGCCATCGGCCAACATCCGCGCCAGTCCGAATCGGCTGCCGGCGGTGACGCCGACTTTCGCTGCGACCAGAATGCGACCCTGCGCATCGATGGCGACATCCTCCGTCAGGCTGGACACGCTGCCAGCGAAATACACTTGGGCGACGCCAGTCCCGGCAAACGTTCTGTCGAGTTGACCGGTCCGGTTCAATAACGTCGTTGATAACGCCGGTAGCGAAAAAGTGTTCAGAGTGGACATGCACGCATCTCCTTGCGAGTTGACCCGTACCGGGAGCCGGGCGGGTAACTGCATGAGCGAAACATTCAATCCCTGAACCGGGAGAAGTACAACTGTAAGAACTAACAGGTGGAGAGTCGCACTGTGCCAGAACAGTGTCTTTTTGAACCAATAGCAAGCCGGCCAAGCAGTTACGCCTGAACAAGTTGCAAATAGTTGTACAAAAGTACGGAGAGTTAAAAAGATTACAACTAACAGAGTAGGGCGGATGACCTGAACGTCATCCGCATCGCTTGGTTGTTAGTGTGGCATCGACCAGGATTGCAGGCTGTAACCTTCTTCGCTGAGTTCAGCGCGAGCTTGCTGCAGCAGTTGCTCGAGTTGCGCTGGATCGGAGTAGGCGCTGCTTGGGATCTGTTTGCGACCAATGTGCGAATTGGTCCGGTCGATCACGGTCAGGCTCAGTTCGCCATTGCCGTCTTGTGGCGCCCAGGCCACGCACTGGAAAGGTTTGAACGCGTGGTTGGCAATCAAAAGAGCTTCGTTGATACGGAGCGGGGCGGTCATGGGGTTTTCTCTCTGTCGTGCCCAATCAAGTGATGTGCCGTCGGTTGGGCTTACCGTTCGGCTGGTACTTGTACTGATGCACCGAACCTGCAGGCAGGTCACACATGAAACAAAGAAATTTCAACTTTCTTTCATGGCATTGCTTTACAGACAGGTTTTTGAAAGCTCCGTGAAAGCTAAAGACTGGAATTAGTCGATAGCTTACTAACAACTTCTGTTCTTATAACGCATTTGCTTGTACACCTATAAGCAATCGATACAAGGCGCTGTCAAAATCTTGCTAATGTTACAGTCGGGTCTGCCAAATGACTGTTTTTACAATCATTTCTAATATTTGGCGCCAAGGAACAGTCATGAGCGAAGCGCCTGCGTTACGACGTTTACTGGTGGTCGATCCGTGCGACGATTGCCACCGCTTATTGCCCGGATTACGCGCCGTAGGGTGGGATGTCGACAGCTGTACCCTGGAAAACGCCGGCGATCGAAGTTGTGATGTCGGTTTGTTGCGATTGCAGCCGTTCCACCTCGAACGTCCCGAAGCCGTCAAAGAACTGATCAGTCGCAGCGGCACCGAATGGATCGCTGTGCTCAATCAGGAAGTCCTGCGTTTACAAAATGTAGGTGATTTCGTCTGTGAATGGTTTTTCGATTTTCATACCTTGCCGTTCGATGTGTCGCGGGTGCAGGTCACCCTCGGCCGGGCATTCGGCATGGCGCGGTTGCGCGGGCAGGGCACGATTCACGTGGATCAGCCCGAACATGAACTGCTCGGCGACAGCAAACCGATCCGCGAACTGCGCAAATTACTGAGCAAACTGGCACCCACCGAATCGCCGGTTCTTATTCGCGGTGAAAGTGGTACCGGTAAAGAACTCGTTGCGCGCACGCTGCACCGACAGTCCCAGCGTCACAGCAAACCGTTTGTGGCGATCAATTGTGGGGCGATTCCCGAGCATTTGATTCAATCCGAGCTGTTCGGCCACGAAAAGGGCGCCTTTACCGGCGCGCATCAACGTAAGGTCGGGCGCATCGAAGCGGCCAATGGCGGTACGCTGTTTCTCGATGAAATAGGTGATCTGCCGCTGGAGTTGCAAGCCAATCTGCTGCGCTTCCTGCAAGAAAGGCACATCGAACGCGTCGGCGGCAGCCAGCCGATCCCGGTGGATGTGCGCGTTCTGGCGGCGACTCACGTCGATCTTGAAGCCGCCATCGAGAAGAAGCGTTTTCGTGAAGATCTGTATTACCGGCTCAACGTGTTGCAAGTGGTCACCGCGCCTTTGCGTGAACGCCATGGCGACCTCTCAATGCTGGCCAACCATTTTTCCCACTTCTACAGCCACGAAACCGGTCGACGCCCGCGCAGTTTCAGCGAAGACGCGCTGATTGCCATGGGCAAACATGACTGGCCGGGCAACGTCCGTGAGCTGGCCAACCGTGTGCGGCGCGGGCTGGTGTTGGCCGAAGGCCGGCAGATCGAGGCCCGAGACCTGGGGCTGATCAGCCAGCACTCGATCGCTACCCCCATGGGCACGCTGGAAGATTACAAAACCCGTGCCGAGCGCCAGGCACTGTGTGATGTGTTGAACCGGCACAGCGACAATCTCAGTGTTGCGGCCAAGGTCCTTGGCGTGTCCCGGCCGACGTTTTACCGTTTGCTGCACAAGCACCAGATCCGCTAGCTGGCTGAAGATCAAACGATCGCAGCCTCCGGCAGCTCCTACAGGGATTACATGAATCCGATGTAGGAGCTGCCGAAGGCTGCGATCTTTTGCTTTTGCCTAGAAGTAATACGGGAATTTCAGGCTGAAGGAAAAGTCCGGGGCATCGTCGGTCATGCCGATGGACAGGTTGGGCACGATGGTCAGGTTGTCGGTGGCCGCAATGGTCATGCCGACGTTGAAGTAACCGGCGTTGGCGTCGCTGGATACTACCGATTCCCAATCCCCGCCATCCTGTTTCAGCTTGCTCTTGCGTTGCACCAGGTCAGACACCGAGAACGACATACTCATCTTCTCGTTCAGTGCAAAGGCGATACCGGCACCGATCTGGAAGCTGTCGCCAATGCGCACTTTGCCCGGGGTTTTCTGGTTGACCGTTGAACTGATGTCGTCGAACGATTCCTCGAGGTTGTGGGTGTAGGACAAGCTGCCGAACAGCACCGCCGGGTCAAACGTCTTGACCAGCGAGATCCCCGGGGTGACCGACCAGACGCCGTTGCCGGTAGGCAGGGTGTCAGGCACGAACAGGTTGGAGTTGGCGTCGGTCTGGCGCAGCTTGATGCCGAATGGATCCTTGCCGGTTGGCGCCTTGACCCGCAAGGTCACGACCGCATCCGGTGTGTTGACCGATTCATCCATGAACTTATAGGCGATACCGAAGTTGACGTCGCCAATGGTCGGGTCGCGGTCGACGTCCTGTTCGGTCGTGACGTTAGACGCGCCGCCGTTGCCACCGCCGGACTGATAGGTCGAATCACGGTAGACCACGGGCACGTTCAGGTCGAACTGCCAGCGGTTGTCAAAGTTGTAGCGACCCGTGAGGTCAAGGGTCCAGGTATCGGCCTTGATCCGGTCAAGGTTGATGTTGCCGAGAAAGATCGAGTCGAGTGCCAGGAAGCCGTTCAGAATCAACTGACGGGTGTCATAGCGCGAGTAGGTGACACCGGTTTCGAAGCTGAATTTGCCACCGCCGAAGAAACCACTGGCTTCGTCGTACAGGTTGGACACACTCTGTGCCGGTTGCGAATCATCTGCCAGCGATTGACCGTAAGAGGCCCCACTGCCTCCGGCTGCGCCCCCCGACGCTGCTGCGGCCCCGGTACCGGTGGCCACTTTGGGATTGCCTTTGAGATCCGACGGCGACTTGGCCAACCGTTTCGGTTGCGGCGCCGCCGGTTGATCTTCGACCTGGCGAACCCGTTGTTCGAGCACCGCCAGGGCTTTTTGTTGTACTTCGTATCGTTGCTTCAGCTCCAGAAGCTCTTGTTTCAGGACTTCTACATCGGCGTCCGGTGCCGCGTGCAGCATGGCTGCAGGTAGAAGAGTGCTCAAACAAACAGCGGCACGCAGTGATACTGATCGATACATGAATAAGCCGTCCCTTTAAGCCCAATGATCGAGACTCAGCGTAGTTCAATATCCAATAGTGCGTAGTGCCCTGAGTTGAGTCAGGTTGCAATCCAGTGCGCCGGCGCTCATGCCGTTATTGTTCAGGACGACGTTGAGTTGAGTCATGTTATTGACCACGTTGGCACTTCCCAGCAGGCGCGTGTTCTGCAGCAAACCGCCCTGGGCGACCTGTTGCAGGGCGGTGCCCTGATTGCCGGCGGCCTGAATGGCCATTTGTACGCCGCCACCGGTGGCCGAAACCGCCACGCTGCCAGCAGCATTGCTACCTCCGATGGTTTGCCCGGCCATCAGCGCCTGCCCTTGAGCGGGCACCAGCGCGGGCGCCTGATTGGCTTCCGAAACGTTGATGGCGACATTGTTGTAGGCGGTATTGCTGTCGCCAGCGGCACGCACGCTCTGCGTCACGCCCTGGCTGCTGTCGAGGCCGGCGCCACCGGTGATCGTGCCGTTACCCGTTGAGAGGGTGCTGCCGTTGCCGTGTTCCTTGATCGTTTGCACATAGAATTCGGGTTTTATCGATGCTGCCTGAAGTTGCATCGAGGTCGACGCCCCGATCAGATCGCCACTGGCGTTGCGCCAGGTACTGCTCATGACAATGCCGAAGCTGATGATCCGCCCCGGCATGACATAACGACCACGTAGTTCGGACAACTCCTTGTCCTGTATCTCGATAGGTTTGAATCCTGCATTGGCATAGCCTGACGCACTCGCTGCCAGGCAGGCGGCGGCCAGCCAGTATGAGGTTTTCATTTGCTGCTCCCGGGACATCCAGCCCCATTCTTTATAATCGGCGATTAAAAGAAGTCGCTCTGTATGAACCCGAAGTCCATCAATTCAGCATCTCTGACAGGGTTGAAGTTATCCAGCTTGTTCTTGGCCGTGAGCGGTGTCGGCGGGCTGCGCAATGCATTGGTTTTGTCATAACCGGGGCCGACGATGGCGAAGACTATGCCGTTCCAACCTTTGACAAAGTCATCGTGTTTGTAGCGTTTATGGCCTAAAACCGGGTCTCCGATGTAAACCCAGTCCTTGTCCGAACGCTGCAGAACCACGAAATGCTTGTAGCCGCGAATTTCCATCAGTACCACCACCGGGATCGTTACAGCGTCGAGCTTTTCCGGTGGAATCTTGTAACCCCTGGCGCGCATGCCGATGCTTTCTATGTAGCGCTTCATGTCGAGCATGGAAAACCCTTGAGTACGAACAAGGTCCTGGTCTGCGTTGACCAGCATGCCTTTGATGATGTGCTCCTCATCGACGTCGAGCCAATAGGCCTGGCGTAACACCGTGGCCAGTGCAGCAGCGCCGCAGCTGAAATCGGTTTTCTGTTCGACGATGTCGGAAAATTTGCGCTCACGAATGCTTTGCACGTTCTTGTAGATGAGCGTGCCACCCGGCAAGGCGGCAACGGGCATCTGACCGGCCTGAGTCAGGCCACAGACACAAAGCAGAGCGAAAAGGGCAGTTTTACGCATGATCGATACGCCTTTGCGGACTGAGGAAAAGCCCCGTTTCCGGGGCTTTCTTTTCGATCGCGATTACATGCAGGCTTTGCAACCTGCAGCGATGGACAGCGAGTTGCTTTGTTGGTTGCCAACACCAGCGGCGTTGTTGAAGCCACCGTTGCCAGACCAGTTGTTGCCCACGTTGGTCATGTTGGCATTGTTGGTGACAGGGTTTTTCCAGCCATCTGGAGTCATCACTTGTTGAGTGGTTACACCAGCCAGACCGAAGACACCCACAGCGACGAAGTCAGAGCTGGATGGTTTGTTGCCACCATTGCCGCCATGCCCTTTGTCATTGTTGCCATAGCCGCCACCGCCATGACCATGATCGTCATCTTTGGTGGTTGCAGTACCGGCGGCGACGAATGCGCCGGCGGCGGTAACAGTGCCAGTGAGGGTATCTTTTTTGTAGGTTTGAGTGCCGTTGTTGGCGACAGACAAACCACTGGAGCTTTGGTTGGCAGCGGCAGCTGCTTGAGCTACGCGACCACCGGACACAGCGATTGCCAGGTTGTTTTTCTGTTGGTTGAAGTTGCCGGCACTGTTGTTCACGCCGATATTACCCGAGCCACTGTTGCCGACGTTGTTGAGGCTGGCGTTGGCGGTGCTGGAGTAGTTGCCTACAGCGTTGTTGGCGTTGACTTGAGTGGCACTGGAAGCAGCCACTGCGGTGCCGAAGATGAAGCTTTCGTCAGCAGTCGCCAGAGCCGCAGCGTTGTCTTGTTGGTTGCCGTCGCCTGCGGTGTTGTTCGCACCGATGTTGCCGTTGGCACCATTGAGCGAGCCACTGACGCTGGCGTTGTTTTGAGTGCCTTGGTTAAGCACAGCATTGCCGCCGCTGCTTTGCGTATCGAGCACTGCGGCACCGGCGCCAGCGCCGATTTGCAGCAGTTCTTCGAGGGTAGGGCCTTTTGGATCATGGCCATTGCCATGACCGTTGCCGTTCCCGTTACCATGACCGTGATCATTGTCATCACGACCGCCTGCCTGTGCTGCGATTGCCATCACTGCTGCAAGTGCGAAAACCAGTGGTTTGAGAGCCATTGTAGGTTTCATGGTGTTTCTCCATCGTGCTTATTAGTTGGTTAAGTGTTGGTACTTTCTAATTGCACTGCTTTTGTTGTTTGGGTCAGTCAGCGACCCGGATGCTCAGGGTGTTAGCCATTCGGTTCCCCACCCCGGCACTCTGGTTCACCTGGATTACCCCGCGGCTGCCGGTGAAGGCCTGATCACTTGTCGTGACCTGGCGACTGCCGGGTGAGGTACCAGTTGCTCCTGAGCTCGGTAAAAGCGCCACGTTCTGTTGTGAAAGGGCACTGTCGTCAACGCTCTGCGGGGCAGCACTGATGCTGACGCGCGTCACGTTGGCCATCTGGTTGTTGGCGCCGGCACCCTGGTTCACACCGAGAATCCCGTTGCCATTACTGAAAGAGTTGCCGCCGATGGTGGCGCTGGCATTCGTCGACGGATTGCCGGGTGTATCGATGTGTTGGCGGACGATCGTCGTAGCGCTCGCCGACGTGCCAATGGCGATGGATTTGGCATTGGTTTGCTGCATCTGGTCGCCGGCGGCCTGGTTGACGTTGTAATTGCCGCGGTACTGAATGCCGGTGTCCTGAATGTTCGCGTTGTTCACTGAACTGGGGTCGGCCGCCATGGCACTGGCGCAGCCGAAGAGGGTAAGCAGGAGCAGGGTGCGATTCATCTTATTGGCCTCCAGCCATGCGGGTCAGCGGAGCGAGGCCGGCGCCCATTGCGCGGTTGACGGTGTTGGAGATGGAACTGCCACCGCCGCCGCCATGACCGGCACTCATGCCGGGCAGACCATTGGGGTTGGTCAGCACATTGGTCCCCGGCAGGCTACCGGTTGCGGTCGACATACCGCCGCGAATCGACGAACCACTGGCTACACTGGCGAAGTCACCGTCATTGAGTTCGGTGCTGTTCATCGCCTGGTTGATGCGGCCGGAAGGGTTGGCATTGACGGTCGTCGGGTAGGGGTCTTTGCCGCCGCTGCGACCGATAGGAATCGGCTGGACATCGCGATTGAGCACAATCACACCGTTGCCTTCTGCCTGTACGTTGAAACTCACGAACGTACTGGCGGCTGATCCAATCAGCAGGAGGCAAGTAAAGGCTTTTTTGATATTCCCCACGGCTGCAATTCCTTCTTCAGTGGGCTGCCCTTGGTCAGCGTTGTGAAGGAGAGAGCGAAAGCTGTGCCGCTTTTGAAATGTGTTTGAATTTCAATTGCTTGGGAAATAGATGCGCAGGCCTGATACACCGGCTGTTTCATGGCTGATACACGCAGGGTTGCGCTGACCTGTCCATTGGCTGAACAAAGCTCTGAAACAAGGGTTTGCAGCGGTGTGTATCAGCCGCGTAACAACCCGGATGACAAAGCGATGAACAGTGCTGAAACGGCCACTTTGCGCTTGGACGACTGTTTCAAGAACGGACACTTTGCCCCCAAACCAGGGGAAAATATCGGGGAAGGGCACCCGTCGAGCGGGTCACTCAGTCAGCAGTTGCTCGACGGCGGCGAAGGCCTGCGTCTGGCGCTCGGCCCAATTGCCCTCGATGACCTGTAAACGCTGGTGGTGGTTTTCCAGCCAGTTTTGCGTGGCTCGGTAAAACGCCAGTCGCTCGTCCAGATCCGGTTGGCAACGTTGACCATCATCGGTCCAGTCAATCTGTTCCGGGGACAGCAACAGGTGCAGGTCGTAATGCCGCGCCAACAATTCGGATTCCAGCCAGGCCGGGCAATCGCCGAACAGCGTCTGGCTCCAGAGAATATTGCTCAACAAATGGGTGTCGAGAATCAGCAGGGACGGCTGTTGCGCCCGCGCTTGATCTTCCCATTGCAGTTGACCGCGAGCGATTTCAGGGATGTCGGCCAGACAGGTGTCACGGGGATTGAGTTCGATAAACCGGCGCACGTACTCATCCACGCGCAAGCCGCCAAAGCGCTGTTGCAGGCCCGCCGCCAGCCAGCTCTTGCCGGTGGATTCCGGGCCGGTCAGGACCACGACCTTCATGTGCGCAACGCCGGGTCGGCGCGCCATTCGCGAAAGCCTTGAATCGCCAGCAGGGTGAACAGAGCGTACAGCGCAGCGGTGAGGTACAGCCCCTTATAGATGAACAGGCCGACGAAGATCACATCGAGCACGAACCACAGCGCCCAGCATTGCAGGCGCTTCTGCGCCATCCACAGTTGCGCGACCAGACTGAAACCGGTCAGCGCCGCATCCAGCCACGGTTGCGCGGCGTCGGTCCAATGTGCCATCGCCGCGCCGAGCAAGACACTGCCGACGGCACCAATACCCAAGCCGAGCAACAGCGAACGGTGATCGAGGCGGGTGACCTCGCGGCCGTCATGCATCGTCCCGGCGCGGGTCCATTGCCACCAGCCATAGACTTGCAGCGCGGCGTAGATCACTTGCAGCAACATGTCCGAATACAGCTTCACTTCGAAGAAGATCCAGCTATAGAGCAAGACCATGACCAGCCCGATCGGCCAGCACCACGGATTCTGTTTGACCGTCAGCCAGACGGCGATCACGCCGAGGGCGGCGGCAAACAGTTCAAGCCCGGACATGGCGGGTTCCTTGGGGGAAATTGAGAAGGGGCGGATTGTACTGCATTGGGCTAGGTTCTGATGACCGCTGTAGATCAAAAGCCCCTCACCCTAACCCTCTCCCGAAGGGAGAGGGGACTGACCGAGTTGGATGTTCGAGATACGCCGACCTGATCTTTCTGTGTTGAATCCATAATCGACTCGATTTTTCAGGTCGACGTATAGCTTGAGACACCTCGGTCGGCCCCCTCTCCTCGGGGAGAGGGCTGGGGTGAGGGGTGGGCTCCCCAGAGTTACACGGGTCAGACGCGGAACTGGCGCAGAAGGCCGTTGAGTTGTTCGCTCAATTGGCCGAGGCGTACGCTGGCGGCACTCGACTGTTCGGCCGCGATCGCCGTGCTGTGCGAGAGGCCAGCCGCCTGGGTGACGTTCTGATTGATGTCCTCGACCACGTGCGCCTGCTGCAATGTAGCGCTGGCAATCGACGCGTTCAGACCATTGAGATTGCGCAGTGCCTGGCCAATGGCATTCAGACTCGCCCCGGCCAGCCCGGCTTGTTCGATGGTCAATTGCGACGCTTTGCTGCTGTCGCCGATCACCTTCACGGCCGCCTCGGAATGGTTCTGCAGGCGCTCGATCATCGACTGGATTTCCGCTGTCGATTTCTGTGTGCGCTGCGCCAGCAGGCGTACTTCATCCGCCACCACGGCGAAACCGCGTCCTTGTTCACCGGCGCGGGCCGCTTCAATGGCGGCATTGAGCGCGAGCAGGTTGGTTTGCTCGGCAATCGAACGGATCACTTCCAGTACGCTGCCGATCTGGGTGCTTTCAGCCGCGAGGGTGCGAATCACTTCAACCGCTTGATCGATGGTCCCGGACAGCTTGTCGATCTGCTGCAAACTGCCGTCGATATTGATCTGGCCCTGTTGCGCCTGCGCTTCGGCGTCACGCATTTCGGCGGCGGCGTGTTCGGCGTTCTTCGCCACGTCCTGCACGCCATAGGTCACTTCGTTGATCGCCGTGGCCACCAGTTCCATTTGCTGCGATTGCTGTTGACTGCGTTTCTGCGCCTGCGAGGCGTCGTTGCCCAGTTCGCTGGACGACTGGCCCAAGGCGCTGGCCGACACCTGCAAATCACCGATAACGCGACGCAGTTTGGCGGTGAAGGCGTTGAAGTGATGCGCAAGCTCGGTGACTTCATCCTTGCCATGAGTATCGAGGCTGCGGGTCAGATCGCTTTCGCCACTGGCGATGTTGGCCATGGCGTTCACGGTTTCCTGTAGCGGACGGACGATGCTGCGCGCGATGAGGATCACCAACAACGCCATGATCACGGCAATCGCCAGGCCGATGACCGTAGCCTTGATCACCTGACCCTGGAATTCCGCCTGCACATCATCGACGTAAACCCCGGAGCCGAGCACCCAGCCCCACGGTTCGAACAGTTTCACGTAAGAAGTCTTGGCCACCGGCTCACTGGCACCCGGTTTCGGCCACCGGTAATCGACCATGCCGGCGCCTTTGGCTTTGGCGATGGCGACCATTTCGTTGAACACCGCAAAGCCGTCCGGATCACGGATCGCCGAGAGGTCCTGGCCTTCGAGTTTCGGGTTGGTCGGGTGCATGACCATCACAGGTGTGAGGTCGTTGATCCAGA
Organism: Pseudomonas fluorescens; assembly: GCF_005938625.1. GTDB lineage: Bacteria > Pseudomonadota > Gammaproteobacteria > Pseudomonadales > Pseudomonadaceae > Aquipseudomonas > Aquipseudomonas fluorescens_BD. Next base: position 118,593 of record NZ_VCNJ01000001.1, read on the forward strand.
AGTAATCGCTCTGGTCGTAACGCAAACCGCGAATCGCTGTGAGCGCCTGTTTCTGCGCGGCCTCTTTAGTCAGCGTGCCGGCGGTTTCGAGGTCGTGGTAGTAGGTCAGCAGGCCGCTGGCCGTCTGCACCACGTGCTGGGTTTTCTGGGCTTTGGCGTGATAGAGGTCGTCGTGAATCTGCTTGAGCATCAACACGCCCAAGGTCAGCAACATGACCACCGCCACAATCAAGATGAGCCACAAGCGTCGGCTGATCGACACACTGCGCAAGCTGTTCATAACGCTGTCACTCCGGATTCTTTTTCTTGTAATAAACGACCGCCAGCATCCAACCACGATTTTGTGAGCGGGCATACGCGACCCAAGTCGTATAACGCGGCAGCGCTATTAAGGCTTGTCTGTTAGGATTTCGGCCCCGCGCGTGAAAACCTGAATCCAAATTGATATTTCACGGAATTTTGACCGTTTCGTGTGGATCCTGTGCGTGCGGAATCGGTACAGCCATAACCAGCTACGCTGATCGCAGTGAACGCTAGAAAAATACTATCGGGGCATGCCGACGCGCATCGCTCTTTGGGGGATTGATGGATCTTTGGACGGCCTTGCAGGCACTGATACTAGGAGTTGTAGAAGGGCTGACGGAGTTTTTGCCCATTTCCAGTACCGGACACCAGATCATTGTTGCCGACTTGCTCGATTTCGGCGGCGAACGGGCCATGGCGTTCAATATCATCATCCAGCTCGGCGCGATCCTCGCGGTGGTCTGGGAGTTTCGACGCAAGATTCTCGATGTGGTCATCGGCTTGCCAACGCAGCCGAGCGCACGGCGTTTTACCGCCAACCTGCTGATCGCGTTTCTGCCCGCTGTGGTGCTGGGCGTGATCTTTGCCGACCTGATCCACGAATACCTGTTCAACCCGATTACCGTTGCGACAGCACTGGTGGTGGGCGGCATCATCATGTTGTGGGCGGAAAAGCGTCAGCATGAAGTGCACGCCGAAACGGTCGACGAGATCACCTGGAAGGACGCGCTGAAGGTCGGTTTCGCTCAGTGTCTGGCGATGATTCCCGGTACTTCGCGTTCCGGCTCGACGATTATCGGCGGCCTGTTGTTCGGCCTGTCGCGCAAGACCGCCACCGAGTTCTCGTTCTTTCTGGCCATGCCGACCATGGTCGGTGCGGCGGTTTACTCGGGCTACAAGTACCGCCATTTGTTCGTTCCGGCGGACTTTCCGGTGTTCGCCATCGGTTTCGTCACTGCGTTCATCTTCGCCATGATTGCCGTGCGTGGCTTGCTCAAGTTCATTGCCAGCCACAGCTATGCGGCGTTTGCCTGGTATCGGATTGTGTTTGGCCTGCTGATTCTGGCGACCTGGCAGTTTGGCTGGGTTGACTGGGCGGCGGCCAGGCCATGAGTGATTCCCGCGCACGCCGGCCCGAAGGGCGACCTTCGGGCGGCAACAACATTCAGAATCTAAAACTGAAACTGCTGGTACTGCTGATCGTCTGCGCGCTGCCGCTGTTCGGCTCTGTATCGATGTGGCTGCGCGGGATTTCGTTGGTGCCGTTGGCCGCTTACGGGATCGTCAGCGTGCTGGCGTTTTTCATGTACTGGGCCGACAAGCGCAAGGCGCAGACGGATGCCTGGCGCACGCCGGAAAACATCCTGCACGCGGTGGAACTGGCCGGCGGCTGGCCGGGCGCGTTGATCGCCCAGCAGGTTTTCCGGCACAAGACGCGCAAGGTGTCGTTTCAGATCCTGTTTTGGGTGATTGTGCTGCTGCACCAGGTGTTCTGGATCGACCAGCTGTTTCTCGGCTCGAACCTGCTGACCCCGTTCTAAACCGTACCTCCAGTCCCCTGTAGGAGCTGCCGAAGGCTGCGATCTTTTGATCTTGCTTTTTTAAAGATCAAAGTCAAAAGATCGCAGCCTTCCCTACACAAGGAAATGGGGTTTACAGCAATAAACCGATTTGGGTCTTTTTCGGCAACTTGCTCACCACCAACTGATGCGAACGCTGCAACAACCCGCGCAACTCCTCAGCAGCCAACGGGTAGGGCGGGTGCATGATGATCCACTGCGCCCGCGCCAGATACGGCGCCGGATGAATCCCCGGGCGGTCGCAATGACCGAGGAACAGATCCTTGTCGACCTTGAACGCCAGCGAATCCCCACGCAGCCCCTGCAAGGCAAACATCTTGTTGCCCGCAATCGAGAACACCCGCACGCCGCCCCATTTGTAATCTTCCCGTGCACCGGGCAATGCCAGACAGAACGCCGCCACGTCGGCCTCGCTCATTTTTCCCTTGCTCATATCAACCGCTCCCCACAGGCATTGAACGACTCGACCAAGTGATCGATCCATGCGCGCACCGCCGGCATCACCCCGCGTCGGTGCGGATACACCGCTTGCAGCCAGCCACCGGGCAGCGACCATTCAGGCAGCAATTGCACCAGCGCGCCGCTTTGCAGTTCCGCTTCGCAATACATCATCGGCAGCAGGGTAAAGCCCTGACCGGCCAGCACGCAGGTTTTGCGCACAACAAAATCATCGATGCCCAATCGCGCTTCCATGTTCAACTCGAAAGGGTTGCCCTGTTGATCGAGTAAACGCACGTGCACCATGCGATCAGCTTCAAGCGCGCCCAGCACCGGCAGGTTCTTCAGGTCCTGCGGGTGATTGATCGCCAGCCCGTGCATAAACGCCGGACTGGCGACCACGACCATTTGCGCCTGGCGCAGGCGGCGGGTGACCAGCAACGGGTCTTCGTCGCCCAGCTCACGCACGCGCAGCGCCACATCGAAGCCTTCGGCGACCAGATCGACCCGGCGATTGAGCAGCACCACCTCCAATTGCACCTGCGGGAATTTGCCGAGAAATTCACTGATGACCCACGGCAACATTTCCCGCGCCAGTCCGGTCGGGCAGGACACCCGCAGACGCCCTCGCGGTTCACTGGACATGCTGGCGACCGCTTCATCGGCCATTTCCGCTTCCAGCAGCATCGCCTGGCAGTGACGTAGATACCGTTCACCAACTGCCGTGAGGTTCAATTGACGCGTGGTGCGTTGCAACAGTCGCGCGCCGAGACGTTCTTCCAGCTCGGCAATGCGCCGTGACAAGCGCGATTTGGGAATGCCCAACAAGCGGCCAGCGGCGGCGAAACCGCCGGCCTCGACCACTTTGGCGAAATAGTAGAGATCGTTGAGATCTTGCATGGCTGTCCAACTGTTCTATCAGTGGGACGAACTATCGCATTGTCGGCGGCTAATCATCCATTGGTTTCTTCCGTAGGATTGTCTCCATTCCGTCGCCACCGGCGATTCCTTCCAGGAGATTCCACATGAAACTGCTGCATATCGATTCGAGCATTCTGGGCGACAACTCGGCTTCCCGTCAGCTGAGTGGCCAAGTCGTCAAAGCCTGGCAGGCCGCCGAGCCAAGTGCCGTGGTGACCTACCGCGATCTGGCCGCCGACGCCATCAGCCACTTCTCGTCGACCACTCTGGTTGCCGCCGGTACCACCGCTGAATTGCGCAACGCCGCGCAACAGCACGAAGCCGAACTGAGCGCTTCGACCCTGGCCGAGTTCATCGCTGCCGACGCCGTGGTGATTGCTGCACCGATGTACAACTTCACCGTGCCGACCCAACTCAAAGCGTGGATCGACCGCGTGGCCGTTGCCGGTCAGACTTTCCGTTACACCGAAGCCGGCCCTGAAGGCCTGTGCGGTGGCAAGAAAGTGGTGATCGTGTCGACCTCCGGCGGCATCCACGCCGGTCAGGCCAGCGGCATCGCTCACGAAGAATATCTGAAGCTGGTACTGGGCTTCCTCGGCATCACCGACATCGAAATCGTTCGTGCTGAAGGCCTGGCGTATGGCGACGAAGTGCGCAACACCGCGATGACCGCCGCTCAAGCGAAAATCAGCGAGCAACTGTTCGCCGCCGCGTAAGGCTTGCGTAAAGAACAGCTGATGTTCAGGTAACGCTCAAAAAACTCTGTATTCTGGTTCTGCAAGGGCCAGTTACGGAGTTTTTTGTTTCTGACTGTTACATAATCTGGCCCGGGTTATGCAGTCACACGATCAGCGTCTGAGTGCAGTGTCGTACCGAAACGCCGAATCCCCGGCATTTCTGGCCCGCAATGCAACGGATCTGTCGATTGAGTAACAACAGGGTGGGGCATCCCATGATGCGTCTTTGTGCAGCGTTACTGATTTGCCTGCTTGGCAGCCTGAATTCAGTGCAGGCTGCGCCTGGGCGACATCCGGTGTGGAGCGTCGGTTATCACGAGATGACCTTCCTCGATCCGCTCGACCTGCAACCGATGCGCGCCATCGCCTTCTATCCGTCCAGCGATCGCGAACACATGAGCCTGCTCGAAGGCTATTCGGTGGAGGCCGGCGAAGACACCAAAGTCGCCATTGGCCGCTTTCCGATGCTGATGCTTTCGCACGGCAACACCGGCACGCCGCTGGCCTTGCACGACCTCGCCACCTCGCTGGCGCGCAAAGGCTTTGTCGTGGTCGCGGTGATCCATCCCGGCGACAACTCCAAAGACCACAGCCGTCTCGGCACCCTGAGCAATCTCTACGGGCGGCCGATCCAGATTTCCGAAGCGATTACCGCCACCCTCGGCGACCGCATGCTCGCGCCTTACGTCAACGCCGATCAGGTCGGCGTGATCGGCTACTCAGCGGGTGGCGAGACCGCGTTGATTCTTTCGGGCGCGCAACCTGATCTGGATCGTCTGCGTCGTTACTGTCAGGAGCGTCCGGATGACCGTGATGCCTGCAACACTCAGGGTGAATTGATCGTCGATCGCGATGACTTGCAGCCGGTGGCTGACCCACGGGTGCACGCCTTACTGTTGATGGCGCCGTTGAGTTTGAAATTCGGCCGCCACACCTTGGCGGACGTGCATGTGCCGGTGCTGCTCTACAGCGGCGATGGCGACAAACTGGTGGCTTTCGACAAGAACGCGGCGGCGCTGGCGCGCAAACTGCCGACGGCACCGGATTTCAAATTGCTGGCCGGGGCAGGGCACTTCGTGTTCATGGCGCCGTGCAACGAAGAACAGATCCGTGCCATGCCGGCGTTGTGCACCGATGCCGATGGCGTGGATCGCGAGGACATCCATCGCAACCTGATCTCCGAGGCCGGGCGGTTCTTCTCTCATGCACTGGGTCAACCGACCCGGGCGGGGATGCAAACCGCAGATCAATAGCCAGCCATAGAACCCTGTGGGAGCGAGCTTGCTCGCGAAGGCGTAGTGTCAGTCAATACATGTGCTGACTGACTCCCCGCCTTCGCGAGCAAGCTCGCTCCCACATTGGTTTTGCGTCGATTGTTCAGGAAGTTGCACGGCGCATCAGTAGCAAGGTCAACCCCAGCCCGATCACCGACAACAGCGCCGCACTGAAGAAAATCCACGAATACCCCAGATTCAACGCCACCGCGCCCATCAGCGGCCCGGCAATCGCCAGCGCCAGATCAAAGAACACCGCATAAGCACCCAGGCCCGAGCCGCGACTGGAACTCGGCACCTGCTTGATCGCCTCGACCCCCAGCGCCGGGTACACCAGCGACAGGCCAAACCCCGACAGACCCGCGCCGATCAAGGCGAAAGCGGTAGACGGCGCCAGCCACAACAGCACCAGCCCCATGGTCTCGATGGTCATACACGCGATAGCAGACCTGAAACCGCCAAACCGACTGATCGCCGAGATAAACATCAGCCGCGACAGGATGAAGCAAACGCCAAACACCGTCAGGCAATACGCCGCGCCGGTCCAGCCGCGATTGAGGTAATACAGGGTGATGAAGGTGGTCAGCGTGCCGTAGCCGATCGAGGCCAGGGTCAGGCTGGCGCCATACGGGGCAATCCGCCCGAACACCGCCCAGAACGGCAGGCGCTCGCCACGGATCACCGGCACCGAAGGTTTGTTGCGGATCAGCACCAGCGCACCGGCCGCCAGCACGGCCAGCGCGATGCCGAGGCTGGTGAAGCCGTAATCGGCGACCATCACCACGCCCAGCGGCGCACCAATGGCGATCGCGCCATAGGAAGCGATGCCGTTCCAGCCGATGGATTTCGCCGTGTGTTCGACACCGACCTGGCCCATGCACCAACTGATGGTGCCGACGCCGATCAGCCCTTGGGCGACGCCGAGCAGCAAGCGCCCGATGATCAGAATGATCAGGCTGGCCAGCGGGAAACTCTGCAACAGCGTGGAGAGCAGCGTCAGCAAGCCGCTGAGGACAATCCCCCACAAGCCATAAATGATCGCCCGTTTGGTCCCGACCGTATCCGACATGCGCCCGGCCATCGGCCGGCTGAGCAGGGTGGCCAGGTACTGCGAGCCAATCACCAGCCCGGCAATGACTGCGCTGAAACCCAGCTGCTCATGTACATAACCGGGCAACACCGCAATCGGCAAACCGATGCAGAGGAAGGCAATAAAGGTATAGAACACGATGGAGACGATCTGCAGGGTGATCGCCATGGAGCTTTGCGGTGGCAGTTGCTGCGCAGACATGAGGACTCGTTCGCGGGCGGCGGTGGGAGAGTTCGCATCATGGCTTGGGTGTCAGATAAAAGAAAGCAGGCTAACTATCTTTTACCCCGCCGATCGTTCCCACGCTCTGCGTGGGAACGCCGCCACGGACGCTCCGCGTCCGGCTCGTGTGACGCGGAGCGTCACGGGATGCATTCCCACGCAGAGCGTGGGAACGATCAGCACGCTGAATGCAAAAAGCCCCGTCACATGGACAGGGCTTTAGCTTGAAGCTAGCAGCTCAACACTTGAAGCTGCTGTTTAGAACACCACACCCTGACTACGCAGGTAGTCATCGTAAGTGCCGCTGAAGTCGGTCACGCCATCCGGGCTCAGCTCGATGATGCGCGTGGCCAGGGACGATACGAACTCACGGTCGTGGCTGACGAAGATCAGCGTGCCCGGGTAGTTTTCCAGCGCCAGGTTCAGCGCCTCGATCGATTCCATGTCCAAGTGGTTGGTTGGTTCGTCCATGATCAGCACGTTCGGCTTTTGCAGGATCAGCTTGCCGAACAGCATGCGACCTTGCTCACCACCGGAAATCACTTTGACCGACTTGAGGATCTCGTCGTTGGAAAACAGCATGCGGCCCAAAGTACCGCGAATCATCTGCTCGCCCTGAGTCCACTGACCCATCCAGTCGAAAAGCGTTACGTCGTCTTCGAAGTCGTGCGCGTGGTCCTGAGCGTAGTAGCCCAGTTCGGCGGCGTCGGTCCACTTGATGCTGCCGGCGTCCGGGGTCAGTTCGTTGACCAGGGTGCGCAGCAGGGTGGTTTTGCCGATACCGTTCGGGCCGATGATCGCCACGCGCTCGCCGGCTTCAACCTGGAAGCTGAAGTCTTTGAACAGTGGTTTGCCGTCGAAGCCTTTGGCCATTTTCTCGACGATGACCGCCTGGCGGTGCAGCTTCTTGTTCTGATCGAAGCGGATGAACGGGCTCACGCGGCTCGAAGGCTTGACCTCGGCCAGCTGGATCTTGTCGATCGCCTTGGCGCGGGAAGTGGCCTGCTTGGCTTTCGAGGCGTTGGCCGAGAAGCGGCTGACGAACGATTGCAGCTCGGAAATCTGTGCTTTCTTCTTGGCGTTGTCCGACAGCAGTTGCTCGCGGGACTGGGTCGCCACGGTCATGTACTCGTCGTAGTTGCCCGGGAACAGGCGCAGCTCGCCGTAATCCAGGTCAGCCATGTGCGTGCACACGCTGTTCAGGAAGTGACGGTCGTGAGAGATGATGATCATCAGGCTGTTACGCTGGGTCAGAACGTTTTCCAGCCAGCGAATGGTGTTGATGTCCAGGTGGTTGGTCGGTTCATCGAGCAACAGCACTTCCGGGTCGGAGAACAGCGCCTGCGCCAGCAATACGCGCAGTTTCCAGCCTGGCGAGACTTCGCTCATCGGGCCGAAGTGCTGCTCGATGCCGATACCCAGGCCCAGCAGTAATTCACCGGCGCGGGATTCGGCGGTGTAGCCGTCCATCTCGGCGAATTCGGTTTCCAGCTCGGCCACGGCCATGCCGTCTTCTTCGCTCATTTCCGGCAGCGAGTAGATGCGGTCGCGCTCGGCCTTGACCTTCCACAGCTCTTCGTGACCCATGATCACCGTATCGATCACGGTGAATTCTTCGTAGGCGAACTGGTCCTGGCGCAATTTACCCAGACGCACGTTCGGCTCGAGCATGACCTGACCGCCGGACGGATCGAGGTCGCCGCCGAGGATTTTCATGAAGGTCGACTTGCCGCAACCGTTGGCGCCGATCAGGCCGTAGCGGTTGCCCGCACCGAATTTGACCGAAACGTTTTCGAAGAGCGGCTTGGCGCCGAACTGCATCGTGATGTTAGCTGTAGAAATCAAGGGTTTTTCCTGCGAAGCATTCTTAAAAAGCGAGGGTGCGGCTGCAGCGCTTGGCCCGAGTCAAAGTGCGCTGAGGCGGGAGAGTCCCGTCATCAACCAAGGGGGGCGCGTAAAGTTTGGCGGCGATTGTACTGGTCTGGCTCTTTAAACGATAGGGCGATCACGCCACGATCGCCGATTGGCATGATCACGGGACAGTTTTTCACAGTTGAAGATTCACTATCGGTTACAAACTGTGGCTAAAATGCCACCTTTCACCGAGCGTCCGGTTACGGCGCGGGCCAAGGACGTGCCATGTGTATTCAGACCACTGCATAAGACGCTGAGCCTCAGGCTGCACGGCGCGCAGTTTGTTCACTTCTGACGTGTGACGATTTCCGTGAAACTCATCATTGCTGCTATTTATGTCATTTCCATTGCATACGTTCATCTGCGTGGGCGTGTGCGTCACAAGCTCGGTCGACAACTGAGTGACCATTCGACGTTTCTTGCGCCGATCAACTGCTTCCTTTATCTGTTTTCGAAAAAGCCGAACAAGCCGTACCTGGATCCGAGCGAGTTTCCTGACTTGAGCCCGTTGCAGGCGCACTGGGAAGAAATCCGCGAAGAAGGCCAGAATCTGCTGCGTGCCGGCGAGATCAAGCGCTCTAACCAGTACGACGATGTCGGTTTCAACTCGTTCTTCAAAAGCGGCTGGAAGCGTTTCTATCTGAAGTGGTACGGCGAAAGCCATCCGTCGGCGATGAAACTGTGCCCGCGTACCACCGAACTGGTGCAGAGCATCGGCTCGATCAAGGCCGCGATGTTTGCCGAGCTGCCACCGGGTTCGAAGCTGGTGCGTCACCGCGATCCGTATGCAGGCTCCTATCGCTATCACTTGGGCCTGGACACGCCGAACGACGCTGGCTGCTATATCAACGTCGACGGTGAGAGCTACCACTGGCGTGACGGCGAAGCGGTGATGTTTGACGAGACGTTTATTCATTACGCCGAAAACACCACCGACAAGAACCGCATCATCCTGTTCTGCGACATTGAGCGGCCGATGAAGTACCGCTGGGCGGCCGCGTTCAACAGTTGGTTCAGCCGTACCGTCATGTCAGCGGCGGGCGCGCCGAATGATGCTGGCGACCGTACCGGTGGGATCAACCGGTTGTTTACCCGGATCTACAAGATTCGTCTGCGTGGTAAAGAGCTGAAAAAACGTAATCGCAAACGCTATTACATGGAGAAGTGGGCGATCTTCGGTGGTTTGCTGGCGATCTTCATTCTGATCTGAATTCAAAGCAGACGCTGCTGACGCCATCGCGAGCAGGCTCACTCCTACATTTGAAATGCGCTCCCCTGTAGGAGTGAGCCTGCTCGCGATGGCTGTCTCAAGAACAACCAATCACTATCAGGAAGCCTTTTTGGTTTTCTTCGCTGGCGCAGCTTTTGCCGGTTTCTCTGCTTTCGCCTTCGGTTTCGCCACTGCTTTCCCGCCCAGACTGCGCTTCAGCAACTCGGTCAAATCGATAACATCGGCCGTCTTGCGCTCTTCCTCGCCACCCACCGTTTCAACATCCTCGATCTTGCCTTCATGGGCCTTTTTCTCGACCAGGGCCATGATCTTGTCTTCAAATTCATCCTTGTAGTCTTCGGGTTTCCAGTCCGCGCTCATGTCCTGAACCAGCCGTTTGGCCATGTCCAGTTCACCCTTGGCCAACTGCGGTTTGGTCACTTCGCTGCCCAGTTCCAGCGTATCGAGGCTGCGAACTTCCTGCGGCCAGCGCAACTTCACCAGCACCAAAGCAGATTCGAGAGGCATCAACGCCGCGAGGTATTGCCGCGTATGCAAAACCACGCGGGCGAGGGCAACTTTGTTGGTATTGCTAAGGGTTTCGCGCAGCAACGCGTAGACCTTGCCGCCGCGCTTGTCCGGCGCCAGGTAGTAGGGCGTGTCGATGTTTTGCAGAGGAATCTGTTCGGCGTCGACAAAAGAGAATATATCGATGGTCTGCGTTGAGACAGGGTGCGCCGAGCGGATTTCCTCTTCGCTGAGCACCACATAGCGGCCCTTTTCATAGGCCACACCTTTGACGATGTGCTCTTTGGTGACTTCCTTGCCGGTGACCTTGTTGACCCGTTTATAACCCACTGGGTCCATGCTACGGCTGTCGAGCCAATCGAAGTCGACGCCCTGCGACGAGGTCGCCGATACCAGCGCGACAGGGATGTGCACCAGTCCGAAACTGATCGCGCCTTTCCAGATTGCCCGAGCCATGGTGAGTTCTCCGAGTGATGATCGGATGACCTGCGGCTGTGACTGAAAGTTTCCCCGGATTGCGCGGGTTTCCAGTGACTCGGTCAAGCCGTGTTACATGTTGTTTAAGGCTTGCGGGTTAACAAATCCGAACCCTGAGCGTAGCGTGGACTCGAAGGCTCTATCCCAAGCCCATCGAGAGGCAGCGTCATGAACCGAATTCTGCTTGGCATCGTCGTCCTGACCCTCAGTGGCGGTCTGGTTCATGCCGACGTCTTGCTGGCGCAAAGCCCGACCGGCAACAGCAACAACCCCTACAACAGCCCCATCCGCCGGGCCAACCCCAACAGCATGCAGGGCACCCAGCCCAGCGCTCCCCCCATTCGGGGGCCGAACACGGTACCGACGCCGCGCCAGCCCACTGTCGAAAACCGTGGCATCGGCAACGGCCAGCCGATCCGCTCGGTGCCGAGCACGCCGCCCACGTTCATTCCCAACCCACCTTCGCGCAGCGGAGACAGCAACCGTTGAGCGGCAGGACTGAAGTCCTGCCGGCCCCCACAAACGAACAAAAGGAATCGTGCATGTTGCGTAAAACCCTTCTAGCCACACTGTGTGCCGGTGCGCTGCTCAGTGCCCCGGCCTTTGCCGCCGCTCCCAAAGAGCTGCAAAGCGAACAGGGCACCCTCGAAGTCACGACCATCACCGCAGGTCTTGAGCATCCATGGGCACTGGCGTTTCTGCCGGATCGCCAGGGCATGCTGGTCACCGAGCGGCCCGGCAATCTGCGCGTGGTGGCGGCCGACGGCACACTGTCGGCGCCTGTCTCCGGCGTGCCGCAGGTCTGGGCCAAGGGGCAGGGCGGGTTGCTGGATGTGGCGCTGTCGCCGGACTTCAAACAGGATCGCCTGGTTTATCTGTCGTATGCCGAAGGCGGTGGTGCCGGCGACAAGGCCGGCACCGCTGTGGGGCGTGGCCGGCTCTCGGATGACTTGAAGACGCTGAAGGATTTCAAAGTGATCTTCCGCCAGGAACCGAAGCTTTCGGTCGGCAATCACTTCGGCTCACGGCTGGTGTTTGATCGCGACGGTTATTTGTTCATTACTTTGGGCGAGAACAACGACCGGCCGACGGCGCAGGATCTCGACAAGCTGCAAGGCAAGGTCGTGCGCATCTACCCGGACGGCAAGGTGCCGGAAGACAATCCCTTTGTCGGCCAGTCCGGCGTTCGGCCGGAGATCTGGGCTTACGGCGTGCGTAACCCACAGGGCGCGGCGCTCAACCCCTGGACCGGTACGCTCTGGGAAAACGAACACGGCCCGCGTGGCGGCGATGAGGTGAACATCATCGAGCGCGGCAAGAATTACGGTTGGCCGCTGGCGACCCATGGCATCAATTACTCGATGCAGCCGATTCCGGAAGCCCAGGGCAAAACGGCCGAAGGCACTGTCGCGCCGCACCATGTCTGGGAGAAATCTCCGGGCGTTACCGGTATGGCGTTTTACGACGCCGATCGTTTTAAACCGTGGCAACACAACGCGTTTATCGGCGCGCTGGTGACTCAGGAACTGATCCGCTTGCAGTTCGATGGTGACAAAGTGGTGCACGAGGAGCGCTTGCTGGGCGAACTCAAGCAGCGGATTCGCGATGTGCGGCAAGGTCCGGATGGCTATCTCTATGTGCTGACCGATGAAGAGAAAGGTTCACTGTACAAAATCGGCCTTAAGCCCGCGCTTTAAAGACGATCCCCCTGTAGGAGCTGTCGAGTGCAACGAGGCTGCGATCTTTTGATCTTGTTTTTCAGAATCAAAAGATCGCAGCCTGCGGCAGCTCCTACATGCGGAGGCTTACGTTTCGCGGGAATACAGCACCACCGCCGCACGCAATTTACCCCGACCGAAACGACACATTTTCTCGAACTCCCCATGGCTCACCGGCACATGCTGGCAATCCATGGGCTGCCGATGCTGGCTGTGATCGACATCCGGGTCATGCAGGTAAACGAAATCCTCGTCGCAGTCGGTCACGATTACCCAGTGCGGCGACTTGGAGCGGGTCAGCCGATAGCTGCTGATCAACACCAGCGGTTGCCCACCGGCATCCAGCAATCGCGGCAGATCCATTGAAGCGCCGATCACACACTCGACATCGGTCTCCTGCAATTGCGCCGTGAACTCATCGTGGACAAGGCGCATGACGTCTTTTTTATGCGCATCACGCACACCGTCGAGAAACAATGGCCCGGCCAGGCTCAGTTGCAAACCCACCTTGTAGCCTCGACGCCACGCCGCCAACGCCAATCCCTGTGGACTGCATCCGCCGTGGCCGGAGGTCATGAACACCGTGGTCGCTTCACGCCAGATCTGCAACTCTTCACGCCGCTCCAATAAACGTTCCGATTGCAGTGCACCCATGGCCATTAACAGGCAGGCCGGGCCACAGGTGAAATCGGTGGTTTGCCGGTAATAGGGCACTTTGATGCTGCGCGAATCGCGGTGCTGGAGAATGCGTTTCTCCAGGCGCAGCGCGTCGGCGTGATCTTCGTAGTAATCGTGAATCAGCGCAAAACGCCGGTAGCCATTACGCTCATACAAGGCAACGGCCGCAGGGTTGTCGAGGCGCACCTCCAGGCGCAGGTACGCGCAGTCGTGCTCCAGCGCCATCGCTTCAATGCGCTGCAGCAATGCCTTGCCCAGGCCCGTACCGCGCGCCTCGACGGCGATGGCGATGGAGTACAGCCGGGCGAGCGAAGTGCCGCGATGGAACAACACCAGCGCGTAACCCAGCAGTTGGCCGTCGCACTCTGCCACCAGCAACTGTCCGTGAGCACGGGTGATCATCCACTGAAAGCTGCGACTGGTGAGCCGGTCCGTGGTGAAACATTGCATTTCCAGTGCCAGCAGCGCCGGCAAGTCTTCAACTACCGCCAAACGAAAAACAGCCTTCATATGACCACCGTAAAAGTTGCGTAACGAAACGAGACTTTCAAAAAACTTCGTGCTTAATAGAAAAGGTCTTGTTCTCCAACGGATCAATCTCTATGTCAGCGGTACAGGGTCATTGGCGCGAAGTATCCGAGCAAAGTTTGCCGGCGGCAACTTATTTAAGTTCGGCGATTAAGGCATCCAGCCAAGTGTTGATAATTGTCGAGCGCAAGGAAGACTGGGCTTCATATTTCCCCAGCGAAGACATCCTGACGGCGCAGGAATACCTCGAGCGCAGCCGTGACAGCGAGCCGGGCAAACGCGTACAGGTGATCAATCTGTGCCGCAGTTACAAGTACCTGGGCCACGGCTACTACTGCTCGCTGCTCGCCGAAGCACGGGGGCACAAGGTGATTCCCTCGGTGCGTACCATCAGCGAACTGACGAAAAAATCACTGTACGGTCTGGCGCTGGATGATCTCGATAAGACCCTCGAGAAAGCCCTTATTCATCATCTCTACAGTGATACCGAAGGTTTTACCCTGACCCTGTATTTCGGTCGGACCCATATCGAACCATTACAGGATCTGGCCCGACAATTGTTTGAAGTATTTCCCTGTCCGATTCTGTTAGTTGAGTTTCGCCGAACTAACGGTTGGCACATCGAAGGTATAAAGTCCGGCGCCTTGCACAAGTTGCGCGATGATCAGGAAGATCAGTTTGCCAACGCGCTGGACGGTTTCAGCCGTAAAGTCTGGCGTGTACCGCGCTCGCCGCAAGTGGCGCGCTACGACCTGGCGATTCTGCACGATCCGCAGGAGGCGTTGCCGCCGTCCAACGCCAAGGCACTGGCGAATTTCGTCCGGGTTGGTAAAACCATGGGCATCGATGTTGAACTGATTGAGCGCAAGGATTACGCACGTCTCGCCGAGTACGACGGCTTGCTGATCCGCGAAACCACAAGTGTCGCTAACTACACTTATCGCTTCGCCAAGAAAGCCGAGAGTGAAGGACTGGTGGTGATGGATGACCCGACGTCGATTTTGCGCTGCACCAACAAGGTCTACCTGACCGATCTGCTCAACAGCCATCAATTGGGTATGCCCGCCACCGAGATTCTCTACAAGGAGCGACCCGAAGACTTCGAACGGGTCGGCGAGCGGCTTGGCTTTCCGCTGGTCCTGAAGATTCCCGACGGCTGTTTTTCCCGTGGCGTGATCAAGGTCGAAAGCCAGCAGGCCTTGCTTGAGGCGACTGCAGAGTTGTTTGAACACTCGGTGTTGCTGCTGGCGCAGGAGTTTTTCTACACCGAGTACGACTGGCGCATCGGCGTGCTCAATCGCAAACCGATCTTCGCCTGCCAATACTTCATGTCCAAGGGCCATTGGCAGATCTACAACCACAAGGCCAAAGGCCAGGACGTCAACGGCGAATGCCGGACGATGGCGATCCACGAGGCGCCACGCGCTGTAGTGGAACTGGCGGTGAAGACCGCCAACCTGATCGGCGACGGCCTCTACGGTGTCGATCTGAAGCAGGCCGGCGACAAAGTGGTGGTGATCGAAGTCAACGACAACCCCAACCTCGACGCCGGCATCGAAGACGCCTATCTGCACGACGATCTGTATTCACTGGTGCTGGAAGAATTCGTGCGCCGCCTGGAACTCAAGCGTCGCGGTCAGGCCTGGTGATCCGCCGATGATCAACAGCTTTACACTGAGCCACGGCGCTTTGCAGCGGGTCGAGCGGCTGGACGCCGAGGTCATGCTGTTCAGCAACCCCGATGCCGCCGAGCGCGACTTGCTGCACAGTCATTTCAAGGTCGATGAACACGCATTGGCGTCAGCGCTGGACCCGGACGAGGTGTCACGCATCGAGTTCCATCCCGACCATCTGTTCCTGATCTGGAAACGTCCGGAAAACTATTCCGGCGGTGGCAGTCTGGCGTTTGAAGTGTCGTCGTGCGGATTGCTGTTTGCGCCGGGACAATTGCTGGTGATCGCCACCGACGACACGCCGCTGCACGGCCTCGGCACCCGTCAGCCGTTGAATACGCCGCTGGATGTGTTGCTCGACCTGCTGTTCAACAACATCCACCACTACCTCGGGCACCTTAAGGTGATCAAACTGGTCGCCCGTGAGTTGCAGCAGAAATTCAACGCCTCGATGCAGAACCAGCACTTGGTGCAGATGTTCAACCTCAGCGAAAGCCTGATCTATTACATCAACGCGCTGCACAGCAACGGCGCGGTCCTGACGCGCCTGCGCAATCATGCCGAGAAGCAGCATTTCGGCAGCGAAGCGCTCGGCCTGATCGACGACCTGATCATCGAGAACAACCAGTGCTACAAGCAGGCGGAAATCTACTCAACAGTGTTTTCCGGGCTGATCGATGCGCGTGGCAACCTGATGAACAACAGCATGAACAACCTGCTGCGCAAGCTGACGTTGATCAACGTGGTGTTTCTGCCGTTGAACCTGATTGCGAGCATTGGCGGGATGTCGGAGTTCAGCATGATGACGGCGGGGACGCCGTGGTGGATTTCCTATCCGCTGTTTCTGGCGGCGATGTTGTTAGGGGCGGGGGGGATGTTGTTTGGGTTGCGGCGTTTGGCTCGATGATGTTTCGTGATTGATCTGGCCTCTTCGCGAGCAAGCTCGCTCCCACAGGGGAATGCATTTCAAAATGTGGGAGCGACGGTGCGACGATTCGACCTGCTCGCGAAGAGGCCGGCACAGGCGAAGTAAAACTCAGGACAGTCCCGCATTTGGCCGAACCGCCGCCGTGATGCCTTGTTATAGTTCGGGCCTCATTTTCTGCCCGGTAAAGGATCACTGCCATGACTCAATACTCCGCCTTCAGCGTCGAACTGGCCGACAACATCGCCCATGTGCAGATCAATCGCCCGGAAAAGATCAATTCGATGAACGCGGCGTTCTGGAGCGAGATCGTCGAGATCTTCCAGTGGATCGACGACACCGACGAAGTGCGCGTGGTGGTGCTCAGCGGCAACGGTAAACATTTTTCCTCCGGCATCGACCTGATGATGCTCGCCGGCGTCGCCAATGAACTGGGCAAGGACGTCGGCCGCAACGCGCGCCTGCTGCGCCGCAAGATCCTCACCCTGCAAGCTTCGTTCAATGCCGTCGATAACTGCCGCAAACCGGTGCTCGCGGCCATTCAGGGCTATTGCCTGGGCGGCGCCATCGACCTGATCGCCGCCTGTGACATGCGCTACGCCGCCGAGGACGCACAATTCTCGATCAAGGAAATCGACATCGGCATGGCCGCCGATGTTGGCACTTTGCAACGGTTGCCACGGATCATCGGTGACGGCATGCTGCGTGAACTGGCTTACACCGGTCGCACCTTCGGCGCCGAAGAAGCGCGCAGCATCGGCTTGGTCAATCGCGTCTACAACGACAAGGACGCGCTGCTTGAAGGCGTGTTGGACATCGCTCGCGAGGTCGCATCGAAGTCGCCGATCGCGATTACCGGCACCAAGGAAATGATCAGCTACATGCGCGACCATCGTATCGACGATGGTCTCGAATACGTTGCCACCTGGAACGCCGCCATGTTGCAATCCACCGACTTGCGCGTGGCCATGGCCGCCCACATGAGCAAACAGAAACCCGAATTTCTGGACTGAGAAACCATGATAGCTCGCTGGACCACTGCAGTACTCGACACCGATCAACCAGGCGGCTGGGCCGTGGCGCGCAGCCCGGAAGGCTTTCTGTTCGATGACAACGGCGCGTTGTTCCCGCGCGAATGGCTCAAGCGTCAGGACTTGTCAGTTCTCGCCGAGCACGGCATTGGCCATCTCGATGGCGAGCCGGTGTACCTGTTGGAGTTGCACCGCGCCAGTGAGGTGCCGGGTTGCAATTGGAAAGGTCTGCGGGCGTTCATGCTCGATGGCGATCACACCATCTACAAAGTGCTCGGTTACGCCGCGCAGATCGGCACCTGGGCGCGCGAACATCGCTTCTGCGGCAATTGCGGGCAAGCGATGACGCAAGTGCCGCGTGAGCGGGCGATGTATTGCCAGCCGTGCGACCTGCGCAGTTACCCGCGCATTTCGCCGAGCATGATCGTGCTGATCACCCGGGGCGACGAGATTCTGTTGGCGCGTTCACCGCGTTTCGTCACCGGGGTTTACAGCACGCTGGCAGGGTTCGCGGAACCTGGCGAGTCGGCCGAGGATTGCCTGATTCGTGAAGTGCGTGAAGAAGTGCAGATTGAGGTGCAGAACATTCAGTATCTGGGTAGCCAGTGCTGGCCGTTCCCGCATTCGATGATGCTCGGCTTCCATGCCGAATACGCCGGTGGCGAGATTGTCTGTCAGGAAGACGAGATCGAAGACGCCCAGTGGTTCAACGTGCACGACCTGCCGCCGTTGCCGGCGTCCAAGTCGATTGCCCGTTACCTGATCGACGTCTACGTGGCGCGGCGCTTAGGCCACGCTGAACCAGTGCTGCCAGGCTAGGCGCACGGTCAAACCCAGGACCACGGTGATGAACACCGGGCGAATGAACTTGGCGCCGCCGCTGATCGCGGTGCGCGCGCCAAAGAACGCGCCGACCATCACCGACAGACCCATGCTCAGGCCGATGATCCAGTCCACCTGCCCGGAAAACACGAACACCGACAGCGCCGCAATGTTGCTGACGAAGTTCATGCTGCGCGCCACGCCGCTGGCCTTGACCAGGTCAATCGGGTAAAGCAGCAGACTGCTGACTGTCCAGAACGCGCCTGTGCCCGGACCCGCCACGCCGTCGTAGAAACCGAGGCTGAAGCCTTGGGTCGATTGCCATTTCTTTTTGATCGGCGCATCGCTGTCCAGCGGTGCTTTTGGCGTGCCGCCGAACAACAGGTAAAGACCGCAGGCGAAGACGATCACCGGGAGCATCTTGTTCAGCCATTCGGCCGGCAGGTAATGAGCGACGACGGCGCCGGTCAGTGCGCCGACCAGTGTGCCGACGATGGCGTGTGTCCATTGGCGCGGGTGAAACAATTTGCGTTTGTAGAAGGTGAAACTGGCGGTGGCCGAACCGAAGGTCGAACTCAATTTGTTGGTGCCGAGCACCAGATGCGGCGGCAGGCCAGCCGTCAGCAGGGCAGGCGTGGTCAACAGACCGCCACCGCCGGCGATGGCGTCGATGAAGCCGGCAATGAAAGCGACAAAGGCCAGAATGGCCAGGGTGGTGAGGTCAACGCTGAGTTCGAAAGGCATGGAGTCGGCTTATTCGGCAGGGCGCAGATTTGGCTGCGGGGAGGGCGGTCATGTTACCTGTATCCAACTTTTGCGGCGACCCGTCTGACGCCTTCGCGAGCAAGCTCGCTCCCACAGTTTTTTGGGGTGTTCACAAAATCAATATTCACTACAAATCCCCTGTGGGAGCGAGCTTGCTCGCGAAGGCGGCATCCCAGCCAATGCAAAACTTACTGTTGTCCACTCAACATCCAGCCAACAAATCCCCCTTAAAAAAACATCTTGATAGCCGGGAAGCTCAACAAAACCAGGCATTCCAACCCTGGCACGCTTGCTGCTCTACCACTCCCATCTCCGCAAATGTCCCGAGGACACGCCAATGAGTCAGCAAGCCGTTAAATTTGCCTACTGGGTGCCGAACGTCAGCGGTGGGCTGGTGGTCAGCAAGATCGAACAGCGCACCGATTGGGGCATCGACTACAACCGCAAACTCGCGCAGATCGCCGAGGCGGCCGGGTTCGAATATGCGCTGACGCAGATCCGTTTCACCGCCGGTTATGGCGCCGAGTTCCAGCATGAGTCGGTCGCGTTCAGCCACGCGTTACTCGCGGCCACCAGTAAACTCAAGGTAATCGCCGCGATCCTGCCCGGGCCGTGGCAACCGGCGCTGGCGGCCAAGCAACTGGCGACGATCGATCAACTCACCAACGGGCGCATCGCGGTGAACATCGTCAGCGGCTGGTTCAAAGGCGAGTTTCAGGCCATCGGCGAGCATTGGCTGGAGCACGACGAGCGTTATCGTCGTTCCGAAGAGTTTATCCGCTCATTGCGGGGTGTCTGGAGCCAAGACAACTTCACCTTTCGCGGCGACTTCTACCGCTTCGACAATTACAGCCTGAAACCGAAACCGCTGGGCCGTCCGGAGATCTTTCAGGGCGGCAGTTCCCGTGCGGCGCGTGACATGGCCGCGCGGGTCTCGGACTGGTATTTCACCAATGGCAACAGCGTTGAGGGAATCAAGGCGCAGGTTGACGATATTCGTGCCAAAGCAGCGGCGAACAATCATTCGGTGAAGGTTGGCGTGAACGCGTTTGTCATCGCCCGCGATACCGAAGAGGAGGCGCGGGCGGTACTTGCGCAGATCATCGATCAGGCCGATCCGGAAGCGGTAAACGCCTTTGGCGATGCAGCGAAACAGGCGGGCCGGGCATCGCCAGAGGGTGAGGGCAACTGGGCAAAATCGACGTTTGAGGATCTGGTGCAGTACAACGATGGCTTCAAGACCAATCTGATTGGCACGCCGCTGCAGATTGCCGAACGGATCGTGGCGCTGAAAGCGGTGGGGGTGGATCTGGTGCTGGCGGGGTTTTTGCACTTTCAGGAAGAGGTCGAGTATTTCGGCGAGCGAGTGTTGCCGCTCGTTCGCGAACTGGAGGCCGAGAAGACCGCCGCCGTCGCTTGAACCCTATGCAAAACCTGTGGGAGCGAGCTTGCTCGCGAAGGCGTGTGAACATTCAACTTATATGTTGACTGACACACCGCTATCGCGAGCAGGCTCACTCCTACATTTGGAGCTGTGTTGGCTTACAGGCCGAGGTCGGACAAGCTCGGATGATCATCCGGGCGCCGGCCCAGCGGCCAATGGAACTTGCGCTCACTCTCTTTGATTGGCATATCGTTGATGCACGCATAGCGCTGGAACATCAGGCCTTGCTCGTCGAATTCCCAGTTTTCATTGCCGTAAGAGCGGAACCAGTTGCCCGAATCATCGTGCCATTCATAGGCATAGCGCACGGCAATGCGGGTATCCGAATAAGCCCACAGCTCCTTGATCAAACGGTAATCCAGTTCTTTCGCCCATTTACGGGTCAGAAAGGCCTTGGCTTCTTCGCGGTTGTTGGCGAATTCGGCGCGGTTACGCCATTTGGTGTCGAGGGTGTAGGCCAGCGATACCCGCTCCGGGTCGCGGGAGTTCCAGCCATCCTCGGCCAAACGAACTTTCTCGATCGCCGATTCACGGTTGAAGGGCGGTAATGGCGGACGTACCTGGGCTGCAGTAGACATGTTCAGTCTCCCGATCTAATTAATAATTGAACAACAAGTCCGGCTTATTAAGGCGTTACAGGTCCAATAACTTTCGCGCCATGCATTGCGCATTATCGGCGGCACTGTGATCACCCATCACAAGCGCTACGGTAATGGCGCCGTCAATCAGGATCAGCATCTGCCTGGCCAGCAGTTGCGGATCCTCGGCACCATGTTCGGTACACAGCTCGCACACGTAGTCGAGCAGCTTCTGTTTGTGTTCTTTGGCGACCAGCCGCACCGGGTCCTGCGGGTCGCCGGTTTCACCGCTGGTGTTGATGAACGCGCAGCCGCGAAAGCCTTCCGAGGCGAACCAGCTTTTAAGCACCGTAAACAGGTTGAGCAGGCGATCGGCCGGGGTCTCGGCCTGATCGACAGCGCTTCGGTACCAATGCATCCAGCGCACGTCACGGCGTTGCAGAGCGGCGACGGTCAAGGCGTCCTTGTCGGCAAAGTAACGGTAGATACTTTTTCTGGAGACGCCGGCGGTTTTCACCAGAAGATCCATGCTGGTGGCAGCGATGCCACTTTTGTAGATCAACTTTTCGGTGACATCCAGAATGATGTCGCGTGTGTCGTTGCTAGTGATTTCGTTCATGTGACGAACAGTAGAACGATTGTTCTCCTTTGGCAATGGCTTTTTAAAATCAAAAGATCGCAGCCTTCGGCAGCTCCTACATTGGCCCGTGTAGGAGCTGCCGAAGGCTGCGATCTTGATCTCATTACGGGCACTAACAAGACCCGAAGGATGTGATGGTGTAAGCTCTCGGGTTCTTCGGATTCGACCCATTGCGAGCCCTATGCCGTTGCTTTTCAAACGTTCCTTGCTGCCTAAACTGCGCAGCTTCCCGCTGACCGCCGAGGCTGTGACCATTCTGTCCGGCGCCGCCGAGTTTCGTCGTTGCCTGCTGGAGAAAATCGCCACGGCGACGCAGCGCATCTACATCGTTGCGCTGTATCTGCAGCAAGACG
The DNA here is from genome assembly GCF_005938625.1 of Pseudomonas fluorescens. Classification (GTDB taxonomy): domain Bacteria; phylum Pseudomonadota; class Gammaproteobacteria; order Pseudomonadales; family Pseudomonadaceae; genus Aquipseudomonas; species Aquipseudomonas fluorescens_BD. The sequence goes on from NZ_VCNJ01000001.1 coordinate 140,442, forward strand.
AAGCCGGTCAGGAAATCCTCGATGCTCTCCACGCCGCCAAGCTCAAGCGTCCCGAGCTGGAAATCGCCGTGGTGGTCGACTGGTTGCGCGCGCAGCGCGGACTGATCGGCGCCGGCAAGCAGCCGGGCAACTCGGCGTGGTATCAGGAAATGACCCGCACGCACCAGAGCGAAGTGCCGGTGTACGGCGTGCCGGTGCAGACTCGCGAGTTGTTTGGTGTGCTGCATTTGAAAGGCTTCGTGATCGACGACTGTGTGGTCTACAGCGGCGCGAGCCTGAACAACGTCTACCTGCACAAGTTCGACAAGTACCGTTTCGACCGTTATCACGTCCTGCAAAGCGCTGAACTGGCCGACTCGATGCATCATTTGGTCAAGCACGGCCTGATCGAATCGAAAGCGGTGCATCGCCTCGACCTGCCCAACCTGCCGACCACGCGTAGCCTGCGCAACGATATCGGCGATCTGCGTAGCCGCCTCAAATATGCAACGTACGACACGGCCACTGGCAGCACTGCCAGAGACGGTCTGTCCGTTACCCCGTTGCTCGGCGTCGGCAAGAACAACCCGTTGAACCGGGCGATTCTCGAACTGATTGCCAGCGCGCAAAAACAGCTGACCATCTGCACGCCGTACTTCAACTTGCCGCTGGGCGTGATCCGCGAGATCAACCGCGCATTGGCCCGTGGCGTGAAGATCGACATTGTGGTCGGCGACAAGACCGCCAACGACTTTTACATTCCGCCGAGCGAGCCGTTCAAGGTGATCGCAGCGTTGCCGTATCTGTACGAGATCAGCTTGCGCCGCTTTGCCAAGCGCCATCAGCGCAACATCGACAGCGGCCAGTTGAACCTGCACCTGTGGCGTGATGGCGACAACACCTATCACCTCAAGGGCATGTGGGTTGATCAGCGCTATACGTTGCTGACCGGCAACAACCTTAATCCACGGGCGTTCCGCCTCGATCTGGAAAATGCGTTGTTGATCGATGATCCGAAAGGGGAGTGGCTGGAGCCGCGGGCGAAGGAACTGGAAGAGATTTTCCGCCATACCACGCGGATCGAGAATTTCCAGAGTCTGGAGACGCTGCCGGAATACCCGGCCGGGGTGGCCAAGTTTCTCAAGCGCGTGAGTCGGGTGCGGATTGAGCGGTTGCTCTACCGGATTCTCTAAAATCGAAATTATCTAGCGCGGCTGATAAAGCCTTCGCGAGCAAGCTCGCTCCCACAGGGAAATGCATTCCAAATGTGGGAGCGAGCTTGCTCGCGAAGGGGCCAGACCAGACGCTAAAAAACTTAATTCAGACCCAACTTGCCACGCAACGTAGACAAGTCCTCAGCCAGCGTATTCACCGGCCCGACCAGCGCCTTGCGGTCGTTATCCTTCACCTTGTCATACGTCTCGAAACCACCCTCCTTGGTCTTGTACTTGGCCAGAATCTTGTCGACCGTGGCAAAGTTCTTGTCGACCTTCGCGACAAACGCCTTGTCCTGCTTCTCGATCTGCGGACGGAACAGGTCGACGATTTTCTTCGCGCCGTCGATGTTGCCCTGGAAGTCATACAGGTCGGTGTGGCTGTAGCGATCTTCTTCACCGGAGATCTTGGTCGCGGCCACTTCTTCCAGCAGCGCAGCGGCACCGCCGACGACTTTCTCCGGCGGGAAGGTCAGGCCGGCGACGCGGGTCTGCAGGTCTTTGACGTCGCTGTTGAGCTTGTCGGCCAGCTCGTTCAGGCCCTGGGTGCTTTTCTCCGAGAACAGCGTGTATTCGATGCGGTGGAAACCGGTGAAGTCGTCGGCCTTCACGCCTTTCTCGTGGTCGTCGACGCGCGAGTCGATGGACGCATCGAGGTCACTGAACAGCTCGGCAATCGGCTCGATCGACTCGTAGTAAACGCGAGTCGGGGCGTAGAGCTTTTGCGCGGCGGCCAGGTCACCTTTTTTCACCGCGTCGGTGAACTGCTGGGTGTGGCTGCCCAGCTCATCCAGTTGCTCGGTGACGTAAATCTTGTAGTCCGACACCGGCCCGACCAGATCCAGCGGTGCTGTCGCGGCGAACGCCGACAGCGGGGTGTTGAGCAAACCAAGGGTCAGCAATAGCGCGAGTGGCGTCTTTTTCATGGGGGCGGCTCCAGTGTTGGGATGTTGTTTTATGCAGCGGTTTTCGGTTGTGTGGCGTTGAGCAACGAGCGACCGATGAAGTCCTTGTCGCCCGTGACACCCGGCAGGGTGAAGAAGTAACCGCCGCCGACCGGCTTGAGGTATTCCTCCAGCGGTTCGCCGTTGAGGCGGGTCTGCACGGTGATGAAGCCTTTTTCCAGATCGGCCTGATAGCAGATGAACAGCAGGCCCATGTCGAGCTGGCCGTTCTTGTTCACGCCGTTGGAGTAGTTGAACGGCCGGCGCAGGATCAGGTTGGCCTGGGTTTCAGCCGTACGCGGATTAGCCAGACGAATGTGCGCGTCGAGTTTGGTCAGCTTGCCCGCCGGGTCCTTGCTGTAATCCGGGACTTCGCTTTCATGCTGGCCACCCATCGGTGCACCGGTGGTTTTGACCCGGCCAAGGATGCTTTCCTGCTCCTGCAACGGTGTGCGGTCCCAGCGCTCGACGAAATTGCGGATGATCCGCACAGCCTGATAACTACCGTGGGCGGCCCAGGCTGGCTCGTCGCTGCCCGGTTGTACCCAGACCAGACGATCCATGGCTTTGCTGTCGTTGGAATCGGGGTTGGCCGAGCCATCACGGAAGCCGAGGAAGTTGCGCGCCGATTGCGCTGGCACACCGGGTTTCGCCGGGGCTTGCGGCGGCACGCTGCCTTCCTGTTTCCAGCGCACCAGCAGCAGGTCGGGGAGGTTTTTGACGATGTCGCGCAGGGCGTGAATGTTGGTGTCGGCGGTGTTCGAGCAGAACTGCAAACTCAGGTCGCCATGGCAGCAATCGGCTTCCAGCGCATCGTTGGGAAAACCGACCATGCGTATCAGACGCTTGGGCTTGGCCTCGGCCAGACCGAAGCGCTCGTCGAACAGCGATTCGCCGACAGAAACGGTAATGGTCAGGTTGTCCGGCGTGACGTTCGGGCCGAGGATGCCGGAATCCGGTGGCGGCAGTTTCGGGTCGATCTGCGCGACCGGGCCACCCTTCATCAGAAACGCGATGCGCTCGTTGAGGGTGCGGAACAGTCGCTCAAGGTCTTCGCGGTCACTGGCCAACACATCGAAGGAAACCAGCATGCCCGACGCCGGGCGCGGGGTGACAATGCCGGTCTGGTGTACGCCGTGGAAATCGTGGCGGTCTTCGGTCTTGTCGCTGCTCGGTGCTTCGGTGACTTGCGCAGGTGCGGCGGCCATGGCCGGGCAGCTCAGGGCGGAACCGGCGAGGGCGACACCGGCGGCGCCCATGCCCATCAGGACACGGCGACGTTGCAGATTGAAGTTTTCTGAATCTTTCATCGCGAATTCGTCTTCTGCTTACAGGCCGGAGAGGCCGAGGGCGGGATCGATGCCATCCAGTGCGTCGGCCAGAGCCTGGGCCTTGTCGGCGATCTGCTTGCGTTGTGCGCCGCTGACGGAGTCGTAGCTGGCGTAGCCGTCCTTGATCTTGTAGGTGTCGAGTTCTGTGTCGAAATCCGCCAGTGCCTGGTCGATTTTCGGCAGCAGCTCGGCAGCCGATTTGCTCAGCATTGGTCGCAGGAGGTCGACGACTTTGTGCGCGGTTTGCGCATTGGCGGCGAAACCGTTGAGGTCGCTGTGGCTATAACGCTCCTCTTCTCCGCTGGCAGCACGCACATCGGCCAAGGTGTTGAGGTTGCGCACGACGATGTTGACCAGTTGCTCCGGCGGCAGGCTCTGCGCGAGCAGTTGTTGTTTGAGCGTGGTGACATCGCTGAGCAGGCGCTGGGCGACCGGTGCCAGATCGTCGAGTTTGCGCTGCTGGAACAGGCCGAATTCGAGGCGATGGAAGCCGACGAAGGCTGGATCCTGCTCGCGTTTTTCGAAGTAATCGGCGCGGGCGTTGATGCTGTTGTCCAGTTCTGCCAGACGCTGCGCAGCCGGGGCCAGATGTTGATACGCCGAGCGTGCCGGCAGGTACAGCGCCTGAGCCTGACTCAAATCGCCGCTTTCAATGGCTTGGTTGAGCGCGGTCACGGCTTTTATCAGCGCGCTGCTCTGGCTGGCCAGGTACACGCGGAATTCCGACAGCGGCCCGACGAAGGCGACCATCGAAGGCTTGGCTTTGGCCGCTGCGTCAGAGGCTGCCGTCGGCGTCACGTGCAAGGTGCCGCGCGGGTTGCTCAGCAATCCGCAGGTGATCGCGTAATCGCCCGGTTGCAGATTGGCGTTGATCACCTGGCTCAGGCCCGGCGCGATGTTTTCGCGTTCTTCGACGACGAGTACGCCGTCAAGGATTTCCCATTCCACGGCACGATCGGAGCGGTTGACGATGCGGAAACTGGCGCGACCGGCCGGCACCGTCAGCGCGTTTGGCTCGCAACTGCCCGGATGAATGTTCACGACCACTTCATCGTGATTGTGCTGACGCTTGGCCGCAGCCATTTTCGAGGCGTAATAAAACAGACCGCCGGCGGCGATCATCACCACCACCGAGCCGGCCACCGCCCAACGCAAGGCGCGGGGAGGGGAGGCCTGAGGAGTATTAGGCTTTGACATGAATGCCCTTATTGGCTGGAAACGGAAGACGATTGTGCGGAAGGCTTCGGCGCGGGAGCCGGGTAAAAAAACATCACCAGCGCCACCAGCAGATAGATCAGATAAGCACCGAGGGTGCTGATGGTCGGCGCATCCTGATAACCGAACATGCCGGCCAGCACCGAGCCCAGCGGGCCATCCATCGGCAGCGTCGCGCTGAAGTCGAACAGCACCGTTTGCAGGTGATTCCACAGCCCGGCTTCATGCAGGGCCTGCACGGAGTTGGCGAGAATCCCGGCGGCCACCACCAGAATGAACAGGCCGGTCCACTTGAAGAACGCCGAAAGGTTGAGGCGCATGCTGCCGCTGTAGATCAGGAAGCCGACGATGATTGCCAGAATCAGCCCGAGCAGGGCACCGATCGGCGCGCCCGGGCCTTCGCTTTGCTGGAACACTGCGAGCAGGAAGAACACCGTTTCCAGGCCTTCACGGGCGACAGCGAAAAACACCATGGCAATCAGCGCAATGACCTGATGCTTTGAAGAAGTCAGCGCGTGATCCAGCGAGGCTTGCAGCGAATGCTTGATCGAGCGCGCGACTTTGCGCATCCAGAACACCATCGAGCTGAGAATGCCCACCGCGACCAGACCGACGATGCCTTCGAACAGCTCCTGTTGCTTTTGCGGGAATTCTGCGCTGACCAGTTCCAGGCCACCACCGACCAGCAGGGCGAGGGCGGCGGCGAGAAACACGCCGATCCACACGGCGGGCATCCATTGACCACGGCCAGTCTGTTGCAGGTAGCTGGCGATGATGCCAACGATCAGCGCGGCTTCAATGCCTTCGCGCAGCATGATCAGGAAGGGAACGAGCATTCGGTGTCCAATAAGTCATTCGAAGAGGTTACAAGTTGTAACATAATGAAAGTCATTCTCACATGACATTGATTGACATAAACCTGAACAGTTGCTGAACGACCTCAATTTTTGCCTCGCATTGATCCCTGTAGGAGTGAGCCTGCTCGCGATAGCGGTGTGTCAGAACATTCAGCGCTAAATGACACGACGCCATCGCGAGCAGGCTCACTCCTACAGGGGATTCGTGTTGAATTCGTGTCCTGCGGTAATATGCCTGCCATTCAAAAACAACAAGGTTCAGCGCGCTCCATGTCGGAAAAAGACACCATCGCCGTGCAACTGGTGCGTGAAGCGCTGCTGCAAAGTTGTGCCCCGGGCGTGGCCACGGAAGAAGTCTTGAACAAGGTCGGGATTGATCCGCTGCTGCTGCAAACCGAGCACGGCCGGGTGCCGGCCTCGCAGTACGCGAAACTCTGGCGGTTATTGGCGCGCCGTGGCGACGACGAGTTCTTTGGCATGGACCCGCGCAAACTCAAGTCCGGCAGCCTGGAATTCCTCTGCCGCAGCGCCATTGCGCAACCGACACTGGCAGCGGGTTTGAGCACGGGCCTGAGCTTTCTGTCATTGATGCTTGAACGCATGCCCGCGCAACTGGTGCACCAGCAAAGTCTGGCGGAAATCGTCCTGCTGGAAGATGACCCCGAACCGCGCCGCGCCTTCACCTATTTCACTTATTGGATGATCGTCCACGGTGTGGCCTGCTGGCTGGCGGGGCGGCGAATTCCGATTCTGGCCATTGAACTGCGCTGCCCCGAGCCGGATTTCACCGATGACTATCGGGTGATGTTTTCGGAAAACCTGCGTTTCGACCGGCCTCGTACGCGGATGATCTTCTCGGCGGATTGCCTCGAGCTGCCGATCAAGCGCACGGCCGAGGAGCTGAAACGCTTTCTCGCCCACGCCCCGGCCAATATTCTGGTGAAGTACCGCGATCCGGAGAGTCTTGCCAGTCGGATCAAGCAGGATCTACGGCAACTGCCCGCTGAACAATGGCCGGAAACCGAGGCCTTGGCGCAGCAATTGTGCATGTCGGCCTCGACGTTGCGCCGGCGACTGGCGGAGGAAGGGCAGACCTATCAAGGCCTCAAGGACAGTGTGCGCAAGGAGTTGGCGATTGTCTGGCTGGCTGAGCCTTCGATCAGTTTTGTCGAGATTGCCGCGCGATTAGGGTTTGCCGATGCGAGTTCGTTTTACAAGGCGTTTCGCAAGTGGTCGGGGTCGAATCCGGGGCACTATCGCACGTTGATCCTGAATGAGGTTGTCTGACCCAACACATCCGCCGCTTGATCATTCCCACGCTCTGCGTGGGAATGCCTCAAGGGACGCTCCGCGTTCCAGCTCTGGAGCTGACGCAGAGCGTCCAAGGCTGCATTCCCACGCAGAGCGTGGGAACGATCAGTGTGGTAGCGGTCATGGCCAAACCAGTCAGCCACATTGATAGCTTTGACCATTGCCCCAAGCCCCGCACAGCGCGACTATCCCTCTGTTGTTTACGCTTCCCAGCCTAATAAAAAACAGAGGGATTCTGGCAATGCGCGATTACTTGTCTGCCACCACACAGTTCAACTATCAGCACACCGTGGATGCCGCACTCAGCGGTACGCTTGCGGCGCTCAACGCCTGCGTCGAATGCTGCGACCGGCATGCCTTGCCGGGGCGCATTGCGCTGTTCTGGGAAGGGCGCGATGGCTCCAGCGCAACGTACACGTTCAGCGAGTTGCAGGACAAAGCCGCGCGTTTCGCCAATTTCCTTCTCGCCCAAGGCGTGCAGAAAGGTGACAAGGTCGCCGGGCTGCTGCCGCGCAACGTCGAATTGCTCATCACTGTGTTGGCCACCTGGCGCATCGGCGCGGTGTATCAACCGCTGTTCACCGCGTTCGGCCCGAAAGCCCTCGAACATCGCCTGAACAGTTCCGGCGCCAAAGTCGTGGTGACCGACGCCGTCAACCGGCCGAAACTCGCTGAAGTCGCCGATTGCCCAACGCTCGTTACCGTCGGCGGCGCGAAAGGCCAGGGCATCGTCCGTGGCGACTTCAGTTTCTGGGCCGAACTGGCCAACCATTCCAACGTCTGCGAACCGGTATTGCTGACCGGCGAAGACCCGTTCTTGCTGATGTTCACCTCGGGCACCACCGGCCCGTCGAAAGCGCTGTCGGTGCCGCTCAAAGCCATCGTTGCCTTCCAGAGCTACACCCGTGATGCCGTCGATCTGCGCCCGGAAGATGCGTTCTGGAACGTCGCCGATCCGGGCTGGGCTTACGGCATCTATTTCGGCGTGACCGGGCCTTTGTCGATGGGCCACCCGATCACCTTCTACGATGGCCCGTTCACTCTCGAAAGCACCTGCCGGGTGATCAACAAATACGGCATCACCAACCTCACCGGTTCGCCAACCGCATACCGCTTGCTGATTGCTGGCGGTGACGAATTCGCCAAGTCGATAAAAGGCAAATTGCGCATCGTCAGCAGTGCCGGTGAACCGCTGAACCCGGAAGTGATCCGCTGGTTCGCCGACAACCTCGGCGTGGTCATCCACGACCATTACGGTCAGACCGAACTGGGCATGGTGTTGTGTAACCACCACGGCCTCGATCACGCGGTGCACGTCGGCGCCGCCGGTTTCGCCTCGCCTGGCCACCGGATTGTTGTGCTCAATGAGCAGTACAAAGAACTCGGTGTCGGCCAGCCCGGCATTCTTGCCATCGACCGGCCGCAATCGCCGATGTGCTGGTTCGGTGGCTACGAAGGCGCGCCGACCAAGGCCTTCGTCGGCGATTACTACTTGAGCGGCGACACCGTGGAATGGAACCCGGACGGCAGCATCAGTTTCGTCGGCCGCAGCGATGACGTGATCACCACATCGGGCTACCGCGTCGGCCCCTTCGACGTGGAAAGCGCGCTGATCGAACACCCGGCGGTCGTCGAGGCGGCGGTGGTCGGCAAACCGGATCCGGAGCGCACCGAACTGGTCAAAGCTTTTGTCGTACTGAGTGCGCAATACCGCGCCGCGCCTGAGCTGGCCGAAGAACTGCGCCAACACGTGCGCAAGCGTCTGGCCGCGCATTCATACCCGCGTGAAATCGAATTTGTCAGCGAATTGCCCAAGACCCCGAGTGGCAAATTGCAGCGCTTTATCTTGCGCAACCAGGAAATCGCCAAGGCTCAAGAGGCTGCGGCGCATAACGTTTCAGCTTGAATCAGGAACTACAGTCATGCAGATCGAGAACAAGGTTTTTATCGTCACCGGCGGCGCCTCCGGCCTCGGTGCCGCCACCGCTGAATTGCTGCTCAGTGCCGGCGCCAAAGTGATGCTGGTGGACATGAATGCCGAAGCAGTCGCCGCGCAGGCTCAGCGTCTGGGCGCGCAAAGCGTGGTTGCCGATATCAGCAACGAAGCCGCCGCCGAAGCTGCCGTGCAGGCGACCGTCAAAGCCTTTGGCAGCCTCAATGGTCTGGTCAACTGCGCCGGCATCGTTCGTGGCGAGAAGATCCTCGGCAAGAACGGCCCACATGCGCTGAGCAGTTTTGCTCAGGTGATCAACGTCAACCTGATTGGTAGTTTCAACATGCTGCGTCTGGCCGCTGCGGCGATTGCTGAATCCGAGGCGAACGCTGACGGCGAGCGCGGCGTGATCATCAACACCGCATCGGTCGCGGCGTTTGACGGTCAGATTGGCCAAGCGGCGTACTCCGCCTCGAAAGGCGCTATCGCTAGCCTGACTCTGCCCGCCGCCCGTGAACTGGCGCGTTTCGGCATCCGTGTGATGACCATCGCACCGGGCATTTTTGAAACGCCGATGATGGCCGGCATGACCCCGGAAGTCCGCGAATCGCTGGCCGCCGGCGTGCCGTTCCCGCCGCGTCTGGGCAAGCCCGCCGAGTACGCCGCACTGGTTCGGCATATCATCGAAAACAGCATGCTCAACGGCGAGGTGATCCGTCTCGACGGTGCCTTGCGCATGGCCGCCAAGTAAGGAGGATTTGTCATGTCTATTTCCAACGATCCGATTGTTATCGTCAGCGCCGTACGCACGCCCATGGGCGGCTTTCAGGGCGAACTGAAAAGCCTCACCGCGCCGCAACTCGGCGCTGCGGCGATCAAGGCTGCGGTTGAGCGCTCTGGTGTCGGCAGCGATGCGGTCGATGAAGTGTTGTTCGGTTGCGTACTGCCTGCGGGCCTCGGCCAGGCGCCTGCACGCCAAGCGGCATTGGGCGCCGGGCTGGATAAATCGACCCGTTGCACCACCATCAACAAGATGTGCGGTTCGGGCATGGAAACCACGATTCTGGCTCACGACATGCTGGTGGCTGGCAGTGCCGACGTGGTGATTGCCGGCGGCATGGAAAGCATGTCCAACTCGCCGTATCTGCTGGATCGTGCCCGTGCCGGTTACCGCATGGGCCATGGCCGCGTGCTTGACTCAATGTTCCTCGACGGTCTCGAAGATGCCTACGACAAGGGCCGTTTGATGGGCACCTTCGCCGAGGATTGTGCCGAGACCAACCACTTCAGCCGTGAAGCGCAGGATGCGTTTGCCATCGCCTCGACCACCCGCGCGCAGCAGGCGATCAAGGACGGCAGCTTCAAGGACGAAATCGTCCCGCTGACCGTGACCGTCGGCAAAGAGCAGGTGCTGATCAGCAACGACGAACAGCCACCGAAAGCCAAACTGGACAAAGTTGCCTCGCTGAAACCGGCGTTCCGCGAAGGCGGCACGGTGACGGCGGCGAACTCCAGCTCGATCTCTGACGGTGCAGCGGCGCTGGTGCTGATGCGTCAGTCGCAAGCGCAGAAACTCGGGTTGAAACCGTTGGCGGTGATCCATGGCCACGCGGCGTTCGCCGACACTCCGGGTCTGTTCCCGGTGGCACCGATTGGGGCGATCAAAAAGTTGATCAAGAAAACCGGTTGGTCGCTGGGTGATGTTGATCTGTTTGAGGTCAACGAGGCGTTTGCCGTGGTTGGCATGGCGGCAATGACGCACCTGGAAATCCCCCATGACAAGCTGAATGTGCATGGCGGTGCCTGTGCGCTGGGCCATCCGATCGGCGCGTCCGGTGCGCGGATTCTGGTCACGTTGCTCTCGGCATTGCGCCAGAGAAAGCAGAAACGCGGTATCGCGGCGATCTGCATCGGCGGCGGCGAAGCCACGGCCATGGCTGTGGAATGCCTTTACTAAACACACTAATCCTGTAGGAGCTGACGAGTGCAACGAGGCTGCGATCTTTTGATCTTGTTTTTAAATCAAGATCAAAAGATCGCAGCCTGCGGCAGCTCCTACAGGGGAACGTGTGTAACCCGGATTTAAGGATTCACCATGATTCCCAACGAAGACCAAACCCAGATCCGCGACATGGCCCGACAGTTCGCCGAGGAACGCTTGAAGCCGTTCGCCGCCGAGTGGGATCGCGAGCACCGTTTCCCCAAGGAAGCCATCGCTCAAATGGCTGAGCTGGGCTTCTTCGGCATGCTCGTGCCGGACCAGTGGGGTGGTTGCGACACCGGTTATCTGGCGTACGCCATGGCCCTTGAAGAAATCGCTGCTGGCGATGGCGCCTGCTCGACGATCATGAGCGTGCACAACTCGGTGGGTTGCGTGCCGATCCTCAAGTTCGGCAACGACGATCAGCGCGAACGCTTTCTCAAGCCGCTGGCCAGCGGCGCGATGCTCGGTGCCTTTGCATTGACCGAACCGCAGGCCGGTTCCGACGCCAGCAGCCTGAAAACCCGGGCACGGCTGGAAGGTGATCACTACGTGCTGAACGGCTGCAAACAGTTCATCACTTCAGGGCAAAACGCCGGGATCGTGATTGTGTTTGCCGTGACCGATCCGAGTGCCGGCAAACGCGGCATCACTGCGTTTATCGTGCCGACCGATTCGCCGGGCTACAAAGTTGCTCGCGTCGAAGACAAGCTCGGTCAACACGCGTCCGACACCTGCCAGATTCTCTTCGAAGACGTCAAAGTGCCGGTGGCCAACCGTTTGGGCGAGGAGGGCGAGGGCTACAAGATTGCCCTGGCCAACCTTGAAGGCGGCCGCGTCGGCATCGCATCGCAATCGGTGGGCATGGCCCGCGCGGCGTTCGAAGCAGCACGTGATTACGCCCGCGAGCGCGACACCTTCGGCAAGCCGATCATCGAGCATCAGGCCGTGGCATTCCGCTTGGCCGACATGGCCACGCAAATTGCAGTTGCCCGGCAGATGGTGCATTACGCGGCGGCCCTGCGCGACAGCGGTCAACCGGCCTTGGTCGAGGCGTCGATGGCCAAACTGTTCGCTTCGGAAATGGCCGAGAAGGTCTGTTCGATGGCGTTGCAAACCCTCGGTGGTTACGGTTACCTCAACGACTTCCCGCTGGAACGTATCTACCGCGACGTGCGCGTCTGCCAGATCTACGAAGGCACCAGCGACATTCAGCGCATGGTCATTTCGCGCAATCTTTAAGAAGGAGTTTGTTTATGACTTACGAAACCATTCTGCTCGAAACCCACGGCCGCGTTGGCCTGATCACCCTCAATCGCCCGCAGGCGCTGAACGCCCTGAATGCGCAACTGGTCAGCGAAGTGAACCAGGCCCTTGATGCACTGGAAGCGGATGCGAACATCGGTTGCATCGTCCTCACTGGCTCGAAAAAAGCCTTTGCCGCCGGTGCCGATATCAAGGAAATGGCCGAACTGACCTATCCGCAGATCTACATGGACGACCTGTTCAGCGACAGCGATCGCGTGGCTAACCGCCGTAAGCCGATCATCGCCGCCGTTAACGGTTTCGCCCTCGGTGGTGGCTGTGAGTTGGCGTTGATGTGCGACTTCATTCTGGCTGGCGACAACGCCAGATTCGGTCAACCGGAAATCAATCTCGGTGTGTTGCCGGGCATGGGCGGCACCCAGCGCCTGACTCGCGCCGTGGGCAAGGCGAAAGCCATGGAAATGTGCCTGAGTGGGCGTTTGATTGATGCGGTGGAAGCTGAGCGTTGCGGGATTGTCGCGCGGATCGTGCCGAGTGATGAGTTGCTTGATGAGGCGCTGAAGGTGGCGGCAGTGATCGCCAGCAAGTCGCTGCCGATTGCGATGATGGTCAAGGAAAGTGTGAATCGTGCCTTTGAAGTGAACCTGACTGAGGGCGTGCGCTTCGAGCGTCGGGTGTTCCACGCGGCGTTTGCCACGCAGGATCAGAAGGAAGGGATGGCGGCGTTTATTGCCAAGCGTGAGGCGGCATTCCAAGGCAAGTAATGCGCGGGCCTGACTAACGCCTTCGCGAGCAGGCTCGCTCCCACATTGGTTTGTCGGCAAACACAGCCTTTGTGTTCACTGGAGATCCCTGTGGGAGCGAGCTTGCTCGCGAAGCTTTTATGGCTTGATATACATCAAAATCAAAAGCCCCTCACCCTAACCCTCTCCCGGAGGAAGAGGGGACTGATTGGGGGATGCCTGGAATGTACGCCGATCTGATCCTGCTTTAGCGAATCCATAATCGACGATCTTTCAGGTCGATGGATAACGCCAGGCATCTCGGTCGGCTCCCTCTCCCTCTGGGCGGTCCGACGTTTCGGGAGGGCTGGGGTGAGGGAAAGGGGCCAACACCATTACAACTGATAGTTCTTCAACTCCCGCGCAATCACCATCCGCTGAATCTCGCTCGACCCTTCATAGATCTGGGTAATCCGTGCATCACGGTAGTACTTCTCGACCGGATAATCCTCCAGATACCCATACCCGCCATGAATCTGAATCGCTGAAGAGCAGACCTTCTCGGCCATTTCCGAAGCAAACAGCTTGGCCTGCGAAGCCTCGGACAAACACGGTTTACCCGCCGTGCGCAGCCGCGCCGCATGCAGGATCATCAGCCGCGCGGCGTTGATTTGCATGTGCATGTCAGCCAGCAGGTTGGCGATGCTCTGGTGCTCATTGATCGGTTTGCCGAACTGGATGCGATCACGCGAATACACCAGCGCCGCCTCAAACGCCGCGCGGGCGATCCCCAGTGCTTGCGCGGCGATACCGATGCGTCCGCCTTCAAGGTTGGACAGGGCAATCGCCAGCCCTTTGCCGCGCTCGCCGAGCAGATTGGCCTCAGGAATGCTGCAGTTGTTCAGCGTCACCGCACAGGTATCGGAGGCACGAATGCCCATCTTGTGCTCAGTACGATCAACGATAAAACCGGCGGTATCGGTCGGCACCAGAAACGCCGAAATACCTTTCTTGCCCAGATCCGGATCGGTCACCGCAAACACAATCGCCAGCTTCGCCCGTTTGCCGTTGCTGACAAATTGCTTGGCGCCGTTGATCACCCATTGACCGTCACGCAGTTCGGCGCGAGTGCGCAGGTTGTGCGCTTCGGAGCCGGCCTGAGGTTCGGTCAGGCAGAAGCAGCCGATGGTTTGCCCGCTGGCCAGATCCGCCAGCCAGGTTTGTTTCTGTGCTTCGCTGCCGTAATTGAGCACCGGGCCGCAGCCCACCGAGTTGTGGATGCTCATGAAGGCGCCGGTCGCGCCGTCACCGGCGGAAATCTCCTCCACGGCCAAAGCGTAGGCGACGTAATCGACGTAAGTGCCGCCCCATTCCTCAGGCACCACCATGCCAAGCAAACCGAGTTCACCCATTTTCGCGACGAGCGCGTCGTCGATCCAGCCAGCCTTTTCCCAGGCCTGCGCGTGCGGCGCGATTTCGCCACGGGCGAAGTCCCGGGCCATGTCGCGGATCATCACTTGTTCTTCAGTCAGTTCGAGATCGTGCATGGCTCAGCTCCCGCTCTCATCAAAGCCTTGGAAGAAACTCGCGACATGCGCAGCGTCCAGTGCAGCGAGGGTCGGCGGGTTCCAGCGCGGTGTCTTGTCTTTATCAATCAGCAGGGCGCGCACGCCTTCGATCAGGTCGCCGCGCTCGAACCACTGGCGATCCAGATGCAGCTCCAGGGCGAAGCAATGTTCCAGACTCAAGTGGCGGCCACGACGCAGCATCTCCAGCGTCACGGCCATGGCCAGCGGCGAGCGGGTTTGCAGCAGGTCAGCGGTGGCGGTCGCCCACTCACGGCTGTCGGCGACGGTCACCGCGCGTAACTGCTCAACCATGCTCGGCACATCCGGCAGGGCAAAGAAATGGTCGATGGCCGGGCGCAAGGCTTCGAGCGGCGCATCGGGCAGGGTTTGCACGGCGTGTTTGGCCAGCAGGTTTTGCAGCGCCTTGAGCGGAGTATCCTGCCATTCCATCTGATCGAGTCTTTCGTCGAGCAGCGTCAGTTTGCTGCTGTCCAGGTACCAGTCGGCGAGGCCGCAATACAGCGCATCGGCGGCACGGATCTGTACGCCGCTGACCCCCAGATAAATCCCCAGCTCACCGGGAATGCGCGGCAGGAAATAACTGCCACCGACATCCGGGAAATAACCGATGGCGACTTCCGGCATCGCCAGTCGGCTCTTCTCGGTGACCACGCGCAGGTCGGCGCCTTGCACCAGGCCCATGCCGCCGCCGAGGACAAAACCATCCATCAGCGCCAGCACCGGTTTGCGGTAGTGATGAATGGTCAGGTCGAGAGCGTATTCCTCAACGAAAAAATCTTCGTGCAGGGTGTCGCCGCTTTTGAAACTGTCGTACAGCGAGCGAATGTCGCCACCGGCGCAGAAGGCTTTTTCACCGGCACCGCGCAGCACAACGGCGTGGACATTGGCGTCAGTCGCCCAGGCGTCGAGCTGCTGTTGCAGCAAACGCACCATGTCGAGGGTGATGGCATTGAGGCCGGCGGGGCGGTTGAGGATCAGGTGACCGATGTGGTTGCGAACTTCGGCCAGCACTTCGTTTTGCGTGGCATCCATGGACGGTGTCCGCTGGGATGAAGCCTGAGCTGTCATCAGTAACTCCCTGCTTTTATTGTCTTTATTCGAGAAGCTCGCGCGCGAGCGTTACCGGATCGTAACAGTGCAAATTTGCCGTGTACAACGGGGATATGTGCAGGGCCTGTCTGCGTTTTTACCTTAATCGAAAATGTACGCGGGCTCATGTAGGAGCTGCCGAAGGCTGCGATCTTTTGACCTTTAAAAACAAGATCAAAAGATCGCAGCCTGCGGCAGCTCCTACACAGGGGATCAGCTGAAGGTTTGGGTAATGCTGCGGCGCTTGGCGTGCAGTTCACTGGCGTGGATCAACTGTTCCAGATCTTCGGGAGTGATGTCGATGAAGGCTTCCATGTCGGCCAAAGCAAGTTTGAGGTCTTCAGTGGTAATGGCCTGACTGTCGACGGGCGCAACGATCGGCGCCGGTTCAGCCGGACGTTTCGGGTAACAAATGCGTGTCAGGTTGTTGTAGGCCACGGCACTGAGCAGCATGCACGCCGCGCCGAGCATCACCGGCTCCATGGCTTTCCAGTCCATGGCGATGGTCGCCGGATCAGCCAGAACCAGCGTCAGCGCTAACGCCCCGGCCGGTGGATGCAGGCAACGCAGCCAGCACATCAAAATCAGCGCCATGCCTGCCGCCACACACGCGCTGCCAAGGGTTCGGCCGAGCACATGGGCCACCAGCAACGCGACGACGCCGGCACACAAGTAGCCGCCGAGAATCGACCACGGCTGGGCGAGCGCGCCGGAGGACACGGCAAACAGCAACACCGCCGATGCGCCCAGCGGGCCGATCAGGTGATAGGCGACTTCATGGCCAAACACCTGCGCGCACAACCACACACTGAACAGCGTGCCCAAGGCCATGCCGATGGCGGCGCGGCTCCATTCGGTCGGGCGGGTATTGATGGCGGCGGGCAACCAGCGAGCGAGCATGTGAATCCAGTCCTTGCAGCAAATTCGAGGCAAAAAAAAGGACTTGTCCGGCATATCCGGAAAGCCCTCGAAGTTGTTCCAACATTGGGGGAGGAACGTGCACAGTGTGCCGGGCAAAATCGATGCTGACAAATTCATATTAATGCAGGTTTAGTGCATTAATTTTGAATTTAAACGACGCGACGGCCACTGACGAAGCACATGTAGCCGCCCACAGCCGCCAGTGCGCTCAAGGCATAGAACATGCTGGGGGCCGGCGTGTGCATCAGCAAAAATCCGCACATGACCGGACTGGCCGCACCGCCCAGGGCTGCGAGGTTCTGCGCGCCGTAATAGCTGCCGCGCAGTTCTTCCGGGGCGAGGGTGTCGACAAACAAAAAGTCGGCCGGATAAATGATCATCTCGCCCAAGGTGAAGATGAACATCGCCACGCACCAGCCGATCAGGCTGTCGGCCAGACTGAAGCCGATCAGCCCGACGATGAACAACGCGGTGCCGCCGGCAATCCAGTAGCGCAGGTGTTCACGGGTGAGCAATCGGCCGATCTGGTATTGCAACACAATCACCGTGATTGCGTTGCAAGCGAGCAGGGCGGCCATGGTATCCAGCGTCTGCTGCTGGGTGTGGGTGACCAGCAGGTATTGCGACAGGTACAGGGTGAAACGCCCGTGCACCAGCGTGCTGAGCAGGCAACCCAGGGTAAACAGGATCATCGTGCGGTCGTTTTTCAGGATGATCAGGGTTTTCAGAAAACTTTGTGGCTGAGCGACCGCGGCGACCGGATTCACTTCGCGCACGGCACCGAACAGCAGAAAGATGCTGCCGATGGCAATCGCGCCCGCGACGATAAACGGCGCTGACGGCTGAACGCCGGCAATCACCACGCCGATTATCGGGCCGACGGCGTAACCGATGTTGGTCAGCGTGTAGTTCAGGGAAAACGCCTTGACCCGCTGGCCCACCGGCAGGTTTTCACTGAGGATGGCTTTGGAGCAGATGAGGAACAGCGCCGACGCCGTTTCGCTGATGATCAGCACCAGGGTGACCAGATACAGATTCTGCGCGAAGGTCAGCAGGATCAGACCGATACCGCTGGAGAGCATGGTCAGGATCAGTAACTGGCGCTTGTCCAGCCGATCGATGATGTAGCCGCCGTACAACGACAACAACGTGGCGCTGAACACCGCAATGCCCAGCAGCAGGCCGACGTCTTGCGGGTTGAGGCCGAGCTTGTTGCTGAGGAACAGCGTCAGCAGCGGGCTGATCAGCGCGCGGCTGATAACAACGGTCAGCGAGCTGATCATCAACCGGCGGATGAGGCGCGAGTAGGTGGCCACGAAGGGTCAATGTCCTTATTTCAAATGCCTGGCGGGCGTGCGTCATCCTTACCGGGCAATCACCACCGGTCAAGCTGCCATAACACAACCCCCCTGTAGGAGTGAGCCTGCTCGCGATAGCGTTGGGTCAGAGAAATCAATGTTGACTGACACTCCGCTATCGCGAGCAGGCGAAGGCCTACAGGGGATTTGTGTTGTCTTCAGGAAAGGGGCAGGCGCATCGCGCAGCGCCGCTCTGCGGGAAAGCCATGGTGGGCTTCGGCTTGCAGCGCATCGCGTAAATGGCGATCGGCTTGTACATTCGCCAACTCGACAAACCCCAACCTCTGATAAAACGGCGCATTCCACGGCAGATCGCGAAAGGTGGTGAGCGTCACTGAGTTCAACCGCATCGCCCGCGCTTGTTCGATGACTGCCGCAACCAGTGCGCGACCAATGCCTTGTCCCTGAAAAGCCTGACTGACGGATAGCTCCTCAATGTGCATGTGCTGATCGATGTCTACAGCACGAACAAATCCAGTCAGTTGCCCATCGCTATTTTCAGCAACCCACACGTATGCCTGTTCGATGGCCTGCAGATGCTGGGCAGCATCAGGCACTTCGGCATCAGCCAGCCACGCCAACGGCGGATCAAGACGAAACAATTGCGCTGCCGAACGCTCGATCGCGGGGAGGGCTACCGCGTCAGCAAGGCTGGCGCGGCGTACGTCGAAGGTCATGTTGAGGCGCATCCTGTCGGTCAAGAGCTCGACAGGTTAAGGTTTCAACCACAGCAATACATAGTCGTTTTTGTCGAAACGCCCACTCAACACCGGCTGCGCGCTTTCCAGTGGCGTGCCCTTGAGGGATGGCAGATCACTGCGATCCATCATCAGCCACGCCGGACCTTTGATCGCCTCCAGTTGCAGGAACGAGTCGCTGAACTGCGGTTGCAGGTCCTGCCCGATATTGACCATGAACTTGATCGCTTTCGCGTCCTTGCCCATGCCATGCAGTACCAGTGGCGCCGGGTTTTGCTGCACCTGGGCGGACACCGCGCGACTGAACGCCTGGGTGTCGTACAACCGCCGCTCCACCGGTTCGAAGACCGCCGCATACACCGTCCACAGCGCCAATACGGCACACAATGCCAGCACTTCGGCGCGCCAACGCGAGACCAACAATCGCGACAACGCCAGCAGTTGCAGAATGCCCAACGCGAGCAAAACAATAGAAACTTCACCCAACTGCTCGGGAAAGCGCCGTTGGGCGACCAGCAAAACCACCAGCAGCAAGCCCGGCGTGACCAGCCACAAGCCCATGATCGAGCCGCGCAAATAGCGGAACACCCGCCCGTGCATCACCTGAAACGGATACCCCGCAATGATCGCCGCCATGGGTAGCATCGGCAGCAGATACCGCGCCTTCTTCGCCTGCGGAATCGACAGGCCGACCATCACAATCAGGCCCGCCGCCGCGCAGTACTGCACCAGGCGCAGCGCTGGGCCACGCTGCTGCGGTCTGCTCAGCCACGCCGCCGCCAGCACCAGCAATGCCAACGGATAGGCCAACGCATAGTTGCCGAGCGAACTGGTGAAGTAATACAGCGAACCGCTGACGCCTTCGCTACCGTCCATGCGACCCATGAACTGCATGCGGAT
This sequence comes from Pseudomonas fluorescens, assembly GCF_005938625.1. Classification (GTDB taxonomy): domain Bacteria; phylum Pseudomonadota; class Gammaproteobacteria; order Pseudomonadales; family Pseudomonadaceae; genus Aquipseudomonas; species Aquipseudomonas fluorescens_BD. The sequence continues at coordinate 159,750 of NZ_VCNJ01000001.1, forward strand.
CACGTCCTGCATGAACGCCGGACCCCCGCTGACCTGCGCCAGCCACAACAACAGCCCGACGCACGCGACCAGCAACGCCGAAGCCAGCACACCGAACACCAGCAACCGTGACCACTCACGGTTGAGCAAGTAATAACTGCACAGCACGCCGGTCGGCACCACCAGACCAATTGGCCCGCGAATACCGAAGCCGAGCAACAGCAAAGCGAAAATCAGCAGCCAGTGACGCGTGCCGGCAAAATGATCATGGGCATAACCGAGATAGAACACCGCAAAGGCCACCGCTGCGAGCATCAAGTCCTGCGACACCGCACGCACTTCAGTGACGAAACCGCTGGTGAGCACCAGCAACGCAATACTGATCAACGCCCAGCGCCGCGAGTACGGCGCCAGCAGTCGATACATCAGCGTCACGATCAGCGCACCGGCGACGGCACTCGGCGCCCACGCGGTAAACGCATTTACCGCACCAAACGGCAACGACAGCAGCCAGATGAACAGCGTCGAAACCGCTGAGTAATCCGCGTACGGCTGACCATAGGTGGTTGGAAACACCGTCGGCCCATGGCGCAGCATTTCCTGCGCGAACAACACGAATCGCGAGTCGAAACCGATCGGAGCCTGCCCGTGGACCCCCGCCATGAACAATAAAAACGCCAGCAACCCTGCGATCAGGGACTGCCGGCGGATTTCAGGCGATAACGTGATCAAGCGACGTCGGACGCGTGTGGCCACTGTTGCAGCGGAATCGGCAACTTGCGCGATTCGCCACGGCCCATCGGGAAGTAATGGAAACCGTTGCGTGCCAGACGCTCGGCGTCGTACAGGTTGCGGCCGTCGAAGATCACCGGGGTGTTGAGGCGCTGTTTGATCAGATCAAAATCCGGTGCCTTGAACTGCTGCCACTCGGTGCAGATGATCAACGCATCGGCGCCGGGCAATACCGATTCCGGCGTGCCCATCAGCATCAGTTTCGATTCGTCCGGGTAAAGGTTTTGGGTTTCCTGCATAGCCTCCGGGTCGAAGGCGCGCACACTGGCACCGGCGGCCCACAGTTCCTCCAGCAGGACCCGGCTCGGCGCGTCGCGCATGTCATCGGTGTTGGGTTTGAACGCCAGCCCCCAGAGGGCGAAGGTTTTGCCGCGCAGGTCACCCTTGTAGAACGCATTGATACGTTCGAACAGTTTGTGTTTCTGCCGCTGGTTGATCGCCTCGACGGCTTGCAGCAAATCACTGGAGCAGTGCGCCTCTTCGGCGCTGTGGATGAGCGCTCGCATGTCTTTCGGAAAGCACGAACCGCCATAGCCGCAGCCTGGGTAGATGAAGTGGTAACCGATGCGCGTGTCGGCACCGATGCCCTGGCGCACTGATTCGATATCGGCGCCCAGGTGTTCGGCGAGTTCGGCAATCTGGTTGATGAAGCTAATCTTGGTCGCCAGCATGCAGTTGGCGGCGTACTTGGTCAGCTCGGCGCTGCGCAGGTCCATGAACATGATGCGGTCATGGTTGCGGTTGAACGGCGAGTACAGATCGCGCATCACGTCGCGCACGTCATCGCCGTCGCAGCCGATGACGATACGGTCCGGACGCCGGCAGTCGGCAACCGCTGAGCCTTCCTTGAGAAATTCCGGGTTGGAGACGATATCGAATTGCAGCAGGCGGCCGACCTTGATCAAGGCTTTTTCGATGTGCGTGCGCAAGGTGTCGCCCGTGCCCACCGGCACCGTGGATTTCTCGACGATGATCAACGGCTGCTCACGATGGCGGGCAATCGCGTCACCGACCGAAAGCACGTAACGCAGATCTGCCGAACCGTCCTCACGCGACGGCGTACCCACCGCAATGAACGCCACCCGAGCGTGCTGCACGGCGAGTTTTTCATCGGTGGTGAATTGCAGGCGTTTCGAGTCGAGACCTTCGCGCACCAGGCTGGCCAGCCCCGGTTCGAAAATGCTGACGTGACCCTGGCGCAACAGGTCGACTTTCTTCTGGTCGACGTCCATGCACACGACATCATGGCCGACTTCGGCCAACACAGCCGCTTGCACCAGACCGACGTAACCGCTGCCAAATACTGTGATTTTCATGGAGCACTCCTGAATTCGGGCGCACGAGCCGGACGAGTGTTGATGGTGATGACCCCGAGCATGACCAGCGCCACGCCCAGTGATTTAGTGAAACTGAAGGATTCGTTGAACAGCGGCAGGCTGGCCGCCAGCAAGTACACCAGCGCGTAACTGATGCTCAGCAGCGAGTAAGCCCGGCCCAGCGGCAGATCGCGCAGGGCGGCGAGCCAGCAGAGCATCGACAGCGCGTAGGCAAAAATCGCCGCGATGACCACGGCCAGCGCGCGCAAATCGAGGCTGTCGATGTGCAGCCATTGTTCCGGTGCGGGCAGACGGGTCATGCTCCAGCGCATGCCCAGTTGCGCAGCACTGACGAGAAATACGCTGCCGAGGGCGAAAGTGATGCCGCGACGTTGATTCATGACTGTTGCCCCAGCAACACCACGCCGCCGATCACCAATGCCACGCCGAGCCAATGCTGGCGGTCGATGGGTTCACGAAAGACGAAGCGCGCGATCAGCGTGATCAGTACGAAGTTGAGACTGAGCATCGGGTAGGCGATGCCGACTTCCAGACGCTGCAACACCAGCAGCCAGACCAACAGTCCGCCGCCGAGGGCGAGCAGGGCCAGCCACAACCACGGCGAACGCAGTTTGTCGGCCCAACTCGACTCGACGCCGCGCCAGCTCTCCACGGCGTATTTCTGCGCAATCTGACCGAGACAGGTCAGCAGGCACGCGGCCAACAGCAGCAACAGGCTCATGACGCCTCCTTTGGCAGAATCATGATCACCAGGTTGCCCTGTTCGTAACGAATACCGTCCTTTGGCAATCTGTCGATTTCGTCCAGTTCGTCCTGCCCCTTGACGCGCATTACCACGCCGACCGAGCCGCTGCGGCGCGCCTCGCGCATCCACTGTTGTACGTGTTCGGGATCGACCCGCTGTTGAATGCCATCAGGATAGGCAAGGCCATATTTCAATTCGCCTATCGTGTTGTACAACGCTACTTGCGGGGTTTTCAGGCGCCAGGCCAGCGCCGAAGCGGCCCCCAGATCGTTGCTCAGCAGGTGCGTGGTCTGCGCCAGTTCGGTGACGTGATGCTTGATGAACTGATCCGGCATCTTGTTGGCGACCACCGATTTCGGCAGCGCCGCTGGCAAAACCGCGATCAGCAACAGGCTACCGAGTGCCGGTGCTGCCCAGCATTGCAGCGGCACAAAGGCTTGCAGCAGGTTGGCGATGATCCAGGCAATCAACGCGATGAACACCAGCACCAGGCTGTGCAGTTCGTGGTCGTAGACCGGTTTGGTCAGTTGCAGGTACACCAGCGCGATCAGCGTGACGACGCCTAGCAACAGATTGAGCAGACCATTGATGCTCAGCGCACGACCTTGCTCAAGACGCAAGCGGTCAGCCAGTGCATTACCGAGCAGCAACGCCATCGGCAGCAGGCACGGCAGGATGTAAGTCGGCAATTTGCCGTTGCTCAGGCTGAAAAACAGCAGCGGCATCAGCAGCCACAGCAGCAGGAATACGACTTTGGGCTGAGCGCGGCTTTGCCAGGCTTGCTTGAACGCCGTCGGCAACAATCCGGCCCACGGCAGACTGAACGCCACCAGCAGCGGCAGGTAGAACCACCACGGCGCGTCGTGTTGCGCATCGTCCCCGGCAAAGCGACGAATGTGCTCGTGCCAGAAGAAGAACCGCCAGTAGTCCGGTTCCTGCGCATGCACCGAGAGCACCCAAGGCAGGCTGATGAGGATCGCCACGGCAATCGCCACCGGGCCGAACATCAGCAGCTCACGCCAGCGTTTCTGCCAGAGCATCCACGGCAGCGCAATCAGCACCGGCAGCAGCCAGGCGAGAAAACCCTTGGTCATGAAACCCATGCCGCAGGCCAGGCCCAACACCGCCCAGGCCGCCATGCGTTTAGCGCTGGTGTGACTGTCGACAGCAAACCACAGCGCCACCAGACTCAGGTTGACCCAGAAAGTGAATTGCGGATCGAGGTTGGCGTACCCAGCCTGACCGGCAACAATCGTGAAACTCATGTAGAGCAGGGCGCAGACAAAGCTTTTGCGCGGCTCGTTCCACAAACGGCGCGCGACCAGATAGCACAGCAGCACGCTCAACCCGGTACTCAGCGCTGAGGCAAAGCGCACGCCGAACAGGTTCTGCCCGAACAACTCCTGACCCAGCGCGATCATCCAGTAACCGGCAATCGGCTTCTCGAAATAACGCAGGCTCATGAAGTGCGGCGACACCCAGTGGCCACTCAGCAGCATGTCCTGACTGATCTGCGCGTAACGGGTCTCGTCGGGAATCCACAAGCCGTGCGTGCCCAGCGGCAGCAGATAGGCCAGCAGACAAATGCCCAGCAACAGAAGCGGCAATGCCCAGCGTTTAGTCATGCGCCTTGCACTCCCAGCCAGCCTTCACGGCCGTCGAGGGCGCCGCGTTGCACGCGACCTACGGGCAAGGTGTTGAAGAACTCGGGCAACAAATCGCCCAGCGGTTTGAAATCGATGTTGCGCTGGCGTGCCTCGGCCAGCAATTGACGAAAATCCTCAGCCATCAGAATCCCTTCTACCTCGGCATGAATGGTGTAGACGTTGAGTTGTTGCGGGCGAAAGTGGTCAAGGATGAAACCGTTGAAGTCCCGCGCCGCCACAATGGGGCCGACGACTTCGTCGAAGGTCGGCAGGTCGACGGGAATCTGCGGCGTGCCCGGCGTGCCGTCGGCCAGTAGCGGACGAAACAGGCGTTGCCCACGGCAATCGCTGTTGTAGCGAAAGCCGAAGGCTTGCTTGGCCTCGATCACGCGCTCGTCCGCACGCCAACCGGCGGCGGCCGAGCACTCGACTTTCTCGCTGAGAATGTCGCTCAAGGTGTCGACGCCCTGACGGATCTGCTCGATCAGTTGCGCGTTGCTCCAGCGCCCGGCATTGGCCTGCCAGCCGTGGTGATCCCACGCATGCAGGCCCACTTCGTGACCGGCATCGCGGGCCTGACGCATCAGGTGCCCGAGGTCACGGCCAATCGGCTTGCCCGGCCACGCCGTGCCGGCCAGCAAAATGTCCCAGCCGTACAGGCCGGCAGCATTGGAGCGGAGCATTTTCCAGAGGAACTGCGGGCGGATCAGGCGCCACAGATGCCGGCCCATGTTGTCGGGGCCGACACTGAAGAAAAACGTCGCCTTGATCTGCGCCTCGTCGAGCATTTCCAGCAGACGCGGCACACCTTCACGGGTGCCGCGATAGGTGTCGACGTCGATGCGTAGACCGGCCTGCATCAACCTGCCTCTTTGTTAGAGAGCTCCGCGAGTTCGAGCATGGCCTCGCGCAAGAAGAAGTCGAGCGTGTTGCCAATGGTCTCGCGCATTTCCACGGTTGGCGTCCAGTCGAGCAGGCGCTTGGCGTTGGCGATGCTTGGCTTGCGGTGTTCGACGTCCTGGTAACCGGCGCCGTAGAACGCCTTGCTTTCCACGTCGCGGAAACCGGCGAACGGCGGGAAGTTGTCACGCAGTGGATGCGCTTCGAACTGACGCAGCAACTCTTCACCCAACTGGCGGATGCTTGCTTCGTTGTCCGGGTTGCCGATGTTGATGATCTGGCCGTTGCAGACGTCGTTGTCGTTATCGATGATCCGCGCCAGTGCTTCGACGCCGTCGGCGATGTCGGTGAAGCAGCGCTTTTGCTCGCCGCCGTCGAACAGGCGAATTGGCGTGCCTTCGACCAGATTGAGGATCAATTGGGTGATGGCGCGCGAGCTGCCGATGCGTGCCGAGTCCAGGCGATCAAGGCGCGGGCCCATCCAGTTGAAAGGGCGGAACAGGGTGAAATTCAGACCCTTGGCGCCGTAGGCCCAGATCACCCGATCCAGCAATTGCTTGGATACCGAGTAGATCCAGCGCTGCTTGTTGATCGGGCCGACCACCAGGTTTGAGGTGTCTTCGTCGAAATGCTTGTCCTGGCACATGCCATAGACTTCCGAGGTCGACGGGAAGATCACGCGCTTGTTGTACTTGACGCAGTAGCGCACCAGTTTCAGGTTTTCCTCGAAGTCGAGCTCGAACACACGCAGCGGGTTACGGGTGTATTCGATCGGCGTGGCGATGGCCACCAGCGGCAGGACCACGTCGCACTTCTTGATGTGGTATTCGATCCACTCGGAGTGAATGCTGATGTCGCCTTCGACGTAGTGGAAGTGCGGGTGACTGCGCAGACGGTCGATGGCATCGGAACCGATGTCCAGACCATAGACTTCGTAGCGGTCATCACGCAGCAGGCGCTCGGACAAGTGATTGCCGATAAAGCCGTTGACGCCGAGGATCAGCACGCGGGTGCGACGCGGCGCACGGCCGGACTCAGCGCCGCGCAGCAGCGAGCCGTCGACCAGACCGAGTTCATTGGCCAGTTGCGGGCCGCTGAGGAACAGGCCGTTGTCGTTGCGCTGACCGGAGAGGATCAGCAGCGAGTCTTCGCCGCAGGCAATGCGCAGCGGATCGACGCTGATCACCCGGCCCGGTGCCTGACCGTCGTTGCCCTTGGCAACTTCAGCGCTCCAGACGATGAGTTTGTGCTCGCCCACGGCACAGAAAGCGCCCGGGTAAGGTTGGGTTACCGCACGCACGAGATTGAACAGTTGCTCGGCAGGCTGTGCCCAGACCAGTTTGCCGTCCGCCGCCGTGCGACGCCCGAACACCGTCGCTTTGGATTCGTCTTGCGGGGTTTCGCTGACCTTGCCTTGCAGCATTGCCGGCAGCGTGTCGCGCAGCAGATCGCTGGCTGTCGTGCGCAACTTGCCGTGCAGGCTGAGCGCGGTGTCGCTGCGTTCAATGGCAACACGTTGCTGGGCAACAATGGCACCGGCATCGGCATGTTTGACCATGCGATGCAAAGTGACGCCGGTTTCGGTCTCGCCGTTGACCAGCACCCAGTTGGCCGGGGCGCGGCCACGGTAGCTTGGCAACAGCGAACCGTGCAGATTGAACGCGCCTTTCTTGGCCAGGGCCAGCAGTGGCTCGCTCAGCAGGTTGCGGTAGTAGAACGAGAAAATGTATTCAGGATCGAGTTTGGCGATCCGCTCGATCCACAACGGATGGTTGACGTCTTCCGGCGCGTGCACCGGGATGCCTTTGCGTGCGCACAGTTGCGCGACCGAGGCGTAGAAGGCGTTCTCTTTCGGGTCATCGGCATGAGTGAACACCGCCGCGATGTCGTAGCCGCTGTCGAGCAGGGCTTGAATGCCGGCGCAACCAATATCGTGATAAGCGAAGACAACAGTTTTTGCACTCATGAGAGAACCTGACCGGTAGTAGTAGGAGTAGTAGTGGAGAGACCGTCAACGGTGACTGCAGGCGCCGGGTTGGCGGCGTGGCTGCGCAAGACTTTTTCAATGAAGAAACGCGGACGGGCGCGCACGTCGCTGTACATGCGCCCCAGGTATTCGCCGAGCAGGCCCATACCGATGAACTGGCCACCGGTGAACACGAACAACACCGCGAACAGCACGAACATGCCGTCACCGGCCCAGCCAGAACCGAACGCCAGGCGCATGACGATCAGTGCGAAAGCAAACAGCAGACCCAGACCGGCCATGGTGAAACCGACGATGCTCAGCAGGCGCAAAGGCGTGGTGGTCATGCAGGTGATCAGGTCGAACATCAGGTTGATCAAACGCATCGGGCTGTACTTCGAATCGCCGTGTTCACGCTCGGCGTGGGCAACGACGATTTCGGTGGTGTGGCGGGCGAAGCTGTTGGCCAGAATCGGAATGAAGGTGCTGCGCTCGCGGCAGGCGAGCATCGCGTCGATGATCGTGCGGCGGTAAGCTCGAAGCATGCAGCCGTAGTCGCTCATGGCGACGCCAGTGGAGCGCTGCACGGCGAGGTTGATCAGCTTCGATGGATAACGGCGCAGGGCCGAATCCTGGCGGTTGCCGCGCACGGTGCCGACCACGTCGTAACCTTTCTCGGCTTCGGCGACCAGGCGCGGAATCTCTTCCGGCGGGTTCTGCAAGTCGGCGTCGAGGGTGATCACCACATCGCCTTTGCACTGTTCGAAACCGGCCATGATTGCTGCGTGCTGGCCGTAGTTGCGATTGAGGATGACCGCCACGAACGGGCTGTCTTCACGGCTCGCGGCTTCTTCCAGAAGATTGGCGGATTCATCACGGCTGCCGTCGTCGACGAGGACGATTTCATAGTCGTGACGCAGCATGCGGCAGGCCGCTTCGGTGCGGCGCAGCAGTTCCGGCAGGCTGTCCTGTTCGTTGTAGACCGGGATGACGATCGACACACAGCGGATCGGATAGGTTTTCACAGGCGTTTGTCCATAAGGGTGGCGATGGCGCCGACCACGCGATCAAGGTCTTGATCGCTCATGTCGGGGAACAACGGAATCGAGCACAGCCGCGCCGAGTTCCATTCGGTGTTGGGCAGATACAGATCGGGGTCACGCTGGCGATACCAGGTGTGCAGGTGGGTGGCGATGAAATGGATACCGGTACCGATGCCTTGGTCCTGCAAACCTTTCATGAAGGCTTCGCGGTCCATGCCGCAGCGCTCGCTGTCGATACGCAGGATGAACAGGTGCCAGGCGTGGGTCTGGGCGTAGGCAGGTACGGCCAGCGGTTGCACCGGCAGGCCTTCGAGTTTTTGCCGGTAGGCGGCGGCCAGTTCAGTGCGGCGCGCGTTGATCGCGTCCAGACGCTCAAGCTGTACCAGCGCAATCGCGGCGTTGATGTCAGCGAGGTTGTATTTGAACCCCGGCTCCATCACTTGTGCCTGCGGCTTGCGACCGTGGGTCAAGCGGTCGTAGGCATCGACGCCCAAACCATGAAATTTGAGCATGCGCACGCGATTGGCCAGAGCCTCGTCGTCGCTGACGAACATCGCGCCTTCGGCACAGGTCATGTTTTTGATCGCGTGGAACGAGAATATCGCCGTGCCTTGCGAACCGACGTGACGGCCCTTGTAGCGCGTGCCGGCAGCGTGGGCGGCGTCTTCGATCACAGCGATGCCGTGTTTGTCGGCCAGCGCGTACAGCGGATCTAGATCGAAAGCAGCGCCAGCGTAATGCACCGGGATGATCGCTTTGGTGCGCGGGGTGATTGCCGCTTCGATTCGCGCAGCGTCGGTCATCAGCGTGTCACGGTCGACATCGACGAACACCGGTGTGGCGCCGAGCAGCGAGATCATGTTGGCGGTCGACACCCAGGTCTGCGACGGGGTGATGACTTCGTCGCCCGGGCCAATGCCCAGAGCCAACAGGGTGATGTGCATGCCGCCGGTGGCTGAAGAAAGTGCCACCGCATGGCGACAGCCAACGTACTGCGCGAATTGTTCTTCGAGTGCCTGATTTTTCGGCCCGGTAGTGATCCAGCCGGAACGCAATACTTGTTCTACGGCTGCAATTTCCTCATCGCCAATACTCGGGCGGGAGAAGGGGAGAAATGCCTGACTCATGAACACCTCATCACAAACAATCAGAAGAAAACCAACTCATCAAATAGGATCCAATTTCAGCGTAGACGCAAAAAAATCCTCTGCATCAATAAGTTGCTGATACGACTTACCGTCGGGGTTCGGTTGACTTTTGTGGCTTCGCGCGGCAGTTTGGACGGCGCCGACACGGGATCTGTTGGAATTAAGGTTATGCCCGTTTTTGTGAAAGGAACATGAAAAACCGGTCGGCGAATCGTTTATCTAGAACTCATACAGCCGCTGTTCAGACTTCTACCGTTTATCGTCGTTTTTAGTAGAAAAGTCCTACGGAAGTGTCCCCTTTATAGGGGAAATGTTGCAGTTATTAGTTGCTGTTTTGAATTGTTTTTACTCAAGGCCTTTACGTTTGACTGACTTGTCCGTTGTACCGCTGCAAACCCGCCAAACCAATCCGATGACCCTGTATCTTGCGCGCCTGGCCCCCTCCAGCCAGCTGACCATGCGTTACGTTTTGCAGGACGCGGCCGACCGTCTCGGTTTTGAAGACATGAATGTCGAGGAAATTCCCTGGCACGCATTACAACCTGAAGACGTGGTCGCTCTGGTCGCTGCTTTGCGTGAAGACAACTATGCGCCGAACACTTCTTCACTGTATGTAAATGCCGTGCGCGGGGTGATGAATGAAGCCTGGCGGATGAGTTTGATCAGCCAGGATCATCTATTGAAGATGCGTTCGGTCAAAGGCATTGCCGGTACGCGTTTGTCCCAGGGGCGCAACTTGAAGCGCACCTTGATTCATGAACTGATGGAAGTCTGCGCCGCTGATCCACGCCCTCAGGGGTTGCGCGATGCGGCAGTGATTGCGCTGTTGTACGGCACCGGCATGCGTAAATCGGAGTCGGTGGACCTGGACTTGAATCAGGTCGACTTCACTGAACGCAGTCTGACCGTCACCGGCAAAGGCAATAAACAACTGATCAAGTACGCGCCGGCGTGGGCGTTCGCCAAACTCAATGCGTGGCTGGAACTGCGGCGTTCGCAACTCAAGGAAGGCGAGAGTGACGATGCCTTTCTGTTCAACCGTATCCGTCGCGGCAGTCATATCACCCGCGAGCGCATCACCAAACACGCGATTTACTACATCGCCCGTCAGCGGGGTACTCAGGTCGGGGTGAAGATCATGCCTCACGATTTCCGCCGTTCGTTTATCACGCGGGTGATCGAGGAGCATGATTTGTCGATTGCGCAGAAGCTCGCGCACCACAGCAACATCCAGACCACCGCCAACTACGATGTGCGCGATGACAACGAGCGGCGGCGTGCGGTGGATCGCTTCGATCTCTGATCAGGGAAGCGCGAAGACGTGAGCCGCACCGAGTACCGATAACTGCACGTCGCTGCCTGCTGGTGGCGCGTGCATGCCGGAGCTGCGTACCAACAGCGAGCGGCCGGGATCCTGATTGATCGGCGAGCGCAGTTCGACGGTGAGGGTGCAGGTGTTGCCGGCGAAGTCGCGTTCGGTGACCACGGCGGGACAGCCCTGGCTACCGGACGCCGAGCCGGACAGTTGCAATTGTTCGGGCCTGAGCATGATCTGTGCATTACCAATAAAACCGTTGCTGTTCACCGGCACCTGACCGAGATCGCAGTGGGCCAGACCGGATTCGATTCGCGCCGGCATCACCACGGCTTCGCCGAGGAAATGTGCGGTCTGCTCGTCGTCGGGATAGCGGTAAAGGTCCATTGGATGCCCGGACTGCACCAGCCGACCGCCGCGCATCACCGCCAACTGATCGGCAAATGACAGCGCTTCGCCTTGATCGTGGGTCACCAGAATCGTGGTGACACCCGCGTCCTCCAGCAGACGCGCGACCATTTTGCGCATGGCGCTGCGCAGGCCGGTGTCGAGGGCGGAGAACGGTTCATCGAGCAGCATCAGTCGCGGTTGTTGCGCGAGTGCCCGCGCGAGGGAGACCCGTTGCTGCTGGCCGCCGGACAATTCATGCGGCCAACGGTCGGCCATGTTGGCGTCGAGCGAAACGCTGTCCATTAGTTGCTGGATGCGCTCGGTGCGCGCTGTACCGGTCAACGCCAGGCCGAAGCCGATATTGGCGGCGACCGTCATGTGCGGAAACAGCGCACCATCCTGAGGGACATAACCGATTTGCCGTTGGTAAGCGGGCACTGCATGAGAGCTGTCGACCAGTACCTGACCGTTGAGGGTCAGGCTGCCGGCGTCGGGGAATTCGAAACCGGCAATCATCCGCAGCAGCGTGGTCTTGCCGGAACCGGACGGGCCGACAATCACCGTGCGGCTGCCGGTCGGCACCGACAGACAGATGTCATCCAGCGCTTTCTGCGCGCCAAAGGATTTGCTCAGAGAGATCAGTTCAAGTGCGTTCATCGGCCAGCGGTGCGCCTGGATTGGTGATAGAGGAGGGCGGTCAGCGGCAGCGATAACAGCACCATCAACAGTGCGTAAGGCGCGGCAGCGGCATAATCGATTTCACTGGTCATGGCCCAGAACCCGGTGGCCAGGGTGCGCGTGCCGTTAGGTGCGAGCAGCAGGGTCGCGGTCAGTTCATTGGTGATCGCCAGAAACACCAGTGCGGCGCCGGCGGCAGCCCCCGGCGCGGCAAGGCGCAGGGTGATCAGCCACAAGGCCCGCAGCGGCGAACGACCGAGGCTTTGCGCAATATTTTCCAGCTCCACTGGCGCCTGGGCAAAACCGGCACGCAGGCTGACCAATGCGCGGGGCAGGAACATCAGCAGATAGGCGAGCAGCACGGTGATGGTGGTCTGGTAGATCGGCCGGGCGAAATGGATGGTCACGGTGACCAGCGCGAGTGCCACAACAATGCCCGGCAGCGAACTGGTGATGTAGTTGCAGCCTTCAAGCAAGCGCTGCAATTTGCCCGGCGCGCGGATCGACAGCCAGGCAATCGGAATCGCCGCCAGACTGGTCAACAGTGCCCCGGCCACGCCGAACGACAGCGTTTGCAACAGCGCAGGTAACAGCTCGCCACCGCCCCAGACCTCAACGCCTCCGGCAATCAGCCAGCGGCCCAGCGTCAGCAAAGGCACGCCGAGGGCGAGCAGGCAGGTCAGCCCTTGCAGGCTCAGCCCGAGGATGACGGTGCCGCGACTCAGCAATACGGTGCGTTGTTCGCGCGCACTGCCGGAACCCACGCGGGCATAGCGCGCCTTGCCCCGGGCGGCGGATTCGACGGTGAGCATGGCCAGACAACACAACGCCAGAACACCCGCGAGCATGTTCGCCGCCGGGCCATTGAAGGTCGATTTGAACTGATCGAAAATCGCCGTGGTGAAGGTGTCGAAGCGAATCATCGCGTACAGGCCGTACTCGGCCAGCAAGTGCAGCCCAACCAGCAACGCACCGCCACAAATCGCCAGACGCAACTGTGGCAACACCACCCGGAAAAACACCGCCCAGGGTTTCAGACCCAGGGATTCGGCAACGTCTTCAATCGCCGGATCAAGTCGGCGCAAGGTCGCCGCAATCGGCAAGTAAAGAAACGGAAAATACGCGATCACCGACACCAGCACGCCGGCCGGCAATCCGTGAATCGATGGAATCAGACTGACCCACGCATAGCTATGAACGAACGCCGGCACCGCCAGCGGCGCCACGGCCAGCAATGACCACAGGCGTCGACCGGGCAGGTTGGTGCGTTCGGTCAGCCATGCCAGTGCGGTGCCGAGCAGAATGCACAGCGGCAACGTGATCAACACCAGCAGCACGGTGTTGATCAGCAGTTCCGCCACCCGTGGGCGGAACACCAACGCTTCGATAGTCGCCCAGCCAGTCGCCCATGACACACCGAGTACAAACGCGATCGGCAACAGTGACAGCAATGAAACGCTGATCGCGAGCGCAACCACCCACGAACCCCCGCGACCGGTGAGGGCGCGGGGTTTAAGTCTAAGGCTCGCGGAGGCCGTCGCTGCGACCTGCGCGGGTAGGGTTTCGGGGAGCACTTACAGGATTCCCGCCTGGGTCATCAGCTCGACGGCTTTCTTGCTATCGAGTTTCGACGCGTCGACGGTTGGCGCATCAAGATCCTTCAGCGGCGTCAGTTTCGGGTTGGACGGCGCGTCTTTGCCAACCGCGTATTCAAACGAAGTGCCGCTGTGGAGAATCTCCTGGCCTTCTTTGCCGGTGATGTATTTGACGAACTTCTGCGCCTCTTCCTGGTGTTTGCTGGAGGCCAGCACGCCAGCGCCGGAGGTACTGACAAACGCGCCCGGGTCCTGATGCTTGAAGTAGTAAAGCTGGGTGTTCTTGCTGTTTTCGCCGGTCTTGGACTGATCGACGAAGCTGTAATAGTGGTAGATCACGCCACTGTCGATCTGCCCGGCGTTTACCGCTTTGAGCACAGCGCTGTTGCCGCGGTACACGGTGGCATTGGTTTTCATGCCTTTAAGCCAATCGAGGGTGGCGGCTTCGCCTTTCTGCTCCAGCACGGCGGCGACAATGGCCTGGAAGTCCGCGCCGGCCGGCGAGGCAGCCCAACGGCCTTTCCACTCCGGTTTGGCCAGATCCAGCAGGGATTTGGGCAGGTCTTTCTCGGCCAGTTTCGCCGGGTTGTAGACGAACACGGTCGAACGGGCGGCGATGCCGATCCACTGGCCATGGGCCGGCCGATACGCCGCATCGACTTGTTCCAGCGTCGCCGGCGCGATGGGCGCGAACAGCTTGGCGTTGTCGACCAGCACCATCGCCGGGGAGTTTTCGGTGAGGAACACGTCTGCCGGCGAGGCCGCGCCTTCCTGCACGATCTGGTTGCCCATTTCGGTGTCATCGCCATTGCGAATCGTCACCGGAATCCCGGTTTCTTCGGTGAACCCGGCCACCCAGGCTTTGGTCAGGCTTTCGTGCTGGGCGTTGTACACCAGCAGGCCAACGCCGTCGGCGGCCCACAGTGGGGCGCAGCCGAGCAGAGCGGTGGCCAGTGCGGCGCGTTTCAGGAAGGTGGGAAGGTGTGGACTCATGGCGGGCGGGCTCCGGGCTTTTAGACGTTATGGGCAAACCTTCGGCGTAGGTGATGCGAATGATTTGCAAGTGTTGAGTCGCTGGCAATGTAGGCAGGCAAATGAGAAAAAAACGTTAAAAAAACCGTTAATACATGTCATTCCTATTCAGATTAGCAGCGACTCGACGACGCACGAGGGCCGTGCGTCTTAACGTGAGTTTTTTACGTGGCGAAGATTCAGGAGGAGGGTGGGCAGCCGCGTGCACTGCCGGCAGCCTGAGTGATCAGTGCAGCCAGACGTTTGACGTTGTTCTGCTGCGCCGCAACCAGTTCATCGATGCTCGGCCCCGAGGGGGTTTGCATCACTGAGCGACAGGTGAGGAGCGTGCTTTCAGTCGCGCCGAGCGGACGCAGCCGCCATTTCACATCGATCAAGCCATACTGGCCGGGAATCGAATCGAAACGCTGAACATCGACGCGCACCGACATTCTTTGCTGACCGGCCGCGTTGCTCAGTTGATCAACCAGCGCACTGCGCAATTCGTCGGCGAGGCTGGCGCCCCACCATTCGGTTTCCAGAATCGCCAGACCACTGTTGCCTTCGCGTATGACGATTTGCGCACGGTCGACTTGCGGCGGCACGGTGATGCCCTCGATCGCGATGTCGGCACCGCTGTGGCCGGCGCCGGGTTGCACCGGAGTCAGGGTGTGAAAGCTGATCGGGTCGCTGCGGCAGGCGCTCAGCAGCATGACGGCGGCGAGCACAGTAATCTTCAGCGGTGATGCCATGGGTTCAGCTCCTGTGCTCAATTGCGTGGCGGTCCTTTCAGGTCCAGCGGTGCCGCGTTGTCGGGACGGCCACGAATCAACGATTCCGGATGACGCCCGAGATAGTCGGAGAGCTCACGCAGAGAGCGCGACATGCGCCCGAGTTCTTCGAGGGTCTCGCCCAACTTCTCGCGTTGCGGCGAGTCTTCGGCCAGCGTTGAATTGGCGGACTGCAAGGTCTTGCTGACGTCGGCGAGGGTGCTCTGCACACCCGGCAAGGTCTTCGCGTTGAACTGAGTCAGGCCTTTGCGCAGCTCGACCAGATTGCTGTCGAGGTTGCTGGCGATACGCTCGACTGGCAATGCGTTGATCTTGTTGACCATCGCTTCGAGTTTTTCCTGCAATTGTTCGAGGCTGCCCGGAATCGTCGGGATACTGACCGGGCGGGCAGTTGGGTCGAACGCGACTTTCGGCGCTTTCGGGTAGAAATCCAGCGCGATGTACAACTGGCCGGTGAGCAGGTTGCCGTTACGGGCCTGGGCGCGCAGGCCGTTTTCGATGAAGGTGCCGAGCAGGCGCGCGCCGGTGGCTTCGTCGTTTTCGTCGCCGTTGAAGGCCTTGAGCATTTTGGCGTGCGCTCGGCCCAGGCGCTGCGGGTAAATGACGATGCCGACGTTGACCGGGAACGTGCGTTTGACTTCATCGAAGTCGAGATTGACCGCGACCACCCGACCGATTTCGACGCCGAGAAATTCCACCGGTGCATCGACCTTCAGCCCACGCAAAGCCTGATCGAAACGCAGGCTCAGGTACTGCGCCTTGCCGTTGGGCGGGGCGAGGGCGGCGGTCTGGTCGGCGAACAGTTCGAAGTCTTTGTTTTCCGCCGCGACCGTGTCGTTGGGGCTGTAATCCGGTGCGCGGAAGGCGATGCCGCCCACCAGCAGGGTCGACAGTGATTCGGTTTTCACCGCGAAACCATTGGCGCCGACGCTGACATCAACGCCACTGGCGTTCCAGAAACGAGTGTTTTCGGTGACGTAGGCGTCATTCGGTGAATGAATGAACACTTCGATGTTGACGCCTTTGCCATCGGGATTCAGCGCATAGGACACCACCTGGCCGACGGGGATCTTGCGGTAGTAAACCGGTGAGCCGATGTCCAGCGAGCCCAGATCCGAGGTGTGCAAGGAGAAGGTTTTACCCGGTTCGCCATAGGTGATGGGCGGCGGGTTCTCCAGGCCTTTGAAGGTTTTCGCGCGGTTATTCGCTTCGCCAATGTCGGCACCGATGTAGTCGCCGGACAGCAGGGTATCGATGCCCGAGACGCCGCCGGCGCCGATGCGTGGCCGCACCACCCAGAACTGCGAATCTTCACGGGTAAAGCTTTCGGCCTGCTTGGCCAGTTTGATCGTCGCGTTCACGCTTTTGTGATCGTCGGCCAGTTCGACATCCGAGACATGCCCGATCACTACATTGCGGTATTTGACTTCGGTTTTATTGGCCGTGAGACCGTCACCGGTCTTGAAGGTCACGGTGATGGTCGGGCCTTCCTGCATGAGGTTGTGCACCACCAGCGAGATGCCCACCAGCACCGCGACAATCGGCACGATCCAGACCAGTGAAATGCCGAAACGGCGTGTTTTGACTGGGGCTTGGCCTGGCGCTCGCGGCTCGTCGGTGGCTGACGACTTCATCCATGTCCTCCTCGATTGATTGGGCACTGAGCGTCAGGAACGCAAAAGCACCTCATCAATATAGAAGTGCTTGGCGATAGAGCAAATGTGTATAGCCCTCCTGCGCCTGATCGTTCCCACGCTCTGCGTGGGAACGCAGCCCGTGACGCTCCGCGTCACTGGACGCAGAGCGTCCCTTGAGGCATTCCCACGCAGAGCGTGGGAACGATCAGATCGCGACAGCGCTGCTTGTGCTGTCAGCCGAGCATTTCCCGCAAGCGATACCAGAACATACCCAGTGCCAACAGCGGCGATCGCAGTGCCGGGCCGCCGGGGAAGGTCATGTGCGGCACGCCGCTGAACACGTCCATGCCCTCGCTGTGACCGGCGTGAATCGCCTCGCCGAGCAGTTTCGCGCACCAGTGCGTGACGTTCAGGCCATGCCCGGAATAGCCCTGCGCGTAGAACACGTTCGGGTGTTGCTTGAGCCGGCCGACCTGCGGGAAACGGTTGGCGGTGATACCGATCTTGCCGCCCCACTGGTAATCGATGCGCACGTCCGTCAGTTGCGGGAAGACTTTGAGCATCTTCGGTCGCATATAAGCGGCGATGTCTGCCGGATCGCGCCCGGAATAATGACAGGCACCGCCGAACAGCAAGCGTCGGTCTGCCGAGAGCCGGTAGTAATCGAGGCCGACTTTCTGGTCGCAGACTGCGAGATTCTGCGGGATCAGTTGCGCGGCGCGCTCCTCGGACAATGGCTCAGTGGCGATGATGTAGCTGCCGGCCGGCAGCACCTTGCCACTGAGTTGCTGTTCGAGCTCGTCCAGATGCGCATTGCAGCCGAGCACCAGGCTGCCGGCGCGCACCGTGCCGTGGGCGCAGCGCACTTGCACGGTCGCGCCGTGGATGATTTCCAGCACTTCGCTCTGCTCGAAAATCCTTACGCCCAACGAGGCTGCCAGTCGCGCTTCGCCTTGCACCAGATCCAGCGGGTGCAAGTGACCGGACCCCATGTCCACCAGCCCACCGGCATAGATGTCGGAATTAACCACGTGCTGGCGGATCTGCTCCGGGCCGATCAGGCGGGTTTCGTGGGCGTAACCGAGTTCGGCGAGGTCGAGCAATTCATCCTTGAACGCAGCGTACTGCGCCGGGGTGTTGGCCAGGTCGCAGAAGCCCCAGCGCAGATCACATTCGATACCGTTGTCGCCGATGCGCTGACGCACCAGGTCCACCGAATCGATGCCGGCGCGCTGCAAATAGCGCACGCCCTCCTGACCGACATACTTGGCGAATCCTTCGACCTCATGACCGATGCCGCGAATCAACTGGCCGCCATTGCGCCCGCTGGCGCCCCAGCCAATACGCCGGGCTTCGATCAACACCACCGACAGCCCGCGCTGCGCCAGTTCAATAGCCGTGTTGACCCCGGTGAACCCGCCGCCGATCACGCAGACATCGGCGCTCAGATCACCTTCCAGTTGCGGATAAGGTGTAGTCGCCCGAGCCGAAGCAGCGTAATAGGAACGGGCGTGTTCTTCGGTGTACTGATTCATTTGTTCGACTTCACTTTGCTCCAGGAGCGGGTCATCAGACGCATGATCGCTTGAGGCGGGGTGGTAGAGATGTAGAGCTTGTCGAGGACTTCTTGAGGCGGATACACCTCAGGATTGTTGACCAGCTCCGGATCCATGTACTGCTTGGCGGCCGGGTTCGGGTTGGCGTAACCGACCGAGGCGCTGACCTTGGCGATCACTTGCGGATCGAGCAGGTAATTAATGAAAGCATGGGCTTCTTTGGTGTTGCTCGCATCGGCGGGGATGGCCAACAGGTCGAACCAGAGGTTGGCGCCTTCTTTCGGAATGGCGTAGGCGATGTTCACGCCGTTCTTGGCTTCCTTGGCGCGGTTGGCGGCCTGGAACACGTCGCCGGAGTAACCGAAGGCCACGCAGATATCGCCATTGGCCAGGTCCGATACGTACTTCGAGGAATGGAAATAGGTGATGTACGGGCGGATGCTCAGCAGCTTCGCTTCAGCCTTTTTATAGTCTTCCGGATTTTCGCTGCGCGGGTCCATGCCCATGTAATTAAGGACGGCTGGGAAGACTTCGTCGGCGGAGTCCATCATCGACACGCCGCACTGGGTGAGTTTCTTCAGGTTCTCGGGTTCGAACAGCACGGCCCAGGAATCGATGTGGTCGATGCCCAGCACTTGTTTGACCTTGTCGACGTTGTAGCCGATGCCGTTGGTGCCCCACAGGTATGGCACCGAGTGTTCGTTGCCCGGATCGTTTTTCTCCAGCAGTTCGAGCAGTTTCGGGTCGAGGTTCTTGAAGTTCGGCAGTTGCGAGCGATCCAGTTTGAGGAACGCGCCGGCCTTCACCTGACGGGCGAGGAAGTGGTTGGACGGCACCACCACGTCGTAGCCGGTGCGGCCAGCGAGAAGCTTGCCTTCGAGGGTTTCGTTGGAGTCGAAAACGTCGTAGATCACCTTGATCCCGGTTTTGGCCTGGAAGTCGGCGAGGGTGGTTTCGCCGATGTAGTCGGTCCAGTTGTAGACGCTGACTTGGGGCTGGGCTTGCGCTACGGCGCTGAACAGCACGCTCAGGGCGACCGGGAGTACGGATTTCAACAGACGCATTTCGACACCTCTTCTTATAATGATCGTTCCCACGCTCTGCGTGGGAATGCCTCAACGGACGCTCCGCGTTCGGCTTTGGATGGGACGCGGAGCGTCCCGGGCTGCATTCCCACGCAGAGCGTGGGAACGATCGACACAGGGGATCTTTTGGGTTGGGTTAAACACTGAGCATCAGAAACTCACGCTCCCACGAGCTGATCACGCGTTTGAAGTTTTCATGCTCGGCACGCTTCACCGCGACATAACCACGGACGAATTTGTCGCCAAGGTATTGCGCAACGGCCTCGCACTCTTCCATCTGCGTCAGCGCTTCTTCGATGGTGATCGGCAGGCGCAGATTGCGGCGTTCGTACGCACGGCCCTGGACCGCAGCGCTCGGCGCTATGCCTTCGACCATGCCGATGTAACCGCAGAGCAAACTGGCGGCAATCGCCAGATACGGGTTGGCATCGGCGCCCGGCAAGCGGTTTTCCACGCGCATGGCTTCCGGGCTGGAAGTCGGTACACGCAAACCGACGGTGCGGTTCTCTTCGCCCCATTCGACGTTGACCGGCGCTGAGGTGTCCGGCAAGAAACGGCGGAACGAATTGACGTTCGGCGCGAACATCGGCAGCACTTTCGGAATGTACTTCTGCAAACCACCGATGTAGTGCAGGAACAGTTCGCTCATTTGCCCGTCTTCATTGGCGAAAATCGGTTTGCCAGTGGCGATGTCGACCACACTCTGGTGGATGTGCATGGCGCTGCCCGGCTCATCACCGATCGGCTTGGCCATGAACGTCGCCGCAACGTTGTGCTTGAGTGCAGCCTCACGCATGGTGCGTTTGAACACAGTGATCTGGTCAGCCAGATCCAGCGCGTCGCCGTGGCGGAAGTTGATTTCCATCTGCGCCGGGCCGTCTTCGTGGATCAGCGTGTCGAGGTCCAGACCTTGCAGTTCGCACCAGTCGTAGACGTCTTCGAACAGTGGATCAAATTCGTTGGCAGCATCGATGGAGAACGACTGCCGGCCACTTTCGGCGCGACCCGAGCGGCCCAGCGGTGCTTTGAGCGGCAAGTCCGGGTCTTCGCAGCGCTGAGTCAGGTAGAACTCCATTTCCGGCGCAACGATCGGCTTCCAGCCTTTGTCGGTGTAGAGCTGCAAGACTTTCTTCAGCACGTTTCGCGGCGACAGTTCGATCGGGTTGCCGAACTTGTCGAAGGTGTCGTGGATGACGATGGCGGTCGGTTCGATCGCCCACGGAATCACGTAGACCGCGTCAGCCACTGGCTTGCAGACCATGTCTATATCGGCAGGATCAAGCAGGTCGTAGTAGATGTCGTCGTCGACAAAATCCCCGGTTACCGTTTGCAGCAGCACGCTTTCCGGCAGGCGCATGCCTCGCTCATGCAGGAATTTGTTGGTCGGTGCGATCTTGCCGCGGGCAATGCCGGTCAGGTCGCTGACCACACATTCGACTTCGGTAATCTTGTGATCTTTCAGCCACGTGAACAGCTGATCGAAAGGGGCATTCATAAAGACCTCGTTATTGGTTTTATAGACGCCGGGGAGGGCGGGTTTCATCTTCCGCCCCTTCCCCTGTGGCGCGTTGACGACTATCTTGGGCGAGCCTTGCAGTTCCATCTATCCACTTTAAGCAGCACCAAAGCGCACCAAAAGAGTGCGCAAGGTCACTCCATGACAACGTGCAATCCGCTCCAGGTTCAAGCGTTCAACACCGCCGATGTGGCCGAGCAAGTCCGTGCCACACCGGGCTGGGTCCAGCATTACCAACAGATGTCGCCGGGCCATTTCGCCGGGCAGATCCGCTATCTGGATCTGCAGGGTGTCGAGGTCTATGAAGAGCAGATGAACACCCGCGTCGAGCAGAATTTCAGCGCGCCAGCCGGTGCCTTGGCGTTCTGTTTTGATCGCAGCGACAACGCGCTTTACTTGCTCAACGAAGACAGCCGCAACATCTGGATCACCCCGGAGAATTACCAGGAAATCGCCGTGGTGTTCGGCCCGGAATTTGTCCGCCAGCACGGTCTGGATGTGGCGAAACTCGAGGGGTTGTTCATGACGCAACTCAATTGCGGACAGAACGCCTTGTTCAGTCGGTGGTTAAGCTCGACTCTCACGAAGGTTGCGCACGCTATTGATTTTCTTGATAAAGATGCGCTGACACTGCAGCTGTTGGAAGACTGTCTGTTCATTCTCGACAACGCTCACACAAGCCTCGATCGCGGTGGCTTACAGCGGCGTACCGAAGAACGGATGATCATGAAGCGGGTTGGAGAGTGGGCGGCAGATTCGCCGGAAGACACGGTCAATCTGCTGGAGCTTTCCCAAGTGGCCGGGGTGCCGTTGCGGCAATTGCAGCAGGCGTTCAAGGCCTACACCGGGATGACCCCGAGTCACTGGTTGCGCCTGCGCCGGTTGAACAGCGCTCACCGCGAACTGCTCAAGCGCCGACCCACGGAAACCACCGTGGCCGAGGTGGCGATGCAGTGGTCGTTCTGGCATTTGGGGCGGTTTTCCAGCAGTTATCGGGCGCTGTTCAAAGAGCTGCCGAGCGAGACGCTGAAACGCTCGTGATTGCGCTAACCGGCAAAAAGATCTTTGTGTCCCAAGCGAAGTTAAATAGAATCAGTCTCATTTGAATTCTTACTTCGCGCAGGGCCTCTTGAGATGACTGAAGCAGCGACGCCATCGCCGCAGCACCTGCACGAACTGTATCGTGATCACCGAGGCTGGCTGGAAACCTGGCTGCGGCGGCGCATGGGCAATGCCTGGGATGCGGCGGACCTGAGCCAGGACACCTTCCTGCGCGTGCTGTGCAGCGCTCAACCGATTGCCGACATGCGTGAACCGCGCGCGTATCTGCTGACCGTGGGTAAGCGCCTGCTGAGCAACTTCTACACCCGCCGCAGTCTGGAAAAAGCCTACCTCGAAGCCCTCGCGCAATTGCCTGAAGAGTGCGTGCCGTCGCCCGAACAGCGCTGGCTGCTGCTGGAAACCCTGCAAGCGCTGGATGAGCTGCTCGATGGCTTGCCGCGAGCGGTGCGCCGGGCGTTTTTGTGGAGTCAGCTTGAAGGCCTCGGTTACCGCGAAATCGCCGAGCGCCTGCAAGTTTCCGAACGCACAATAAAACGTTATATGGCGCAGGCTTACGAGCATTGCTTGATGTTGGATCTAGCATGCGCGTAGCGCCCAACGCAGAAGTGCGCGAAGTGGCACGCGCCGCCGCGCAATGGCTGGCGCTGCTCGAATCCGGGGATGCCACCGATGACGATCACGCGCGACTGCAGCATTGGCGCAGCAGTGACAGTCGTCATGAAAATGCCTGGCAGAAGATTCAACTGCTGCGCCAGCGCTTTTCCGCGGTGCCGGCGGCGTTGGCCCTGGCCACGCTGGATCGTCCGGATCTGGCGCGGCGTGCCGCGCTGAAACGTGCACTCGGTCTCGCCACGCTGGTGCCGGCGGCCTGGCTGATCAGTCGACAATTGCCGATGGACGTCTGGCGTGCCGATCTGCACACCAGCACCGGGGAGCGCCAGCGTTTGCCGTTGGCCGATGGCAGTTCGTTGCAACTCAACACCGCCAGCGCAGTGAATGTCGATTTGCCGGCACGGCAAGTGACGCTGGTGCGTGGCGAGATCGCGCTCAACGTTCCGGGCACTTCGGCGCTGACCATCAACGCGCCTTACGGGCGAATCATCGTCAGTCGCAGCGAGGTTTGCGTGCGTCTCAATGAGCGTGACTGCAATGTTGCGGTGGTCAGCGGTACGGTGCAGTTACAGCCGTTGCACGGACCCGCGCTGGTGTTGAATCAAGGACAGCAGGTCAGCCTGCAAGCGTCTGGCGCAGGTTCCGTCAAAGCATTCGATGCGTTGATGCCGGGCTGGCGTGACGGCGTGTTGATGGCGCAGAACCAAGCGCTGGGAGACTTCTTGCGCGAGCTGAGTCGCTATCGTTCGGGGCTGTTGCGCTGGGATCCGGCGTTGGAAGCGTTGCGCATCACCGGCAGTTTCCGCCTCGACAATACTGATCAAATCCTCGCACTGCTCGCGGCGAGCCTGCCGATCGACGTTCATACGCGCACGCGGTTCTGGGTGTCTCTCACGCCTCGAAATATTCCCCCCTCAGAAAAAACTGGCTGAAGCCTGTCCCTTTTTTTCGCCTCGCTGGTCATTCCAGGCAAGTGAACAAAATCGAGAGCGTCTTCCAATGCCCGCAGTATTCCCAAGTCGTTTGCGTCCGTTGTTGCAGTTGAGCCTGCTGCTGAGCCTGAGTGCCAGCCCTGTGTTGATCCAGTCGAGCTGGGCCGAAGACGCCCGGCGCAGTTATCAAGTGCCGGCGGGTAGTCTGAGTGCAGCGTTGACGCGGTTTGCCGGGTTGGCCGGGGTCAATCTGTCTGTCGATCCGGCGCTGGTCAGCGGGCGCAACAGCAATGGTTTGTCCGGCGAGTTTGGCGTGGAGGAGGGGTTTACCCGGTTGTTGCTGGGCTCTGGTTTGCAACTGCAACCGCTGGGCGAACACGCTTACACCTTGGTGCCTGCGCCGGAGGCTGGCAGCCTGCAACTTGCACCGACTTCGATCCTCGGCGCCAGCGATTCGACAGGTGCCGATGTCTTTGCCGGAGGCCAGGTGGCGCGTCGCGGCTCACAGGGTTTGCTGGGGTCGAAAGACTTCATGGAAACCCCGTTCAGCATGACCACCTACACCAGCGAAACCGTTAAAAACCAACAGGCACGCACGCTGGGTGATCTGATTGCCAGCGACCCATCGGTGCGCGCGACCAACCCGGCCGGTGGACGTTACGAGCAGTTCACCATCCGTGGTTTCAGTCTGTTCAACAGTGACGTGGCCTATAACGGCCTCTATGGGGTTCTGCCGACTTACACAATCGACATGGAAATGGCCGAACGCGTCGACATTCTCAAAGGCCCGAGCCAACTCATCAACGGTATTTCGCCGCGGGGCAGTGTAGGCGGGGGGATCAACGTCGTGCCCAAGCGTGCAAGCGATCAGCCGATCACTTCGCTGACGGCCAATTATGCGTCGAACAATCAGGTCGGCGGCGCGGTGGATGTCGGCCGGCGGTTCGGTGAGGACAATCAGTTCGGCCTGCGCTTCAACGGCGTCAAACAGTCCGGCGACACCGAGTGGGATCACCAGAGTGTCGACCGCGACATGGCGGTGCTCGGCCTGGACTTTCGCGGTGAGCGCTTGCGACTTTCGACCGATATTGGCCACACCGAGCGCGATACCGACGCACCGCAGGAGCGCGTGCAGGTCGCGGCGAATGCCAAGGTTCCGAGCGCCAATAAGGTGCATCGCAACTACGCGCAACCGTGGACTCAGGCGAAAACCGAGGACACCTTCGGCACGCTCAACGCTGAGTTTGATGTCAATGATTCGGTGATGGTCTACGGCGGCGTTGGCGCCCGCAAGAGCAATCACGATTTCCTTCGACATGCGGTTTCCGTGACCAACGATGCCGGCGACTTCAGCGTGCAACCGCGGGATTTCACCCGCGATGAAAATGTCCGTACCGCCACGGCCGGTGTGCGCAACTGGTTCCACACCGGGCCGGTGAGCCACGAAGTCAATCTGGCGGCCAGCTACTTTTATATGGATTTCGAGAATGGCGGCGCGCGATATGCGGCCGGGCGCAGCAATCTGTATGACCCGATGGAAACCGCCAAACCCGGCACGCCGACGCGCAATGACGCCAAGGTCTACACGGAAAACCGCTTCAGCGGCGTGGCGTTGTCCGACACCTTGGGCTTTTTTGATGATCGGCTTCTGTTGACCCTCGGTGCGCGCTGGCAACGGGTGAAGGTCAATGACTGGAGCGATGACGTCAAAGGTGACACCGCTTACGACGAGGAAAAAGTCTCGCCATCGGGCGGAATTCTGTTCAAGGCGACTGACAAGCTGTCGCTGTATGCCAACTACATGGAAGGTTTGAGTCAGGGCAAGATTGCGCCTTCGACATCAGTGAATGAGGATGAGATCTTCCCGCCATTTATTAGCCGTCAGGTCGAGGTCGGCGCCAAGTACGACGCCGGTTCGTATGCGCTGACGGCAGCAGTATTCAGGATCAAGCAGCCGGCTTACGAGACCAACGCGGCGACCCGAGTCTTCGGCCCCAACGGCAAGCGACAGAACGACGGCGTGGAGCTGAGCGTGTTCGGCGAACCGCTCAAAGGCTTGCGGTTGCTCGGTGGCGTGATGTACATCGACAGCGAGCTGACCAACACCACCAATGGCACCTTCGACGGCAATCGCGCGCCGGCGACGCCGAAATACAACGTCAACTTGGGCGCAGAGTGGGACGTGCCGACGGTGCAGGGGTTGACGCTGACCGGACGCGGGATTTATTCCAGCGCGCAGTATCTGGACCAATCGAACGACAAGGAAATCGACTCCTGGGAGCGCTTCGACGTAGGGACGCGTTATGCATTCAAAGTCGATGAGAAAACCGTCACGCTGCGCGCCAATGTCGAGAACGTGCTGGATAAACGCTACTGGAGTTCGGCAGGCGCTTCGGATGACAGTGAGCCGGGTTTGACGCTTTCGACACCGCGAACTTATTTGTTGTCGGCAACGGTGGACTTTTGATCCCGCCGGGGCGAAACAGATCGACTTATGGAGTAGGGTAATGATGGCGAAAATCTTCTATTTTTGTCGATATTACGTTAACTACACTAAACATCTATTTAGTTGAGTTGCACCCAGACCAATAACGTTACACCTCCAAAACGAATGTGCTACGAGAAAACAGTAGTTAAACAGGCCGCTAATGAAAAGCAGCCGTGAATAATCGGAACGGGTGAAGTCGGCAATCCCCAATTGCGTTATTGCCAGCTCGGGATACGCTGCGACGCCTTTAAAACGGGCGCTCGCTAATCTAGTCGACATTTCCAAACACGTTTAGACCGCTTAAATAGTTGTATGTTTTCACAATGGCAAAACCGTACTTCATCGTGTTTATCACATACATGTTGGCCCGCATTTCGAGCGTACAGCATGAGCTCCAGGCATTCTGTTTACTGTGTCAAGAATGCACCGAAAACCGCTTGAAGTGCTTCCCGGCGACTTCCCGATCCAGGAATGCTCAAGCCGTCAGATCAAGCAGCGCCGCTAGCCGGAAAAGGCGCCTACATTTGCCACCTGACTCATACTTAAATGGTGTTTCAGAACAATGCTTGGTGCATGGCTCGCGAGGAGCGAAATTATCGACGGCGTCACCAGGCATTGGCCAATACCGGTATGGCTGTCCTTGAAATCCGCGCACTGACACCATGCCGAAAGCCTCAGATTTCACACAGCGTCATGATTGCTGACATTCTTGGAAGCGTTGTTAATGCAGACCGATCAGGTGCGACGGATGCGGCAAGATCGGCGCTAGACCTTTGAGAAGTCAAACGATTACTGGGCAGGCGATCTGCAACAACTCCGGCAACGAAGGACACCAGGCTCGATTCACCACGCTGACGTTTTAAGGATTTCCGATCCGGTACGAAAGCTGATGCGCATATTTAAATAATATTTTCTGGACGATGCAGTGAGCGGATGTCACTAAGGGGCTGATTTTTCGGCCGTTTCATATTTAGCTGTTTATTCGCATATTTAAAAAATCTCGACAGCAACCGGGCTAATCTCGAAACATATTGTTACGTGTAATGTATATTATGTTAAATCATGTATTACGGCTATGCGCCCTTGCCGCAACCACCTGCATCGTTTAACGCATTCCCGCCCCCTGCTGATACTCCCTAGGCGTACAACCAAACTCCCGCCGAAAAACCGTGTGCAAATACTGCGCAGACTTAAACCCACAACTGCGCGCAACGTCGGCAATTACCGAATCGCTACTTGTCAGGCCTTTGGTCGCCGCTGCCAATTTGAAACGCAAAATCTCGTCATGCACGCTACAACCACGCTCAGCCCGAAAATGCGCTTCAAGGGACGAACGCGACACACCGACATAAGCCGCGACCTGCGCCGTTTTGATGCCTTGGCAAGCGTATTGGCGAATAAACAGCAGCGCCTGCATGACGTACGGATTGCCCAATGGTTGATGCAAACTCGACACCTGCACGTTCACAGCATCCGGCGGGATCAGGATCTGCGTGCCGGTCGACGGCATGCCGTGCAGCATCTGATGGAGTAATTGCGCGGCGGTACGGCCCATGGTTTCCGTGCCCTGAATAACCGAACTCAGCGGCACGCGGGTCAGGCTGCGGGTCAATGGATCATTGTCGATGCCAATCAGTGCCACCTGCTCCGGCACGGCAATCCCGGCGGTCAGGCAGGCTTGCAGCAGTTGGCGCGCGCGGGCGTCGCTGACGGCGATGATGCCGATGGGTTTGGGCAGGCTGTGCAGCCAGGCGATCAGTTGTTCGACGGCGCTGTCCCACAGCGGTGCGCTGGTGCCCATGCCGCGATAGATTTCGCCGTGCAGGCCGTCGCGTTTCATCAGTTTGCGAAAGGCTTTTTCGCGCTCCTGAGCCCAGCGATTGGCCTGCGCTTCCGGCAGGCTGAAGCAGGCAAAACGTTGCAGTCCCGCCTCGATCAAGTGCGTATAAGCCAGCGTCATCAGCGCGTTGTTATCGGTGGCGACGTACGGAATCGCTTTCGGATAGGCGCGCTTATCCTCGTACGAGCCCCCTACCGCTACCACCGGCATCTGGATATCGGCCAGTGCCTCGCCAATCAGCGGGTCGTCGAAGTCGGCAATGATCCCGTCACCCTGCCAGCGCTCGATGCCTTTCAAACGACAGAGGAAGTCCTCTTCCAGAAACAGGTCCCAGGAAGCGCGGGTGCTGCTCAGGTAGTTGCCGATGCCGCTAATGATGCCGCGGTCGTAGATCTTGCTGCCGTTGAACAACAGGGCGATGCGGTGAACAGGCGGTACGGTTTTCATTGTTTTTATGCTTGTTCCGGGCCTCTGGTCACGGAGGCGATTGGCACAGACTAGGCCCGTGGGCGACGAAGCTCAATACGCAAAATCGCACCCCGTGTTGATGTTTTTCATAATCAGCGGGCACAGGGCCGTTGCTAGTATCGAAACACCGCCAAGAACAACAAGGACAAGGTCCATGCAGTATTTCCCCGATGTCGATGCGATTCGCTACGAAGGCCCAGACAGCGATTCTCCCCTCTCCTTTCGTCACTACGACGCCGACAAACTGATCCTCGGCAAACCCATGCGCGAACACCTGCGCATGGCCGCCTGTTACTGGCATACGTTCGTCTGGCCAGGTTCCGATGTGTTCGGTGCGGGGACGTTCAAGCGCCCATGGCAACACGCCGGTGACCCTATGGAACTGGCCATCGGCAAGGCAGCCGCCGCTTTCGAATTCTTCTCCAAACTGGGCATCGACTAT
The DNA here is from genome assembly GCF_005938625.1 of Pseudomonas fluorescens. Lineage (GTDB taxonomy): Bacteria > Pseudomonadota > Gammaproteobacteria > Pseudomonadales > Pseudomonadaceae > Aquipseudomonas > Aquipseudomonas fluorescens_BD. The sequence goes on from NZ_VCNJ01000001.1 coordinate 188,724, forward strand.
TACTGCTTCCATGACACCGATGTCGCCCCGGAGGGCAGCTCTCTGAAGGAGTACCGCAACCACTTCGCGCAGATGGTTGATCACCTGGAGCGACATCAGGAACAAAGCGGAATCAAACTTTTGTGGGGCACCGCCAATTGCTTCAGCAACCCGCGTTTCGCTGCGGGTGCTGCGAGCAACCCGGACCCGGAAGTGTTCGCCTGCGCCGCGGCTCAAGTGTTCAGCGCCATGAACGCGACCCATCGTTTGAAAGGCGCCAACTACGTGTTGTGGGGCGGTCGCGAAGGCTACGAAACCCTGCTCAACACGGACTTGAAGCGTGAACGCGAACAATTGGGCCGCTTTATGCGCATGGTGGTCGAGCACAAGCACAAGATCGGTTTCACCGGTGACCTGCTGATCGAACCGAAACCGCAGGAGCCGACCAAGCACCAATATGATTACGACAGCGCCACCGTGTTCGGCTTTCTCCAGCAGTTCGGGCTGGAGCACGAAATCAAGGTCAACATCGAGGCCAACCACGCGACCCTCGCCGGCCACAGTTTTCATCACGAGATTGCGACCGCCGTCTCGCTGGGGATTTTCGGCAGCATCGACGCCAACCGGGGTGATCCGCAAAACGGCTGGGACACCGATCAATTCCCCAACAGCGTCGAAGAAATGACCTTGGCCACCTACGAAATCCTCAAGGCCGGCGGTTTCAAGAATGGCGGTTTCAACTTCGACTCCAAGGTGCGCCGGCAAAGCCTCGATCAGATTGATCTGTTCCATGGCCACGTCGGTGCCATGGACGTTCTTGCCCTGTCTTTGGAGCGCGCTGCGGCCATGGTGCAGAACGACGAACTGCAACGGCTCAAGGATCAACGCTACGCCGGTTGGCAGCAGCCGTTCGGGCAGGCGGTGATGGCCGGTGACTTCAACCTTGAGTCGTTGGCCGAGCACGCGTTCACCAACGAGTTGAACCCACAAGCCGTCAGCGGCCGCCAGGAAATGCTTGAGAACATCGTCAACCGGTTTATCTATCGCTGATCACACAGAGAGTCTGCGGGCGCATCCACGCGGTGACATTTCTGCGACAAATCTGTGCCTGCGGCGCCTGCGGATTCTCTACAGTTTTACCAGCCCGATACTCATCGTCAGGCCGTGTCTTTCCAACAACAATAAAAGGACGCCCCACTATGAAGAACGTAAAACGCACGCTATTGGCCACTGCCCTGGCCTTGCTGTCTCTGCCGGTGATGGCTGACGCTGCCCACCCGAAAATCGGTTTCTCCATTGATGACCTGCGACTGGAACGCTGGTCGCGTGACCGTGACTACTTCGTCGCGGCGGCAGAAAAAATGGACGCCAAGGTCTTCGTACAGTCGGCCGATGCCAACGAGCAAAAGCAGATTTCCCAGATCGAAAACCTGATTTCCCGGGGCGTCGATGTCATCGTCATCGTGCCGTTCAACGCCACGGTGCTGACCAACGCGGTGGCCGAAGCGAAGAAAGCCGGGATCAAGGTTGTGTCCTATGATCGTCTGATTCTCAACGCTGATGTCGACGCCTACATTTCCTTCGATAACGAAAAAGTCGGCGAGATGCAGGCCAGCGGCGTACTGAATGCCGCGCCCAAGGGTAATTACTTTTTGCTCGGTGGTGCGCCCACCGACAACAACGCCAAGATCCTGCGTGAAGGCCAGATGAAAGTGCTGCAACCAGCCATCGACAAGGGCGATATCAAGATCGTCGGCCAACAGTGGGTGAAGGAATGGAACCCGACCGAGGCGCTGAGCATTGTTGAAAACGCCCTGACCCGCAACGACAACAAAATCGACGGCATCGTCGCCTCCAACGACGCCACGGCAGGCGGAGCGATTCAGGCACTGGCGGCACAGCAACTGGCCGGAAAAGTGCCGATTTCCGGGCAGGACGCTGACCTTGCAGCGGTCAAACGCGTGATCGCCGGCACGCAAACCATGACCGTGTACAAACCGCTGAAACTCATCGCCAGCGAAGCGGCCAAGCTCTCGGTGCAACTGGCGCGCAACGAAAAACCTGCCTTCAGCTCGCAGTACGACAACGGCAGCAAAAAAGTCGACACCATCCTGCTCACGCCAACCCCGTTGACCAAGGACAACATCGACCTGCTCGAACAGGACGGCTTCTACACCAAGGCGCAAATCGCCGGGAAGTGATCCCATCACAAATCTCCGGTGATGCGAAAACCCTTGTGGGAGCGAGCTTGCTCGCGAAGACGGCAGCACATTCAGTATCGATGTCAGCTGAACCACCGCTTTCGCGAGCAAGCTCGCTCCCACAGGTTTCGTGGTGTGTGAGTCTTTGATATACGAGCCCTGTCCATGTCCGACTATCTGCTGCAAATGAACGGCATCGTCAAAACCTTCGGCGGTGTCAAAGCGCTCAACGGCATAGACATCAAGGTCCGGCCCGGCGAGTGCGTTGGCCTGTGCGGCGAGAATGGCGCCGGCAAGTCCACGCTGATGAAGATCCTCTCGGCGGTCTACCCCTACGGCACCTGGGACGGTGAAATCCTCTGGGACGGTCAGTTGCTAAAGGCGCAGTCGATCAGTGAAACGGAGGCCGCCGGTATCGTCATCATTCACCAGGAACTGACGCTGGTGCCTGACCTGTCAGTGGCCGAAAACATTTTCATGGGCCATGAACTGACGCTGCCCGGCGGACGCATGAATTACCCGGCGATGATCCACCGCGCCGAAGCCCTGATGCGCGAACTCAAAGTCCCCGATATGAACGTATCGCTGCCGGTGTCGCAGTACGGCGGCGGCTATCAGCAACTGGTAGAAATCGCCAAGGCCCTCAATAAAAAGGCACGCTTGCTGATCCTCGACGAGCCCTCCTCAGCCTTGAGCCGTTCGGAAATCGAGGTGTTGCTGGACATCATCCGCGACCTCAAAGCCAAAGGCGTGGCCTGCGTCTACATCTCGCACAAACTCGATGAAGTGGCGGCCGTGTGCGACACCATTTCGGTGATCCGCGACGGCAAACACATCGCTGCCACCGCCATGGCCGACATGGACATTGCGCAGATCATCACGCAGATGGTCGGACGGGAAATGAGCAACCTCTACCCCAGCGAGCCACACGACATTGGCGAAGTAATTTTCGAGGCCCGGCACATCACCTGCTACGACGTCGACAACCCCAAGCGCAAACGGGTCGACGATATTTCCTTCGTCCTCAAGCGCGGCGAGATCCTCGGCATCGCCGGGCTGGTCGGTGCCGGCCGCACTGAACTGGTGACCGCGCTGTTCGGCGCTTATCCCGGTCGCCACGAGGGCGAAGTCTGGCTGGACGGGCAAGCCATCGACACGCGCACGCCGCTCAAATCAATCCGTGCCGGCCTCTGTCTGGTGCCGGAAGACCGCAAGCGCCAAGGCATCATTCCCGACCTGGGCGTCGGCCAGAACATCACCCTCGCCGTGCTGGACAACTACTCGAAACTGACCCGCATCGATGCCGAAGCCGAACTGGGCTGCATCGATCGGGAAATCTTGCGCCTGCACCTCAAGACCGCCAGTCCGTTCCTGCCGATCACCAGCCTGTCGGGTGGCAATCAACAAAAAGCCGTGCTGGCGAAGATGCTGCTGGCCAAACCCCGGGTGCTGATTCTCGATGAGCCGACCCGAGGCGTGGACGTCGGCGCCAAATACGAAATCTACAAGTTGATGGGCGCGCTGGCCGCAGCAGGTGTGTCGATCATCATGGTCTCGTCGGAGCTGGCCGAAGTGCTCGGCGTCTCCGACCGCGTCCTGGTGATTGGCGAAGGTCAGTTGCGTGGCGACTTCATTAACCATGAACTCACCCAGGAGCAAGTGCTCGCCGCCGCCCTCAGCCAGTCTGGCAGCCATAACAATAATGATCGGAAATCCGCGTAAATGAATCAGGTCAAACAATTGTTCACCCGCTACAAAATGCTCGCGCTGGTGTTTGCCGTGGTACTGATCTGGCTGTTTTTCAGTTGGCAGACCGAGGGCGGATTCCTGACCCCGCGCAACCTCTCCAACCTGCTGCGGCAGATGTCGATTACCGGCATTCTTGCCTGCGGCATGGTGTTGGTGATCATCAGCGGCGAGATCGATTTATCGGTCGGCTCATTGCTCGGCCTGCTCGGTGGCCTCGCGGCGATTCTCGATATGGTCTACCACATTCCGCTGCTGGCCAACCTGAGTCTGGTCGCCCTGTGTGGGCTGATGATCGGCCTCGCCAACGGCTACATGACAGCTTACCTGCGCATCCCCTCGTTCATCGTCGGTCTGGGCGGCATGCTGGCATTTCGCGGGATTTTGCTGGGAATTACCGGCGGCACGACCATCGCGCCGGTATCGCCGGAGCTGGTTTACATTGGCCAGGGTTACTTGCCCCACGCGATCGGCACTGGCCTCGGCGTTCTGCTGTTTGCGCTGACCGTGTTCCTCACCTGGAAACAACGGCGCAATCGCGCCCTGCATGGTTTGGCGGCGCATTCGTTGGTGCGCGACGTGATCCGCGTGTTGGTGATTGGCGCCGTGCTCGCCGGTTTCGTCCAGACGCTGAACAGCTACGACGGCATTCCCGTGCCGGTCTTGTTGTTGCTGGTTTTGCTGGGCGTATTCAGCTACGTGACCAGTCAGACCGTGTTCGGTCGCCGCGTCTATGCCGTGGGCAGCAACATGGAAGCGACGCGCCTGTCCGGGATCAATGTGCAAGCCGTGAAGCTGTGGATCTTCGGGATCATGGGCGTGATGTGCGCCCTCGCCGGCGTGGTCAATACCGCGCGTCTGGCCGCCGGCTCGCCTTCGGCCGGCAGCATGGGCGAACTCGACGCCATCGCCGCGTGCTTCATCGGCGGCACCTCGATGCGCGGCGGCTCCGGAACGGTGTACGGCGCCCTCCTCGGCGCACTTGTCATCACCAGCCTCGACAACGGCATGTCGATGCTCGATGTCGACAGCTATTGGCAGATGATCGTCAAGGGCAGCATTCTGGTGTTGGCGGTTTGGGTGGATGTGAGTACGCGGACCGGGCGACGTTAAGGCGTTACGGAGGGGGGGTCGCCCCTCCGTGACTGGCCAGACCTGATTTTTCGCGCTGCACAAAGTCATACGATCTCTATTTTTTCTCAAGGCACTAAAGGTCAGCCGTAGAGTGTTGCAGACCCGTATTTACGCTGCATGGGGTTCTTGCCCATCGCCGTCGGATACGGTACAAACCGGTTAGTTGTACGACAACATAATAAAAACCGGGTCGCCTTGAGCGGCTATTACTCTTGAGATCTGCCATGCCTCGCCCTACCGCTACGCAAACCGTACCGCCGCCCTACCCCCGTTATCTGGCTGTGATCATTCTGTTGTGCATGGGCTGTGCGTTTGCCGGCAATCATGTGGCGGCGCGAGTTGCATTTGATGATGGCGCGGGGGTGCTGCTGGCGATTTTGATGCGTTCCGGCGGGACCTTGCTGGTGCTCGCGATTCTGGTGCTGTGGCAAAGACAAAGCCTGCGCTTGCCGGCGGGTGCGTGGCGCTGGCAACTGTTGCTGGGGTTGCTGATTACTGCGCAGAGTCTGTGTCTGTATTCCGCTGTCGCGCGGGTGCCGGTGGCGCTGGCCCTGCTGGTGGCGAACGTATTCCCTATTCTGCTGGCATTGCTCACCTGGGCGCTGGGTGGCCCGCGACCGAGCGCACGCACCGCGACTTTAATGGGTTTGATTCTGCTGGGTCTGGTGTTTGTACTGGACGTCCCCGGGCGGCTCTCGACCACGACAGAGGTCAGTGCGCAATGGCTGACGGGCGTCGCGCTCGCGTTCTGCGCCGCCAGCGTGTTCGCGTGCGCGCTGTGGATCACCGACCACAAACTGTCTCAGGTACGCGGCTCGGTGCGCAGTCTGCTGACCATTTTCATCGTGTTCAGCAGCGTCAATCTGGCGGGGCTGACGGGCGCCCTTCCTGGCGGATTGAACCTGCCCGCCACCTCGACCGGATGGCTGGCCCTTGCCACCCTGGTGGTGCTGTACGGCACAGGTTTTATCGTCCTGTTCATTTCGGTACCTCGCCTCGACATGCCGCGCAATGCGCCGGTCATGAACATCGAGCCATTGGCAACGCTGCTGATGGGCTGGATTGCACTGGACCAAATGCTCAGCAACGGACAGATTCTCGGCGGGGTGATTGTGGTCACGGGCATCGTTTTGCTGACTTATCGTAAATCAGTCGTCAAGGCTGAGGTTAATGCCGGTGCGTGAAGGTTTCTTGCCCGACTATTGATTCATTGCACTGGCGTTTTTTTGGCCTGCTTCGGCCAGCTTCTTTTGCACATAAAAAAGCATCAGCACCGAATTTCTCTGAGCCTGCCGAGATTGCTGCTCAAACGACGCCAAAAGCTCTTCTTCACGGTTATAGAAGTGCCAGTTGGTAGCGCGCTGAGGGAGCGTCAGCAGGCAACACCTGCGTCCCAACGTCGCAGCAAACAGCTCTTGGCAAATCCTGCACAAGCCTTAGAATCCCGCGCTCTCTCGCAGCCCCCATCGGTGGTTGCCTGCATCACTGTCACAAAAACGCGTACCTGACTGGCTGGCCACACCTCGCTGACGTGTGTCCGACTCAACCGCCCTGCCCGATCGGCAGGCATTTGCACCACAACACACTTGGGCTTGGCAATCGCATGCGCAGAGGCGCACGTTGCGCTGTTCGTTCTCTAGAGGTTTTTATGTCTCCGCGTTTGCTGGCCATGGCGCTGGCGCCCCTGCTCGGGCTGTTCATTGTTGCGCTGGGTAACGGTTTCATGTCGTCGCTGACCACCCTTCGACTGGACGCTGCCGGTGCCTCGACCACGATGATCGGTATCGTTTCATCGGCTTACTTCATCGGTCTGACCCTGGGTGCCGTGTTCAATGACCGCTTGATTCTGCGCATCGGCCATATCCGCGCCTACGGCAGCTTTGCCTCGCTGATCGCCGTGACCATCCTGCTGCAGGGCTTGTTCTATGACACTTGGGGCTGGTTCGCCCTGCGTCTAATCAACGGCTGGGCCACGGTCGGTGTGTTTCTGGTGATCGAAAGCTGGCTGCTGCTGGCGGGTGACGCGAAGATTCGCGGGCGCTTGCTCGCGTTGTACATGATCGTCCTGTACGGCGCCGGTGTACTGGGCCAGGCAGCGCTGGGAAAAATCACCGGGTTGAGCGACAGCGCACCGTTCATGGTTGCCGGCATGCTCGCTTCGTTTTCGGTGCTGCCGATCGTGATCCTGCCGCGCGTGTCGCCGCTGCTCGATCAGGTGGAACCGCTCAAACCACGGCAACTGTTGGGCGTGACGCCGACCGGGCTGGTCGGCTGTTTCGGCTCGGGTGTGACCATCGCGGCGATTTACACCTTGCTGCCGCTGTATCTGCAACGCGCCGGTCTGAATGTCAGTGAAGTCGGCAGCATGATGGCCTGGACGATTCTTGGTGCGATGCTTTTGCAATACCCGGTCGGACGTTGGTCTGATCGCAAGGATCGCTTGCAAGTGCTGACCATTCTGACGGTGGCGTGCACCGTGTTATCGCTGGTGATCGTGCTGTTGCCGCTGTCCTCGACAATGCTCGCGGTGATGTTGTTTCTGCTCGGTGGCGGTGTGTTTGCGCTGTACCCGGTTGCCGTCAGCCACGCGGCCGACCGTGCCCCTGCCGAAGCCTTGGTGCCAATGATTCAGGGCTTGCTGCTGATCAACTCGCTGGGCTCGGCGATCAGCCCGATGATGATCTCGCCGGTGATGAACTCGTTCGGGGCCAATGGGCTGTTCTGGGTATTTGCGCTGGTGAATCTGTGCATGGTCGGCTTTTTCCTGTGGCGACGTGGCAAGCGACCGGTTCCGGCCAATCCTGCGCCGTTTGCAGCGGCAGCGACCTTCTCGCCAACCGGGGCGGAATTGCGGGTGACTGAAGATCTGCGTCAGGCGGTGCAGGAGCATCCGCCGATGGTGGATGCATTGAGCGGCGAGCCTTCGCCGCAGTGTGAGGCCCGCTGAAGGTTCCTCCAGTCTGCGCCAACGATGGGACAACGACATACCAGAGGTTTGTGAGCATGGGTGGCGTGTGATCCGTCAGTACGGTTAGCTCAGATCAGAGAAACCTGAAATTCAAATTAGACCAGCGCCTGCGCAGCGATAATCAGCCAAGCACTTTATAGATCTCTGCAACCACCTGAGTCGTTGCGGCTTCGATGGTTCCTTCGTTACGGCACAACACCCAGCCATGATCGGCAACCGCCTGCTCGAACATCTCGCTACACACGACGTGCTCGGCGTGTTTCTGGATCACCGTGCCGCCCAGTCCACGCGATCGTGCAGTTGCCCTCGCCCATGAAATATCCGGCGCAGTGACGACGCCGACATGCAGATCCGGCACGCGCACACCTCGCTGCATGTTCAACTGCAGAATCTCGGCAAACGGCACGCTATGGCGAAATGCGGCATCCGACGGATACCAGCGATCGATCAAGATAATGCTGTCCAGCGGCTGTTTGGGCAGCACTTCTCGGGATATCCAGCGACGGCTATCTGCGAGGCGCTGACACACCGCCCACTCCAGATCCCGGGAGGGATGTCTGGCGAGCTGGTTGACCAGGGCCATGGTTTCGCCGCGGTATGGGTCGCTTTTTCTCTCGCACAGCCGAATGACTTTGTGCTTGTCGGCCCGCAGTGCTGCAGTAACAGCCTCCAGCAGTGTGGTTTTGCCGGTGCCCTTGGGCCCATCCAGAGAAATAAACAGCGGCAGCTTCATGGTTCACGCAACGATTGAGACATTGCCGAGCACTCTAACCTCATTTGCGTAAATCAATGAGCGATCCCTGCCCTTTGCCTACACTTGCTTGCCAATGATGTTTACCCCTCTGCCAAAGGAGTCACCATGTCCAAGCTCTATCCGAGCATCGATCCCGAGGGATTGGTCGAGTACTCAGTGGTCTACACCGACCGCTCGCTGAACCACATGTCGCAGTCCTTTCAAGGCGTGATGAAGAACATTTCCAAAACCCTGAAACAGGTCTACAACGCCGAAGCGGTGGCGGTGGTTCCGGGCAGCGGCACGTTCGGCATGGAAGCGGTGGCGCGGCAGTTCGCCACCGGCCAGCAATGTCTGGTGATACGCAACGGCTGGTTCAGTTATCGCTGGAGCCAGATTCTGGAGATGGGCAACATCCCGGCGGACACTAAAGTTCTCAAAGCCCGGCCGGTCGAGACGGGGCGCCAGGCAGCTTACGCCCCGCCACCTCTGGACGAAGTGCTGGCAGCCATTGCGGCGCAGAAGCCGACAGTGGTCTTCGCGCCCCACGTTGAAACTTCATCCGGAATTCTCCTGCCTGACGAGTACCTGCGGGCCGTCGGTGACGCTGTGCATGCAGTGGGTGGTCTGTTCGTGCTGGACTGCATCGCCTCCGGCACGATCTGGGTGGATATGCACAAATGCGCCGTCGACCTGCTGATCAGCGCACCGCAGAAAGGCTGGAGCGCCTCCCCTTGCTGCGCCCTGGTGATGTTCAGTGCTTTGGCGCTCGAGCGTATCGAACACACGCAAAGCAGCAGTTTCGCCTGCGACCTGAAAAAGTGGCTGCAGATCATGCAGGCCTACGAACAGGGTGGACATGCCTATCACGCGACCATGCCAAGCGATTCCCTCGCCCGCTTCAACGATGTGATGAAAGAGACGCAAGCGTACGGGTTCGACAAGGTTCGCGATGAACAACAGGCGCTGGGTGATCGGGTGCGTGCGTTGTTGACCGGCAGAGGTTTCAAAAGCGTCGCCGCAGAAGGCTTTCAAGCCCCCGGCGTCGTGGTGAGCTACACCGATGATGCCGATATCAAGAACGGCAAGAAATTTGCCGAGCACGGCCTGCAGATCGCTGCCGGCGTGCCGCTGCAATGCGACGAACCGGCCGACTTCCAGACCTTTCGCCTCGGGCTGTTCGGGCTGGAGAAACTGCAGAATATCGAGCGCACGGTCAGCCTGCTTGAGCAGGCATTGGATGAAGTGATGGCTGGCTAAGATCTGTTCGTTCCCGCATGCCAATTTTACGGTGGAGGTCATGCTCACTGGCTTCCACCGCTACAGGCGCGCTATGGCCCACGCGCAATGAACAACTTGTACGATGTCCTATCACAAGGTATTACTACGTCTCCCCCAAAAAAAATAAAACCACGGAGATCGCTACATGGACTCATCCCTGTCCGCCACGCCTGAAAGCCTTGACCCAGCGAAAGGCAACACCCGCCGAAGCTTCCTGAAAAAATCCCTCGCTGTTTCCGCCACGCTCGCTACCGTCGGCAGCGTCGCACTACCCCGACTCTCCGAAGCCGCCGAACCCTTGAGCCAGCGCTACCCTGACCCGCTGATTCACATCCTCGACGACAGCTTCCTTGAGCTGCGTATTTTCAACGCCAGTGTTGAAAAACTTGCCACCGGCATGCGCTGGGCCGAAGGGCCGGTGTGGGTCGGTGATGGCCGCTATTTGCTGGTCAGCGACATCCCCAACAATCGCATCATGCGCTGGGACGAAATCACCGACACCTTCAGCGTGTACCGCGAACACTCCAACTTCTCCAACGGCATGGGCCGGGATCGCCAAGGGCGTCTGATTGTCTGCGAAGGCTCCACCACCACCAGCGAAGGCCGGCGCATCACGCGCACCGAAGCCAATGGCACGATCACCGTGCTGGCCGACAGTTTCGACGGCAAGCCCTTCAACTCGCCCAACGACATCGTCTGCAAACGTGACGGCTCGATCTGGTTCACCGACCCGCCCTTCCAGACCGGCAACAACTATGAAGGCCACAAGATCACCCCGAGCCAACCTCACGCGGTGTACCGCATCGACGGCGAGAGTAAAAAGGTCACGCGGGTCATCGATGACCTCAACGGCCCCAACGGTCTGTGCTTTTCTCCCGATGAAAAAACCCTCTACGTCGTCGAAGGTCGCGCCAAACCCAATCGCTTGATCTGGGCGATAGCCGTGAAGGACGACGGCACACTCGGCGAACGCCGCAAGCACATCGAAGGGCTGGACTATGCCGCCATCGACGGCATCAAGTGCGACGAAGCGGGCAACTTGTGGTGCGGCTGGGGCGGCAATGGCGATCCCAAGGCTGATCTGGAAAAACTCGACGGCGTGCGCGTGTTCAATCCGCAGGGCAGGGCCATCGGGCACATTTCGCTGCCAGAGCGCTGCCCGAATTTGTGCTTCGGGGGACGCGAAGGCAATCGGTTGTTCATGGCCAGCAGTCACTCGATCTACTCGCTGTTTGTGAATACTCGGGGGGCTACGTTTGCGTTGTAGAAGCGAGGTTCGTCTCGCGATGGTTCCGTGATTGTCGAAACAATAGCCTGCCGCGCATCCGAGGATGCGCGGCATTCAAGCCGGTTTACTGTCCCCGCCTCGCTGGACCTTGTGAAGCGGACAGCAGTTTACGACCAGAAGCCTTTGTGCGGTTCAGCCGCCTCCCCCTCCAGCATCGGCCCCCACACTTGAGAGGTTCGAATCAGAGCGCTATTTCACTCACTCGGCAGGCACTCAGGCAGTGATATCCGTAAGCCGTCCTTAAGGGAACGGTTACTCCAGGCCGTTTGCTACCTTGCGCGACTGGCAGAAAACGGCCCAAAGCGGTTGGTACATTCAGTACCGGTGGGGGTTGAAACTGTGCGCAGTCAAACCACGGCAGCTTCAATCGTTCTGGAACGCCACGCAAACCCCAACACCATCAGCAGCCCCAGGCCCGCCATTGCCGCGCCGGCCAGGGAGATCGCCGGATAACCCAATCCGCTGCTGATCACCGCACCACCCAGCGCTGCGCCAATCGCATTGCCGAAGTTGAAGGCGCCGATGTTTACCGCCGAGGCCAGATTGGGCGCATCCTTCGCCGCTTCCATGACGCGCATCTGCAGCGGCGGCACGAGGGCGAAGCTGGCAATACCCCAGATCAGAATGGCCACGGCGGCCGGCAGCGGCCAGCGCATCAGTACGGTGAACGCCAACAACACGACAATCAGTACGCTCAGCGAGACGATCAGGGTGCGATCGATCGAGCGGTCAGCAGCCTTGCCGCCCCACATGTTGCCCAGCGTCAAACCGACACCGTAAAGCATCAGCATGGCGGTGATGTAAGCGGTCGACGCATGGGTCTCGCTGCTGAGGATCGGCGCGATGTAGGTGAAGACGGTGAACATGGCGCTCGAGCCGACCACGGTCAGGGCCAGCGCCGCCAGCACCGGGCCGCGCCCCAAAACTCGAATTTCCGCCATGACACCGACGCTTTTCGGCGCAGGCACATTCGGCAAGGCGAACCACAACGCGGCCATGGTCAGCACGCCCAGACCGGTGATCCCCCAGAACGCGGTGCGCCAACCGAACAGTTCGCCAAACCAGGCGGCCAGCGGCACACCGCCGATGGTCGCCAGGGTCAGGCCCATGAACATTGCCGCCACCGCCCCGGCACGTTTTTCCGGGGCGACCAAGGTAGCGGCGACGACGGAGCCAACGCCAAAGAAGGCACCGTGGTTCAGTGAGGTCACGACTCTGGCGACCATGAGGCTGTAGTAATCGGTGGCCAACGCTGACATCAGATTACCGAGGGTGAAAATCGCCATGAGCCCGATCAGCAGATAGCGCCGGGGAATCTTGCCGGTGGTCAGGGTCATCAGCGGTGCGCCGAGCAATACGCCCAGCGCATAAGCACTGACCAGCAAACCGGCAGCGGGAATGGAAACGCCCAAGTCCGCAGCGATTCCCGGCAACATGCCCATGGGGGCGAATTCTGTAACGCCGATGCCGAAGGCACCGATGGCGAGTGCAACAAGTGGTGGATTGATACGCATCGAAAGCTCCTCATCTATGCCGCCAATGCTACGATCCTGTCTTTTCAGGCGGTAGATAGCATTTTTGGCAATCACCTTTGCGTAGGAGGCACAAGTGGTGGATTTCAACGGCAGGTCAGGTGAAATGAGCGTGTTCACCACCGTGGCGCAGGAAGGCAGCCTGTCGGCCGCTGCGCGTGCGCTGGGCCTGACACCCTCGGCCGTCAGTCGGATCATCGCGCGCACCGAGCAACGGCTTGGCACTCGCCTGCTATTGCGCACCACCCGAGCGATCACCTTCACCGCCGAGGGCGAAGCGTTTCTGCGCGGCGCCCGGCGGATCCTCGCCGACATGGACGAGGTCGAAGAAGCCATTGCCGACCAAGGCGTGCCCAAGGGGCGATTGCGCGTCAGTGCCGCCCTTGGCCATGGACGCTTGGCTATCGTTCCGTTGGTCGCAGCCTTCAGCGCCCGTTACCCGAACATCGTCGTCGACCTCAACCTCGGCGACGAAGTGGTCGACATTCTTGGCGGGCAAGCCGACGTCGCGGTGCGTTTTGGCCATCTACCCGACAGCCCGCTGACCGCACGCAGGATCGGCACTACCGGCCAGGTCGTGGTGGCATCGCCGGCGTATCTGCAGCGCCACGGCGTCCCGCAGGAACCGGAAGCCCTGCTACAGCACAACTGCCTGCGCTTCAATTTCAAGCGTGCCGAACCCAACTGGCCATTCATTCGCGATGGCAAAGCGTTTTCCCTGAAGGTCAGTGGCAACATCGAATGCAGCAGTGGTGAAGCGCTGGCACAGTTCGCGCGAATGGGCGCCGGCATTGCCCGTATCGGCGAGTTCAGCGTGAGCGAGGATCTGCAGCGCGGCGACCTGATTGCGCTGCTGGAAGCCTGGAACCCCGGGGATCAGGAGCCGATTCATGCGGTGTTCGTCGGGGGCGCGACGATGCCGGCGCGGGTGCGATTGTTTGTGGACTTCCTGGTGGAACATCACCGGATGTCAGCCGAGGATTAAACTGATGTTTCCGCAGCTGCATTGCGGATAATTCTGCGCGTGCGAATGACATCCCAAACACAAGGTGCGGTGCAAGGAAATCACCCATTGAGTACATTTCGAAAGTATCTTTGCCTGGACTTTTTACTTTGGATCTACCTCGGCTGTTGGAATACGACGCTACCTCTGATTATCGTGCAGCGAGGAAGCCTCTTGGAGCTGGCAGCCTACGAAACAGCCCTGGCACTCGCGGCGATCATTTCAATGTTGTGTCTGGCGCCGCGTGTTGAGTCAATGCGTCGCAGTACAGCGCTTAAGGTCGGCTGTTTTGCGGTATTGATTGCGAGCGTATTGCGATACTTTTTTGCCGCAAACTGGTATTCGCTTGATGCCCTGATATTGATCGATGTGATAGCTGCATCAGCATTTGGAATGATCCAGCCTCTTTTGGGCATCTATCCTTCGGAAACCGTTGATAAACATCGTGCGGACGCTGCATTTCGCGTCCGGCGCATCGTTGTTACTGTCGGCCGGGTTACGGGGCCTTTGTTGGCGGGTATTGTGATTACGGTTTCTTCACTGGAAATTTCGCTGCTATTGGTGTCGATCGTGGGATTGGTCATTGTGGTTTTAGGCATGGCGTTACCGGTCAGCACAGCCCCTGCCCTACAACGCAGAAAACCATCATCCGATCTTGTTAATGACATGCTGTTGGGGCTTAGACTCAAATGCGTTCTACCGCCAGAACAATTTTTGACCTTTTCCGGATTACTACTTGGTTTTGCCGTCACAGCGACCGTACCGATGCTCGTGCCAACACTCATACACACTCACGGTTTAGCTGAAGGTAGCGTTGGCTTGTTCAATGCGGTATTCGCCGGTGGAGCCGTTGCAGGTTTGTTATTTTTAAGCCCGCTTATTAGCAAAAGGCAACATCAGCGCAATAAGTATCTCGGATGTTGGGCATTATTGACTTTTGCACTCTGCGCAGCGGCGCAAGCAGACGAAATCTGGCAGTTGAGTGCTTGCCTGTTTTTCGCCGGGGCGGCAAGTGCTTGCATTACGATGGTTGGAATGGACAAAAGAGTCATGTCGATCCCCTCCGGCGTACGCGTGCGACTGATGGCATCCACGTTAGTGATCAGTCAGCTAGGCAGCTCGGTCTCATTCATGATGACGGGCGCCATCATGTCCAGATCCGGTGCAACCAGTTTGATGTGGCTTTATCTCGGGGTATTTCTGATTATCGTCATGTATTCCATGCGATCAAAAAGGATATGGCACTTCCTGGAGGATGACGCTGAGTCAGAGCTGTATTACGCGAAAAACCATCCGAAACTGGCTGCAATCATGAGTTCATGAAATGCGGTTGAGATATTGCTCAGTCAACTCCAACTCAGACTCTTATGTTGAAGCTGCTGTAATAGGCCAGAAAAAGGCGCCAATTTGGCGCCTTAACGTTATTAAGCGACTTTGATCACTACTTTCCCAAATGCTCCCCTCGCGAGATGTTCGTAGGCTTCTCGTGCTTTCTCGATCGGATAGACCTGATCGATCACGGGACGGATTTTGGTTACGGGGCAGAACCGGTCCTTCGCGAACGTCCGTTCCTGCCCAATTCCCATAACACCCTCATGTAACCCAAAAACACGCCGATACCGTGCTGCAGCACGGAAGCACCGCAGCAGCACTTACTTCATGGACGGCAGGAACCCGAACAATGTTGGAATACCTCTGGCGCAGCATCCATTCCCCGGACTACTTGCCCAACGTACTGGAGTGGATGCTCCATATTCTCCTCAGCCCTTTCCTGGTGATCATGTGCCTGATGGTCGGGGCGCTGGCCGGTAAATGGTGGAGAGCACTGCCCTACGGCAGCCTGATTTGCTATGTGGTCTTTCTGAGCCGGTCTTCTTTCTATCGGTGGGAAAGCACTTTCCCCGTAGCCGGTCTGCCTGCACTGGCAATCGATGGCGCGCTATTGGCGCTCCTCGGCTTCTATTTGAAAGGCGTACTCAGAACCCGCTCTGAAGCGAAACCCGAAGGCCATTGGCTGCGCGGGCTTTATCAAGGCCTTAAGGTCGTCATGCTGACAATCATGGTGTTGTTCTGGGGAATCGTCGTGCTGTTTGTCGTGGTCTTCACTGTCTCGGTCTCGACCCAGCCGTCATTGGTGCACTGAGCAGCTTCCTGCTTGATCAGACAAATCGGGTCTCAGGATCGCCGGGAACAGCGCCCGAATGAACTGCCGACGCCACAAGATGAACCTCCGTGGCATTGCGCCCCGCCAGCCAGGCCAGCACAGACGCGACGACCAACACCGCAGCACTGAGCTCGAATGTGGCTTTGTAGCCACTCAGATCAAAAGCCAGCCCCCCAATGATCGCGCCGCCGGCGATCGCCTGTTGGACAATCGTCACGAGCAAGCCGCGAACGCCTGATCGAGCATTTTGGTGAAATCGAGGCCTCGCTTGAACGCCTGCATGGGCCGATCGGCCTCTACATCGGCAGCAAGACGCCTGCAGAAATCGCCGTCAGTGTGATGGCGGAGATTCTGGCGGCGAAGAATGGTGCGCGCCTGCCGCAAGCGTTTTCAATTGCCAGGGGCAAAGCGCTCGCGGAGTGAGTGGTACGTCTACACCGCGTCGATGCCATCGACCGGGCGGTGACGGCAAAAACCGAACCTTTCCCCCCAAAACACCGTCCGAGCTAAGGCGTTAACGCCTACCGCTCGCCACGAGGTTTCCGTTTGAAAGCTGCCATCGTCAGAAAATACCGTTTGATCATCAAGACTCTGGGCTATGTCGGCTGGGCGTTGTTCTGGCTGCTGCTCTGGGACATCGCCGTCACCGTCGACTTCATGCTGTTCCTCAATGCCAAGCTGAATCTGCCATTGATGCCCCTGACGTTATTAGGTTCGGCCTTGATTGTTCTGATCAGTTTTCGCAATAGCAGCGCTTACAACCGCTGGTGGGAAGCACGCACGTTGTGGGGTTCGATGATCAACAATTCACGCAGCTTCGCTCGGCAGGTGCTGACGCTGCTGGACGACTCCGGCAGCGAAGTGAACCCGGTCAAGTCGACCCTGTTGCGCCGGCATGTGGCCTATGTAAATTGCCTCGCGGCGCATCTGCAGGGCCAGCCTTGTCCCGAGGAGGTCCGGGCATTTATTCCCGCCGATGAGTTCGCCCGCAGTGGCACGACCAATAATTTTGCCAACGATATTCTCACCGGCTCCGCGACCTTGCTTGCAAGGGAATACAAGGCCGGGCGCCTGGACAGCATTCGTCTGGCACGGCTGGAATCGACCTTGGTGGATTTGTCCAACAGTCAGGGCGGCATGGAGCGGATCGCGAATACACCGCTGCCCTACCCTTATGTGTATTTTCCGCGACTGTTTATCTCGCTGTTCTGCCTGATCGTGCCCGTCGGGCTAGTTGAATCCCTGGGCTGGTTCACGCCGTTGGCCTCGACCGTAGTGGGTTTTATGCTGCTGGCCATCGAACGCATCGGCACCGATCTGCAAAGCCCGTTTCGCCACAGCGAGCATCAGATTCAGATGGAAGCGCTGTGCGAAACCATCGAGAAGAACCTGCAATCGATGCAGCGTGATTCGCTGGGCGATGTGCGTCGGGTTGAAGAGAACGCTTGAAGATGTCGGGAGCCGTCAGCATGTCTGCCGGCTCCCGACTGAGTCAGAACGCCGGCACCACATCGCCGTGATAACGCTCAAGAATGAACTGCTTCACCTGCGGTGAATTGAGCAATGCACCGAGTTTCTGCACCGCCGGCGCGTTGGCCTTGTCGCGACGCGTTATCCCAACGCCGCAAACCCCCGCCGTAAATCCTCGATCAGCGCGGCAACATCCTCCAGCCCGACATGCAACCTCAGCACCGGATTGAGCAAGCGCTCGGCTGCGCCAACGCGATCTTGGGTATCCGCCACGGTAATCAGGCTTTCATACCCACCCCACGATGCCCCCAGTCCGAACACCTGCAACGCATCAATAAAGCGCTCAACGCCGTCCACATCGGCAGCGCGCAACTCAAAGGACAACAAGCCATTGCTGCCGCTGAAATCGCGTTTCCACAGTTCATGCCGTGGATGTTCAGACAACGCCGGGTGAAACACGCGCTTCACCTGCGGCTGATCCTGCAGCCAATAGGCAATCTCCAGCGCCTGACGCTCGTGCACTTCCAGCCTTGGCGCCAAGGTTCGCGCACCGCGCAGCACCAGATAGGCATCGTCAGGGCTGACGGTGATGCCAAAGGTGTCGCTCATCGACGCCAACGGCTGCCAGACCTCCTGCAGTGTGCAGACGCTGCCCATGACCACATCGCTGTGCCCACACAGATACTTGGTCAGCGCCATGATCGAGATGTCAGCGCCGAGTTTCAGCGGTCGATACAGGTAGCCCGAACCCCAGGTGTTGTCGACGGCCAGCAGGATGCCTCGTGGTTTGCATAGCGCGGCGATGGCTGGCAGGTCGGCGAGTTCATAGCGCAACGAGCCGGGGACTTCGGTGTAGACCATTTTCGTCTGGGGCAGCAGTTGCGCCGCCAGGTCGCTGCCGTCGGGGGCGAAGTAGTTGACCTGGATGCCGAACGGCTCGAGCAGTTCGCGGGCCAGACGTCGCACGGGCGCGTACACCGCGTCAGTGATCAGCAGGTGATCGCCGGGGCGCAGGTAGGTCAGGAAGGTTTGGGCGACAGCGGCCAGCCCGGTGCCGAACAGCCGGGTGCGGTAACCGCCCTCCAGTTCGGTGACCAGATCTTCCAGAGCGAACGCCGTCGGATTACCCCGCGCGCCGTAGCTCAGCACGCGTTCTTTGTCTCGGCGGGCACGGGCGTCGCGCATTTGCGCCAGATTGTCGAACAACACCGTGCTCAAGCGACTGACCGGTACGTTGACGCCCCGCGCACCAGTGCCCTTTGCGCTTCGCCCGGCTTGCACAAGGTGCGTGCGGACTCGCCAATCGGGTTGCACACGCAGGGGTTTGAGACTGGCGATCTCATCCGCGCTCATCTGCGCCAACAAGCCGATTTCCCAAGCCAGATACTGACGGGCGGCGTCTTTGTTGCCGGAGTGCCGATCGTGGGTGAAAAACAGAAAGTCGATGCATTGCTCATCGGGCGGCGCGTTAGCGTCCTCCTGCACGGCGAATCCAGCCGCGCGCCAGGCAGCGAGACCGCCCTCCAACAGGCGCACGTGCTCACGCTGATCGGCCGTCAGCGCTTGTGTGGCGAAAGCGGCCAGCCGTGGGTCGTCGGCCAGCAACACCACAGGGCGCTGCTCGCCAGCGAGGTCATTGGCGAACAGCGAGCGGATTGACCAGCGCGAGCCGGCAATATGGGCCTTGCGGTAGCTCATGCTCGGGCGCAGGTCTATCAGCGCTACCGCGTCATCCTTCAGCGCATCATTGAGCGACTGCGCAGTGATGACGGGCAACGCCGAATGAGCCGGAGCCTCATGCACCGGCAACGCCAGATCACTGTTGACCCCGCCTGCCAGCACATAAGCCTCATGGCCCAGTTGTCGCAGCCAACTCGCGACAATCGGCGCGCGCACACCATCGCTGTCAAGCAACACCAACCGCGCCTGACGCACGCCGATGTACAGATCCGTCGATTGAATCAACTGCCCACCCGGGGTGTGTTGCGCACCCGGCAGGCTGCCAGCGGCAAATTCCTCGGCAGTGCGCACATCACAGAGAAACAGACTGCGTGCGCCCTCCTTCGCCCATTGCCGAACCCGCGCAGCGACCACCGTTTTCACGCCTGCCTGCTCGGCCACTCGCGTGGCGGCGAGACGTTGTTTTGGCAAGGTCTGCGAAGACACCGCATCGGCATAGCGCCGAGTGCTGCCGTGCTCCAGCTGGAAGTCTTCGAGGTACCAGCCTTGCGTGCCGTTCTCCAGCGCGTAAACCGGGTTCTTCACGCCCAGATTGATCAAGGTCTGGGCGCCGATGATGCTGCGGGTCCGCCCGGCGCAATTGACCACGATCGGCGTGCTGTCGTCCGGCACCAGATCCTGTACGCGATAACCCAGCTCACCATTCGGGCAGCAGACCGAACCGGGAATGGTCATCTTGCGGTATTCGTCGAACGGCCGTCCGTCCAGCACCACCAGCGGCTCACCCCGCGCCTGCCATTCGGCCAACTGCGTGGCGGTGACATGCGGCGTATGCGCAGCCTCCTCGACCAATTCGCCGAACGCCTTGGACGGCACATGCACCCCGGCGAACAATTGATAACCGGCCGCCTGCCAGCCGTTGGCACCCCCGACGAGCACGTGCACGCGGCTGTAACCCAGCGTTTGCAAAAGCTGAGCGCAACGTGCCGCCACATCCCCGCCATTCTGGTCATAAATCACCAGTCGCACCTGAGGGTTAGGCGCCAGGCGCCCGACCTCCAGTTCCAATCGGCTATAGGGCAGATTGACCCCGAAAAACAAGTGAGCTTCGCCATACTGGCCATGCTCCCGCACATCGAACAGGGCGATTTCCTGTCCATCGAACAACCACTGCTGCAATCGCTCCGGGGTTACGGTCTGGCTCATGGGATTTCCGAAAAAAGAAATTATTGAAGCGCCGGCGAGCGCTCATTGGCCGCGATGTCGATCATGCGTAGGCCTTGATCGACGGCGCCATTTGCGAGGCGTTGTAATTGAGAATGCGCCCATCGGCTTCGACGCCATAACGGCCGTTCAGCGACTCCAGCGGCAAACCGTAGAGGTGAAAATGCAAGGTGGCCTGCTCGCCTTCGACACGAATGCCATGCAGGTCTTCACCGAGAAATGCGATTGAGACGCCGGGCTGCACGATCACCTCTTCTTGCAAGTGCAACGTGGTGAACCCCGGTTCGCGGCCTTCGTCATCGCGACGGTAAACGTAATTGATTTCCTCGCCTTCGACCGCGCTGATGATCGCCCAGGTTTCGTGGTTGTGGGGGATGGTGCTCTTGCCTGGCAACAACGAGTTCAGATACAGCGTCGGTGTGTCGCCATCATCATTCAGACGGTAGCGAAACGCCGTGCTGCCCTGCCCCGGCACCGGCGCGGGAAATGCCTCGAAGTTGAACAGATCACGCCGTTCGGCAAGGTCTTCGAGCAGGACAACAATTTCTGCCAGCGCGGCGCGGTCGACGCCACGTTGATTGATCACACGGATTTTCTGCAGAAAATCCTCAACGACGGCGGCACGGTTTTCGGTACTCATGAACAGGCTCCTCGGTGTCAGACGGACAGGCTGTAGCGACCCAGATTGGTCAGCAGATAGGGGTCATTGGCGACGACAGGACGGCGCCCCGGATCGCCCAAGGCATGGCGCAAAAAGGTTTGCGTGCGCTCGCTGTCCGGGTGTTGAAAAATCTTCGCGGCGCTGCCGTGTTCGACGATCACGCCGTTTTCGGTGAAGTAGACGATGTCGCTGATTTCTTCGGCGAAACGCATCTCGTGGGTCACCAGCACGCAAGTCATGCCCTCTTCGGTCAGCTCACGAATCACCGTCAACACCTCACCAACGGTTTCCGGGTCGAGGGCCGAGGTCACTTCGTCGAACAGAATCAGTTCCGGGCGCATTGCCAACGCCCGGGCGATCGCCACGCGCTGCTGCTGACCACCGGAAAGTTGCCCGGGAAAGGCATCGGCCTTGTGCTCCATACGCACTTTGGCGAGCAAGGCACGCGCTTCTTTTTCCGCCTCGATCCGGCTGCGGCCCAGGACTTTGCGCGGCGCGATCACCAGGTTCTCCAGCACCGACAAGTGCGGGAACAGGTTGTACTGCTGAAAGACAAACCCGACCTGCTTGCGCAATTCGATGCGCTGGGCCTCCTGAGCCAATGTGTGCACCTCGGTGTTGCCCACGCGGATCGTGCCGCGCTGCGGCTGCAGCAGACCGGTGATGCAACGCAAAATGGTCGATTTGCCGGAGCCGGACGGGCCGATGATCGACACCGCCTGACCACGATGGACATCCAGATCGATGCCCTTGAGCACCGGGTTGCTGCCGAACGACAGGTGCAGATCGCGCAGGCTGATCAGGGGCTCGGCGACGGTTTCAATAGAAGGCATAACGTCGCTCCAGGCGTTGGGTGAGACGGGAAATCGGGTAGCAATAGGCGAAGAACAACGCCAGCAGACTCAGGTAAATCACCACGGTAAAACCGGTCATGTTTACCGTGTTGCTGGCGATTTGCGCGGTATCAATCACGTCGTGTACGCCAACCAGTGAGGCCAGCGCGGTGCCCATGGTGATGACGGCATACAGGTTCATCCACGGCGGCAACATGCGCTTGAAGCATTGCGGCAGGATGATCGAGCAAAAGATCTGCCCTCGGCTGAAGGCCAGCGAACGCGCGGCTTCCCACTGGGTGCTGGGGATCGAAGCAATCGCGCCGCGGAAGATTTCCGCAACGTTGGCGCTGGCCGGCAAGGCCAGGCCGATGGTCACCTTGACCCAGTCCGGGAACGACACATACGTGCTGCCGATGTGGATCTCAAACGGAAACACGTAAGTGGTGAAGTAGATCAACACCAGCCACGGTGCATTGCGGAAAATCTGCACCCAGATTCGCGCCGGCAGGCGCAGCAAGCGCAATGGCGACAAGGCCAGGGCGCCCACCAGCAACCCCAGCACCGATCCCAGGCCGATGGCGACCAGACTGATCAGAATGTTCTGCGCAAAGCCTGTGGCCAGCGCCGGCGACCATTGCAGCAGCGCTTTGAGCACCGGACTTTGTGGGGTGAAGTAGACCAGCCAGAGCACAGTACCGGCCGCCAGCAGCAACTTGCCGAGGTGTCGACGCGGCCAGGTCAGCGGCGCGGCAACGGATGATTCAATGGCCATAGCCGGGCATCCTCAGGCGCGCTTCGAGGTAGCGCCCCACACAATTGACGGTAAAACTCAGCAGGCCGAAAAAGCTCAGGATCAAAATCATCAGCTCCAGCACGTTGTCGCTCTGGGTCCAGATCATGATCGCCGCGTAGGTGATATCGCCGACGGCAATCGCCGAGGCCACGGCGGTCATCTTCACCAGATCAATCAGGTTGTTGATCAGTGACGGCAAGGCAAAACGCAGAGCCAACGGCAGTTGCACGTTCCACAACAACTGACGGCTGTTGAACGCCAGAGAGCTGGCAGCCTCCAGCGTCACCGCGGGCACGGCCTCAATGCCGGCGCGCAACGCCTCGGCATGAAAAGCGCCTTTGTGCAGTGAGATCACGATCACCACCCAGGCGAACGGCGTCAGCGGATTCGCCGCGCCGACGGCTTGGGTCAACAACATGTTCAGCACCAGAAACGCGCAATACAGCTGCACCAGCGTCGGTGTGTTGCGGGTGACTTCGACAAATACCCGTGCCGGTCTGGCCAGCCACGGTTTGCCTGAGGTCAGCATTGCCGCCAGGCCGACACCGGCGAGCAAGCTGCCGACGATGGTCAACAGGCACAGCCACACCGTGGTCAATGCGCCCTGTGCCAACGTGCCGCGCTGATAGGCGTCGAGCAGGAAGCTGTAATTGAGACCGAAACCGGCGGTCCAGTGGACGAACATTTCCAGCCAGTGATTCATGTGGCGCCCCGCAATTGTCGGCAGGCATGAGCGATGCGGCGCCCGGCTTCAGCCACGTTGTCGGTCCCGGTGGCGATTGACAGGCGAAACCACGGCGACAAGCCATAAGCACTGCCCGCCACAGCCGCGACACCCTCATCCAGTAAATACGCGACGACATCCGCGTCATTGTTCAGGCGCACACCGTCCGGGCGATAACGCCCGAGCAGACCGGCGCAGCGGACAAACACAAAGAAACCGCCCTGCGGCTCAAGCACTTCCAGGCCGTCGATGTCGCGCAAGGCGTTCACCAGCAAATCCCGACGCCAGTGATAAGCCGCCACCTGTTCCGGCAAGAAATCCAGGCCTCCGTCGAAAGCTGCCAGTGCGGCGGCTTGCCCCACCGAGGACGCACCGGAAGTCGATTGCGACTGTACGACCGCCATGGCCTCGGTCAGCACTTGCGGGCCGGCGCCGAAACCGATGCGCCAACCGGTCATTGCGTAGGTTTTCGAGACGCCGCCGACCAGCAGACAACGCGCTTGCAGATCGGGCGCCACATTGAGCAGGCTCTGTGCCGGTTGACCGTCAAAGCGAATGTGTTCGTAGAGTTCATCCAACAGGATCAGCACCTGCGGATGACGGCGCAGAACGGCAGCGATCGCTTGCAGCTCAGCCACGCTGTACACCGCGCCACTCGGATTGCCGGGACCGTTGAGGATCAGCCAGCGGGTCCGTTCGCCGATGTGCTGTTGCAGTTGCTCGGCGCTGAGCTTGCAGCCCTGCTCAAGTCCGCACGCGATAAACACCGGCTCGCCGCCATTGAACCGCACACTGTCCGGAAACGACGGCCAATACGGTGTCGGCACCAGTACCTCATCGCCGTCATCCAGGGTCGCGGCGAACGCGTTGAAGATGATCTGCTTGGCGCCGTTGGCGATCACGATGTCGGCCAGCGGATAGTCGAGACGGTTTTCTCGTTGCAGTTTGCGCTGCACCGCCAGGCGCAAGGCTTTCACGCCGGGGG
The DNA here is from genome assembly GCF_005938625.1 of Pseudomonas fluorescens. GTDB lineage: Bacteria > Pseudomonadota > Gammaproteobacteria > Pseudomonadales > Pseudomonadaceae > Aquipseudomonas > Aquipseudomonas fluorescens_BD. Next base: position 213,126 of record NZ_VCNJ01000001.1, read on the forward strand.
TTGGCGTGTACTTGGTCGCCCCGGCAGCGATGGCGGCATAGACGGCTTGTTTGATGTGTTCGGGGGTGTCGAAATCCGGCTCGCCGGTGGTCAGGTCGAGAATGTCGCGACCGGCCTCACGCAATTCAGTCGCGCGGGATTTGGCGGCGGCATTGGCCGACAGCGAGACGCGTTGCACACGTCGGGACAGGCGCAGGTTCATGGCGCAATCACCTCCACGACTTTACCGGGATTAAGCAGGTTTTTCGGGTCCAGCGCCTGCTTGATCCGCCGCATCAGGTTCAGCTCGACCGGGCTTTTATAGCGTTCAAGCATGTCCCGTTTGCGCTGACCGATACCGTGTTCGGCGCTGATCGAACCGCCGTGGGCATGGGCGCTGTCATGGACCAGCTCGCCCAATGCGGCGTAGTTGGCCATGTGCGCCTCGACGGTCGAGTCCAGCGGGTGCGCCACGTTGTAATGCAGGTTGCCGTCGCCCAAATGACCGAAGGTGAAATGACGCACGCCGGGGAAATGCGTTTGCAACAACGCATCGGTGTGCGCGACGAACGCCACGATTTGGGAGATCGGCACCGAAATGTCGTGCTTCATGTTGCGTCCGGCGCGCTTCTGCGCCTCGCTCATGTTTTCCCGCAGCAGCCATAGCGCTTCGCTCTGAGCGAGGCTTTCGGCGATCAATGCGTTGGCGAGCAAGCTGTTTTCGAACGCTTCGCCGAGCACCTCTTCAAACGCTTCGCGCGCATGGCTTTCGCTGTGGTTATCCGACAGTTCGAGCAAGGCGAACCACGGCAGACTGACGCCGAGAAACGGTTGCGGCCCTTCGGGAAACTGCTCGCGTAACAACGCCAGACACTCGGCGCTGAGCAGTTCGAACGCCGTGAGGCTGGCGCCGAAACCAGCGCGTGCATGGGAAAGGAATGTCACCGCTTGAGCGAGGGAGTCGAAGGCCAGCAACGCCGTGGCTTGCGCCTTGGGTAACGGGAACAGCTTCAGCGTCGCCGCGGTGATAATGCCGAGTGTGCCTTCGCTGCCAATAAACAGATCGCGCAGGTCGTAACCGGTATTGTCCTTGCGCAAACCGCGCAGACCGTTCCAGATTTCGCCCTCAGCGGTCACCACTTCCAGGCCCAGGGTCAGTTCGCGGGTATTGCCGTAGCGCAACACGGCAGTGCCGCCGGCATTGGTGCCCAGATTGCCGCCAATCGTGCAACTGCCTTCGGCGCCCAGACTCAGTGGGAACAAGCGTCCGGCCTGACGGGCAACGTCCTGAACGTTTTGCAGAATGCAGCCGCTCTCGACGGTCAGGGTGTCGTTATCGGTGTCCACCGAGCGCACCCGATTCAGGCGATCAAGCAGCAACAGAACGGCGTAACCGCTGGCGTCCGGCGTGGCGCCGCCCATCAGACCGGTGTTACCGCCCTGCACCACGATGGGGGTGTCCCGTGCCACGCAGGCACGCACTACCGCCGCGACTTCCTCGGTACTTGCCGGGTGTACAGCGGCAATGACTTGCCCGACATACCGGCCCTGTTTGTCAGTCAGGTACGCCGCCGCGTCTTCGCTGCTCTGTACATGGTTGGCGCCGAGCAGTTGCTGCAACGCTTCGAACAATGCCCGGCTCATGGTTGCGCCGCCAACGGCGCTGCATTGCGGTACTGCTCGTGCAAGTCACGCAAGGCCTGCGACGGTGCCATGCCGGTGCGCTCGCCGAGTTCGATCAGCCAGCCACTGCGGTGCCAGTCACGGACGATGGCATCGAGTTTCGCCTGGGTATCGTGCTCGCCCTTGCGTAGCCAGATCACTGAGTTGGACGGAATCAGATCGTTCGGCAGCGGCGTTTCATAACCGGACCACTCGGCATCGCTTGATAATGCATGCATGGTCGGGCTGACATGCACTGCTGCCACACAACCATTGCCGCGCAGCGACAGCAGCGATTCCGACTGACTGCGGAACGCCTTGATCTCGGCACCGTAGGTTTCCTGCAAAGGCTTGATGAAATTGCTGCCCTGCGACACGCACACCGGTTTGCCCTTGAGATCGGTCCATTGGGTAATGCCCACACCCTTTCGAATCAACGCCGCGCCACCGACCTCCTCGTAAGGCGTGGGCACGTAATCGAGAATCTCGGCGCGCTCATCGGTGAACTGCATGTTGGCAATCAGGATATCGACCTTGCCCTGCTGCAAGAACTGCACGCGATTGGGTGCCAGCACGGAGACGGTTTTGGCTTCGACGCCCAGTGCCTTGGCAATGCCCTTGGCCAGTTCGACGTTGTAGCCCAGGTGCTCGCCGGTCTTCGGCTCGATCGTACCGAACGGCGGGCCGCTGAGAATCACCCCGACGCTGATGGCGTGGCGTTGCTCGATCTTGTCCAGCGTCGCATCGGCCTGGGCGAGGCTGGCGACCATACCGGCACACCCCGCCAGGCACAGGGTTAGCAGATTTCTTGCGGAGAAATGACGGTTCATGCACGACTACCTTGCAAGGCCATCGCGCAGCACGATGGACCGTGGAAAACGTGGGCGATCAGGCGCCGTTGGCTTGAAACTGCTTTTGCAGTTCCACCAGCGCAGGTGATGCGGGGGTGATGTGGTTGCGGGTCTGGGCTTCAATCAGCCAGCCGCTGCGATGCAGGTCTTGGATGATCGGATCGAGCCTGGCCTGGGTGTCGCTTTCGCCGCGACGGGTCCAGATCACCGACGGTGCGGGGTTGAGTTCGGGACTGATTGCTCGATAGCCCTGCCATTCGGCGGAGTCGGCGAGCAGCGGATTGATCAGCGTGGCGTCATGCACCGCCGCGACGCAGTTGTTGCCACGCAAGGCGAGCAACGATTCCGACGAGCTCTTGAAGGCTTTGATCTCCACGCCCAAATCGGTCAGCGGCTTGACGTAACTGCTGCCCTGCGAGGTGCAGACTGCTTGGTTTTTCAGATCTTCCCAGCGGGTGATCTTGCTGTCCTTGAGTACAGCGGCGGTGCCACCGACGCGATAGAACGGCGTCGGTACGAAGCCGAGGATCTCGCCGCGCTCGGCGGTCCACTCCATGTTGGCAATCAACAAATCGACTTTGCCTTGCTGGAGAAACTGCACGCGGTTGGCGGGCAGGACCGGCACCAGTTGCACTTCAGCGCCGAGGCGACGGCCCAACTCCTGCGCGAGTTCAACGTTCAGGCCTCGCGGCTTCTGCGTGGCAGGATCAATCCCGCCGAACGGGCCACCGGACAGCAACACGCCGACCATCAACTGATGACGCTGCTCGATCTTCTCCAGCGTCGCATCGGCATGGGCACTCGCACTGCCGGCCAGCGCGATCAGAGCGCCCATTACCACGGGCAACCATTGTTTAACAGGCGTGCGCTTGAGCAACATGAACTTCCCCCAGATGGTTGATCGGCGTACCCCGATCTGTGTGAGGGCATCCTATGTACCGCGCAGGTGTAACGGAAATTCAAATATCTAATATCGTTATAACTCGGCGTATTGCGACTTTTGGTATAAGCCTTTGAGCCCTGTGTTTACTGGGAGTCTGGATTGGTCAATTCAAGCCATCGACAGAAACACATCAACATCTGTAATGTTTAGCGTTGCCGTATTGATATAAAACAGCCAACAGGAATGGCCATGTCGACATCATCCACCCTCGACCTCGAATTGCTGCGCACCTTTATTGCTGTTGTGGATCACCACAGTTTTGCCGAGGCCGGCGCACAACTGGCGCGCACGCAGTCGTCGGTCACCCAGCACATGCAGCGCCTGGAGCAACTGGTCGGCGTGAGTCTGTTCGAGAAGCGCGGGCGGCAAAAACAACTCACCGAGGCTGGATTGCAGTTGTTGCGCAATGCGCGGCAAATGCTTCTGCTCAACGACGAGGCACTCAATGGTCTGCGCGAAAGCACTCTGAGCGGCGTGTTGCGCATCGGCTCGCCCCACGACATCGCCGATACCATCCTGCCGCCGATGCTCAGCCACATCGCCCGCTCGGCCCCGCGCCTGCGGCTTGAGATCGACGTCGGTCGCAGTCCGTTTCTGATGGAAGACTTGCACCGCGGCAAGATCGACATGGTCATTTCCACCCGCCAGGACGCCAGCCTCGAAGGCTTCGCCCTGCGCACTTCGCCGGTGTGGTGGATTTGCTCGGCGCAGTACATCCATAACCCCGGCGAACCCTTGCCGTTGATTCTGGTGGACGAGCCGAGCATCTATCGACGCTACGCACTGGAAGCGCTGGAACGCGCGAACATCCCATGGCGTCAGGCGTATCTGGCTTCCAATCTGATCGGGATCAAAGCGGCGACACGCGCGGGTCTCGGCGTCACGGCGCGGAGTATGGAAATGCTCGGGCCGGACATGCGCGTACTGGGTGAAACCGACGGGTTGCCACGGTTGCCGGACGTGACCTATCACCTGTGGATCCGCCCCAACACCGTGAACCCGCTGGTGCGCCGGGCTTATGAGTTGATCAGAAGCCGTCAGGGGGCGTGACTGATCACCGACGCTGCAAGATTTCGTGGTCTAAGCTGCCTTTTAATGCCGTGCGTCGGCTGACCGCTGAGCGTTGACTGAACATGGCGCTGTGGGAGAGCTGTCATAACCCACATCTTTCCTGACATAACCGCGTCTTTCGCCGACACTCCGCAAACCTGTTCGACCCACTGAGCACGCCAGTTCCGGCTCCGGCGCGTTATTCAACAACGAGCAACGCTTTATTACTGAATTAGTGATTTAACTAGATAGTTACCTAATTATATAATGCGCGCCTCATTTCAACGGGACACTCAACGTGAAGCAGAGTCAACGCCTCTCGGGCATATCAAAATTCATTCTGGTCGGGCTGGGCGTCGTCATCGCCCTGCTCGGCTTGGCGCTGGCTGCGGGCGGCGTGAAGTTGGTCAGCTTGGGAGGCTCGTGGTACTTCCTGGTGGGTGGCTTGGTCATGACCGTTTCCGGTCTGTTGATCGCGCGCTTCAAGCTGGCCGGTGCGTGGCTGTTCGCCGCGTTCCTGGTCGGGACTGCGATCTGGGCAGTGAGCGATGCCGGGCTGGTGTTCTGGCCGGTGTTCTCGCGCCTGTTCATGTTCAGTGTGATCGGCCTGGTCGTGGCGCTGGTTTATCCGCTGCTCAAGCGTGCCAGCGGTGGCGTTGCGGGTCGCGGCGCTTACGCCGTGGCTGCGGTGCTGGCGGTCGGCGTGGTTGTGGCGGCCGGCAACATGTTCGTCGCTCACCCTACCGTTGCCGCTACTGGCACCGGCCCGGGCCTGACTCCGGTCGAGCCGGACAAGGCGCAGAAAGACTGGGCGCACTACGGGAATACCGAAGGTGGCAGCCGCTTCGCTGCGCTGGACCAGATCAACCGCAGCAACGTCGACAAGCTGAAAGTGGCGTGGACCTACCACACCGGTGACGTCGCCGAGAGCGATGGCAATGGTGCTGAAGATCAGCTCACTCCGCTGCAGGTCGGCAACAAGGTGTTCATCTGCACCCCGCACAACAACCTGATTGCGCTGGATGCCGACACCGGTAAAGAACTGTGGAAAAACGCGATCAACGCTCAGTCGAAAGTCTGGCAGCGTTGCCGTGGCATGGCTTATTTCGACGCCACCGCCGCCATCGCTCAGCCGGCCAATTCGAAAATCATCGAAGCCAAGCCTGCGCCGGCCGGCAATTGCCAGCGTCGTCTGCTGACCAACACCATTGATGCGCGCCTGATCGCGGTCGATGCTGACACCGGCGAGTTCTGCCAGGGTTTCGGCAACAACGGCCAGGTGGATCTGAAGTCCGGTCTGGGTAACGTGCCGGACAGCTACTACCAGTTGTCCTCCGCGCCACTGATGGCCGGTACCACCGTGGTGGTTGGCGGTCGCGTAGCTGACAACGTGCAAACCGACATGCCCGGCGGCGTGATCCGTGGTTTCGACGTGATCACCGGCGCCATGCGTTGGGCCTTCGACCCGGGCAACCCGCAGGATAAAAACGCACCGGCCGACGGCAGCACTTATGTGCGCAGCACGCCGAACAGCTGGGCGCCGATGTCCTACGACCCGGCCACCAACACCGTGTTCCTGCCGATGGGCAGTTCGTCGACCGACATCTATGGTGTCGAGCGCAGCAAACTCGATCACACCTACGGTGCTTCGATCCTCGCGCTGGACGCCACCAGCGGTGACGAGCGCTGGGTGTTCCAGACCGTACACAACGATCTCTGGGACTTCGACCTGCCGATGCAGCCGAGCCTGATCGACTTCACCAAGGACGGCAAAACCGTTCCGGCGCTGGTCATCGGCACCAAGGCCGGGCAGATCTACGTGCTCGACCGTGCCACCGGCAAACCGCTGACCGACGTTAAAGAAGTACCGGTGAAAGCGGCGAACATCCCCAACGAACCGTACTCCCCTACCCAGCCGAAATCGGTGGGCATGCCAGAAATCGGTGCTCAGCACCTGACCGAATCGGACATGTGGGGCGCTACTCCGTACGATCAGTTGCTCTGCCGCATCGACTTCAAAGGCATGCGCTACGACGGCCTGTACACCGCGCCGGGCATGGACAAATCGCTGAGCTTCCCGGGTTCGCTGGGCGGCATGAACTGGGGCAGCATTTCCACTGACCCGGTGCACGGCTTTATCTTCGTCAACGACATGCGTCTGGGTCTGTGGATTCAGATGATTCCGTCGCAGAACAAAGGCCAGGCGGCTGGCGGTGGTGAAGCGCTGAACACCGGCATGGGCGCCGTACCGCTGAAAGGCACGCCTTACGCCGTGAACAAAAACCGCTTCCTGTCGGTAGCCGGCATTCCTTGCCAGGCGCCGCCGTTCGGCACGCTGACCGCCATCGACATGAAGACCCAGAAAATCGCCTGGCAGGTTCCGGTCGGCACCGTTGAAGACACCGGTCCACTGGGCATCCGCATGCACCTGCCGATCAAGATCGGTCTGCCAACCCTCGGCGGCACCCTGTCGACCCAAGGTGGTTTGATCTTCATCGCCGGCACCCAGGACTTCTACCTGCGCGCATTCAACAGCGGCAACGGTGAAGAAGTCTGGAAAGCACGTCTGCCAGTCGGCAGTCAGGGCGGCCCGATGACCTATGTTTCGCCGAAAACCGGCAAGCAATACATCGTCATCACCGCCGGTGGTGCGCGTCAGTCGACCGATCGTGGCGACTACGTGATGGCTTACGCCCTGCCGTAAATCACGGTGTCCACGTAAAGCGCGGCACCTTCGGGTGCCGCGTTGCTTTCCCCCTATTGCTCATGTTTTCTGCAGGAAGATTTACATGCTATCGGCTGTTGGTTTTTCCCGTTCCGACCTGTTCAAAGGCCTGTTGCTGGGCTTCGCTTGCACCACCGCCCTCCCCGCGCTGGCCGACAACGATTCCGATCTGTTGACCCGCAGCACCCTCACCGGTGACTGGGGTGGCTTGCGTCACCAGATGGATGAACAAGGCATCAAGTTCACCGGCGATTACAGCGGTGAAATGGCCTACAACGCCGACGGCGGCCTGCACCGCTCGGCGCGCTACTCGCAGAACATCAAACTCGGCGTGCAGTTCGACCTGAGCAAACTGTACGGCGTCGACAATGCCGGCAAGGTCCAGTTGACCATCAACGACCGCCGCGGCAACAGCGCCTCGGAAGACCTCGTCGGCAACCGTCTGCCGATCCAGGAAAACTACGGTGGCCTGTACACGCGCCTGACCGAACTGAGTTACGAGCGCAGCCTGTTTACCCCGGCGCTCAACGTGAAACTCGGTTACATGGCCATGGGCAACGACCTCGGCGGCCTCGACAGCGGCATTCTGTGCAACTTCATGAACGCAGGTTTCTGCGGCCATCCGCTGAACATGTCCGGCGGCAGCGGTTGGACCAACTACCCCAACGCGCGCCTCGGCGTGCGGGTGAAATACGACCTGTCGTCCTCCTGGCAACTGCGCGTGGCCGCGTTCAACGTCGACCCGGAAAGCAACGGCAACTCCAGCCGTGCCTGGCACCTTGACCCTAAACACACCACCGGCACCGTGGTGCCGATCGAGCTGGTGTACAAACACGCAGGCACCCTGCCCGGCGAATACAAGCTCGGCTACTACTACGACAGCTCTGATGTAAAACGCATCGGCAGTGACAAAGAAGTCTCCGGTCGCGGCGGTCATTACCTGCTGATCGATCAGGCCGTCTGGAGCTCGCCGACGTCCGAGGGCCGCAGCCTGCATGCCTTCGGCCAATACTCGGCGGCCAGCGAAGCGGCCTCGCCGTTCAGCAAGTGGTATGGCACCGGCGTGGTTTTGTACAAACCGTTCGAGGGTCGCCCGCGTGACACCGTCGCCCTGGGTTATGGCCGCGCCGTGCCGAACCCGCGCAGCCGCGACGTGCAGCAGGACGCCGCATTGAATAACGGCACAGCGTTCCCGAACCTGGACAGCGCCGAGCAATTGATCGAACTCGGCTACGGTTATCAGGCCACGCCTTGGCTGACCCTGCGCCCGAATGTGCAGTACATCATCGAGCCCGGCGCGTTTTCCGGGCAGGACATCGATAATGCGTTGGTGTTTGGTTTGCAGGTAAAAGCGGCGCTCTGAACGTCCTGATTACAGGCGATAAAAAACCCGGTTCGAATGCCGGGTTTTTTATTGCCTTCAAGATCACTTTTTCTTTTTAGCCGGCTTATCAGCCTTCTTTGAATCCTTGGCCTTCTCAGGCTTGCTATCGGCTTTCTTAGCAGACTTCTTGGGCTCGGCGTCTTTTTTCTTGTCTTTCTTGTCCTTGTCGGAGGACTTCGAAAGCGCCGAAGCCGCTGCTGATTTCTTCGCAGGTGATGACTTTTTGTCTTTCAAATCCTTGCTGGCTTTCGAAGCGTCACCTTTGTCTTTGCTTTTCTTTTCGTCTTTAGCCACGTTGACCACCTCTCGGAGTGTGCCGTGATTGACACAGCGCCTGTGCGATTGACCACAAGCTAATCATTAGGCGAGCAGGTTCCGAGGCCGTTCAGATTATTTTCAGGCGTTGAAAAAAGCCAAATAAAGGCAGCGCGGGCGATTGCCAGCGCCACCGTTTAACAATGGCCCGCTAATCAGGCCTTTTTGCCAGCCTCCTGGAGCGCCTTTTCAGCGTTGATGCCGTCGAAGTTTTCGAACACGCCCATAAACCCCGGCACGGTCACCTCTCGCGCCCAGTCGCGCTGCAGTTCGCAGTACATTTGCACGCGGCTGATGAGCTTCGCGCCCGCCTGCTCCATTCGGCGCAACGCCGCCTCATGCGCGGCGAGCGACGTGCCGCCCACGGCATCAATCGGCACATAAACCTCATAGCCTTCCTGAATCGCGTCGAGTACCGGAAAGGCCAGGCAGGCTTCGGTCCACAGCGCGGTCATGATCAGTTTCTTGCGCCCGAGCGCTTTGACCGCCTGTTTGAACTCGGTGTCCTCCCAACTGTTGATCGACGTGCGGTCATAGGTTGGCAGATGGCCGAGTACCGCTTGCAACTCTTGAATCGGCGGTTTGTTGCGGCCCGTCGCGACATTCACGGTCGAGTGGATGATCGGCAGGTTGTAATTGACCGCCGCTTTCGCAACGCTGGTGATGTTGAAGACCAGTTCATCCCGTGGCATCGAGCGGATCGAGGACACCTGAACCGGTTGATAGTCGATGACAATCAATGCTGAGTTCTCGGGCGTCAGCAGTTGATCGGTGTGAGGGTTGCGGATTGCTTCGCTTGCCATTTGCAGGTCCTTTTGTATGGGTAACGCACGTCGGTGAAACGGCCGGAGCCCGTGCGGTTTGTGATTCCAGAGCACACGCGAGTGACGCCGTGCCTGGAAAACCCATTGTGCTGTTCCCCTGTTCGCGGCAGTAGTAGCATCCCGAGGCGAACTGTGTCGCGCCAAGGGGAACACGAGAATGGATATCGAAGAACTGCAAACCTTCGTCGAAGTGGCGGATGCCGGGGGCATTTCACAGGCGGCGCTGCGGCTCGGGGTCTCGAAATCAATCGTCAGCCGACGGCTGGTCCGGCTTGAGGCGGAACTCGGCGTGCAACTGCTCGCACGCTCCACTCGCGGGGCGTCCCTCACCGAGGCCGGCGCGACGTTCCGCGATTACGCCGCCCGGGTTTGCAGCGAAATCGACATCGCCAAGGAAACCATCCTGCCCGCCGGCGCCCTGCGCGGTCGCTTGCGCGTAGCAGTGCCGTTGTCGTTCGGGCCGACGCACTTCGCCCCGGTGCTGGCGGAAATGGCTCGCCGTCACCCTCAATTGCATATGCAGACCTGCTACAGCGATCGCTTCGTTGACCTCATCACCGAGGGCTACGATTGCGCCATTCGCGTGGGTTATCTGCAGGACTCCAATTTGATCGCAAGGCGTATCGGCCCGGTCTACACCAAGCTCGTCGCAAGCCCCGACTACATCAAAGCGCACGGCGCACCCGAAACCCCGGACGAACTGCACGCCCATCAGGCGCTCATGCAAGGTACCGAAGCCTGGCAATTCATGGAGGCTGACAAGGTCATCACGGTTCGCCCGCAAGGGCGCTTCAAAGCAGACAACGGCACCGCGCTCGCCGCGGCCGCGACTGCCGGCCTCGGCGTCGCCTACTTGCCCGATTGCCTCACCCACGAACACATCGCCTCGGGCGCACTCGTGCCGATCATGACCAACCATCCACCGCCCCCCGCCGGTGCATACCTCCTTCGCGCGCCAGGCCCGCATCCCGCGCGCAAGATCCGCGTGCTCACCGAACTGCTGATCGAGTACTTCGGCGAATCGCCGCACCTCGCGGTGCAGCCGCTGTCACAGCACGAAGAAGCGCCGGCGTTTAGCTGAGGAAAGATCAATGCTCAAGCCATGAAAGGAGAGTTGAGGTGCCGCAACGCCTGCAACGGCCAATGCGTCGGACTGCATTTACCGCAGACACCACGGCGCTGATCCTGTTTTTCACTGCCACCGGCATCATCAATGAACGCTTCATTGCTGGCATGACCTGGGATCAGGTTCTGCACGCGCGCCTGCTGGGCGCGGCGCTGATGATTCCAGTCGCGCGACCTTACGGTGTCTGGCGCGATTGGGTAATGACGCGCGCCGGTCAGGGTCGGTTGTCGAGGTTGCTCTGGGACAGCATCGCCCTGGTCAGTTTTCAAGTGCCGATCTATGCAGCGATCATTGCCTTCAGTGGCGCATCGGGAGAAGGCCTGGTGCGCGGCACACTTGGCGCGGCCGTGATGATGCTGGTGCTGGGGCGACCCTATGGGGCGTTTCTTAATCGGGTGCGCAGGTTGTTTGGCTTGCCTCCGGGAGGGGACAGGCCGATGTCGTTGAAGGGTTGAGGGGCTGTAATTGACCAAAAGTGGAAATTCGTTTCGGGCGCATTCATTCGCCGAAACTGGTCTGTAGTAGGATGCGGATTTAATCGAAAGAAGCTTCATGATGGATGTTCGTGCACTTGAAGAAAGCAGTGTCTTGTCGATCACAGTGGACCAAGCCCATCGCTATTTTGAGATAGTTGTGAGACTGGATGACGGGACCAAAAAAAAACTGATGGCATGGAACGCGGACGGCACGGAGCTGGCTATCAGACTCGGCGCTCTTTACGTTCAAAACCACAGCGGGCTCGGAGAGCTTGAAGGGATAAGCATCGTTGATAATGTTTTATTCCTTGAAGGTGATTTTGGAGATATCACGATTCAAGCCACCTCGATTTCTATCGAAAAGCTGGTGTAACTACCGTTCTGGAGGCTGCTGCGAGCTGAAATCTACCCATATGGATGTCCGTTCTTGGCCGAAAGCAGTCGCTCGAGAAATATCGCCGACGACCGCTTTTGACCCCAAGCAGACAATTCAGCTCCTTGATGAATAGGAAACCTCCTGCCCATCCTAAAATCGGGACGGTGGTTCAAGTCCAGCATTGATCTGTGAAAAGACATGGTCAGGGTCTATCTGGCACCAATATTTGAACAGCAGGCGAGGTTCGGAATCTGCAAAATACTGGCTCAGAGTGCTCTCGGCGGGGATCGTCAATTTGGGTTCTAGCCATTGCTGAGCTAAAACACCAATGTGTTTGCCAGACGTACATATAATCCACGTCGCCTTGCCTCCACTGATGGCAGGCAAGTAACCCATACCTCGGATCGCTTCGAACAATGTGCGCAGTGTTAACGTTGGATCAAGCTCGATTGATGTTCTATGACTTTCCAGATCATCCCCTGCATGCACGCTATCGCGATCAATGCTAATGGCCCACATGAATGCTCCTTGTTAACGTTGCCCGGTTACTTGAATGCAAGCTCCCAATCGACCCTATACCCCTCGCCGGCGCAAACCTATGAATCTCCTGCAAGCTGCAAATGGTCATTTACTCATCGAATTCGGTGAGTTGTCGGATGCCGACTGGCAGGCGCTGGAAAGCAAACTGGTTAATGTCTGGGGCTTTCAACGCGTGGGCGAAGTCGTCGTCGACTTGGACGGTACAATCTGTCCCGACTTCGAGCGCCAGGATCTGAAGCTCGCTGCAGGTTGGGACATCTGGTTAGGGTATCACTTGCTTTCTGAGTCCGCCGCCGGCGACGAATTCTTGCAAAGAATGTGGGCAAATAAAGGCAAACAAAGGGACTGATTTATTTTCTGGAAATAAATCAGTCCCCTTTTTTTTCATCGCAGGCTTTCACAAGCTGCAAGGCGCGATCAAAGTCGAACAGTTCCACCTGCGCCGCGACGAGTGTCAGACGCTCTGCCAACCCTCGATCGAGAGGCCTGTTGCGCAGTGCCGCCAGCACGTCCAAAGCCGCCGTATCACCTTCGTCCAAAAGAACAATTAGCCTGTTCAGTTGCTCGCTGATGGCCGAGTCGTCCAGCCGGTCACCATCCGTGGAGGCCGTTTTGTCCGCCTTAAGGTCGGCCAGAGACGCCAGGGTCGGGCGCAAGCAATGTTCGACCTGCGTCGCTAGCGCTTGCACTACCGTCGCCGGCTCGCCGTTCTGGCAGGCCTGTTCCAACAAAGCGCAAGCCTGCGCCACGGCTTTGGCGCCGAGGTTGCCGGCGGTACCGCGCAAACTGTGCGCCAGCCGCCCGGCGGCAGCGGGATCCGGATCGATTCGTGCGGCCTGGAATTGCTCGGTAAAGTTTGTCTGAGTATCGCGAAACTTGCAGAGCAGACGTAAGTAGAGATCCCGCCGCCCCATGCAAGTGGCGAGACCCGCCGCCAGGTCAATGCCCTCAAGATGATCTGGCAAGCCATCGGCAAAACCTGAGTTCAGCGGTGCTTGAGCGGCTCTTGGTTTGATCCACTTTGCCATTGTGGCGAACATGGTTTCGACATTCAGTGGCTTGGAAATATGGTCGTTCATGCCGCATTCGAGCGCGCGCTCGCGGTCACCGTCCATGGCGTTGGCGGTCATGGCGATCACCGGAAGACTGCTGAAGCGCGGTTGCTGGCGAATGTGCCGGGTGGCCGTGTAGCCATCCATCACCGGCATCTGGCAATCCATCAGCACGCCATCGAAGTCGCCATCCTCGCCGAGGATATCCAAGGCCTCTTGGCCGTGAGTGGCAAGTCGCAAGCGTATTCCGACGCTCTCCAGCAGTTCGCTGGCCAGTTCCTGATTCAGTTCGTTATCTTCGACCAGGAGCAGCCGCGCACCATTGAGACTGGCGACGGTACTGGCATTGTGTTGGGAGCGTTCGCCAGCCCGAGTGTCGCTGTGCGTGTCTCTGCCCAGCACGACACCGATGGCTTCGAGCAACGATGACGGCGTGACGGGTTTGGTCAGTACCACCGGCAGCTGGATGCCCTGGCGTTCGGCTTCTTCGCGGGCTTCTTCGCGGCCAAAAGCCGTCACCATGATGACCGATGGCGTGCGCAGCAGACTGGCGGAATGCATTCTGTTCACGGTTTCCATGCCATCCATGCCGGGCATTCGCCAGTCCATCAAGACCAGATCGTAAGGCAGGACCTTGTGCTCGGCGTCGGCCAACATACGCAGCGCCAGACTACCGCTCTGCGCGACATCCACTTCCAGGCCAAAGCTGCGTGCCATCCCCGAGAGAATTTCACGGGCACTGTTGTTGTCATCCACGACAAGCACGCGCATGCCCAACAGCTCGCCAGCCTTGAACATGCGACGCGGCAGAACATTTTGCTGTACGCCGAGTTGTACTTGGAAGTGGAACGTGGAGCCGACTCCCGGCTCGCTCTCAACCCAGATTCGGCCGGCCATCAGCTCAACCAGTTTCTTGGAAATAGATAATCCCAAACCGGTGCCGCCATACTTGCGGGTGATCGAAGTGTCCGCCTGACTGAACGACTGGAACAGGCGTGAACACTGCTCGACGGTCATGCCGATGCCGGTATCGCGCACCCAGAAATGCAGCTCCACGCTGTCCGTGTGCGCGGCCACTTGTTCCAGACCGACCACGATCTCGCCGTGCTCGGTGAACTTGGCCGCGTTGTTGCCGAGGTTGATCAGCACCTGCCCCAGCCGCAAGGGATCGCCCAGCAGTGCCGTGGGCAAGTCGGGCGAGATCTGGAACAACAACTCGAGGCCCTTGTCCTCGGTCTTCAGGCCAATCATGGCAGCGAAGCTGTCGAGTACGTCTTCCAGGCGGAACGGCACCTGTTCGAGGCTCATCCGGCCGGCCTCGATCTTGGAGAAGTCGAGGATGTCGTTGATGATCCCCAGCAGGTTCTCCGCCGAGCGGTGGACCTTTTCAATGTAGTTGCGCTGGCGTTTGTCCAGTTCGGTACGCAGTGCCAAGTGGCTCATACCGATGATGGCGTTCATCGGCGTACGGATTTCATGGCTCATGTTGGCGAGGAACTCGCTCTTGGCCTGCGTGGCTTCTTCGGCCGCGGCCCTTGCCTCTGCCAGTGCGGTGACGTCGATGTTGATACCGGTGGCGCGCAATGGTTTGCCGTCAGGCGTGCGTGAGAAGCGGTTCAGCGACCTCAGCGTGCGCACCCGTCCATCGTTTTTGCGTACGATCCGGAAGTCGAACTCGACGCGGTCATTGCCACTCTGGATGGCGCTCTCGAACGCGCTGCTGACGCGTGCCACGTCCTCGGGATGCATCAGCGCCTTCCAGTGCGCCAACGTGCCACCGAATCCGCCAGGCTCAAGTCCGAACAGGGTTTCGAGCTGGGGCGTCCAATAATTTGTGCCGC
Source organism: Pseudomonas fluorescens (assembly GCF_005938625.1). GTDB lineage: Bacteria > Pseudomonadota > Gammaproteobacteria > Pseudomonadales > Pseudomonadaceae > Aquipseudomonas > Aquipseudomonas fluorescens_BD. The sequence continues at coordinate 228,270 of NZ_VCNJ01000001.1, forward strand.
TGACCAGATCGACGTCGAACAACCCGATGTCACCTGCCTCTTGTGCCAGGTTCAGGCGATCGCTGGCGGTTCGCAGCCGGGCTTCCATCGCGCGGCGTTCACTCACGTCGCGCACCGAGGCGCACACGCAGACACCACGACCCTCCAGACGCGGTAGATGAGAAAGGCCGATTTCCACGGAGAACAGACTGCCGTCTTTGCGTACCCCGCTCAGATCGTCAAGATCGCCACCCATCTGCCGGGTTCCGCCGCTGGCAATGAAGCCGTCGCGTAACTTGACATGGCGCTCACGGGCAGCCTGCGGTACCAGACGCTCGATGCTGGCGCCAATCAGCTCGCCGGGGGCGTAGCCAAACAAGGTGTCCATTTGCGGGTTGGTCATCAGGATGCGGCCGTCGGCCCCCAGCACCAGCATGCCGTCCGGTGCTGCCTCGATGATGCCGCGATACCAGGCCTCGGTGGCGCGCAGTGCTGACTGCTGGGCCTCCAGCTCTCTGGCCTGGTGTTCCAGCTGCAAGGTTTGCGCGCCCATTTCGTCAGCCTGGCGTCGAGTTTCCTGCAGCAGCGCCTGGGCTGCCTCGCTGCGTTCCATAATGGCCATCGCACCGGCCAGCCTGGGCAGAACTTCTTGCAAGAGCAATACCTCGTTCTCCTCCAGCGAGCGAAAGCCAGCCATTTCCACAACCCCGAGCAGGCGCTCGCCACGCAGCACCGGCTGCACCATCAGGTGGCTGGCGGCAACTGCGCCCAACTGCGCGCGCACATGCCAGAACGATTCGGGCAGATCCTCAAGCTGACGGGGTTGGCGATCCAGTGCGCACTGGCCAAGCAATCCCTCACCGAGCTCAAGCTCGGCGGGCAACGGGTGCTCACTGTCCACCGCATAACCGCCGACCAGTCGCAGGCGTGATGCGCCTTCATAGAGCACGTAAAGCGCCCCTTGGCACATGCCCAAACGGGGTGCGATGCGGCTGAAAAAAGCCTGGGCCAATTGTTGCGGTGTCTCGGCCTGTTGCAGATCGACTTGCAGGAGCGAGGCGTGAGCTTTCACCCAACGCTGGCGTTCAAGTTGACAAGCCTCCACCTGCAGCGTGGCAATGGCGCGCGCCAGATCGCCGGTTTCATTGCGCAGGTCGGTGTGCGGGATCTGACCGTCCAGCTTGCCCGACGCCAATTCATCCACGGCCACGCGTACTCGATTCAACGGCACGCGAATGGAATAACTGACCAGCCAGGTCAACAGCAAAGCCAGCGTCGAACCGCCCAGCAGCAAGATGTACGTGATCGTAGTACTACGCTCTGCGTACTCAGCCAGGTTCTTCGCTGTATCGTGGATGTCGGTTTCCTTGTTTTTCTCGATCTGCGTAAGCAGCCCATCGCCGCCCTGCTCCAGCGCAAGAAAGTCCTTACTGTTGAGCAACATCAAGGCCTGCCCCAAGGAACCCTTGCCGGCGAACTCCAACGCTTCATCGCCATCTTTTTGCAGACGCTGCAATACCCGTTCGAATTCCAGCAGGCTGCTGATGCTGCTCTGTCGGCGCAGTGTTGGACGTACCTGCTCCAGCGCTTCATGGAGTCGCGCCTGGGCGACATCCATCTGGGCTCTGGCGCTGATACGGATGTCCGCGTTGTTGGTAGCGATTGCACGTTGCATGGCGAGCAACAGATGCGGCAACTGCACCCGAACCTCCTGCACATGCTGGATGCCCACCAGATCCTGTTGGTACAACTGCTGCATTTCATTTCTGAGCGAATACTGGGTGCGCAGGCTTTGCGCGCCCAGTATCAGGATCAATATCAGTAGCGCAGCGAAGCCGATGATCAATTTATTGCGCAGAGACAGGCGCTCGAGCATCTCGAACAGTCTGTTCATAAACAGCCTCTTTCAACTGGATGTGCAAACGGATGCGCGGGGCTCAGGGACGGTCGGCAATCTGCTCAAGCAGAGCTAACTGCCTGGCCATGTCCTGGTCGCTGTCGGCGAAGCGCTCGGCAATTTCGCGGAACTGCTCGGCATTGGCCAGAAACGCGTCACAGATGTCCGGATCAAAATGCGAGCCCCGGCCTTCGCGGATGATTTTCACCGCCTGCTCGTGGGGCATGCCGGGCTTGTACACGCGACGACTGATCAGCGCATCGTAGACATCCGCCACGGCCATCAATCGGGCGCTGATCGGGATGTCATCGGTGGCCACGCCTTGCGGATAGCCACTGCCATCCCATTTTTCTTGATGGCCGTAGGCAATTTCTTTGGCCAGATGAAGGAAGTCGACATTTATTCCCAACTGATCCTCGGCGTGCTGGATGGCGTCGCGCCCCAATGTGGTGTGGGTCTTCATGATCTCGAACTCTTCGGGGGTGAGTCGTCCCGGTTTGAGCAGGATGCGATCAGGAATGCCAATCTTGCCGATATCGTGCAGCGGCGCCGATTTGAAGAGCAGTTTAATGGTGTCCTCGTCGAGGAAGTCCCGGAAGCGCGGGTGATTGCGCAACAGTTGAGCCAGGCGTTTGATGTAGTGCTGGGTGCGGCGAATGTGGTTGCCGGTTTCGTTGTCACGGGTTTCGGCCAGCGAAGCCATGGCGTGGATCGTGACATCCTGGATGGCGATCACCTCGCGGGTACGCCGTTGCACTTCCTGCTCCAGAAAGTCGTTCTGATTGCGCAGGAAATCGGCAACGGCCTTGAGCTTGATCTGAGTCTCGACCCTGGCCATGAGCACCGGCGGGATGATCGGCTTGGTGATGTAATCCGCAGCGCCCAGGCTCAAGCCGCGAATCTCGTCCTCCGTAGCGGTCATCGAGGTCAGGAAAATGATCGGAATATGGCGAATGCGAGCGTCACGCTTGAGCTGCTCGGCAACCTCATAACCGGACAGGCCCGGCATCATGATGTCCAGCAGGATCAGATCGGGAAGCGGATCGGCCTGCAGAAGGCGCAGGGCCTTTTCGCCGCTGTTGGCGGCTTTGACCCGATATTTGTCCTTGAGCAACTCGGCGATGAGCATCAGGTTATCGGGGGTATCGTCGACCACCAGAACGGTCGCTGATGGATAAACGCCGTGAGTGCTATCCATGGTTGTTGGCTCCCTTGCCAGACAATTAAGGAGTCGGCGTACTTGCACCAATCTCTTGCTGGCAAGCGTAGCTAGAAAAGCTGCAATCGCTAGGTGGAGATTGGTCGATAGCAGCCCCTCTCGACGCATGCGTCGACAATTACGTTTCGGCGGCGTCTTCAAAAATACCAGCGATATTCTCGCGCACTGATCTCCTGCATAAACGCCAAATGATCCTGGCGTTTGTTCTCGCAAAACACATCGACAAACTCCGCACCCAGCCCCTCACGCAACTGCGGCTGATGCTGCATCGCGCGCACGGCCTCGAACATTTCCTTGGGGAAATCGATCCCGCTGCTGCGATCTTCATTCAGCGGCGCAATGGGTTCTTTGCCCGACTCCAGCCCGTGTTCAAGCCCCACCAGAATCGCCGCCAGCACCAGATATGGATTGGCATCCGCGCCCGCCAAGCGATATTCAACCCGCAGGTTCTTCACGTCCGACTCTGGAATCCGCAGGCATGCATCGCGATCCTCAAAGCCCCAACTCGCTTTGGTCGCGGTGTTCACCGTGCCACCCAAACGGCGCATCGAGTTCTGGTTTGGCGCGAAGATCGGCATGCTGTGCGGCAGTAACTCCAGGCACCCGGCCACCGCGTGGCGCAACGCCTGTTGCTGATTCGCGGCCAGCAGATTATTGCCCGCCGAATCGTAGAGGCTCACATGCACATGCATGCCACTGCCCGGATACTGCAAGTACGGCTTGGCCATGAAACTGGCGCGATAACCGTGTTTAAGTGCCACGCCGCGCGTGCTGCGGCAGAACAACGCGGCCCAATCCGCCGCACGCAAACCGTCGTCGAGATGGCCGAAGTTGATTTCAAACTGGCCGGGGCCGAGTTCTGCGGTGATCACCGTGGCGTCGATACCTTGCGCCCGGGTGGCTTCGACCATTTCATCCAGCACCGGCGCGAAGCGTGAGAGCCGCTCGATGTGCAGGTTCGGTTGATCATCGGCGTCGTCAGTCAGGTCGTCGCGGGGGAATTGCGGCAGACCGTCGCGCAGCTTTTTATCGAACAGGTAGAACTCCAATTCAAAAGCCACCACCGGATGAATGCCTTTGCGTGCCAGACGATCAAGCACCTGCGCGAGGACTTCACGGGGTTCGAACTCTATCGGTTTTTCCGTGCCGTCCGAAGTGATCAGCATCTGCCCCAGCGGCTGCGCTTCCCAGGTCACCGGTTTCAAGGTGCCCGGCACCAGACGGCGCACGGCATCCGGGTCGCCATCGTTGAAGCAGTAATCGCCGATCGGGAACAAGCCACCCTGCACGCCCAGCAGTACGCAATTCTGCGGCAGCTTCAGTACGCTGCCAGCGGCGACTTTTTCGAGCATGTCGATTGGATAACGCTTGCCGTAAAAGTGCCCGGGAATGTCCAGGCAAATCAGGTCGACATAACGCACCTCGGGGTAGCGTTGGCGAAAGGCACGCACTTCGGCGAGCAGGTCAGCGCAGACAGCGTCCATCGTATTTATCCTTGTTGTAATCAGGTGTAGACCCAGAGCACGCGAGTCAGCTGCTCAGTGAGGTTGCCGTAGCGGCAGCGGGTATGACTGTCGAATTGAAAGCTGTCGCCGGCCTTCAGCGTGGTCGGTTCTTCGTCGTCGCCCAGCCACAGCGTCAATTCGCCTTCGAGCACGTAACCGCCCTGCTCCGAGCTGTCGGTCAGATGGCGATCACCGCTGCTCGCGCCGGCTTCCAGATGACTTTCGAGCATGGAAAACGAAGCGCGGATCTGCGGCGACACCAGAATGTCGGTGATGCCGTTGGCGTAATACAACGTGCGGCGCTCGTCCGGGCGCGTCACCCACGGCAGCTCTTTAGGCTTGGGCAAACTGTAGAAATAGGTGGTCGGCACGCCGAAGGTTTCGCTGATCGCGGTCAGGTCTGCCACGGTGGGCCGTGACAAGCCGCGCTCGACCTGCGAGAGAAAACCCACCGAACGGCCGATCTTGTCGGCCAGTTCTTTCAGGGTCCATTTCTTGTGCTTGCGCAGGTCGTGGATAAGGATCGCCAGCGCAGCGATTTCTTCTTGCTTGTTCATGGACGCGATTCCGAAAAAAGTCTCATCAAATGCTGTCGCGCAGTCGGTACCAGGCCTTGCCGATGGCTTCCAGCGGTGCCGCGAAATGCTTGCCGCCGGGGAAGCGGCCATTGCTCAGGCCCTGATACAAAGCCAATTCATCCGCCTCGCCGAGAATCGCAGCGGACACCGCGCGCGCGGCGGCCAGTGTCGGCAAGACGCCGTGGCCCGAATAGCCTTGCAGCCAGTAACGATTGCCCTCGCCGCCAACGTCTGGCGTGCGGTTCATCGTCAGATCGATGTGTCCGCCCCAGGCAAACTCGATGTCGACACCTTTGAGCTGCGGGAACACCCGCTCAAGAAACGGCCGCGTCGCTGCCGCGATGTCCTTGGGCATGCCACCGAGATAAGTGCAGCCGCCGCCGAACAACAAGCGGTTATCTGGCGTGCGCCGGAAGTAATCGAGGACGAACTGGTTGTCGGTCACGCAGACATTGCGCGGCAACAGCGCGCTGGCCTGCTCAGGTGTGAGCGGTGCAGTGGCGACTTGATAAGTGCCCACCGGCAGAATGCAACTGGACAGTTGCGGGTCGAGTTCATCGAGATAAGCGTTGCACGCCAGCACCAGCACATCGGCGCGCACCGAACCGCGCTCGGTGTTGACGCGAAAACCTGCGCCCTGCTCCTGATAACTCAGCGCTTTGCTTTGTTCATGAATACGCCCGCCGGCTCGCTCGATGGCATCCGCCAGGCCCAGCGCCAGTTTCAGTGGATTGAGGTGCGCGCCCTCAGGGTCGTAAAGCCCGGCCTGATAGCGATCGGTGGCCACCCATTCCGGCAGTTGTTCACGGGGAATGAACTGCAACACATCGTGGCCCCACTTGTGGCTGGCCTCGTGTTGCCATTCGCTGAGCAGGCTGACCCGCCGTGGCATCACCGAGGTCCACAGGTGCCCGGGGCGATAGTCGATGTCGAAGCCGTGACGACCCGGCAATTCACGCAATTCCCGAGCGGCCCAACGCATGCCATCCCACAAGCGTTTGGCCCGTTCGTGGCCCAGCGCAGCTTCCAGCGGCGGCATGTCGCACGACCAGCCGAGAATCGCCTGCCCGCCATTACGCCCCGAGGCCGCCCACGCCACGCGACTGGCCTCCAGCACGATCACGCGTTTACCCGCCAAGGCCAGACGCAACGCCGTGTGCAGACCACTGAAACCGGCGCCGATGATCACCACGTCGGCGTCAATTTCACCTTCCAGCGCCGGTCGATCACGCAGAATATCGGCGCAACTGTGAGCGTAATAGCTGTCGACGTGCTGGCTGGATTGCAGGAACATTCGCGACCTCATGAAATTATCTTTTTATAATTTCATGAAAATCTACAGAATAAATTTCACGGCGGCAACCCGCAGATGTCCCGATCAAAAATCATAGCGTGCCGTCATGCCGAGTGTCCGAGGTGTGCCCAGCACTCCGGTGTAAGCGCCGTTGGGTGAATTCCACAGCGTGGTGTAGTAGGTCTTGTCGAAGGCATTCTTCAACCACAACGACACGTCCCACTGGCCTTTGCCCCAATCGCCGCGCACGCCGCTGGACAGGTTCACCAGCCCGTAACCCGGCAACTGCGCGTCGCGGGAATCGTCCACGGTGCCGACCGCATGGGAGCGCCACGCGTAGCTGGCGTTGACGTAGGGTTGCAGGCCATTTTGCAGATTCCATTGATAGCTGGCATTGCTGTTGAAGATCCATTTCGACGCGCCAACCACCGCATGGCCACTCAGGTCGCAGGCTGCCGGAGCGCCAGGACGCAAGGCCACTTCAGCCGGGCACGGCGCATCCTCATAAGACAGATAGCGCACGTCGTTGAAGGCGCCGTTGAGGTTGATCGTCAGCCCCGAAATGGGCCTCCAACTGCTGTCGACTTCCAGTCCCCGGCTGCGCACGGTGCCGGCGTTGGTCAGGTAACTGGTGAGATTGACGTCGTCGTAGGCATTGGTCTGGTAGCCGTGCACCACGGTCCAGAAAAGGTTGGCATTGAGCAACAGACGCTGATCGAGCAGCGTGGTTTTGATGCCCAGTTCGGCGTCGTTGGCCCGCTCGCTGCCGATCAACAGTGAGTCAGCCCCCGCGACCGGCGCACTCGCTACACTGAGATTGACCCCGCCCGATTTTTCGCCGTGAGACAGCGAGGCATACGCCAGTACCTGATCGCTGACGTGCCAGGCCAGACTCGCCAGTGCCGAAGGGCTGAAGCTGTAGAGGCTCAAATCGCCGGAGTCATAAGCGCCCAAGCGCCCTGCTCTGGCGGCGGCCGCTGCGCCGCTGACGCCGACACCTCCCAGCGGTGCATTGCGCATGACTTGCGCCAGTTTGCGCTCATAGGTGCCGCGTACGCCGAGGCTGAAATCCAGTTGGGGCGTCAGGTGCCAGGTGCCTTGGGCAAACGTGGCAAAACTGTCGGTGTCGACATCACCATGACCGACACTGGTGACGTTGTTCAGCGCGCCTTGCGGGGTGCCGTTCCAGGGGTCGGCCAACGGCCCGTAGTCGGTGAACACCTTGTTGCTCATTTCCTGGCGAAAGTAATACGCGCCCAGCACGTAATCAAAGTGTTCACCGACCGGCGAAGCCAGCCTGATCTCTTGCGAATACTGTTTGTCGCGCGCCGATTGACCGACGTTGTCCATCACATCGACGTTCAGCTCATCATCGTTACGCGGGGTGAAATCCCACCAGCGATAAGCGCTGATCGATGTCAGCGTGTAATCGCCGCTCAACGTCCAGTTCGCCTCCAGCGACGTGCCGCCCTGAAACACCGTGACGTTCTGATCGGCGTCGAGGTTGACCCGACGCCCGTCCACCAACGTCGCGCCGACGGCGGCGGCACGTTGTTCATAGCGGTTGACGCCATTGATGGTCGGTCCGGTGCTGAACAGCGAACGTGTGCCGGCACTGGAATCTTCTTCGTGATAGTCGGCCAGCCAGCGTAGATTGAAATCGTCGTTAGGCTGGAACAGCAGTTGACCGCGCACGCCCTGACGCATGCCGCCGCCCAAGGTATGGCCGTCATATTCATTCTTCACGTAGCCATTTTCGTGGGTCTTGTACGCGGCGATGCGCCCGGTCAGCGTGTCATTGAGCGGGCCAGAAAAACTCGCCTGGGTTTGCGAATAACCGTCCTCGCCCACCGAAGTGGCGAAACTGCCTTGGGGTGTCGATGAAGGCCTGCGCGTGGTGATGTTCAATACGCCCGCCGTGGTGTTCTTGCCGAACAAGGTGCCTTGCGGGCCGCGCAGCAGTTCGATCTGCTCGATGTCGAGCAGATCCATCACCGCCATGCCGGGGCGACCGAGATAGACGTTATCCAGATATATCCCGGCGCTGCCTTCCAGGCCGTCGCTGGCCGGGTTGTTGCCCAACCCGCGAATCGACAGACTCGATTGCCGGGCATGCATGAACGCGACGTTGACGCTCGGCATCGCTTGCTGCAAATCCTGCAAGCGGTACAGGCGTTGTTCCTCGAGGGTTTGCGCACCCAGTACGCTCATCGCGGTGGGCACTTGCTGTGCGTCTTCGCTACGGCGCCGGGATTCGACCGTGACTGTTTGCAGAACATCATTGTTGTTGGGTACATCACTGGCGGTGGCCGGCAGCAGCGGCATTAACGAGCACAAACCCAAGGCGCCAGCAGAAACGTTGCGCGAATAAAGAAGTTTCATCGGTGATTCCTGGAGCGGCTTCACGCCGCTCTTCGAGAGGAGTCGATACTTCGCTGCGCGTGGCGTGCGTGAGCGTGATCGTTGCGGTGGATGTCAGAGCGTGTTCAGTCACGCAGCCATGGCAGGTCTGCGCGCTGATAACGGTGGGCACGGAATATCGCGTTGTTTTCCCCCGGCAAATAACCTCGCGAGGCCGCATCGGGATACGTGGCGAAGTGCGGATTGACGTACTCCCAGACCACTTCACCGGCCGGGGTGACTTCGAACAAGCGGCCGAAGTTGGCCTCGGTGATCAGCGTATTGCCGTTGTGCAAACGCTGCGCGCCGCCCATGAACGGGGTGAAAAACGCATACCCCGGGGTGTCGGCGTATTGCCATTCGATACGTTGCGTCGACGGGTTGATTTCGACAATGCGCGAGTGCGGCATGCTCACGTGCGGGCGGAAGATGCCATTGTCGAACACCAGCACGTTGCCGTTTTCCAGTTCACTCGGGCAATGCTGTTGCGCGACCAGATCGTGGCCCAGTCGCCACAGCACTTCACCACTGCCACGCTGCACGGCAATCACCGAAGAAACACTGCGCAGGCTAAGGATCACCTTGCCGTCACGGCCCGGCGTGACGGCGTTGGTCATCGGCCAGTGATGGCGTTCAAAGCATTCGTGTAGCGGATAGTCTTCAGGTCGCAGATGTTCCCAACTGCGCCACTCCCAGACCACATTGCCCTGGCGATCAACCTCCTTGACCACGTCGGCATAAATCACCCCGCCTGGCGCCTCGCTGCCGGGAATACCGCCCACCACACGCTGGGCCAAATCGGCACTCAACGGCTCGGCGGTGGTATAAAGCAGGTTGCCGTTGTCCAGCCATTGCGCGTCATGGTGGTGCAGCAGATCGGTGTGTTCCCAGACCACTTCGCCTTGCGGCGTCACTTCGCTGAACGCACCGCCGTGCCACACCGACCAGCCCGGAAACAAGTCCGGTGACTCCGGATGGTTGCCGTTGTAGCCGAGGTTACCGTTACGCAGGATCACCGCGTCGCGGCCGGGGCGCTGGGGTAGTTTCCAGCGGTGGACGACCTCGCCATCGAGATCGACCAGGAACACATTGCCTTCTGCTGTTTGTGGCGCGAACAGCGTGTAGCCGCCAGCGCTGCGGGCGTGATCGACAGCGATCAGGCCGGTTTTGCGGCGCTTGAGCGTGGTGCTTTCGAGGTGAGGCATGGCTTTTCTCCGGGCGTGTGAAAACCTGCCGCCAGCAACGCGGCAAGGCGAACTGGATGGGTTATGGGTTGTTTGGCAGTGAAGCGTTGAAGCGATCGTCGAAGATCTGCCCGACCTGCAGCGGTCGCGGAATCAGACGCTCAGCGGCAAACAGGTCGGCCAGACGCTGCTGCGAAGTGATGACTGACGACTCGATCGGCACGTAGTGAAGATCCTGATGCGCGAGCATTTCCTGCACCAGCGCAACGGGAAGCCGGGTGGTTTGCGCGAACACCTCAGCCCATTCTTGCGGGTGCGTAGTGGCCCAGGCTTGAGCACGGGCCAGCCTGGCGAGCAGATCGCCCAACGGCCCTGCCCGCTGCGGATCATTCAGTGCCTGCACACTGGCGACGGTGAAATTCAGCCCGGTTTCCGGCCAGGCGCTGCCATCCACCAGAACCCGTGCACCGCGTGAGGTGGCCTGGCCGACGAAGGGATACCAAACCGCCCAGGCATCGAGTTTGCCGCTGGCAAACGCATTTTGTGCATCCACCGGACTGACGTAAGCGATGTTCACATCTCGAGGCGTGAGGCCGGCTCGCTGCAGCGCAGCCAGTAACAAGTAATGGCCGCTGCTGCCCTTGGCCACAGCGATGCGTTGGCCTTTCAGGTCGGCGACTTGCTGAACCCTGGAACCTTCAGGAACCAACAACGCATTGTTGTTCTGCGCACCGCTCGCCACGCCGACAATGCGCACATCGAACCCCCCGGCCTGAGCGAATACCGGCGGTGCATTGCCCACGACACCGGCATCGATCGCTCCGGCGCTCAAAGCTTCGAGCATCGTCGTCCCGGCCAGAAACGGATGCCACGACAGCGCATAAGCGATGCCTTGGTCTTGCCCCGCTGCCTGTAACAAGGCCTGAGTCAAACCGCTCTGATCACCTACTTTCAATATGCTGTCCGCCGCTGCTGCCGAATGCGTCAGCAACAACGTGGCAGCGCACAGCAGCGCCCGCAGGTGCAGCGCGACGTGTCGGATGCGCGGGTGCTTGGCAGCAGAAGGTTTTACCGGCATTGTCGTGCCCTCGTTTTGCGTTGAAACCCAGTATGTCGAGGCCCGCCGTGCCGCTCCATGCCAAACACCCCTCCTTTACTGCCATGTCGGACACCCCGCCGCTGCCGTCGCGCACGGTCGTGGTGCTGGCCTTCGATGATCTGTTGCTGCTCAATGCGGCCGGCCCGTTGGAGGTATTCGCAGCGATACCGCGCGTATTGGGCGGCAACTTCAGTGGCCAGCCGCCCTATCGGCTGTTGGTGGCGTCGCCACAGGGCGGCCAAGTCATGTCGATCTCGGGCATCAGTGTGGCGACCTGCTCACTGGTGCAGATCGACCAGATGGCCGCGGTGATCGATACCCTCATCGTCGCCGGTGGCCCGGGAATGGCCGCGCTGGAAGCGGATGAACATGCCTGTGACTGGTTGCGCGGTCGCGCGCCACAGATCCGTCGCCTCTGCTCGATTGGCACCGGCAGCTTTGCGCTGGCCGCTGCCGGGTTGCTCGATGGGCGTGAGGTGGTCACACACTGGAAATTCGCCGCTGAACTGCAGGCGCGTTACCCGGCGGTACGCTGTCAGAGCGATGCGCTGTATCTGCACGATGGCAATCTGTGGACCTGCGGCGGTGCCACCGCCGGCATTGATCTGGCACTCGGTCTGGTTGAACAAGACCTCGGCGCGCAAGCGGCGCTGTCACTGGCGCGTTATTTCACGGTGTTCCTCTGGCGCGGCGCGGAGCAGCCACAACTGAGCGCTTCGCTCAACGCTCAGTCCAACGCTTTGCGTACCGATCCGGACGGGCGTCTGGCCCGTTTGCACGCGTGGATTGCCGCTAATCTGAATGGCGATTTGCGCGTCGAGCGGCTGGCTGAACAGTTCGGCATGAGTCCACGGCATTTTGCCCGCGCCTATGTCGCCGCCACCGGGAATACCCCGGCGCAAGCGGTGGAGAATCTGCGTCTGGAGACGGCGACTCGATTACTCAAGACTACCCGAGAGCCGATCAAGCGCATCGCCGAAACAGCCGGTTTTGGCCGTGAGGAGCGTATGCGCCGGGCCTTCCAGAAGCATTTGGGCACCAGCCCTCACGGCTACCGCAGCGAAATGAAAGCGGCTACGGCGGGTGAGGCGCAGCCGTTGGGGATTGCGCTGGCGGGGCTAGCCCAGTAGCTCGGCCCTTGCATCAATGCTGTAGCGCATAGCGCCGACAATGTTCCAGATAGCCTTTTTCATGATTGCCAACCAGCTGCACAACACTGGTCCACAGCCACGACGGCGCATCCAGGCGTTTCGAGCGGCAAGTTTGCAAATCCGCCATCCACTCGGACCGGGTGGCCAGGTCCATTTGCCGGGCATGCGCCACACCGACGACCCGTGCCAGGTAGCCGGCCGCGAGCATCGCATCGCGCTGACTCAACTGATCCAGTTCCAGCTTCATGTCCTGCGGCAGCAACTCGCGGACGAAAAAACCGTGGTCGAGCATGCGTGTCGCCAGCATCCGATTGCCCAGCCCGGGTGAAAGAAACCGCGCGCCTTCGACCACGCGCTTGCCATTGTCACGCGGCATGGCTGCTCGGGCGGCGCGCGGTGCAGCAGCACCGACGGCTTCTTTGATATCGAGCAGGCAATATTCTTCGTCATCGCCCTTGCCCACGCCCAGCAGCACGGCATAACGCTTTAGCCCCAAAGAACTACAGCCCTTTACCCAATACGCCGAGTCGAGCATTTTCACCCGATCATCCTTGGAGCGGCCCTTCAAGGACGTCACCAGCGTATGGATTTCGGGGGTGGCACAGAGGGTCTTCAGCGCCGCGCGTTCATCACGTGAAAGCGTCCAGAACTGTTTGCCCAACGGAATGGTTGGCTTGGTGTTCTCGATGCGCTCTTCGGCCAAATGCTTCCAGGTGCGCTGCACGGCACTGCGCATGCCGGCTTTGACTTGCGCCGGCCGCGGCGGGTCTTCCTCAAGATCACCGACAAAAGCCTGCTCGTAGCCGCGCATCATTTCTTCCAGCATGCGTGCGGTGGCCACGCCGGGCAGATCGGAACCGCGCGCTGCTGTGGCGAGCGACAGCGCCAGACGCACCAGATCATGCGCCGGGTTGCCGATCACGGTCTGATCAAGGTCACGAATATGGATATCGATCTGCCCTTTGAGATCCCCGGTCGGGCCCAGATTGCCGGCATGGCAATCGCCGCAGATCCACACCGCCGGGCCTTTTGGCAGGCTACGGCCCGGTTGGCTGTGCAGCCACTCGTAAAACTGCACGGTGCTGCCGCGCACATAGGCGTGCGCGGATCTGGCCATTTTCAGATTGCGCAGTTGTGACAGCGGTTCAAGTCGGGCGGAAGGACGCGGGGTTTTCATGGACACTTCTTATGCGGGATGTGAGCTGTTGACCACCCGCGCCGCCCGAATGTTTCAAAGTGTTTCAGAGAAATGCGTACAAGCTGTCCGCCCTAGAGTGGCAGTTCTACGCACGCCAGTAGCCCCCCGCCGTGGCGGTTGCTCAACGTCAACTCGCCACCCTGCTCGCGCGCAATCGCCCGCGCGGCCGACAGCCCGAGGCCCACACCGCCGGTGTCACGATTGCGCGAAGCCTCCAGACGAAAGAACGGATCGAACACCTGTTCCAACGCTGCCTCGGGAATACCGGGGCCTTCGTCGCTGACCTCGATGCGAATCGAATACTCGTCACGCTTCAACGCAATGACCGGACGCTGTGCATACTTCAGCGCATTCTCCAGCAGATTGACGACCACCCGCTTGATCCCCAGTGGCCGGCCTTCATACACCAGATGCGCCGGGCCGCCGAAGTCGACATTGATGTGCTGATCGCGGTAATCGTCGACGATGGTTTGCAGCAGCTCCGACAGATCGAACGCAGTGGTTTGCTCGCGGTGCGTGTCTTCGCGGAAGAACGCCAACGCAGCGTTGATCATCGACTGCATCTCCTCGACGTCACGAATCAGTTTGCCCTGATGATCGAGGTCTTCCATGAACTCACTGCGCAAACGCATGCGTGTCAGCGGTGCGCGTAAATCGTGGGAGATCGACGCGAGCATGTGCGTGCGCTCGGCGATGAAGTGCTGGATCTGCGCCTGCATGGTGTTGAAGGCGATGATCGCCTGACGGATTTCGTCGGGGCCTTCAAGCTTGATCGGCGGTGCGCGCAGATCGGTGCCGAAACGTCTGGCGGCCCGCGTGAAACGCTGTAAGGGGTTGGCCAGTTGCCGGGTAGCGATCCAGGCAACGAGCAACGTGGCAATCAGTCCCAAGGCGATGACGATCGCGATACGCACGCCAAATTCCAGGCCCCAGCTGCGCTCCGGCGGGATAAATGACAACCAACTGCCATCGACCAATTGCACGACGGCGGCGTAATGCGCCTGGGGACTACCGTTCGGCCAGTCGCCTGGGCTGAACACCTCGATTTTTCGATCATTGCCCAGCAGTTGCTGCAGCACCGGCACCCTGCTCGCAGGCAGGCGAAGCCCGTCATTGGGCAGATCGAAATCCGCACGCTGCGCTTTCCACGACACCTGCAGCATGGCGCTGCTCGCCGCAGCCGCCAGTTGCGGGCGCAGGTTGGCCGGGGCCGCTTCGATCACCCGCGAAGTCGCGGCAATCTGCTCCAGCAGGCCGGTGCGCTCAATCGGTGGTCGCGCCCAGATGCCGGCGACTTGCACGAACAGCGCATTCAACGCCAGTGAGGCGAGCATAGCCGCCACGATGGTCAGGGCGATGTGCCGGCGCAGGGTGTCGCCGCGCCACAGTCGGCGAATCACGAGCGAGTGACCTTGGCGGTGAACAGATAGCCGCCGTTGCGCACCGTACGAATCAGGTCCGGGCGCTTGCTGTCCGGTTCGATCTTGCGGCGCAGGCGACTGACTTGCACATCGATGCTGCGATCGAAGGCGTCATGGCCGTGGCCGTGGGTCAGATCGATCAATTGCTCGCGGGTGAGGATGCGCTGCGGGTGATCGAGGAACACCACGAGCAAATCGAACTCGCCACCGGACAGTGGAATCATCACGTTTTCCGGCGAGCGCAATTCGCGGCAGGTGATGTCCAGATGCCAACCGGCGAAGGCAATCACTGGCCGCGAAGGTTCGACCGGATTGCGCTGTTCACCAGCGCGGCGCTGCAAGGCACGCACCCGAGCGAGCAGTTCCTGCGGGGCAAATGGTTTGGTCAGATAATCGTCGGCACCCAGTTCCAGGCCGACAATGCGATCGCTCAGCTCGGCCATGGCGGTGAGCATGATGATCGGAATTCCCAATTGCGCGCGCACCTTCTGGCACAGGCTCAAGCCGCTTTCGCCGGGCATCATCAGATCAAGAATGATCGTGTCCGGACGGTTCTGCGCGATTGCCGCCCACATGGCTTCGCCGTGGGACGCCAAGTCGACTTCATAAGCGTGCTGCACGAAGAACTTCTTCAGCAGCGCGAGGATTTCCACGTCGTCGTCGACGAACAGCAGTCTGCTCACAGTTACAGATCCATGCGGCGAAAAAACGCCAATCTAAAGCCATTTCGCCGTCCGGGTCATTTATTTCAATCGAGCAACATTTCTACGCGCCAGACATCAAGCGGACATTCTCTGGCAAAACCGCGCGGGCACTCTGCAGCTATTTCCAGCGGGGGGATTGGCATGAAGTTATTGAACAACAAACCGGGCGTTACGCAGCACAACAGCAATCGGCCGTTGATTCTCAGCCAGCGCACCGCCGCACTCGGCCCGGACACACCGGTGGTCTTTCAGGAATCGTGCCTGGGGGTTTCCACTGATCAGGGCACGGTGGTTCTGCGCCGTTACTTCGAGCATTTCAGCCCGACCAACGCGCACTGGGTGGAATACGTGCATAGCGTCAACACCGCTGACCTCATGAACTGGATCATGGCCCATGGTCGATTGCACATCGAATGCTCGGACAACCTGGCGCAAAACAAGGAAGCCGTTTGATGTCGCGTATTCATTTGCTGTCGCTGTCGATTGTCACCACGCTGAGCCTGGCGGCGTGCAGCAACAAAACGCCGGAACACAGCGGCTTTCTGCATGACTACAGCGTGTTGACCGAGCGCCAGTCGCCGTCCGGTCAGCCCGTGTTGGGGTGGGTCAGCCCGGCCCTCGCCCGGGGTCGATACACGCAGGTTTATCTGGCGCCGAGTCAGTTCTACCCGAGTGCCGAGCCGACGCAACGCATTCCGCTGAGCACGCTGTCTGGCGTTACTGACTACTACGACGCGGCGCTGCGGCTGGAATTGAGCAAAGTGACGCATCTGGTCAATCAACCCGGGCCGAACACCCTGATAGTGCGCCCGGCCATCACTCAAGTGGCGACCAGCACTCAGGGTTTGCGCTTTTATGAGTGGCTACCGGTCACCCTCGTCGCGGCCGGTGTCAGTACGGCGACCGGCATCCGTGATCAGGACAGTGAAGTCGCCACCGAAGTGTCGTTCGAGGACGGTTCGACCGGCGAAGTGATTGCCGAAGTGGTGCGCAAAGGCACCGGTGTGCCGCTGGAGAACGACAAACAGGTGCTGACTGCCGACGACGTCAAGGTGGTGCTGGATGGCTGGGCCAGCGACCTGCGGCAATCGTATACAGCCATTCGCCGGTAAACACATATTCCTGTAGGAGCTGCCGAAGGCTGCGATCTTTTGATCTTGGGACGCGGAGCGTCCCCGGCTGCATTCCCACGCAGAGCGTGGGAACGATCAGCGAGGGAACCATCAATCGCAGCCTTCGGCAGCTCCTACACCGGTGCGCCAGGAAAAAAGCAGCGAGCAGTGAATTATTTCGTGTCCTCATGTATCTGAGCCAAAGAGTACGCGCCAGCAAATAGATGGCATCTACGCGGCACGATGGATCAGCAAAGAGAAGACCCGGATGAAATCACGCAAGAAAACCGTCAAGCCGATCGGCTTGAAAGACATCACCATTGTCGACGACGCCAAGATGCGCAAGGCGATCACCGCCGCCGCACTGGGCAATGCCATGGAATGGTTCGACTTTGGTGTCTACGGCTTCGTCGCCTATGTGCTCGGCAAAGTGTTCTTTCCCGGCGCTGACCCCGGCACGCAGATGATCGCCGCGCTGGCGACGTTCTCGGTGCCCTTCCTGATCCGGCCGCTGGGCGGCTTGTTCTTCGGCGCATTGGGCGACAAGTACGGACGACAGAAAGTCCTCGCCGCGACGATCGTGATCATGTCGCTCAGCACCTTCGCCATCGGCCTGATCCCGTCCTATGCCTCGATCGGTATCTGGGCGCCGATCCTGCTGTTGCTGGCAAAAATGGCGCAAGGCTTCTCGGTGGGCGGTGAATACACCGGCGCGTCGATCTTCGTCGCTGAATATGCGCCAGACCGCAAACGCGGGTTCCTCGGCAGTTGGCTGGATTTCGGCTCGATTGCCGGTTTCGTCCTCGGTGCCGGTGTGGTGGTGTTGATTTCCACCACGCTGGGCGAAGCGAAGTTCGAGGAATGGGGCTGGCGCCTGCCGTTCTTCCTCGCCCTGCCGCTGGGCATGATCGGCCTCTATTTGCGCCACGCGCTGGAAGAAACCCCGGCGTTCCAGCAGCACGTCGAAAAGCTTGAGCAAGGCGATCGCGAAGGCCTTGCCGGCGGCCCGAAAGTCTCGTTCAAGGAGGTCGCGACCAAACACTGGCGCAGCCTGATGACCTGCATTGGCGTGGTGGCGGTGACCAACGTTACCTACTACATGCTGCTCACCTACATGCCGAGTTACCTGTCGCACAACCTGCACTACAGCGAAAACCGTGGCGTACTGATCATCATCGCGATCATGGTCGGCATGTTGTTTGTGCAGCCGGCGATCGGCTTTATCAGCGACAAGATTGGCCGCAAACCTTTTATCGTCGTCGGCAGCATCGGCTTGTTCATTCTGGCGATTCCGGCGTTCATGCTGATCAACAGCGGCAAGATCGGTTTGATCTTCGCCGGTCTGCTGATGCTGGCCGTGTTGCTGAACTTCTTTATCGGCGTGATGGCTTCGACACTGCCAGCGATGTTTCCCACGCACATTCGCTACAGTGCGCTGGCGGCTGCGTTTAACGTCTCGG
Organism: Pseudomonas fluorescens; assembly: GCF_005938625.1. Classification (GTDB taxonomy): domain Bacteria; phylum Pseudomonadota; class Gammaproteobacteria; order Pseudomonadales; family Pseudomonadaceae; genus Aquipseudomonas; species Aquipseudomonas fluorescens_BD. Next base: position 246,471 of record NZ_VCNJ01000001.1, read on the forward strand.
TATTGATTGCCGGTCTGACGCCGACCGTGGTCGCCTGGCTGGTAGAGAGCACCAATGATCTGTACATGCCGGCGTATTACCTGATGGTCATCGCCGTGGTCGGTCTGATTACCGGCGTGACGATGAAGGAAACCGCCAACAAGCCGTTGCGTGGTGCCGCGCCGGCCGCCTCCGACCTAGAAGAGGCCAAAGAGCTGCTGCAGGAACACCACGACAACATCGAACAGAAGATCGAAGACATCGACGCCGAAATCGCCGCGCTGGAAGCCAAGCGCAAGGAGCTGGTGCAGCAGCATCCGCGCATTAACTGAGCCGGATGCCCGGTCAGGCAAAGCGCCTGACCGCGGCATCGATGAACTGACGAACCTTCGCCGTCTTCTGCCGATGCGCCGTGTACAGCAGATGCATCGACCTGCTCGGCGCCTCAAACCCCTCCAACAACCTCACCAACTCGCCTCTGCGCAATGCCGGTTCAAGAAAGTCGGCAGGCCCCAGCACAATCCCGAAACCATCGACCGCCGCTGACAACAACGCCTTGCTCTCGTTGACGTGCAAGCGACTGCTCACCGGCACACGCTCGACCTGGGCGCCGTTGAAGAATGACCACTCGTGGTCGACGGGCCGCGACCAATAGGCATACCCCAGGCACTCATGCTGTTGCAGATCGGCGGGCACTTGCGGCGTGCCATGTTCGGCCAGATAGCGTGGCGCCGCACAAACGATCAAGCGGTACGCAGCCAACGGTCTGGCGGTCAGACTGGCCGTGGCCAACGGGCCAATCCGAAAAGCCACCTCAAACCCCTCCTCCACCAGATCCACCGCACGGTCGGTCAAGTGCAGGTCGATTTCCACCTCGGGAAACTCGCGCAAGAACGCGGTCACAAACGGCATCAGGCTGTAGGAGCCAAACGTCACTGGTGCACTGACCCTGAGCTTGCCGCGCGGCGTGTCATTCATGATCTGCGCCAGCGAGTCAGCGGCCTGCGCCTCACTGACAATGTGCTTGCAGCGCTCATAGTAGGCCTGGCCCAGCTCGGTCAGGCTTTGCCGGCGCGTGGTGCGATTGAGCAGTCGCGCGCCGAGCCGCTGCTCAAGGGCAGCCACGTGTTTGGCGACCATTTGCGCCGACATGTCCAGGCGTTGCGCGGCGCTGGCGTACGAGCCCGCTTCAGCCGCCATCACAAAAGCCGCCATGCTGCTCAGCCGATCCATTCGAAACTCCTGTTAGCGAAAGTAAGTAACAGAGTGCGATTTATCTGCATCTGGTCAGCAATCATCATAGTGGCTCCCCACCTGATAGAGGAACACACCATGCGCATTGGAATCGTTGGAGCCGGCTTCATCGGGCGCGCCGTCGCGCAAATCGCCCTCGCTGCCGGGCATGAAGTGATGCTCAGTAACTCACGCGGCCCGAAGACCATGAGCAGTGTGCTCGCCGGCATCACCGGCTGCCAGATCGGCACCGCCGAACAGGCCACGCAATTTGCCGACGTGGTGTTGCTGGCCATCCCCTACGAACACATCCCGAGCCTGCCGCCAGCCTGGTTCGAGGGCAAAACCGTACTCGATGCCAACAACTATTACCCGGCTCGCGACGGCCACATCGCTGCGCTCGACACCTTTCAGACCACCACCAGCCGCTTGCTCGCCGAGCATTTGCAGGGCGCCACGGTGGTCAAGGTGTTCAACGCCATCCTCGCCGCAGACTTGCTCAGCGATGGCCGGCCGCGCGGTTCCAGCGAGCGGCGCGCCCTGCCCATCGCAGCGGATGATGCGCAGGCCAAGGCCTTGGTTGTGGGGTTGCTGGACGACCTCGGCTTCGATGCGGTCGACGCCGGTGGCCTCGATGAGAGCTGGCGATTCGAGCGGGCGAAACCGGCTTACTGCGCACCTCTGGACAAGTCCGGGCTGGAGATAGCCTTGGCTGCCGCCGAGCGCGAGGTCGAGTTACCCTTGGGCAGTTGGCGGCGCTGATTACGCCCGCTCTCTCCGGCGCTGGACTTCCGGCAGGTGGACGCAGATCAGCTAGCCTTGAATCCGATCGCACGTCATTCAAGGAGCCGTCATGTTCAAGTTCATCAAGACCACCGTGATCGGCGGGCTGCTGTTCATCCTGCCGCTGGTGCTGATTGTCGTGCTGATCGAAAAAGCCATCCACCTGCTGCGCGGGCCGGTCGAGAAGTTGTTGCCGATGTTCAAGGGCTATGACGTCGCGGGCGTTACACTGGTGAGTGTGGCGACGTTGTTGGGTCTGATCGTGCTGTATTTTCTCGCCGGGCTGTTCGCACGCACCTCAGCGGCAGCGCGGGCGATGGAAGCCACTGAAAACAAGCTGCTCAGCAACTTGCCGGGTTACCAGTTGTTCAAGGACACCACGGCACGCTTTGCCGGGCTGGAAAACGAGGACGGTTCCAAGGTCGGAATAATTGCCGAGGGCGAAGGCTTTCGGCTGTGTCTGATCGTCGAAAGCGTGGACGACTGGCTGACGATTTTCATGCCCGACGGTGGCCCTGCCGGCGGCACCGCCGGTGAAGTGCGGCTGGTCCCGGCCGCACACGTCATTATCACCGACCTGTCGTGGCTGACCCTGGCCACCGGGTTGCGCCGTGGCGGCCGTGGCATGTTGGCGCAAATGCAAGCCTGGGTGCCGAAAGCCTGATCAAGGCGCGTTGACCACCACATACGTCACATCACTGCCCTGATACTGCGGCTGGTACCAGGTCGAGCCGCACTGCATGTAGGCGACGTTGTAGCGAATCACCTGCACGCAACTGCTGGGCATTTGCGCCGGGGTGAAGATCGCCCCCACCACCGCTGCCGTGACCGCGACGGTTGCCGTGACCGCCGCTGCGGCCGCCAGCGGATGGTAGTGATCGTCGTAGCCATAACGGCCATGGCCGTCGACATCAATATCGACATCGCGACTGTTATCGATGTTGACGTTACGGTTTACGTTGCGATTGCTGTTGTTGACGTTCGTGCGGTTGCCGACGTTGTTGCCGGCATTGACCCGATTGCCCGAATTGACCCGATTGCCGGCGCTGACATTGTTGGTGCGCTGCGGCGCATTGATCCGCTGCGCCCGTTGCGCGTTCGGCGCCGGCGCGCGGTTGACGTTGGCGCGGGCATGTCCCTGAGCGCGTTGCCCCCGGGCATCGGCTTCGGCGACATAACCGGCGGTCAGCAGCGTGGCGGCGGCCAGCGACAACAACAGACTCCACGTCATCGACTTGTTCATGTCACTGCCCTCCCTGATCGCTGGCTTTTTTAAACGCAATCGCCACATCGCCTTTGCCCGGTTTGAAGGTGAACTGCGTGTCCGGGATGGTCGGTTTGAGGTTCCACTGATACACCGCGCTGTACTCGGGGAAGCTCTTATCGTCGGTGGTGGTGATCACCAGTTTGCACGGCAAGGGCTTGTCGGAGCGGGTCAGCCACAATTGCCAGTCGATGCCCTCCTGGCGAAACGCCAAATGGTCGCAGAGCTGGCCCTTGATGACCGACGGCCCCACGTACAGCGCAGCTTTCAAGGCATCGATCTGCGCTTGGTCACTGCCGAACAGAAACAGGTCCTCCATCGGTACCTGCACACCGTAGAAGCTCTCGACCTTGTGCAGGGTTTCCGCGACGGTGGCCGGGGCATCGACGGTGGTGTAGTACTTCAGGTACGGCGAATACTGGGTGAGCTTCTTGCCGTTATAGAAGAACTCGCGGGTGCGCACATCGCCTTCGCTTTTCGCATACAGGCGATCATGGCCGACCACTTTCAGGGTATTGGCGGACTCTGTCTTGATCTTCTGCCCGGACTCCAGAACCGTGTCGCGCGAGACTTGGGCATCGACCTGGAATTTCGGCAGGCTGCGCAGGTAGTTGCCCATGTCGATGAGCTTGTCGACCACTTGCGGGTTGATCAACGGCGCATCGTCCGTGGCCTCGGCAGCGGGCGCAGGCGGCGGGTCTTCAGCGCGGACTCCCGGCGCGAGCACCAGCGTGAACATCAGGCAGACAATACTGGCTGGGGCTTTCATCGGTTCCGCTCCTGTCCCTGCGTGGGCGTTGCGCCGCATGGGCGACTGACTGACCAGCCTAGACCTCACCCTTGCTGTGCGCCAATGCGCACAGACACACCGCGCATTGATGGCCATAGGCTGTTATCGCGCCTCGTTGCAAGTCCCTGAACTTCGCTGGAAAAGCGTAAGAAACGTCCTACGCTGAATTTGTCCGTCGCCCGGCGTCGGCACTCATTGGATGGATTCAGCAGGCAGTACGAGGCCGATCATGCAAGGTTCACGCAATGGATTGTCCGGCGCCCATTGGCGCCCGCAACGTCAGTCACTGGCGTTGGAACCGAGAATTCTGTTCGACGGCGCCGCCGCTTCGGCGGCTGCCGATCAACATCACAGCGATCCCGCCGCGCCGCCGGCCGCCGTGGATGCCCAGGTTCCTCACAGCACGCCCACCGAGGGCCGCGCCACCGAGCCTGCACCGTCTGCTGCGCGCAGCCTGCTGGTCATCGACAGCCGCATCGAAAACCGCGATCAACTGGTCGCGCAGTTGCCGGGCAATGTCACCGCGATTGTGGTGAATGTCGGCGAAGACGGTCTGGCGGCAATCTCTGCGGCGTTGGCGCAACTGGGCAAGGTCGATTCAATCCAGATCATGTCCCACGGCGCCGCCGGGCAATTCACCCTGGGCAACCGCACGGTCAGTTCGGACAACATCGACTCGCTGGGCAAGACCCTCGAACAATGGCGCAACAATCTGAGCCAAGGCGCGGACATTCAGCTCTACGGTTGCGATGTCGGCGCCGGTGCGGTCGGGCAAACCCTGGTCAGCGAACTGGCACGCTGGACCGGCGCCGATGTCGGCGCCTCCAGCAATGACACCGGCAGCAGCCAGGCCGGCGGCGACTGGACCCTGGAAACCCGGGTCGGCGATCTCGACAAGAGCATCGCCATCAGCAGCCTCGCCATGGCGCATTTCGACGGATTGCTGGCCGATGCCGCGCCGACCGCGACGGTGTCCACCGGCGGCAGCGATGTACTGCTTGGCGACCGTTTCACGTTTACCGTGAACTTCAGCAACACCTCGACCCAGGTGGGTTACGCGCCATTCATCAACCTGGCGATGCCGGTCACCGGCAAGGATGGCGACGACGGCGTCAATTTCATTTCGGCCACCTACCTTGGGCAAAACCTGATCAGCCACGTGGTGACCTTCGATGCCAATGGCAACGCCACGCATCCACTGGCCAAAGACGCCAACGGCAACTTCCTGATCATCAACGCCGCCACCTACGGCATGCGCGCCGGCGACAAACTGGTGGTGATCGAGTTGCCCTTCGCCAGCGTCACCAACCAGCAGCCGGTGATCGGCGTGCAGATCACCGCCAGCCTGAGCAATCTGGCCGACACGGCGTTTTCCAACGGCACACCCGACCTGACCATTCGCGCCAGTGGCGGCTTCGAATTCGGCAACGATGCACTGGACAACCCGACCAACGACCCGAGCCTGATCCAGGCCGGCACTGCGACCTTCGTCGTGCACCCGACGGTGATCACCGTCAGCGAAACGATCAATACCCCGGAAGGCGAAACCGCCACCGGCCCCAACTATGTGCGCACGCTGACCCTGTCGGCGACACCCGCGCCGGGCCAGACGCTGACCAACGTCGTCGTCACCCAGCCCCTGCCCGACAACATACAGGTCAACTCGATCACCCCCGGCGCTGGCGGCCGGCTGACCTCGATCACCCTGCACGACGGCACGGTGGTGACCAATGCTGCAGAAATCGCTGTGCTGATCGCGGCCAATGACGTCTATATCAATTCATTCACCGTCGCCTACGACAGCCTTACCGGCAAGACCGATACCGTGGTCGCGTTCTACGTGCCGGAAGTCGACGCCAACGGCCAGCCGGTGATCAACCCGGTCACCGGCGACGCGGTGACCGTGACCCTGGGCCCGCCGACCGCTTCCGGGCAATGGGTGCCGCTCGATCCTCGCGACGTCACCGCACCAAACACCACTATCGATTTCAGCGGCACCGGCCAGAGCACGCAGTTCATCGCCAAATCGATCACACTGCTGAAAACCGCGACGATGCAGAACGACATCGGCCACAGCGGCATCAGCCCCGGCGACACCCTGCAATACACCCTCAACCTGGCGATTTCCGACTACTTTGCCTTCGGCAAGGACTTCTTCAACGAAGGCCAACTGGTCATCCGCGACCAACTCAGCGATGGCCAGACTCTCAGCGGCACGCCGACCCTGACGGTGACGATCAACGGCGTCGCGCAGACCATCACCCTGGTCACCAGCGTGGTGAACAACGCCGATGGCAGCACCTCGATGGTGTTCGATATCGCCCAGTCGCTGCGCAATGCATTCAACAACATTCGCGGCTGGCTCAACGGCGACCTGGCCTTCGACGACACGTTGCAGGGCGCCGTGGTCGCGGTGTTGAGCTATTCGGCCATCGTCGGCCAGACCTACAAACCACCTTCAGGCAACCCGCATCCGGACATCAACGAAGGTGACGAACTGGGCAACACAGCCACGGTGGACGGCACGCTGTTGGTCGATCGCTTCAACCTGACGGGCGAGAGCGAAACCGACGGTTCCACCACCACCAGCGTGATCCCCACCAGCAACGTCGATATCAATCTGGTCGAGGTCAATAACGGCGCACCGCCGGGCAACGGTGAACTGCGCCCCGGCGATGAAGTGACCTTCGAGCTGAGCTACGACTTGATCACCGGCGATTACGAGCAGTTCAAACTCACCGCGTATCTGCCGCTGCCGCTGTTCAATGTCAGCGGGATTACCTGGGGCTCGGGCAATGATGTCGGCCAGTGGGCGCTGGGGGCGGGCAATACCAATGCCGGTGGCGTGGTCAGCGTCACCAGCTCCGACGGCAACTCGGTGGTGTTCGATTTCGGCAGCTTTGCCACCAACACCACCACCGGCAGCCGCATCGTCATTCGCTTCACGGTCCGGGTCGGCGATCAGCCATTTGCCGACCAGCGCTCGCTCGACGTCCTCGCACAATCGAGCCAGCAGACCACCCTCACCGACCGCACGCTGATTTCCTCCGACGTAGTCGCGATCGTGTCGGTCGCCGAGCCGGTGCTCAATATCAAGCACGGCGTGGTGTCCGGCTCCAACGGCACGGTGACTGGCACCAGCGGCAGCTGGAATCCACCGGGCAGTACCGGTGTGCCCTTCAATGGCAGCGTCACCGACCTTTCAGCGGTCGACGGCAACATCAGCAACATCGACGGCGCCGACCGTTTGCGCCTGGTCACGGCGATCGAAAACAGCGGTGGCGGCGGCGCGTTTGACGTCAGCACCAGCATCACCCTGCCCTCTGGCTTGAGCTTCGTCGGCGGCAGCCTGGCGGCGGCCAATCTGCAGATTTATCGCGGCGACGGCACGCTGCTGGTGTTGGGCACCGACTACAGCGTCAGCGGCAACCAGATCACCTTCCTCGATGCGGGTGGCCAGGCCAGTCTGTTGGCCGGGCGCAGCGGCACGGCGGCCGATACCAGCGGCGCCAACGTCGTGGTGATCAGCTATGACGTCGAGGTCAGCGCCACCATTGAGGCCAGTCGCAGCCTGCAATCCACCGCGACCCTGAGCAACTACGCCAGCGTCAACGACGGCACCGACTTCACCCCGACCGACCTCATCGACCTGGCCAGCCAGCAGATTGCCGCGCCGGTCATCAGCAAAGTCTTTGCCGACGGCACACTGGACAATGGCGACTCCAGCGCCAGCCACACCAATGGCAGCGATCTGGTGGTCGGCGAAAGCATGCGCTACGACATCGTCATCACCCTGCCCGAAGGCACCACGCAAAACCTGCGCATCGAAGACCTGATTCCACCGGGCATGCGCCTGGACACCAGTTTCAACGGTGGCCTCGGCTACCAGATCATCACCACTCGCGCCGGCAGTGGCGCGCTCGGCGCCGATTTCGCCGGCAGCGTGCTGGTCGGTGGTTTCGCCGGAATTGGCGGCGCACTGGGGGGCGACGGTGTCGATGGACGCTGGACTTTCAGCGTCTCCAGCGTGTCGGCGGACAACCAGACCGGCAACAACACCTTCGTGATTCGTCTGCAACTGGTGGCCAACAACGTGATTGCCAACCAGGCCAACGTCTCACTGCAAAACAATGCGCAGTTGGTTTACAACGACCCGGATGGCGACACGCCGAACGGCGCGGTGGCGCTGGATCGCAACGTTGCCCTGAGCGGTGGCCAGCCGACGGTGACCGTGCGCGAGCCGACCCTGCAAATCAATCAGGTGATCACCTCGACCTCCGGCCTGGGCGGTTATGACCAGGGCGACACGGTGACTTTCAATATCACTCTCACTAACGGCAATGGCAGCACCGATTTCAGTGCGTTCGACATCAGTTTCCTCGACACCCTGCCGACTCAACTCAGCAACGTCACGCTGGTCGGCGTGCTGTATCAGAACGGCGCGACCAACAATGGCGGGGTTGCTTTCGAAATCGTCGGCGGCCAGTTGCGCACGGCCAGCGGCGCCAATATCGACATCGCCAAGGGCGGCAGCATCGTTTTGCAACTGAGCGGCATCGTCAACGCCAGCGCCGCCGCCCTGTCGAACATCGCCAACGTTGCCAGTGTGCAATGGACCAGCCTCGACGGCGGCAATGCTGGCGAGAGAACCGGCATCGACGGCGTGCTCAATGGCGGCACCCTCAACGATTACCGCAATCTGTCGACGTTGCTGATTCCTGTGGCCCAGGCCATCGAAATCTCCCGTGTCGGTGGCCTGCCGGACACGGCGGCGCCCAACCCGACCACCACCACCGTCGAACAAGTCACCGTCGGCGAAGTGATTCGCTACCGCGTGGTGGTGCTGGTGCCCGAGGGCAACAACCCCAACTATCAAGTGCAGATCACTCTAGCCAACGGCTTGCAGTTCATTTCCCCGGATGCGCTGGTCAATGCCCTGCGCATCGCGTTCATTTCCAACGGCGGGCTGAGCAGTGATGCCAACCTGATCGTCGGCGGCACGCTGAACATCAACGGCAACGAAAACAGCCCTGAGGCCCTGCCGATCACTGCGGATCTGTCCGGGCTGGCGCCGCAAGGCATCTTCGACCCGAGCCGGCTGACCGTTATCACCAACCCCGATGGCAGCCAAGTGGTGACGTTCAATCTCGGCAACGTGGTCAACGGCAATGGCGACGACGCCGATCTGGAAGGTATCTCTATCGAGTTCAACGTGCGTGTGACCAACATCGCCGCCAACATAGCTGGCGCGCAACTGGCGGTGACCGCGCAGGAAATCGTCAACGGTGCCGGGCGTGCGGTCAGTGACACGGTGTTTGAACGGGTGGTTGAACCGAGCTTCAGCGGCCTCGACAAGCAGATCGTCACCTTCAACCCGAACCCGAGCGGCAGCACCGGCAACGCCACGGTGCAACTGAGCTTCACCCAGAACGGCGGGTTGCCGGCGTTCGATGCGCGCGTCAGCGACGGCTTTGCCGGCGGCAGCAATTACACCCTGCTCAGCGTCAGCATCAATGGCGTGAGTTACGGCCCGAGCAACCTGCCGACGGGCATCAGCTTCAGCACCAGCGGCGGTTTGAGCGTCAACTTCGATCAACTGGATGTCGGCGCGCAGATTCAGGTGCGCTACTCGGTCGACCTGCCGAACTCGACGATTGTCGCCAGCAGCAACGCAACGCTGACCTGGAGCAGCCTGCCTGAAGACTTCACCAGTTGGGGCGGCAACAGCGTAGGGGTTGATGGCACCGCCACCGGCGAACGCGATGGCAGCGCCGTCGGCCCGAACCAGTACATTTTGCGCGATACCGCCGGGCTCGGCGTGATCACCGGCACCTTGTGGAACGACACCGCCAGCCCGACCGCCAGCGCCACACCGGACGGCGCCGGCCTGGCCGGGCAAACCGTGACCCTGACCTGGGCCGGCGCCGACGGGCGCCTCGACACCACGGCCGACAACCTGCAATTCACCACCACAACCGATGCCAACGGCCAGTACCGCTTTGGCGTGTTGCCGCTGGGCGTGTTCCGTATCGATGTGCCGGCGGGTCTGGTCAGTTATCCGCAACCGCTGGGTGATTTGCGCGTGCGCGTCGACAGCGACGCCGGCACCCTCGGCCAGATCACCATCACCCTGGGCGACGCCGACACGCAAAGCGCCAACGCCGGTTACGTCGAACAGAACGACGCGCCGGTCAACACCCTCCCCGGCACGCAAAACGGCCTGGAAGACGTGGTGCTGAATATCGGCGGCATCAGCGTCGCCGATGTCGATGCCGACCGTGATCCGAACGTCAATGACCGCGCCATCAGCGTCATTCTCACGGTCACTCACGGGACACTGTTCCTCGGCGCGACAGTGCCTGGCGTCACGGTCAGCGGGGCCAATACCGCGAGCATGACCCTGACCGGCAACCTCGCCGACATCAACACCGCGCTGGCCAGCCTGCAATATCTGGGCAATGCCAACTTCAATGGCACCGACACCCTCACCGTGCTCAGCAATGACCGGGGCAACTACGGCGATGCCGACGGCGAGGGCATTCCCGGCACTGCAGCTGATGCACTGACCGACACCGACACCCTGCAAATCATCCTCGCCGCCGTCAATGACAACCCGGTCGGCGTCAACGACAGCGCCACGGCTTTGGAGGCTGGCGGCAGCAACAACGCCTCCGCCGGTATCGACCCGCGCGGTAATGTGCTGAGCAACGACACCGACGTCGACATCGCCACCAACGCCGACCAACTGCACGTGGTTTCGGTCGGCCCCGGCGCCGGCATTCAGACGCCGGTGCTTGGTGTCACCGTGATCAATGGCCTGTACGGTCAGTTGGTGATTGGCAGCAACGGTTCGTATCAATATGTCGTCGATAACAACAATGCGGCCGTGCAGGCCTTGCGCGTGTCGGGCCAGACCTTGCAGGACAACTTCAATTACGTCCTCGCGGACCTTGCCGGTGAGACTTCGACGGCCACGCTGACGGTCACCTTGCAGGGTGCCAACGACACGCCGCAGGGCATCGACGATGACGGCGTGGCCATCGAGGCCGGCGGTGTCAACAACGGCACACCGGGCAGCGATGCCTCCGGTAATGTGTTGACCAATGATCAGGACGTCGACAGCGCCGCCAATGGCGAAACCCGCACCGTGACCGGCATCCGCCCGGTGGCCGAGGCCGGTTCTGGCAATTTCACGGCTGTCAGCGGCGCTACGGCGATTGCCGGGCTCTACGGTACGTTGACCATCAATCCCGATGGCACTTACAGCTATGTGGTCAACAACAGCAACGCCACGGTTCAGCGGCTCAGCGCCGGTCAACAACTGGTCGAATTCTTCAGCTATCGGCTGACCGATACCGGCGGACTGGACGATGTCGCGCAACTGCGCATCGTCATCCAAGGTGCCAACGACAACCCGGTAGCCAGCGATGATGCGGCGTCGGCACAAGCCGCGTCGAGCAACGGCACAGCCTCGGAAAGCAATCCGAGCGGCAACGTGATTCAGTTCCCTAGCCGTCCCGGGCCAATCACCCAGCCCGGCGGCAACGGCATCGATCAGGACGTCGATGCCAATGACCAGCCGAGCAGCCAGTTGCTGGTCAATGGCGTGATCAACAAAAGCGAAGCCAGTTACAACCCGGCCGTCGACGTGCTGAGCGGTGTGGCCAACGGCACCACCTCAGCCAACGGAACCTTGGTGGCAGGCCTTTACGGCACCTTGCGCATCGGCGCCGATGGCTCGTTCTTCTATGACGTCGACAGTACCAACGCGGCGGTCCAGGCCTTGGCGCCAGGGCAGACATTGACCGAGTTCTTCACCTACCGCGTGACCGACACCACCGGCCTCACCGACACCGCGCAACTGGTGATTACCGTGCACGGCGTCAACGATCCACCCGTGGCGCAAAACGTCATCGCCGTCGCTACCGAAGCCGGCGGGATCAACAACCTGACGCCGGGCGTCAACCCTTCGGGCGACGTCACGGCCAACGATACCGACCCCGATGGCGATCCGTTAACGGTCACGCTGATCAAGTCCGGTGCGAGCGGCGACCCGGGCACACCGATTGCGGTGAATCTCGGCGGCACGGTGATTGCCGGGCTGTACGGCACGCTGACGATTTTCCCCGACGGCAGCTACGTCTATGAAGTCGATAACAGTAACCCTGACGTTCAGGCGCTGCGGCGCAGCGTCGATCTGCTCTCGGAACGTTTCACCTACACCGTCAGCGATGGCGTCGGCGCGACTCCGGAAATCGACACCGCCGAAATCATCGTGCTGATCCGCGGGCAGAACGACAACCCGCTGGCCAATGACGACTCAGGCGTGGCCATTGAGGCCGGTGGCTTGAACAACAGCCAGCCCGGCCAGGACCCCACCGGCAACGTGCTGGATAACGACAGCGACGTCGACGGCGGCGAAGTCCCCGGCGACCTGCCCAATTACGACTATGGCGAGACCCGCGCGGTGTCCTCGGTGCGCACTGGCAGCGAAGCCGCAACCGGTACGGCCGGCGCCCTCGGCACCGAGTTGCGCGGCACCTATGGCTGGCTGACCCTGAATGCTGACGGCAGCTACAGCTATCGCCTCGACAACAGCATGGCGGCGGTTCAAGCCTTGCGCGCCGGCAACACATTGCTCGACGCGTTCAGTTACGAAGTCATCGACGCGACCGGTGCCACCGATCGCGCCACGTTGAACATCAGCATTCAAGGGCGCAACGACACGCCAATCGCGCAGAACGACAGCAACACTGCGGTCGAAGCCGGTGGTGCGAACAACGCCACGCCGGGCACTGATCCGAGCGGCAATGTGTTGAGCAACGACACGGATGTCGACGGCAACGGCGAAGTGCTCAGCGTGATCGGCGTCAATCAGGGCTCGTCTGTCGGCCTGATCGGCAGCGCTTTCAATGGCACCTATGGCCGGTTGACCCTGAACGCCGACGGCAGCTACAGCTATCAGGTCGACAACCTCAATCCGCAGGTCCAGGCACTGCGCAGCAATGCCGACAGCCTCACGGAAACCTTCACCTATCAGATCCGCGACCTCGCCGGCGCCACCAGCAGCGCCACCCTGACTATCACCATTCGCGGGGCCAACGACAACCCGATCGCCAGCGACGACAGTGCCGTGGCAGTCGAGGCCGGCGGCACGTTCAACGGCACGCCAGGGGTCAATCCGAGCGGTAACGTGCTGAGCAACGACAACGATGTCGATGCCAACGACGCCAAACTGGTCACCGGTATCCGCACGGGCAGCGAAGCGGCCGGCGGTACCTTCACCAGCGTTGTCGGCGCACAGACCTTCAACGGTTTGTACGGCACGCTGACCGTCAACACCGACGGCACTTACAGCTACGTGGTCAACAACAACCTCGCCGCCGTGCAGGCGCTGAAAGTCGGCGATTCGCTGGTGGAAACCTTCACCTATCGCCTGCGCGACATCGCCGGGGCCACCGACACTGCGCAACTGAGCATTCGCATCGACGGCGCCTGGGATGCGCCGGTCGCGGCCAACGATACCGTGCTGGCCGTGGCGGACAACGGCAACGGCAACGGCGTCAACCCGAGCGGCAACGTGCTGCCCAATGACACCGACGTCGACCAGGGTGACAGCAAGACCGTCACCGGCATTCGTTTCGGCACGGAAGACGCCGGCGGCAGTCTGGCCGGGGTCACGGCTGGCACCGACAACAGCAACGGCACGCTGATCAACGGCCTCTACGGGCAGTTGATCATCGGCGCCGATGGCAGCTTCACCTATAACCTCGACTCGAACAATGCGGCGGTGCTGGCTTTGGGGCCGCTGCAATTTCTCAATGAGCGCTTTACCTATCAGGTCAGCGACCGTGGCGGGCAGAACGATCTGGCGGAAATCCACATCATCATTCGCGGGCGCAACATTGCACCGGTGGCCAATACCGACACAGCGACGGCGATCGAGGCCGGTGGCAGCAATAACGATCAACCCGGTTTCAACCCCGGCGGCAATGTGCTGGACAACGACACCGACGCCGAAAGCGATCCGCTGTCGGTGATCGGCATTCACACCGGCACCGTCACCGCAATCGGCACGGTCGGCAGCGTCGGCACCTCGTTGCGCGGGTTGTATGGCGACTTGCTGATCAATGCCGACGGCAGCTACACCTACACCGTCGACAACAACCTTGCTGCCGTACAGGCCTTGCGTCAGAGCGGCCAGGCCCTGAATGAAGTGTTCACCTACACCATCGTCGATCGCTGGGGCGACACCAGCGCCGCCGAATTGCGCATCACCGTCGATGGCCGCAACGATACGCCGATCGCCGCCGATGACAGCGCCACGGCGATCGAAGCCGGAGGCGTCAACAACGGCACGGCGGGCAGCAACGCCACGGGCAACGTGCTGGACAACGATACGGACGTCGACAGCGTGGCCAATGGCGAAGGCAAACAGGTGCAAAGCGTCAGCAATCAGGCCGGCCAGTCAACCGGCGCCGGGCAAGTGTTGATCGGCCTCTACGGGCAACTGACGTTGAACGCCGATGGCAGCTACACGTACGTCATCGACAACGACAATCCCGTGGTCCAGGCCTTGCGCACGGCGGGCGAAACCCTCAGTGAAACCTTCACCTACCGCATGGTCGACACGGCCGGCGCGACCTCGGGTGCGCGTTTGACCGTGGTGATTCAGGGTGCGAACGATGCTCCGATCGCACAAAACGACAGCGGTTTTGCCAGCGATCAGTCCCCTGCCCCGCAAACCACCGGCAACGTGCTGCCCAACGATGGCGACGTCGACGGCAATGACAGTCTGGTGGTGGTCGGCGTACGCACCGGCGCCGAGTCGGGTTCCGGTGCGGCAGGCGTGATTGGCCAGCCGATCATTGGCTTGTACGGAACACTGGTACTGAACGCCGACGGCAGTTACACCTACACCATCGATCAGAACAACCCTTCCGTACTCGCCGCCGCCGGCCTCGGGCAGATTCTGCGCGACGTGTTCACCTACACGATCAACGACCGTGCCGGCGCCAGCGATCAGGCCGAACTGGTGATTACCCTCGACATCGCCACGCCGTTCATACCGGCACCGGGCGGCAACAACTTCGAACGTGACCCGAACACCCTGAACCGCAATTTCCTGATCCCTGATCCGCAGCCGGCGGTGTTTGTCACACCGGTGGTCGAGCGCGCCGCTGAAATCTCCGAACTCTCGGCCTGGGGCGTCGATGGCAGCAACCTGCGGCTGGCGGCGGTCGGTGAGTTCACCAGCGAATCAGTGGGCAACGGTCTGGGCCTGGTGCCGGGGCAATTCGTCGCGCAAGCGGTGCGTACCAGCCGCCTCGAAAGCGAACTGGACCTGCTGTGGATTCAGGGGCGTCAGGGCCGCACCGGTTTGAGCGCCGATGGCTTGTTGAGCGACCCGTCGCTGTTCACCTTGAACCCGGCCGACCTGACACACAACCCGGCACACGCAGAAAAGCCTCATGAAAAACCACGGGCCAAGGGCTTCAGCGCGCAATTGCGCGATGCAGCGCAACGACGCACGCCACGGTAAAGCGGTCGACCTGAAGAAAAATTCGAAGAATGCAAAGGAATGAACATGCGCCTACACGCGAACCGGCTTCTCAGTACCGCCATCGCTTCTGCACTGTTGCTCAGTGCTTGCTCATCAACGGAGCCGAAACCCTCCACAGACGAAGAAAACCGTCAACGGATCATTGCCGACCAGTCACGCATGTATTCCGGTCAGGAGCCGGTCACCGCACCGATCACCTTTTACGAAGCCGCCGCGCGGGCCCTGAAATACAACCTCGACTACCGCCTCAAACTGATGGAAAGCGCGCTGGCCTCGGACCTGCGCGATGTTTCCAGCCATGAAATGCTCCCGCGTCTGGTCGCCTCGGCCGGGTATGCCGGGCGTGACAACGATTCCGGCGGCACCTCGATCGGCATCGAAGACCGTCAGGTCAGCTTGCGTCCATCGACCTCGGAAGAGCGCTATCGCGAAGTCTACGGTCTGGGTTTGAGCTGGAGTCTGCTGGATTTCGGCGTCGCGTATTACCGCACGCAGCAGAAATCCGACCAGATCCTCATGGCCGAAGAGCGTCGGCGCAAAGTCGCGCAGAACGTGCTGCAGGACGTGCGTAACGCTTATTGGCGAGCGCTCGGCGCTCAGCGTTTGATGCCGGAAGTCGACAAGCTGTTGATGCGCACCCACACCGCGCTGACCTCGGCCCGCCAAGCGGAAACCCGTGGCCTGCTACCGCGTCAGGAAATCCTCGCTTATCAGCGGGCGCTGCTCGACTCGATCTACCTGCTGACCGTGCGCCGTCAGGATCTGGAGTTCGCTCAAGCCGAGCTGTCGGCGCTGATGTCGCTGCCGCCGGGTTCGAAAATGATCCTCGCCGACATGCCCGACCCGCCGCTGCCGGAAGTGCGTCAGAGCATGGCGCGGCTCGAACAGCTGTCGTTGGAAAATCGCCCGGAAATCATGGAAGAGTGGTACCGCAAACGCGTCAATCAAAAGGATCTGGAGATCGCCAAGGCGCAGCTGTGGCCGAATGTCAGCGTCGATTTTGGCTACAAGTACGATTCCAACAAATACCTCTACAACAACGACTGGATGAGCACCGGTCTGCAAGTGTCGATGAACCTGATTCGTCTGCTGCAACTGCCGTCACTGAACGCGGCGGAAAAATCCCAGAGTGAAACCGACGACACCCGGCGCGTGGCGCTGTCGATGGCGATTCTCACCCAAGTGCGGGTCGGCACCCTGCGCTATCAACTGGCGCGGCAGGAGGTCGAGTTTGCCGAAGACAGCCTGCGCGTCGATCGCAGCCTGCTCGACTACGCCCAAGCGGCGAAAACCGGTGCGCTGGGCTCGGAACTGGAAGTGATTCGCTCCGAGGGACGTTATCTGCTCTCGCGTTATCAGCGTGAAGCGGCGTTCTCCAGTGCGCAGGCCGCATGGGGGCGGATGTACAACTCGGTCGGGCTGGACGTGCTGCCCAAGGAAATCTCGCAACACGACATCAAGACCCTGGCCCGGGAGATCCAGCGCACCTTGAACGAACAAGAACAACAACGTCTGCTCGCTGCCACTTCGCAAGGAACGCCGAATGCGCAAAATCGCCCTTGAGTGCCGTTTCGGGGCCCTGCTGTTGGCCAGTCTGATCCTGCCCGTCCACGCCGAAGACAGCCCGTCGGCCACAGCTCTGGAAAGTGCCAGTGCGATTCGTGTGTTGCTCGCCGCCGAACTGGAAACCACCCTCTCCAGCCAGATGGCCGGCACCCTCGGTGAACTGAAAGCCGGGTTCGGCGAACAGGTCGCCAAGGCCGAATTGCTCGCGCGTTTCAACTGCAATGAAGCCGAAGCGCGCTCAAAAGTCGCCGCAGCGGAACTGGCCATGGCCAAACAGAACCTGCAAGCGAAACAGCAATTGCGTCAGCTCAACGCGGTCGGCGATATCGAAGTGTCGATGGCCAATACTGAAGTGCAAAAAGCGGATGGCGCGCGGGCCATGGGCGCGGCGCAAAGTAGTTACTGCCAAGTGCTCGCGCCGTTTTCCGGGCGTGTGGCCAAGGTTTACGTCAAGCCTTACCAAACCGTCTCGGCCGGTACGCCGCTGTTCGATCTGGTCAGTGACGGCGCATTGAAAGTACGCCTGAACGTGCCTTCGAATCTGCTCAAAGACCTCAAACCCGGCTTGCCGCTGCAGGTCAGCATCCATGAAACCGGCAAGACCTACCCGGCCCATGTCAGCGGCATCAATTCACGGGTCGATGCAGTAGCACAAACCGTTGAACTGGAAGCGAAGCTCGACAACAAGTACCCCGACTTGATGGCCGGCATGAGCGGCACCGCGCAGTTCGAGCAAGACGCGCGCCCATGACCATGAACGAGCCGTTGCCGCACCCTCACCTGCTGCTCGAACTCGATGCGCTGCGTGATAAAGCCATGGCCGCTGACTCGCTGAACAGCCTGGCGTTCAGCATGGCCAACGACCTGTACCCGTTGCTACCGTTTCATCAGGCGCTGGTGTTTGCCCAGCGTGAATCCTCATTGGAATTGCTCAACGTCTCTGGTCTGTCACGGCCCAGCGAAGATTCGCCCTATCTGGTGTGGCTGCGCCGTGCCAGTCGTTGGGTCGCGGCGCAAGTGCCCGATGCTGAGCCGGTATGGCTCGCTCAGGAAACCGCCGCGCCGCCAGCGGACATCGCCGAGGGCTGGAACGAATGGTGGCCGTCGGGGCTGTGGTGCATTCCGCTGCAGGATCGCGACAATCAACGGCTTGGCGTGTTGATCCTGTTGCTGGAGCAAGAACCGCCGGGCGTGTTGTGGCAACACCTCAAAGGTTTGGTCGCGACCTGGGCGTATTGCTGGTCGGCGCTGACTCGGCGCAAGCGTTTCAGTCGCTGGCGACCCAATCGCAAGCAACTGCTGCTCGCGGCGATTGTACTTGGCGCCCTGCTGTTATTGCCGGTACGCCAGAGCGCATTGGCGCCGACGGAAATCGTCTCGCGCCAGGCGCAGATCATCAGCTCGCCAATCGATGGTGTGATCGAAAAGATTCAGGTTCGGCCCAATCAACCGGTGGACGCCGGCACGCCGCTGTTTTCCCTCGATGAAACCACCCTGCGCAGCCGCGCCGAAGTGCTCGGCAAGGAAGTTGCGGTGGCCGATGCCGAATTGCAGGCGGCCAGTCAGCGCGCGTTCGACAACCCGCAAAGCAAAAGTGAACTGACCTTGCTTGCCGGGCGCGCGCAGCAACGGCGAGCGGAGCTGGCGGCGGTGCAGGCGCAACTCAAACGCACGCAAGTGCTGTCGCCACGCGGCGGCGTCGCGGTGTTCAGCGATCCCAATGACTGGCTGGGCAAACCGGTCGTGACTGGCGAACGCATCATGCAAGTGGCTGACCCGTCGCAACCGGCCATGCTGATTCAATTGGCCGTGGCCGACGCGATTGCCTTGGAACCGGGCGCAGAAGTGACATTGTTCCTCACCGCCTACCCGCTGACCCCACTCAAAGGGCAGATCCTCGAAACCAGCTACCAGGCACGCCCCAGCGATGAAGGTGTGGTCGCTTATCGCTTGCTCGCCAGCATCGAGGGCGCCCCGGAGCACGCGCGCCTCGGCCTGCACGGCACAGCGAAGATCTATGGCGGAAGGGTCATGCTCGGTTATTACCTGCTGCGCCGACCCTTGGCGACGCTGCGTGCGTGGAGTGGCTGGTAATGCTCGACCCAGCCGATCTGCCGGTGCCGCCGCTGCGCGAAGACTTGCGCCTGAGCGAAGCGGCCCACGGCAGCAACGGCGAACCGGCGTGGGTGATTCAGGACACGGTGATCAACCGTTTCTACCGTATCGGCTGGCTGGAATTCGAGTGCCTGCTGCGCTGGGGTCAGTCGCCACGCGTTATCAGCGAGCAAATTGCCGACGACACCGCGCTGAAACCGGATGTCGAGCAAGTCCTCGATTTCCGCCAGTTTCTCGAACAACATCAATTGCTGCGCGCCGGTCCCGCCGCGCTGGAGCGATTGAAGGATAAAAGCGAGCAAGGCAGTTGGCTGACGTGGCGCTGGTGGCTGCACCACTACCTGTTTTTCCGCATTCCGCTGCTACGCCCGCAACAGCCGTTGCAGGTGTTGACACGAGCGCTGGGCTGGCTGTTTCATCCGCTCACCGGGATTGTGGTGCTGAGCCTGAGCCTGCTCGGGATCATTCTGGTGTTGCAGCAATGGGATGTGTTCACCAGCGCGGTGGTCGAATCGTTTTCCACCGAGGGCCTGTTCAGTTTTGCCCTGGCGCTGATCGTCGCGAAAACCCTGCATGAACTCGGCCATGCCTTGGTCGCGACGCGATTGGGCTTGCGCGTCGGGCACATGGGCATCGCGTTTGTGGTGATGTGGCCGATGCTCTACACCGACACCGGCGAGAGCTGGAAACTCAGCCGTTCACGGCAGCGACTGGCCATCGCTTCAGCGGGGATCGTGACCGAGTTGTCGCTGGCCGGACTGTCGACGCTGGGCTGGGCTTTGTGTGATCCGGGCGCGTTGCGCAATGCGTTGCTGTATCTGGCGACCACCAGTTGGTTGCTGTCACTGGCGCTGAATGCCAGTCCGTTCATGCGTTTCGATGGCTACTTCATTCTTTCCGACCTGCTGGACTTTCCCAACCTGCACGAACGTGCCTCGGCACTGGCACGCGTGACGTTGCGGCGTAATCTGCTCGGTTTGCAGGAGGACTGGCCGGAAACCTTTCCGAGCGGCCAACGGCGTTTGCTGGTGACCTTCGCGATCATCACGTGGATTTATCGGCTGGTGCTGTTTCTGGGGATCGCGCTGGCGGTCTATCTGTTTTTCTTCAAGGTCCTGGGGATTTTCCTGTTCATGGTCGAACTGTCATGGTTTATCGCCCTGCCCGTCATGCGCGAGTTGGGCCACTGGTGGAAAAACCGCGCGGCGATTCCGAGCCGGCGCAAAGTGGCATTCTATGTCGGGCTGCTGGTTGTTCTGGTGGGCTTGGCGATCCCGTGGCGTACGCAGATCGATGCGGTGGGCGTGGCCCGTGCCGAACACCAGTTGCGCGTGTATGCGCCCTACCCGGCGCGCTTGCAATCGATTCACCCGGGCGGTCCGGTCAAGGCTGGGGAAACCCTGATCACCCTCGATGAGCCGGACATCGCCTCACGCCTGCAATCCAGCGAAGCCAATGCCCGCAGTTATGAGGCGCGGCTGTCCGGGCTGATCGCCGATCCCGGCGGCCTGGCCGAAGACGCCGTGACTCGCCAGCGCCTGAACGTGCAGTTCGAAGAAGCCCGCGCCGCGCGCTCGGAAATCGCCCGGCTGAACCTGCAAACGCCGTTTGCCGGGGTGTGGCTGGACGTCAATCCCGATTGGAAACCGGGGCAATGGGTCGGTCGTCAGGAGTCGCTGGGCATGCTGATTGATCCGCGCAGTTGGCAGGTCGACGCTTATGTCGCGCAGGATCAGGTGCACCGCATGGCCACCGGGGATCACGTGCGTTTCTATGCCGATGGCCAGACCACGCCGCTGTCCGGCCGGGTCGTGCAGATCGGCAGCACCCGCGCCAGTCAGCTGTCGCACCGCATGTTGTCGTCACGCTTTGGCGGTCCGGTGCCGACGACCAATGCCGAACATGCACTGATTCCGAGCAATGCGCTGTTTCAGGTATTGATCCAGCTCGATGAGCCGCTGCCGAGCCTGCGTGAAACCCGCGGGCATCTGAAGATTGAGGGTGAGCGGCGAAGTTTGCTCGCCGACGGCGCTACTCATGTGCTGGCGGTACTGATGCGCGAAAGTGGTTTCTGACAATCCGCTCTAGCCAGCAACCACGAAGATGATAATCGGCCCGCACACCGCCAGCAGCACATTGGAAATCGCATAGCACACGGTGAAACCGATCACCGGCGTGTTACTCCCCGACTGCTCGATGATCTTGTTCATCGACGCCGCTTCCGTCTGCGCGCCGGCCAAGGCACCGAACAGAATCATCGGGTGCAAGCGCAGCACATAGCGACCGAAATACAAGGCCACCAGTGGCGGCAAAATCGTCACCACCGCGCCGGACAGCAGCAATGCCAGCCCCTGCTCCTTCATTGCGGCAAACGCCGCCGGCCCGGCGAGCAAGCCGACCACGGCGCCGAACGCGGTCAGGCCAAACTCGGAAAACGCCCATTGCGCCGCGGGCGGCAGCGCGCCGATTTCCGGGTGGCGCGAGTTGTACCAGCCAATCACCAGCGCGGCGACCAACACCCCGCCGCCGATGCCCAGTTCCACCGGGATCATGCCGACATGGGTCGAGAGCAGTCCCAACAGTGAGCCCAGTACCATGCCCAGGGTGTGCATGGCGATGTCACTTTTGTAGTTGTTCTTGCGGATCCGCCCCAGGCGTTTGGCGATGGCTTCGACACTGGCCGTGCGCCCGGTCAATGTCAGCACGTCGCCACGGCGTAACACCGTGTTCGGCAGCAAGGGCAGTTCGTAGCCCTGCCGGGAGATGGTGTTGACGAAGCACCCCAGGCGCCCATCGCTGGCCAATCGGGTTTTCGCTTCATGAATGGTTGTGCCGGCAAACTCCGCCGAGGTCAGCACAATATCCACTTCGCGCGTCGGGAATGACAAGGACTCGGGATGATCGATCTCCGGCCCGACCCAGTGACTCAACGTGCCCACCGCGTCGCGCAAGGCATACACGCCCACCACATCGCCGGCCATCAGCACGAAGTGTTCATCGCGCTCGATGATTTGCCCGGCCCGCACCACACGCTCCACCGTCAATGAGTCATGCAGCTTTTCAAAATCGATGATGCGCTGGCCATCCGCCTGGCCATTGCTCGCCACTTGGTGAGCCCGCACGACGATGCGCGTGTAAGGCACGGTGATCGCCTCTTCTTCCTTGGCGATGCCCAGTTCCAGCTCCAGTTCACGCGCCGATTCGCGCAGATTCACCCCGAGCAGTTTCGGTGCGATGCTGCCGACAAACACGATCAAGCCGATGGTGCCGAACAGGTAGGTAATGGCGTAAGCAATCGCCATGTGGCTGTTGAGTTGCGCCTTGGCTGCGGCATCAATCGTCAGTTGATTGATCGCGCTGGTCGCGGTGCCCATGATCGCCGTGTCGGTCAGCGCACCGGCACCCAGGCCTGCGGTGAACCCGGCGTCGAAATCGAACACCGAGTACATCAGTAGAATCGCCCCCAGCGCGGTGGCGCACAGCACCACTGAGAGCAGCACCAGTTTCAGTGTGCCGCGATTGAGGCTGCCGAAAAACTCCGGGCCACTCTTGAACCCGACGGCGTAGATGAACATCACGAAAAACACTGACTTCAGGCCCGCCGGCACTTCCAGACCGATCTGCCCGATCAGCAAACCCATCAGCAGCGCACCGGCCACCGAGCCGAGGTGGAAGCTGCCGATGTGAATCCGGCCGATAAACACGCCCAGGGCAATCGCCAGGAACACCGCGATTTCCGGGTCGGTGCGCAAGGCGTGCAGGATGAATTCGAGCATGGGGCGAACTCCTTTGAGCGGCGGTCACTGATCCTTCGGTGCTTGCGCGGGTGCTGTGTACCACTTTTCTCGCGGCACCCATTTCTCGCTCTGCGGATCGCCCAGATAGTGCGGCGACATGATCTGCACGCCGTATTCGTTGAACACGTCTTGGATATTGGCGTGGAGCATGCTCAGCAGCACCGCACGCGGGCGGGGCTGGCTCGGGATCGCTTGTGCGACCAGCCGGTATTCGGGATAGAAATCCGACAGCGCAGTCTGGAACACCTGAGCCGGCGGGTCTTCGAGAATCCCAGGCGTACGCTTCGCCGCTTCCAGCAGCATCGCTTCGACCTGACGCCACGGCGTGTCGTAGCCGATGGTCACCACCGTATCCACCACATAGCCGGGGCCTTGCACGGTGCGCGAGTAGTTTTTGGTGACGGTGCCAGTGATCATCGAATTGGGCAGTGTCAGCACTTCCCCCAGACCGGTGCGAATGCGTGTGGTGAACATGCCCAGCTCGGTGACGGTGCCTTCGTACTCGCCGATTTTCACGAACTCGCCGGGGCGCAAGGTGCGCGTGTAGGTGAGGATCAAACCGGCGGCAGCCTGCCCTACTACGCTGGTCGCGCCGAGGGAAATCATCAGGCCGATCAGCACCGACAAGCCTTTGAACGCATCGGTACCGGCACCCGGCAGATACGGATAAGCCATCGCCAGAGCAAACAGCCAGACCGCCAGCGCCGTCAGGCGTTGGGTCGGTTGCAGGGTTTCGTGATTGAGCCAACTGAAGGTGCCCGGGGTGGCCATGCGCCGCAGGATGCGTCGGGTGAACGCAGTGACGCCACGGGCGATAAAGAAAATCGCCAGGGCCACGCCCAGTCCGGGAATCGCATCGACGATGCCTTGCAACAAATACCCGGCCAGCTCGAACAGATAGTTGTTGAGGCTTTCGCCCCATGGCCGCGTGTAGGGAAAGCGTGACAGGACGAAGCCCAGCCATTCATAGGTCAGCAACAAAATCAGCAGCCAGCGCAGCAGCAACAGCAGACGGCTGACCAGCGGATAGAGGAAATTCGAGTCGATCAGTTGCACCCGTCCAACCTTCAGCGCCTGGGTGTGGCGATCCATCAGTTCGGGGAGTTTTGCCAGCAATTTGCGGCGCAAATACGCCAGGCCCCAAAGCAGCGCGAGGTAAATCAGCGTGGCCACGGCAGCCAGTGCCAACGAGCGCAGAATCAAGTCGAGACTGCGCGCTTCGCGGGTTTCATTGACCACTTGGCGGAGTTTTTCCGCCGCGCCCTCGGCGGCCTGTTGCACCGATGAATAGGCCAGCGTGTCGATGTCCTTGGGCGCGACAATGAAGGCGCGTTTAGAACCGATCAGCACCAGATAGCTGTTCTGGATCGGATCAATGCTGACGTTGAGGTCCTCGCCTTCATCCAGCGCCTCACTGATGACCATTTTCGCCCGTTTGACCCGCGAGGCCGGCGCTTCGCCGAGGATGGTGGCGCGAAACAGCATGATGCTGCGGTTGGCGACCTTCAGCTCAACCGCCTCGTCGGCCGGTTTTGTTGCCTCATCAGCCGCCCAGCCGAGCCCGCTCCAGAGCGCCGCGAACACCACTATCCAAACCGCCAGCAGCCTGCTTCGCATGCGCCTGTTTCCTTACGCCCAAGTGTCAGAGAGGGATACGTAAGGCAGCGTAGTTGAGCGATGAACGGTTGTCAGATTCCCGCGCACCGATAAGTGTCACGGCAGATTTTCTTTGCGCTGGCTCTCCAGAAGCTCGGTGACATCGGCCGGTTGATACACCCAGCCGATGAACAATTCATAACCGACCGCCAGAATCACCGGCCCAGTGAACAAACCGATAATGCCGCTGGTGACCATGCCCCCGAGTGCACCGATCAGCACCACCGGCATTGGCACCGCGACGCCGCGCCCCAGCAACATCGGTTTGAGTACGTTGTCGGCAAGCCCGGCAATCGCCATCCACACCGCAAATATAATCGTGCTGGCGCTGACCCCGTCCACGGCGAAGACATAAATCACGATGGGCAATGTGATCAGCAACACCGGCAATTGGGTGATGCCCAGCAGCAACACCATCAAGGCGAGAATGCCGGCCGCCGGTACGCCCATGACCACCAGTGCCACGCCGACCAGCAGCATTTGAATAAACGCGATGCCAACCACGCCTTGCGCTACCGCACGAATAGTTGCCGTGCACAGGTCGGCAATCTGCGGGCCACGCACCGGCCCGGAAATGCGTGTGGTGACAGCCACCGCTGTGCGGTGGCCGCGCTCACCGTGGTGCATGATCAACCCGGCGACGATCAAGGCAATCACAAACACCACGATGCCCGCCCCGACACCGGCGGCTTGATGCAACACCACTTTGCTCCAGTCCTTGAGGTGTGGCGCCAGTTCCTGAAACACCCAGCTCAGGTCCTGTGACGCATGCATCCAGATGCCGTACAGCGGCGCGCCAATCAGCGGCCAGCCTTCAACACTGGCCGGTGGCGGCGGTATCTCGAACTGCCCGGCTTCGAACGTGTGCATGCTGCCCTTGATCGAGTCGGCGATCGAAGCACCCAGCAGGCTCAACGGCAGCATCAGAATCACCAGGCCCAGCAGCACCAGAATGATTGCCGCCCAGCCATAGCGATGACCGAGTTTCAATCCCAGTAGCTGATTCAGCGGATACAGCGTGACAGCGAGGATAAGCGCCCACAGCATGACATTGAGAAACGGATGAAAAATGTCGTAACAGAACAGCACCAGAATGGTGATCAGACCCGCGCGTATCAGTACGTCCAGCAGTGCTCTGGAACTGTGAAAGGTGATCAGCGGTTTTTCTTCCATGTCGGCGCTCCTGATTGGGCCATCGATGAACCGCTGTGAGCCTAGTTCACATCCGGTACATCGTCTCGACTGGTGCGCACGCCAATTCGCGACTAAACCTGAAGGCTGATCTTCATTGATAAGGACGCCGGGATGAAATCTACGCATTCCCTGATTATTCTCGCGCTGGCAGGCTCAGGTGGTCAGGCGTTGGCGGGTGGTATTGATCTGTATGAAGCGGGTCAGGAAGGTGCGGGGCTGGCCAATGCCGGCTCGGCCGCGTTGGCCACCGACCCGAGCGTGTTGATGAGTAACCCGGCCGGCATTGCCGCGCTCAAGGGCACGCAAATCAGCCTGACCGGTCAGGCCATATTCGGCGGCCTGGGTTTTGATCGTGACAGCGACAATGACTTCTCCGGTAACGAGGGTGGCAACCCACTGCCGCTCCTGCCGGGCACCAGTTTCTTTATCAGCCATGAGATCAATGATCGCGCCAGTATCGGCTTCGGCATGTATGGCAACTTCGGCCTGAGTGTGAAATACGACGATGATTGGGCCGGCCGCTACTTCAGCCAGGAATCGTCGCTGATCGGCATTTCGATGCAGCCGACTTTCGCTTACAAGATCACCGACGACCTGTCGATGGGGATTGGCCCGCGTCTGGTCTACGGCTACTACTACACAAAAATGGCCATCGACAATAACGCCTTCCTGCCGGGCACGCCGTTTCAGGAGGATGGCAAGTTGCAGTACAAGGACACGGATATCGGCACCGGGATCAATCTTGGCCTGCGCTATCAGTTGAACGAGCGCACCACTGTCGGCCTGGCTTACACCAGCAAGGTCAAGCTTGAGTTCAAGGACTCGCCTTCAGTGCACGGCGTGCGCAATCCGCTGCTCAATCTGGCGTTGTCGAGGCTGGATGTCGACGATCTGGAAATCGACATGAACATTCCGCAGACCGCGACCCTGAGCATTGCCCATCAGTTGAACGAACAGTGGACCCTGCTGAGTTCGGTGAACTGGCAGGACTGGAGCGACTTTGCCGACAT
Organism: Pseudomonas fluorescens; assembly: GCF_005938625.1. GTDB lineage: Bacteria > Pseudomonadota > Gammaproteobacteria > Pseudomonadales > Pseudomonadaceae > Aquipseudomonas > Aquipseudomonas fluorescens_BD. Next base: position 273,421 of record NZ_VCNJ01000001.1, read on the forward strand.
CGGCGTGTCGGTGGACAGCGCCGCCGGCGACGTGTCGCGCTCGGTCGATCGCAAATACCAAGACACCTGGCACCTGTCGATCGGCGCGCAAAACCAGATCAGCCCGAAACTGCGCTGGAACATGGGCGTGGGTTACGACAGCTCCGCCGTGAAGGACAAGGATCGCACCGTCGACAACCCGATGAACGAGACCTGGCGGCTGGCGACCGGGCTGAGCTACAAACTCGCCGAAGACACCGACCTCAACCTCAATTACACGCTGGTCTGGCTGGGCGACATGGATGTGCAACAGACCAAACGCAATGGGCAAACGCTGTCGGGAAGTTATCCCAACAGCGCGTTGCATATTGTTGGCGGAGGCGTGACCTGGCGGTTTTGATCGGGTCGATCAGTGCTCCAGCATGCCGTGGCACAACAGGTTCAAAACCCCGCGCATGTGCAAGGCATGCGCAGCCCTGTCCGGGATTTCCTGCGTCGCCAACCGAATGAACGCCATGTTCGCGTACTGGTTGAACAGCGTCGCCACCACGTCGAGATCGATTGATTCGCGCACTTTGCCCGTCTGCTGGAAATGCAGGAGCAGCGCTTTGGTCTCTTCGATCACCGCGGCGTTCCAAGGACTCATCGCTTCGGCCAATTCCCCCGTCAGCAGAAACGGCGCCAGTTCCCGCCACAACGAAGCCGGCATCGCGGCTAGCTGGTAATCGGTCATCAGCCCTTCAAACTCGCACAACGCTTCCAGCGGATCACTGTCCTCGTCCAGATTCGCCCGCGCCTCGCGCATGGCTTGCTCGTCGGGTTGCTTGAGCAAGGCCAGCAGAATTTCATGCTTGCCGCCAAAATAATTGACTACGGTCGGTGCGGAAACCCCCGCCTGCACGGCGATCTGGTCCAGCGTGGTAGCCGCAAAGCCGTTGCGCTTGAACAACTCGAGCGCCGCCTCGGCAATCACCTGCCGGCGCTGTTCCTTTTGCCGCTCTCTGAGTCCGCTCATGTTGCCTCTGATGATCCTTGCCAATGGCCCTCAGCCTACGGATATCTTTTTTCACCGACAAATATTTTCTTTACAAAAATATTTTTAGGTGGCAAAACTTTATCCGTGCAGCGTTGGAATGAATGCACCCACCCGCTCAATGTCCCGGAGATCCGCCATGTCCGCCGAATTCGATTCGACCCGCAGTACCCGCGATTACCAAGCTTCTGACGCTGCTCACCACATCCACGCATTCGTCGATCAGAAGGCCCTCAACGAGGAAGGCCCACGGGTGATGGTCAGCGGCGATCGGCTGGCGTTGTGGGACAACGACGGCAATCGTTATCTGGACGGTATGTCCGGCCTGTGGTGCACCAACCTCGGTTACGGGCGCAAGGATCTCGCCGCTGCCGCGACTGCGCAGCTGGAACAACTGCCCTACTACAACATGTTTTTCCACACCACTCACCCGGCGGTGATTGAGCTGTCCGAGCTGCTGTTCAGCCTGTTGCCGAAGCACTACAGCCACGCGATCTACACCAACTCCGGTTCCGAAGCCAACGAAGTGCTGATCCGCACCGTGCGCAAGTTCTGGCAAGTGATGGGCAAACCCGAGAAGAAAATCATGATCGGCCGCTGGAACGGCTACCACGGCTCGACCCTCGCCGCGACGGCGCTGGGCGGGATGAAGTTCATGCACGAAATGGGCGGCACCATTCCTGATGTAGCGCATATCGATGAACCGTACTGGTTCGCCCACGAAGGTAATCTCAGCCCGGAAGAATTTGGCCTGCAAGCGGCGCGGCAACTGGAAGACAAGATTCTCGAACTGGGCGCCGACAAGGTCGCCGCGTTCGTCGCCGAACCGTTTCAGGGTGCGGGTGGCATGATCATTCCTCCGGCGACGTACTGGCCTGAGATCCAGCGCATCTGCCGTAAGTACGATGTGTTGCTGTGTGCTGACGAAGTGATTGGCGGTTTCGGCCGTACCGGCGAATGGTTCGCCCATCAGGCGTTCGGTTTTGAACCCGACACCCTGTCGATCGCCAAGGGCCTGACCTCCGGTTACATCCCGATGGGCGGTTTGATTCTGTCGCGGCGCATGGCCGAGGCGCTGGTGGAAAAAGGCGGCGTGTTTGCCCACGGCCTGACCTATTCCGGCCACCCGGTGGCCGCCGCTGTGGCGATTGCCAACCTCAAGGCCTTGCGCGATGAGGGCGTAGTCACTCAGGTGAAAACCGACACCGGCCCGTACCTGCAAAACTGCCTGCGTGAAGTGTTTGGCAATCACCCGTTGGTGGGTGAGATTCAGGGCGTTGGTTTGGTGGCGGCGTTGCAGTTTGCTGAGGACAAGGCTAGCCGCAAGCGCTTTGCCAATGAAAACGATATCGCCTGGCGTTGCCGCACGATTGGCTTTGAGGAAGGGCTGATCATTCGTTCGACATTGGGGCGGATGATCATGGCGCCGGCGCTGGTGGCCACGCGTGCGGAGCTGGATGAGTTGATCGACAAGACGCGGATTGCGGTGGATCGGACGGCGCGGGAGTACGGGGTGCTGTGATCGTCTGAGGACGTACCTGTCTTCTGGGGACGCAACAAATCCCTGTGGGAGCTGGCTTGCCAGCGATGGCGATAGTTCAGACACTTCATTATCGAATGGGCTGGCCCCATCGCTGGCAAGCCAGCTCCCACATGGATCTACAGCGGACACGAATTCTGCATACCCCGCAGCCCCCTGTAGGAGTGAGCCTGCTCGCGATGGGGCCTGTAGGGTAGAAAATCGGTGGTAGATCGTTCCCGCCGATTACTCCGCGCGCCGCTTGGTGTTAAATAGGCGCCAGTCTTAACCTTGTCGCGTAAAGCCGTGCAACGAGAACCGCTATGAACACCTATTCCAAAAAAAATCCTGCCCAACCGCAAATGGCGGTAGCCGCATGATCGAAGTCACCGAAGTTTCCATTGCCCAACTGCGCGCTGCGCTCGAATCTGGCCAGACCACCGCAGTCGAACTGGTGCAGGCGTATCTGGCGCGTATCGATGCCTACGACGGCGCCGACACCGCGACGGCGCTGAATGCCGTGGTCGTACGCAACCCTGAAGCGTTGAACGAGGCACGCGCGTCCGATGCCCGTCGCGCAAAAGGCGAAACCCTCGGCCCGCTTGACGGCATTCCTTACACCGCAAAAGACAGTTATCTGGTCAAAGGCCTGACCGCTGCGTCGGGTAGCCCGGCCTTCGCCGACCTGGTCGCCTATCGCGATGCCTTTACCATCGAACGCCTGCGCGCGGCCGGGGCGATTTGCCTGGGCAAAACCAACATGCCGCCGATGGCCAATGGCGGCATGCAGCGCGGCGTCTACGGTCGCGCCGAAAGCCCTTACAACGCCGACTACTTGACCGCGCCGTTTGCCTCCGGTTCGTCGAACGGTGCCGGCACCGCCACGGCCGCGAGTTTCGCCGCGTTCGGTCTGGCCGAAGAAACCTGGTCGAGCGGGCGTGGCCCGGCGTCGAACAACGGCCTGTGCGCCTACACGCCGTCGCGCGGGGTGATCTCGGTGCGCGGCAACTGGCCGTTGACGCCGACCATGGACGTCGTCGTGCCTTACGCGCGGACCATGGCTGACCTGCTCGAAGTCCTCGACATCGTCGTCGCCGAAGACCCGGACACCCGTGGCGACCTCTGGCGCCTGCAACCGTGGGTGCCGATCCCGAGCGTCAGCGAAGTGCGCCCCGCCGCTTACGCCGATCTGGCTGCCGACGCCAAAGCACTGGCCGGCAAGCGATTCGCCGTGCCGCGCATGTTCATCAATGCCGACCCTGAAGCCGGCACCAGCGAAGCACCGGGCATCGGTGGCCCGACCGGCCAGCGCATCAACACCCGTGAGTCGGTGATCGATCTGTGGAAGCAGGCGCGCCAGGCCCTCGAAGCCGCCGGTGCCGAAGTCGTCGAAACCGATTTCCCGCTGGTCTCCAACTGCGAAGGCGATCGTCCCGGCGCGCCGACTGTGTTTACCCGTGGCCTGGTCTCGAAAGAGTTCCTTCACCATGAACTGTGGGATCTGACCGCATGGGCGTTTGACGATTTCCTGCAAGCCAACGGCGACCCGAAACTCAATCGTCTGGTCGACGTCGACGGCGCGAAGATCTTCCCGCATGAACCGGGCACGCTGCCCAACCGTGAGGGCGATCTGGTTGCCGGTATGGACGAATACGTGCGCATGGCTGAACGCGGCATCACCCCGTGGAATGAAATCAGCACCGTACCCGATGGCTTGCGTGGTCTGGAACAGACTCGGCGCCTCGACCTCGAAGACTGGATGGATAAGCTGGGCCTCGACGCCGTGCTGTTCCCGACGGTCGCCGATGTCGGCCCGGCGGACGCGGACGTCAACCCGGCATCCGCCGACATCGCCTGGAGCAACGGCATATGGGTGGCCAACGGCAACCTCGCGATCCGCCACCTCGGCGTGCCGACCGTCACCGTGCCGATGGGCGTGATGGCCGACATCGGCATGCCGGTCGGCCTGACCTTCGTCGGCCGCGCCTACGACGACTCGAACCTGCTGCGCCTGGCCGCCGCGTTTGAATCGACTGGCAGCAAACGCCAGATCCCGCCACGTACGCCGCCGCTGTCGTAACGCTTTTAAAACTGTAGGAGTGAGCCTGCTCGCGATGGCGGTGTGTCAGCCTGAATAACTTGACTGACACGCCGCCATCGCTGGCAAGCCAGCTCCCACAGGTTTCAGCTCCAGTCACAAAATCCTCATTCAACCCAAATCCCTGTAGGAGTGAGCCTGCTCGCGATAGCAGTGTGTCAGGCTCGATAAATTTGACTGATACACCGCTATCGCGAGCAGGCTCACTCCTACAAGGGATTGTGTGTAGCCATTAATCTTGAGCCCCCTGAATCCCTGTGGGAGCGAGCCTGCTCGCGAAAGCGGTGGGTCTGCCGACAGAAATATCGCCTGATGCACCGCCTTCGCGAGCAGGCTCGCTCCCACAGGGTTTGTGTAACCCCGTAAATTCAGCACATCCACTCAATCCCCTGTCCTGCAGTTACTCGATCATCCCGGGCATCTTAATTGCCGCTGGCCACCGACCATGATCGACCGCAACCCCTCGCGCCTCACCCTGCTCGCGCTGCTCTGCGGTCTGAACACAACCGCCCACGCCAGCGGTTTTTTCGACGATGCCAAAAGCGAAATCCTCAGCCGCAACTTCTTTCTGAGCAACGACTATCGCTCGCCATCGCCCACCGGCAAAAACTATAAACAGGAATGGGCTCAAGGCTTTATCGGCACTTTCTCATCTGGATTCACATCCGGCACAGTCGGTTTCGGCATCGATGCCCACGCTTTCGCCGGACTGAAACTGGACGGCGGCAAGGGCCATTCCGGGACCGGTCTGCTGCCGGTCGACAGCGACGGTCGCAGCGAAAACGACTACTCCAGCGCCGGCGGCGCGTTCAAATTGAAAGCCTCGCGCACCACCCTCGCCTTCGGTGAAATGACCGTCGAAACCCCGGTGTTCGACACTTCCGACAAACGTTTGCAACCGGAGTACGCCACCGGCTTTCTGCTCAACAGCGCCGAGTTCGATCACCTCAATCTGGTGGCGGGGCATTTCACCGCGTTCAAGAATCAGGACAGCTCATCGGGCAAAGGTGATTTCTACGGCTATGGCGCCAATACCGAGGCCGGCGGGATCAGTTTTCTCGGCGCCGACCTGTTCGCTGATACCCCGATTGGCGGCGCGTTGTACGCATCTGAACTCAGCGACACGTGGCACCAGTACTACGGCAATCTGCATTTCAAGCAGTCCGGTGTGATGCTCGACGCCAACCTCTACCACACCCGCGACACCGGCCGCGCACTGGCCGGCGCCATCGATAACACCGCGTTCAGCCTGTCCGGCAAATATACCTTCGGCCCCCATGCGGTGCTGCTCGGCTGGCAACGGATCAATGGCGACACGCCATTCGACTTTGTCGGTGGCGACTCGATCTACCTCGCCAACTCGATCAAATACGCCGACTTCAACGGTGCCAACGAACGCTCCTGGCAGGCGCGCTACGACCTCGACCTCGGCGCCTTCGGCATTCCCGGCCTGAGCTTCATGACCCGCTACGTCTCCGGCAGCCACATCGACGGCACCCACGCCCCCAAGGGCGGCGCCTACAACCCGTTCGATCCTGACAGCGGAAACTATCAGCCGCAGCAAGGCGATGGCGGTAAGCACTGGGAGCGCGATATGGATTTGAAATACATCGTGCAATCGGGCGCGGCAAAAGATCTGTCGGTGCAGGTCTCGCATGTTTCACATCGAGCCAATGAGGCACAGGCCGGTGATGATATTGACCGGATCTATGTCGTTATCCAGTACCCGCTGGGTTTCTGAAAGAACGCGGTTACTGTAGGAGTGAGCCTACTCGCGATGGCGGAGTGTCAGTCACTTTGATTTAAACGGATAGATCGCCATCACTCTTAAACGGGGCACGCCGTGCACTCATGATCGCTAGCCAAATGCCATCACCTCCCTTATTCTGCGCACCCGCCAAAAACGCCAAGCCAGGAAGGCATTGATTGATCTTCCCGATTGCCGTCAATCAACACACGCAGATTCAGGGATGTACATGTTCCAGTTATTCAAACTCGGTGCCGCATCTGTGCTTTTCGCAACGCTCAGCGGCTGCATTACCGAAAGCGCCTCGTGGGTTAGCGAGCCGTTGCAGCCCAAAGCCAACGAGCCGGTCAGTTACCTGGTCGGCTCGATCGGGCCGCAGTCAGTCAAATTCCCCGCCGCTGACAACCAGCGCATTTTTTTCCGCAAGCGCGGTTCTGAATATGGCGCCGCCGGTATCTGGAAACTGGCCGGTGCCTACTCAACGCCTCAGGACATTCAGGACGGCGTCGGCGCGGCGAGTGTATTCGTGCTGCCACTGAAGCCGGGTGACTATGAGTTTTATGACTTCCAGTTCTTTTCCGCACGCTACCAGCCTGGGCTCGGCACTGTTTTCACCTCGGCCGAAGCGCGAGAGAAATTCAACCTGCCGATGCGCCTTGAACCCGGCAAGGCCTATTACATCGGCGAGTTTCGCTCGTTCTGCCTGACCGCCGGTTTCTGCGCGTTCCGCTGGAGCGACCAGAACGCTCGCGACGCTGGGGTCGCTCAGCGCATGACACCAGGGCTGCCAACGCTGCAACCGCTGAAACTCGATCTGAAACGCGCCGAACCCTACATCTTTACCGGCCCCACTCCGGGTGTGGTCGTGGACGTCAAACCATGAAAAAAATCATCGCCCTCACCACCGCCGCCCTGTTGACCGGCTGCACAGCCACCAACACCTTGCCAGAGCGCACCCTCGCCGACGGTCAGGATTATCTGGCGCCGATCCACGTCATGGTCGATGACCCGATGAACTCGTCGATCCTGCGCAACTATCTGCGCCAGACCGGCGTGTTCCGCGAAATCCAGACCGGCACCGCCAAAGATGACGAGTACAGCGTCCAGGTCAAACTGAACATGCAACGTGAGTTCCCGCCGTTTCCAGTGGTGCTGCTCAGTTGCGCGACGCTGTTCATGCTGCCGTTATCCAAGGAATACAACACCGAAGCCGAGTTCTCCGTGTATCAGGGCGACAAGCGTCTGAAGCAATACAGCTATCGCAACACCACGCAGAAATACACCTGGCTGCTGGATCAGGGTGGCGAACTGGAAGGCCAGAATCTGAGCCGCATCGCCCGCGCGTTTGCTCAGGACGTCCAGCATGATCGTCTGATCCCCGCCGCCGGGGCTGCGCAATGAACCTCAACGTCATCAAGCCTGCCGCCCTGCTCTTCGCTCTGCTGACGCTGGGCGGTTGCGCCAATACCCTGCAACCGCTCGACTATAAGGCCAGCACCGCGTACGTACCTGTCACACTCGGGCTCGGACAGGCCTACAGCCGAATCGATGAACAGCATCAGCGCGAAACCATCAGTGCCCTGAAAAACACCGGCGCCTTTTCCATGCTCGACGGTGGCTTCAGCCGCAACGGCTACAGCCTGCTGATCACTGAACCGCACGACGGCAAAGTCAACTGGCTGGCGCTGATGAACGTCTTCACCCTGTTCACCTTCCCAATGCCTTACCACTACCAGGACAACCTGCGCGGCTCGGTCTTCAAGGACGGCGAACTGCTCAAGACCTATAACTACTCGCGCGAAGGCTGGAGTGTCATCAGCTGGTACGTGCCGATTCCAGCGTTTGAAAACAAGCGGCAGATGCTCGATCAATTGCTGGTGGAAATGGACAAGGACAAGGTGATTCCGTATCAGCCGTGATGGTGTGTTGTGCGTGGCTGTGCGGATGTGTTGAGCCGGCAGATTCGTTTGCAAGTCTGATATCGGCAAGATCAAAAGATCGCAGCCTTCGGCAGCTCCTACTGAGATCGGTGCAGGAGCTGCCGAAGGCTGCGATCTTTTGCTTTTCAAGGGAGGTCGAGTCATACCTCTGAAACACCTTCAAATAACAATATTTCTCGTTTGATACTAAATCCCCGCCCTACCCCTCGTCTTTGAACAAACGGATTTTTTCCCTCGAAGACAAGGAGTCGGCTGCGATGTTCGCGCCCATTACCCGTTCCATGACCCTCACCCTCGGCCTGTGCAGCGCTGCATTCAATGCCGATCTACTGGCTGAAACCGAAGCCGGAAAAACGCCGCAGCCCGCTGACTCAGCGCTTGAGCTGGCGGCGACCAACGTCAGTGCACAAGGCCTGGGCACCACCACCGAAAACACCGAGTCCTACACCACCGGCGCCATGAACACGGCGACGCGCCTAAACCTGTCGATCAAGGAAACCCCGCAATCGGTGTCGGTGATCACCCGTCAGCAGATGGATGATTTCAAGCTCGGTACATTGTCTGAAGCGATGCGCCAGACCACGGGCGTGGTGGTGCAGCATCTGGATTCGGATCGGGTCAGCTATTCGTCGCGCGGTTATGCGATCAACAACTTCCAGATCGACGGGATGCTCAACACCTTCGATCGCATGAAGTCTGACTCCGACACCATCATTTACGACCGCATCGAGGTGGTGCGCGGTGCCACGGGACTGACCACGGGGGCCGGTGATCCATCGGCGACGATCAACATGGTGCGCAAGCGCCCGACCGCGCAATGGCAGGCGCTGGCCGGGGTCAGTGGCGGCAGCTACGACAATTACTACAGCTACGTCGACGTCGGCGGGCCGCTGGCGTTCGACGGTCGCCTTCGCGGACGCACGGTGTTGGCGTATCGCGACAACCAGTCGATCAAAGACAAATACGCGCTGCAACGGGAGGTCGGTTATGGCGTGCTGGAAGCCGATCTGACCGACTCTACTGTGCTGGCGGTCGGTTACGACTATCAGAACAAACATGTGCAAGGCTCGTCCTGGGGCACCGTGCCCTACTGGAATGCCGATGGCAGCAAGGCCGGACTAGGGCGTTCGACCAACATGGCGACGTCGTGGAGTTCCTGGCCGCTGCAAGACAAAACCGCGTTCGCCACCCTTGATCAGCAACTGGCCGGCGGCTGGCGGCTGAAAGCGGCGTACACCCACCGCGACAGCGCGAGCGACGGCAAGGTCTATTACGGCGGTGGCGGTTTCCCCGAGGCCGATCGCAGCGGCATGCTCGCCTACACCTCGCACATGATCGGCACGCAGAAAATGCAGGCGTATGACTTCAACGTCTCCGGCCCCTATTCGCTGCTGGGCCGTGAGCACGAAATGATGTTCGGCTACGGCGAGGCCGAACGCCGTTCGAACTCGCCGTACACCATTGCCGGCGCACAACCCAGCGATTACGGAAAAATCCGCGACTGGAAATACATGGGCGATATCGCCAAGTTTCACGACACGGTCACCGACCTCACCGGTTCCAAAGACAATACCCGGCAAAAAGCCGGCTACATCGCCACGCGCCTGAGCCTGACCGATGAGTTGCACGCGGTGCTGGGCAGTCGCTACGGCAGTTGGCAGGCGTCCAGCACCAGCAACCGTTACGACGCCAACCGGCAACTGACCAAGATCGATTACACGAGCCAGAAACAGAACGACGTCTGGACGCCTTACGCCGGCCTGCTGTACGACCTGACCCCGGAATACACGGCGTACGTGAGTTACACCGACATCTTCAAACCCCAGGGCAACCGCGACAAGAACCGCAAATACATCGACCCCGTGGTCGGCAAAAACTATGAAGTGGGCGTCAAAGGCAGTTTGCTCGAGGAGCGCCTGAACCTGTCCACGGCACTGTTCTGGAGCAAACAGGACAATGTCGCCGAACTCGACAACTCGGTCCCGGCGGATCCGGTTACCCGTGAGCAGTTCTACAAATCCGGCGGCAAGGGCAATAAGGTCAACGGCTTTGAGGCCGAAGTGTCCGGCGAAATCCTGCAGGGCTGGAACATGACCGCCGGGTACACCTACACCCACTCGGTCGACGGCGACAGCGAGCGCACCAACACCAGTGAGCCGATGAATCTGTTGCGCGTCTCCACCGCGTACCGTCTGCCGGGCGAGTGGCAGGCGCTGACAGTGGGTGGTGCGGTGAACTGGCAAAGTGATGTGTATGGCACGTCAAGCCGACCGGTCGGTGCCGACACCGAAGAAGCGCGAATCAACCAGAGCGCCTACACCGTGGTCAACCTGATGTCGCGCTACGCATTCGATCGACACCTGTCGGCGTCGCTGAACGTCAACAACCTGTTCGACAAGAAGTACTACGACAACGTCGGTTTCTATAACGGCGTGTATTGGGGTGATCCGCGCACGGTAACGGTGAGTCTCGACTGGAAGCTCTAAGCCTTTCCCTTCGACGCGGCGTGCCTTCTCTCGATGGGCGCCGCGTCTGTCAGATATCGCCCTGCAACATGCTGAAAAACCTAAACTGAACGGGCGTTAACCCCGTGTTAATTCATGCCACCCAGACTCTCTTCCGAGATCTGCTTCATGGACGAACGGCTCCCACTTGTTCAGTAGGAGGCACCATGAAAATCACTACCGTAATGCTTGCCGGGCTGTTTGCCCTGGGTTCTGCCAGCGTGTTTGCCGAAGGCGGCGCTGAGCGCATGCGTTATTACTACGACAACTTCCCGGTTCACCACGCCCAGAACGAGCAGAAGAGCGACGCCAACGCGAAAGAAATTCGCGTTCCCGCCGATCAGACGGCGCAAGTGACCGAGTCCTATCGCGACTGAGATTGACCGAGCAACCGATGGACCTTCCGTGGCTCCGCTCTGGCCCGGGAGAAGACAGTTTGGCGCCCTGAATGGGGCGCCTTTTTTTTGGGCATTGAGTGGGGTGTTCGGCTTTGTAGCGTGGCGAATTCGCCCCTCATCGGAACGCCGCCCGCCCAGCCCTCTCCCGAGGGAGAGGGAGCTGATTTTTGGAGTTTTCAAATCTGAGTTCGGCTCGATGTTTCAAGTCGGCGTACCCTGCCCGAACACCTCGGTCAGTCCCCTCTCCCTTTGGGCGGTCCGACGTTTCGGGAGGGCTAGGGTGAGGGGCTTCTAGGTCTGCAGATTCTTGATCCAGAACAGCATGCGCCCGTGATTCGGGTCGAACATGCCTGGCGCGAAGCCGAATTTACTGTAGGCATTCTGCGCCACGGCGTTGCCTTCCAGCACTTCGAGGGTGATCTTGCAGCAGCCGCGCTGGCGAGAGATTTCCTCGACTTTCTGCAGCATTTTCTGACTCAGGCCGAGGCCGCGAAACTTGCCCACCACCGCCACGTCGTGGACGTTGACCAATGGTTTGCAGGCAAACGTGGAGAACCCTTCGAAGCAGTTCACCAGACCTGCCGGTTCACCCCCGACAAAGGCCAGCACGCTGAACGCATGCGGGCGTCGTGCCAGTTCTTCGGGCAGCCGACGCAACAAGTCAGGGTCGAGCGAATGACCGCCGCCCATGGGGTCTTCTGCGTAATGATTGAGCACGATACCGATGGCCTCGGCGTGCGTTGGATTGCTGTAGCTGGCTTGAAGCACAAGAATTTCTGCGGAATCCATTTCCATCCCCGAACACACAAAAGCCCCGGCGCGCAAAGTGCGTACTGAAAGGCTGCCTGACCTTAGCGCGGGGGTGATCGGGCGGGCAACCGGCAAATGCAAAAGATCAAAAGATCAAAAGATCGGACGATCTTTGGCTTTGTCAGTGGCCCCAAATCAACTCTTCAGTCCAGCCCAGTTCGGCAAAGTCCTCGACGCGCAGTCCGCTCTCGCCGACGCAGAAGAACTCGTCCAGTTGCGGCGGTTTCACCGCTGTGCCGCTGAGCATCGCATGCACTTGACCACGGTGATGAAGCTGATGCTCGAACAGGTGCGACAGCATGCGCAAACGGCTGTCGTGCTGCGGCGTGTCGCGGGCAATGGTGACGATCCGGGGAAGATCGGCATCGCGCAATTGCTCGCAATAAGCAATCAAGCGCCGATCAACGTGAGCCTGCTCTTCACGCAACTGCGCGCCCTCGGTAAACGGCTCGTCCACATTGAAAAACACATAGCAGTCGGGGTGCGGCTCAGCCCCGCGCAACTCGCGTTCCAGTGCATCGACGTAGAACCAGTCGCAGGTGAGGATGTGATTGAGGGTCAGGCGAATGCTCGGGAAGAAACTCACCCGCGGGGCGGCCAGATCTGCCGCACCGAGCTGGCTCCAGGCCTTGGCCAGACGGTGATTGGCCCAGGCGTTCTGGTAGGCCATGGTCAGCAAATGATGGGAAAGCGGTTGGCTCATGTCGGCACCCTCTTCACTCACGCTTCGGCAAAGCGCTGCAGCTGCATCTCCTGCAAGCGACTGAGGGTGCGGCGGAACGGGAATTCCAGATAACCCTCGGTGTACAGCGCATCCATTGGCACTTGCGCCTCGATGTACAGCGGCACCTTGCGGTCGTAGCACTCGTCGACCAGCGCGATGAAACGCCGCACGCCATCGTCGTGAACCGACAATTGCGGCAACTCGCGATCACCGGCCACCACCCGTTCGGCGCCATCTTCGGTGCCGCGCGCGATGCGCCCTTCGCGTTTCCGGGCGCTGAGATTCGGCACCTCGCTCAACAGAATAGCTGTGTAGCGATCGCACAGCGCGATGAAATCCATGGCGGCGAACGGTTGCTCGCAGAGATCCGCATAGCGACACCACAACACCGATTCACTGGCCCGCACCACGTTTAACTGACGATGACCGACCGACACAACTTCGGCGCTGGCTGGCTGCCCGGCGTTCAACGCCTGAAAGACTTCTTCCAGTGCGCTCACACCGGACGTGACCACAAAGTAGCGTTGCAGGCCCGCGCCCGGATGCAAACGATGATCTTCGGCGCCATTCACCGCCACCACCTGCATATGCGTTTTGATCGCGGCAATTGCCGGAACAAAGCGGTCGCGGTTGAAGCCATCGGCGTACAGATCGTCCGGCGGCAGGTTGGACGTGCACACGATCACCACGCCTTCGTCGAACATCACCTTAAACAGCCGACCGAGAATGATCGCGTCGCCGATGTCGTTGACGAACAGCTCATCGAAACACAGCACCCGCACCTCGGATGCCAGCTCCCTGGCCAGCGCGCGCAACGGATCGGCAATCCCGCTCAACTGGAACGAACGCTGATGCACCCAGCCCATGAAGTGATGAAAGTGTTGGCGTCGCGCCGGCACCCGCAGGCTCTGATAGAACTGATCCATCAGCCAGGTCTTGCCGCGCCCGACCGGGCCCCACAGATAAACGCCGATGACCGAACGGGCACCGGCGTGCAGGGCTTCGTGGCATTTTTGCAGCGCCCAGACTGCGTGTTCCTGGGCTTCATCCTGGATGAAGCCCTTGTGTTGCACGGCGTGTTGCCAAGCGCTGAGGGGAGAGTCGAAAGTCATGCGCGGCAGTATGCCACGAGTGTTACTACGCCGAAGATCAGCATTGGCAAATGCCCGTTCATCATCACGCCGCGCAGATCGAATGACCGTTGAGCAATAAGGCACTTGACGCTGAATATTACCAGCATCATATTGGCGAAAATATGTTGCTCGTAATTTAATTCTTGCCACGTTTTCTATCTGGAGTATCGCCATGCATTACAAGGTTTTCGGCCGCAAAACCGGCCTGCGCGTATCGGAACTGGCGTTGGGCGCCGGCAATTTTGGCACCGGTTGGGGTCACGGCGCCGAACGTGACGAAGCCAAGCGGATCTTTGATGGCTTCCTCGATGCCGGCGGCAATTTCATTGATACCGCCAATGGCTATCAAGGCGGACAGTCGGAATCGATGCTCAGCGAATTCATCGCCCCGGAGCGCGATCGCCTGGTGATCGCCACCAAATACAGCATGGGCACGACCCCGGCCGACGGCATTTCCCACACCGGCAACAGTCGGAAAAACATGGTTCGCGCGGTAGAAGAAAGCCTTAAACGCTTGAACACCGATCACATTGATCTGTTCTGGGCGCACGTGACCGATGGCGTGACGCCGATGGAAGAAATCCTGCGCGGTTTTGATGATCTGGTGCGCGCCGGCAAGATTCACTATGCCGGTTTGTCGAACTTCCCGGCGTGGCGCGTTTCCCGCGCTGACGTGTTGGCGGAACTGCGCGGCTTTGCGCCGATCGCCGCGATTCAGGTTGAATACAGCCTCGCCGAACGCACCGCCGAGCGCGAATTGCTGCCGATGGCCGAAGCGCTCGGACTCGCGGTGACGCTGTGGTCACCACTGGCCGGTGGCTTCCTTACTGGCAAGTATCGCGGCGGTGATGACAACAACCGTGCGAGCAAACTTGGCATGCTGGTGCACGCGGAAAAAAGCGCCCGTGAAACCGCCCTGCTCGATACTTTGCTGGCCGTAGCCGCAGAAATCGACGCCAGCCCAACCCACGTCGCCATCGCCTGGTTACGCGAAAAAGCCCGGCGCTCGACGACCGCGTTGATCCCGATCCTCGGCTCGCGCACCCGCGAACAACTGGACGCCACCCTTGGCGCACTCGACGTGCAACTGAGCGAACAACACATGGCGCGGCTTGAAGACAGCAGTGTCGTGCCGGCCGGTGTACCGCACGAGACGATTACCAGTGCCGCACCTCGCTTTACCGGTCCGCAAACGTTGGACCTGCCGATCATTCCGGTGGCCTGACCCGGCTCGCGTCTCCACGGGATAATCGTTCCCACGTTTCCGCGTGGGAACGCCTCAACGGACGCTCCGCGTTCGGTCGTGGACGGGACGCGGAGCGTCCCTGGCTTCATTCCCACGCAGAGCGTGGGAACGATCATCGGCGGCAGGTTTAGAAATCAACCTTGTGTCGGGCGGCGTAGAGGCAGAGCATTTCCATTGCCAGTGTGGCGGCGGCCAATGAGGTGACGTCGGCGTGGTCGTAGGCCGGGGCGACTTCCACCACGTCCATCCCCACCAGATTGATCCCGCGCAGACCGCCGAGAATCTCCAGCGCTTGCACGGTGCTCAAGCCTCCGCAGACAGGCGTGCCGGTGCCGGGAGCGAAGGCCGGGTCGAGGCAGTCGATGTCGAACGTCAGATACACCGGGTTATCGCCGACCCGGGCGCGGATCGCTTCGACAATCGCTTCGCAACCACGGCGATGCACCTGCCGGGCGTCCAGCACCTGAAAACCCATGTGATCGTCGTTGGTCGTGCGCAATCCGATCTGCACCGAACGCGCCGGATCGACCAGACCTTCGCGCGCCGCGTGCCAGAACATGGTGCCGTGATCGACGCGTTTACCCTCTTCGTCCGGCCAGGTGTCGCTGTGCGCATCGAAATGAATCAGCGACAGCGTGCCGTGCTTGCGCGCGTGAGCCTTGAGCAGCGGGTAGCTGATGAAGTGATCACCGCCAAACGTGAGCATGGCGCTGCCGGCGTTGAGAATCTGCTCGGCGTGGGCTTCGATGCTTTCCGGGACGCTGTGCGGCGAGCCGTAATCGAAGTCGCAGTCGCCATAATCGATGACTGCCAGATGATCGAACGGGTCAAACGTCCACGGCCAGTGGCGTTCCCAGGCAATTCCGCTGGACGCGGCGCGAATCCCCCGTGGCCCGAACCGTGCGCCAGGGCGATTGCTGGTGGCGGTGTCGAACGGCACCCCGCTGACCGCAACATCAACGCCGCGCAGGTCTCGGCTGTAGCGCCGACGCATGAAACTGGTGATGCCGGCGTAGGTACTTTCAGCGGCGGTACCGTACAGACTGTCACGGGTCATCGCCTGATCGTTTTGCATGGGCACATCCATCGTGGTGCTCCTGTTGTTATTGATGGCTACGGAAAGTGGTCCACAGACGCGTGCGCTGGCGCATGTCCTTTAGGCTCATGCTGCGATCGGCGTAAAGCCGCGCACGCACGTCGCTCGGCGGATAGATGTCGGGATCGTTGCGCACGGCCTCATCCACCAGCGGCGTCGCGGCCTGGTTGGCGGTGGCAAAAAACAGCGTGTTGGTCAGTTCGGCCACCGAGTCCGGGCGCAGCATGAATTCGATGAACGCCCGCGCGGCTTCGGGGTGCGGCGCGTCTTTGGGGATGGCCAGATTGTCCTGCCACACCAGCGTGCCTTCCTTGGGAATGCGATACGCCACTTCGAAGGGTTTATTGGCCTTGCGTGCCTGATCAGCGGCCATGCTTGCGTCGCCGTTGTAGGTCAGCGCAAGGCACACGTTGCCGCTGGCCAGATCATTGATCTGCCGGCCAGTGGCGACGTAGAGCACCGACGGTTGGAGTTTCTGCAACAACGCTTCGGCGGCGGCCAGATCGTTTTTGTCGGTGCTGTAAGGATCTTTACCCAGGTAATGCAGGGCCAGACCGATGACCTCCTGCGGCGAATCGAGGATCGCGATGCCGCAGTCCTTGAGCTTGCTGGCGTTCTCGGGGTTAAACAGCAGATCAAGGCTGTTCAGCGGCACATTGGGCAGGCGTTGTTTCACCGCCTCGACGTTCATGCCCAGCCCTAACGTGCCCCAGGTGTACGGCACGCCATAGCGATTACCGGGGTCGACAGCGGCCATTTTCTCAAGCAAGTCCGGATCAAGATTGGCGTAGCCCTTGAGGCCCGCGTGGGGAATTTCCTTCAACGCGCCGGCCGCGAGTCCACGCGCCAGAACGCTGGACGACGGCACCACCACGTCGTAACCGCTGCCACCGGTGAGCAACTTGGTTTCCAGCACCTCGGAGGTGTCGAAGGTGTCGTAACGCACATGAATGCCGGTTTCCTGCTCGAACCGTTGCAGGGTTTGCGGCGGCACGTAATCAGCCCAGCTGTAGAGATTGAGGGTTTTGTCCTCGGCCTGAGCCTGAAGAGCCAAGGACAACAGCAGCGCGGGGAAACACAGCTTGAACACGGGAGCCATGACGAACACCTGACCGGAGGAAGTGGTTGCAGGATGCGCCGTCGGATACATTAGAAAAATAGTCGAATAATCATCCTGACTTTATCCCGGAGTAATGTGATGTTGGGTCAACTGCACGAAGTGGATTTGCAGCTGTTGCGCCTGTTTGTGCGGGTGGTCGAGTGCGGTGGCTTCAGCGCTGCCCAAGGTGATCTGGGCCTGAGCCAGTCGAGCATCAGCCAGCAAATGGCCAAACTGGAAACCCGCCTCGGTTACCGTTTGTGCAGCCGTGGCAAGGGTGGCTTCAGCGTTACACCCAAGGGCGAGCAGCTTTTGATCGCGGTGCGCACGTTGTTTGAATCGATTGAAACCTTCCGCCATCAATCCAACGGCGTCGCCGGGCGCTTGATCGGTGAAGTGCGTCTGGGGATTTCCGAATCGGTCGATCAGTCGGTGCTGCAGCGCGTGGCGGTGGCGATCCGACGCTTTCGCGAGCGCGATGAATCTGTACGCATCGAATTGATCAGTGCCATGCCCGGCGAGATGGAACGGCTGCTGTTGCAACAGCGGCTGGATCTGGCGATCGGTTATTTCTCGCAAGTGCAAAGTGCCTTCGACTATCGCCAGTTGTTCAGCGAAACCCAGCATTTGTACTGCGCTGCCGGCCATCCGTCGTTTACCGATGACATGCCCAGCGATGCCGCGTTGCAAGCCTGCGACCGGGTTGACCACCCCTACCGCTTTTTGCGCAGTGACGAACCGTTTCAGGGCAAGGTCTGCTCGGCGCGGTCGGAGCAGGTTGAAGGCACGCTGACCTTTATTCTGTCCGGCAAACATGTCGGTTATCTGCCCGATCACTATGCGCGGGGCTGGCAAGCCAAGGGCCTGCTGCGGCCAATCCGCGAGGGCGAATTGAGTTTTGACGTAGCCTTTCATCTGGCCCGGCACCGGGCGCAGGTGCCGGGGGATGCGCAAAAAGCTTTTGAAGAGGATTTACTGGCCGCATTCAATCTCGTGTAGGAGCTGCCGCAGGCTCGGGCCGCGATCGGACGATCTTTTGATCTTAAAAGATCGCAGCCTCGTTTCACTCGACAGCTCCTACACGGGCGTTTGCCGCTAGCGGCCAATAAAACCTGACCTTTCAGGCAGTTATTGCTCGTTGCCCTCGCCGCCCGCTTCCGGCATCCTGCGCCTCCATTTTCTGACCCGGCCCCGCCTCGCGGCGCGCAAAACACCATGACCGCCTCTGAAAAAGCCCCGCGCAACAACGATCTGATCTACGGCCTCAACGACCGCCCGCACCTGACTGCCACCGTGTTTGCCGCGCTGCAACACGTGCTGGCGAGCTTCGTCGGCATCATCACCCCCACCCTGATCATGGGCGGCGCCCTCGGTCTGCACAGTGAAATTCCTTACCTGATCAGCATGGCGCTGTTCGTCTCCGGGCTCGGCACCTTCGTCCAGGCCAAGCGTTTCGGTCCGGTCGGTTCGGGATTGTTGTGCCTGCAAGGCACCAGTTTTTCCTTTATCAGCGTGATTCTCAGCGCCGGGTTCATGGTCAAGGCGCGCGGTGGCGGCACCGATGAAATCCTCTCGACGATCTTCGGCGTGTGCTTTTTCGCCGCCTTCATCGAAGTGGTGCTGAGCCAGTTCATCGGCAAACTGCGCATGCTGATCACCCCGGTGGTCACCGGCACCATCATCACGTTGATGGGCCTGTCACTGATCAAAGTGGCAATGACCGACATTGCCGGCGGTTTCGGTGCGCCTGATCTGGGCGCGGCCAGCCACATCTTCCTGGCAGCACTGGTGATCGGCACCATCGTTGTGCTGAACCGCGTCGACGTGCCGTTTCTGCGCCTGGGCGCGATCGTTATCGGCCTGACTTTGGGCTATGTGGTCGCGTGGCTGATGGGCACCGTGGACTTCGCCTCGATGCCCGAAGTGCCGCTGGTCAGCGTGCCGGTGCCGTTCAAGTACGGTTTCAACTTCGACTGGGTGGCGTTCGTGCCGGTGGCGGTGATTTTCCTCGTGTCGCCGCTGGAGGCTGCGGGTGACTTGACGGCCAACTCGATGATCTCCCGGCAACCGGTCAAAGGCCCGCTGTACATCCGCCGAATCAAGTCCGGCCTGCTCGCCGACGGCCTCAACTCGGCGATGGCCGCTGTGTTCAACAGCATGCCGATGGTGACCTTCGCGCAGAACAACGGCGTGATTCAGCTCACCGGCGTCGCCAGCCGCTACGTCGCCTTTTTCATTGCCGGTTTGCTGGTGCTGCTGGGCCTGTTCCCGATGATCGGCGCGGTGCTGCAACTGATGCCGAAACCGGTACTCGGCGGCGCCGAACTGGTGATGTTTGGCACCGTCGCGGTGGCCGGGATCAAGATCCTCGCCGAAGCCGGCCTGCATCGGCGCAACATGCTGATCGTGGCGATTTCGCTGGGCATGGGCCTGGGCATCGCTGCTGTACCGGAAGTATTGCGCGAACTGCCGCAAGCGCTGCGCAACATCTTCGAATCGCCAATCACCGTCGGTGCGTTGTGCGCTATCGTGCTGAATATCTTCCTGCCTGAAGAGTTCATCGAACTGGAAGAAGACGATTTCGACCCGGAAGCTTCTATTCTTCGGGTCATGGAAAACCCGGACATGCCGGCCAAAGGTGAACCTGCCCCGGCGGCGGCTGTCGCACAGTTGAACCGCTAACGTCTGGCCTTTAACAGAAAGGGCTGAACCGATCGCGGTTCAGCCCTTTTTTGTTGAGAGACCGTTTATGCGCCGCTTCCAAGCCGTCATTCTGTCACTGCTTCTACTGTCGCTCAGCGCCTGTGCGCTGTTCCCCAACCGTGATCCGGTGAACATCAACGTAGTCGGCCTCGAACCGTTGCCGAGCCAGGATCTGGAAGTGCGTTTCGCCATCAGGATTCGCGTGCAAAACCCCAATGAAACGGCCATCGACTACAACGGTATCGCGCTGGATCTTGAGGTCAACGGCCATTCGCTGGCCTCGGGTGTCAGCGATCAGAGCGGCTCGATCCCGCGTTTTTCCGAAACCATCGTCAGCGTACCGGTCAGCATCTCGGCGTTCTCGGTGCTGCGCCAGACGTTGGGCCTGAGTCAGACGCAAACCCTCGATAACCTGCCCTATGTGCTGCGCGGCAAGCTTGCCGGCGGTCTGTTTGGCACCATGCGCTTTGTCGACAGCGGCAAGCTCAGCCTGCCCAAGGCCACTGCCGCCACCTGGTAAAAATGCGTTAACCTGCTTCGTTCCTGAAAGAAACTCATGGAGACTGCAGGTTTATGGAAGACATGCCGACGCTGTACACCGAACGACTGATCCTGCGCCCATTGCAACTGGCCGATGCCGAAGCCGTGCAGCGCGAATTTGCGCATTGGGACGTGGTGCGTTATCTGAACGCGGCCGTGCCTTGGCCGTACCCGGAGGGCGGTGCCCTCGCCTATCTGCGCGACATTGTCTTGCCGGCGGTCGCGGCGGGCAAGGAATGGCCTTGGACGATTCGCCTGAAATCGGCACCGGAACAATTGATCGGCAAGATCAGCCTGATGGATCAGGCAGACAACCACCGCGGCTTCTGGCTGGCGCCGGCGTGGCAAGGTCAGGGTTTGATGACGGAAGCCTGCACGGTGGTGACCGATTACTGGTTCAACGTACTTCAGCGCCCAGTGATGCGCGTGCCGAAGGCCGCGCCGAACATCGGCTCGCGCAAGCTCTCGGAACGCGCGGGGATGCGCTTGATCCGGACAGATGAAGGCGATTTTGTCGGTGGGCGTCTCCCTCGGGAGCTTTGGGAAATTACCCGGGAAGAATGGCAGCAACGCCACTGATTTCCAGACACACCACCGATCCATTGTAGGGGTTACCAAGGCAGTGGGTCAGGTGTTGAAGCGCACCCCGGGTTTGGCGCGTTCATCTACTGACAACTCAAACACATCCGGCCGCGCATAGTGGCCGACCACATCGTAGTCATAGCGCGCACGCACCAGTTCATCGGTGTCGATTTCCGCCGTAAGCAACCCCGCCTCACCGCGTAACGGCCCCGCCAGCACATCGCCCATCGGCCCGACAATCACGCTGCCACCGGCAATCAGCGGTCGATCCGCCGGCCAGTTGGCAATCTCGACACCCAGCGCCTGAGGCGAGGCCTGCACCTGACAGGCACTGACCACAAAGCAGCGACCTTCATGAGCAATGTGACGCATGCTGACCTGCCACATCTCGCGCTCATCGACGGTCGGCGCGCACCAGACTTCAATGCCCTTGGCGTACATGGCCGTGCGCAGCAGCGGCATCATGTTTTCCCAGCACACTACGGCGCCGAGCTTGCCGACCTGGCTGTCGAACACCGGCAAAGTTGAACCGTCGCCCTTGCCCCAGATCAGCCGTTCGGTGCCGGTGGGCATCAGTTTGCGGTGTTTGCCGACGAGGCCGGCCTGCGGGTCGAAATACAGCGCGGTGCAATACAGCGTGCTGCCAGCACGTTCAATCACACCGATTACCAGGTTCGCCCCGGTTCGCGCCGACATTGCCGCCAGCGCTTCAGTCTCGGCGCCCGGCACATCGATCGCGTTGGCGAAATATCGGGCATAGGCTTCGCGCCCTTCTGGCAGGCGATAACCCAATTGCGTGCCGAAACCCTCGCCTTTCGGATAGCCGCCCAGCAGCGCTTCGGGCATCACCACCAATGCCGCTGCGGATTCAATGATCGCGCCCTCCCAACTCAGAATCTGTTCCAGAGTCGCGTTTTTGCCTTCGGGCAAGGCGCCGATTTGCAGCGCAGCAACGATTGATTTGGCCATCGCGGTAACTCCATCAGGTTCAGTGGTTGCCGATTCTGCGGCGTCACGCGATCATGAATAAAGCCCCGCTCGCTGCTGAATGATATGAACCAAATGAATATCGCTACCGTCGACCTCAATCTGCTGAAAGTCTTTGAAGCCCTGCACGAAGAATCCAGCGCCAGCCGCGCAGCGTTGCGTCTGGGCGTCACGCAATCGGCGGTCAGTGCGGCGTTGCGCCGACTGCGCGAGGTCTATGGCGATCAGTTGTTCGTGCGTACCGGGCGCGGACTGGCGCCGACGCTCAAAGCCAGTCAATTGAAACCGGTGATCAGCGAAGCGCTGAAGAAATGCCGGCAGAGCCTGGCGATGGTCGATCCCGCAGCCAATCAATACGACGGCCGCTCGGTGATTGTCGGGCTGTCGGATGACTTCGAGATTGCCTACGGTCGCCGCTTGATCGAGGAAATTGCCCGCAGTGCACCGAAGCTGCGCTTGATTTTCCGACAGACCCACAGCCAGATCGTCGCGCGCGACCTGATGGAGCGCAGCATCGACCTGGCAATCACTGCGGGTGGCTTTGCCGAACGCCTGCTCAGCCGGCAGGTGTTGGGCGAAGGGGGATATGCGTGCCTGATCGATCCGGCAAGCCTTACGCCCGGTCAGCAGCAGATTGATCTTGAAGAATTCGTCGCCCGCGAGCACCTTCTGGTGTCTTCCGGCGGTTTTATCGGCATCACCGATGAGGGTTTGGCGGCGCTGGGCCTGAGTCGACGGGTGTGCGCCTCGACCACGCATTTCGCCGCGTTGCCCTGGCTGCTCAAGGGCAGTCGGGCGGTGGCGACGATTCCGGCGCATGCCGCCGAAAGTATCGCGGCGCTCAGCGGTCTGGCGCTGCTGCCCTGCCCGCTGAGTTTGCCGCGTTATCCGATCGAACTGGGCTGGCGCACCAGCACGCAGATCGATCCGGTGGTGGTCAAGGTTCGCGAGGTGATTGCCGCGACCTTCACCTGAGGCATTACTTGTTGGCGGCCATCAGTCGATTGACTTCACTGCGCACCATGTTGGCAAATTCTGGCGGCGACATGCCATCCAGTTCGGCACGGACCCACTCGGCCCATTTGCCTTTGCGCTTGCCGCGCTCGCCGAACAAACGCGCGGCTTCGCCTTTGGCTTTGCCCAGATTGTTCTGCCAGAGTTCGAACAGACGGGATTTCTCGTCTTCCAGCGCGGCGCGCTCTGCGAGTGATTTGTCGGCCAGATTGAAACTCATGGGGAATTATCCTGCTGCGTAAAATGGCGACATCTTACACGCTCGACGGAAATCTCCCGCGCAGGTTTTTATTTCTGACCTAAATTCAGTGCAACTTTTCCGTAAGCGCCACACTCCATTGATCACTGTCCATTCAACTGCAAGGAGTCACCCAATGGCCCGCAAATCCGCCGTGCAAGCCGCCGAAGATCAAATCAAGGATCAGGCCTTCAGCGAACTTCAGGCTCTGATCGAAGAGTCCGACAAACTGCTCAAGAGCAGCGCCTCACTGGTCGGCGAAGAAGCGGAAACGCTGCGCGGACAAATCGCCCTGAAACTGCAGCAGGCGCTGGATTCCGTGTCGAGCGTACGTGACCGCACCAAACCGGCGGTCGATGCCACCGAAAGCTACATCGGCGGCCATCCGTGGCAGACCGTGGCGATCTCCGCCGGTTTCGGTCTGGTGGTCGGTTTGCTGCTCGGCCGTCGCTGAGTCGAACCCGCACAAAAAAAGGCGAACCCACTAGGTTCGCCTTTTTTATGCCTGCCGTTTTTTTGCTATTCAGATATTGAATTCAGCTCGGTATCCCACGTCGGCGTACCTCGCCCCATTCACCTCGGTCAGTCCCCTCTCCCTATGGGCGGTCCGACGTTTCGGGAGTGCCAGGCGGGCGGCGTTCCGATGAGGGGCTTTTGCTCTTTGCTCAAACCCCCGCCAACTCGCGCAACTGCGCCAGCGTCTGCGCCTCCAGCAAAATGCCCTCAGCCAGCGATTTGCTGCGCTGCCAATGCCGACGATCCCCCGGCAAACGCTTGAGCCCGACGCCATGCATCTGCCGCACCAATTCCCCACTGCGCTCGGCAAAACCCTGCCCGGCGGCTTTGCTCGGATCGATGACGATCAGCAACTGCCCGGTCCACGGCGTTTTCGCCCCGGGATGATTGGACCAATCGAATTCGAAAGAGAAGTTGCCCCCCGTGAGCGCTGCGGCCAACAGCTCGACCATCATCGACAGCGCCGAACCTTTATGGCCACCGAACGGCAGTAACGCCCCGCCTTCAAGAATCGCTTTGGGATCCTGAGTCGGCTGGCCGAGGCTGTCCACGCCCATCCCGGCCGGCAGCCGTTCACCTTTGCGCGCAGCAATCTGCACGTCGCCATGGGCGATCGCGCTGGTGGCCAGATCGAAGACAATCGGCGCGGCGCCGGCCCGTGGTGCGGCGAAGGCAATCGGGTTGGTGCCGAACAATGGCCGGTCGGCGCCATGGGGCACCACGCAGGTCATGCTGTTGACCACACTGAGCGCCACCAGACCTTCATCGGCGAAAGGCTCGACGTCCGGCCACAGCGCGGCGAAGTGATGCGAGTTACGAATTGCCAACACGGCAATCCCGGCGTTTCGCGCCTTCTCCACCAGCAACGGCCGGGCCGCGGCCAGCGCCGGTTGCGCGAAACCGTTACCGGCATCGACACGGACAAATCCCGAGGCGACATCTTCGACTTGCGGCACGGCATGCCCGTTGACCCAGCCGCTTTCAAGGGTCGAGACATAGCCGGGAATGCGGAACACGCCGTGGCTGTGGGCACCATCGCGTTCGGCCCCGGCGCAGTTGGCGGCCAGTACTTGCGCGACTTCGGCGGAAGTACCGTGGCGCAGAAATATCGTTTCAAGCAGTTGCGTCAGCGCTTCGAGAGATAACGAGGACGAGACAGCAGAAGACCCATGATCGTGTGGCGCAGACATCTGAAGCTCCAGAATGATTATTGGAGGGAACAACAGCGTATGGACGATTTGCTCGCCGATTAACCATGGCGGAGCTGTCAACTGTCAACCCTTCGACTGCAGTCTGTGGTGAGACTTTCTCAGCAATGCGATAACTATCTACCACCTGCCCGTTAACGCTGCCTCGTAGCCTTGAGTCTCACTTATCGCGCTGATCGCGCCATATCGAGACTTGACGATGCCTGAATCCACGCCCCCTTTGCTCTTTAACGAAATCTTTAACTCGCCTGGTCTGTGGGAGGGGTTGGGCAAAACCCACGGCCTCGACAGCAAGGATTTCGATTGGCTGGCTAACGCGAAACTGGGCACCCAGAAGTTACGCGACCAGCAATCCCCCGCGATGGTCGCCCAGCGTATTCAACTCAACGCCGGCAAGCTGCCCGCGATTACGCTGACGGGCAGTTTCATTCTCAGTGAAACCTGCGAAAAGAAACGAGCGTTCTTGTACACGCCGTACGACGGCATCAAGAAATACGAAAGCCTCACTGTCCTTAAAAGCTTGCTCGAAACGCGCTTGAACAACGCCGAGGAAGAGGATGAAATCCTGGCGTTTCTCGCGTTATCAGAACGCAGACAGGTGGTTGAACAACGTGGCCTGACACTCACTTACGAAACCATCGCCGACGATATTTTCGACCATCAGAAAAACGCCATTCTTGCGTGCCAGCAGATTAACGCCGAAGCCGTACTGAGTGACCTCAAGCAACTGCCATCACTCTTGTCCCTGCTGGAGACGATCCTCGATGACCTGTTGCAAGATCACTTTCCCGGCATCAACCAGTCGCGCACCCGGGTCAACTTCTACACCGACGCACCATCTGCAGACACGCACAGCGCAACGACATCGGCCAGACACTGGCACGCCTCCATGAGTTTGAGTGAAGCGGTGCTGATGTTCTATCGACATCAAGACTGGCCGGCCAACCAGTTGCACGAGTTTTCCAGTCCCGCACATATTGCGACTGCCGGCGATCAGGCGATCTGGGAAGACGCACTCAAGCAAGCATCGGAAAAAATCCAGGTATTGCTGTTCAACGAAATGGAAAAGTACTGGGATACACCGGCGAAAGCCGGGTCCAAACGGCGCATTTTCTTCGGTCAGGTGCTGGAAGAACAGGTCCGGGCCGACCTGATGATCAAACGCGAAACCGGCATCATCACCGCCTCGCAATTCGCCACCTTGCATCACATGATCCGCGCCACTGCGGTGCCGAGCCGTCGGCCCACGATCGAAAATGTACGTCTCTGGGAATACGAACCCAACTATGTCGAGCTCGCCGGGTCGTTGATGATCAGTGACGCTAACGCCTACCTGTACACCCCCAGCAATGGCCTGCAGGTGCTCAAGGACTACCTGGATCTGAAAGACACGGTGTTGAGCAAGTTTCGCGCTCCCGGACATGAAGATGAATTGTATGGCCTGTTGAACCTCGAAGAGCGCAAACGCCTGGTCGGCTTCAATCGGCCGCATGTCACCGGAGAGAGCATCAGCGGCGAGATTTTCAACGTGCTGTTCGAGGCGATCATTACCAAGCAACGACAGAACATCGAGTATGCCCTGCAGGTGTACCGGCGCAGCGATGGCGCCGTAGACATCCATGCCATGTTCGACAAGGCGCTGGATATTCGGGCCATGGTTCACGAACGATTGCTGGAACTCGATGCCGGTGAGCGCTGGTCGACCCGGCCGGTACTGGTCGGTGTTCAGCAACCTTCCGAAGTGCTGGCACACAAAGCTGACGAGATTCGCAGATCATTGACCGGCGTCGATGCGTTGCTCACCGGAACATTCAGGAGCCAGCCAACGACGACGCCAGCGGCGCAACGCCGTTTCCTCGAAAGCATCAAGGGAAATCTTGCCCATTCACTGTTTGTAGGTGTCACCGGTGAAGCCGAGGTGCGGCTGCTCAGTGGCTCGCTCAATGCAGCCGAGAAAGCGCTTGTCGATACCGTTTTCCATGCCGACCAACCCAGCCGTGACAATCGACGTTCACTCAATGGCTTTCGGCCTGACGCCTGGTCACTCACGGTTGAACACCCTGGATCGAAGTCGCCATTGCCTTTGGCCCACTGTGTCCTGCTGACCGAACGTGGCGGCCTCGACGACGTGCATTCAGGCAGAACGATCGTATGGTCGCCTGCTAAAGGGCTGGAAGTTTTTCCCGACATTTCGAGTGCCCGGCTGGCGCTCAAACGACGACTCAAGGATCCTGTGGGGCGCCTTTCTCTGCTGGAAAACCTTACCCCCCAGGATCTTCCATTCCATAAAAACTACACGTTGGGTGCCTTGCGTCTGATAGACGAGAATGTGCTGCATAACCGCGTGCAATCGGGCATCGAGCACTTCCTCGCACGCTGCGCCTGGATTCGCGAAGGACTGAAAAACGAGTCTACCCTCCCCGCAGCACTGAACAGTCTGAAAAGAACCCCCATCGACACCAATCTGCTGCGCAGCATCCACCTGGCGAAGGCAATCAATCAACAACAGTCGCTGCCCGCCTGGCTCGGCATGGCACGCATGGAGGAACAACAACTGCACCTCGAGTTGCTTGAGCAATGGCGCCGAAGTGTCGTCGACGACGAGGATTACCTCAGTGGCCTGACCTCACTCTCCGACTATGTGAACACGACGCTGAAAGCACTGCTCGACGCTCGGTTTCCAGGTAACTCCCTTGATCCGCAAGATATTCAGATCATCCCCAATCTGACGTTGGCCGGCCCTCCCCGAGCGCTGACCGAATTTGCGCTGAACCACATCAACATTGCCCAAGGCACCGGGTTCAAGGTTGCCTCGAAAACAGCCAAAGCATTGCCAACCGGTCTGGATCAGAACGCGGTACAACAGCTGTTGCTATCCCTGGCAATACCCACAACATTCGCCAACTCTGTCAGCGAAGCATTCTCGGATGGCCACGCCGGGTTCAAACAGCGCAAGCAGCGTTACCTTCGCTTGTTACCCTGGCAATTACTTCAGCACGCTCACAAGTTGAAGCTGCAACAACAATTGTCGGGCAGTGCGTTCGATTACCTGTGCCAAGTGCTGGATCTGCCGGATGGCAAAGCCCGGGCGACCGTCACAGGGGCGCATGCCGTCGTGTCGCCGCTGTCGTTGATCAAAACCGCAGGCGCAAACGCAGTGCAGGCGCTCGGTTTGTACATCATCGGTCCCGGCAGCGGACATCAAGGTCCGCTGGTACTTTACGCACCCTACGCGGATCAGCTGTTTCGCGAGTTTGCCGATGAAGCTAGCGTCATTGGCGCCGTGAACACGCCGGGCAGTTTTCAGGATCTGGTGATTCGGCGACTGCCCGAGGCACAGCAGCAAGTGTTTCGCGGGCTATTGCAATCGAGTGCGGGAGAGAACAGTGAAATGAAACTGTCCAGCACCCCCATTAGCGGCAACCTTTTGTACAGGTTGTTCAGTGACAACCTCACGCTGCTACCACAGTTGCTCAATTGCCAGTCGCAGAGCAATGCGCAATCGGATTGGGAAGCCGCTAAACACCTGTTCAGTCAGGGTATTCATCTGACCTCGGGGCTGTTGCCGGGCAAACTCTCCTACCTGACATTTCTTTGGCAGGCCTACAAAGCGTTCAAGGATTCTGCGGAAAACCTGCAGGAGCATCATTGGTCACAAGCGCTCAAGTCATTTATCGCAGGCGCCGTGCAGATGCTGAGTCTGGGACGACTGTCGATGATGGAGTCCCACTCGGCGAACGCAGCAACGCCGGTTCCGGCAACGTCTCCCGGCTCCGCTCCAGCCAGTACCGACGTCGTCGACACCACCTCCAAGCCACCCATGCCCATTGCTCCTGCCTGGTCAAAGCTCAGAATCACTTCGCCGTTGCGCACTGCGCTGCAATGCTTTGAAAATAACGCCGTGGCGCTGGAAGACCTCAAGCAGGATACGAAAACCGGCACATTTGAAGACCCGGTCAGCAAACTCACCTATACCGCCATTGAGGGTAAGGTGGTTCGAGTTGAACAGCCGGGCGTGGCGTGGAGAATCGTCAACGATGAAACTCCCGGCCCCTCATTGGTACAGAGTGGCTCGCAGCTAGTGCTGGCGCCCGACCGTCACGCGGTGCATTACGGCAAAGCAATTTCGAAACTGCACAAGCGCTACAGCGTGGAACTGGAGCGCCGGGCGATGATAAACATAGAAGCCCGGGGCATGAACGATATACGGCACCATTACCCACGCAAGGCACGGGTTATCCAGCAAGCTGTCGACCTTGCCCGCTTTTATGCGTTTAACAGCCTGCATAACCTCGCGCAATTGAAAGCCAATGTGCCTGGCAGTCGACTGGATGGCTTTCTCAGGGTTTTTTTCAATGTTTCTCAGGTCGACGCCAACTTGCTGAGCAAACTCAACAAGGCCATAGTCCCCATCTGCAAAGCGCTGGTAGACCCCAATGACAATCTGATGAACACCGAACGCTTCGTCGTGGGATCCAACGCCTACCATTCATCCATCATCGCGTTTGTGCTGACCAACGATGAGAAGAAAATGGTGCACTTCACGGAAAACTTCTTCTACCCACAGCTCGACTGGTACGAGCCGGTATTATCTGAAGCGTTTGATATCGACGGCCATTCTCAAGCCGCAACACTGATTCACGAGTTTGCCCATCAATACTCCAAAGCCGAAGATATTGCTTCGCTGGA
Source organism: Pseudomonas fluorescens (assembly GCF_005938625.1). Taxonomy (GTDB): domain Bacteria; phylum Pseudomonadota; class Gammaproteobacteria; order Pseudomonadales; family Pseudomonadaceae; genus Aquipseudomonas; species Aquipseudomonas fluorescens_BD. The sequence goes on from NZ_VCNJ01000001.1 coordinate 303,224, forward strand.
GGCGCGCCGACCGTTTCATGATCTGATTGCAACGTTCACTTCTTACGGGCGCGCCATACAAGACGATTTGATCAGATTTCAGTCCCAGGCACTGTCGCTGACCACACCGCGGGAAGAGTTGTTTGCAAGATGGAGTAAAAAGCATGGCTCGTATGTGAGCCTGGATAAACTCGAGGGCGCTGAAGACCTCGGCAAGGAAATCCTCACACTGACCCTCAGCCCGGACATGGACAAGGCGCGCGACGCGTTTCTGGATCAGGGCTCAGCCGATATACGTATCAATGTAATCCTGCGCAACGCCGATTCAATTGCCCGTCTTATTTGCGAGATGGGCCGTCAACTGGAACCCGTGCCACTTCTCTGAACACACAAAAAAGCGCAGGTCGGAACCTGCGCTTTTGATCGGTCATGGTCCGGGCCGAAACTCAGTCCTTCTGATCGCGCAATACATTGCCCGACGCCCCGTCGATGCGGAACTCGTAGACAACGCCATCAGCCTTGCGCCCTTCGCCCTTCCAGTAGCCGTTGTTGTCGGCCTCGATTTCATAGACCTCGACGTAACCAGCCTTGGTTTTGACGATCTCGATGGCTTTTTCGATGGTGACCCAGCCTGCGCCCGGCCGGTCAGCCAGCGCTGCGCCCGCACTGAGCAAACCGGCAGTGGCGATTAAGGCTGCGAATGTATTTTTGATCATTTTTTCACTCCATTTGTGGATAGTGGTCATTGGCGTCCTGCTTTTTGGGTGCCTGAGCGAAAAATAAGTTCCACTTTGATGGGTAAATGCCATGACGGTTGTTCTCGGTCACTTCCCGACAAGGTTAGAATGTGCGAAATCAGGACGAGTCAATGACCCAAGACACCCTCTCGGAAGCCGAATACGATGCGATCACCGATGCCGCTGCGCATTGGTGCATGCGTTTGCACGCCGCCGACTGCACGGACGAAGAGCATCGCGCGTTCAAGCAATGGCACGACGCACATCCACTGCATGCGTTCGAATATGAAGCCATGCTGGAAATCTGGGACGTGGCGGAACACTTGCCTCGTCCGGAATCTGCGTCAGGCGTGCCAGCGCCGCGACCTTCGCGCTCATGGCGTCAATTCGCCGTTGCAGCCGGTGTCTGTGCGCTCGCCCTGCCACTGGCCGCTTACACTGGCTGGAACCTGGGCTGGCTGCCCGACAGCTATGAGCATTTTGCCGCCACCGATAATGTCCGGCAGGTCACGCTCAGTGATGGCAGCCAGATCGAACTGAACCTCAACACCGACCTGACCTTCAGCAATTACAAGGACGAGCGCCGGGTCACCCTGAAAAAAGGTGAAGCGTTCTTTACGGTCAGTCACGACATGGCCCACCCGTTTGTCGTCCGCGCAGGCGAAGGCAAGATCCGGGTCACGGGGACACGCTTCAACGTCTGGATGTATCAGGACCAGGTGCGCGTGAACCTGATCGAAGGTTCGGTGCTGGTCACCAGCAATCGCTCGTTGCCAGGCGACGGCTTGCGCCTCGGCCCGTCGATGCAGGCACGTTACAAGCAAGGCGATTACATGCCGCAGATCAGCCAGACTTACGCCAGCGACACTTCACTGGCGTGGCGCAATGGCAAACTGGTGCTGGATAACCTCGCGTTGAGCGAAGCACTGCCACTGATCAATCGGTATCTGAGCAATCCACTCGAACTGGCTGATAACAGCACCGGTTCGATTCGCGTGGGTGGCATCTACAACATCAAAGAGTTAAGCAACCTCGCCAACAGCCTGCCCAAAGTGCTGCCGGTCTACCTGAGCCGTAACAAGGAAGGTAACCCGGTGATCAACTCGATACCGCAACAGCCGCCAAAAAGCTGAAGGCCGCATCCCTTGCAGGATGCGGCCTTCAGGCTCGTCACCAGTAACGCTCAGGTTTATTGAGCGGCAACGTTCCCGGCCTTGTCCAGCGTCTCACGAACAGTCTGCACCTGATACTGCGGGTCAGCCTGAATCTGCTGCTCGGTGAACGGCAGCACACTCCACTGTTTCTTCGAGAACGCCTCGGTCTGGTCCCGCGAATGCTTCGACGCCGGATCGCTCGACAGCGAAAACGCCAGCAGCCCTTGGGCGTGCGGGCCCTTGTCGTCAAAGGTCACGACTTGCAGGTAGCTGGTGCCACTGACCACTTCGAGTTTGCCATCCTCACGGGGCACGCTCTGAATGGCGTTGTAGATTCCGAGGGTAGCCGGCCCGCCGTGAATCGGCGTCTGTTGCCCGCCACTGCTGACCACCTGGATATCACCCCAGCGGGTTTGCGGCGTGAGGCCCATTTTTGTACTCGATTCGACCGACGCCAGCATGGCCTCACGCAACGCCTTGGCCACCGCTGGCTGCTCGACTGCGAGGCCACGCGGAGTGTGTTGCGCATCCTTGGGATCGAACGCCACGCGCCAGACATCCGGCGAAGCCTGCAAGGCCTGCATGATGTTCTGGAAGTGCACCAGGCCCACGCCCGAATCGAGATTGGCGCGGCCATCCCAGGCCTTGAGGTTGACGCAAACCGGTTTAAGGGCCTGAGCATCGGCGCCGAGGTCAGCAGCACAGAACTTCAACAGATCCGGCACCACCTGCGTCGCCAGATACACCTGATCGTCCATCACCATCTGCTGCAGATCCTTCACCGCTAACGGCCCTTTCTTGCTCAGTGTGCTCAAACGATCCAGAGCAAACCGGGCGCGCAAGCCCAGCGGCTGGCCATCCTGACTGATCAACGGCGAGAAACCGGTAAGTGGCTGCGCCGGGTTGGCCAGCCACGCCGAGTCATTGGAGTGCTGGACGAAATCCTTGCGCAGCAGTTGCGGTAATTGGCTGGAGGCATAAATGCCTTTCTGCGCAGCTTGCGGGTCGATGTCCCATGCGCAGGCACTGTTGGAGCCGTCGAGCACGATCATTTGTGTGCCGATACGCGGGTCGCTGCATTTGGCCAGTTTCTCGGCGTTGACGTTCGGCACCACCGACAGGTTCATGTACAGCGTCTGGCCTTTGTCATCGACGGCCAGGGTGTTGACCCACGGAATACCTTGAATCTTGTGCACTGAATCCTGCAGTTCCTGAAGCGTGGACGCCTGATTCATCGTGTACCACTGGTTCAGCACCCGATCATTGTCGATATTGGCATCGCGCAAGCTGTAGGCGAACTGATTGTCCCAGTCGAGCTTGCCCGGCCATTGCACAACCGGCCCGAATTGCGAGCTGTAGACATCACGCGAGACCGGCACCACTTGCCCGTCGGCCTGTTTCACCTGCACGGTGACGGTTTGTTTGTTCAACGGCAGAGATTTGCCATCGAGCAGATAACGGGTGGAATCCTTCGGGTCGAGGTGCAGACGATAGAGCGTGAAATGTTTCGATGAATCGACCGTGTGCGTCCAGGCCAGGTGCTGATTGAAGCCGATATTGATCATCGGCAGGCCCGGCAAGGCAGCGCCCATGACGTCGAGTTTGCCGGGAATGGTCAGGTGCATCTGATAAAAGCGCATGCCCCCGACCCAAGGGAAGTGCGGGTTAGCCAGCAACATCCCGCGCCCGTTGAATGAGCGCTCGCTGCCCACCGCGACAGCGTTACTGCCACGGTCCAGGGCAAAGCGCTGCTGACGCGCATCGGCCAACTGATAGGCCTGCACGTCTTGTTCGATTGCGGCGCTCGCATGCGGCGGTGTAGCACCGGCCAACGCTTCGGCGAACTGGCCGACACCGCCCTCGACCAACAGACGGCGGGTCAGCTTCACCAGATCTTCCGGTGCAATATCTCGCACCCACTCGCCCTGACACTGTTGCGGCAAGCCTTGCGGACGGCGCTCGGCCAGATAACGGTTGTAGCCGGCGGCATAACCCTCGACCAGATCACGCACCTGCGCAGGTTGCGCCTGCCAGAACGCCTTGACCGCTTCAGGCGTATTGAGCCAGTTAAAGAACACGTCGCTGACGCGGTTTTCGCGTTGTTCGACGGTGAACTGATCCGGGCCGAAGTAACGGGAACGCTGGCCATTGACCGTCACGATCTCGTTGGCCAACAGGCACAGATTGTCCTGCGCATAGGCATAACCGATACCAAAACCCAGCCCGCGCTCGTCTTGCGCGCGGATATGCGGCACGCCAAAAGCAGTGCGGCGAATATCGGCGCTGACATCCGCGGCCGGGCTGAACGCATGGGCCGAACCACTCAGGCCAAAAACCACGCCGGCCAAGGTCAGTCCGGTTAACTGTCTGGAAATAATCACGCTCGCTCCTGATCGACATGCCAAAGAGCGGATCCGGCGCTGACGCGGACCCGCCCTGGAAACACCCACGCGTCCACGCGCAATGAGCCTGTCGAAGAAACGAAGTCAGAGGAAAAAATTTAGGCACTCCACGCAATCCCCCGAACGCAAAATCAAAAGCCCCTCACCCTAGCCCTCTCCCGAAGGGAGAGGGAACTGACCGA
>NZ_VCNJ01000002.1 GCF_005938625.1 Pseudomonas fluorescens
GCGAGCAACCAAACACCAGTCGCCGCCGAAGCCGCACCTGCAAGGCGCACCAACGGTGCAGCCGCCTGAGGCAGAAAACGCACCACGGCATAACCCGCTGCATGCAGTGCAGCAGTCGCGGCCACAAAACCCGCCGCATACGCCCAAGGGCTGCTCATGTCCGGCAGTTCCAAGCCATGCGCCACACCGTGGAACAACGCAAACACCGCCGTCGCTACCACCGCCATTACCAGCGGCGGACGCACCGCGAGCGCCACGGCCAGACCCAACGCCAGCACTGACGCAGCAATCCCGCTTTCCAGCGCTGGCAATTGCAGCCCTTCGAACCCGAGCATGCCGCCAATCAGCATGGTGCCGACAAACGTGCACGGCAGCGCCCAACGCGCCGCGCCTTGTTGTTGCGCGGCCCACAAGCCAACAGCCACCATCGCCAGTAAATGGTCGAGGCCGCCGATCGGATGGCTGATGCCGGCGACCAGACCGCTGTCGCCATGCCCCGGGTGAGCGAAGGCCAATGCCGGAGTCAGCAGCAGCGCCACAGCGCTAAGAATTCGTTTGAGTGTCATGAATAAGCTTCCTTGTTGATCAGTGAATCAGGCTGCAGTCAGCAGGCCCTGGCGTTCGATGAAGGCGATGATTTGCTCAAGACCCTGACCGGTTTTCTGGTTGCTGAAAACGAACGGCTTGCCGTTGCGCATGCGTTTGGTGTCGCTGTCCATCATTTCCAGCGAAGCGCCTACCAGCGGTGCAAGGTCGATCTTGTTGATCACCAGCAAGTCGGACTTGCAGATGCCAGGCCCGCCCTTGCGCGGCAGCTTGTCGCCGGCCGAGACATCGATCACGTAAATGGTCAGGTCGGACAGTTCCGGGCTGAAGGTCGCCGAAAGGTTGTCGCCGCCGGATTCCACCAGAATCAGATCCAGCCCCGGAAAGCGCCGGTTCAGTTGATCCACCGCTTCAAGGTTGATCGAGGCGTCTTCACGGATCGCCGTGTGCGGGCAGCCACCGGTTTCCACGCCGATGATCCGCTCGGGGGCGAGGGCTTCATTGCGCACGAGAAAATCGGCGTCTTCGCGGGTGTAGATATCGTTGGTGACCACGGCGAGGTTGTAGCGCTCGCGCAGGGCCAGGCACAGGGCCAGGGTCAACGCGGTTTTGCCGGAACCGACCGGGCCGCCGATGCCGACGCGCAGAGGTTGTGTGTTCATGGTTGTTTCTCCTAAGAGCGGAAGAGACGGCTGTACTGGCGCTCGTGGGCCATGCACGCCAGGGACAGGCCGAACGCGGCACTGCCCATGTGTTCGGGATTGATTCGGGTTGCGTCCTGCTGCGCTTGTTGCAACAGCGGCAGCAGCTCGCTGGTCAGGCGTTGCGCGGCTTGCTGGCCCAGTGGCAGGGTTTTCATCAACACCGCGAGCTGGTTTTCCAGCCAGCTCCACAGCCACGCGGCGAGGGCGTCTTGTGGGCTGATGCCCCAGGCGCGTGCTGCCAGCGCCCAGCACAGGGCCAGGTGCGGTTCAGTACATTGATCGAGAAAGTCGCGTGCCGGTGCGTCGAATTCAGGCAAACCGCTGAGCAATTGCTGCAACGAATAGCCCATCTGCCGGCTCTCCAGATGCAACTCGCGCGTCTCGCGGCTGGCGCGATGGCTTTCGCACAGAATCTGCAACTCGGCCCATTGTTCATCCGCCGCCGCTTGGCAATGGGCGAGCAGCAGTGGCGCCTCGAAGCGGGCGAGGTTGAGCAACAATTGATCGCTGATCCAGCGCCGGGCATTGTCCGGGTTGTTCACGCGGCCGTTATCCACCGCCATTTCCAGGCCTTGCGAATAGCTGTAGCCGCCAATCGGCAATTGCGGACTGGCCAGGCGCAGCAGCGCCCAGGCCGGATTCACAGGCGTACGCCGAACTGATGGAGTTTCGGCGCGTAGTTGAAGTCTTCGTCGCCGTGGCGTGAATGATGATGGCCGCCGCCATAGGCACCGTGTTCCGGCTGGAATGGCGCTTCAATGTCTTCAACCTGTGCGCCGAGTTGTTCGAGCATGGCTTTGAGCACGTAATCGTCGAGCAAGCGCAGCCAGCCATCGCCGACTTGCAGGGCGACATGACGGTTACCCAAGTGATAAGCGGCGCGGGTCAGTTCGAAGGCATTGGCGCAGGTGACGTGCAGCAATTGCTCGGGGCGGGCGCAGACGCGGACGATGCGCCCGTCTTCGGCCTGCAGGCATTCGCCGTCAAACAGTGGCGGCTGACCGCGCTCCAAAAACAACCCGACGTCTTCGCCCTCGGCACTGAAACAGCGCAAACGGCTTTTGCTCCGCGCTTCGAAGGTCAGGTGCAACTCGGCGGCCCAGACGGGTTGAGGGTCGATTCTGCGGTGAATCACCAGCATCGGAAAGCTTCCAGCTATGGACGATACTCTGGCTAGAGCAAGGGCCTTGCCAATCGGACGAGATGTAGGAAATCCCTGTCGGAGCGTAGTGGATGTTTCAAGATGTTGCGGGAATATGGAAGGTTTTGGTGCGTGAAGATTTTTTTATGCACCAATTGGAGGCCGATGCGCCGAACCAAATGTGGGAGCGACGGTGCGACGATTCGACTTGCTCGCGAAAGCGGTGGGTCAGTGATTTAGAAGTCGGCTGACACGACGCCTTCGCGAGCAAGCTCGCTCCCACAGGGGATTTGGTCTGGGCTGAAATAAAGGACGGTTATTCGGTACTGCCCAGGCCTTGCCAGTGCTTGAGGCCAATAAAGATAAAGCGCAGTTGCTGGGTGATCTTCGCCTGTGGCGTCAGATGCTCCGGCAGCGCTTCAGCGGGCGGGTCGATGATGTCGGGGAGGGTGGCGAATACCGATTTGACGATCAGGTCAGCCATCACGCTCAAACCTGCGGCATCCAGATGCTGAAGCTTGGGCATCATCGTCAGGTCAGCCGCCAGGTCGGAACTGATGTTCTCGCGCAACCGGCCGATCGCCTGACGCACCGGCAGCGAACCGCCGTATTGCTCACGGGCAAGAAACAGGAATTGCGAGCGATTGGCGCTGACCACGTCGAGGAAGATCCGCACTGAAGCATCGATGATGCCGCCCATGACGAATTCGTTGTGCCGTACCAAACGGATGGTTTCGCGGAAGGTCTGGCCGACTTCGCTGACCAGTACCAGGCCCAGCTCATCCATATCGGCAAAATGCCTGTAGAAACCGGTGGGCACGATCCCGGCGGTTTTGGTCACTTCGCGCAGGCTCAGGCTGCCGAATCCTCGGCCGCTTTCCATTAGGTGGCGGGCAGCGTCCATCAAGGCGTTGCGGGTCTGTTGTTTCTGTTCGGCGCGGGGCAGCATCGCAGGGTGTGTTCTTTGGCAGGACAAGCGCCGCACTCTAGCAAATCGGCTTTGTCTGCGTCGAACGGGAGGGCATGCAGCGAAAGATTTTATCGGGCCGGAAAAGTCAAAAGCCCAATCCGGTGATTGGGCTTTTTTTCGAGGCCGCCATGGGCTTAGCTCAAGGCGCTGTTGCGTTCGATTACACGGTCACCACCACCTTCGGCAAGGGTTTGGCCTTGTGGAGTGCGGTCGCCGCCATCAGAAGCCAGGGTTTGGCCTTGTGGGGTGCGGTCGCCGCCGTCAGATGCCAGGGTTTGGCCTTGTGGAGTGCGGTCGCCGCCATCGGAAGCCAGGGTTTGGCCTTGTGGAGTGCGGTCGCCACCGTCGGCCGCCAGGGTCTGACCTTGTGGAGTCTTGTCGTAGCCGTCTTGAACCAGACCTTTCTCTTCCAGACGATCACGGCCGCCTTCAGCCAGGGTCTGACCTTGTGGAGTGCGGTCGCCACCATCAGCGGCTACGGTTTGGCTGAATACCGAGTGGCTGGATTTCACTTGCGGGGTAGCCTGATCGGCAGCGGGCAGGGCGAAAGCAGTGCTGGCTAGCATCGACAGGGTAAGGCTGAGCAGTAATTGGCGTTTCATGATGGGTTGCTCCTTGGGAGGGCGATAAAGTGGGTACGAGGGCAATGCTACTCTCGATAAGTCGATATAAAAGTTCATAAACGCAATGGTAATAATCAACAGAATTGATTGTTCTGCCGGGAGGCTCTAGATCGCGCCTTTCCGGGCGACGGTTTTGCACCGAGGTGGGTATTTCCGACTCACTCGCGCCTCGCAAAAGTGCGGGTCGCGGTAACACTGTTCGACTGATCGGTCAGATTTCAGGCGACTTTTTGCGTCTTATTCGACCTTTCGATTAAACCTGCGGCTGGTTTGCCAGTCGTAGATTTCATGAGGGCCGCTTTGGCCCGCCGTTTCAGCCGTACGCCGCAGTCTCTGCGTACGGTCGTGATCAGGAGCTTTGTGCATGACGCGCACTGGAAAAATCTTCAGCTGGACCTTCGCCATCCTCGTGCTGCTACTGGCCGTGCTGGTATTGATCATCGTGTTCTTCGACTGGAACCGGATCAAACCGCCGCTCAACGCCAAAGTCTCGGAAGAACTGCACCGACCGTTTGCCATCAACGGCAACCTCGCGGTGATCTGGCAGCGCGAGCCGGACGAGGGCGGGTGGCGTGCGTGGGTGCCGTGGCCGCATGTGGTGGCCGAGGACTTGAGCCTGGGCAACCCGGACTGGTCGAAGAAAGCGCAGATGGTCACGCTAAAGCGCGTCGAGTTGCGTATTTCGCCTTTGGCACTGTTGGCGCAACGGGTAGTGATTCCACGCATCGACCTGACCGAACCGAATGCCGAGTTGCAGCGCCTGGCCGACGGCCGCGCCAACTGGACGTTCAAGTTCGATCCGAAAGATCCCAATGCAGAACCCTCGAACTGGGTGGTCGACATCGGCGCCATCGGTTTCGACAAGGGCCATGTCACCCTCGACGATCAGACCCTGAAGACCAATCTTGATGTGCTGATCGACCCACTGGGCAAGCCGATTCCCTACAGCGACATCGTTGGCGCCAAAGCCGCAAAATCCGCACAGGACAAGGGCGGCGCACCGCAGGATTATGCGTTTGCCTTGAAGGTCAAAGGCCAATACCACGGCCAGAACCTCACCGGCCAAGGCAAGATCGGCGGTCTGCTCGCCTTGCAGGACGCAAGCAAACCGTTTCCGTTGCAGGCCCAGGCGAAGATCGGCGACACCAGCATCGAACTGGCCGGCACGCTGACCGATCCGTTGAATCTCGGCGCCCTCGATCTGCGCCTGAAACTGGCCGGCGCCAGCCTCGGCAATCTTTATCCACTGACCGGCGTGACCTTGCCGGACACGCCGCCGTATGCCACCGACGGCCATTTGATTGCCAAGTTGCATGACGCCGCCGGGGCGAAATTCACCTACGAGCAGTTCAACGGCAAGATCGGCAGCAGTGATATTCATGGCGACCTGACTTACGTCGCCAGCCAGCCACGGCCGAAACTCAGTGGCGCATTGCTCTCCAATCAATTGTTGTTCGCTGACCTTGCGCCGCTGATCGGTGCCGACTCCAATGACAAGCAAAAGGCCCGCGGCGGTGAGAGCAAACAACCGGCGGACAAGGTGCTGCCGGTAGAAGAGTTCAAGACTGATCGCTGGCGCTCGATGGACGCTGATGTCGAGTTCACCGGCAAGCGCATCGTTCACAGCGAGAAACTGCCGTTCAACGACCTCTATACCCACCTGAAACTCAACGACGGCGAGCTCAGCCTGGAGCCGCTGCGCTTCGGCGTCGCTGGCGGCAATCTCGATGCACAGATTCGCCTCAACGGGCGCACCGAGCCGCTGGAAGGCCGGGCGAAACTGACCGCACGCCGCTTCAAGCTCAAAGAGTTGTTCCCGACCTTTGAACCGATGAAAACCAGTTTCGGGGAGCTCAACGGCGACGCCGATATCAGCGGTCGCGGCAACTCGGTGGCCAAGCTGCTCGGCGGGGCCAACGGCAAATTGAAGATGTTGATCAACGACGGCGCGATCAGTCGTGAGTTGATGGAGCTGGCCGGGCTCAACGTCGGTAACTACGTGGTCGGCAAGATCTTTGGCGACAAGGAAGTGAAGATCAACTGCGCAGCGGCGGACTTCGATATCAAAACCGGTCTGGCCACCACGCAGCTGTTTGTCTTTGATACCGAGAACGCGATCATCTATATCGACGGCACGGCGAACATGGCCACCGAGCAACTGGATCTGACGGTGACGCCGGAATCCAAGGGCTGGCGTTTGATTTCACTGCGTTCGCCGCTGTATGTGCGTGGCAAGTTCATCAAACCGGATGCCGGCGTGAAGGCCGTGCCGCTGATGTTGCGCGGGGCGGGGATGGTCGCGCTGGGTGTGATTGCGGCGCCGGCGGCGGGGCTGTTGGCGCTGGTGGCGCCGAGCGGTGGCGAGCCGAATCAGTGTGCGCCGTTGCTGGAGCAGATGAAGGCGGGCAAGGCGCCAGTCACCGTTAAACCCACTAAATAAGAGCCAGAGCAAAAGATCGCAGCCTTCGGCAGCTCCTACTTTGGAATGCATTTCCATGTAGGGGCTGCCGAAAGCTGCGATCTTTTTGCTTCTGTTGCGGCCCCTTCGCGAGCAGGCGGTTTTAATGTTTTACAGGTCGTTCAGAATGTCGGCCATGTCATCGGCGTGCTCTTCTTCCTGCGCCAGAATATCTTCGAAGATACGCCGCGTAGTCGGGTCTTTCTCGCCGATGTACTGGATGATTTCCCGGTAGCTGTCGATAGCGATGCGCTCGGCAACCAGGTCTTCGTAGACCATCTCTTTGAGGGTGTTGCCGGCCACGTATTGCGCGTGGGACATTTTCGACAACAGGTCGGGGTTGAATTCCGGCTCGCCGCCCAATTGAACGATGCGCTCGGCCAGACGGTCAGCGTGCTGGGCTTCTTGGGTGGCGTGTTCGAGAAACTCTTCGGCGGCCACATGGGCTTTCACGCCATTGGCCATGAAATAGTGGCGTTTGTAGCGCAATACGCAGACCAGTTCAGTGGCCAGCGATTCATTGAGCAAGCGCAGCACCTCTTCACGGTCGGCGCTGTAGCCCTCGGTGACGGCGCCGTTTTCGACGTGTTGGCGCGCGCGGTCGCGCAGTGTTTGAACATCTGACAGATGCAGGTCGTCGCTCATTTCGATCTCCTGGAGGCTAATCCGATGGGCGCCACGTTCTGCGGACGCGGTCGCTTCCTAAGCTGTGAGTCATGAGCGTTGCAAAAAGTTTTATCGGTTTACGCCACCCCTGCAGGAACGGCCGAAGGCTGCGATCTTGGCGCCAGCCCGGACAAAACTGCTTCGTCGCGCAACCAGGCAAAAAAAGCCCGCACCGGTGGATGCCGCTCGCGCCCCGGCACACACAATGCGCTATAGCCGGCGCCATCGACTTGAACCTCACCCTTGTATGGCACCAGCAAACCACTGACGACACTCTCCGACACCAGAATATTGCTCGCCAGCACCAGCCCTTGCCCGGCGATTGCTGCTTGCAGTGCGTAATGCTCTTCATCGTATTCGCGGACTGCCGGTTGCTGGTTCAGCCAGTTTTCCTCGGCCTTGGCGCACCACGCTTCCCAGCCATGGGCATACAGTTTCGAGTTGTGCCAGCGCACGCTGATCAAGGTTGGTGTGCGCCGCGCGGCCAGCGCCACTTGTTCGGGCGAGCCATATACGCCGAATGATTCATCAAACAGGCACAGACCGTAGAGGTTCGGGTAATCGTCGAGGCTGTAACGCAGCACCAGATCGACGCTGGCGTCCTGATGCAGATCGATGACTTCGCAGTGGGTATCGAGGCGCACGTTGATGTTCGGATGCTGGGCATAAAAACGGCCGAGCCGCGGCACCAGCCACAGCGCAGCGAAGGCGGCGGTGGTCGATAGCGTCAGCATGCTGGCGTTGCGCTGCGGGCGCAGGGTGTCGACGCTTTGTGCCACTTCGAGCAGCGCACCATGCAGACTGTGAAACAGGCGCTCGCCGCCCTCGGTCAGGCGCACCTGGCGCGGCAGGCGTTCAAACAACGCGACGCCAAGCCAGTCTTCCAGTGAACGAATCTGATGCGAAATCGCCGTGGGCGTCACCGACAGTTCTTCGGCGGCAGCCTTGAAACTCAGCAACCGTGATGCCGATTCGAAGGCGCGCAGGGCGGTCAGGGGCAGCGAGGCAAACATTGGAATCTCCATGGATGAAATCAATTCATCCCGACTGACTTTTGCTCATTTGAGGCTTTAGGCGTGACGCCTGCAATCTGAAGCGACACAGCCACTCAAGTCTAGCCTCAAGGAGTTTCAGATGAGCAAGATTCTTGCGATCCATGCCAGTCCCCGTGGCGAGCGTTCACACTCGCGGCGCCTGGCGGAACATTTTCTCAGTGCCTGGCAGGTGCGTCATCCGCAGGCGCAAGTCACTCGCCGCGAGGTCGGGCGGGCGCCGATTCCGCCGGTCAACGAAGCCTTTGTCGCCGCCGCGTTTTATCCACAGCCCGAAGCACGCCCACTGTCGATGCAGGCCGATCTGGCCCTGAGCGATCAATTGGTCGGCGAGTTGTTCGATCACGAGCTGCTGCTGATTTCCACGCCGATGTACAACTTCAACGTGCCTAGCGGCCTCAAGGCCTGGGTTGATCAGATCGTGCGCCTCGGCCTGACCTTCGATCACACGCTGGACAATGGCGTCGCCCAGTACACGCCGTTGTTGCAGGGCAAGAAGGCGCTGATCGTCACCAGTCGCGGCGGCTTCGGCTTCGGCCCGGGTGGCGAGCTGGAAGCCTTGAACCACGCCGATCCATGGCTGCGCACGGCGCTGGGTTTCGTCGGTATTAACGACGTCACCGTGGTCGCGGCTGAGGGCGAAGAATCCGCCGAACGCACCTTCGCGGTGTCGGTGGCCGAGGCCGAGCAGCGTTTGCTCGACCTCGCCCGGGTGTTCTAGGTGGCCTGGCTGTTCCTGCTGATCGCCGCCGGGTTTGAAGTGACCTTCGCCATGGGCATGAAGTACGCCGAAGGTTTCACCCGGCTCTGGCCTTCGCTGATCACCGTGGTCGCGGCGGTCGGCGGGATTTATTTCCTGACCCTGGCGATGCGCGAGTTGCCGGTGAGCATCGCCTACCCGATCTGGACGGCGATTGGCTCACTGGGCACGGTGTTCCTCGGCTTTGCCCTGCTCGGCGAGAGCCTGACTCTGGTCAAACTGGTTTCGGTAGGGCTGATTGTGGCGGGGGTGGTGGGCCTGAAGTAGGCTGGTGGTTGAGTTGTCATCATCAGGGAGGATGCTTGGCGGGCGTTTTGCACGCCTTGCATCCACTCACCGACCACAAGGATGTTTGCCCATGTCGACGCGTTATCCATTGGTGCTGGTGCCCGGAATGCTCGGGTTTATCCGGCTGGTGCTCTATCCGTACTGGTACGGCATCATCAAGGCGCTGCGCCGTGGTGGTGCGACGGTGATTGCGGTGCAGGTGTCGCCGCTCAACTCCACAGAAGTGCGCGGCGAGCAATTGCTGGCGCAGATCGATGAGATCTTGCGCGAGACCGGGGCGCAAAAGGTCAACCTGTTCGGCCACAGTCAGGGCTCGCTGACGGCGCGCTATGCGGCAGCGAAACGGCCGGATCTGGTGGCCTCGGTGACATCGGTGGCCGGGCCGAATCATGGCTCTGAGCTGGCTGACTATCTGCACAAACACTACCCGGCGGACAGCGCCAAGGGCCGTATTCTTGAGGTTCTGTTGCGTTTTGTCGGCTGGCTGATGGCGCTGCTGGAAACCGGTTACCACGGGCCGAAATTGCCGGTGGATATTCACGCCTCGCACCAATCGCTGACCACTGAGGGCGTGGCGCTGTTCAATCAGCGCTATCCACAGGGCTTGCCGGAAACATGGGGCGGTCACGGGCCGGAAGAGGTTAACGGCGTGCGCTACTACTCGTGGTCGGGGACGTTGCAACCGGGCAAGACTGATCGCGGCGGGAATTTGTTTGATGGGACCAATCGCAGCTGTCGCTTGTTTGCGAAAACCTTCGTGCGTGAGCCGGGGCAGTGCGACGGGATGGTCGGGCGGTATAGCTCGCATCTGGGCACGGTGATTGGTGATGACTATCCGCTGGATCACTTCGACATCGTCAATCAGTCGCTGGGGCTGGTCGGCAAGGGCGCGGATCCGGTGCGGCTGTTTGTCGAGCATGCGGCGCGGCTTGAGGCTGCCGGGCTTTAGGATCAAAAGATCGCAGCCTTCGGCAGCTCCTACAGGTTCGGTGTCGAACACAAATTTTGTGAACGCCCCGAACTCATGTAGGAGCTGCCGCAGGCTGCGGTCTTTTCCATCAGGCAACGCTGATCCGGCGGCCCAACACGGTGGTCCAGCGCTCGGAAAGAATCACCCCACCCAAGGTCAACAAGCCACCGACCAGGTGATACATCGCCAACTGCTCCTTCAACACCACCGCCGCAATCAGCGCAGTAATCAACGGCAGCAGATTGAAAAACAACGTCGTGCGGCTCGGCCCCAGGCGCAGCACCGCCTGCATCCACGCCAGCGGCGCGAGCATCGACGCCAACAGGCACGCATACAGCACCAGCGGAATGTTCTGCAGGGTCAGCCCGGTCTTCGGCGAAGCCGCAAACAGCGGAAACAACACGACAATCGCCACCAGCACCTGCAGATACAGCAACACCAGCGGCGGCAGGCGCAGCTGCCATTTTTTCAGCAGTGTGCTGTAGATCGCATAGGCCAGAGTGGCGATCAACATCATCGCATCACCCATGTTCACGCCGTGCTGCAGCAACGCGCCGAGGCTGCCGGACGAGACCACCACCAGCACACCGGCAAACGACAACACGGCACCGACCAACGCGCCGGCGGTCAGGCGCTGCCCGAGACTGATGATCGCCATGGCCAGCGACATCAACGGCATCAGCGACAGGATGATGCCCATGTTGGTGGCGGTGGTCAGGGTCGCGGCGAAGTAGGCGAGGCTCTGATACACCGCCATGCCGAGTACGCCGAGGATGAAAATCTTGCCCAGGTTCGGGCGGATCTGCGGCCAGTGTGCGATCACCGCTTTGAGCATGAACGGGGTGAACAGCAAACCGGCGAGCAGCCAGCGGTAGAAACCGATCTCGGCAGGGAAAATCGCCCCGACTGCCAGTTTGTTGATCACGGTATTGCCGGCCCAGATAAAAATTGCCAGCAGCGGAAACGCGTATTGCATGAGTCGAAACCAGTACATTGATGAAGGGCAATTATCCCTTGTCTGGATGCAAGCCTATACTGCGAACCGGACAACCTGCCTCTGAAACCGGACAGCATGAACAGCAAACACATCGATCTGCTGGATTTCAGCGAACTGCCGTCGGCGGTGTATTTCCGCTACGCCGATTTCAACGCCCATGAATACGCCGCGCCGCACCGCCATCCTTGGGGCACGCTGGAGTACGCTGCACACGGCGTGTTGCACATGGACGTCGATGGCAGTCGCTTCATGTCGCCGCCGCAGTACGCGGTGTGGGTGCCGCCGCAGGTCGAGCACAGTTTTTACAGCCATCAACCGGTCAACTATCGTGCGGTGTGCCTTGATCCCAAGGTCTGTACCGATTTGCCCCTGCGTGCCTGCACACTGGCGATCAGCGACATTCTCAAAGCGATTCTCAAGGACTTCGCCGCCCGTGACGTGAAGATTCCCGAGCTTGATGCCGATCAGCGTCTGGCGCAGGTGTTGGTCGATCAACTGCAGCAGGCCCCGGTGCATGAGTGTTATCTACCCTACGCCAGTAGTCCGGGATTGCTGGCAATCCTCGAAACCTTGCAGGCCGAGCCGGGCAACAATCAGCCGCTGGCGCATTGGGCGCTGCAGGTGCATGTCAGCGAACGCACGCTGGCCCGGCAATTCGCCCGTGAACTGGGGATGAGTTTTGGCGAGTGGCGCCAGCGCTTGCGTTACCTCGCAGCGATCGAGGCACTGGAGACTTCACGCAGTGTGCAGGAAATTGCCTTCGACCTCGGTTACAGCAGCGGCTCGGCATTTATCGCCATGTTCGCGCGGCAGGCCGGGTGTACGCCGGAGCAGTATCGCCGTAGCCATCTGGAAGGCAGGAAGGTGTAACAAGATTTGGCTACACTCCAGCAGAGGCCGCCCCCCTCGGTGCGGCGACAAGGAGAAAACTCCATGAAGATGTTGCGTGTGCCTTTGTTGATGATTGGTTTGCTCCTGTGTTCCCAGGGTTTCGCCGCCACGGCGCAACAGAACAAGATGACCACCTGCAATGCCGATGCGACCGCCAAGAGTCTGAAAGGCGATGAGCGCAAAACCTTCATGAGCACCTGCCTCAAGGCAGCGCCGGCGGCCAACGATGCGAAGGCCCTGACCCCGCAGCAGGAAAAAATGAAAACCTGCAACGCCGACGCGAAAACCAAAGCCCTGACCGGCGATGCGCGCAAGACGTTCATGAGTGATTGCCTGAAGAAGAAATAAGCACTTGAGTCTTGTGGTGAGCGGGCTGACCTCTTCGCGAGCAAGCTCGCTCCCACAGGAGTGCGCATTCCAATGTGGGAGCGAGCTTGCTCGCGAAGAGGCCGGTCATGGCACCGCCAATCTCAAGCACCGCATATTTCTAGTGCTCACCCCGGAACGCTGGCAGACTGCCAATCCTTTTACACCGTTCGTTTTGAGGCTGTATGCCAACGTTTTCTGAGCGTCATGTAGTGTTCTGGGTCAGTTGCATCATCATTTTCGGCGGTTTGCTGCTGGTGTTGCCGCTGCGCTTGTTGCCCAGTCTGTTGGCCGGTTTGTTGGTCTATGAGCTGGTCAACATGCTCACCCCGCAACTGCAACGGCTGATCGAAGGCCGCCGCGCGCGCTGGCTGGCAGTGGCGTTGCTGGGCACGCTGGTGGTGAGTGTGCTGGCATTGATCTTCGCCGGCGCTATCAGTTTCCTCCTGCACGAAGCGGAAAATCCCGGCGCTTCCCTCGACAAGTTCATGGGCGTGGTCGACCGCGCACGCGGGCAGTTACCGCCGTTCATCGACGCTTACCTGCCGGCCAGTGCTGCGGAGTTTCGCGTGGCGATTGGCGAGTGGATGAGCAAACATCTGTCCGACCTGCAACTGGTCGGCAAGGACGCCGCGCACATGTTCGTGACGTTGCTGATCGGCATGGTGCTCGGCGCGATCATCGCCTTGCAGCGGATCCCCGACGTTACTAAACGCAAACCGCTGGCCGCCGCGCTGTTCGACCGTTTGCACCTGTTGGTGCAGGCGTTCCGCAACATCGTCTTTGCACAGATCAAGATTTCCCTGCTCAACACCTTCTTCACCGGGATCTTCCTCGCGGTGATCCTGCCGATGTTCGGCATCAAACTGCCGCTGACCAAAACCCTGATCGTACTGACCTTCCTGCTCGGTCTGCTTCCGGTGATCGGCAATCTGATGTCGAACACGTTGATCACCATCGTCGGCCTGTCATTGTCGATCTGGGTGGCAATTGCCGCGCTGGGTTATCTGATCTTTATCCACAAGCTCGAGTACTTCCTCAACGCGCGGATTGTCGGCGGGCAGATCAGTGCCAAGTCGTGGGAGTTGCTGCTGGCGATGCTGGTGTTCGAGGCGGCGTTCGGCTTGCCGGGAGTGGTGGCGGGGCCGATTTATTATGCGTACCTGAAGAGTGAGTTGAAGCTGGGCGGGATGGTTTAACAGCAGCTTCGAGTTGCAAGCTTCGAGCTACAAGTAAAAGCAGAAGCGGGAGCGCAGTGGCTCTTGCTTTTGCTCTTACTTGCCGCTTGCCGCTTAAAACTTGCAGCTGCCGTTAAACGCCATAGCGTTTGCGGGCTTCAATCGCCAATCCGCTACCAATGCTGCCGAAGATATTCCCTTCAACATGCCGTGCATTCGGCAGCATCGCCGAGACGCTGTTGCGCAGCGCCGGAATCCCGCTCGAACCGCCGGTGAAGAACACCGTATCGACCTGATCCACCGCGACACCGGCGTCGTTCAACAGCTGGGTAACACTGCCGCGCACCCGCTCCAGCAACGCATCGATCGCCGATTCAAACAGCGCGCGAGTCAGCTTAACGCTCAGACCAGCTTCGATCCGGTCCAGCGGCACATGGCGGCTGTCGGTGTGGGTCAGCTGGATCTTGGTTTCTTCGACTTCCATCGCCAGCCAGTGCCCGGCGCGCTGTTCGATCAGCTTGAACAGGCGATCGATGCCGCCGGTGTCTTCGATGTCGTAGCGCATGCTGCCCAGCGCCAGGCTGGATTTCTGCGAGTACACCGAGTTAATGGTGTGCCAGGTCGCCAGGTTCATGTGGTGGCTGGTTGGCATGTAGGCGCCGCTCTTCATCCGGCTGCCGTAGCCGAACAGCGGCATCAGGCCTTGCAGGCTCAGCTGTTTGTCGAAGTCGGTCCCGCCGATGTGCACGCCGCCGGTGGCGAGGATGTCGTCGTGACGGTTATCGAAACCGCGACGCTCCGGCGACAGGCGTACCAGCGAGAAGTCGGAGGTACCACCGCCGATGTCGACGATCAGTACCAGCTCTTCTTTCTCGATGGTCGACTCGTAGTCGAATGCAGCGGCGATCGGTTCGTACTGGAACGACACGTCCTTGAAGCCGATCTTGCGCGCCACTTCGACCAGTGTGTCTTCGGCTTCCTGGTCCGCCAGCGGATCGTCATCGACGAAGAACACCGGGCGACCGAGCACCACTTGTTCGAATTCCCGACCGGCGGCAGTTTCCGCGCGGCTTTTCAACTGACCGATGAACAGGCCGAGCAAGTCCTTGAACGGCATCGCCGTGCCGAGCACGCTGGTGTCGTGCTTGATCAGCTTGGAACCGAGCAGGCTTTTCAGCGAGCGCATCAACCGGCCTTCGTAGCCTTCCAGGTACTCGTGCAGCGCCAGACGACCGTAAACCGGGCGGCGTTCCTCGATATTGAAGAAGACCACAGACGGCAGGGTGATCTTGTCGTCTTCCAGCGCGATCATCGTTTCCATGCCTGGGCGCAGCCAGCCGACGGTGGAGTTGGACGTGCCGAAGTCGATACCGCAGGCACGGGCTGGAGAGGCGTCTTTCATGTCTTTCGGTTCCGGTCAAAAAAACGGCCGCGCAGTGTATGTCAGTGCGCGCCAGAATCGAAGGCCGGTCATCTGCTATTTCACGACTAAACTGCTTGAAACTCGCAGCTTCGCCCCAAACTTGCTGGCATGGGCCGGCAGAACCACCGGCGGTCGCAAGAACCGCCGTCCACTGCCGATAAACTTCTGCTGCGCCACCCGGTCACAACCTTGAGATCGGTCAACCTGGCACGCGCGAATCGGCGCAAGCTGGCATCGGCGCGAAATCGATAACGGATGGTGATTCCTTCAATGGACTTCAAAGACTATTACAAGATACTCGGCGTGGAGCCGACAGCAGACGACAAGGCAATCAAGGCTGCCTATCGCAAGCTGGCGCGCAAATACCACCCCGATGTCAGCAAGGAAAAGGACGCCGAGGCCAAATTCAAAGACGCCTCGGAAGCCTATGAAGCGCTGAAAAGCGCCGACAAACGCGCCGAATACGACGAGCTGCGCCGCTATGGCCAGCACGGTCAGCCGTTCCAGGGGCCACCGGGCTGGCAGAGCCGTGGCGGCTTTGGTGGCGGCGGTGGCGACACCGGCGACTTCTCGGACTTCTTCAGTTCGATCTTCGGCAATCGCGGCCCCGGTTTCGGTGGCGGCGATGGTCGCCAACAACGCAGTGCAGGACGCCGGGGACAAGACGTGGAAATGGAACTGCCGATCTTCCTCGAAGAGACGCTGGCGAACGAGTCGAAGAAAGTCACCTTCCAGGTGCCGCAGTACAACGCCAACGGCCAGCACGTCAGCAACACCAGCAAAAGCCTGAACGTGAAAATCCCGGCGGGCGTGACCGACGGCGAGCGCATCCGCCTCAAAGGCCAGGGCGCACCGGGCGTTGGTGGTGGGGCGAATGGCGATCTGTACCTGACCATTCGTTTTGCGCCGCACCCGAAATTCGATGTCGAAGGTGAAAACCTGATCATCACTTTGCCACTGGCGCCGTGGGAACTGGCGCTGGGTGCCGAAGTGGCGGTGCCGACCCTGACTGGCAAGATCAACTTGAAGGTCCCGGCCGGCAGCCAGAACGGCCAGCGCATGCGCGCCAAAGGCCATGGCCTGAAAAACAAGGCCGGCGAGCGCGGTTATCTGTTCGTGCAGCTCAAAGCCGTGATGCCGAAAGCCGCCGACGACGAGGTCAAGGCGCTGTGGCAGGAACTGGCAAAGAAAGCCGCCTTCAATCCGCGAGAGAACTTTTAAATTCGACGACGGAGTAGCCCATCATGAGCAGCCCCCTGATCGTTCAACTGGACCTGGCAGAATTCTGTGAGGCGGCCGATTTGTCGGACGTCTACGTGATCGAAATTGTCGAGCACGGCATCCTCGAACCTCAGGGCGGGCAGCCCCGGGAATGGCGCTTCACCGATTACGAATTGGCTCTGGCCAAACGGGCGGCGAAGTTGCGCCGTGACCTGGAGCTGGAGTGGGAAGGGGTTGCGCTGGCGCTGGATCTGCTGGAAGAGGTGCGTGAGTTGCGTGCCGAGAACCGTATGTTGCGGCAGCGCTTGGGGCGGTTGGTGGTGGAGTAGTCAGCCTGAAAATCTTGTTGTGGCTGAGCTGGCCTTATCGCTGGCAAGCCAGCTCCCACAGGGTTTTGCGTTGGAATGTAGATCTCGGATCGGCGCAGAACCTGTGGGAGCTGGCTTGCCAGCGATGAACGATAACGCGGAGTTTCTGACTCAACATTGAAAAGGCCCCGAAGGGCCTTTTTTTGGTTAGAACAGGAAATACCGCTGCGCCATCGGCAACGTCTCCGCCGGCTCACACCACAGCAACACCCCGTCAGCCTTGACCTGATAGGTCTGCGGATCAACATCGATGTTCGGCAGATAGTCGTTGTGGATCAGGTCGGTTTTCTGCACATCACGACAGCCCTTCACCACGGCGATTTTCTTCTTCAGCCCCAACGCTTCAGGCAACCCGGCTTCTTGCGCGGCCTGGCTGATAAAGGTCAGGCTGGTCGCATGCAGCGAGCCGCCGTAACTGGCAAACATCGGGCGGTAATGCACTGGTTGCGGCGTCGGAATCGAGGCATTCGCGTCACCCATCAGGCTCGCGGCAATCGCGCCGCCCTTGAGAATCAGCGTCGGTTTCACGCCAAAAAACGCCGGACGCCACAGCACCAGATCCGCCCACTTGCCGACCTCGATCGAACCGACTTCGTGGCTGATGCCATGGGTGATCGCCGGGTTGATCGTGTACTTGGCGATGTAGCGTTTGGCGCGGAAGTTGTCGTTGCCTGCGCCGTCCTGGGGCAGCGGGCCGCGCTGCTTTTTCATCTTGTCGGCGGTTTGCCAGGTGCGCGTGATGACCTCACCGACGCGGCCCATGGCCTGGCTGTCGGAGCTGATCATCGAGAACGCGCCGAGGTCGTGAAGGATGTCTTCGGCGGCAATCGTTTCACGACGGATGCGGCTTTCGGCGAACGCGACGTCTTCGGCGATGCTCGGGTCGAGGTGGTGGCAGACCATCAGCATGTCGAGGTGTTCGTCGATGGTGTTGCGGGTGAACGGCCGGGTCGGGTTGGTCGAACTCGGCAGCACGTTGGGGAAACCGCAGGCTTTGATGATGTCCGGTGCGTGACCGCCACCGGCACCTTCGGTGTGATAGGTGTGGATGGTGCGACCCTTGAAGGCGCCGAGTGTGGTTTCGACGAAACCGGATTCGTTGAGCGTGTCGGTGTGGATCGCCACCTGCACGTCGAACTGGTCGGCAACGCTCAGGCAGTTGTCGATGCTCGCCGGCGTGGTGCCCCAGTCTTCGTGCAACTTGAGACCGATGGCGCCGGCCTTGACCTGCTCGATCAACGGCTCGGGCAGGCTGGCGTTGCCTTTGCCGGTGAGGCCGATGTTCATCGGGAAGGCATCAGCCGCCTGAAGCATGCGCGCCAAGTGCCACGGGCCGGAGGTGCAAGTGGTGGCGTTGGTGCCTGTGGCAGGTCCGGTGCCGCCGCCGATCATGGTGGTGACGCCGCTCATCAGCGCCTCTTCAATCTGCTGCGGGCAGATGAAGTGAATGTGCGTGTCGATGCCGCCAGCAGTGAGGATCATGCCTTCGCCGGCGATCACTTCGGTGCCGGCGCCAATGGCGATGGTGACGTTGGGCTGCACGTCCGGGTTACCGGCCTTGCCGATCGCCGCGATGCGGCCGTCCTTGAGGCCGACGTCGGCTTTGACGATACCCCAGTGGTCGATGATCAGCGCGTTGGTGATCAGCGTGTCGACGACTTCGGCGGCCAATAGTTGGCTTTGGCCCTGGCCGTCGCGGATGACTTTGCCGCCACCGAATTTCACTTCTTCGCCGTAGGTGGTGAAGTCTTTTTCGACTTCGATCCACAGCTCGGTGTCGGCCAGGCGCACCTTGTCGCCGACGGTGGGGCCGAACATGTCGGCGTAGGCTTGTCTGGAGATTTTCATGTGTCTGCCTTGGTTGATCGTTCCCACGCTCTGCGTGGGAATGCCGCCATGGACGCTCTGCGTCCGCCGTTATGTGACGCGGAGCGTCACGGGATACATTCCCACGCAGAGCGTGGGAACGATCAGTTAGTCGAGGTCGCCCATGATCCGTCCGGCAAAACCGAACACCCGCCGCTTTCCGGCGTAATCGACCAGCTCGACTTCGCGGCTCTGCCCCGGCTCAAAGCGCACTGCCGTGCCGGCAGGAATATTCAGGCGCATGCCCCGGCTTGCGGCGCGATCAAAAGTCAGCGCGTCGTTGGTTTCAAAAAAGTGATAGTGCGAACCGACCTGGATCGGCCGGTCGCCGCTGTTGGCGACTTTCAGGCTGAGGGTGCGGCGGCCGACGTTGAGTTCGATATCGCCGGGCTGGATCTGGTACTCACCAGGAATCATCACTGGGCTCCTTGCAGGATCTTGTAATAGAGGGCGGTCGGCCGATAGGTGCCGTGCGGGTCGCAGGCGTAATCGGGAATCTGACCTGCGCGGGTGTAACCCAGCGCCTTGTAGAAATCTTCGGCGGGCGAGCCGGCCTCGGTGTCGAGGTAGAGCATGCCGCGCTTGTGTTTGGGCGCTTCGAGTTCCAGCGCGCTCATCAGTTGCTGGCCGAGGCCGCGACGCCGTGCGTGTTCGCGCACCAGCAGTTTCTGTACTTCGGCGCGGTTGAGGCCGTTGGCCTTCTGGCACAGGCCCAACTGCACGCTGGCCAGCACCTGCTCGTCCTTGACCACCACCCAGAGCAGCACGCTGCCCTTGTTGACGTTGTCCTGCACCTCATCGAAATACGCGCGCGCCTGCGTCGCATCGAGGTCGGCCATGAAGCCGACGCTGGCGCCGTAGCCCACGGCATCGAGCAGCAGATCGATCAGACCCTGACGGTAATGCGCAAAACTTTCAGCATTGACGCGGCGCAGTTGGGCGGCGTTCATCGGTGTCACTCCTTGTTGGGGTCAGGCGGCTCCGCGCCAGGATTGAGGGTCAGTTGCATGAATGTCAGGTCGAGCCAGCGGCCGAACTTGGTGCCGACCTGCGGCATCTGCCCGGTGATGCTGAAACCGGCGCGCTCGTGCAGACGAATCGAGGCGGCGTTGCCGCTTTCAATGGCGGCGACCATCACATGCTTGTCGCAGGTCTTCGCCCGTTCGATCAGCACAGTCATCAGTTGCGGGCCGAGGCCGTTGCCGCGCTGATCGCTGCGCACGTAGACCGAGTGCTCGACGGTGTGACGGAAACCGTCGAACGGCCGCCAGTCACCGAACGAAGCGTAGCCGAGCACAGTGTTGTCGGCGTCGACGATCACCAGAATCGGATAGGCCTGGGCCTGACGCGCGCTGAACCACGCCTGACGGTTGCCGAGGTCGACGGCTTGTTCATTCCAGATCGCCGTGGTGTTAAGTACGGCATCGTTGTAGATGTCGCGGATCGCCGGCAGGTCGGCGTGAATCGCATCGCGAATGGAGTAAGTCATGGCGCGGCCTCAGACGATCGGTTGGTGGACGGTGACCAGTTTGGTGCCGTCGGGGAACGTCGCTTCGACTTGAATCTCCGGGATCATCTCCGGGATGCCTTCCATGACTTGTTCGCGGCTGAGCAGGGTGGTGCCGAAGTGCATCAGCTCGGCGACGGTCTGGCCGTCACGCGCACCTTCGAGCAATGCGGCGGAGATGTAAGCCATGGCTTCCGGATAATTGAGTTTCACGCCGCGCGCCAAACGCCGCTCGGCGACGAGGCCGGCGGTGAAGATCAGCAGCTTGTCTTTTTCGCGTGGGGTCAGGTCCATTGTGGGAATCCAATATCGGCAGTTAAAAATGATGTCGTACACGTGTAGGAGCTGCCGAAGGCTGCGATCTTTTGATCTTGATCTCTAAAAACAAAATCAAAAGATCGCAGCCTTCGGCAGCTCCTACAGGGGAATGCATTTCAGGTGTTCCAGATTCGGGGTGGCTGAGCTTCGCGGCCTAGCAGTACCGGCCGTAGCAAACGCCAAAGATCGATCAGCCAGGCGCGGGCGAGCAATGCTTCACTGGCCAGACAACGGGCCACCAACAACCCCGGCAACTGGGTCAGATCCCCGCGAATGTCATGATCCAGCGAGCGACAACGCTCAAGCAACTCAGCATCAATCTCACCGGTCACCAACAACGTCGCAAACACCGGATTGCCATCCAGCCCGATCGGCGAATCAAGCAAACCATCGTTCCCGACAATGCGCTGGCGCTCGTGCCAGAGCAATCGGCCATCGCGGCGAATATCCAGGTGCGCCTGAAAATGCCCACGGTCAAAACGCTCGCCACTGGCCGGGCGACCCAGCGCCACGACGTCCCAGTAGAAAAGCCGCGCATCGCCTTCAAGTTCGATCGAGGTCGTCAATTCGGCCTGCGCGGCGCTGTAGACGATGGTCTCCTGCGGCAACCATTCCAGCGTCGCCCCGGCCGCTACTTTCAAGTCGAGCTTCTGATAAGCCGGCCCACCGGCGCGATACCACTTGGCCGCGCCGGGGCTGGTGATCTGTGCCCAGGCGTGTTGCTCGACACGTGCGCTGATGTCGAGGCGATCACCGCCGGCAATCCCGCCCGGCGGGTGGACGATGATGTGCTGGCAGACCTCGGGGCCTTCGGCATACAGGTGCTTTTGCACCCGTAGCGGGCCGAGGTGGCGGCGCATGACCGGGCGTGTGCAGTCGCCGAAACGGGCGTAAGCGAGTTCCAGCTCGGCGTGCCAGCTCGGGGTAAACAGGGCAGGTGCAACAGTCGAATTCATGGTTTGTAATTATCGTTAGGAAGCTACAGATTAGTTCGTTGTACTAGATCGTTACCAGCCCGCGCACACCCTCGGCCTCCATATTTTCACCGCGACCCTGCTGGACGATCTCGCCCCGGGACATCACCAGGTATTGATCGGCCAGTTCCGCCGCGAAATCGTAGAACTGCTCCACCAGCAGAATCGCCATATCACCGCGCGCTGCAAGTTTCTTGATCACCGCGCCGATCTCTTTGATGACTGAGGGTTGAATGCCTTCGGTGGGTTCATCAAGGATCAGTAAACGCGGACGACTGGCCAACGCACGACCAATCGCCAACTGCTGTTGCTGACCGCCGGAGAGATCACCGCCGCGACGCTGCTTCATTTGTAGCAGCACCGGGAACAATTCGTAGATGAAACTTGGTACTTCTTTGGCTTCACTGCCGGGGAAACGCGACAAACCCATCAGCAGATTCTCTTCCACCGTCAGGCGTCCGAAGATCTCGCGGCCCTGCGGTACGTAGGCAATTCCGGCGTGAACACGCTGGTGCGGCTTGAAGGTGGTGATCGGTTTGCCTTCCCAGTTCACCGCGCCTTCTTTGGCCGGCAGCAAGCCCATCAGGCATTTGAGCAGGGTGGTCTTGCCGACACCGTTACGGCCGAGCAGGCAGGTGACTTCGCCGACTTTCACGTCGAATGAGAGACCACGCAGGATGTGGCTACCGCCGTAGTACTGGTGCAGCTTGTCGACTTGCAGCATGTCCAAAATCTCCCCCGGTGATCGTTCCCACGCTCTGCGTGGGAACGCATCCCGTGACGCTCTGCGTCACATAACGGCGGACGCAGAGCGTCCATGGCGGCATTCCCACGCAGAGCGTGGGAACGATCTAGGTCTTCAGCGACCGAGGTAGACCTCGATCACGCGCTCGTTTTCCTGCACTTGCTCAAGCGAGCCTTCGGCCAGCACGCTGCCCTGGTGCAACACGGTGACATGGTCGGCAATCGAGCCGACAAACCCCATGTCATGCTCCACCACCATCAGCGAATGCTTACCCGCCAGGCTCTTGAACAACTCAGCCGTGAACTCGGTTTCCGCATCAGTCATGCCCGCCACCGGCTCATCGAGCAGCAGCAGTTGAGGGTCTTGCATCAGCAACATGCCGATCTCGAGAAACTGCTTCTGTCCGTGAGAGAGCAAGCCCGCCTGACGATTGACCGAGGTGGTCAGGCGAATCGTCTCCAGCACTTCGCTGATGCGATCCTTCTGCTCACCACTCAGTCGCGCACGCAAACTGGCCCATACCGACTTGTCGGTCTTCTGCGCCAGCTCAAGGTTTTCAAACACACTCAGCGCTTCAAACACCGTCGGCTTCTGAAACTTGCGACCGATGCCGGCCTGAGCGATCTGCACTTCGCTCATCTGCGTCAGGTCCAGCGTTTCACCGAACCACGCCTTGCCGTGACTGGGGCGGGTCTTGCCGGTGATCACGTCCATCAGCGTGGTTTTGCCGGCGCCGTTGGGACCGATGATGCAGCGCAGTTCGCCGACGCCGATGTACAGGTTGAGATTGTTCAGCGCACGGAAGCCATCGAAGCTGACGCTGATGTCTTCCAGGGTGAGGATCGTGCCGTGACGGGTGTCGAGCCCCGGGCCGACGCGTTGGCCGAGGCCGATCGAGTCGCGGCTGGTGCCGGCGTCCTTGTTCGGTTCGACGGGAAAGAAGGCCGGTTCCAGCATGAATTCAGCGCTCGCCGTGACTCTCATTGTTCACCTCGTTTCTTCAGCAGACCGATCACGCCTTTGGGCAGGTACAGCGTCACCACGATGAACAGCGCGCCGAGGAAGAACAGCCAGTATTCCGGGAACGCCACGGTGAACCAGCTCTTCATGCCGTTGACTACACCGGCACCGAGCAACGGCCCGATCAGCGTGCCGCGACCGCCAAGAGCCACCCACACCGCCGCTTCAATCGAGTTGGTCGGCGACATTTCGCTGGGGTTGATGATCCCCACTTGCGGCACGTACAACGCACCCGCCAAGCCACACAACACCGCGCTCAAGACCCACACGAACAACTTGAAACCGCGCGGGTCGTAGCCGCAGAACATCAGACGGTTTTCCGCATCGCGCAATGCGGTCAGCACGCGACCGAACTTGCTCTGCGCCAGGCGCCAGCCGATGAACAGACTCGCCACCAGCAACAACACCGTGGCCAGAAACAACACTGCGCGCGTGCCCGGTTCAGTGATGCCGAAACCGAGAATCGTGCGGAAATTGGTGAAGCCGTTATTGCCGCCAAACCCGGTCTCGTTGCGGAAAAACAGGAGCATGCCGGCGAAGGTCAAAGCCTGGGTCATGATCGAGAAATACACGCCTTTGATCCGCGAGCGGAAGGCGAAGAAACCGAACACCAGCGCCAGCAACCCCGGCGCCAATACCACCAGACACATGGCCCAGACGAAGCTGCTGGTGCCGGTCCAGTACCACGGCAATTCGCTCCACGACAGGAAGGTCATGAACGCCGGCAGACCATCGCCGGCGGCCTGACGCATCAGGTACATGCCCATCGCATAACCGCCGAGGGCGAAGAACAGACCGTGGCCCAGCGACAGCAGACCGGCGTAACCCCAGACCAGATCCAGCGCCAGCGCGACAATGGCGTAGCAGAGGATTTTTCCGACCAGCGTCAGCGTGTATGCCGAGACCGACAGCGTACTTTCCGCCGGCAACAACGATAGCAACGGCAGGGCGATCAGCAGCGCGAGGATCACCGCGCCGACCGCTATGGTGACTTTCGGCCCGGCCTTTTGTGTAGCGGTAACAAGCAGAGGCTGGTTCATCAGTCGATCACCCGTCCTTTCAGTGCGAAGAGGCCTTGCGGACGTTTCTGGATAAACAGAATGATCAGCGCGAGGATCAGGATCTTGCCGAGCACCGCACCGATCTGCGGTTCGAGAATCTTGTTGGCGATACCCAGGCCAAATGCTGCGAGTACGCTACCGGCCAGTTGCCCGACGCCGCCGAGCACCACCACCAGGAACGAGTCGATGATGTAGCTCTGGCCGAGGTCTGGGCCGACGTTGCCGATCTGACTCAACGCCACACCGCCGAGGCCGGCGATGCCCGAACCGAGGCCGAAGGCGAGCATGTCGACGCGCCCGGTGGGCACACCGCAGCAAGCCGCCATGTTGCGGTTCTGGGTGACGGCGCGGACGTTGAGGCCGAGGCGGGTTTTGTTCAGCAGCAGCCACGTCAGCACGACGACGAACAGTGCGAAGGCGATGATGACGATGCGGTTGTACGGCAGCACCAGATTAGGCAGCACTTGAATCCCACCGGACAGCCACGCCGGGTTGGCGACTTCAACGTTCTGTGCGCCGAACAACAAACGGACAAGCTGAATCAGCATCAGGCTGATGCCCCAGGTGGCGAGCAGGGTTTCCAGTGGTCGGCCATAGAGGTGACGAATCACCGTGCGCTCCAGTGCCATGCCGATCGCCGCCGTGACGAAGAACGCCACCGGCAGCGCGATCAACGGGTAGAACTCAATCGCTTGCGGTGCGTAGCGCTGGAACATCAGTTGCACGACATACGTCGAGTAGGCACCGAGCATCAGCATCTCACCGTGGGCCATGTTGATCACCCCGAGCAGGCCGAAGGTGATCGCCAGACCGAGTGCCGCCAACAGCAGAATCGAACCGAGCGACATGCCGCTGAACGCCTGGCCGAGCACTTCGCCGATCAGCAGTTTGCGTTTGACCTGAGCGAGGCTGGTTTCGGCGGCGGTGCGCACGTTGGTGTCGGCTTCGACGCCGGGTTCGAGCAAGCCTTCGAGGCGGGTACGGGCGAGTGGATCTCCGGTTTCGCCGAGCAATCGCACCGCCGCGAGGCGCACGGCCGGGTCCGTGTCGACCAGTTGCAGATTGGCCAGCGCCAGGCTCAGGGCGGCATGGACGCTTTGATCTTTTTCGCCAGCGAGTTGCTGGTCGAGGAATTTCAGCTGCGCGGGTTTCGCGCTTTTCTGCAATTGCTGCGCGGCAGTCAGACGGATTTTGGCGTCGGCGGCGAGCAATTGGTGGCTGGCCATGGCGGTGTCGATCAGACCCCGCAGGCGATTGTTCAGGCGCAGGGTTTTCGCTTGGCCGTCGATGGTCAGCTCGCCTTGTTGCAGGGCGTTGATCAATTCGATACGCGCCGGATCGGGCTGCGCGGCCCAGGTTTCCAGCAGTTTGGCCTGTTGTACGGGATTGGCCGCGACGAAGTCTTCGGCTTCGCCGGCATGGGCCAGCATTGGCAGTAACAGCGCGATGGCTAGAAGCAAGCGGTAGAGGGCAGTGCGCATATGCGTGGCCTTGCGTAGTGATCGTTCCCACGCTCCGCATGGGAATGCAGCCCGGGGCGCTCCGCGTCCCAAGAGCGGACGCAGAGCGTCCATTGAGGCATTCCCACGCAGAGCGTGGGAACGATCAGGTTGAGCGGGATAACTCAGTTGCTCTTCACCGCATAATCCGGCTTCTTGTCGTTGCCCTGAATGAACGGGCTCCACGGTTGCGCACGGATCGGCCCTTCGGTCTGCCACACGACGTTGAACTGACCATCAGCCTGAATCTCGCCGATCATCACCGGTTTGTGCAGGTGGTGATTGGTCTTGTCCATGGTCAAGGTGTAACCCGACGGTGCGGCAAAAGTCTGCCCGGCGAGGGCTTCACGGACTTTGTCGACGTCGGTGGACTTGGCTTTCTCAACCGCTTGCGCCCACATGTGGATGCCGACGTAAGTGGCTTCCATCGGGTCGTTGGTCACGGCTTTATCCGCGCCCGGCAGATTGTGTTTCTTCGCGTAGGCCTTCCAGTCAGCGACGAACTTCTGGTTCTGCGGGTTTTCAACCGACTCGAAGTAGTTCCACGCCGCGAGGTTGCCCACCAGCGGTTTGGTGTCGATGCCGCGCAGTTCTTCTTCGCCGACCGAGAACGCTACTACCGGCACGTCGGTGGCTTTCAAACCCTGGTTGGCCAGCTCTTTGTAGAACGGCACGTTGGAGTCGCCGTTGACCGTCGAGATGACCGCAGTCTTGCCGCCCGCCGAGAATTTTTTGATGTTGGCGACGATGGTTTGATAGTCGCTATGACCGAACGGCGTGTAAACCTCTTCGATGTCCTTGTCGGCGACGCCTTTGGAATGCAGGAACGAACGCAGAATCTTGTTGGTGGTGCGCGGGTAGACGTAGTCGGTGCCGAGGAGGAAGTAGCGCTTGGCGCTGCCGCCTTCTTCGCTCATCAGGTACT
The DNA here is from genome assembly GCF_005938625.1 of Pseudomonas fluorescens. Classification (GTDB taxonomy): domain Bacteria; phylum Pseudomonadota; class Gammaproteobacteria; order Pseudomonadales; family Pseudomonadaceae; genus Aquipseudomonas; species Aquipseudomonas fluorescens_BD. Next base: position 26,538 of record NZ_VCNJ01000002.1, read on the forward strand.
CAACCGCCGGGATCGCTTGCTGGTTCGGCGCGGCGCCGGTGTAGAAGACGTTCGGCGACATCTCTTCGCCTTCGTATTGCACCGGGTAGAACAGCAAACCGTTGAGCTCTTCGAACACCGGCAACACCGATTTACGCGATACCGAAGTCCAGCAGCCGAACACCACGGCGACCTTGTCCTGGGTCAGCAACTGCCGGCCTTTCTCGGCGAACAGCGGCCAGTTCGACGCCGGGTCAACCACGACCGGCTCAAGCATCTTGCCGTTGACGCCGCCCTTGGCGTTGATCTCGTCGATGGTCATCAGCGCCATGTCTTTGAGCGACGTTTCGGAGATCGCCATGGTGCCGGACAACGAATGCAGAATCCCGACCTTGATGGTCTCGGCGGCCTGGACAGTCCAGGTCATGCCCATCGCGGCAATGGATGCCGTGAGTGTGAAAGCCTTGATCAAACTGCGACGCTTCATTGTGCGATCTCCATGAACGTTTGAAGTTTTTTTGGTTGGCAGATGCGGACGACTGAAGGGTGTTTTGCAAGGGCTGTGCCCGGTCGGGTTTTGGCAAGAAAATGTCGTGTTAGAGCGGTTGGCTGCGCAGCGCATGCACCACGAAGGAACGCCTATGGCGCATTGGTGCAGGCCGCCGCGCCAGATTGGGGCGCAAAAAAAATCCCGTGCAGGGGAGCCCGCACGGGATTGGCGTTGAAGAAGGTCGAGTGCGGTTTCAGGATGAAGTCGACGCAGACTCGTTTTGCCGGTTCATCCGTGACAGCAGCAATCGATCCAGCAGCCACACCACCACCAGCGAAGCCCCCACCAATGGGAACACCACCGCCAGTGCGAGCATGATCACCACGCCGGTTTTCCATTTCGGCAGATCATGGCGCAGCGGCGGCACGCCGAATTTGCCCTGTGGCCGACGCTTCCACCAGATCACCACGCCGCTGACGGCGCTGAGCAGAATCATCAGGCAGATCAGCAGCACGACGATCTGGTTGAAGGTGCCGAACATTTTGCCTTCGTGAAGCATCACGCCGATTTCCGTGGCGCGGGCGACGCTGCCGTATTGCTCGAAGCGGACATCGGCGAGGACCTTGCCGGTGTACTGATCGACGTGCAGGGTGGCGTCGTTGCGTGGGTCATCGGCGAACACGGCGATGGTGAACACGCCGGTAGCGGTGGTCGGCAGGGTGATGCTGTAACCGGGTTCGACCTTGCCCTCGGTGGCGATGTTCTGCACGTCTTGCAGGCTGATGGCGGGTGCTGCGGGCCCCGCGTTGGTGGCGCCGTGATTCATGTGTTCGGCGTGGTCGCCGGACATCGGCATCGGTGTGTTTTCCATCGCCCATGGCACGGTCTGGCGCGTGGCAGTATTAAGGGTTCGTGCCTCGATGTCGGAGGTCGGTACGTTGTCCCACATCGCCGCCGGGAACACGTTCCATACCTGCGCGTATTGCTTGCCCCAGAAACCGGTCCAGGTCATGCCGCTGAGCAGCATCACCAGCAGCAGGGTTGCACCCCAGAACCCGGTGACCGCGTGCAGGTCACGCCACAACACGCGACCGCGACTGTTCAGGCGCGGCCACAGAATCCCCGCTGCCTGACCGCGCGGCCACCACAGGAACAGGCCGGACACCACCAGCACCACGCCCCAACCGGCGGCCATTTCGATGAGACGGTCACCGACGGTGCCGATCATCAATTCGCCGTGGATGGCCCGGGCGATAGCTTGCAGGTTTTGCTTGGCATCCTGCTCGCCGAGGATGTCGCCGTGATACGGATCGACGAATACGTTGAGTTCCTGCGCCGCGTTCTTCACCACAAACTGTGCGCTGCGTTCGGCGTTGACCGGCGGCAGGTATTGGGTGACCTGGCCTTGTGGATAAGCGCTTTTCACCCGTTGCAGCAAGTCATCGGCCGGGACCGTGTGATGGCCGGCGGGGACGTTGAGCAGGCTGCTGTACATCAGCGAATCGAGCTGCGGTTTGAACAGGTAGATGATGCCGGTCAGGGCCAGCATCACCATGAACGGGGCGACGAACAGGCCGGCGTAAAAATGCCAACGCCAGGCCAGGTTGTAGAAATTCGGTTTGGGCTGTTTCATCACGTGTGCTCCGCTTGGCTTGGATCTTCTAGTTGTTTTGCAACCCTTGTGGGAGCGAGCTTGCTCGCGAAGGCGTCGTATCAGGCGGCATCAATGTTGAATGTGCCGTCCCCTTCGCGAGCAAGCTCGCTCCCACAGGGTGTGTGGGCTGTTAGAAACTCATGTCGACCTTGGTCCAGAGCGTGCGCCCCGGTTCATTGATCGCTTGCGGGTCGTTGGCCGGGTAGCCGAACCCGGCGTTGCCCGCCAGGTTCAGGTGTTCGGCGTAAGCTTTGCCGAACAGGTTGTCGACGCCGCTGCTGACCTTCCAGTTCTTGTTGATCCGATAGGCACCGTTGAGTGAGAACACGCCGAAGCCGGAACTCTTGTCGTAATCCTTGCCGACCACGTTGCCCTTGTTCTGGTCGATACGGTTTTGCGCGGCAACCACCCTCCACAGTGCGCCGGCGCTCCAGTTGTCTTCGGTATAGGTCAGACCGAAGCGTGCATCCAGCGGCGGCATTTGCGGCAGGGCCGAACCGTCGCTGCTGTTCTTGCCCCAGGCGTAAGCCAGGGTCGCATCGGCTTTCCAGTGGTCGGTGAGTTTGTACGCGGCACCGAGTTCACCGCCCATGATTCGCGCGTCGATGTTCTCGGCGCGCGAGGTGCTCATGCCCATCATTCCCGGGGTGTAATCGAAGAGGATGTAATCGCGGACCACGCCGACGTAACCCGAGGCCCAGGCTTCGAGGTCGGCGCTCTTGTAGTTCACGCCGAAGTCGAACTGCGTGGTCTTTTCCGGTTTGATCGAATCGAACGCGTTGACCGATCCCGCCGGGCCGGACTTGGGCGAAAACAGTTCCCAGTAATCCGGGAAGCGCTGCGCGTGGCCGAGGCCTGCATACAGTGTGGTCGGGCTGTCGGCGAGGTCATGCTCGTAGCGGATGAAACCGCTCGGCAGGGTGTCGGCGCGGGTGTCGTCGGCGGTCGGGTTCGGGCGAGTCATCATTCCCGAACCGGTGGTCTGCCGATAATCCTTGGCCGAAGCGCGGTCGACCCGGGCGCCAGTGATCAGGCGATCACGGTCGGCGGCGTACCAGGTCATTTCGCTGAACACGCCGTAGTTATGGAAATCGGCGTCCTTGCTGTACGGCTGATCCTTGTAGGTATCGATGCCCATGCCGCTGCGCTGGCGGTGTTCGTTGGTCTGCGCGTCGAGGCCGGTGATCAGTTGAATGTCAGCCCAGCGCCAGGTCGCCTTGATCCGTGCGCCAAGGGTGCGGCGGTCGACGTTGGACGCCATCGGCCCCGCCATCATCCCGGTGCCGGACGGCGTGCGCAGGGTGTAGTTGTCCATCACGTGGTCGGCGTAGTTGTAGTAGACCTGCGCTTCGAGTTTTTCCAGCACGTCGGTGATGTTGGATTTTTCGAAACGCAGGCCGAGGCTTTCACGCAGAAACTGCGAACCGTCCATGCCGCGCCCGGCGTAGCGCGCTTCGCCATCGCCTTTGCCGGCAGTGAGTTCGATCAGGGTGTCGGCATCCGGCGTCCAGCCGACCGCGATGTCACCGTTCCACTTGTCGTAACGTGAGGCAACGATGTCGTTATTGCCGTCGCGGTAGTCGTCGGAGTGCGCGGTGTTGCCGATCACCCGCACGTAGCCCAACGGGCCGCCAGCAGCGGCATCGACGACCTTGTCAAAGCGGCCGTGAGAGCCAGCCAGAATGCTTGCGTTCACGCGGGTGCCGAGTTCGCCGAAGCTTTCCGGTTCACGATCGAACAGCACCGTACCCGCCGACGCGCCCGGGCCATACAGCACGGTTTGCGGGCCTTTGATCACGGTGAGTTTGTCGTAGGTTTCCGGCGAGATGTACGAGGTCGGCGCGTCCATGCGCCCCGGGCAGGCGCCGAGCATCATGCTGCCGTTGGTGAGGATATTCAGACGTGAGCCGAACATGCCGCGCAGCACCGGATCACCGTTGGTGCCGCCATTGCGCACCAGCGCAAAGCCCGGAATGGTCTTCAGATAATCGCCGCCGTCGCTGGCCGGCACCGGTTGGCGCGGGTCTTTTGGATTGGTGACGATGGTCAGCGGCGAGCTCGGCGCGATCGCGGTGATCACCGTCGGGCTGAGTTCATCATTGTGGCCGGCGTGGTCGTCGGCCAGCACCAGCGGGGACAGCAGGACGCCGCAAAGGACGGCGGTAGCGTGCCTGAAACGAATCCGCGATTCGTTCAAAGCTAAGGACGCCGGGGCACAACCCGAGCGTGGAACAGCAGCAAACCTGGACATGACAATTTCCATCAAACAGTCGTAAACGACACGGCCGGCAGCCTCAAGCTGTCTTCTCAACCGTGTGCAATCAAAGGTGCGTGTTTACGCGGCGATGGGCGGGGCGCGGCTGCGGGCGCCGGGGAAGAAGGTCTGCCGGGCGTGGCCCAAGCGCGGGGAGGGTGGGGTGAAGGTGTTCAGCGGCGCAATATTGAAGGCAACGAAATCGCCGCCGCCGGTCAGCGCCGGGCAGTTGAACAGCAGGCTGCAATAGCCGCACTTTTCCCACAGCACGTGGTGCGAGGATTGCGGCGGGCAGTGTTCGGCATTTGGTTTCGCGTCATGGTCACTGTGATCCATGCCCGGCATGGCCATCGACATGTCCATGCTCATCGGCATGGACGTCGAGGCGTGTTGATCCATCGGCATCGACTGAGAAATCAGTGGGCCGATGAAGATCATCAACATGGCGAACAGGGCGATCCAGCTGCCGCGGGTCAGGTGTTCAGTCTGACGGCGTTGCAGTGGCGGCCTGGCGCTCAGCGGGCGCATGGGCGGAGTCTGCCGGAAGGCTTACTGAGCGTGCGCGTGGGCCTGCGTGGTTTCCGGTGGCTTCTTCTGCACCGAGACTTCGACGGTGACGTCACCGGCCTTCTCGAAATGCAGGGTCAGCGGGAAGCGTTTGCCGTCGCTGAGCAGGCTGCGATCAGTCGGGTTGAGCAGCATCACGTGATAGGCCATCGGCGCAAACGTCACGTTGCCGCCGGCCGGAATGGCCACGTTCGGCACTTGCTGCATCTTCATCAGATCGCCCTGCATCACGTGCTCGTGCAGTTGCGCTTCGGGGGCGATGGGCGAGTCGACGCTGAGCAGGCGATCATCAGTCTTGCCAGCGTTGTGAATGACGAAATAGGCGGCAACGGTCGGTGCATTCGGCGGCAGCTCTTGCGACCACGGATGGGCGATTTCCAGCGCGCCGGCCTTGTATTCGTGAGCATGGGCAAAGCACGCCGGCAACAGCAGCGCAGCGACGACGATGAGTTTGTTCAACATGGCAGTTCTCCAGAACGATTTGAAACGCAGGTCAATTGCGCGAACAAATCAAACCAGAGGGGAAGCACGGGGATTGAGACTCGGCCATTGCTGGCGCGGAGTCAGTGTTTGCAGAGAAGCGGGCGCGACGCTGCGATTGCTTTCGTAGCGGGCGAAATACAGCTGCGGCGAATGCCCCGGCAGCGCCACCAAGGGCGCCGAGCCTGAGCAACACCAGCAATGCTGCATGTTCGAATGTGTATCGTTGGCCGGGGCTTTCTGATCGCTGGTGCCGATGTTGATCGCCACCATCTTCGTCCCGCTGCCGGTGCAGAAACTGCTCCAGAGCAACTGTTCGGCCGGTGAACTGGCCGCCTGCGCCATCGCCCCGGTCATCGGCATGGCGAGCATGTTGAACAGCACTGCAAAGCAGGCGATCCAGGCAAATGCTAGCCGTTGTCGGTTCATGGGACAGATCCATTGGGTGGGCGATCAGGCGCGGGCTATTTAGCCTGATCAGGGCCGATAAGTAAAAAAGCGTCGTGCGGTTTGGTGTCGCAGCGCTTTCACAGTGTTACGGCATGCAATCGCAAACCCAGAGCCTTCATGACTTTCATGATAGTTGCGAATTCGGGATTGCCAGTGCTACTCAGCGCTTTATAAAGACTTTCGCGGCCCAAACCTGCATCCCGCGCCACTTGTGTCATGCCTTGAGCTCGGGCGATGTCATTGAGTGCTGCACGAATCAGGACGCCATCGCCTTCATCGTCGTCAAAACAGGCATCCAGATATGCCGCCATATCCTCGGGAGTCTTGAGGTACTCGGCGGCGTCAAAACGGGCGAATTCTTCGCTCATGATTTACTCCTCATTTCCGATGTTATGAGCCATCTGCACGGCGCGTTTGATATCTCTTTTTTGTGTCGATTTGTCGCCCCCGATCAGCAGCAGATAAATCACTTCGCCTTTGCGTGTGAAGTACATCCTGTAACCAGGGCCGTAATGAACACGCATTTCATAAACAGTGTCACCGACGAACCCGCAATCACCGAAGTTGCCATTTTCGGCTGTTTTAATTCTGGAGATGATTCGGCCTTTCCCTTTGATGTCTTTCAAGGAGTCGAGCCATTCTGAAAATATGCGGGATCGTTCAAAAGCGATCATGTCGGGATCGTATTCCTTGGGATACAAGCTGGCAAGCCGCTTTTCTTGGCTGTCTGCTTGTCGGGATTAAAGGAACCGAAGTATTGGGGTGAGGATGTAGTGAAAAACAGTCGGCTGCGTCCTCAAAAATTGCAGGTAAATTCGCAAATAAATTCGAAGTCAGGAAAAGTCTGACGTCGTCAGGGCTTCAAGGACTTCAGACGCTGATCGAAATTCCCGATCAACCCCTGGCAACCCCGGTCGCTTCAACACAATCACCGGCACCCCACGCTCACGCGCCACTTCCAGCTTAGGCTCGGTCGCGGTGCTGCCGCTGTTCTTGCTGATCAACACATCGATCTGCCGCCGTTCGAACAGTGCTCGCTCATCCTCCAGCAGAAACGGCCCCCGCGCACCGATCACTTCGCAGCGTTCGTTGCCGGGGTAGACGTCGAGGGCGCGCAGGGTCCAAAACTGATCCTGAGGGATTTCATCGAGGTGCTGCAGCGGTTCACGGCCGAGGGTGAACAGCGGGCGACGAAAGGGTTTGAGGGCGGTTATCAGCTCGGCCCAGTCGCGGACTTCACGCCAATCATCACCGTGCTGCGGCTGCCAGGCCGGACGGCGCAGGGCCCAGCAGGGGATGTCGGTCAGTCGCGCGGCGCTCGCAGCGTTCTGGCTGATCTGTGCGGCATAGGGATGCGTGGCATCGAGCAACAGGTCGATGCCTTCGTCACGAATGAATTGCGCCAGCCCTGCAGCGCCACCGTAACCACCGACGCGTACCTGACAAGTCAGATCCGTCGGCACCCGGCCAACACCGGCGAGGCTGTAAATATGTTGCGGCCCCAGCGTGCGAGCAATCGCCAGCGCTTCCGTGACGCCACCGAGCAGCAAAATCCGCTTCATGCAAAACCTCCGGCCTGCCCGACTATGCCGCCCTGACGATCAATCGCAAACACCTCGACCTGCACCTGTGCGGGCACCACGCTGCGAACGAAATTCAACGCATGTCGACAGACTTCATCACCGAGCGCGATCCCTGCCGCACTGGACATGGCCAGCGCCTGCTGACTGGTATTGGCTTCACGAATGCCTTGCTGCAACGCCTCATCCGCGCCAATCGCCGCCGCCCACTCCGCCAGTTGCGGCAAATCAATACTGGAATGCCGCGAGTGTAGATCCATGTGCCCGGCCGCCAGTTTGCTGATCTTGCCGAAGCCGCCACACAGGCTGAGCTTATCCACAGGCACTTTGCGCAAATGCTTGAGCACGGCGCCGACGAAGTCACCCATTTCGATCAGGGCGATTTCCGGCAGATCGTAGACCCGGCGCATGGTGTCTTCGCTGGCGTTGCCGGTACAGGCGGCGATGTGCAGGTAACCGTTGGTTTTCGCTACGTCGATGCCCTGATGAATCGAGGCGATATAGGCCGCGCAAGAGAACGGCCGGACGATGCCGCTGGTGCCGAGGATCGATAATCCACCGAGGATGCCCAGTCGCGGATTCATGGTTTTCAGCGCCAATGTTTCGCCGCCCTCGACGTTGACGGTGACGTCGAAGCCGCCGCCGTAACCGGTCTCGGCGGCGAGCAATGTCAGGTGATCGCTGATCATTTTGCGCGGCACCGGGTTGATCGCCGGTTCGCCGACACCCAGCACCAGTCCCGGCCGAGTCACGGTGCCCACGCCGGCACCGGCATTGAAGCGAATTCCCGGCTCGCTCAGCAGCCGCACCCGCGAGTAGAGCAGGGCGCCGTGGGTCACGTCGGGATCGTCGCCAGCATCCTTGATCGTCCCGGCCTCGGCGCCGTCATCGGTCAAACGACAGAACTCCAGACGCATCTGCACCTGTTTGCCTTTGGGTAACACGATCTGCACCGCGTCGGCCGAAACCCCGCCGAGCAACAGGCGCGCGGCGGCAAGGCTGGTGGCGGTGGCGCAGCTGCCGGTGGTCAGGCCGCTGCGCAGGGGCGCAGGTTGTTCGGCGGTTTCGTCACGCATCAAGGGGTTTGACCAGATCGAGCAGGGTGATCGGCAGCGCCTGCCGCCAGGTGTCAAACTCGCCGAGCGGCTGCGCTTGGGCGACATGGATGCGCGTCAGCTCGCCACCATAGCGTTCGCGCCAGTTCATCAGGGCGACTTCGCTTTGCAGGGTCACTGCGTTGGCCACCAGACGACCACCGGGCTTGAGGTGTTCCCAACAGGTTTCGAAGACGCCCTCACGGGTCACGCCGCCGCCGATGAAAATCGCATCCGGGCGCTCCAGTCCGGCCAACGCCTGCGGAGCCTTGCCGCGAATCAATTGCAGTCCGGGCACGCCCAAGGCATCGCGGTTGTGCTCGATCAATTGTTGACGGCCGTCATCCGCTTCAATGGCCAACGTGCGGCAACTGGGATGCGCGCGCATCCACTCGATGCCGATCGAGCCGCTGCCGGCGCCGACGTCCCAGAGCAGTTCGCCGGGTGTCGGGGCGAGGCGGGCGAGGGTGATGGCGCGCACATCGCGTTTGGTCAGTTGGCCGTCATGCTGGAAGGCAGAGTCGGACAGCCCGGCCAAACGTGACAGGCGCGGGGCATCGATATCTGCCAGGCACTCGATGGCGATGACATTGAGGTCGGCTATCGGCGCGTCGTCCCAGGCGTCGGCGATACTGTCGATGCGCCGCTCGGCGTCACCGCCCAGATGCTCGAGAACGCTCATGCGACTGGGACCAAATCCGCGCTCACAGAGCAATTGCGCGACCGCCGCCGGACTCTGACCGTCGTTGCTCAGCAACAACAGCCGCACGCCACTGAACAATTGGGCATTGAGCGCCGCCAGCGGTCGGGCCACCAGCGACAGCGTCACCACCTCCTGCAACGGCCAGCCGAGGTGGGCAGCGGCCAGCGAGCACGACGACGGTGCGGGCAGGATCAGCATCTCCTCGCTCGGCACCTGGCGGGCGAGACTGGCACCGACGCCGTAAAACATCGGATCACCACTGGCCAATACGCAGACCGCTTCGCCACGTTGCTCCAGCACCGGCGCGAGGGAAAACGGGCTCGGCCACAACTGCCGCTCACCGCGAATACACACCGGCAGCAAATCCAGTTGGCGCTGGCCACCGACGATCCGCGAGGCGCCCAGCAGGGCACGCCGGGCGTTTTTGCCCAGGCCCTTGAAGCCGTCTTCACCGATTCCCACTACCGTCAGCCAGGGTGACATCTATATTCCTCTAAACACGCCGTTCCGACGGGCAGACTTTTCATGCCAGCGGACAAAGCAGGCATAATACCGCGCCTTCGCCCGCGAAGCGCCTTTCCCACGCAGCCGGTCAGCCCCTTGAACGAACGCCCGATGTCCACCGCCTTACGCCCCTCGGCCTGCCCGGGGTTGCTGCGTATCGTCCAGGCACTGGACGGCGGCATCTGCCGGATCAAGCTCAATGGCGGCTCGATCAGTGCCGATCAGGCTGATGCAGTGGCCGATGCCGCCGAACAGTTCGGCGGGGCTATCGAAGCGACCAACCGCGCCAATCTGCAGATTCGCGGGATCGGCGAGCACTCTGCTGCGCTGATCGAGCGTCTGCTCGCCGCCGGTCTCGGCCCGCGCACGGCGGCCGGTGACGATGTGCGCAATCTGATGCTCAGCCCCGCGGCCGGGATCGACCGACAGATGCACTTCGACACCCGGCCCCTCGCCGAACAGATCCTCGACACGCTGCAAAGCCATCCCCGTTTCCACGAGCTGAGCGCCAAGTTCGCCGTGCAACTGGATGGCGGCGAAGCCTTGGCGATGCTCGAACATCCGCATGATCTGTGGTTGTCAGCATTCGAACGTGATGGTGAAACCTGGCTGGCGTTCGGTCTGGCCGGAAGCCCGACGGAGCGCGCGGTCGGCGCAGTGGCGCTGGAACATGCTCATGCGCTGGTGGTGGCAGTGCTGGAGCTGTTCCTGGCGTTGGCGCGTCCCGAGCAGACGCGCATGCGCCATTTGCTCGACGAATTGCCGATACCAGCGTTTCTGGAACAACTGAGCGCGCGACTGCCGATCAATACGATCGGCCAATGGCAGCGCACAGCCGTTGCGGACGATCTGCACATCGGCGTTCATCGGCAAAATACACCGGACCGGGTGTATATCGGGGCGGTGCCGGCGCTGGGCCGTCTTGACCCGACAATGCTGCGTGGGGCGGCGCAACTGGCCCGCCAGTTCGGCAATGGCAGCCTGCGTTTCACACCCTGGCAAAGCCTGCTGGTGCCGGACGTCAAAGCAAGCGATGCGTCTCAAGTGCTCGAGGGGCTTGAACAACTGAAGCTGCTGACCCGCGCTGCCGAACCCCTTGCACGCCTGATCGCCTGCACCGGCTCCAATGGCTGCGGCAAAGGCCTGGCCGACACCAAGCCGGACGCTCGTCATCTGGCGACGTTGCTGCCCTCGGCCCTCAACGTCCATCTCAGCGGCTGCACGCGCTCTTGCGCCGCCGCCCACTGTGCCCCGGTGACGTTGCTGGCCGTCAGTCCCGGTCATTACGACCTCTATTTTCGCGATGCAACGCTGCCGGGTTTCGGCGCGCTGCACGCACGCAACCTTACTATTGAAGCGGCCGCGACCCTGCTCGCCGCCCGCTCTCGGAGCCCCATTGATGCTTGATTACATCCGCGACGGTCAGGAGATCTATCGCAACTCCTTCGCGATCATTCGCAGCGAGGCCAATCTGGCGCGCATCCCGGCCGATCTGGAGAAACTCGCGGTGCGGGTGATCCACGCCTGCGGCATGGTCGAAGCCGTCGACGGTCTGCAGTTCTCCGAGGGTGCGGGCAAGGCCGGGCGCGATGCGCTGGCGGCCGGTGCGCCGATCCTCTGTGACGCGCGGATGGTCTCCGAAGGCGTGACCCGTGCACGCCTGCCAGCCAACAATGAAGTGATCTGCACCCTGCGCGACGACAGCGTGCCGGAACTGGCCCGCGAGTTGGGCAACACCCGTTCCGCTGCCGCGCTGGAGCTGTGGCGTCCGCATCTGGAAGGCAGCGTGGTGGTGATCGGCAATGCGCCGACGGCGCTGTTCTACCTGCTGGAAATGCTCGACGCCGGCGCACCGAAACCGGCGCTGATTCTGGGCTTTCCGGTCGGCTTCGTTGGCGCCGCCGAATCGAAAGCCGCTCTGGCCGCCGACAGCCGTGGCGTGCCATTCGTGATCATGCAAGGCCGTCTCGGTGGCAGCGCCATGGCTGCGGCTGCGGTCAATGCCCTCGCCACGGAGATCGAATGATGCAGGCTCAAGGACGTTTGATTGGCCTGGGCGTCGGCCCCGGTGATCCGGAACTGATTACCGTCAAGGCCCTGCGCCTGTTGCGCGAATCGCCGGTGGTGGCGTACTTCGTCGCCAAGGGCAAAAAGGGCAATGCGTTCGGGATCATCGAGGCGCACCTGCAAGAGGCGCAGAACCTGCTGCCGCTGGTTTACCCGGTGACCACCGAAGCGCTGCCGGCGCCGCTTTCCTATGAGCAGGTCATCAGCGATTTCTACGACGAAGCCGCCGAAACGGTCGCGGCGCATCTGGATGCCGGTCGCGATGTGGCGGTGATCTGTGAGGGTGATCCGTTCTTCTACGGTTCCTACATGTACCTGCACGATCGCCTCGCCACTCGCTACGAAGCACAAGTGGTGCCGGGCGTGTGCTCGATGCTCGGCGGCGCTTCGGTGCTGGGCGCGCCGTTGGTATATCGCAATCAGAGCCTGTCGGTGCTCTCCGGCGTGTTGCCCCATGAAGAGTTGAAACGCCGACTGGCCGACGCCGACGCGGCGGTGATCATGAAGCTGGGGCGCAACTTCCCGAAAGTGCGTCAGGTGCTGGAAGAACTCGGCCTGGCAGAACGCGCGTTGTACGTCGAGCGCGCGACCATGGCCAATCAGAAGATCGTGCCGATGGATCAGGTCGAGCCGATGTCGTCGCCGTACTTCTCGCTGATCATCGTGCCGGGCGAACGGTGGCAAGGCTGATGACTCAATCCACCCCCGCCATCGTCATTCTCGGTCAGGGCAGCCTGGCCACCGCGCGGCGCATTCAGCAGGTCTATCCGGCGGCGCAGATCCACGGCCTCGCCGGGCGCGTCGAAGGCGCCGATTGCACGTATCAGGAATTCGGCGCGATCTTGCGCGCGCTGTATCAGCAGGACACGCCGATCATTGCCTTGTGCGCGGCCGGCATCGTCATCCGCACGCTGGCGCCGCTGCTGCTGGAAAAGGGCGCTGAACCTGCGGTGCTCGCCGTGGCCGAAGACGGCAGCGCCGTGGTGCCGTTGTTGGGGGGGCTCGGCGGGGTGAATGTCATGGCGCGGGACATCGCTGCCGGGCTGCAAGTCGCCGCAGCAATCACCACCAGCGGCGAGCTGCGTTTTGGTACGTGCCTGCTCAATCCGCCGAGCGGTTACGCACTGGGCGATCTGGAGCTGGGCAAGCGTTTTGTCTCCGATCTGTTGGCCGGTCACAGTGTGCGCATCGAAGGCGCGGCGCCGTGGCTGGAACAGGCGCAATTGCCAGAAAATCCGCAGGCACAGCGCTCGATTCATGTCGGCAGTGCCGCGCGTGAGGCGAGTGCCAGTGAGCTGCTGATCTATCCACGCAGCGTGGCGGTAGCGGTGAGTGCGGAAACATCAGACCTGGCGGATGCCGTTCGCAGCGCGTTGCAGCAGGCAAAAATTGCCGTGCAATCGCTGGCCTGTCTGCTGGCCAGCGAGACGCAAATGGCTTCGCCCCTTTTGCGTGAAGCGGCGCTTGAACTGGGTGTGCCGCTGCGCTTTGTCGCGGCGCAAAGCGATATCGAAACCCTGGCGCGCGTCGCAGTGCCAGCGGCAACGGTCCTGACTGGCCACGGCATGGCAATCGCGGTTGCCGAGCAGCCTTTGGAGGTTTCCAGCATTGGCCGGCCACGCGGTCGTCTCGCCGTGATCGGCCTCGGCCCCGGCGCTGCCGAGCTGATGGTGCCAGCAGTGAAAGCCGAGCTGGCCCGCGCCACCGATGTGCTCGGTTACGAAACTTACGTGCGCATGGCCGGGCCGTTTCGCGACGATCAGGTGCAGCACTGCACCGACAACCGCGAAGAGATGCAGCGCGCCCGTCACGCCTTCAGGCTGGCCGCCGAGGGGCGCTCGGTGATTGTCGTGTCCTCGGGTGATCCGGGTGTGTTCGCCATGGCTGCGGCAGTGCTCGAAGCCTTGCACGAGTCCACGGATCCGGCGTGGCACAGCGTCGATCTGGAAATCCTTCCGGGCGTTTCCGCTTCGCTGGCCACCGCCGCGCAAGCCGGAGCGCCGCTGGGGCATGACTTCTGCGTGATGTCGCTGTCGGACAACCTCAAGCCTTGGTCGATCATCGAAAAGCGTCTGGATCTGGCCGCCGAAGCGGATCTGGCGTTGGCGTTCTACAACCCGATCTCGCGTGCACGTCCGTGGCAACTGGGCCGGGCGCTGGAGATTGTCGCGCAGCATCGCACACCGCAAACACCGGTGGTGTTGGGTCGCGACATCGGTCGTCCCGGCCAGACTCTACTCACCACGACACTGGGCGCATTGACCCCTGAGCAAGTGGACATGCGCACCATGGTGCTGATTGGTTCGTCCACCACCTGCACATTTGCGCGTGCCAGCGGCGGTGATTGGGTTTACACGCCGCGCTGGTACGGCGAAAAGCCGCTTTCCTGAGTGCCGAGCCGAGGCAAGTTGTAAACAAGTTGCCTCGGTGTGACATCAAGTCGAAATTCATTACCGGACGATTAAGTTTAAATTACGGCGGTGCATCCGTTGGGAGTGCCGCTTCGTTTGTTTATCGAACGACGGGTCATGCGTCTGTTTGTTACCGAATCATGCGCGGAATCAACTGGTCTGTTGTTTGATGTTTCTTGGGAAATTATTTGAGTTTTGTGCTTTTTGAAGTTACCCCGCGGGCAGACTAACTTCGTCGAGGATTCTCTCAATGAATAAAGGATGAAGTCTGATGGGTGTCATGGAGCAATATGTTGACGAGTTTAATTTTATATCCGCCGACGAATACTCCGCGTTAAAACGCGCATTCAAGGCGTTTTCCGCTTCTGCCGAATATGCAACGTTGGTGACGCTTTACGAGCAGGCCGGCCAAGCCACGAGCCTCTCTGAAAAGCTGCAAGTTGTAACACTCTTTCTGGAAAATTTTGAACGCTTGGCAAAGCGTAACTCAGCGTCGCCCGCGATAGCGTTGATCGATACCGTCGAAGAAAAATTGCGCGATTACACAGCCCGCTTGACCGGCACGGTAAACATGCTCAGCGACGTACCCAGACCGATACCCGCAATCATGCACTTTGTCTGGGTGGGTGGCAGTGAGGTTGGCAATATCCAGCGCGATTACATGAACATCTGGCGTCAGGTGCTGGCTGCCGAGAATTACCAGTTCAATCTCTGGTACGACAGCGATGCGTTACTGGCTTTCGAAATGAATCGGGTTATATCCGACAGCGCCAGAGTTGCTGCGATGGAGTCTGGCGGGGACACCGTGACCAACCCCGATGAACTTGCAAAGATGATCGAAGATCGTGCGCGTGTATTGAAGCGTGAGATGTTCGAGTACCTGCAACAACCGCAATGGCACGGGAAAGCTGATCAGGCCCGGATCGACCTGATGGTGCGTGCTTACGGCAAGGATCGCACGACGCTGGAAGCCTTTCGTCAACGCTGCCTGCAAAGCCATCAGCAAATGGCCGGCAGCGACTTGCAGTTGCGTGATGTTCGGCGGGAGTTCGCCGGGCATTTTCTACAGGACGTCTATCAACGCGAAGTATCAATGCGCGGTAACTTTGCGGCGGCAAGTGACGTTGTTCGCTTGCAGACCGAATATGCCGAAGGCGGGCGTTACAGTGACATGGATTACTTGCCGCCGCTGGCTGACAGACTGGGCGGTGTCGACATCAGCGGTTTCAGTGACGAGCAACGGCTGGGGGTGTTGCAGCTTTTGCTCAATCATGATGACGCGTTGATGCCCGGTCGCGATCGCCTGCGCTACAGCGATCACACGGATGCATTGCCTGCTGCACATCGGGAGGCACTGCTGGTCTTTGCCCGCAGCAAGCCCGGCGTCGAGCCTATATTTGTCGCGCCGCGTGAAGTCCACAGCCCGCAACATGGCCTGCGTATGGGCGCGCAATTCAGCAGAGATATGAACGCTTATCTGTTGGCACAACCGCAAAGCGAGATGACGCTCGCGGTCATGCAATTGATCCGGTTCAACTATGACTGCCTCCAGGCCGTTGAACAGTCTGCCGTCGCTTCGTCGGTAGACTGGTCACAGACTGAACGATTGCTCGACGTCATAGAAAACGTCATGAACGAGAAAATCGAGCAGGGGCAACTGACGCGCACGCTGCAGGATTTTCTGGGCAAGTTGAGCGAGGCCATTTTCAATTACTACCGTGACGGCATTCGCGTCGGAGCGCGCGGCACCATTGCGCTTACCGGGCCCGGTGCGGCGGTTACCGGGTTGAGAAATTATGTCGAGACTCACCTCCTGCCGCACAACGAGATTACGGTTCAGGAGCACTTGCGCCTGGCCGAGGGTTACAACGTGCAGACCGAGGAGGAAGCGATCTCCGGTTGGACCGTCAATGACGACGCGGAGCAATGGCTGGCCAAAGAGCACGAAAAGTGGAAAACCGGCACACTGAAATCACGCTACACCGGCCAACTGGCGGATCTGCTTCAGCTGCAACAGACGCTGACGTTTAAACAAGGCTGGCCTGTAGTCGGCGGTAAAGCGGTGCTGCTGACGTCGGTTCTGCAACAACTGATGGATGATCTGGGTGAGCCCTTTGTGCGAGCCATGAGGGACAAGCTCAGCGGTGACATCACCTTCACCCAACCGTTTTCCATCGGCTTCGATAATCGTCAGTTGATCCTTGCGCAACCTGTGCGTGAACTGCCCAATTCGCAGGGTGCCGAATCCTCAAGCAACCTCAACGAACTGCTCAGCCGCATTGCCCATGATTCCCTGCCGCTGGAACAACTCAGCCCGTTAGTGCGCGTCATGCTCGGGGGGATTTTCGGGGCGACAAGTCTGGACGAGGCGAGTTTTGCCAGCGTCTGGCAAACCGTGCGCGACCTCGCTGTCGACACTGACGGCGACGGAACTTTCGCTCGTTATGATGCGCTTGAAAAAGCCCTGCGTCAGCGGCAGTCGCCCGCCTTCGAGGCCGCGCTGGCGCGTGGACAGGTGCATGGCCTGCTGACGGCCCGCGAACTCAAGGTTCAGGCACTGTTTGAACCACTGACCTTGCGGCAATGGGGCGAACGCATCGGGCAGATCACGCGCACGGCGCAAGATGAATACCGTGCGCGGATTCTCCAGCGCAGCGCGCAGGTGCGCGAGATGTTCTTCGCGGCCGGCGCGACCTCGGCCCGGCAGCTGTCGCAGGATTTGCTGATGCACACGCCCAGTGATCCGGGGCGTCGGTGTTATCCGCTGGCGTTGCTGATGGGGGCAGCGGTGGCTGCCGGCGAGTCGGCCGAACGGACATTGGTGGGGCATGTCGCCACGGCCAACGTCAACCATCAGCAACCGAGTTCACAGGCATTGCTCAGTGCGTTGAGTGAACTGCGGGCCTTGCCCACCAGCGCTATTGGTGAATCCCGCGGCTTGCAGAGTCTGGGCTCGGTCATCCAGACACTGGAGGCGAAAAGTGCGGCTACCGTCCTGTTGCTCGACACCGGCGATCACGCCTTGCTGGTGGCCAAAGTGCAGACAGGAGGGCAATTCGTCTACCGGTTCTACGACCCGAACTTTGCCATTTATGCGTTCGCCGAAGGCACGCAGGTGAAACTTGGCATTGAGCGTTATCTGAGTGCAGGCGACAGTGCCCTGGCCAGGCTCTACGGTCTGGGCGAGATGGGCGGGGCGCGATTCAACGTGATCGAGTTGGACACCGAGGCGATGGCAGCCCGCAAGCTGTCGACGGGGTTGCGTCTGGACAGTTTTTTGCGCATTCCTTCGAGTGATTCACGCCGTGTCCCGGTCTGGGCAAAACAGGCCGTGGCGCGCCAGCGTTCGCTCGGCGAAAACGCGCGGATGGGGGCCAGCCTGGCACAGGTGGATGCGCGCTATTGGGCGCAGGCGTTTGATCAGGCCATGCAGCGGTTGCGCCGTGAACACTCGCTCGGGCGTGAATATTTGCCGTTGCTGGAAACGGTCAAGTCTCAGGCGGACGGCGGCTTTTCGCTGACGTTGGTCGATGCACAGAATCCGCAGCAAGTGCGAACAGTGACCACTGCCGACCCGCGCTTCACTCAGCTCAAGCAGCATTTGCATCAGCGGATGAAGGCAGGCAAACCGAGTGCTCCGGCCGAGGCGGATGGAGGCAGTCGCTTGAGTTTCGCCTTTGCGATCCAGACACTGATCAGTGAAATGCGCCATCGTGAACACCAGGTCGGTGATCCGTTGCCAGCCTTGTCGATTGCGTTGCAGATCCAGGTTTACGTCAGCTATGCGCAGTTGGGTTTTGGCGTACTCAGCGATACCGCGCAGATGATCAACCTGGTGCGGCAAGCGGTGGCCAGTGAACAGGCGCTGGTCTTGCGCCAGTCGTCGTTGTCCGGCGGTGTGCTCGGTCGCGCGGCAACGGGTGTTGGTTTTGCGTTTTCGCTGGTCAACATCGGCTTCGACATTTACAACCTGTCAGTGGCGCAAAATCACGAGCAGCGCTCGCGGTTCTCCACGTCTCTGGCGTTCAACGCAGTGGCGTTGGGAGTGGATGTTGTGGCATTGGCGGCAGGCGGAACGGTTGGCGCTGCGGCGGCTTTTCTGTCTGTGCCGTTGCTCGGTATCGGCATAGGAGCCACGGCCATCGCCAGCAATCTTGGGCAGATTGCCGACAAGGCAACGGCCGTTGGCAATCATTTGCGAGCCATCCATAACGCCTACAAACCGGGCGCTTTCACTGTCGCAGAAGGGGTGTTGCAGTTCCCGCCAGAAGCGGTGATCACTCACCTGGATCTGCAGGAACGGCGTGTTCGTTTTGACAGCCAGCGCTTTTATCCGTGGGGCGGCGGCGCACTCGAATTGCCGCAATACAACGATGATCCGCAGCAGATACACCGTTCCCTCAATATCCGGCAGGCTTTTGGTCTCGCCGGGAGCACTGCGCTGAACTTCCAGGAGGCTGCTGCACTGCATACCGTGGTGCTGCCCTGCACACCGCTCTGCTATTACGGCTACGAATATCAACTGGGAGGCGCGGGCTATGTGTACGAGCCATTGCCGGGAGAGCGGGTCGAGCCTCGTAGCACCAGTGAAATGCCTAAGCCAGACTGGTACTCGTATTTCAATCCGTTCACGGCACTGGGCGATACGCTGACGAGCCATCTGGATAAGCGTATCCACACACGCTATCCACAATTGCGCAACAGTGCGGCGGACAAGCTGGAATACGACAAGCAGGGTAAACGGCGCTTTTATCTGCACAGTACGCCGTCGCTCAAGCACATCCTCTACAAACTGCATTCGGTCTACAAACCGACAACGATCAGCGTGGTGCTGGACGAGCAGGTGCGCCAACTGGCGGTGCCGACCTTGCCGATGGAGTGCCAGCAAAAGCTGTCCTACGAAATCAGCGCCACGTCAGAACGCTGCCAGCTTCGTCTGACGCCGGGACTGAAAACCGTGAAATTCAATGGAGCGACCCAATGGCTGGTGCATGCCCCTTGGGCCAGCATCGAGCAAGTCAGCTTTGATGACGTACCCATGTTGGATGACGGCGCCCCGCAGACATACCTGGCGGGGCGTCAACTGACGGTCGACGGTATCGTGCTGTCGGCATTCGAGGGGCTGATCGAACTGGCCGGGGGAGAGTTGTTTCAACTGGACTGGCAGCGTCAGGCGCTGGACCTGGTTTCCATCACTCTCGACGATGATAAAACCATTGCGCGTGATGTCCTTGCCCGTCTCCGCCAGCGAAACCATGAGGGGCGCCTGGGCACGGGTTACGTCACGCTTCACCGGTTCAGGGTGCCATTCAATCCGGCCAGCCACGCTGTGCGCACAACAGCCTTTTACGACATCGCTCAAAAACGTTTGTTATTTGCCCGCGATCTGCCGCGTGAAGTCAACGATGGCCTGATGCTGGGCGCCGCCAACGCTGCTCATGCGTGGTTTTATCATCCCGACCATGCCACGGTCTGGCGGGTCGATGTGATCACCGGCCTGGTCGTGCATCGTTATCGGTTACTGAGTGTGGAACCCGGTACGAAAATCAGCGCTTTTGGGCAACTGGCGGACGGCACTCTGCGAGTTTCGCAGCAGTTGGTTGAACAAGCATCCATGAACGTGCGCACGACACTGGAATTCCATCTGACTGATCGCGAAGTGACGCTGACGGATATCCACATGTGGTCACCGGGTCTGGAAAACTCTTTCCTCAAGCCCGAGGAGGGGACGAGAATCGGGTTTTTCCGCCATCGCCAGAAACAACGTCGTCCCTACGCAGACGAGACGCCGGGCATGGCTTCGCCCATCAGCACCTGGACCTACGCGCCATACATTCATGCTCGTGCCTGGTCCTTCGGTCAGCTGCTTGAGCGGGCATGGATTGCCGCGCATCACGACAGGTATTTCCGGGCTGGCACCGAGAGTGACGCGGACAGGGTGATGTTGATGCCTCGATCCTCTGATCCCGCCGCTGCGCTGCTGTTTTACAGCCGGCAAAGTCAAATGCTCAGTCATGGCATCGAGCTGGGTGACAACGTGCCGTGGCACAAGGCGCTTGCGAAAGGTGTGATCGATGTTACGCGGGTTGGCGAAAGCTTTCTGGCCACCCAAGACGATGGGCGACTGTTCGAAATCGACCTCGACGCCAAGGACGACAATTGGCTGTCCGAGCTTGATAGAGAGGTTCTGAAGTTTGTCGGTCTCGGCCAGCGTTGGCTGCAACAAAACCCCGATTGGCTGGCGGCATTACCGGCGCTTGCCAAGGAATACAGCCACGCCGCGTTTGCCATCATCGGCCTTCGTGCGCAAGTGGGTCAGACGTTTCTGCCCGTATGGTGTATTGACGAAAAGCTTGTGCTGATGGACACCATGAGTAACCAGGAGCTGACGTTGCTGGGGCTGACGCCCGACCGGCAGGCCGTTTGGCTGTTTGATGTTTCTTCCGGACAACTGTGGCGCCAGACGCTGGTCGCTCTCGAGCAGATGCGCACGGCGTTCGGCAACGGCAGCGTGTTGCTGCATCGCCAAGTGTTGCCACAGGCCGAGCGAGTCTGGGCGTCGTGGGCGTTTTGCGAGGTGCTGCCGCATGGCGACGGGCTGCTCGGGCGCACCCGCGAAGGTGTGACGCTGCAACTGCAGGATCAGCAACCGGCGCGAATTGTCAGCATGGAAAACCGCTGGTCATACGTCCCTGACCAGACGCCTGCGCAATTGCAGGAGCGTTTAAAACAGCGGCTGGACGGGCAAGACCATGCCGCGTTTCTCCCCGTCGAAAATACTGGCAATCGTTACCAATACTACGTGCCGAAGCTCGATCGACTATTCGAGGTGTCTGCTCGCAACGATGGAAAATGGGCGACGTTCCTCGGCACGCGCGATGCGGCCAATCCGCTGCTGTTCGACCCGATTGACCAATTGCTCTTCAGCGCCGGAACGGTCGATGGCGTCTGGTTGCCGGGTAGCTACGCCCACCGTGACGAGGAGGTCATGCTGCTGGAAGTGAGTGATGACCTCACCGAGGTGCAGCCATTGCTTCCTGACAATATCGAAAGGTTGATTCTGACCTTTGGTTCGCGCACAGAGGGTTATCGGGTATCGGCCGCAGCCTGGCAGCGTCTGGATTGCATCGTTGTTGATGTACGGCGCCCTTCCGGGGAGCAGGAGACGGAACCTGGCCTGTTGGTGCTGGATATGCCTGAGTGTGGGCATTGGCTGATGTCGCGGGTCGATAGCCATCTGCTACTCGCCGATCCGGACAATGGGCACAGTCTGATCGTTCGCGGGATCGAGGAGCAGGGTTCTTGCGAGCTGGCTGTCAAAATCGCTGGCCGGGAGTACCTGTGCGCATTCGAACAATGGTCGAAGGCCTTTGCGACCGGGCAGGGCAATGACGCAACTGCCAGCCTGGCGGTGGTGGCTGAACATTTGCCCTGACCGGTAAATTGGTCTGAAAACCAAAACGCCTCTTCGGAGGCGTTTTTTTGCACTAAGTATGCGGGCAGTCGTATCTCGGATGTTATCTGGACGCCTGTCGCATGGACCGACAGAGATCTGTATATCTTCACAAGTCAATCTTGACGCTACTGATGTAAGCAGGGCTTTTGATAATGTTTTGTTAAATATGTTGTTGTGTTTTTTCTGTGATTTCCAAGTTGCGCTGTTTATGGTGTTTGCTATCTGTCGATTTTACCTGGATTAAAGTAATGACAGGTCATTGAAATATCGCAATCAAAAAGGAATCAAGATGAGTGTAGACGTTAGTGTCATTCCACCGCTCGCTGAACGTTTGACGTTTATTCGTGAAATCAAATTGCTCACGCCTGCGCCGAAAATCATGCGCCGCGTGTTTTCCGTTAAAAGTCACTCGGCGCTTGAGGGCAGCGTCAGTCAAAATGCAGTATTGCTGGGTGATACGCTGCTGAATTACATGGAGGGAATGAGCCGGGATGAGAAACGTGAAATAAGAAATAGTGTGAGGCTCGCTCAGATTCTGAGTAATAAGTACAAAAACGAAAAGCTCGACCTTGCAGCGTGGCTGGATATATATGCGAAGTCATTGAATTATATGGGTTGGTATTCGGATCGCAAACCCGGCGAAAAAAAGTACGAAGATTTTTCCGGCGATATCTCCAGGAAAATGGTCGATGTCGTCAGGGCGCTGGGTAACGAACCGATGCTGGATAACACGCTGGCTGCCTTTGCCGCACTGAAAAACCATAAAGCGGGATTAGCCTCGTATGCGAAGGAAAGTCTCTGGGGGCAGTCTTTTCAAACAATGCCGTCCGGACGCGACGAGCAAGGACGAATCACACTGGTCTTGAATCATTCGCGATTGAATGCCTCGCGCCAAGTGGAGAATTTCCTTTTCTGTCACTGGCGCTCGGGTGAAGTTGTACTGCGTCATAACTATCTTAGCTTTTTTCTCGACAGAAATGCCTACGCACAAGTTCGTACCGAAGTAGAGGCGATTCTTGAAGAGGATGACATGAGCGAAATCGACTTGCGGCTGGAATTGATTGGTGTTTGAAGTTCGGCGCAAGTTTACTTGTTGTAATGTTCTTTCTGTTGATGTGAATTTGGCGTTTGGTTAGTTTGTCGTTCAAGCCGCAACGGCTTTTGTATAAATATAGGGATGTAGAAATGAATGATGTAATGGTTGTAAAAATGAATGAAGCGGAAAGTCTCGCGTTTATCGAAACCTGCTGTAAGGAAAGCATTGCTGTTCTGAATGGTTCACGTTCGATCATGCCTTTCGCCCGGGCATTCAAATTGGACCTGCCAGACAAGGATGCTTTGAGTAACGCGGTACTTAACTCGACGATGATCGCCTTTCCTGAAGGTATGAAGCGTCGCCATAAGACCATTATCAAACGTACGTTTCTGTTTGCTGATTTGTCTGCGCAGATCAAGTACCCGAACAAAGCAGATGCTGCCAAGCGTCTGTCCTACATGCTCCAGGGTTTGAATGCCATGGGCTGGGCACATTTCGGCAAGCCTGAGACTTTTGAGGAAACCGTCTCCAGTGGCATAACCATGTCGAATCTGGTTGTGGACATCGCCAAGGCTGCACTGGGTGCAGTGGGCGTTGGAACTATTGGTGAAGTGATGAAGCTGGGGGCTGACGCGGCCATCAAAGGCCTCGAAGGTAACGCCGAAGCTCTGAAGCTTTATGAGAAAAATGGCAAGAAGGCCGGTGGTTCGAACTTCGGCGTGATGAGCGCAGCCGAAAGTAAAGACGATGATATTTACCTTACCGTAGGTGCGATCAGCTACAGCATTAAATCCGGCAACTCGCATATTGCGTTCTTCGACAAAACCGATTCTTCTTCCAGTGTGGTCAAAGGGCATGGCGTATTTACCATGTACCCCGACGAAGACTTCACCGCGAAGAAAGAAGCGGCAGCCAATCGCTTCTACGAAGCGATCGACGCTGCTCTGGAAATGGAATACGGTTTCTGATTTTTCAGGTCAGGCGCTCTGCGCCTGGCCTCTTCATGGATTGATAAAGTATGAAATATTATGGATATGCCAACGCCGGATGCCTGTTGGCATGCGCCACATCGCTACCTGATGAACATCTGAAAGATATTCTGTCCTCATCTGTTTACATGCAGTTTTCGTGCAATAACAAGTTTCCGTTGTTTGCAGATTACAAAGCCTGGAATGAACGCTACTCACAAGTTCAGCGTTTTTGCCTCTATAAACTATCGGGCTGGCTCAGTTATGAGGGGTTTTCAACCTCGCTCGATAAAAACCTGACGCCAACAGAGATGGTTTGTGCTGCATTGTCAGGGGCTTTATCGGCTGAGGAAAAGTGTCTGCTGGAACGGCTGATGGAGGATTTTTCGCAATTGAATGCCGACAGCAAAGCATCGATTTTATTCAGGCAGCGTGCGGTGGAGTCAGTTTCGCCGGTCTTGGAAGGAGAAGGGATCGTCAGTCGTGTCCGAGTCCAGGTTGGCGTCGTTGACGATAAATCCACGGTGAAATGCGTGATACTTAACATCGCAACGCGCCAACCTGTCGAACCCTGCTTTTTGCGGCAGGAGTTCACATTGGGTGAGATGGTTGAAAGTATTCATGCAGAGTACTTTGTCGCGCAACTGGATGAGGACTATGCCGATTCCAAAAGAGCCATGGTGTTCAGAACTCTCGACGGAAGAGAGACCATGGAAATCGAGCGGTTTGTCTAAACCGCTCGATTGAATATTGGTTATAAATGGCAGAAGGATAGAAAGCTTCCGGTTTTCACGTCTGGGGTATCCATCACTTCGTGGCACTCAAGGCACCAGGTAGCCCTTTATTCCCGTAAATATGATCTGCGCGGCCAGTGCGCAGACGAACAACCCCATCAATCTACTCACTATCTGCAAACCCTGATCCCCCAGAATCTGTTCAATCCGGTTTGACAGATAAAGCACGATCCCGACTGTGAAGCTGGCCAATACGATGCTCATGATGGCAGTGAGTTTGTCGTCCCAATGGGGCTGGCTAACGCCCATCACCAACAACGCGCCGATGGTCCCGGGTCCGACCGTGATAGGAATGGTCAGTGGAACGATAGTCACGTCTTGCTGCACGTTATCGGCCTGCACCGCTGACTTGCCTTGCGCCATGCCGAGTGCCGAGATGAACAGCACGCTGCCGGCACCGATCCGGAATGCATCCACGGTAATTCCGAATACATCGAAAATCACCCGCCCGAACAAATACAGCAAGACGCTGGAGACCAGTGTGGCCACCGCAACTTTCCAGGCCAAGCGCCGTTGCTCCTTGCGTGAATAACCGCGGGTCAGGCTGATAAAGCAGGAGAGCACGAAGAACGGGCTGTAGAGCACCAGCATCTTCAGGTAAACGCTGAACAACACATGGAGCATGGTGCAAGCTCACTGGCGAGGGAAGTCGTGGGGGAGTCTATCAGGCGCTACGGGGTCTGTCGGCTCAGGAGGTGGGTGTTGCGGCGCGATTCTGCTGATCACGCTGGGCAACCCAGTGCTCGATCAGCTCGCGCAATTGCGACAACTCCACTGGCTTGGACATGTGCCCATCCATCCCGGCCTGACGCGCGCGCTCCTTGTGCTCGGCGAGGATATGCGCCGTTAACGCCACGATCGGCGTGCGAATGCGTTGGTTGCTGACTTCCCATGCGCGCAATTGCTGGGTGGCTGAGAAGCCATCAAGGATCGGCATTTCGCAGTCCATCAACACCAGGTCGTAACGCTGGGCTTTCATCGCTTGCAGGGCTTCTTCGCCGTTGGCAGCGGTGTCGGGTTGCAGGTTGAGTTTGCCGAGCATGCCGCGAATCACCTTGGTCGAAATCGTGTTGTCCTCAGCGACGAGGATGCGGAAGTCGCTTGGCACTTTAGCGGCTGTGGCCGGGGTGACCACTTGCGGCTGGAACACCACCTGACCTTTGTTGCGTTGATTGAGTTCGTCGGCCAGGGTGGTCTTGAGCGTGTAGCCGGCCACCGGTTTGGCGAGGATGCGTTTGATCCCCGAGTTGCGCGCGATGATCTTGCTCGGCGCATTGCTGATGCCGGTGAGCATGATCAGCAGGATGTCGTGGTTCAGGCTCGGGTCTTCCTTGATCTTGGCCGCGAGTTGCATGCCGGTCATGCCCGGCATGTTCTGATCGAGCAGCACCACATCAAAGTAATCTCGCAGGTGCGCTTTGGTTCGCAGCAAGGCTAACGCTTCTTTGCCGGAAGGCACGGCGCTGACATTCAACCCCCACGCACTGCATTGCTGGACCAGCACTTTGCGGCAGGTGTCATTGTCGTCGACTACCAGCACCCGCGCGCCTTGCAGCGGGCTGTCGAGATCGGAGGTCGGGTGTTCGAGGCGATCCGGATCCAGCGGCAAGGTCAGCCACAGCGTGCTGCCCTGAGTGGCGCCGCTCTTGATGCCGAATTCGCCCTGCATCAAACGAATCAGTTGCCGCGCGATCACCAGCCCCAGATTGCCCCCCAGGCGATTGGCCGACAGGAAGTGTTTGCTGTGCAGTTCGGCGTGCATCAGCGCGTCGCGTTCTTCCTGCTCCATTGGCGCGCCACTGTCCTGCACGGCGATGCGCAGGCGTGGTTTGCTGCTGCGTTCGTCGAGCGCGACGACAATCAGCACTTCGCCTTCATCGGTTTTCTTCAGGGCGTTTTCCAGCAGGCTCAGCAGGGTCTGGCGCAGGCGTGTCGGGTCGCCGCTGATTACTCGCGGTACTTGCGGCTGGATGAAGCTGATCAGCTCGACGTTCTGCTGCTCGGCCTTGGCCCGGTAGATGCTCAGGCAATCATCGATCAAAGCGTTGAGGTCGAACTGCACGTCGTCCAGTTCGATCTGCCCGGATTCGAGCTTGGAGATGTCGAGGATCTCGTTGATCAGCGTCAGCAACTCATTGCCGGCGCTGTGAATGGTTTGTACATAGTCGCGTTGCTTGACCGAAAGGGGCGTGCCCAGCAGCAGTTCGGTCATGCCCAGCACGCCGTTCATGGGCGTGCGGATTTCGTGGCTGATCTTGGCAAGGAATTCGGCTTTGGCATTGATCTCGGCATTGCTCGCGGCGAGGTCGCGGCTGACGCTGAAACGGCTTTCAGTGATGCTGCGCTGACGCTCACCCAGAGCGATGCTCATCAACAGGCCGCTGATGCAGATGAACGCCATCAGGGTCATGATCAAGCCTTGCGGCGAAACCAGTGTCAGCCCCAGCAAGGCAGGCAGAATGATCAATGTGCCGATGTTGAACACCACCATCGCCGCGACGAACAAGCGCGCCGGCCGGTAGCCCTTCTGCCAGTGATAGAACGCGACGAACAACATGCTCAGGCCGGCGAGCGCTACCAGTGCATAGGTAATGATGTTCAGCGGCAGAGTGTTGACGAACAACAGCAACAGGCTGCAGGTCACGATAAACAGGATGTCGCCGATCAACAGCTTGTTCAGCGGGTGCGGGCCGAGCGGAGCGAAGAAGCGATAGGCGAACATCAATCCGGCTGGAGCCGTCAGCAGCAACGCCAGATAGGCGCCCGGCGTCTGCACCGCATGCCAGTTCGGCAGCCACGGGCCGGCGAGGTTGAGCAGCAGCAACAGGCTCAGGCCCAACAGGCCTTCGCAGACCGCCAGCCACAGGCTGCTGCGCGAGCGGGAATAGGCGTAGCGCACCAGGTTGTGCAACAGCAGCATGCCGAGGCAGCCGAACAGTAAACCGAAGACCAGCGTCTGGTTATGGTTAGCCGCGCTCATCACCGCTGATTGCAGAGTCACGTGTGGACGTAACTGATGATCGGAGACCAGGCGCAGATACACGTCGAGAGGTTTGTCGCTCTGCGGCAGTGGCAGCATGAAGTCGCTGCTGGGCAACGGTCGTTCGGCCTGTGGCTGGTCGGTGCCGGTGTTGCGTTGCTCGATCAGCTTGTCACCGTCGAGCACGTAAAGACTGAGCTGTGACAGGTCAGGGGCGAAGATGCGCAACACTTGTTCGTGCTTGCCCGGCGCCAGCCTGAAACGCAGCCACAACGCGCCATCGGGCTCGGACGCGGTGAGGCGATCGAGGTCGATAGGGCTGAATTGATTGGTGTAGCGAGCGGAGCGGATATCGCTAAGTTGGAGATTGCCTTGATCGTCGAGCAATACCGACCAGCCACTGCCTTGCGCGGCCTGGGCCGGGAGCATGCAGAGCAAGGTCAGCAACGTGACGGTAAAGCTTATGGCAATCCTGAGCCAGCGCACGGCGAAATCCCTTCGTAGGTTGATGCCAGAATATAACGATGCGCGGCGGCGGAACAGCCCGGCGAGGAACGGTATCCCTCGCCGGACTTGATCGACAGCTTATTCCTGGGTTTCGCCACGTTCACGGGCAATGGCACGGTAGCCAATGTCCTTGCGGTAGAAGCAGCCTTCCCAGTCGATTGCTGCCGCGAGCTTGTAGGCTTGCTGCTGCGCTTCACCGACGCTTGCGCCCATTGCGGTGGCGCATAGTACGCGACCGCCGGCGGTGACGACGTTGCCGTCCTTCAATGCAGTACCGGCGTGGAAGACTTTGCCTTCCAGCTTGGCGGCTGCGTCGAGACCGTTGATCGCCGCGCCCTTGGCGTAGTCGCCCGGGTAGCCGCCAGCGGCCAGCACGATGCCGACGCTCGGGCGTGGATCCCACTGTGCTTCAACCTTGTCCAGCGCTTGCGCCAGAGCGGCTTCGACCAACAGCACCAGGCTCGATTGCAGACGCAGCATCACCGGTTGGGTTTCCGGGTCGCCGAAGCGGCAGTTGAACTCGATGACTTTCGGGTTACCGGCCTTGTCGATCATCAGACCGGCATAAAGGAAACCGGTGTAGACGTTGCCTTCCTCAGCCATGCCACGCACGGTCGGCCAGATCACCAGGTCCATTACGCGCTTGTGCACGTCGGCGGTAACCACCGGGGCAGGAGAGTAAGCACCCATGCCGCCCGTGTTCGGGCCACTGTCGCCATCGCCAACACGTTTGTGATCCTGGCTGGTGGCCATCGGCAGAACGTTTTTGCCGTCGACCATGACGATGAACGAAGCTTCTTCGCCGTCGAGGAATTCTTCGATGACCACACGCGAACCGGCGTCACCGAAAGCGTTGCCAGCGAGCATGTCACGCACGGCGTCTTCGGCTTCGGCCAGGGTCATGGCGACGATCACGCCTTTACCTGCGGCCAGGCCATCGGCCTTGATCACGATCGGTGCGCCTTTTTCACGCAGATAAGCCAGGGCTGGCTCGATCTCGGTGAAGTTTTGATAGTCGGCGGTAGGGATTTTGTGGCGGGCCAAGAAATCCTTGGTGAAGGCTTTCGAACCTTCCAGCTGCGCAGCACCGGCGGTCGGGCCGAAGCAGTCCAGACCACGGGAGCGGAACAGGTCGACGACGCCAGCCACCAGCGGCACTTCCGGGCCGACGATGGTCAGGGAAACGTTTTTCTCGGCGAAGTCGGCCAGTTGCTCGAGGGCCAGTACGTCGATGGCGACGTTCTCGCACTTGGCTTCAATGGCGGTCCCAGCGTTGCCCGGTGCAACAAAAACCTTCTGCACGCGCGGATCCTGAGCCACTTTCCAGGCCAGGGCGTGTTCACGGCCACCGCTGCCAATGATCAAAACGTTCAAAGAGAGACTCCTTCGGAGAAAGCTGCAAGCTATAAGCTGCAAGCAAGAGCGAATGTGTGGCTCTTAACTACAGCTTATTGCTCTGAATTAATAAGGCTGCAACTGCAAGAAGGAGCGACACCGATCTGCTCTTTCTTGCAGCTTGCAGCTTGAGACTTGTAGCTGCCGTGTATCAGTGACGGAAGTGGCGCATGCCGGTAAATACCATCGCGATACCGGCTTCATCAGCAGCGGCAATCACTTCCGCATCACGCATCGAGCCACCCGGCTGGATCACTGCAGTGATCCCTACCTTGGCTGCGTTGTCGAGGCCGTCGCGGAACGGGAAGAACGCGTCGGAGGCCATCACCGAACCGGCCACTTGCAGACCGGCGTGCTCAGCCTTGATCGCAGCGATACGCGCCGAGTTTACGCGGCTCATCTGGCCAGCGCCGACACCGATGGTCTGACGGTTCTTGGCGTAGACGATGGCATTGGACTTAACGTACTTGGCGACCTTCCAGGCGAAGATCAGATCATGGATTTCCTGTTCGGTCGGCGCGCGTTTGGTCACGACTTTCAGGTCATCGGCGCTGATCATGCCGATGTCACGGCTCTGCACCAGCAGACCGCCGTTGACGCGCTTGTAGTCCCAGGCAGCAGCGCGGTCAGCCGACCACTCGCCGCAGGCCAGCAGGCGCACGTTGGCTTTGGCTGCAACAATGGCGCGGGCCTCTTCGCTGACGCTTGGGGCGATGATCACTTCAACGAAC
The DNA here is from genome assembly GCF_005938625.1 of Pseudomonas fluorescens. Classification (GTDB taxonomy): domain Bacteria; phylum Pseudomonadota; class Gammaproteobacteria; order Pseudomonadales; family Pseudomonadaceae; genus Aquipseudomonas; species Aquipseudomonas fluorescens_BD. Next base: position 56,638 of record NZ_VCNJ01000002.1, read on the forward strand.
TGACGCTCGACGATCGCTTTGGCGGTCTCGGCATCCAGTTCACGGTTGAAAGCGATGATGCCGCCGAACGCCGATTCGGTATCGGTGGCGTAAGCCAGTTCGTAGGCCTGACGGATGCCGCCTTCAGCGTCCGGGCTGACCGCCACGCCGCACGGGTTGGCGTGCTTGACGATGACGCAGGCTGGCTTGACGAAGCTCTTCACGCACTCCAGTGCGGCGTCGGTGTCGGCCACGTTGTTGTACGACAGTTCTTTGCCTTGCAGTTGGGTCGCGGTGGCGATGCCGACTTCGGCAGGCTTGGTTTCCACGTAGAACGCCGCGCTCTGGTGCGGGTTCTCGCCGTAACGCATTTCCTGGGCCTTGATGAACTGGCTGTTGAAGGTGCGCGGGAATTCGCTGCGGCCTTCAGTGCTCAGGGTTTCAGCGGCCTGATTCACGGTGCCCATGTAGTTGGCGATCATGCCGTCGTAGGCAGCGGTGTGTTCGAACGCCTTGAGCATCAGGTCGAAACGCTGAGCGTAGGTCAGGCCGCCGGCTTTCAGGCCTTCGAGGACGCTGGCGTAATCGCTGGCATTCACCACGATTGCTACGTCTTTATGGTTTTTCGCTGCCGAACGGACCATGGTCGGGCCGCCGATGTCGATGTTTTCGATGGCGGTCGGCAGGTCGCAGCCTGGCTTGTTGATGGTGGCTTCGAACGGATAGAGGTTAACGGCAACCAGATCGATCGGCTTGATGCCGTGCTCGCTCATGATTGCATCGTCGATACCGCGACGACCGAGGATGCCGCCGTGGATTTTCGGGTGCAGGGTTTTCACCCGACCGTCCATCATCTCGGCGAAACCGGTGTAATCCGCGACTTCCACAGCGGCTACGCCGTTGTCCTGCAGCAGCTTGAACGTCCCGCCGGTGGAGAGGATCTCGACGCCCAGAGCTTCAAGCTCCTTGGCGAATTCGAGGATCCCGGTCTTGTCGGAAACGCTGATCAAGGCGCGGCGGATCGGCAGGCGGGTAGTCTGGTCGGTCATCTCAATTTCCATCAAAAGCAAAGGAAGTCAGCAAAAAAGGCGACCGTTTTTTACGCGGGCGCCTTTCTGGTTTGATTGAATGCTTACAGCAGATCGTACTGCTTGAGTTTCTTGCGCAGCGTGCCGCGGTTAAGTCCCAGCAGCTCACTGGCCTTGGTCTGGTTGCCCTTGACGTAGTTCATCACGCTTTCGAGCAGGGGAGCCTCGACTTCGGAGAGCACCAGGTTGTACACATCCGTGACGGACGCGCCCTCAAGGTGGGCGAAATAATTGTGCAGCGCCTTCTCGACACTCCCGCGAAGGGTCTGACCTTCTTCGCTCGGGGTATTGAGGTGCTGTTTCAAATTCACGTTGTCGCTCACGGGTGTTGTTCCACTCACTAAAGTCTCGGTCATCATCGTCATGCGGCCACCCCTTCTTCGTCCCCTGTCAGGCTCTTGTAACGTTCAGCGAAGAACTCCCGAACGTTGGCGCATTGTGTTTCCGTACCATCCAAACGATTGAAGTGGGCGCGAAATTCCCTGGCGCCCGGCAAGGTTGCGAGATACCAGCCCACATGCTTGCGCGCAATGCGCACGCCCATCACATCCCCATAGAAAGCGTGAAGTGCGGCCAGATGCTCTAGCAGTATGTGTTCCACCTCGATCAGCTCCGGTGCCGGCAATTTCTCGCCGGTACGCAGGAAGTGTTCGATCTCGCGAAAAATCCATGGCCGCCCTTGGGCGGCGCGGCCTACCAACAGGCCATCGGCACCGGTTGCGTCAAGGACGTAACGGGCCTTTTCCGGCGAATCGATATCGCCATTGGCAAATACCGGGATCGACACGGCCTGCTTGATTGCAGCAATCGTGTCGTACTCGGCTTCACCCTTGTACAGATCGGCGCGAGTGCGGCCATGCACTGCCAGCGCGGTGATCCCGGCCTGCTCGGCGATCTTCGCCACGGTCAGACCGTTCTTGTTGTCGCGATCCCAACCGGTGCGGATCTTCAGGGTGACCGGCACATCAACCGCAGCCACTACGGCCTGCAGGATCTCGGTCACCAGTGCTTCGTCCTTCAACAACGCGGAACCGGCGGCCTTGTTGCAGACCTTCTTTGCCGGGCAACCCATGTTGATATCAATAATCTGTGCGCCCAGTTCGACGTTGGCCCGGGCTGCATCCGCCAGCATTTGTGCATCACCACCGGCAATCTGTACCGAGCGTGGCTCGGGATCGCCTTCGTGGATCATGCGCATGCGCGACTTGCGGGTGTTCCACAGGCTCATGTCACTGGTGACCATTTCCGAGACTACAAGCCCTGCGCCCAGACGCTTGCACAGCTGACGAAAGGGCTGATCGGTGACGCCCGCCATCGGGGCGAGAATCAAGCCGTTCTGCAATGTGTATGGGCCGATGCGTACCGCCGACATAGGACTTCCCTGAGGTGGGGCCGGATCATGAGAGTTCGAAAAAGGGTTGGCATGATACCCGCTCTCGATGACTGGATAAAGGCTGAATTGAACAAAATCTGAACAGTTATTCTGTTATCGCCACCGGTTTGGTTGTGGGTAGCAAAGTCAGAAAACCGCCGTCAATTCGAAAGCGACACAGGGATTCACTCGGGCGAGTGGAAACTCAGGCTGTAATTCACCGCTTTGGGGCCTGGATCGAGAATATCCAGCGCGATGTGGATCGGCGTCTGCGGCGGCATTTCCGCCAGACCTTCGAGGTCCCCTCTCAGGTATTCGCCGGGTTTGAAGCGACGACTGGCGATCAGGTGGCCGTTTAGGTCGGCGAAGCGCAGTTCCAGTAATGGAAACGGCTGAGAGAACGTCGCACGGTTGTAAATGATCGCATCGACCACCAGCGCGCCATTGAACTCCGGATGGCTGCGCACCACCAGATTGCTGCTCTTGATTCGGGCGATATCGACTTTGGACGGCACCGTGCAGCCGATCTGCGGGCAGATTTGCTGGAACCACGGGCGGTATTGATCCTGTCGGGCCAGCTCATCGAAGTGATAAGAGATGTACTGGGCAGCCAGTCCGCCTGCCGCCAGTAAGACCAGCGCCAGCCAAAGCAAGCGGCGTCCCCACGGCGAGCGGCGTTTCTGCCAGTCCAGTTGCAGCGGGTCGTCGGTCAGGTCCTGCAGGACTTCGGCGCGTACGCCGGGTTCTGCGCGCTCGCGTTTTTTGCGCAGCGGCTCAATCGATGGCAAATCGTCGTCATCGGGTTTGTTGCTGGCCGACAAGCGTTCGCGGCGGGCATTGGGGTCGATCGGGTCGTGCAGGCGTAGATGCGGGATCGCCGGTTCGTCATCCAGGTCCACCGGTTCCAGTGACAGCGAAGGCTCGGTGCGCTCGGATTTGACCGGCTCAATGTCGTCGATCTGCGGCTCGTCTTGCGGTTCAGGCAGCCGCTCGTCAGCAGGTTCGCTGAACAGACTGCCTGGCCATGCCGCGTCATCCGGCTCCGGGCTGTCGCGACGGGCACTCAGGGAGTCTTCGCGCGTGCGTCCCAGTTCGGTGGCGGGCTGGATTTCCCGTTGTTCGAGGCGGGCCAGTTCTTCGTCAAGGTCGAGGCTGTCGAGGTCAAGCGCCGAGGCGTTCCATTGCTTTTGGCTGATGGCGCGCGGCTCGGGCTGCTCGATGATGGGCGGCGGCTCGACAGCCGACGGCGCTTCGTCCGGCAATGCAACAAGGGGCCGCGCAACCGGTGTCACCGCGTCCTTGCCGGCATGTTGTTCCAGCAGCTGCTTGGCGGCGTTGAACACTTGCAGGCAAGAGCCGCAGCGAACCACCCCGCGGGCCACGCTCAATTGAGCATGGCTGACACGGAAACTGGTTTGGCAATGCGGGCACTGGGTGACGAAACTGTCGGTCATGCGGCGATCCGGATTATGCAGGCGGTCATATTAACGCCGACGGCCGGTGATGCGCACCCAGCCATCGCGATTGGCGATCGGGTCGAGATCAAAGTCCTGCGCATAAGCGGCAGCGACTTCATCACCTTGTTCGGCGAGGATGCCCGACAGCGCCAGACGTCCACCGGACTTGACCAGCCCGGAGAGTTGCGGCGCCAGCGAAACCAGCGGGCCGGCGAGAATGTTGGCGACCAGCACGTCGGCTTGAACTTGCGGCAGATCTTCCGGCAAGTACAGCGGGAACAGCTCATCGGCAATGTTGTTGCGCCCGGCGTTGTCGCGCGAAGCTTCCAGCGCCTGCACGTCGATGTCGGTGCCGACGGCTTCCTTGGCGCCGAGCAGCAGGGCGGCAATTGCCAGAATCCCCGAGCCGCAACCGAAATCGAGCACGTTGCAGTCTTTCAAGTCCTGACCGTCGAGCCATTCCAGGCACAGCGCGGTGGTCGGGTGTGTGCCGGTGCCGAAGGCGAGGCCCGGATCCAGCAGCAAGTTGACCGCATCAGGTTCCGGCGCGGCGTGCCAGCTCGGCACGATCCACAGGCGCTGACCGAAACGCATCGGCTCAAAACCGTCCATCCAGCTGCGTTCCCAATCCTGATCTTCGATGACTTCGCTGTGATGCTCAGGCAGCGGGCTGCCGGTCAGCAGTTCCAGATGGGCCAGAACCGGTGCCGGTTCGGTGCCGCCTTCGAACAGCGCCAACAGGTGGGTGTGTGCCCACAGCGGTGTGGTATTGAGTTCCGGCTCGAAGATCGGCTGATCTTCGGCGTCCATGAAGGTCACCGAAACGGCGCCCACTTCAAGGAAAGCGTCTTCGTAGGTTTCGGCTTGTTCCGGGCTGATGGCGAGACGTACTTGCAGCCAAGGCATGGCGGGCACCTTTGAAAAATATTGATTGCAGCCTAGCGGCCGGCGAGAAGCGCGCAAGTTTACGCGAGCGCGCGGCAGAACACGAACATGGTTGAAGATCAAAAGATCGCAGCCTTCGGCAGCTCCTACAGGGGGAGTGCAGCGACTTCCATGGTGACTTGCACGGTGACTTCCATGGCGGGCTTTTGAAACCCGCAGAAACAACAAAGCCGCCCGAAGGCGGCTTTGTCTGGTGCGGGCCGAAGCTTAGTGCTTCTCGCCAGCCAGCTTGTGCTCGAGGTAGTGAATGTTCACACCACCCTTGCAGAAGCCTTCGTCGCGAACCAGATCACGGTGCAGCGGGATGTTGGTCTTGATCCCGTCCACCACGATTTCGTCCAGGGCATTGCGCATGCGTGCCATGGCTTCGTCGCGGGTGGCGCCGTAAGTGATCAGCTTGCCGATCAGCGAGTCGTAGTTCGGTGGAACCGCATAACCGCTGTACAGGTGCGAGTCGACGCGAACGCCGTTGCCGCCTGGTGCGTGGAAATGCTTGACCGTGCCCGGGCTCGGCATGAAGGTTTTCGGGTCTTCAGCGTTGATCCGGCATTCCAGCGAGTGACCGCGGATAACCACATCATCCTGGGTGAACGACAGCTTGTTGCCGGCGGCGATGCTGAGCATCTCCTTGACGATGTCGATACCGGTGACCATTTCCGAGACCGGGTGCTCCACCTGAACACGGGTGTTCATTTCGATGAAGTAGAAACGACCGTTCTCGTAGAGAAACTCGAAAGTACCCGCGCCACGGTAGCCGATGTCGATGCACGCCTTGACGCAGCGAGCCAGTACTTCCTCGCGAGCCTTCTCGTCGATGCCCGGTGCCGGCGCTTCTTCGAGGACTTTCTGGTGACGACGTTGCAGCGAGCAATCGCGGTCGCCCAGATGGATCGCGTGACCCTGACCGTCGGAAAGAACCTGCACTTCCACGTGACGCGGGTTGGTCAGGAATTTTTCCAGATAGACCATCGGGTTGCCGAACGCCGCGCCAGCTTCGGTGCGGGTCAGTTTGGCGAAGGCGATCAGGTCTTCTTCCTTGTGCACGACGCGCATGCCGCGACCACCACCGCCGCCAGCGGCTTTGATGATCACCGGGTAGCCGACTTCGCGACCGATGCGCAGCGCCGTTTCTTCGTCTTCCGGCAACGGGCCGTCAGAACCTGGAACGGTCGGTACGCCTGCTTCGATCATCGCGTGCTTGGCCGAAACCTTGTCGCCCATCAGGCGAATGGTGTCGGCTTTCGGGCCGATGAAAGCGAAGCCGGAGTTCTCGACCTGCTCGGCAAAATCGGCGTTTTCCGCGAGGAAACCGTAGCCTGGGTGAATGGCGGTGGCGCCAGTCACTTCGGCGGCAGCGATGATGGCCGGGATGTGCAGGTAGGACTGAGCGGCAGACGCCGGGCCGATGCAGACGGATTCGTCTGCCAGACCCAGGTGCATCAGCTCTTTGTCGGCCTTGGAGTAAACGGCGACGGTCTTGATGCCCATCTCTTTGCAGGCACGCAGAATCCGCAGGGCGATCTCACCGCGGTTAGCGATCAGAACTTTTTCCAACTTCGCAGTCATCAAAGGCTCTCCGCAGTTCAAACGATGGTGAACAGCGGTTGGTCGTACTCAACCGGCTGGCCGTCTTCGACGAGGATGGACTCGATCACACCGCTGGTTTCAGCTTCGATGTGGTTCATCATCTTCATGGCTTCGACGATGCACAGAGTGTCGCCTTTCTTCACGGTCTGGCCGACTTCAACGAAGGCTGGCGAGGCTGGCGAAGATTTACGGTAGAAGGTGCCGACCATCGGCGAACGGGCAACAGTGCCGTTCAGCGCTGGAGCAGCAGCGGCTGCCGGGGCTGCAGCAGCAACCGGAGCAGCAACAGGCGCAGCGGCCGGTGCTTGCATCGGAGCCGGTGCGTAGTACTGCTGAGCCGGGGTCTTGCTGTGACGGCTGATGCGTACGGACTCTTCGCCTTCCTTGATCTCGAGCTCGTCGATGCCGGACTCTTCCAGCAATTCGATCAGTTTCTTAACTTTACGGATATCCATGAATCATCAACTCCCAAGGGTCGGTCAGGGGCGCTTAACGCTTGTAGTTCAAGTCGTTGCCTGTGTTTCAAGCTGTTCTAGTGCAGCCTCCAGGGCCAGTCGGTAACCGCTGGCGCCAAGGCCGCAGATCACTCCCACCGCTACGTCGGAGAAGTAAGAGTGATGGCGGAAAGGTTCGCGTTTGTGCACGTTGGACAAATGCACTTCGATGAATGGGATGCTCACTCCCAGCAACGCGTCACGTAATGCGACACTTGTGTGCGTAAAAGCTGCTGGATTGATCAGAATGAAATCGACGCCTTCGCCGCGCGCGGCGTGGATGCGGTCGATCAATTCGTACTCGGCATTGCTTTGCAGATACAGCAGATGATGGCCGGCTTCACGGGCGCGGCGCTCCAGATCCTGATTGATCTGCGCCAGGGTCGTTGAACCGTAAGTACCGGGTTCGCGGGTGCCGAGCAGGTTCAGGTTGGGGCCGTGCAGCACCAGTAGGGTTGCCATCTGCGTTGTCCTTGTTATGGGTGAGCAAAGTTCAGAACCCGGCGACTATGCCGCAAAGACTTTGTGACTGTCCAGTTCTATGCAATAGCCAGCACGATGGCCGATGTTTGCGCGAAATATGTGACCAAGTGATTTGATCCGGTCACTTGTGGTGTCTGGACTGACGCCTTCGCGAGCAAGCTCGCTCCCACAGGGGTATGCATTCCAATGTGGGAGTGAGCCTGCTCGCGAAAACGGTTTATCAGACGCGAAAGGCCTGCACGGCTGTATGCAATTGCCCGCCCAATACCAGCAAGTTCTCGCCTTGTTCGCGCCCACGACCGATACGCACCAGATTATCCCCACCCAATTGATGAATACGCTCGCTGTGGTCACGAATCTCGCTGACCGCGCCACTCTGCTGCGCAGTGACATCAGCAATGCGGATCGCTGTGTCCGAAATGGTCTGGATCGCGCCGACGATTTTATCCAGCGCGCCATCCGCCGCTTGCGCCTGATTGGCCGTGGCTTCAGCGTGTTCGACCTGCGCGCGCATGCCTTCGACCGATTGCCGGGCGGCGGTTTGCAGACCCGCAATCAAGGTTTGAATTTCCGCCGTCGCGCCAGCCGTGCGTTGTGCCAGCGAGCGAACTTCCTCGGCCACCACGGCAAAACCACGGCCCATTTCCCCGGCACGCGCCGCTTCAATCGCCGCGTTCAGCGCGAGCAGATTGGTCTGGTCGGCAATCGAGCGAATCACCGTCAAAACGCCGCCGATGGTCGCCGACTCTTCAGCCAGATGCTCGATCATTTGCGCGTTGCCCTGAACCTCACCAACCAGCGCGTGCAGTCCGGTCAGGCTCTGGCCGATAACGGTTTGACCATGCTCGACGGCCAGTCCGGCATGACGGCTGGCATCGGCGGCCTGCTGAGCATCGCTTGCCACTTGCTGAATGGTCGCTTCCAGTTCACCGAGGGAGTCGCGGATCAGCGCAGTATCGCCGGCCTGATGTTCGGCGCCGCTGTGCAGGTCGTTACTGAGTTCGGCAAGGGTACGACTACTGCCCGCGACTTGCTCGGCATTGCCGCGAATCGTCCCGACCAGATCGACCAGATACGCGCGCAAGCGATTGAGCGAGGCTTCAATGTCGTGCAGTTCACGGTTGGTCTTGCCCAGTTGAATATCGCGGCTGAAATCGCCTTCGGCCCAGGTCGACAATGCCGGAGCGAGATTGGTCAGCGTACGGGCCAGCCGCCGTTGCAAGGTGTCGATTAGCAAAGCAATCAGCAGAATCAGGCCGATCATCACGCCTTGCATCAGGCGCACTTCGCCTTGAATTTGCCCGTGCTGGGCGCGTACGACCGGCTCAAGTCCGGCGATGGCCTGCTGTACGGCGGCGATTTTCTGGTGCGTCGCCGTGCTGAGGTCGGCGCGTTTCTGGATCTGCTCACTAGTGCGCGCCAACTCTGCCGGATAGCGCCCGAGCAGGCTGTTGAGTTCACGTTTGAGGCCGACACCGGCGTCTTCGGCAACAGCTTTCTCAGTGTTTTCGATACCCATCATCGCGGCGAAATCGTCGCTGCCCGACTCGTTGCTGGAGACGACGCCGAGCAAGGGCAGGGCATCAATCGCCTGCGCCTGAGTACGGATGTTGCTGACTTCGCGCTCAACATCGGCCGCCAGTTCGCTGCGACCACTGCTGACCAGTTTGTCCCGTGCCAGCGACAGTTTGCCCAAGTGCTGCGAGGCAACCAGCAGTGGCGTCATATAAGCCGCATTGCCGCTTGCGTAAGTAGTGAGCTGATCGAGACTAGCGCTCAGTTCGCGCTCGGCCTGCAACAGCAAGGCCTGCGGATCGCCCGCCAGTTTGCCGGCCGCGAGCAGGTCGGTTTTGCTGAACTCATCAAGGCCCGACAGGCTTGGGCGCAAACTCTCAGCCAGGGCTGGCGGCAGTTCATCGAGCTCTTTCTGCAAAGCGTCGATGGCCTGACTCGCACTACTCAGACGCAAGGCGTCGCCACTGCCGAGATAGTCCTCGACATTGCGTGCGACCTCGTTCTGAAACTGCTGCGACAGTCCCAGATAACGCTCCATCAACAGATACGGGCGTTCGAGGGCTTTTTGCGACCACCACAGCGTCGCGCCGAGTGCGAGGCACACGGCGACCAGCAGCAGCGTATTGAGATTGGTGAGCAACTTCAGGCGCATGACGGCTACCAACGGCAGAAATGGTAAGCGCCTGAATTTATTGCGGTTCTGTTACAGGGTTATGACCGAATCAGTGGAATCCGATGAAAAAGTGGCACTTTGCTTTGAGTCGCGCGCAGTCTGCACGCGATTGCGTCCGGCACCCTTGGCGCGGTACAGCGCTTCGTCGGCCTGACTGGCCATCATCAGGCTGTCGCAGTCGTCGTGCATTTCCACCACGCCGGCGCTGAAAGTGCACCACAAATCCTGCGGTTGTGCGGGGTAGTGGATCTCGGCGAAGCGCTGGCGGATTTCGTCGAGCACTTTGTGCGCGGCTTCTATATCCGTGTCAGGCATGACGATGGCGAACTCTTCGCCGCCGTAACGGCCGATGAAGTCGGTCTTGCGCAAACGCTGCTTGAGAAACAGCGCGAGGCTTTTGATCACGCGGTCGCCCATCGGGTGGCCGTGGCTGTCGTTGACCCGTTTGAAGTGGTCGATGTCGAGCATGGCAAAACTCAGCGGCTTGTTCTCGCGGCGGGCGCGGAACGAGCAGTCTTCGAGCAGTTGCAGAATATGGGTGTGGTTGTAGAGGCCAGTGAGGCTGTCGCGGACCATCCGCGCTTTCAGATTGCGCGCACGGGCGGCGCGGTTGCGCACGGTAGTGATCAGGTGGCGCGGCTTGATCGGTTTGGTCAGGAAGTCATCGCCGCCTTCGCTCATGGCGTCGAGCTGCTTGTCCAGATCGTCTTCGGCCGACAGATAGATGATCGGCACGCTGACATAGCGGTCGTTGTGGCGAATCACTTTGGCCAGTTCGGTACCGGTGCAGGCTGGCATGTACATGTCGAGGATGATCAGGTCGGGCTGGAAATCCGCCAGCTCGGCCATCGCCTGAATCGGTTCGATCAGCGTGCGCGTGACGATCCCGGCGCTGTTGAGCAGGCGCTCGGTGTGCAAGGCCTGTGCGCGTGAGTCGTCGATGATCAACACTTTATAAGGCTCGTACTGCGCGACGCAGGTGAGGACTTCGATCTTTTCCAGCAGGCTCGACGCTTCGAGAGTGCCGGTGAGGAATTCCTGGCCACCGGCACGCACGGCGGCGAGACGAGTAGGCGTGTCGGTTTCGTGCAGGCTGAAAAACAGCAGCGGCAGCGGTTCTTCCAGGCCGACCTGGGCTTCGGCGGCGAGTTTCAGGCCGATGCCGGCACCACTGAAATCCACGTCCATGACGATGGCGGCCGGTAAGCGCTCGACCATCGAGGAGCGAAACGCCGAAACACTGTCCAGCGCCTGCGCGCTCAAGCCGAAAAACTCCAGTTGCTTGGCCAGTCGCTCGGCGCGGTCGTGATCCTGCAGCATCACGTAGATCGGTTTGCGCAGCGGCGGCAGGAAGGTCTGGTCGAGTTGGTCGCCATGGCGCAGGCCGGTGCGCGACAAGCGCTGCATCAAGCGATTGAGGTCGGTGATCAGACCGCTGCTGAGGCGGCCGCGATTGGCGTCCACCGCTTCCAGCGATTGGCTGATGTGGCGCGCGAGCTGAGTGTGTTCCGGCTGTTCGAAGCGCTCGGCAAAACGCAGCAGGCGCAGGTTGGCCTCGCTCAGTTCGGCGAGATCGACAGTGGACCACTCACTGCGTTGCAGGCGTTGCCATATCTCAAGAATCTGACGTGCCTGATGAATTACCCGCTGGGCAAAGTGGTGCTTGAGACGCTCACGGCTGGGGTCTTCTGGCTCGGTCATATCCTGACTACTAGTTAGGCTGCATGCTGAGATCGACTGGTGGCTCTATGCTAGCACCTCTTTTCCCTTACACGAGTGTCGTACGTCAATAATCTGCAGTGCGTCACCATTCAGTTTCTGACCGGGCGGTTTTGTTTTTGACCTTGGCGTCGCTCAAGTCCCCGTAAGTCGGGCGTTTCGCCGGAAAACATGCTGCGCGAGATGAAAGGGTGTTGCGCTTCGATCTGCGCATTGGATGCACTGGCGGAGGGTTTTTACCGCTCTGGCTTCCGTTTGGCTGAGATGCGCGTATCGGGGATTCCCCTAGCGATCGTCGAAGCGTCATTCGCCCACATGATTTGCGGCTTATCGTTACGCGCGGGTGCCCGGCTCTGGCACGTTGTTGTATGGTTGTGGTCGAACCGTTGAACCCAAGATTTGAAAGGATATCGCCATGCTGGACTGGAAAAACCGCGCGGGCAGCGCGCCTGAACGTGCCGCCGAGCCCAAGTCGGCCGCCCGCAGCTATGTGGGCGGGCTGCTGTTCAGCCGTGCGCTGGCCACGCTGATTGGCATTTATCTGTTGGTGACCATTGGCCTGGGCTGGTACTGGAGCCAAGAGCCGGCGCTGTTTCCGGTCGCACAAAATGCCCAGGTGGCTGCCGAGAAAGAAGGCAAGCAGATGGTGATCGGCTACACCACTGTCGAAACCCTGAAGACCGTCGCCGGCACCTTGCTCAACAAGCCGGGCGGCTATATTTCCAACGACCGCTTCCCGCCAGGCCTGTGGATGGACAACACGCCGAGCTGGGAATACGGCGTGCTGGTACAGGTGCGTGACCTGACCCGCGCTCTGCGCAAAGACTTTGCCCGTTCGCAATCGCAGTCGGCGGAAGACGCCGATCTGGCCAAGGCCGAACCGCGCTTCAACTTCGACAACAAGAGCTGGATCCTGCCGTCGAGTGAGTCGGAGTACCAGGAAGGCATCAACTCGCTGAGCCGCTATCAGGCGCGTCTGTCTGATCCGACCCAGAAAAACGCGCTGTTCTATGCCCGCGCCGACAACCTGAATAACTGGCTGGGCGATGTCGGCACCCGTCTCGGCTCGCTGTCGCAACGTCTGTCGGCCAGTGTCGGTCGGGTCAAACTCAACACCGCGCTGAAAACCGAAGTGCCGGCCATCGGCGAAGTGCCGCAGGTTGACGAAGAGGTCGTCGAGACCCCGTGGATGCAGATCGACAACGTGTTCTACGAAGCACGCGGTCAGGCTTGGGCGCTGTCGCACCTGCTGCGCGCCATTGAAGTCGATTTCGCCGATGTGCTGGCGAAGAAGAACGCCACGGTCAGCGTGCGTCAGATCATCCGTGAACTGGAAGCCTCGCAGGAACCGGTCTGGAGTCCTATGATTCTTAACGGGAGCGGCTTCGGCGTGCTGGCCAACCACTCGCTGGTCATGGCCAACTATATTTCCCGTGCCAACGCTGCTGTGATCGATTTGCGTCAACTGCTCAATCAGGGCTGATTCATGAGCCAGAACGCCAAAGAGGCGGCCCATCGCGCCGCCTCCGATGCCGAACAGATCGCCTGGGTCGACGAGCAGGACAACCTGCTCGGCGCTCTGGTGCGCGCCGATCTACGCGAGCGCGGGCTGATCGGTCGTGGCACGTACATCATGTTGTTCAATTCCGCCGGCGACCTTTGTGTGCATCGGCGCACCTTGAGCAAGGCGATTTATCCCGGTTACTGGGATGTCGCGGCAGGCGGCATGGTGCAGGCGGGCGAGACCTACGCCGAGTCGGCGGCCCGAGAGCTGGAAGAGGAGTTGGGTGTCAGCGGCGTAGAGCTGACGGCCCATGACCATTTCTACTTCGAGGACACCGGCAATCGTCTTTGGTGTTCGGCGTTTTCCGCTGTATGGGACGGTCCGCTCAGACTGCAGCCTGAAGAAGTCCTCGAAGCACGCTTTATTCCGGTCGAGCAGGTCATGCAGGAAATCCGGCAGAAGCCTTATTGCCCGGACTCTCTGGCCGCGTTGAAGCGCTATCTGAAGGCGCAGCAAAGCGACGTCGCAAAGAACACATGAATTGGCGCCGATTGGCACTTAGCAAGTCGCATTTTTGCCGTTACACTGCGCGACCTTTTCAAGCTGCACCGAATAGTTTGAGGTTGGCCTGCTGACCCACTGTAGGAGCTGCCGAAGGCTGCGATCTTTTGATCTTGTTTTTCAAGAGCAGGATCACAAGATCGCAGCCTTCGGCAGCTCCTACAGGTCAGCAGTCTCGTCGCCAAATTCCGGTGCAGTAGCGCTGCCCCTGCCTGAGTGGGGCTTCGCGGTCGCTGACCTTGCCCAAGGTTGCGATCAGTCTTTGTCCTCCGAAGAGGATTGCCGGTGGCCAAAAAAGCCGCATCCTTCGCCGCCTTGGGTGGCCTGGTATTTTCCACCGACGCAGGTCGTCATTGTCCGGAATGCAGCAAGCCGGTAGACGCCTGTATCTGCAAACAAACCGTGATCCCGGCCGGGGATGGCATTGCCCGCGTGCGTCGCGAGAGCAAGGGCCGTGGCGGCAAGACGGTGACCACCATCACTGGCGTGCCACTGGCCGAAGACGCGCTCAAAGAGTTGGCGACAACGTTGAAGAAACGTTGCGGCACCGGCGGGGCGTTGAAAGACGGCATCATCGAAATCCAGGGCGATCATGTCGAGCTACTCTTGGCTGAGCTGATCAAACACGGTTTCAAAGCGAAGAAATCCGGCGGCTAGCAGCCTCTGTGAAATCCATCTACGGCTTGATCCGGCGCTGAAACATTGCAGATCCGGCGTCGTCTCCATGGTTTTCACAGAGCCTGTTCATGACCGGTTTCTAAACTCCACGCAGTCAGTGCGGTCTACCGCCGCGCTGACGAACCGTCATTTTCATACTTTAGACTGCGCCGGCCTGCGATCAGGCGACGCACTATGACTTCTTTATAGGGGACTTCGATGTCCGTACGACGCACACGCAAAGACGATGGCAGCCAATGGACAGTTGCGGACAGCCGCAGTGTTTACGGGATTCGCCATTGGGGGGCCGGGTATTTCGCGATCAATGACGCCGGTCGCGTCGAAGTTCGTCCGAACGGCCCAAGCAGCTCGCCTATCGATCTGTTCGAGCAAGTCGACCAACTGCGCAAAAGCGGTTTGTCCTTGCCGTTGCTGGTTCGTTTCCCCGATATCCTGCAAGACCGTGTACGCCAGTTGACCGGCGCCTTCGATGCCAACATCGAACGTCTGGAATACCAGAGCAAGTACACCGCGCTGTACCCGATCAAGGTTAACCAGCAAGAAGCGGTGATCGAGAACATCATCGCCACCCAGGACGTTTCCATCGGTCTGGAAGCCGGCTCCAAGCCTGAACTGCTGGCCGTGCTGGCACTGGCGCCGAAGGGCGGCACCATCGTCTGCAATGGTTATAAGGACCGTGAGTTCATCCGTCTGGCGCTGATGGGCCAGAAGCTCGGCCACAATGTGTTCATCGTGATCGAGAAAGAATCCGAAGTCGGCCTGGTGATCGAAGAAGCCGCCTCGCTGAAGGTCAAGCCACAGGTCGGTCTGCGCGTACGTCTGTCGTCGCTGGCGTCGTCGAAGTGGGCCGACACCGGTGGCGAGAAATCCAAGTTCGGTCTGTCGGCTGCGCAACTGCTGTCGGTGGTCGAGCGTTTCCGCGCGGCCGGTCTGGATCAGGGCATTCGCCTGTTGCACTTCCACATGGGTTCGCAGATCGCCAACCTCGCTGACTATCAGCACGGCTTCAAGGAAGCGATCCGTTACTACGGCGAGCTGCGCAACCTCGGTCTGCCGGTCGATCACATCGACGTCGGTGGCGGTCTGGGTGTCGACTACGACGGCACGCACTCGCGCAACGCCAGCTCGATCAACTACGACATGGACGATTACGCCGGTGTCGTGGTCGGCATGCTCAAGGAGTTCTGCGATGCGCAGGCCCTGCCGCATCCGCACATCTTCTCTGAAAGCGGCCGCTCGCTGACCGCGCACCACGCGATGCTGGTAGTGCAGGTGACTGACGTCGAAAAGCACAACGACGAAATCCCGCAGATCGAAAACAAGGAGTCGTTGCCGGAAACCGTGCAGTGGCTGGTTGACCTGCTCGGCCCGACCGACATCGAAATGGTCACCGAAACCTACTGGCGCGCCACCCACTACATGAGCGATGTGGCTGCGCAGTACGCCGACGGCAAACTGACCCTGGCTGAAAAAGCCCTGGCCGAGCAGTGCTACTTCGCCGTGTGCCGTCGCCTGCACAACTCGCTGAAAGCGCGTCAGCGTTCGCACCGTCAGGTGCTCGACGAGCTCAACGACAAACTGGCCGACAAGTACATCTGCAACTTCTCGGTGTTCCAGAGCCTGCCGGATACCTGGGCGATCGACCAGGTGCTGCCGATCATCCCATTGCACCGTCTCGACGAAGAGCCACTGCGTCGTGCGGTGCTGCAGGATCTGACCTGCGACTCGGACGGCAAGATCAACCAGTATGTCGACGAGCAGAGCATCGAAACCAGCCTGCCGGTACACGGTTTGAATGAAGGCGAAGACTACCTGCTGGGCGTGTTCCTCGTTGGCGCCTATCAGGAAATCCTCGGTGACATGCACAACCTGTTCGGTGACACCGACTCGGTGAACATCTACCAGAACGCCGATGGCAGCGTGTACCACGCTGGCATCGAGACCCACGACACCATCGAAGACATGCTGCGTTACGTGCACTTGTCGCCGGAAGAACTGATGACTCACTACCGCGACAAGTGCGCCAGTGCCCGCATCAGTGCCAGCGAGCGCACGCAATTTCTCGATGCCTTGCGTCTGGGTCTGACCCGCTCCTCCTACCTGTCTTCCTGAGGTCAGGTCGCAATCTCGCCGGGTTGTGTGAATTTTTCCTGTAGGTGGCGGAAAATTCGCATGACTCGGTGGGATATCTCCCAATATCTTTGCGAAAGGCTTGGCATTCCCGGCCAGAAAAGTCATCCGGTCTGCTTTTCGCGTAGGTCATTTCCTAAGTTGTACTTCAGCTCTCTACTCGGCCATGGCTCTCGGCGAGAATCCCCGGCCGCCCCTCCTGTAGAGATCCGCCCATGTTCGAACCAGTCAACGAGTCGTCGTTTCGTCTCGATGTAGCGGGCCTGTCCGACCCCTTCGAAGTCCTGGCCTTTACCGGTAGCGAAGCCCTCAGCGAAGCCTTTGCGTTCGAGATCGATGTGTTGATCGACGATCCGCACCTGGATCTCGCCGGCCTGCTGTACCGTTCGGCATTCCTGTGTTTCGGGCCGTCGGGGGAGGGTGTGCACGGGCAATTGCAGAGCCTTGTCCAGCATGAGCATGAGCATGGACAAGGTTTGCGGTTGAGCCGGATCCGTCTGGGGCCGAAACTCGATTGCCTGGCGCTGCGCTTCAGCCAGCGAATCTTCAGTGGCCGTTCGGTGCCGCAGATCATCGAACAGGTGCTCAGAGAGCACGGGATCGTCGGTGCCCAGCGCCGCTTCGAGTTACGCGGGGAGTACGCGCCCCGGACGTTCTGCACCCAATACCGCGAGTCCGATCTGCAACTGCTCCAGCGCTTGTGCGCGCAGGCGCGGATTCACTATTACTTTGAGCACGACCGTGACCGGCATTGTCTGGTTTTTGCCGATGATCCGGCGCAGTTGCCCTTGGCCGGTGCCGCGCGGTATCAGCGTGAGGACGATGGGCATAACGCTTCGTGCACCGTGCACCAATGGCAGTTGCAAGAGACCGTGCAGGCCAGCTCATCGGGCCTGTACCAGGCCGAAGGTCAAAGTGAGCTGGCGGCGTTGCGCAGCGGTCATTGGCTGCGATTGGCCGGTCATCCTTTCGCCGAATGCAATCGCCCATGGTTGCTCACACGCATAGAACATCGCGCCGATCCCTCCCTCGAACGTCCCTATGCCAATCGCTTGTACGGGGCGCTGCAGGTGCCGTGTGCATCAACCACAGCGCCATCGCGCATGCACAGCCTGCAACGGGCTTGGGTGGTGGCAGTGGACGAACCGCAGCCTGATTGCCTGCGCCCGGTGGCGGTGCAATTCGATTGGCTCTATCAAGGCGAAGGCGCCGCGCCGAGTCACTGCTGGCTACCGCTCGCGCCGTCCCTGGCGCAGACGCCAATGGTGGCACTGAGCGATGGCGTCGAGGTGGTGGTGAGTTTCTTCGAAGGCGATCCGGATCAGCCGATGATCAGCGGGGTGCTACACCCGCCATTTGCCGTCACCGACACTGACGATGCTCCGCCACTGCCCGACAGCCTGGTGAGTGAAGGCCTGCAGCAACTACTGGCGTCCGGTGAGCCGTTGCTGCTGTTATGCCTGATCCCCGGCGGCGGCAGTTTCAGCCACTGTCTGGAGCCAGTGTGCAGTTGTCGACTGGTCACCGCCCTTGAACAGAGCGGCGCAACATGAGTGGCGCGGCGCTTGAGCCCATGGCGCAGTGGCTATTGCTTGATGGCCCGGATGCACCGCAAGCCTTGCGGGTACTGCGCCAGGCCTTTGCCGACGTGCGGTGCTTCAAACTGTTTGATGGCACCGAGTTTGAGCCGGTCAGCGAGCATGGTCCGCGGTTGATCGAGTTGCGCGATTGCCCGGCGCTAGGCGCGCTGTGTCACAGCGATCCGAACACATGGCGCGGGCTGTTGCTGGGCAGTGAGGCCACAGCACAACAACTGCTGAGGCACTTGCAGCGCATGCTCACGGTGTCGTTCGGCTTGAGTCATCGGGCTTTGCTCAGCTATTACAACCGGCAGACCGCGAGCTATTTCTTCGACGCCTGTGATGCCTCTGAACTGAGCCGCTGGCTCGGGCCGATCCGTCAGTTGCGCTGGTTCGGCGGCACCTGGGCCGACCGCGCGATTGGCAGTCAGGGCTGGCAACAATTGCGCAACCCCGGGCTTGCCGTCGAACCGCTGAGCATCGAAGAAAGCCTGACCCGGCGCCAGCGCGAACGCCTGCAGACCTGCCTGCTGGAACAACACATCTGGCGCTGGTGCCAATCGCTGGGAACCGATTACGCGGCGATGTCCTCCCATGTTCAACAAGGCCTGGCGTTGGGATTCAGCGATCGTACCGTGCTCGACGGCTGGTTATGGCTACGCTTGCTGCATCCGCGTGCCGTGCTGGTGCCACCGCCGGTGGGTCTGACCCAACAACAGCGGCTTGACCATGTACGACGCCAGTGGCACGGCGATCAGTCCTGAGGCGAGGTTCGGCGCGTATGGCAGGTTTATTCCGGCAAGGGTTCGGCGCAATGTTCGGCAGTGTATTGCTGCTGGTGCTGAGCGGTTGTTCGCCGGTGCAGTTGCTCAATGCGCTGACCCCGGACAGCACGTACGACAAAACCGCGGGCATTGCGTATGGCGACGACCCGCGGCAGAAGCTCGATGTGTATGTGCCGCATCAACCGATGCCGGGTGCGCCAGTGGTGGTGTTTTTCTATGGCGGCAGCTGGAACAGCGGTTCGCGCCTCGACTACAGCTTTGTCGGTGAAGCGCTGGCGTCGCGGGGGATAGTCACGGTCGTGGCGGATTACCGCTTGTATCCGCAGGTGCGTTATCCACTGTTTTTGCAGGACGGCGCGCGGGCGGTAGCGTGGACCAAAGCGCATATCCGCGAGTTTTCCGGCAACCCGCAGCGCTTGTATGTGATGGGTCACAGCTCTGGCGGATACAACGCGGCGATGCTTGCGCTGGATGGCGAATGGCTCGCGGCGGTGGGCATGTCACCCAAGGATTTGCGGGGCTGGATCGGCCTGGCCGGGCCGTATGACTTTCTGCCGATCGAGAATCCCGAGGTGCGCCCGGTGTTCTTCTGGCCGGACTCGCCGCTGCAATCGCAACCGATCAATCATGTCAGTCGCGGCGCACCGCCCGCGCTGCTGATTGCTGCAAGCAAAGATGATCTGGTCAACCCGACCCGCAACACCGGCGGCCTTGCCAGCAAGCTGCGCGAGGCCGGGGTGCCGGTGCAGGACTTGTATTATTCGCGGCTCAATCACATTACGTTAGTGGCAACCTTGTCACGACCGTTGCGGCAACTGGCGCCGGTGCTCGATCAGGTGGTCGGGTTTATCGCACACACGCCGGCTCAGTGAACGCCGCCACTGAACCAGCCATCGTTGCGCTTGAGCCACCAGGCTTGCGCACCAAGGGTCAGGCTGCGCAACACCATGAACAGCAGAAAAGTTATCCACAGGCCGTGATTGCCGAAATCTTGCAGCGCCCAAGCGAACGGCAGTAGCAGAACCACGGTGATCAGCATGCCGTTGCGCATTTCTCGCGCGCGGGTGGCGCCGATGAACAGGCCGTCGAGCAGGTAGCTCCAGACCGCAATCAGCGGCAGCACGGCGAGGTAGGGCAGGTAGGCGAACGCCGTGTCGCGCACGCTCTGGATGTCGGTCTGCATCTCGATGAACAGGTGCCCGGCGAGCAGAAACAGCGCCGCAAATCCGAGGCTGGCGATCAGCGACCAGCCGCCGGCCACTACCAGCGATTGCCGCAGAGCCAGACGATCGCGGGCACCGATAGCGTGTCCGCACAAGGCTTCGACGGCATGGGCCAGACCGTCCAGCGCATGTGCGGTCAGCAGCAAGCCATTGAGCAGCAGCGCGTTGGCGGCCACCGTCGAATCGCCCAGCCGCGCGCCTTGCACGGTGATCAGGAAAAACACCGATTGCAATGCCAGGCTGCGAATGAAGATATCGCGGTTGACCGCCAGCAACGGGCGCCAGCTCTGCCAGATCTTCAACGCTGCCCAGACGATGTGCCCCGGATACGCCCGCAATGCCTTGCGTGTCAGCAGCAGGCCGAGCAGGGCGCCGCTCCATTCGGCGATCACCGAGGCCCGCGCTGAACCGACCACGCCCCAGTCCAGGCCGATGACGAACCACAGATTGAGGCCGATGTTGATCAGGTTGGTGGTCAGCAGAATCGCCAGCGGCGCCCGGGCGTTTTGTGTACCGAGGAACCAGCCGACCAGTGCATAACTGGCCAGCGCCGCTGGCAGCCCGAACAACCGCGTGTGGAAAAAATCCCGGGTGAGCTGATCCAGCTCCGCCGACGGTTGTATGAAGTGCAGTGCAACTCCGCTTAGCGGCACACCCAAAGTGCCAAGCACCAGCGCCAGCCCCATCGCCAACAGCAAACCCTGTAACAGAATCTGCCGCAACGCTGCACCGTCGCTGCGCCCGGCGGCCTGCGCGGCAAAACCGGTGGTGCCCATGCGCAGAAAACCCATGGCCCAGGCGAGAAAGGTGTAAAGGCTGGCACCGACCGCCACCGCGCCTAATTGATGGGCGTGGGGCAAGTGGCCGATCACGGTACTGTCGACCAGCGCCACCAGCGGTACGGAAATATTGGACAGAATCATCGGCGCGGCGAGCGCCCAGACCTTGCGGTGCGTCGGGCGGTCGCGCCAGTCGGCGATCAGAGTGGACATGCGAGCTCCTTGGGAAGCGGCATTGTAGCGGTAGAAGCCACCCTCACCCCAGCCCTCTCCCGGAGGGAGAGGGAGCCGATCTCTGGCGTTTTCAAAACCTGAGTTCGACTCGGTATCGCAAGTCGGCGTATTTCTGCAGAACAACCCGGTCAGTCCCCTCTCCCTCCGGGAGAGGGTTAGGGTGAGGGGCTCTTGAAGGCCTAATGAATAATCCAGCTAAGCAACCACAGCCCCAGCAGCAACCAGATGATCCCGGCAATGATCGACGCATTCATGAACGCCCGGATCGCCGACCACAACAGCATCAGCCCGACGATCAGCGCGATGATGCTGATGATCGAGGTGTCCATGCCCAGCGTCTTCGCCAGCCCGTCGACAAAGTTGCCGCCGGCATTGCTCAGAATGTTGAACAGGCCGCTGAGGCCGTCGACGATAAACCGGATGACCGAGCCGAGCGCCTGGCCGAGCCATTCGAAAAAGCTTTCTACCTGCATGTGTTCATCCTGATCAAAGAGCTGAGCCTTGGGCCACAATGCGGGTGGCCGAGTTCCCTGCATGATAGAAGGTTTACACCGCCCTTGTAGGAGTGAGCCTGCTCGCGATAGCGGTGTGTCAGTCAACGATGATGTTGAATGTAATGGCGTCATCGCGAGCAGGCTCACTCCTACAGGGTTTACGCTTGCCTTCAGGTCGTATCCCCCCGAAGCTATACGCCTTCAGGAGAGCCCGATGAACCTTGTTGAACTGACCGAACGCCTGCACGCCATTCGCGACCGCAATGACTGGCGGCAATTTCACAGCCCGAAAAATCTGGCCATGGCCGCCAGTGTCGAGATGTCCGAGCTGGTGGAAATCTTCCAGTGGCTGACTGAAGACCAGTCGCGCCAGTTGCCCGCTGACAAACTCGCCCACGCCGGGCAGGAAGTCGGCGATGTCGTGCTGTACCTGTTGCTGCTGTGCAGCGAGTTGGGGCTGGACATGAATGAAGTGGTGCGCGCCAAGCTCGCCGACAGCGAACGGCGGTTCAGCTGATGAGCGACCGGCATTTCGATCAGTTGGCGACGCGTTTCGCCGAAAAAATCTACGGTGGCGCCAAAGGCGCGATCCGCCTGGCGGTGTTGCAGGCCGACCTGGCCGAAGCGCTGCCGGATCGCCCGTTGCGGGTGCTCGACATTGGCGGCGGCCTCGGCCATATGTCGCTGTGGCTGGCCGAGCGCGGCCACGACGTGACCTTCACCGAGCCGGCCGCACCGATGCTCGAAGGCGCGCGCCAGCGTTTCGCTGAAGCCGGGCAAACCGCGACGTTCATTCAGGCGCCGTGGCAGGAACTGCTCGGCCAGCTCACCGAACCGTACGATCTGGTGATCTGCCATGCGGTGCTCGAATGGCTCGCCGAACCCCACGCGATCCTGCCAGTGCTACATCAACTGACCAAACCCGGTGGCTGGTTGTCGCTGGCGTTCTACAACCGCGATGCGCTGATTTATCGCAACCTGCTCAAAGGTCATTTCAAGAAAATGCGCAAGAACGTCATGGCCGGCGAAAAGCAGAGCCTGACGCCGCAGCAACCCCTCGATCCCCGGGAATTGGCGACGCAACTCGACGGCTTGTGGCAGGTCGAAACCCAGAGCGGGATCCGCGTTTTCCACGACTACATGCCGGTGGAATTTCAGGCCCGCGCCGAACTTGTGGATTTGCTCGAGATGGAGCTCGCACACCGTCGTCACCCAAGCTTTGCCGGGCTTGGGCGTTACTTGCACTGGATCTGCCGGCCGATCTGATCGGAGCGCGATATGAAAGCTCAATCCGGGTTACTGCTGATGTGTCTGGGGTTGGCTGCTTGCCAGAGCAGCAACCCCTACGTGGCGCAATCGCGGCCCTTGCCGCCGGCACCGCCACAGGCCGCCACCACCTTCGACCGCAGCGCATACCCGGCGCCGCCGCGTGATTATGGACGCTATCGCAGTTGGGCCTGGCTCAACGGGCAACTGCCGCCAGGCACGGCGTGGGCAGACTCGGCGCAGGTGGCCGAAGCGGTGAGCAATGCGCTGGATCAGCGCGGCCTGCGCCCGTTACATGACCAACGCCCGGCCGACCTGCTGGTCAGCGCCAGTCTGCGTCTGGAAACCCGCTTGCGTCAGGTCCAGGACGACTACGGTTATTACGGCGGCGGATACGGCGGCTATGATCGTTATGGCCGCGGTTACGGCATGTACAACACGGTGCCGATCGTGCGCACGTATTCCGAGCAGGTCGTGGTGGTGCAGGTCAACCTGTTTGATGCCGGCACTGGGCAACCTGTGTGGAGCGCCAGTGCCGAAACCGCGAACAAGGGCAGCGAAATCGATCGCACCGATTCGATCCGCGAGGCTGTGGAAAAGGCCATGTCGGCGTATCCTCCCAGTTAGCTTGCTGCCAATCAGAAGCTGCCGCAGGTTCATGTCTTCAACCGGAGAAAAATCATGTTCCGCCGTCTCGCTCTACTGGCCATGGCCGCGTTGCTCAGCGCTTGCGCCGCCAACCAGGTCAATCATGACTTCGATGCCAGCCGCGACTTTGCCGCCTATCGTAGCTGGAGCTGGAAAGACCCCGCCCTGCAATATCGCCCCGATGATCCGCGGATCAAAAGCGACCTGACCGAGCAACGCATCCGCCAGGCCGTCGCCGATCAACTCGACCAGCGCGGTTTGCGTCCAGCTGCGGCGGGCGCCAAGGGTGACTTGAGTGTGCAGACTTACCTGATCGTCGAGGATCGTCAGCAGCAAGTGACGACCAACTACGGCGGCGGTTGGGGTGGCCCGTGGAATGGTTATTGGGGCGCGCCGATGTACAACGAAACGCGCAACATCACCTACAAGGTCGCGACCATCCAGATCGACCTGCTCGACGGCAAGGACGGCAAACTGGTGTGGCGCGGCAGCGATGAGCAGATGCTCGCCAGCAGGCCGAATCCGGAGGATCGCAGCAATGCCATTCGTGAGACGGTCGGTCGGATTCTGGCCAACTATCCACCGCGTTGAGTCTGTTCAGGAAAAACGGGAGCCCCTGAGCTCCCGTTTTTTTGCCCTGCGACGACCACCGGTAGGAGCTGCCGAAGGCTGCGATCTTATGATTTTGCTTTTTAGAGGCCAAGATCAAAAGATCGCAGCCTGCGGCAGCTCCTACCGGGGATTGCGCGTCTACACTCAGTTGCACCAATGGAGCTAGCGGCAAAGGAGTGCGCCATGTCGCCTCGTTCGCGATTCAACGGCCCGGCCCGCCAGCGCGGGGCGATTGGCTTGATAGCGGCGGCCACCCTCAGTCTGGCGGTGGTGATGCTGCTGTTGGTGGTCGACACCGGCCGCCTGTACATGGAACAGCGCAAATTGCAGCGCGTGGTCGACAACGCCGCCCTCGAAGCCGTCAGCCGTGGCGGTAATTGCCTGCCGGGGCTGAGCGCCGCCAGTTATGCCGGGCAAAGCGCCGTGCGCAATGGCTACATCGTCGATGCCAGCAACACCCTCGCCACCACCTGCGGCACCTTGGTGACGGCCGCCACCGGCCTGCGCACATTCGCGGTGGATGCCACGCAAGCGGCGGCGGTCAAAGTCGTCGCCAGTCGCACAGTGACCACCAGTATTGCCGGCGGCGTGCAGGCCTTGTTCAGCGGCACTCCGGTCAGTCTCAATACCACGCTCAATGCCTCGGCGGTGGCCGCTAAACCGCAGCCGACGGTGGCCCAACTGAATATTCGCAGCACCCTGGCCAACATCGATACGGCCCAGTCGAACATCCTCAACCCGCTGTTTTCCGGGCTGCTCGGCGGCAACGTCAACCTCACGGCACTGGGTTGGGATGGCCTGCTGAACACCGACATCAACTTGCTCAAATACCTTGATCAACTGGCAATCAATCTCAACGTCGCGGCGGGCAACTACACGCAATTACTCAACACTCAGGCCACGGTGACGCAACTGATTCAGGCGGCGGCGACGGTGGTGCAACTCAACGGCGCGACCGCCCAGGTGATCACTGCGCTGGGCCAATTGCAGGTGGCCGCGATCAACGCGGCGCCGGTCAAACTGGGTGACATCCTGCAATTGCAGACCGGCACTACATCGGCAGGATTAGACGCCAATCTGCAACTGCTGCAGCTGATTCAGGGCGTGGTGCAACTGGCCAACAGCAAGAGTGCGGTGGCGGCGACGTTGCCGATCAGCGTGCTGGGGCTGGCGAATGTCACGGTGCGGGTGAAAGTGATCGAGCCACCGCAGTTTTCCGCGATTGGCGATCCGGCGCGGGCCAAGGCCAACCCCGACCCTCAATCACCGGACCGGATTTATGTGCGTACGGCGCAGGTTCGCACGATGCTGTCGGTGAATCTGCCAATATTGAACGGGATCGCCGGGCTGACCAATGCCGTGTTCGGACTGGTCGGTGCCTTGACCCCGACACTCAATGCGTTGCTGCACCTGGATCTGGCAGCCACATTGAATTCGGTCCTCTGTCTGTTGGGGGCAAGCTGCGAGCAACTGGCCCCGCGACTGTTACCCTCGCCGGAAATCGATATCAGCCTGGATGCGGGCGGTGCTCAAAGCTATGTCACGGATTACAGTTGTCCGACGGGCACAATCGGGACCAAAAGTCTGACCGCACGCACCATCACCTCCATTGCTGATCTCAAACTCGGCAAGATCGACCCCACCAAAGCCTTTTCCTCGTCTGCCGAACCAACGGTCACGCCGTTGCCGTTGATTGATTTGGGTATCGAGACTTGCTACGGATTGTTCGGCTGCGATGCGAGCAGTCATGTTCAATATGGTGCGGGAGGCATTGGCATCATGCTCGACACCAGCGTCGCGAAAAACACCCAGGACCTAGTGTTTTCCAGCGTTAACGCCAGCGTTCCACCGTTCAATACACCGGCCAACCTCAAACTTCTGCCAAGCGTGCAATCGGCAGTGCCGACCAACAACATCGTCGGCAGTCTCGCCGGCACATTGGCTGGCATTAATCTGATCGTCTACAAACCGCAGGGCAGCAATCCATTGGGTGCCGTCGTCACTGGCGTTGCCTCTTTGATCAGCGATGTCACCAGCAAATTGCTGCCGGTGGTGACCAACCTGATCAGCCCGTTGCTCGACCCGCTGCTGAACAACCTGCTCAAAGGACTGGGTATCAACCTGATGGATGTCGACGTCGGCGCCAACATGACCTGCGGCCAGACCGGTAAAGCCTATCTGGTGATCTAGGCACCAGCGGCAATCGGCAATTCGATGCAGAACCGCGCACCCTCCACCGAGTTGCGCACGCTCAACCGGCCGCCCATGTTGTCGATGATGCCGTAGCTCACCGACAACCCCAGCCCGGTGCCGACGCCGATCGGTTTGGTGGTGAAGAACGGCTCGAAGATCCGCTCCAGCAAACGTGGGTCGATACCGCCACCGTTGTCCTCGACCCACAGCCGCACGTACTGTTCATCACGTTCGGCATAGATCGAAATCCACGGTTTGAAGGATGAATCCTTCTCGCGTTTGCTCAGCAACGCATCGCGCGCATTGACCATCAGGTTGATCAACACCTGCTCAAGCTGATCAACGTAGCCACGCACCTGAACCTCAAACCCGGTCTCGCTGATGCGCAAGTCCACGCCTTTGCCGCGCATGCCTTCGGCCAGCAGCGACAGGGTGCCTTCGATGGCGGAGGCCGGGTTGAACAATTGCTGCTCGATCTCCGAACGCCGGCCAAACACGCGCATGTGATCGACCACTTTCGCCGCCCGCTGCACCTGCGCATCGATGCGGTTGAGCTTGTCGGTCAGGTAGTCGACCTGCACATCGCCGTTGCCCAGACGCTTGAGCACGTTGACGATGGCCATGCGCATCACGTTCAGCGGCTGATTGATTTCATGGGCGAGGCCGGTGGCCATTTCGCCAAGGGTGGCCATTTTCGCGCTTTGCGTGAGTTGTTGCTGCGAGCGGCGCACTTCGGTGTTGTCGCGGCCCACCGCTTGCACTTCGATCAATTGGCCGTGTTCATCAAACACGCCGCGATCGGACCACACCCACCAGGCGTGTTCGCGGCCGGGCAGTTGCAGGCTGATTTCTGCGGTACTTACCGGGTGCTCCGCCGTCATTGATCCAAGGCGCTGGACGAATGCGGCGCGTTGTTCCTCAGACATCCAACTGCCCAGATCGACCCCCGGCAGTTCCTCCGGCGTGCATTCCAGATACGTCGCCAGCGGCCGGTTGCCGAAGGTCAGAATCAGGTCTGGACGATAACGACAGATCATCGCCGGTGAGTCCTCCACCAGAATCCGGTAGCGCTCTTCACTCTTTTTCACCTGCTCGGCCGCCAGGGTCGCTTCGGTGACGTCCAGCCACAAACCGACGGCTTCCACCGGCAGACCGAGGTCATTGCGCAGCAGTTTGGCTTCATCAAGCAGCCAGTGATATTCACCGTGACGGTCGCGCAGGCGATAACGCGCGCGCACCGAACCTTCGCGTAACAGCTGACGGCTGCGGGCGAAATACAGGTCACGATCCTCGGGATGGATCATCTCCACCAGTGCGCCGTCGCCACAGTCCTCGAGGCTCCAGCCCAGCAAGGGTTGCAGGCTGGCACTGAAGAATGCCGGGATCAGCGCACCTTCGTGGTACTGCTGGACGTAAATCACTGCGGGCGAACTGGCGATCAGGTTGTCGAGCCGCGCATGTGCGGCGGCGGCCCGTTGTTGCTGATTCTGAATGTCGCTGATATCGAGCATGAAACCGACCAGCCGCCGCTGCTCAGCGTTGCCAATCACTTGGCCCTGCACGCGATACCACGTGGGCGCCTGCGCGGGATCGCCGTCGCGCAGGCGCACTGAAAGCGTCAGGGCTTCACCGTGTTGTTGCAAAGCCTGCAGACGGCTGCGCAACTCTTCGCGGTTAGCGGGATGGATCTGTGCCAGCCAGTCTTCCAGCGGTAATCCGTCAGCGTTCAAGTGCAGGGCCGCCGCCAACGCAGGCGCCAGTTGAATGTGCTTGTCACCGGCAAGGATCTCCCACCAACCGGTGCCCAGCAGGGTTTGCAGCGACTCGATACGTTCCAGTTGCAGGTGATGTTGCTGTTCGCGCAGGCGCCCGAGCAACGGCCCGGCCAGCGCGCCGACCAGCGTCATCCAGTCGCGCTCGGTCAGGTACGGCGCGGCGCTGTCCACCGGATAAAACCCGCAGAGCAGCCAGGCCACCACACCGCGTTCATCGCTGTACGGCACCGCGAAACCTTCGGCACTGCCGAACAAAGCCTGCACCCGCGAATGTTCATCGAGGCCATGGTGTGCGCCGACGCGTTGCGGCGCGGCGCCGTTGAGGCTGTCCAGCGGCGTGCCCAGGCGCTGGCCGTCATGCCACAGGATCGGTGCATCGTGGGCGCGATACTGGCGATGGATTTGCCAGCCCTGTTGCTCATCATCGAGCAAGGCCAGCGCCAGACAAGGGATGTGCCAACGCTGGGCGATCATTTGCAATTGTTCGCTGACGATCACCGGCAAACGCGCTTGGCTGCACGCGCGCAGCTGTTCGCTGATCTGCCCGGCCAGCAACTGGCAGGCATCACGCTGACGCGATTGTTGGCGTTCGAGCAGCAAGTCAGCGATGTCGATCAACTGCATCAGCCAGCCGTCGCCCAGCGGTTGTACCCAGCCACGCAGGTGCACGGTTTGCTCGCCCAGGCCGAAGAAGTCGAGATCCAGCAAGAGCCCTTGCCACTCCCTCGGACGACCTTCGATGGTCAACATGCTGTGGGGCAGCAGATAAGTGCTGAGTGGCAGGGGTTGATCTTGAGGTTTGAACTGCTCCAGCAGATGCCGCAAAGGTCCGGCGATTTGCAGCACGCCACCGTCATCGTTCAGTTGCAGATGCAAGCCTGTTGCGGGTGAGCCGAGCGGGTCGGGCAACTCGTGGGCGGCGGACGGCGTGCGTTTGAGCAAGCGCCCGAAGAGCTTGTCTCCCGACGTCAAAATTGCAGACTCGACGTGGCAGTCAGATAAGGAGGCAGGCTGGGCACCGGGCCGATGCCCGGCAGCACCAGAAACGGCATGACCTGATTGAGCTTGCTGACAGGGTAATTCACTTGCACCGTCAGCAGGCCGGAGGCGCTGTACTGGACGCTGGTGTCAACGCCGACCACCAGGTTGAAGATCGGTCGGATCCAGGACAATTGCTGGGTCAGCGTGGCGTTTGCGGTGTTAATCACCACGGTTGAATAGTTGGGTGTGTTGGGGTCGACCGCGACACTGCGGCGTACCGCCTCGGACGTGGCCTGGTTGAACGATTGCATCATCACCAATGGCAGGCTGTAACTGACCAGGCCGTAAAACACGGCGAAAAAGATGATGAACACCAAGGCGAACTCGATCGCCACCGCACCTTTTTGCGACTTCCGAAAGCCGGTTTTCATGAGTGCGTCTACCCTGACTGTCACTGCGTAGTATCAGCATAGAATCATTCCGCAAAAATGGACGGTTTTTACCCGATGTACAGTTTTGTCCTCTTGATCTGGCTGGGGCTGTGCGCGGCGCAAGACGCCCGCCAACGGCGCATTGCCAATGGCCTGACCCTTGGTGCGGCGGCGCTGGCGCTGGTTTATCTGCTGTGGACCGGCAGCACTTGGTTGGGTGCTGAGGCGGGGCAGGGCGGTTGGGCCTGCCTGATCGCACTGGCGCTGACCCTGCCGGGGTTTTTCATGGGCCGAATGGGCGCCGGCGATGTGAAATTAATGACAGCTCTTGCCCTCGCGACGGACGGTCTGTTTATTCTCGGCGTGTTTATCGGCGCGGGGTTCGCCAGCGTGCTCTGGATGCTGCTGGCGCCAAGAGTCTGGCTCCATATGAGTCAAGGGCTTAGAGAACGTCTGCGATATCTGGCACCAGATTTGTCAAAAAAGCTGCCATTTGCACCGTTCGTGCTGATCGGTTCGGTGTTCGCTCTGCTTTGGATCCATTAGTCGCCAAGCGCCACTAGTTCTATGTACATAGTCGGAAAGTGCGTCTACTTTCAAAGGAACTGGTTATACAGCCAAAGGCTGGCAGTACAGGAATGGTCAGCTTTGGCCTGGGACATGGAGTAGCACGTGAACAAGCTTACGTCTGCGGTAAAAGTCCTCGTGGTCGACGATCAGCCATTGATTGTGGAGGAGCTGTGCGAGTTTCTTGAAAGTAACGGGTATCGCTGTGTGCCGTGTGAGTCCAGTCTGCAGGCGATCGAGCGTTTCAGTGAGGACGCAGAGATCGGTCTGGTGCTGAGTGATCTGCACATGCCGGACATGGATGGCATTCAGTTGATTCAGGAATTGCAGCGGCTGGCGGGCAAGCATCGGGCGTTCGAGGCAATCATGCTCACCGGCCGTGCCGACAAGCAGGATGTGATCAAGGCGTTGCGTGCCGGGATTGCCGATTATTATCAGAAGCCGATTGATCTGGATGAGTTGCTCGAAGGTGTGCGGCGTCAGGAGGTGGCGTTGCAGGATCGGCAGAAGAATCTGCATTTGGGGCATTTGAATCAGAAGTTGCAGTATTTGTCTGAGTCGATTGATGACCTTTATCAGGATCTGGACAAGGTACGGCGCAGTCCTTCGGCGGTGGCTCGCGATGTGTCGGGTGGTGAGCCTGGCGAGGCTGAGGCGCAGGAGATGCCGGCGATTTTCAATCAGTTGTCGCCACGGCAGCTGGATGTGGCGCGGTTGGTGGGCAAGGGGCAGACCAATTATCAGATTGCCTGTGAGTTGGGGATTACCGAGAACACGGTGAAGCTTTATGTTTCGCAGGTGTTGCGGTTGACGCATATGCATAATCGGACGCAGTTGGCTTTGGCTTTGTCGCCTAGTGCTTCGGCTTCTCGGCAGCGGGTTACGGCGCATTGACTTGGCGGCCTGTGGGCCGACCAGGTTCTTGGGGGGTTGGGTGAATATCCGTTGTTGCGGGTGTTGCGGCTGGCGGTTCCGCTCTTACAGCGGGTCACTTTTTCAGACGCCAAAAAGTAACCAAAAGGCTGGGCCCCGGCGTTCGGCCCCTCGCTGGGGCTCGAGGTTCCTTCGCTCCGGGATCGATCCGGGGGCATCGCTTCCGGTTTGCTTCGCTGCACCTCCTTTCGATGTGTTCGACTTCGTCGAACGGCGCTGCGCGCCTACCCCCGGATCAATCCCTGCGCTCAGCCTGCCGAAGGGGCCAGCAGATCAAAAGCTGCAGCCGAGCTAACGCTCATCCTGTTGAGTGGTTAGGGGAGGGTGAGGGGCTTTTGATCTTTTTCAGAGTCTGAATTCGACTTGGTATTTCATGTCGGCGTAGCTCTCCCAGACACCACGGTCAGTCCCCTCTCCCTCCGGGAGAGGGCTAGGGTGAGGGGCTTTTGATTTGTTTCAGAATCTGAATTCGCCTCGATATTTCACGTCGACGTAGCTCTCCCAGACACCGCGGTCAGTCCCCTCTCCCTCTGGGAGAGGGCTAGGGTGAGGGTTGGCTTTTGCTGTTTAAATTTGTGTCAGATAACCGGAACCTTCCCACACTGTTTTCAGGTTGTCCGTCAGACGTGCGCTCTCTAGTCTCTGACCTGTCGCTGAACACTCAGCGATCGGGTGTGAGAACCCGGCAATTTATGGTCATCAAGTCCTTGTGCACGCATAATCGCCGCCAGCTTGTCTGCTGTCTGCTGTCTGCAATGTGTCATGGCGGCTGTGTGCGGGCAGACTTCGGTCTGGCCGGGTGTCCATAACCGGTATTCTCACCCCGCATACAGCTGCCACCTTTTGCCCCGTGAGAATGGTAGTGGGTAGTGGCAAAGACTTTGGAGTTGTTTCAATGGACAAACTGATCCCCGACCCACCCACCGAACCCACCACCCCGCTCGAAGAAGCCATCCGCGCCGACGACCTCGTCAAGAACCGCGAAGCCATCAAACGCGCTCTCGATTTCTACCTCTGCCCCGAACCTGAAAAACCCCGCCAAGCGAGCACGATGTTTCTCATCCATCCGAAAATCGATACCGAAAGCCTGCTCGCCCACGCCTGCGAATCCCTGGCTTCGGCCAATACGCTGGCGGGTAACTTTGCTGATCAGTTGGCCCGGCCTGAGCGCAATACCGCGCTGGCGATTCAGCAGATCATCATGCTGGCCGAGTTGGCGGTAAACCGGGCATTGGATCGGGTAGATCCGCAGACCTGATCCGGCAGGCACACCGTGTCATCGTTCTTCGCGAGCAGGCTCGCTCCCACAGGTGGAGTGCATTTCAAAAGGTGGGAGCGAGCCTGCTCG
This sequence comes from Pseudomonas fluorescens, assembly GCF_005938625.1. Lineage (GTDB taxonomy): Bacteria > Pseudomonadota > Gammaproteobacteria > Pseudomonadales > Pseudomonadaceae > Aquipseudomonas > Aquipseudomonas fluorescens_BD. Next base: position 88,672 of record NZ_VCNJ01000002.1, read on the forward strand.
CGAAAGCGCTCGCAAGGTCACCCCATCACTAATTCTTGCTCTCGATCTTCCCACCCGCATCCGGATCATAAAAATCCGGAATCTCATATTTGTACTTCTTCAACCAGCGCTGCATCGCCAGATCCCGTTCGGTCGCGGTCGCCGTCTGTGGTTTGGGCGAGGCGGCTTTGTTGCGGCTTTGCAGGACCAGCCAGCCTTCGGTTTCCTGTTGTTGCGCCGAGGCGGGGCCGGCGTCGATGGCGGCGGCGCTGAGGGGCAGGCTGAGCAGGGTCAGGTAGCACAGGCCTTTGAAGGGATGCATGGCTGTCTCCTTATTTGAGCGATGACGGCAACGGGTCAGCGACGGCGGCCACTTGATTGCTGGTGGCCGGTTTGGACTTGACCGGGGCTTTGAGTTTTTCTGCGCGCTCTTGGGCTTCGGTGAATTGTTCCGGAGTCAGTTTCGCGCGGCTGACGATTTCGGCGGCTTGTGGCCAGTCGTTCTGGTACAGCAGCAGGGTGACCATGTTCAGGGTCGCCAGTTGGTTGTTCTGCTTGAGTTCGATGGCGGTGAGAAACTCGAACCGCGCGTCGTTCAGGCGCAGTTGGTTGAGGTAGACCACGCCGAGGTCGTTGCGGATTTTTTCGTCGGTGGGGGCCAGGCGGGCGGCACGTTGCAGGTGAGCCTGGGCCTGGCCGTTGTCGCCGCGGGCGGCGTAGAGTTGGCCGAGGCCGTGTTCGGCTTCGGCGGTCAGGCAGCCACCGAGCAGACCGCGGTACAACGGTTCGGCTTCGCTGCGGCCGAGCAGGCGGTAGACCTTGGCTTTACGCAAGCGCACTTCGCTGATGTTGTCCGGCAGGCTTTGCAGGTTGGCCAGGCTGGCGTGCAGTTTGCCGTCGTTGGCCAGATCGTCCGCGAGGTTCAGGGCCAGTTCCTGCTCCTGGGTCATTTTGCTGCAACTGGTCGGTGACAGCAGCGCCGTCCACGGTGCCTGGCCGTCGGTGGCGCAACCGCCGAGCATCAACAGACTTGCCATGACTATCAGTACTTTCATCAAACGCTCTCCATGAGCAAGGTCAGTTTGCGAATGCCCGGGCTATCGCGGTGAAGCCCGGGCCGGCGAGGACGATCAGCAGTGCCGGAAACAGAAACAGCATCATCACCACCGACATCTTCGCGGACATTTTCGAGATGTATTCCTGCAAGCGGGTCAGACGCCGGTCGTCCAGCAGTTGCTTGAGCGCCAGCAGCGATTTCATCGCGCCGCCGCCCTGTTGAATCAGTTGCTGGAGGATCACGCAGGTGTCGCTGAACTCGTCGACGGCGAGCATCACCGCGGCTTTGTTCAACTCTTGGCCGAGTTCCAGGCCGCTGTCGACACGGGTCAGGATCAGGCGCAATTCGCTGGTCAGTTGCGGCAACAATTTTTGCGCTTCAGTGCTGAGGACGCGCAGGGCTTGTTCGACGGCCATGCCGGATTCGAAAAGGATGCGCAGCAGCGGAATGAACGTCGACACCTCCACGGCGATGGTTTTCTGCCGCCGCGTCGCTGCGTAAGCCAGCAGACGCTTGGGCAGCAGATAACCGCCGCCGGTGGCGAGCATCGGCACGATCCAGCGGTTGTCAGCTTGCGGGAAAAACACCTCCTGCAGAAAAATCGCCAAACCCAACGTCAGCAACGGCGTGCCGATCTGGCAGGCGGCGTACAGCGCCCGTTCGCTAGAGCGGCGCCAGCCGATGCGGTTGAGCAGGGTCTGGGTTTCGCTGTCGATGCTCACCGAGCGTTGCCCGAACTTACTGCCGCCCAGTGCGCGCAGCCAACTGCCGAAGCGGTTTTCACGCACCAGATGCCCTTGCAAGCGCTGATTGACCTGACGCACCCGGCGCCGTTCGGTCAGCAAGTGATTGACCACGAGTAGCAGGGCGCCGAGCAGCAACATGAGAGCGGCGAGGTAGACCATGTCAGACGCTCCGTAACATGCGCCACAGCGCGAGGCTTCCGAACACTTGCAACACGGCAGCGCTGATCAGCATGTGCTGCCCGCTCGCATCGTTCCACATCCCGAGCATGTAGCCGGGGTTGGTCAGCATGAAGTAGCTCACCAGCAGCAACGGCAACGAACCGAGTACCCAAGCGGTCATGCGCGTTTCGCCGGTGAGGGCGCGCAGTTGCCGGGCGCCCTGGTCGCGTTCGCGGATCAGTTTGATCAGGTTTTCCAGCAGCTCGCTGGCGTTGCCGCCGTAGCGATGATTGACCTTGAGGCCGAGGGCGAACATGCGCAGTTCGTCCTGTTCATACAGCTCGGCGAAATCGCTGACCGCGTCGGGCAGGTTGACCCCCAGTTGCACGTTGCGCTGGACCCGGCCCATGGCTTTTTTCAGCGGATCTTCGCTGGCTTCAATGCCGCCCATGACCGCGTCACTCAGGGTGCGCCCGGACTTCAGGCTGCGTACGGTGTGATCGAGCAACTGCGGCAGTTGCTCGATCATGCGCTTGATCCGGCGCTGGTAAAGAAAGGCGATGTACAGCCGCAACAGCAGTGGCGGTATGACGATCATCAGCAGCAGGCCAATCCAGTCGGCAAGAAAATACCCCAGCGCCATCGCCAGCGCCCACAGACTCAGCCACAGGCCAAAACGCTCGGTCGGACGGCCCAGCCCGGCGCGTAGAAACATCCGTTCCAGTCCGACCCACACAGGTTTTTCAGGCGTCAGTTGTGGTTGCCCGGCGGCCAGTCGGTTGAGGACTTTTTCCGTGGCGGTCTTGCGCAGGCCTTGCAGGAACAGACGGATCGACAGCCCCAGCAACGTCAGGCAGATAACAATGAGAATGATTGGTCCCAGCATGCCCGGTGCTCCTTGCCGTCAGCCCAAATGCGCCTCGTGACGCAGCTTGTCGCCGGCCGGATTGACGGCTTCGCGCAGGAAACCGAAACCGCTGCGGCGGTCGAGGCGGAACAGGGTGTTGGTGACGTAGACGTCCTCGCGAATGCCAACCACCTCCACGACTTCACTGACGCAGCGGCGCCCGTCGGGCATGCGCGTCAACTGGATGATCACGTCGAGGGCGGCGCAGATCATCTGGCGCAGGGTGCGTTCGGCGATGGAACGGCCGGTCAGGCCGACCAGTGTTTCCAGGCGCAGCAGGGCATCCTGCGCATTGTTGGCGTGCACGGTGCTCATCGAACCGTCGTGGCCGGTGTTCATCGCCGTGAGTACATCGACCACTTCGACGCCGCGAATCTCGCCGAGGATGATCCGGTCGGGGCGCATCCGCAGGGCGTTGCGAATCAGGTCGCTGGCCTTCACTTCACCGTGGCCTTCGGCATTCGGCGGCCGCGTTTCCAAGCGCACCACGTGCGGGTGACCGAGCTGCAATTCGGCGACATCTTCGATGGTCACCAGACGTTCGTGCGGATTGATCAACTGGCTGAGAATATTCAGCAGAGTGGTTTTGCCGGTGCCCGTGCCGCCACTGATCAGGATGTTGCAGCGCTTGCCGACCGCATCCTGAAAGAACTCGAAGATCGACAGGTCGATGGTTTGCATGGCCATCAGGTCGCTGCTTTTGAGCATGTCCTTGCGAAATTTACGGATCGACAGGCATGGGCCATCGAGGGCAATCGGCGGAATGATCGCATTGACCCGGCTGCCATCCGGCAGGCGTGCATCGACCATCGGCGAAGACTCGTCGAGGCGCCGACCGAGCGGCGCGAGGATGCGCTGCATCACGCGTTCGACGTGATGCGCATCGATAAAACGCAGGTCACTCTGGTGCAGCACACCGTCGCGTTCGATGAACACCCGGTGCGGGCCGTTGACCAGAATTTCGGTCACCGACTGATCGCGCAGCAACACTTCCAGCGGGCCGAAACCGGTGAGTTCGTCGACGATCTCTTCGGCCAGCCGCTCCATTTCGTAACGAGAAATTGCCAAGTGCAAACGTGCGATGTACTCGGCGACTTTGTCGGTGACAAATTGCGCGAGTTGCTGACGTGAACCTTCCAGCAGGTTTTTACCGGACTCTTCGAGGGCATCAATGATGTAGCGATGCAGGACCAGTTTCAGGCCTTCGTGATCGCTGTTGCCGACGCCACTGCGGGGTGTTGCGCCGAAGAGTTTTTCTGCGCTCATGAGGTGCCTCGCAAACGGTCGAACCAGGTCACTTTTGGCTTGGCCAGGCCTTCGGAGCGTTTGGCCAGACGTTCGCCGAGGGCGCGCAGGCTCTGCGTGAGTTTTTCTCGCGGGGCCAGTTCGAACAGGCTGATGCCCTGATTTTTGGCGTTGAGGCGCACTTCTGGCGTGAGGGCCAGCGTGGCGATCACTTCCAGGTTGAAGGTCTTGCCGAGGGTTTCCGAATTGGGCGCGACGTTGCTCAGGTAGCGGTCGATCAGCAGGCGTCCGTGGTCGAGCTTCATGCCTTTTTCGCGCCACAGATTGAGCACGGCAAGGTTGCGTCGGCAGTTGAGCACATTCTGATCGGTGTACCAGAGCAACTTGTCGCAGTGGCTGACAAAGGTGCGCAACGCTTCGCTGTCGGTCTGTCCGGTGAGGTTCACAACGATGTGCTGAAAGTGCTGGCGCAAGGCACTGAGCAACATGTACAGCTCGGCGGCGCTGGTGCTTTCCAGCGGCTCGTCATTGCTGGCGTAGGCGAGAATCCGCAGGCCGGCTTCGGCGCTGGTGAAGGCGCTGTCGATCAGCGTGGCGTCGAGCCTTCGCAAGTGGCGCAAGGCATCGCCGAAGTGGAACGAACTTTCCAGCCCGAGCAGGGCGAGGCTGTCACCGCGCGGCAAACCGAGATCAAGCAACAAGGTTTGCTGACCGCTTTTTTGCACCACCAACGCCATGTGATTGGCCAGCAGTGCGCCGTCGGAACTGCTCTGCACGCCATACATGACCGTGAGCCCGCCCAGTTGCGTATTCGGTGCCACGGGCGGCAGGCGTTTGCTCAAGCGTCGCACCAGCCCGGCGACTTCACTGGAGCGCGAACCGTAGGCGACAAAATCCCGGGCGCCGGCGCGCATCGCGTTGAGCACCAACTGATTGTCCATGCCGTCGCCGAGGGCCACGATCGCGAGCATCGGTTTGGCCTCCAGCGCGCCTTCGATCAACGCGCTCTGGGCGACCACGTGCTCGCGATCAAGACCGACGAACACCAGATTGGCAAAGGTCACGTCCACCAGCGCGAGCAGTTCGTCGAGGCTGCCGCCACCGGCGCTGACCACTTGGCCCAACGGTGCGAGCGCGCCTTGCAGCCACTCCAGATCGGTGCTGTTGCGGGTGATGGCGAGAAAGGTCTGGCTCAGGCTCTGGCTCATTGCGATAACCCGCTGCGCTTGTCGAAGTTGCCGTTTTCAAGGAAGAACATGCGGTAGAAATTCGGATCGTAATTACGCAGTTTTTCGCCCGGTAACGACGGCAATTGCGCATCGGCGGCCAGTGGCTGGACCAGATGCGGGGTGACGATCATCAGTAGTTCGCGTTCTTCGCGCTTGATCTGCGAGCCTTTGAAAAAGGCGCCGAGCACCGGGATGTCGCCGAGGCCGGGAAACTTGTTCACTTGCGAACTGTTGGTGGTGCTGATCAAGCCGCTGATGACGAAGCTTTCGCCATCGCCGAGTGACACGCTGGTGTCGGTGCGGCGGATGGTCAAGGCGGGCACGGTGGTGCCGGCGATCTGCACCGCGTTGCTGAAGTCCAGCTCACTGACTTCCGGGGCGACCTTCAAGGCGATGCGATCGCGGCCGATGATGGTCGGCGTCAGGGTCAGGCGAATACCGAATTCCTTGTACTCGATCGAGACGCTGTCGCTGCCGGAACTGGGCACCGGAATCGGAATTTCACCGCCGGCCAGAAAGCTTGCGCTCTGCCCGTTCAGAGCCACCAGACTCGGCCGTGCGAGGGTGTAGGCGAAGCCGCTGGTTTCCAGCGCATTGATGATCGCCATGGTCTTGCCGCCGATCCACGAAAAGTTGAACAACGAGTTGTCCACCGGCAGGCGGGGCTGCGGCACACCATCAATCGGTGGCAGGGTGCCGGGCGAACCAAACAGAAAGTTGCCGCGCGTGCCGATCAGTGAGGCGGTGGCTTCCTTGAGTTTGGTCCGGCTGACTTCGACGAAGCGAATATCGGTCTGCACCTGGGACGGCAGGTTCGGCTCATCCGAGGGTAGGGTGCCGGTCATGGCGGCAGTGGCGGCGCCCTGAACAAATACCATGCTTTGGCGCGGCTCGCTTGAACACGACGTCCAGACCATCAGGCTGGTGGCGCCGGGCGCCACACCGGTGAGCAAAAAGGACGAGCTGCCGTTGGCGTGCACGTCGGCAATTTTCGGATCGCCAATCGCCAGACGGGTGATCGCCACCGGCGACTGCACGTCTTGTTGAAAGCCTTCGCCGATTTCGATCACCGGCGGCATGCGCCCCAGTGCCGAACAATTGCCGACTGCTGCCAATGCGGCGTCCATCGACAGGCCCATCAGTAGCAGGGCGCGCAGCATGGATTTGAATGTCGGCCTGAAACGACTCTGCATGCCCTTGGATCCTTGCGCAGTCATGGGTTTTGTTGGGTGATCTGGTTGCCGCGAATGATTTCCACCGCTGGCCGTGGCGTGCTTCCTGGACCGGCGTTGGCAGGCGTTTTTGGAGCGCCGCTCAAGGCCAGTTGGGTGAACTGGACAAGTTGTCGGTTGGCGGTGTCGAGATGGGCCGTGGACTGGTCTTCACCGGCCCAGTATTTGGCCAGGCGCTGTTCTTCGCTGCTGCGCACGGCCAGGCGCAAGGTGCCGGCCTGCGTGGCGAGCATCAGGCGACTGAGCAGTTGCTCCGGCACTGCCAGCACCACCGTGCGCGCGGCGATGCGGCGTTGATCCTGTTTGAGTTTTTCGTCTGCACTGAGGGCCGGCGAGGTTGGTTGGCCGTCGTTGGTCAGGCCGTACTGTTCACCGACCCCGAGCACGCGCATGGCCGGTAAAACGATCTGCGCTGATTGTTCGAGGTTGCTGGAATCCTGGCGCAGGTAGAGCAACACATCGACGTAATCGCCGGGAATCAATTGCCCGGCCGCACCGATCACTTCGTCGACGGCCACGGTCAGTGCGCGCTCATCGCGGTGAATCATGCGTGCCAGCGAACCGCCGGCGGTGAAGCTTTCATCATTCAGCCAAGTGCCGGCGCTGAGGTGCCGCCAGGGTGTGCGGCCGACGGCCTGATCGACATTGCTCAAGCTGCCCGCCGGTGCACTGCGCAGTTTTTCCACCGCGACATCGGCAGCGGTCAGCGCGGTGAAGGGCGGCACGTCGTGCAGCAACACCACCACCGGTTGGCGGGTCTGGTCTTCGGCGATCGCGACAGTTTTTTCAACGGTGACGGCTGGGGCAACGGGCGCTTCGGCGACAGGCGCCGGTTGACGACTGAGCACCAGCCCCCAGTAACCGACAAAGATCGCTCCGAGCATAAGGATGGCTGCAAGGCCCATGGTGACGCGACTGTTCATGACGGCTCTCCCTTTCCTGCTGCACTACCCACCGCACTTGCTTACGAGAGAAGTTCCCAATCCGGCAGCTATGAACATGCAACTATTTCGCTATTTCCACGCTAGCTGATCCGAGCCAAAACGCCATTAGTGACAGGAAAATAACCCACTAAAGTATGAGTCTTGGCCAATTAACAGCAGCAATCGGCAACTTCGCGATGTGATTAATCCTTTGTGATTAATCCGTTCTTACAGTTGTTGGCTGGGGCTTTGTTGACAATGCTCAAATGGCACGGTGGAACCTTGCCGCTGTAGTGCGACATCGGCGCCAGAGGCGCGAAGGAGTGGATGTATGTTCCAGATGATTATTGATTACTTGATGGCCCGAGTCCGTCTGTTGTGCCGAAACGAGGAGGCAGCGTCGGCTATCGAGTACGCGATCGTGGTGGCGATGGTTGCTGTGGTGGTTGTGGCATTTGTGTCCCCGCTCGGTAATCGGGTGCTTTTCTACTTTAATAATATTCTGACCTCGCTTGGCGGCACGGCAATAGCCAGACCCTGACGACTGAGGAGAACTGCGATGCTCTTTGAATACCTGATGATTCGTACCCGCAGTTTCCTGGCCAATACCGAAGCTGCCTCGGCCATTGAATATGCGATTGTGGTGGCGATGGTGGCGGTGGTGGTTGTCGCGTTCGTCACGCCAGTGGGTGGCCGGGTGCTGGTCATGTTCAACAACCTGCTGGTGGCGCTGGGCGGAACAGCCGTGTCGACTACGCCTGCACCGTCGCCCTGAGCTGAACGAAGCTCAATGCCCGGCGAATGTCGGGCTACACTCGGTTTCACTTTCAGTTTTCAGGGATTGCCCATGACTGCTTCCTCGCTGCCGCGCCAACAGTTGCTTCTGGTTGACGATGAAGAGGACGCGTTGCTGGAATTGGCAGAGTTGCTGGAGGGTGAGGGGTTTACTTGTCATACGGCGACGTCGGTGAAGCTGGCGTTGCATCATCTGACGCGGTATCCGGATATTGCTTTGGTGATTACTGATTTGCGTATGCCGGAGGAGTCCGGGATGTCGTTGATCAAGCGCTTGCGTGAGCATACTTCGCGCCAGCATTTGCCTGTGATTGTGATGTCGGGGCATGCGGATATGGAAGATGTCAGTGATCTGTTGCGGTTGCAGGTGCTGGATCTGTTTCGCAAGCCGATTTATCACGTCAGATTGTTGGAGACTCTGGATAATTTGTTTCCCAAGCCTAAGGTTCAGGTTGGCTGAGGTTGAACTCGGCGGCCTTTGGGCCGACCGTGCTTTGGGTGGTTTTGGTGAATATCCGTTTTTTGGGTGTTGCGGCTGGCGGTTTCGCCCTTACGGCGAGGCACTTTTTCCAGACGCCGAAAAAGTACCCAAAAAGGCTTGCTCCTACGTGCGGCCCGCTCGCTAAAGCTCGGGGTTCCTTCGCTCCGGGATCGATCCGGGCGCAGCGCCTACGGTTTGCTTCGCTGCACCTCCTCTCGCTGTGTTTGGCTTCGCCAAACGGTCGCTGCGCTCCCACGCCCGGATCAATCCCGGAACGAAGCCTTCCGACGTCGCCCGTGGATCAAGATCAGGATCAAGAGCTGCAGCCGAGCTAACGCTCATCCTGTTGAGTGGTGGGGAGCAGAGGTGATGTGGGTTTTGGTGCACTGCTTCACTGCTTCACTGCTTCACTGCTTCACTGCTTCACTGCTTCACTGCTTCACTGCTTCTCTGCTTCTCTGCTTCTCTGCTTCTCTGCTTCTCTGCTTCTCTGCTTCACTGCTCTTGCTCTTGCTCTTGCTCTTGCTCTTGCTCTTGCTCTTGCTCTTGCTCTTGCTCTTGCTCTTGCTCTTCTGTAGGAGTGAGCTTGCTCGCGATGGGGGTTCGACTGGTGGTCGGGTTCTTGAGAATTTGACGCCATCTCTTTGACTTTTTGGTGGTATCAAAATGATGGCTCCTGTAGATTTCCCGCGCCCGAGCCAGGCCATCTGGGGGGCCGGTAGGGATGCCTGAACGAATATGTGAACCCTGCTGAAACTGTTTTTCATGTTTTGGAAGGGATTTTCCTTTGATGACCTCTCGCTTGCGCCATTCTTTACTGGCGTTGTCTATTGCCGCCGCCACCCTGCATGCCGGTTCCGCCACTGCCGATTACAATTTCGACATCAGCAGCGCACCGCTTGATAGCAACTTGCTGAACACGACCAATCTGGTCGACTTGCATGGCAATTTGAACGCCACGCCGGTGGCGGCGCCCGGGCTGACGTTCGGCGCACAGTTCATGGGGCTGAGGGCGCGGCAGTTGCGCAACAACGACAGCATCCGTATTGACGGCGCCACCCATGGCGTGGGGATCAACATTGGCGCCTCCGGTGCAGTGGCGACCAATATTACGTTGGGCTTGATCAACAGCGGCTCTATTGCGGTTCACGGGTTGACGGCGACTGGTAGTTCCACGGGAATTTCCGATGTTGGGAGCACACTCGGTAGCTCCGTCATGAATGATGGCAGTATCGAAGTCAGTGGCGCCAATGCCAGCGGGGTGATGCTGGTCCATACCAATACCAACGGATTCAGCAACCGCGGCACCGTCAGCGCCAGCGGTACGGATGCAGTGGGGGTGTTTCTCGACGGTGCCACTGTCCAGAGCACGATCAGCAACGACGGCACCATTCGCGCCACCGGCAGCAATGCCGAGGCGCTCACGCTGGAGGGGGTCACCTTCAATCGTTCGCCGAGCCAGAGTCTTTCCATGTTGTACAACAACGGCACGATTTCCGGTGAGTCCATCGGTGTGCACGTGAGTGGCCAGGTGGTGGGTGGCAATCCGTTTGGCATCTACCAGTTAAACGGTCTGATCGAAGGTGGCAAAGCGGCCATTCAGGTAGATGATGGCGAAAGTTATTTTGACTTCCTGGGCGGCACCGTAAGGGGCGATCTGCTGGGGCTGTCCGGTGTGAAAATCGACGGCGACGCGATCTTTGACGGTTCGGTTATCAAGTCCGGTTATGTCACGATCCAGGAGGGCACGTTGACCCTGGTACGCCCGCACACCACGATCATCGGCGACTTCGACATGGAGGAAGCCAACTCGGTATTGGAGATGTACCTGGGCAACGACACCGATCCAGCGTTGCCGGTGTTGAAGGTCACCGGCACCACCGATATTGCCCCCGGCGCGCAACTGCGGTTGCTGGCGCGCTCCAGTGATTTCCGCGTCACGCCCGGCGGCACGCGCTACACCTTGATCAGCTCGGGCACTCTGCTCGGTGGCAGCAACCTGACCGTAACCTCCTCTTCTGCATTGCTGGATGTGAAGAGCTTCGGCGTACAAGGCAACGACATCATCAGCGTGGTAACGGCCAAGTCCGATCAGGCGCTGTCCGACAACACGTTGGCGGTCGGCGGCAGTCGCAATGCGGCGACGTCGGTGGGTCGCCTGTCTGCGGTGATGTCGCGTATCGACGAGCATGATCCGGTGTTCCAGGCGTTTGCCAATGCCAGCACCGACACGCAACTGGCGCGGCTGGCCGAAACGCTCAGCCCGGACGTCAGTCAGGGTGTTCTGCACGCGGCGACCAACAGTCAGACGCTGGTGTCGGGCGTGCTCAACGACCGCGCCAATCGCGCACGTACGACCACCGGCACTCCGGAAAAAGGCGTCTGGCTGCAAGCCCTCAGCAGCGATGCCGATCAGGACGGCCGGCGCGGCGTCGCCGGTTATGACGCCGACAGCCACGGGATTGCCGTCGGTGCCGACGGTCAGTTGAACGCGGACACATCGATTGGTCTGGCTTACAGCTACCTCGACACCGACGTGAAATCCGACCTGGGCAGCAAAACCAAAGTCACCGGCCACGCGCTGACGGTCTACAGCAACTGGACGCATGAAAACTGGTTCGTCGACTCCTCGCTGATGTACGGCTGGAATGACAACGAATCCAAACGCTACGTCGCCGGCACCCGTGCCAAAGGCGATTACGACGGCGATGTGTTCGGCGTCAGCGCCCTGGCCGGTTATACCCTGCGCTTGACCCCGGATGTGGTGCTGGAGCCGCAGGTCGGTGCGCGTTACGCCAACGTCGGCATGGATGCCTACCGCGAGAAGGGCAGTTCGGCCTCGCTGAATGTCGGCAGCCAGCGTTATGAAGTGGGTGAGATGGGCGTCGGCGCGCGTTTGGCCGCCGCGTTTGCCGTCGGCACCGGCAGTCTCGTGCCTGAAGCGAAATTCATGGCCTGGCATGACGTGATTGGCGACAAGGTGGCGACCTCGTCATCGTTCGTACTGGGCGGCGATTCGTTCACCAGCCGTGGCACCACGCCGGTGCGCGACAGCTATGAACTGGGCCTGGGCGCCAACTATCGGATGGGCGCGTGGAGTGTCGGCGGTTCGTACAACTACGTAACGGCCAGCGGTTTTGATTCCAACGGTTTTACCGCGAAGGTGCGTTACGCGTTCTGATCCGCATCACGCAAAACCTGTGGGAGCGAGCCTGCTCGCGAAGACGGTGTGTCAGTCAACAGAACGGTTGGCTGATCCAGCGCTTTCGCGAGCAGGCTCGCTCCCAAAGTTGTTTTGACTCAGAGCTGGCGTGCTATCTGGGCGCTACAACTGATAACTGAAACTGATGCTGTACCGCGGCTTGCGATTGAACGTGTCCAGGGCTTCATCCGACATGGCCTTCGCCGCCTCCAGCGCAATGTTGTAGTACTTGGCATCGCCAAAGCGCAGCCCGATTGCCGCCGATGACAGATTGTTGGCCCGCACCGGCAATTCGTTGAACCAACTGCGCGAGCGATCGAGCACGACATACGGTTGCAGGATGCGCACCCAGTTGCCGTCGCGGTTGAAGCTGTAGTTGACCTCGTACGCCACACCCCAGCCCTTGTCGCCGGACGCTTGATCGTCGGGATAGCCGCGACCGAAATTCTGCCCGCCGAACACCGCGCGTTCGCTGTCGGGCAGGGTGTCGTCACTCCAGTACAGCGCGGCGGACAACACGCCTTGCCAGTTGTCGAAGAACTTGTCGCTCTGTACGCCAGACAGCCGCACCCGAAAAAAGTCCAGGTCGATGGCGTCGTTGTTGGTTTTCGCGCCCATGCTGTCGAGGCCTTGGTACACGCCGCCGCTGAGGATTCGGAGTTGCCGGGCGTCGGCCTTGCGCCAGTCGCTTTCGAAGGCGAGGGCGCGGATGTCGGTGCGTTCTTCGACACTCAGCGGGAAGCCGATCACGTTGTAGCGGGTCTTGTCGTTGACCGCGTAAAGCCTCGAGCCGGCGGTCAGCAGTTCGTTGGAGGCGGCAATCAGCGGCAGTGTGATGCCGATGGAGTAGCGATCGTTTTCGCGGTGCGGTTTGAGCTGCAGGCCATTGTCGAGCAGCACATTGGTGCCGGGGTCGGCACGGTAGCGTGAAGCCGACAAGGCCAGTTGCGCCCCCTCGTCATTGACGAACTGGTTGTAGTCGAGGCGGTAGTAATGTTCGTGATCGTCACCGGGTGGAAACAGGCCACTGAGCGTCAGTTGCTCACCCATCGATGTTTGCGAGTTGCTGCTGACGCCGAGCAAGGCCTGGGTGCCGTTGCGGTTGTCTTCGGTGGTGCTTAGCGTGCTGGTAAAGGGTTTGCGACTGGCTTGGGCGACCAGCGTTGTCGCGCCGTCGGTGGTACCGGGCGGTGGTACCTGGGCCTGGATCGTCACGCCGGGAATACGCGTCATCAGCGTGGTGTAGCGCTCGAAGGTCTTGCGGGTCAGCGGCCGTTCGGCCTGGATTTTCGCCGCCAGTTTGTCGAGCAGGGTTTTGACCCGACCGACATCGCCCTGGATCTGGACATCGCGTACGTAGCCTTCCACCAGCACCACGCGCGCTACGCCGTCATTGAAATTTTGCTGCGGCAAGAACGCGTAGGACAGCAGATAACCGTCCTGCTGATAGCGCCGGGTGATGCTGCGCGTGGCTTCGATCAGCTCGGCGAGGTTGCTTTGGCGGCCGATCAGGGGCTTGTAGATTTCGGCGAGTTCGTTGAGTGGATAGAGGGTGCCGCCTTCGATCTGCACGGTTTGCAGATTGATTTTGGTGTCCATCAACAGGGGCTGCGCGGCGGCTGCACCGGCGTCCGGCACTTGCACCGGTGTGGCACTCGGTCGATAGGCGTCCGCCGGCAAGTTCGGCACCGGCAGGTTGCGGATGGTTTCATTGCTGTTGAGAAAGCTCGGCAGGGTGTCGGCGAGGGCGGCGGAACTGAGACTGAGGAACAGCAGGGATGCCATTACGCGCATAGGACACTCCATGGTCAGATCACAGCGCAGGGCTGATTTCTCCTAAGAAAAAAGGCGGAAGATTCGTGGGAATCTTCCGCCCTCAACCAAGCGTAGGCGCTGTAGGTGAGGCCGTCGAATCGGCCAGGTGCAATTTAGCGTTTGTTGCCTCCCAGGGTGCCAGTCAGACCACCGAGTACACCGCCCAGACCGCCTCCGGTAGTGCCCCCGCTGGCACCGCCGTTGACCAGTCCACCGACGGCGGCGACAGTGCCGCCGACGTTGCTGACCAGACCACCGACTGCTGTGGTGACCGGGTTGTTGGTGGCGGCAATCGCGCCACCAATATTGCTGACAGCGCCGCCGACCTGACCGGTGAGACCGGCGACAGGCGAGCCGAGACCGGTGGCCCCACCGACTTGCTGGGTCAGGTTGGTGACGGCACTGGTGACCGGATTCAGGCCGTTGCCCAGGGCGCTGCCAACGGTAGCCAAGGGTGAAGTCGTTGCGGTGATCGGTGAACCCGAGCCGCCGAGTACGGTGTTGAGCGAAGCGACGGTGTTGCCCAAGCCAACAGCAGTGACACCGCCGGCACTGACCACGCCATTGGTATTACCGGCATTCAAGCCTGCGCCGACGTTGACCACTGCGCCACCCACCGTTTGCAGCAGGCCAGTTCCACCGAGGCCGCCGCCCACGCCGCCAGTGCCTGAACCTGTGCCGTTGGACACCAGACCGCCAGCCTTGCCGACCGCTGTGCCGGTATTGCTCAAGGCGCCACCGAGCGTATTGGTCACGGCATTGCCGTTACCGGCATCGGTGACCTTGTCACCCAGGCCATCGACGGCGCCACCGACTTTCGCCACCACGCCTTTGAGCGGGTCGCCAAGGCCGGTTGCATCGCCGATTTTGTCTGTTGTGCTTTCGACCATGGCGATTACGGGCACCAGGCTACCGCCGAGTTTATTGGTCAATTGACTGGTCGGGCCGCTGGTCAGCGTGGTGTCGAGGGTATTACCGAGCATGGTGACTTTCTCACCGACACCATCGAGCAGCGGCGCGACTTTGGTGACGACTCCGCCGACTACCGGCACGCTGCTCGTGGCGGTTGCCAGTTTGCCGCTGAGGTCGGAGACGCCGTTGCCGACATCCGTGACCACGCCGCCGACCGAGGCCACGGTGGTGGTCAGGCCATTAGGATCTGTGGCCAGTTTGCCGACGCCGTTGCCAATGCCATCACCCAGGGTAGTGACAACATTGCCGGCGGTTCTGGCCGCACTCTGTACCACGCCACCGACCACCGGAACGCTGCTCAGGGAGTCGCCGATCTGGCCGACGCCATCGCCAACACCGGCCACGGTGGTGCCGACATCCTGCACCAGCGTGGTGGTCACCAACGGCGTAGGGTTTGGATTGGTCGGGTTGGTAGGATCCGTTGGATTTGTCGGGTTGGTCGGATCGGTGCCACCGGTTCCGCCCGTACCGCCAGTACCGCCCGTGCCTCCGGTTCCGCCAGTGCCTGCGGTATCACCGGTGCCACCCGTGCCGCCAGTACCCGATGTACCGCCAGTGCCAGCGGTGCCGTCCGCCGACGAACTGCCGGAGCTACTGTGATGGCCGCCACCGCCGCTGCTGCAGCCGGCGAGGCCAAGGGAGAAAATCAATGCCAGAGCGATTGCTGATTTGCACCACACGTCTTGAGTTTTCATGATCGAGATTCCTTGCACCTGTCACAACGTACGTTGTCTTCGATGGCTCGCCGGTCTATTGCCGGTGATGCCTTCGCCCGTTGTGCTCAATCTCAGTCCATGGGCAGGTTCCAGACCATTCTCAAGTTGGTATTAACGCCTTTATATACAAGGCGAAACTCAGTGCCTAAGGACTAATACCCAGGTGATAGCCGCGCAAAAAAAGGCCTTGATAATCAAGGCCCGGGATTTTTCGGCGAAGGGGGGAAGGGCGGCAAAAACTTAAGTTATATACACACAATTAACGGTGTCGCGCGTGCTCAGGCAATGGGTTGCCACTGCCCGACCATGTGTTCCAGCTCTTGTGCACCGACCAGGCGCAACTCACCACTGGACCCCGCCGCGCTCGCCAGCAGCGTCACTTCACTGGGCAGGCGCACCGGTTTGCGAAAGTGCACGGCGATCTCGAGGTTGGCCTTGGGCAAATGATCGCTCAGCGCCGCGAGTGTGCGTGCCTTGTTCCACAGACCATGGGCGATGGCTGTTGGAAAGCCAAACAGCCTTGCACTCGCCGCGCTCAAGTGGATCGGGTTGTAGTCTCCGGAGACTTTGGCGTATTGCCGACCGATATCGGCCGGGGCTTTCCAGCGCGCCACCTCCACCAATGATTGCGATGGCTCCCAGGTTTGCTCGACAGCCTCGCCCTCAAGCTTCACACCCCGACAGAGCATCTGGCTTTCGGCTTCCCACAACGGCCCGAGCTGGTCATCCAGCGTGGTCAGCAGATCGAACGTTGCACCTTTGGGATGCGCTTGCAGATTTGTCACACGCACGCTCACTTGCGCTCGACCGATCCCGCCCATCGGTCGCAACACGCGAATGCGATTGCTCAGATGGATCAACCCCAACAGAGGAAACGGAAACTCCCTGGCGGTGAGCAATTGCATCTGCAAGGCGAAGGCGAGGATGTGCGGATACGTCGGCGGCAGCAGAGCGTCATCGACGAATCCGCACACCTTGCGATAGGCCGCCAGACGCTTGCCATCGACATCGACCCAGCAGCGCAAGCCGCCGTCAGGCAAGTGTGTGCCGGTGATTTTGCGACGAGTCGCCGCCCGTGCGTACAGCCCGGGCAGACTCGGTTCACGATCCAGCGTGTGCCATTCGATGCTCATGCCTAAGCCCCCAGAACACTTTGTCCACAGACCCGCAGCGCTTGCCCGGTAAATGCGCCGGTGCCCGGTTGCGCCAGCCACGCGACCGCTTCGGCGACGTCTTGCGGCAAGCCGCCCTGACCGAGCGAACTCATGCGCCGCCCGGCCTCGCGCAGGCCGAACGGAATGTGTGCTGTCATCTGCGTTTCGATAAAACCGGGGGCGACGGCGTTGATGCTGATGCCGCGTGCCAGCAGTGTGGGTGCCCAGGCCTGCGCCAGACCGATCAGCCCGGCCTTGCTCGCGGCGTAGTTGGTCTGCCCACGGTTGCCGGCGATGCCGCTGATCGAGGCCAAAAGAATCACCCGCGCGTCATCGTGCAGCGTGCCGCTGTCGAGCAGGGCTTTGGTCAGCACTTGCGGGGCATTGAGGTTGACCGCCAGCACAGCGTCCCAGAATTCCGGGGTCATATTGGCCAGGGTTTTGTCGCGGGTGATGCCGGCGTTGTGCACCAGAATATCGAGGCCGTCAGGCAACTGTTCAACCAGTTGCGCGGCGGCGTCTTCGGCGCAGATATCGAGGGTAATCGCACGACCGCCGAGGCGCGCGGCGAGGGCTTCCAGATCGGTTTTCGCTGGGGGAACATCGAGCAGGATCACGTCGGCGCCATCACGGGCCAGCGTTTCGGCAATGGACGCACCGATGCCGCGTGCAGCACCGGTGACCAGCGCCTTGCGCCCGGCCAGTGGCCGCGTCCAGTCAGTCACTGGCGTCGCACAAGCTGTGAGGCGAATGACTTGTCCGGACACGAACGCGCTTTTCGGCGAGAGGAAAAACCGCAGCGGACCTTCCAGTTGATCTTCAGCACCTTCGCCGACGTAGATCAGTTGCAGCGTGCCGCCGCTGCGCAGCTCTTTGGCCAGCGAACGGGAAAACCCTTCCAGCGCTCGTTGCGCACTCGCGGCAAACGGGTCAGTCAGGGTTTCCGGCGCACGACCAAGAATTACCAGATGGGCGCTGTGCTCAAGATTCTTCATCAACGGCTGGAAGAATTCGCGCAGCTGTTTGAGCTGGTCGGTGTGCAGTAATTCACTGGCGTCGAATACCACAGCTTTGAGTTTCGGGCCGTGGCCGGGAATCCATTCGGTGGCGCTCGCCGGTTGCTCGCCGTAGCGGTAGATACTCTCGGTCAAACGGTTGGCGAAAGCGTTGACGCGTTCGGCCAGCGGCCCGCCGCCGATCAGGAGTGCACCTTCGACCGGTCGCAGGCGCCCGGCCTGCCAACGCTCCAGTCGCACCGGCGACGGCAGACCCAGCGCCCCGACCAGACGATGGCCGATGGACGAGTTAGCGAAGTCGATATAGCGGTCAGACATGGAACGCTCTCCAGAAATTGGGGTTCAAAGTGTGGACTGTCGATGGCAATCAATCGTTCGATCCACGCAATAAGGCCTACGCTAGACACTGAGGTTTAGCAGGTCTTGCAGATATGCGCGGACCCTGTGGGAGCGAGCTTGCTCGCGAAGGCGTCGTATCAGTCAGAAAAATTGGTGAATGTGCCGCGCTCTTCGCGAGCAAGCTCGCTCCCACAGGGATTGTTTCAATCCGAAATTTTCTAAGGAGTCATTCATGAGTCAGCTGCGCCGCGTCGCGATCATTGGCGGTAACCGCATTCCCTTCGCCCGTTCCAACGGGCCGTACGCCACGGCCAGTAATCAGGCGATGCTCACGGCCGCCCTTGAAGGCCTGATCGAACGCTACAACCTGCACGGCCAGCGCATTGGCGAAGTGGTGGCGGGCGCGGTGCTGAAATTGTCACGAGATATGAACCTGACCCGTGAATGCGTGCTCGGCTCGCGCCTGTCACCGGCGACGCCCGCCTACGATATTCAGCAAGCCTGCGGCACCGGCCTGGAAGCGGCGATCCTGGTGGCGAACAAGATCGCCCTCGGTCAGATCGAGAGCGGCATTGCTGGCGGCGTCGACACCACCTCGGATGCGCCGATCAGTGTCAGCGAGGGCCTGCGTAAAATTCTCCTGCAAGCCAACCGCGCCAAGACCACCGGCGACAAGCTGAAAACCTTTCTGCAACTGCGGCCGCAACACCTGATCCCGGAATTTCCGCGCAATGGCGAACCGCGCACGGGCCTGTCGATGGGCCAGCACTGTGAGCTGATGGCGCAGACTTGGCACATCCCGCGTGAAGAGCAGGATCAGCTGGCTCTCGAAAGTCACCACAAGCTGGCTGCGTCCTACAGCGAAGGCTGGCACAACGATTTGATGACGCCGTTCCTTGGCCTGACCCGTGACAACAACCTGCGCCCGGACCTGACCCTGGAAAAACTCGCGACGCTGAAACCGGCGTTTGAAAAAAGCGCCAAAGGCACGCTGACGGCGGGCAACTCCACACCGCTCACCGATGGTGCGTCTGTGGTGCTGCTCGGCAGTGAAGAGTGGGCGAAAGAGCGCGGCTTGCCGATCCTGGCTTATCTGCGCGATGGTGAGGCGGCGGCGGTAGATTTCGTCAACGGTGCGGAAGGCCTGTTGATGGCGCCGGTGTATGCCGTGCCACGGCTGCTGGCGCGTAATGGCCTGACCCTGCAGGATTTTGACTACTACGAAATTCATGAAGCGTTTGCGGCGCAGGTGCTATGCACATTGAAGGCCTGGGAGGATCCCGAATACTGCAAAACCCGTTTGGGCCTTGACGCGCCGTTGGGCTCTATCGATCGCAGTCGACTCAATGTGAAGGGCAGTTCGCTCGCGGCCGGGCATCCGTTTGCGGCGACCGGTGGGCGCATCGTCGCGAACCTGGCGAAGTTGCTGGACGCGGCGGGGAAGGGCAGGGGGCTGATCTCGATTTGCGCCGCTGGGGGCCAAGGCGTCACCGCCATCATTGAACGCTAAAAGAGCCCCTCACCCTAACCCTCCCGAAACGTCGGACCGCCCAAAGGGAGAGGGGACTGATTGGGGGATGCTTCAGAGTTACACCGACCTGATCTTGCTTTACAGAATCCAAAATCGACGGGGTTTCAGTCAGATGTTGAGCCCCAATCCATAATCGACGCGGTATTTCAGGTCGATGCATAACGCCAGACACCTCGGTCAACCCCCTCTCCCTGTGGGAGAGGGCTGGGCGGGCGGCGTTCCGATGAGGGTGGCTGTTGAGGTTCAGGTACGAAACCGTCTGACCAACCCATCCAGCTCATTCGACAATCCCGCCAGACTCTGCGAATCCAGACGCGCCGAGTTGGCCAGTTCCGCCACCAACTGCGCATCCCCGTGAATCTGGCTGATGTGGCGATTGATGTCCTCAGCCACTTGATGCTGTTCTTCAGCGGCGGTGGCGATCTGCGTGTTCATGTCACGGATCACATCCACCGACTCGCGGATCTGCCCGAAACTCTCGCGCGCCTCGCCGATGCGCGTTACCGACTGCTGCGACACCTGCAGGCTGGCATGCATCTGTTGCGTGACCTGGCTGGTGCGCTTGGCCAGATTGCCGAGCAGACCATCGATCTCTGCCGTCGAATCCGCCGTGCGTTTGGCCAGTGCGCGCACCTCATCGGCGACCACAGCAAAACCGCGGCCCTGCTCACCGGCGCGCGCTGCTTCGATGGCGGCGTTGAGCGCCAGCAGGTTGGTCTGCTCGGCGATGGAACGAATGGTGCCGAGGATCGACTGGATATCGTTGCTGTCGCGCTCCAGTTGCTGCATCGACTGCGCCGATTGCTCCAGCTCCTGGCTCAATTGGTCGACGCTGTTTACCGCCGCATCAATCTGCTGCTGACCTTGGCGGGCCTGACGCTGACCGCTGTCGGCGGAGTCTGCCGCCTGGCTGCACGAGCGTGCGACTTCATTGGCAGTGGCGACCATTTCGTGGAAGGCGGTCGAGACCATGTCGACGGCTTCGCGCTGACGCCCGGCCGCTTCGGCCATGTCGCTCGAGACTCGGGTCGAGCTCTGCGAGGTCGCGAGGATTTTCCCGGCGGCGCCGCCGATGTGCTGGATCAGGCTACGGATCGCGGTGAGGAACTGATTGAACCAGTTGGCCAGTTGCGCGGTTTCATCGTTGCCACGGATGTCGAGGTTTTTGGTCAGGTCGCCTTCACCCTGAGCGATGCCTTCCAGACCACTGGCAACGCTGCGGATCGGGCGTACGATCAAGCTGGCAAAACTGGCGCCGACTACGGCGAACAGCACGGCCAGCACGGCGGCGATGATCGCGATCAGCCAGGTCAGTTGCGTGGCGGCGCTCATTACATCGCTCTGCTTGATCAGGCCGACGAAGGTCCAGCCCAATTGCTCCGACGGCCAGACGTTGGCCATATAGCGCTCACCGTTAAGCTCGACCTCCACCAGACCTTTGCCGGCCTTGGCCAGTTGTGCATAGCCTTCGCCGAGGCTGTCCAGCGGCTTGAAGTTGTGTTCCGGCTGCTTCGGATCGACCAGCACCGTGCCGCTGTTTTCCAGAAGCATCAGGTAGCCGGTTTCGCCCAGTTTGATCTGCTTGACGATCTCGGTGAGCTGCTTGAGCGTCACGTCAATGCTGACCACGCCGCCATTGCTGCCGAGTTTGTTGTCGATGGTGCGCACGGTGCTGACGTAGGTTGCATCGTCCTGCGCCCAGTAATAAGCGGCGGTACGGAACGGCTTGCCCGGTTTGGCCTGTGCGGCCTTGTACCACGGTCGCTGACGCGGGTCGTAGTTGTTGAGTTTGGGGTCGTCCGGCCACGACACATATCCGCCGGCAGCGGTGCCGACGATGGCGTAGGCGTAAGCCGGGTGGGCGTTGCCCAGATCCTGGAGGAACGCGAAGACCTTTTTGTCCATCTCGCCCTGCGGGATGGATTCGGCGTTGCCGCTCATGTAAGTCTTGAGGCTGTCGTCGGTGTTTTTGATCAGCGGTTGCGACGCCAGGTAGTCGACGTTCTGGCTGATGCCGTCAAAAAACAGCTGCATGGCATTGCTGACCTGACGGATCTCGCGACCGCTGCTGTCGACAAAGCTGTCCCGGGCATCACTGCGCAAGTTCATCACCACCAGGGTCGCGACCAGAACCACCGGCAAGCAGGCGATGATTGCAAACGCCCACGTCAATTTCTGTTTGATGTTCATCCGCGCTCCAGATTTTCTTGTAGGCCCACGCAGTGCAGATGACTTGTGGTTTATTGGCAGCCGAAAACGTTGTGAATCACCCGCTTCCCTGAGTGCGGCATCGCTGATTGTTTTTGAACGATTGTCGGACAAATCCCTCTGTCATTGAGGGCTTCGGCTGCAAAACAGGGAAATTGAGGCGACTTTGCAAAAATCTTCCGAAGGGTTAACAGCCGGATGTCAGATTCTGTCGCAAATGCCCTTGAAGACATGTACCAACAAGTACAACGGCCTCGGCTATGATTCCCCACGGTCGATGCGCGAGCGCAGAGTTGGCCCTGTTTAATCCGGCACAGTGTGTGCATTCTCAACGTTCACAGGTCGGCAACCCCTCCCCGTGATGCGAGGATTGCCGTATAACGAGTGACATTCGCGTGTTTGGTAATAAAGGACCCACAATAAAAGCTGATGAAGACTCCAAAACGCATTGAACCCCTGATCGAGGACGGTCTGGTCGACGAAGTGCTGCGCCCACTGATGAGTGGTAAAGAAGCAGCTGTTTATGTGGTGCGCTGCGGCAATCAGTTACGTTGCGCAAAGGTCTACAAGGAGGCGAACAAACGCAGTTTCCGCCAGGCGGCCGAGTATCAGGAAGGCCGCAAGGTTCGTAATAGCCGACAGGCACGGGCGATGGCGAAGGGCTCCAAGTTCGGTCGCAAAGAGACCGAAGATGCCTGGCAGAACGCCGAAGTGGCGGCGCTGTTCCGTCTGGCCGGTGCTGGCGTGCGGGTGCCCAAGCCGTACGATTTCCTCGACGGCGTGCTGTTGATGGAACTGGTCGCCGACGAATTCGGCGATGCCGCGCCTCGTCTGAACGACGTGGTGCTGGAGCCGGATCAGGCGCGCGAGTATCACGCGTTCCTGATTTCGCAGATCGTGCTGATGTTGTGTACCGGTCTGGTGCACGGTGACCTCTCGGAGTTCAACGTGCTGCTGACGCCGACCGGCCCGGTCATCATCGACCTGCCGCAGGCCGTCGATGCTGCCGGCAACAACCACGCGTTCAGCATGCTGGAGCGCGATGTCGGCAACATGGCTTCGTACTTCGGTCGCTTTGCACCGGAATTGAAACTGACCAAGTACGCCAAGGAAATGTGGGCGTTGTACGAAGCCGGCACCTTGCACCCGAACAGTGTGCTGACCGGTGAGTTCGATGATCCGGAAGACCTGGCCGATGTTGGCGGGGTGTTGCGCGAGATCGAAGCAGCGCGCCTCGACGAGGAACGCAAGCAGGCGATCCGTGCGGCGGACGACGAGCCGAAAGGCAAGTCCGACGAACCACCGCCGCCACCGTGGATGCAGTGATTGCTTGACGAGAAACCCGGCTTCGGCCGGGTTTTTTGTTTGAATCAGAATCCCTAGAAGCCCCTCACCCCAGCCCTCTCCCTCAGGGAGAGGGAGCCGACCGAGGTGTCTGGCGTTATACATCGACCTGAAATACCTCGTCGATTATGGAATGGGCAAAACATCTGAGTGAAACACCGTCGATTAAGGATTCGGTAAAGCACTATCAGGTCGGCGCACCTCCGCAGCATCCCCCAATCAGTCCCCTCTCCCTCTGGGAGAGGGTTAGGGTGAGGGGCACTTTCGGATCAACGCAATTTCGCGTCTACTGTCCACCGCTCCAACCACACTCAAGGACTGAATGTGACCACCCCGCGCAACACCCACCTGATCGTCACGGCCCGATTGATCTCCGATTTCGGCGCCTTCCTCAACATGGTCGCGCTGGCCACCTACGTCTACCTGCTGAGCAACAGCGCCATGAGCGTCGGGATTTTCCTCGCCAGTCGTGTGGGCGGGGGGATCTTTGCCAGTCTGATTGGCACCGCGTTTTACCGTCGATGCAGCGGACGCGCACCGCTGATCGCGTTTGATCTGCTGCGCGCTAGCGTGCTCGGTTTGCTGTTGATCGTGCCCGTCAGCCAGCAAGCCATGCTGTTGCCGGTGATTGCCTTCGGTCTGGGCCTGGGCAACTCGATGTTTGCCATCGGCCTCAACAGCCAGTTGCCGCGTCTGATCCCCGCTGATCAATTGCTCAAGGCCAACGCCTGGATCACCTCGGCGTCATCCGCCGCAATGGTCGGTGGCAGTCTGGTTTCAGGTTTGCTGGTCGCGGGGTTTGGTTTTGAAACGGTGTTCGCCCTGAATGCGCTGACCTACCTGCTGGCAGCATTGTTGATAGTGCCGCTGCGTTTTGAACCTGCAACAGCCAACGAGGAAACCGAACGCGGCGAATGGTCAGCGCTCCAGCAAGGTTTGCGTGCTACGCCTGTGATTGCCGCGATGCTTGCGGTGACGATGGCCGACACCTTGGGCAGTGCCGCACACAACGTTGGCTTTCCGATCGTCTCGAAACTGCTCACGCCGGAGTCAGCAAGCACCACGTTGGGTCTGATGCTCGCGGTGTGGGCCAGCGGCAAACTGCTGGGTGCGCGAATCGCCAGCCGTCTCAAGGGCTCGGACAACATTCATCTGGAGCGACGGTTTTTCTTCGGCGTGGCGCTGATGTCCTGCGGCTTTATCCTGATGTTCCAGCAACACAGCCTCTACGGTCTGCTGCTGTTTTCCTTGCCGGCGGGGTTGGGAGACGGTTTTTCCGAAGTCGGGCTGATGTCGCGACTGCAACGCGAACCCGAGCAGTTGCGTCTGCCGATTTTCAGCGTGCTGACCTTGCTGCAAATGACCGGGTTCGGCATCGGCATGCTGATCGCCGCGCCGTTCTACGCGTGGTGGACGCCGGGGGCCGTGGTCATGCTGTTCCACGGCATTCCCCTCGGCACGTTGCTCACGGTGAGGCTGTTGGCGCTCAAGCGCGGGCGGGTTGCGCGCAGCAGCCCGAGGCCAGTTCCTTGAGGATCGGGCAGTCGGGGCGGTGGTCGCCGTTGCAGTGCTCGACGAGGTCTTGCAGGGTGTCGCGCAACTCGCCGAGCTCGCGGATCTTCTGATTCAACTCGTCGATGTGCTGGCGCGCCAAGGCCTTCACATCGGCGCTGGCCCGTTGGCGATCCTGCCAGAGGGTCAGCAGTTTGCCGACCTCTTCCAGCGAAAAGCCCAGGTCCCGCGAGCGCTTGATAAATGCCAGCGTATGCAGGTCATCGTCGCCATAGACCCGGTAACCGCTATCGGTGCGATGCGCTGCCTTGAGCAGGCCGATCGACTCGTAATAGCGGATCATTTTCGCGCTCAGGCCACTGTGTTTGGCAGCTTGACCGATGTTCATCGGTGCTCCTCCAGGTCTTTGGGTTTCCAGGTTTTCAACAGTAGCGCATTGCTCACCACACTGACGCTCGACAGCGCCATGGCCGCACCGGCCAGCACCGGATTGAGGAAGCCGAAGGCTGCCAGCGGAATGCCGATCAGGTTGTAGACGAAGGCCCAGAACAGGTTCTGACGGATCTTTGCATAAGTCTTGCGGCTGATTTCCAGCGCCGCTGGCACCAGCCGTGGATCGCCGCGCATCAAGGTGATGCCCGCCGCGTGCATGGCCACGTCGGTGCCGCCGCCCATGGCGATGCCGATGTCGGCAGCGGCGAGGGCCGGAGCGTCGTTGATGCCATCGCCGACCATGGCGACTACACCGGTTTTTTTCAGCTCGGTGACGGTCGCGGCTTTGTCGGCTGGCAGCACTTCGGCGTGGACATTGCTGATGCCCAAGGCTTCGGCGACGACTTTGGCACTGCCGCGATTGTCGCCGGTCAGCAAATGGCTGTGGATATCCCGGGCGGCGAGTTGTTGCACGGCTTCCAGTGCACCGGGTTTCAAGGTGTCACCGAAGGCGAACAAGGCGAGTACTTTCGGTTCAGGACTTTGTTCGATTAACCACGACAGGGTGCGGCCCTCGGCCTCCCATGCCAGGGCAGATTCGCGGAGGTTACCCGCGCTCAAAGCACTTTCTTCGAGCATCCGCCGATTGCCCAGCGCCAGACGTCGACCATCGAGACTGCCGGCGATGCCACGACCGGTCAGCGACTGGCTGTCGCTGACATCGGGCACCGTCAGGCCGCGCTCGGCGGCTGCATCCAGCACTGCTTTGGCCAGCGGATGTTCACTGCCGCGTTGCAGTGCGCCGGCCAATCTCAGCAGGTGGTTTTCATCACCATCGACCGCACTGAAATGGGCAATACGCGGTGTGCCAGAGGTCAGCGTGCCGGTCTTGTCGAACACCACACTGCTGACTTCATGGGCGCGCTCCAGTGCTTCGGCGTCCTTGATCAAAATGCCGTGGCGCGCAGCGACTCCGGTGCCGGCCATTATCGCCGTCGGCGTCGCAAGACCCAGTGCACACGGGCAAGCGATGACCAGAACAGCGACCGCATTGATCAGCGCAGTTTCGATTGGCGCGCCGTAGAGCCACCAGCCGATCAGTGTCACCAAGGCAATCAGCAACACCGTCGGCACGAAGATCTGGCTGACTTTATCCACCAGTTTCTGGATCGGCGCCTTGGCGGCCTGAGCGTCCTCGACCAGACGAATGATACGCGCGAGTACGGTTTCCGCACCGAGCGCCTGAGTGCGCACCAGCAAGCGCCCTTCACCGTTGATCGCGCCGCCGGTGACTTTGTCGCCCGGCTGTTTCGGCACCGGCAGACTTTCGCCACTGATCAGCGCTTCATCGGCATGACTCTGGCCTTCGATGACTTCGCCATCGACCGGGAAACGTTCGCCGGGTTTGACCAGAACCAGGTCGTTCAGGCGCAACGCGCTGATGGCGACATCCTGCTCGCGGCCGTCGATCACTTGAATCGCCCGCTCCGGACGCAACGCTTCCAGCGCGCGGATGGCGCTGGCAGTCTGGCGTTTGGCGCGGCTCTCCAGGTATTTGCCAAGCAGCACCAAAGCGATAACCACTGCCGACGCTTCGAAATACAGGTGCGGCATGCGCCCGGCAGCGGTGGCCCATTCGTAAAGACTCAGGCCATAACCGGCGCTGGTGCCGAGGGCGACCAGCAAGTCCATATTGCCAGCGCCGGCGCGCACGGCTTTCCACGCGGCGACGTAGAAGCGTGCACCGAAAATGAATTGCACCGGCGTGGCGAGGGCAAATTGTGCCCAGGCCGGGAGCATCCAGTGGATGCCGAACGGTTGCAGCAACATCGGCGCCACCAGCGGCAGAGCCAGGGCGATCGCGCAGATCAGCGCCCAGCGTTCATGTTTCAGCCGCAGCTGTTGGTTATCGGTTTGTGGGTGTTCAGCTTGCCAGACGCTGGCCGAATAACCGGCTTTGGTGACGGCCTCGATCAGGCGTTGTGGGTCGACCTGACCGAGCAATTCGAGGTGTGCACGTTCGTTGGCGAGGTTGACGCTGACGCTTTTCACCCCGAGGACTTTGTTCAGCGCACGCTCGACGCGACCGACGCACGAGGCGCACGTCATGCCCTCGATGTTCAGCTCGATGGTTTGCTGCGGGACGCTGTACCCGGCACGTTCGACCGCGTCCATCAACGCCGGCAAGCTGTCGCCGGGCGCCTGCACACGGGCTTGCTCGGTGGCGAGGTTGACGCTGACGGCACTGGCGCCGCTGACTTTGCTCAAGGCCCGCTCGACACGCCCGGCGCAACTGGCGCAAGTCATGCCGGCAATCGGCAGATCGAAAGTGATGGAATCGGACATCGGTCGTACTCCCTGTAGTAGATGCCTACAAGGATCAACCTTGCCATGCGGGCAAGGTCAAGCGCCAATCTCAAAAGCAAAAGATCGCAGCCTTCGGCAGCACCTACATTGGAATGCAATCCCTGTAGGAGCTGCCGAAGGCTGCGATCTTTTGGCTAGCGACTCAGTATTCGAGAGCCGCAGGCTTCAAGTAGACGCCTTCGGAATTCATCGCCAACCGATACTTCAGTACATCACCGGCATGCAATTTGATCTCCTGCGACCCTGGCGCGAGCATCCCCGGATTGCAGCCGGCGACCTGTCCCGGCAGCAACTTCAAGCGCAGCGAAACAGTGCCCGGCGGCAGGTTGAAGGAAATGCTTTGCTCCTGCAGCAGTCGCGCCGACAGCTGATCCTGGATGTACACGCCGATCTCGCAGGAGGTCGACACTTCCAGACGCTCGCGGGAAATAATCAGCACCGCATAATCCTCACCAGCGGCTTGCACTGTAGGAATTGCGGCAAAGAGACTGAGAAAGCCAAACAGGCTGAAAGCTGACCAGCGCATGGCTGAATCTCCTGAATCGAGTCATTGATGTACGCAGCTTGGCCGAGCGCGGCGCCGATTGCCAGCCCGGCAGTTTATTCAAGAACTTGACCTTGCCATCGTGGCAAGCTCGAAACTGCCGGCAATCTCACTCAAGGGAGTTATTCCATGCAAGTGTTCAATGTTCAAGGCATGTCCTGTGGTCACTGCGTTAAAGCCATCACCAATGCCGTGCAGGCCAGGGATCCGGCGGCCAGCGTGCGTGTCGACCTGGCCGCGAAAGCGGTCGGCGTCGAAAGTGCGCTGAGCGCCGAGCAGGTGATTGAGGTCATCAGCGAAGAAGGCTACGCAGTGAAACTCGCCTGTTTTTATAGTTAGCGAGCTATCGGAATGTTCAAGGCGTCCGGGCGCGGCTAGACTGTCGGGCTGCCGACTTGCCAACCTGGATGCCTGATGAACTTCCGTACCATTCTGATTCTCGGTGCCTTGACCGCCTTCGGGCCCTTGGCGATCGACTTCTATTTACCCGCATTTCCCTCGATGGCGCTGGCGTTCGGCACCGACGAGAAACACGTGCAGATGACGCTGGCGGCGTATTTCGCCGGCTTGTCCATCGGCCAACTGGCCTATGGCCCAGTGGCGGATCGTTTTGGCCGACGCATTCCGTTGCTCGTCGGGCTTACGCTGTTCACCCTGGCATCCCTGGCCTGCGCTTATGCGCCAAACCTGGAGTGGCTGATCGGTGCGCGTTTCGTCCAGGCATTGGGCGGTTGTGCGGGGATGGTGATTTCCCGGGCCGTGGTCAGTGACAAATGCGACGCGGTGGGTTCGGCGAAAGTCTTCTCGCAATTGATGCTGGTGATGGGCCTGGCGCCGATTCTGGCGCCGATGCTCGGCGGTCTGCTGGTCAATACCACAGGCTGGCAGTCGATCTTCCTGGTGCTGACCGGGTTCAGTGCGCTGGCCGGATTGGCGGTGGCGCTGGGGTTGCCGGAAAGTATGCCCGCGCACATGCCGCGCCAGCCGTTGTCCGGCGCACTGCGTCAGTACGGGCGCCTGCTCAAGGATCGGGTTTATCTCGGTCATGCCCTGACCGGTGGCATCGCCATTGCCGGGATGTTTGCTTACATCGCCGGCTCGCCGTTCATCTTCATCAAACTGTATGGCGTCCCGGCCGAGCATTTTGGATGGTTGTTCGGCACCAACGCGGCGGGTTTCATTCTGGTGGCGCAGGTCAATGCACGGCTGTTGGCCAAACGTGGTCCGGCGTTCCTGCTGTCGCGGGCAGTGTGGGTGTATTTCGCCGCCGGGCTGACGCTGCTCGCGGTCAGCGCGATGCATACCGAATCCTTGTGGCCGCTGCTGATTCCACTGTTCATCTGCGTATCGAGCCTGGGTTGCATCAGCCCCAACGCCGCCGCTTGCGCGATGAACGGGCAGGGCGCACGGGCCGGCAGTGCTTCGGCGCTGCTCGGCTGCATGCAATTCAGTGTCGCCGCCGGCGCTTCGGCGCTGGTGGGGGTGTTGCACGACGGCACCGCCGTGCCGATGGCCATGGTCATCAGCCTGTGCGGTTTGCTGGTGGTGTGCGTGGCGCTGCTCACCCGCCGTCTGCAGAATGCCCGGGCTTTGGCGCAAGCTCAGGCCGAGGTATAAAAGCCTCAGCCGGCGGCGCGCTGCTGGCTGCGGTCGGGAATCTGATGGGGCGCGCAAAGTCGCGCTTCGAGGGTGCGGGTGAAGGCCAATGCTTCGGCTTCACTGCGGAATGTCACAGCGTGTTGGTCCAGACGAACCTGCCATTGAGACTTTGCCACTTCTTTTATCAGGATCTTCATTGCTGACCTCCCTTGCGTAAAAGATGTATCGCAGAGGCTTCGATTGTAGACCTGAATACGATCGCAATTGTGACAACGGTCAAGCATCGGACTGACGGCAAAAAACCTCCGGCAGCCCCTGTAGGAGCTGCCGAAGGCTACGATCCTTTGATCTTAGAAACCTTCTAAAACAATTTTCCCCTTGGCTTTGCCACTTTCCAGCAGCTCATGGGCGCGACGCAGGTTCGCCGCATTGATCGTGCCGAAATGCTCGCCCACCGTGGTCCTCAACGTCCCGGCATCAATCAGCTCAGCCACGCGATTGAGCAGTTTGTGCTGCTCGATCATGTCCGGCGTTTCGAACAGCGAGCGGGTGTACATGAACTCCCAGTGCAGCGACAGGCTCTTGCGCTTGAGTTTACTGATGTCCAGCGACTTCGGATCGTCGATCAGTGCCAGTTTGCCTTGCGGCGCCAGCGCCTCGACCAGTTGATCCAGGTGCTGGTCGGTCTGGGTCAGGCTGGCAACGTGGGTCACGCTGTCGATCCCGGCGCGCTTGAGCTCTTCGCTCAGCGGTTGGCTGTGATCGATGACCAGGTCGGCGCCCAGTTCTTTGACCCAGTCGCGGGTCTGCTCGCGGGACGCAGTGCCGATGACTTTAAGAGCGGTCAATTGCTTGGCCAATTGCGTGAGGATCGAGCCAACCCCGCCGGCCGCACCGACGATCAGCAGGCGCTGATCTTCATTGGTTTTGCTTTCGCGGATTTGCAGACGTTCGAAGAGCAATTCCCAGGCGGTGATCGCGGTCAGCGGCAGCGCGGCGGCTTCGGCAAAACCGAGGGATTGCGGCATATGGCCGACGATGCGCTCATCCACCACGTGCAGTTCGCTGTTGCCGCCGGCACGGGCGATGGAGCCGGCGTAAAAGACTCTGTCGCCAGCCTTGAATAACGTCACGTCGCTGCCAACAGCCTTGACCACACCGGCAACGTCCCAGCCCAGCACTTTCGCCGCGCCGTTTTCCGGCGCCACGTTCTGCCGCACTTTGGTGTCGACCGGGTTGACCGAGATGGCTTTAACCTCCACCAGCAGGTCGCGCGGGCCGGCGACCGGCTCTGGCAGTTCGATGTCTTGCAGGGATTTGGCGTCGCTGATCGGCAGGGACGCGTAATAGGCGATGGCTTTCATGAGTGGCTCCGTACAGGTAATAGCAGAAGGGATCAGGCAATCGCGCCGAGGCGCTTGAGCTGGAAGTGTTCGATGCTGTGGCCGGCGCTGGCCTGGAAGCGCTGGAAATGCGCGCTGGCGTTGTGCGCCTCAAGAATCGCTTCGCTGGCCCAGTGCTCGATCACATAGAACACCTGTGGGTCGGTGAGATCGCGGTGCAAGTCGTACTGGCTGCAACCTTCTTCGGCGCGACTCGGTTCAACCAGTGCGCGCAGGCCCTGTTCAAGAAGATCCTGTTGGCCCGGTTTGGCAATCAGGGTGGCGATAGCGGTGAACGGCTGGGACATGCTCGGCTCCAGAGAAGCGGGATGAATGCGATGGAGAGATGATTGGCTATTTCTCTACAAGATAAAACCGGCTAAAAGAGTAGTCTCTTTCAATATTTTTTTGATAATCGAGGCTGAGCATGCTGCGTTTTGACGACTTGCAGTTGTTTGTCCGGGCGGCGGATCTGGGCAGTCTTTCGGCGGCCGCGCGGGTCATGGACATGTCTGCAGCCGTCGCCAGTGCGGCGTTGAAGCGAATCGAACAGCAGCTCGGTGCGCGCCTGCTCGCTCGCTCGACCCGCAGTTTGCGCCTGACGGCCGAGGGCGAAGGCTTTCTTGAATATGCGCGTGCGGCACTGAGCAACCTCGATGAAGGCCGGCGTCTGCTGGCCAGCGGGCAGGATCAGGTCAGCGGGGTGTTGCAGTTGTCGGCGCCTTCGGACTTCGGCCGCAACCTGCTGCTGCCGTGGCTCGATGAGTTCCAGCGCGAGCACCCGAAGCTGACCGTGCGTTTGCTGCTTGGCGACCGCATCGCCGACCTGTTTCGGCAACCGGTAGACGTCGCCTTGCGCTATGGCGAGCCGGAAGACTCAAGTCTGGTCGCCTTACCCATCGCCCCGAATAACCGGCGTGTGCTGTGCGCCTCGCCGGCGTATCTGTCCCGGCACGGCGAACCACGTCAGCTTGAGCAATTGGCCCAGCACAACTGCCTGCTGTACATGCTCGGCAGCCGGGTTCATGACCACTGGAGTTTTCACGACGGTAAACGTGAAGTCGGTCTGACCGTCAGTGGTGACCGTTTCAGCGATGACGCCGACGTTGTGCGCCTGTGGGCGGTGGCCGGCGCTGGAATTGCCTACAAGTCGTGGCTGGACGTGGGTGCCGATGTGCTCGCCGGGCGGCTCAAAGTGCTTCTGCCAGAGCTGCTTTGTGAGCGCGCACCGCTGAATTTGCTGTGCGCCCATCGCGCCCAATTGAGTAAGCCGGTGAACCTTCTGAGGGAAATGCTCGCCAGCCGATGCGCTGAATTGAGTAGTCAATTTCCCGTTTTTTCGGAAGTTGATCATTAGTCGCAGGTAAATAGAGAAATTTCTGTCAGGAACAATCACCACCTGTGCAGGCCCCGGCGCGGGACGCGGGAGCTAACCCGCTTATACTAGCGGCCGCCTCATGCCAGCACCGACACCCCGGCCCGGAGACCCACGCATCGCGTCGCCAGTCTTCGAGTGACGGTCGCGCAACTGCTGCGGGTTCTGTGCCGGAGCAGGCTGCGTCAGCGGCTTGCCTCGCCCCGGTTCATGGCGATTTTCGCGTCTTGGCCGATGACTCATTACCGGCCAAGATGTCTCCGAGCAGTAGACGATACGATTCAACAGGGAGTGAACACATGGAACATGCACCTTGCATCAGCCAGATTGCCACGCTGCTGGCCGACCCCAAGCGCAGCGCGATGATGTGGGCGTTGATGGATGGCTCGGCCCGGCAAACCGAGGAGCTTGCGCTACTGGCAGGGCTGTCGCCGTCGTCGGCCAGCGCACATCTGGCGCGGCTTTCCACGGGTGGTCTGTTGAAGGTCGAAGTCCGTGGTCGCAAACGCTTTTTCCGTCTCTCGGCACCGGAGATCGGGGCCGCGATAGAAGCATTGGCCAGCGCGACCATCGCCAGTGCTCCAAGGGAAATTCCCGAAGTATTCAAACGCACCACCCCCATGGCCAAACCGCAGACCGCGCCGTCCTCGTTGTTGCGTGCGCGTTTTTGCGATGACCACCTCGGCGGCACGCTGGCGGCGGATCTGTATCAGCGGCTGCTCGATGCCGGCTGGATCGAGCAGCTTGAACAACGCGTCGTGGTGACCCACAAAGGGGCGAAATTGTTGGCCGGGCGCGGCGTGTTCATTCAGGCGCTGGCTCATCGCAACGTACAAGTGGCGTGCGCTTGCCCGGACTGGAGCGAGCGCCGTCCGCACATGGGTGGCTCACTCGGCGCGGCGTTGTTGCAGCTGTTCATGCAGTCCGGTTGGCTGACACTGCCCAACGACTCAAGAGCCTTGCAATTGACGACCACCGGCCAACGGGAACTGCATCGTTTCGCCAAGGAAAACGAGCTGGAAATGGCGTTGTAGAGCACTCGCATTCGACGCCAGCACTTCTGGCGTCGTCCACGGCTGCGAACAGGTCGCATCCAGCACGAACACCGTGTCGCTATCGCGCACACTCGATCCGGGGACATTTCGGATGGGGGAGGCGGCATGGACACACACGGCTATAGCGCAGCAGAACGTTTGGAACGACTGCCCATCAGCGGTTATCACCGGATCATTTTCATCATCATCGCCCTGGCGTTTTTCTTCGACTCCATGGACCTGGCGATGATGACGTTCCTGCTGGGCTCGATCAAAGCCGAGTTCGGTCTGAGCACTGCGCAAGCGGGACTGCTCGCCAGTTCGAGTTTTTTCGGCATGGTGCTGGGAGCGTCGCTGTCCGGCATGCTCGCCGATCGCTTCGGGCGCAAACCGGTGTTTCAGTGGAGCATCGTGTTGTGGGGCGTGGCCAGTTATCTGTGCTCGACGGCGCAAACGGTCGAGACGCTGACGCTGTTTCGCATCCTGTTGGGGATCGGCATGGGCATGGAGTTTCCGATCGCCCAGTCGATGCTGTCAGAGCTGATTCCGGCGCAACGACGCGGGCGTTACATCGCGTTGATGGATGGTTTCTGGCCGCTCGGTTTCGTGGCGGCCGGCGTACTGTCTTACTTTCTGCTGCCGTTAATTGGCTGGCGCGACATCTTTCTGGTGTTGGCAGTGCCGGCAGTGTTTGTGTTGGCGATCCGCTTTTTCATTCCCGAGTCACCGCGCTGGCTGGAGCAGGCCGGTAAGCATGACGCGGCCGACAAGGTGTTGAATGGCATCGAGGCGCGGGTACGTTCGTCGCTCGGCGGTGCCGCGTTGCCAGAACCGATTCGTTTGCCGCGCACCGTGACGCCGCCCGGCGATTTTTTCGCGGCGCTCAAGCAGATCTGGTCGCCACAGTATCGCCAGCGTACGACGATGATCTGGAGTCTGTGGTTCTTTGCGCTGCTGGGATTTTATGGTCTGACGTCGTGGCTCAGCGCGTTGCTGCAACAATCGGGTTTTGCCGTGACGCAGTCGGTGTATTACACGGTGCTGATTTCCCTGGGCGGGATCCCCGGATTTCTCATGGCGGCGTGGCTGGTCGAGCGTTGGGGGCGCAAACCGGTGTGCATCGTCACGTTGCTGGGCGGCGGGATGATGGCGTTTCTGTATGGGCAGAGCGCGGTATTTGGCGGCAACGTGGCGCTGCTGATCGGCACCGGGCTGTTGATGCAGTTTTTCCTGTTCGGTATGTGGGCGGTGCTCTACACCTACACACCGGAGCTGTATCCGACGTCGGCGCGGGCAACCGGTTCGGGCTTTGCCTCGGCGATTGGCCGCGTGGGTTCTCTGCTCGGGCCGTTGGTGACCGGGCTGGTGTTCCCGATTACCGGGCAGGGCGGGGTGTTCGCGCTGGGGGCAGCATGTTTCGCGATTGCGGCGGGGGTGGTGTGGTTGTTCGGGATGGAGACGCGGGGGAAAACCCTGGAAGAGCTGACTGAAGCCCAATCTATCGGCTAACACCGATCCAATGTAGGAGTGAGCCTGCTCGCGATAGCGGAGTGTCAGATATAGATTTTTAGCTGACACTCCGCTATCGCGAGCAGGCTCACTCCTACAAGGGTTTTGCGGTGTTGCTTATGGTTTTACCAGGCGCGCATCCAGGCTGTTCTGCGCCAGGCGCTTGGCCTGATCCTGAGTCATGCCCAAATGCTCATGCAGCGCGTAGAAGTTCTCGGTCACGTAACCACCGAAATACGCCGGGTCATCGGAGTTCACCGTGACCTTCACGCCACGCTCGAGCATGTCGAGAATGTTGTGCTGCGACATGTGATCGAACACGCAGAGTTTGGTGTTCGACAACGGGCACACGGTCAGCGGGATCTGTTCGTCGATGATCCGCTGCATCAGACGTTCGTCTTCGATGGCGCGCACGCCATGGTCGATACGCTGGATTTTCAGCAGGTCGATGGCTTCCCAGATGTACTCCGGCGGGCCTTCTTCGCCAGCGTGAGCGACGGTCAGGAAGCCTTCGTGACGGGCACGATCGAACACGCGCTGAAACTTGCTTGGCGGGTGGCCCATCTCGGAACTGTCCAGACCGACCGCGACAAACGCGTCACGGAACGGCAGCGCCTGATCGAGGGTTTTCTCGGCTTCTTCTTCACTGAGGTGGCGCAGGAAGCTGAGGATCAAACCGCTGGTGATACCCAGTTGCTGCTCGCCATCCTTCAATGCCGCCGCGATGCCGTTGAGCACTACTTCAAACGGGATTCCCCGGTCGGTGTGGGTCTGCGGGTCGAAGAACGGTTCGGTGTGAATCACGTTCTGTGCTTTGCAGCGCAGCAGGTACGCCCAGGTCAGGTCGTAGAAATCCTGCGAGGTGCGCAACACGTCGGCACCCTGGTAATACAGGTCGAGGAATTCCTGCAGGTTGTTGAAGGCGTAAGCCTTGCGCAGGGTTTCCACGTCATTCCACGGCAGGGCGATCTTGTTGCGTTCGGCCAGGGCGAACAGCAGCTCGGGCTCCAGCGAGCCTTCCAGGTGCAGGTGCAGTTCAGCCTTGGGCAAGGCGTTGAGCCAGTCGTACATATTCTTTTCTCATCAGGTGCAATGACGGCATTCTACAGATGCTCGCCGAAACAATTGGCAAAACCTGACCAAGCGATCCATCACACAGCTTCTTGCTCACGGCGATAAGCGTAGGTATCGGCGAAGCGCGACAGCAGGAATTCGGCACAAGTGGTCGTCGAATATTTGGCTGGATGCTGTGCGTCCTGACAACCGGGCAGGCATTCGATGCGCGTGTCCGGGTGCGGCTCGGCGAAGAACGGCATCGAATAGCGATCCACGCCCAGCGGGCTGATTACCCGGTGCGGGGTCGAGCGATAACGATCATTGCTCCAGCGCGCCATCATGTCGCCGAGGTTGACCACGAAAGTGCCGTCGATCGGTGGCGCGTCGATCCATTCGCCTTTGACATTTTTCACCTGCAGGCCGCCGGCGCTGTCCTGATAGAGCAGGGTGATGCAGCCGTAATCGGTGTGCGCGCCGGCGCCTTGCTGCTCGGCGGAGCTGGCGGTGTGGCGCGGGGGGTAATGGATCATGCGCAGCACGCTGACCGGATCAACGAAGCGGCTGTCGAAGAAGTCGCGCTCGATGTCGAGGGCGAGGGTCATAGCGCGCAGCAGGGTTTGCGCGAGGGCTTGCATGTCGAGGTAGTGCTGCTCCATCAAGTCTGCCCATCCCGCTTGCGCTGGATGACGGTTCGGCCCGCGTAGAGGTTTTTCCGCGAGCACGTCGGGATGGCTGGCCGGCAGGTGCAGACCCATGTCGAAGGTTTCTTTGAGGTCGCTGGGTTTGCTCGGGTCGAGTTGCTCAGTGGCGATGGCGCCGTAGCCGCGATGGTGGCGGGTCTGGGTGATGTCGATCTTGAGTTTTTCCGCTGTGGGCAGAGCAAAAAAACGCTGAGTCTGATCAAGCACGGCTGTGATGCGTTGCGCTGAAATCGGATGACCCTTGATGTAGAAAAAGCCCCATTCGCGGCAGGCTTGGTCAATCTGCCCGGCGACCGCAGGCCAGGCGTTTTCGTCGTCGGAGTAGAGCGGGCTGATATCGATGATCGGAAGCTGATCCATACACAATCCTTGAAAAGTACGGGAGATCGTTCCCACGCTCCGCGTGGGAATGCCTCAATGGACGCTCTGCGTCCGCTTTTGGCAGGGACGCAGAGCGTCCCGAGCGGCAGCGTGGGAACGATCGGGGTCAAGTGGGTTACTTCGGCATCTCAGCCTTCATGCCTTCCACGTAATAGTTCATCGACGCCAGTTCCGCATTCGTCGCGCTCACGCCCGCCGGGATTTTCTCGACCCCGGCCTGATCCTTGATCGGCCCGGTGAACGGCTGGAACGTGCCGCTCTTGATGTCAGCAATGATCTGCTCGGCCTCGGCTTTCACCGGTGCCGGCACCAGATCGCTGATCGGCAGTTCAACCGTGCCTTCCTTCAACCCGCCCCAGTAGTCCTGGGATTTCCAGGTGTGATCGATCACGCTCTGCGTCGCCTGAATATAGTGCGGTGCCCAGTCGTTGACGATCGACGTCAGCACGGCTTTCGGCCCGAAGTGCGCCATGTCCGAGGCATAACCCACCGCGTACACGCCACGACGTTCGGCGGCCTGAATCGGCGCCGGGCTGTCGGTGTGCTGGAACACCACGTCGACGCCCTGATCGATCAACGCGTTGGCCGCATCCGCTTCTTTGCCCGGGTCGAACCAGGAGTTGACCCACACCACTTTGATCTCGGTGCCCGGGTTGTATTTGTTCAAGGCCAACTGAATCGAGTTGATGTCGCGGATCACCTCGGGGATCGGGAACGAGGCGACGTAGCCGATTTTCTTGGTCTTGGTCATCTTCGCCGCGAGGAAACCGCCGACGTAGCGACCTTCGTAGGTGCGCGCCAGATAGGTGCCGAGGTTCTTGTCCTGTTTGTAGCCGGTGGCGTGTTCGAAGGTCACCTTGGGAAATTGCTTGGCGACTTTCAGCGTCGGGTTCATGTAGCCGAAAGAGGTGGTGAAGATCAGGTCGTAGTTGTCCTTGGCCATGTTGCGGATCACCCGCTCGGCGTCGGCGCCTTCAGCGACGTTCTCGACGTAGTTGGTGGTGATCTGATTGCCGAACTTCTCGGCGAGTGCCTTGCGCCCCTGTTCATGCTGATACGTCCAGCCGTGGTCACCGATCGGGCCGATGTAGACGAAACCGACCTTCAGCGGATCGGCAGCGCTGGCGCTCAGACTGATCCCCAGACCGAGGGCGGCGCACAGCAGTTTGTGCAGCGGACGTATTTGCATGAATTCGAACTCCATTTTGTTGTGTGTGGTCAGGGTCAATGCAAATTGCTGACCAACAGGACAACAAACAAAAAGATCGCAGCCTTCGGCAGCTCCTACATGAGAATGCGCAACCTGTAGGAGCTGCCGAAGGCTGCGATCTTTTCAGCGCCAGAACCAACGCAGTGCAAGTCAGCGGATTCACGCTATCGGTTGGTGCGCTAAGGTGTAACGAAACGTTAGCGTCGCCCCGCAGTCAGTAGCTCATTCGCACTCTTCGGCAAAAGGCCCGCCATGCTCACCATCCTCAAGCAAGAAAGCTTTCTGCTACTGGCCGTCATCGCCGCGTGCGTCGCCTATCCGTTGGAACACTGGATGCTGCACAGCGGCCAGACCGTCGCGCTGACTGCCGGTCTGGTGCTGATCGCTTTCATCGTCGCCGCCTCGATGCGCGTCGCCCATCACGCCGAATTGCTCGCGGAAAAGGTCGGTGACCCTTACGGCACGATGATCCTCACACTCGCGGCCGTGCTGGTCGAAGTGGTGATTCTGGCAATCATGATGAGCAACGAAGCGTCGCCCACGTTAGTGCGTGACACGATCTATTCGGCGGTGATGCTCGACATCAACGGCATCCTCGGTCTCGCTGCGCTGATGGGCGGGATCAAGCACGGCGAACAGTCCTACAACGACGATTCCGCGCGCAGCTACAGCGTGATGATCCTCACCGCCATGGGCGTGTCGATGGTGGTGCCGGAGTTTATTCCCGAGGCCAACTGGAAGATTTATTCGGCGTTCACCATCGGTGCAATGGTGGTGCTTTACGCGCTGTTTCTGCGCATGCAAGTCGGCCCGCACAGTTATTTTTTCAGTTACAGCTACCCGGACAAACGCCGCAAGAAAGAACCGCAGGACGCGCAGGTGAAAGCACCGAGTATTGGCCTGTCGATCGGCATTCTGGTGTTTGGCATTGTGGTGATCGGCGCACTGGCCGAAGTGATGTCGAAGACCCTCGATCTGGGTCTGGAAGGCACGGGCGCGCCGCCGGTGATCACGGCGATTCTGGTGGCGGCCATTTCAGCAGCACCGGAGATTTTGACCGCGTTGCGCGCAGCGTTGGCCAACCGCATGCAGTCGGTGGTGAACATTGCGATGGGCGCGTCACTGTCGACGGTGATCTTGACGGTGCCAGTTATGGAAGCGATGGCGCTGTATACCGGCCAGCCGTTTCAGATGGCGATGACACCAGTGCAGACGGTGATGATTTTCCTGACGTTGATCGTCAGCGCGATCAACCTCAATGACGGCGAAACCAACGCCATCGAAGGCATGACGCACTTCGTGCTGTTCGCGACCTTCATCATGCTGTCCCTGCTAGGCCTCTGATGATTGATCGTTCCCACGCTCCGCTTGGGAACGCCGCCATGGACGCTCTGCGTCCGCTGCTGGGACGCGGAGCGTCCCGAGATGCATTCCCACGCAGAGCGTGGGAATGATCAGATGGGGAGGGGGATCAGGTACCGGCGATCAGCTGGCGCGCCGCCTGGCTGTGATCGGCAATCAGGCCTTTCAGATCAAGCCCTTCAACCTGCCCATCAACCACACGCCACTTGCCACCAATCATCACCCGATCCGCACGATCGGCGCCGCACAACAACAGCGCCGAAATCGGATCATGGCTGCCGGAGAAGCGCAGCTCATCAAGCTTGAACAACGCCAGATCCGCCTGCTTGCCCACGGCAATCTCACCAATATCGGTACGGCCCAACAAGCTCGCCGAACCCTTGGTCGCCCAACCCAGCACGCGTTCCGGGGTGATCTTCTCGGCGCCGTAACGCAGACGCTGGATGTACAACGCCTGACGCGCTTCGAGAATCATGTTCGAGGCATCGTTGGACGCCGAACCATCGACGCCCAGACCAAACAGCGCACCGGCGTCAGTCAGATCGATACTCGGGCAAATGCCGGAAGCCAGACGCATGTTCGAACTCGGGCAATGGCAAATGCCGGTGCCAGCTTGACCCAGGCGAGCGATTTCGTCCGGATTGAAATGGATGCCGTGGGCCAGCCAGGTACGTGGGCCGAGCCAGCCGACGCTGTCGAGATAATCGACAGTGCGCAGGCCGAAACGCTGCAGGCAGAAATCTTCTTCATCGAGGGTTTCCGCCAGGTGCGTGTGCAGGCGCACGTCGAGCTTGTTCGCCAGTTGAGCGCTGGCCGACATGATTTCCGGGGTCACCGAAAAAGGTGAGCAGGGCGCCAGCGCGATCTGGATCTGCGCGCCATCGCCACGTTCGTGGTACTCGTGAATCAGGCGCTGACTGTCGTCGAGAATCACCTGGCCTTCCTGCACGGTCTGCTGCGGTGGCAGGCCGCCGTCCTTCTCACCGAGGCTCATCGAACCGCGAGTGAGCATGGCGCGCATACCAAGTTCACGGACGCTTTCGACCTGTACGTCGATGGCGTTTTCCAGACCGTCCGGGAACAGGTAGTGGTGGTCGGCCGCGGTGGTGCAGCCCGACAGCAGCAGCTCGGCCAAAGCGACTTTGGTGGCGAGGGCGAGTTTCTCAGGTGTCAGACGCGCCCACACCGGGTACAGGGTTTTCAGCCACGGGAACAACGGCTGATTGACCACCGGCGCCCAAGCGCGGGTGAGGGTTTGATAGAAGTGATGGTGAGTGTTGATCAAGCCCGGCAGGATCACATGCTCGCGGGCATCGAACACTTCATTGCACGGCGCCGACGGCTGTTGGCCGGCTGCGAGGACTTCGACGATGACACCGTCTTGCACGACAAGACCGCCACGGGCATCGAGCTCGTTAGAGGTGAAAATGGCGAGGGGATTTTTTAACCAGGTACGGGTCGCGGGCATGTTGCCGGCTCCTCTGAAAATGGGTTCAGGGTTGCCAGCTCAGTGATGCCCTGTCTGCTGATCCAGGGTCGCCGCGGGGGACGAGGTGCGCAGTTTCAAATAAAACGCCGCATCGGGCAAGCCCAACCCGACCATTCACCACACAACCAAAATACACAACCCCTGTAGGAGCTGCCGAAGGCTGCGATCTTTTGATCCTAAAAACAACATCAAAAGATCGCAGCCTTCGGCAGCTCCTACAAGGATTTGTATGCTTACCAGGGAATGGTTTCGCCTTTGTAATTGATGAAGTGATGCCCACCCTTGCCGGTGTACGCATTCACCTGATCGACCAGCCCACGGGTGCTGGTTTCCACGTCGAGGTCAGCCCCTTCGCCGCCCATATCGGTCTTCACCCAACCCGGATGCAGCGACAACACTGTCATCTTCTGCTCACCCAGTTGCGTGACAAAACTGTTGGTCATCGAATTCAGCGCAGCCTTGCTCGCCTTGTACAGCGCCAGTTCCGGCGCGTCCGGCACGGTCACGCTGCCCAGTCCGGAACTCATGAACGCCAGCACACCACTGCCGTCACGAATCTGCCCGGCAAAACGCTGGGCCAGATTGATCGGCGCCACCGCGTTGGTGAAAAACAGCTGACCGACTTCAGCCAGTGTCGCGCCGCCCGGGGTCTGATCGGCCGGGCCTTTGACCCCGGCGTTGACGAACAGCAGATCAAAGGTTTCGCCCTTGAGTTGCTGACTCAATGCGATCACCGCTTGCTGATCGTCCATGTCGAGCTTCTCGATCCGCACGTTGCCCAGCGCTTGCAGCGCTTGAGCATTGGCAGGATTGCGCACGGTGGCGGTGACTTGCCAGCCGTCGGCGAGCAGGGTTTTCACCAGACCGAGGCCAAGGCCACGGGAGGCGCCGATGATCAGTGCGTTTTTTGCAGACATGAGGGGCTTCCTTGATGAATGAGGATCATGGATTCAATGGACAGGCCTGACCGAGGCGAAGTTGCAGTTCCTGACGCAGCGCGCCGAGTTCGCCCATGCGGGTTTCGATCAATTGCAGCTTGTCGCGCAGCAACTGCGCCACGGCGTTGTCCGGATCGGGAGCGTTCCACAATGCGGCAACGCTATCGCCGATCTCGCCGAGGGTAAATCCCAGGCGCTGCGCAGTCTTGATATAGAGCACCAGTTGCACCATCTCCGGCGGATAGTCGCGATAACCGTTGGCACTGCGCTGCGCCGCAATCAACCCGCGTTGCTCGTAGAAACGCAGGGTGTCACGGCTGACGGCGCTGGCCTGGGCTAATTCACCGATGCGCATGCTGGTTCTCAAAAGAGGTATTGACCCTGGAGCATACTCCAGGCTTTACCGTGGATGCTCCCTGAATTTCTGGAGCAAGGAATATGTGGACTTCAACGCAGTATCGCAATGTGGTGCGCGGCAGCGCCTGGTATGACTTGATCGTCACGGCGGCGTTTGCCACGCCGTGGAGTTTTGCCGTTTTGCATGGTTTTTTGACCGCACTGAATTTACCCGGCGAACTGCCAGCGTTTCAGTCTGTGCATATGTTGATGGCGAATCTGCTGGGTTCGGTGGTGTGTGTTTGGGCGGTGCTGCGGATTCGCGATCCGCAGGCGCTCTATGGACGGTATGACGCGGTGGCCAGGTTTCTGTTTGCGGCTTGGCAGGCGTACGCCTTGTTGCACGGCGCCAGTTCGATATTGCTGGTTTTTCTGGTTTTCGAACTGGCGTGGGGCATTGCTCAAGTGTTGCCTGTGCGGACGCCTTCGCGAGCAAGCTCGCTCCCACAGGGGATCTGAGTGAACTCGGTCAACTAATGAAATGGTTACC
>NZ_VCNJ01000003.1 GCF_005938625.1 Pseudomonas fluorescens
GGGTTGGCGGTCGGGCAGTGATCTTCGTCGCCCGATAAGCCGCCTTCGCGAGCAAGCTCGCTCCCACACTGGATCTTCAGTGGAAACAACATTTGTGAACACCCCGACTCCCCTGTGGGAGCGAGCTTGCTCGCGAAGGGGCCCTCACAAGCGCTAGAGATTCCGGCCCCTGATCCGCTTGCTCAAGAACTCGAAATACTCTTCCCGCATCTCCACCGTCTCATTCGCCAGATGATGCCGCGCCTCGGCCAGCAGCAAGATCTGCGGCCGGTCGAACTTCCACTTCATCACCTGCAAATTGTGCTGCCAGTCGACCGTCATGTCCGCCTGCCCCTGAATGATCAGTGGCCGTCGCGGACTTTTTTTCGCGTGCTCGACGCGAATGATCCAGCGCGATAACGCCCCCACCCACTTGGTTGGCAAGCGTCGCGGCTGCAACGGATCGGCCTGGAGAAACGGCAGGAAATCCGGATCGTTGGAGTTCTCGCTGAAGCGTCGCGCGACGCCTCTGACAAAAGGTCTGAGCAGGTAATAACTGAGCTGCGACCAACCCCACGCCCGCGGGCGCACTAGCGGCGCCATCAAAATCACCTGGCCCTGTGCCGGGCTGTTTTCGCCATGGTTGAGCAAGTGATCGACCACAATCGCCCCGCCGGTGCTCTGCCCGCACAGATGCCACGGCTGCGGCAGCGCGATCGACTGCGCCTCGGCGAACAACGCTTGCAGGACGTCCTGATATTCAGAGAAATCGCGAATGCTTGCGCGTGGCCCGCTCGACAGACCATGGCCCGGCAAGTCGCAGGCGATCACCGCGAAGTCCTGATCCAGCGCCCACTCGATGACATGCCGGTAGAGCCCGACGTGATCGTAGTAGCCGTGCAGCAGAAACAGCGTCGCCTTGACCTTCTCCGGCCACCAGCAATGGCTGACCAACTCATAACCGTCGACTTCGAAACGGCCCATGCCACGCCAGACATCGCGATGGGGGAAATCGGTTTTATAGAACTGCTGGTACGCCTTCGCCTCGTCCGACAACGGCTGCCACTCGGCCAAAGGCTTGAGGCTCGCGCGGATTTGATCAGGGTCGAAAGTGGCAGACATAAGGCAATTCCAAAGCGGTAAACAGACTTTATCGGCCTGCGATATTCATCTGTCGGAGCAAGCATGGCAAGCTAGCCCGCCTCTGAGGAACCAAATCCATGCGTTCGCCCTACCGCACCGCACTGTTTGCCAGCCTGCTCGCGCTGATTTGCGCCGGGGTGCTGTGGGCGGCGTATGACTGGTTTCAAGGGCGTTATCTGCGTGCGTTCAGTGAACACACGGCGGTGTTTTCCGGTGATCCGCTGCGCCTGCCGGACAATCTCGCCGGTCCCGGCAAGATCCGCCTGGTGCACTTCTGGGACC
Organism: Pseudomonas fluorescens; assembly: GCF_005938625.1. Classification (GTDB taxonomy): domain Bacteria; phylum Pseudomonadota; class Gammaproteobacteria; order Pseudomonadales; family Pseudomonadaceae; genus Aquipseudomonas; species Aquipseudomonas fluorescens_BD. The sequence goes on from NZ_VCNJ01000003.1 coordinate 1,405, forward strand.
CGGCCTGTCCGTGCAACGTCGGTAATCAGCAGCACCTGACCGAGATGGTCGAGCAGTTCGGCGCCAAAGGCGTTGAGTTCTTCGCCGTGCAAAAAACTGGCAGCCACGGCCAGTTACCCGCGACCCTCAGCAGCCTGAAAACCATCACCATATTGCCCGGCTCCGAACAGGTGCCGGCCAGCCCGGCCGTGGCGATCTGGGACCGCAGCGGCAAGCTGGCGTACTTCGGCCCGTACAGCGAAGGCCTGACCTGCAACTCCAGCAACAGCTTTATCGAACCGATTTTGAATGCCCTGACGCAAGATCGTCCGGTCAATGCCACGCACACCCTGGCGGTCGGTTGCTACTGCCCGTGGCCGGTGGAGGCGAAGTAAGGCATTCCGGACTTTTCAAGGACAGCGCTGCACGGCACAGAAGGTCTGTGCTAATTGTTTGCAGCCCGACGGGCGGCAATCCCGCATGCACAAGGAGTCACCATGAAGCGCGTGTTCACCGTAACTGGCTTGCTCATCGTTGTTCTGCTTGCCGGCGTCGGCTGGTATGTCTACAGCAAACAACCGACGCGCCAGGGCCAGGTCGAACTGCGCAATCTGCAAGGTTCGGTAACCGTACGCTACGACGAACGCGGCGTGCCGCACGTCCGTGCCGAGAACGAAACCGATCTCTACCGCGCCCTCGGCTACGTGCATGCCCAGGACCGGCTGTTCCAGATGGAAGCCATGCGTCGCCTCGCCCGGGGCGAACTGGCCGAAGTGCTCGGGCCGAAGCTGCTCGACACCGACAAACTGTTCCGCAGCCTGCGCATCCGTGAGCGCGCGGCCAGTTATGTCGCCAGTCTCGATAAACAGTCGCCAGCGTGGAAGGGCCTGCAAGCCTATCTGGATGGCATCAACCAGTATCAGGACAGCCACGCCGCACCGATCGAGTTCGACGTGCTGGGCATCCCCAAGCGGCCGTTCACGGCAGAAGACAGCATCAGCGTCGCCGGCTACATGGCCTACAGCTTTGCCGCCGCATTTCGCACCGAGCCGCTGCTGACCTACGTGCGCGATCAGCTCGGCGCCGATTACCTTAACGTGTTCGACCTCGACTGGCAGCCCAAAGGTGTACTGGTCAACGGTCACGCCAAGCCTGCGCCGGCCCTCGCCGCCGGCGACTGGAAAGACCTCAATGCCCTCGCCCGCCTCAGCGAACAAGCGCTGATCGACAACGGCCTGCCGCAGTTCGAAGGCAGCAACGCCTGGGTCATCGCGGGCAGCCGCAGCCAGAGCGGCAAACCGCTGCTGGCCGGTGACCCGCATATTCGCTTCTCGGTGCCGTCGGTGTGGTACGAGGCGCAATTGTCGGCGCCGGGTTTTGAGTTGTACGGCCATCATCAAGCGCTGGTGCCGTTTGCCTTTCTCGGCCACAACCTCGATTTCGGCTGGAGCCTGACCATGTTCCAGAACGACGATCTCGATCTGATTGCCGAGAAGGTCAACCCGGACAACCCGAATCAGGTCTGGTATCGCGGCCAATGGACCGACATGGTCGTCACCGAGCAGCAGATCAACGTGAAAGGCCAGACGCCGGTGACCCTCACCCTGCGCCAGTCGCCCCACGGCCCGATCGTCAACGATGCCTTGGGCACCGCTGCCGGCAAAACCCCGATTGCGATGTGGTGGGCCTTTCTCGAAACGCCGAACCCGATCCTCGAAGGTTTCTACCAGCTCAACCGTGCCGACACCTTGGCCAAGGCCCGCGCCGCTGCGGCGAAAGTGCAGGCACCAGGGCTGAACCTGGTTTACGCCAACGCCAAGGGTGACATCGCCTGGTGGGCCTCGGCATTACTGCCCAAGCGCCCGGCCGGAGTCAGACCGGAGTTCATTCTCGACGGCAGCAGCAATCAGGCCGACAAGGACGGTTTCTACCCGTTCAGCGCCAACCCGCAGGAAGAGAATCCGGCACGCGGCTACATCGTCTCGGCCAACTTCCAGCCCGTGTCGCCGACCGGCATGGAGATTCCTGGTTACTACAACCTTGCCGATCGCGGGCAGCAACTCAATCGCCAGCTCAGCGACAAGAACGTGAAGTGGACCAACGAAGCCAATCAGAAACTGCAACTGGGCACGGCGACCGGTTATGGCCCACGCTTGCTCGCACCGTTGCTGCCGGTGTTGCGCGAGGTGGTCAGCGATCCGGCGCAACTGAAACTGGTCGAGCAACTGGCGCAATGGCCGGGCGACTATCCGCTGGATTCGGTCAGTGCGACGGTGTTCAACCAGTTTCTCTACGACCTGGCCGATGCGGCGATGCGCGATGAGTTGGGCAATGACTTTTTCGACACCTTGCTATCGACGCGGGTGATCGACGCGGCGCTGCCGAAGCTGGCGGCGAACGCCGACTCACCGTGGTGGGATAACCGCAACACGCCGGCCAAAGAGACCCGCGCCGATGTCGTGCGCACAGCGTGGCAGGCGAGCATGCAGCACTTGAAGCAGACCCTGGGCGATAACTCTGCCGAGTGGAAATGGGGCGCGGCGCATACGCTGACTCACGGCCATCCGTTGGGACAGCAGAAGCCGCTGGATCGGATTTTCAATGTCGGGCCGTTTGCGGCGCCGGGCAGTCATGAAGTGCCGAACAATCTGTCGGCGAAGATCGGCCCGGCGCCATGGCCGGTGACTTATGGGCCGTCGACACGGCGCTTGGTGGATTTTGCCGATCCGGCGCATGGGTTGACGATTAACCCGGTCGGGCAGAGCGGTGTGGCGTTCGACAGCCACTATGACGATCAGGCTGAGGCGTATGTCGACGGGATATATGTGCAAGCGCATTTCAACGACGAAGAGGTGACAGCGAATACGCGCAGTACGTTGAAGCTTTTGCCGGCACGGGCAGCGCCTTAAAAGCCCCTCACCCTAGCCCTCTCCCAGAGGGAGAGGGGACTGACCGAGGTGTCTTTCGCTATGCACCGACCTGAGAGATCGAGTCGATTATGGATTCGGTACAGCAACATCACGTCGGCGTATCTCCCCAATATCCCCGAATCGGCCCCCTCTCCCTCTGGGAGAGGGCTGGGGTGAGGGTCAAACCATCGCCGCAAAATTCAGCCGAAACTGCTGCGGCGTCACCCCCAACCGCCGGTTAAACACCCCGCGCATATGTTGCGCGTCACGAAACCCGCACTGATACGCCACAGTCTTCAACGGTGCCGCCGTGCTCTCCAGCATCACCCGCGCCGCATCCACCCGCGCTCGCTCGACGAACTCCGCCGGCGTCACCTTCGCCTCCCGAGCAAACACCCGAGAAAAGTTACGCGCACTCATGTTTGCCGCATTGGCCAGATCAGCAATCGTCAGGTCGCCAGTGAGATTGGCCAGCACATACAACTGCACCAGCGCCACCGCCGACGTTGGTTCCGCGTGCGGCGTGAGGAACGGGCTGAACTGCGACTGGCCACCAGACCGCTGGGTGAACACCACTAGCCGTTTAGCCACGCTTAGCGCCACTTCAGCACCGTGATCACGCGCCAGCAGATACAGCGACAGATCAATTCCCGCCGTGACCCCCGCCGAGGTGTAGAGCGTGCCGTCCTCGACATACAAGCGATCGGCTTCGACCTGCGTTGACGGACACAACTGCGCCAACGCCTCGGCATCGTTCCAATGGGTGGTGACACTGCGCCCCTCCAGCAATCCCGCCCGTGCCAACATGAACGCACCGTTGCAAATCGAGCCGAAACGCTGCGCCCGTGCGCAGGCCTCGCGCAGCCAAGCGTCGAATGGCGCACCGAAATCCATGAACGGCAATTGCGGCCCGCCAGCGACCAGCAACAGGTCGTAGGCATCTAGTGCTTCGCTGAAATGCCAATGGGCATTCAGGTTCAACCCGTTGGAGCAGGCCATCGGGCCGCGTTCGACGCCGATCACTTCGAGCCGATAGTGATCCTCGGCGGCCAAGAAGCGATTGGCCTCGGCGAACACATCCATGGGGCCGCTGACATCCAGTGACTGCACGCCTGCGAACACCACGATGGCGACGGTTTTGTTCATGGCTGTGGATTCCCCCTTTAAGAGCAAAAGATCGCAGCCTTCGGCAGCTCCTACAGGTGTCCGCGTTCCCATGTAGGAGCTGCCGCAGGCTGCGATCTTTTTAGCTTGGCACGATTTGCGCGTCGAATGGCAAGGATCGCAGCCATGCGTCGATTGTCCCCTTTCAGCATCGGGAACAGACTTTCCCCATCAGCGCCACAACGGCGTTTTAGTGAGGAAACCTCCCATGACCACAACCATCGCCGGCATCAAAATCCCCGACAGCGCCCTCGCCCGCGCCACCACCGAATACATCCGCGACATCGAATCCGACCTGCTCTACCACCACTCGCGCCGGGTCTTTCTGTTCGGTGCATTGAGCGGCGAGCGCCAGCAACTTGCCTACGATCCGGAACTGCTTTACGTCGGTGCGATGTTCCACGACCTCGGTCTGGTCGAAGGTCATCGCAGTGATGACGAGCGTTTCGAAGTGGACGGTGCCAACGCGGCGGCGGCGTTTCTCAAACCCTACGGGTTGAGTGATGACGACATCGAACAGGTGTGGCTGTCGATTGCCTTGCACACCACGCCGGGCGTGCCCAAGCATCTGCGCCCAACCGTGGCGCTGGTGACCGCTGGTGTGGAAATGGACGTGCTGGGTATGGATTACGCAGCCTTCAGCACCGTGCAGCGCGAGGCGGTGGTGCATGCGCACCCGCGTGGGGAAGGTTTCAAGGAGTGCATCATCTGCGCGTTTGCCGATGGCTTGCGTCATCGTCCGCAGACCACGTTCGGCAATGTGAAGACTGACGTGCTGAAGGATCAAGAGCCGGGGTTCAAGCCGATGAACTTCGTTGAAGTCATCCGCAACTCTCCCTGGACTGCATAAAACCCATGTAGGAGTGAGCCTGCTCGCGATGGCTTCCTGTCAGTTGGAAATTTCCTGACTGACACTCCGCTATCGCGAGCAGGCTCACTCCTACAGTTTGAATTGGGTTGGCCTCGAGAATGAGGCCAACCCATTAGTGCTTACGCAGCCTCCGGGCTTGGCGCGCGACGCACGTCCGGCTGTTTCCAAGAATCGGCAGCGCTTTCTTCGATGGCTTGCTGGATGGCTTTTTTGCGCGCTTCTTCGGCGCGGCGGCTGAAGAACCAGACCATGAAGGTCACGATCGACACCGCCAGCAGAATCAGACTGGCCACGGCGTTAATCTCGGGCTTCACGCCCAGACGCACCGCCGAGAACACTTCCATCGGCAGGGTCGTCGAACCCGGCCCGGAGACGAAGCTCGCCAGTACCAGGTCATCCAGCGACAGCGCGAACGACATCATGCCCCCCGCCGCCAGCGATGGCGCGATCATCGGAATGGTGATCAGGAAGAACACCTTCCACGGCCGTGCACCGAGGTCCATCGCCGCTTCTTCGATCGACAGGTCGAGCTCACGCAGACGCGCCGACACCACCACCGCCACATACGCCGCACAGAATGTGGTGTGGGCGATCCAGATGGTGACGATGCCACGCTCCTGCGGCCAGCCGATCATCTGCGCCATGGCCACGAACAGCAGCAACAGCGACAGACCAGTGATCACTTCCGGCATCACCAACGGCGCCGTCACCAGACCGCCGAACAGCGTGCGGCCCTTGAAGCGGGTGATGCGGGTCAGTACGAACGCCGCCAGGGTGCCCAATGCCACTGCCGCTACGGCGGTGTAGCAGGCGATTTCCAGCGAGCGCAACACCGAGCCCATCAGTTGCGTGTTGTCGAGCAGGCCGACGTACCACTTGATCGACCAGCCGCCCCACACCGTCACCAGCTTGGAGGCGTTGAACGAGTAGATCACCAGGATCAGCATCGGCAGGTAGATGAACAACAAACCGATGACCAGCATCAGGCTGGAGAAACGGAAGCGCTTCATTCTTTACCCTCCATTTCCTTGGCCTGACTGCGGTTGAACAGAATGATCGGCACAATCAGGATCGCCAGCATCACCACCGCCAGCGCGGACGCCACCGGCCAGTCACGGTTATTGAAGAACTCTTGCCAGAGGACTTTACCGATCATCAGGGTTTCCGGACCGCCGAGCAGTTCCGGGATCACGAACTCACCGACAACCGGGATGAACACCAGCATGCAGCCGGCAATAATGCCGTTCTTGGACAGCGGAATGGTGATTTTCCAGAAGCTGTTGAAGGTGCTCGAACCGAGGTCGGAAGCGGCTTCCAGCAAGCTTTGATCGTGCTTCACCAGGTTGGCGTACAGCGGCAGGATCATGAACGGCAGGTACGAATAAACGACGCCGATGTACACCGCGAGGTTGGTGTTGAGGATCTGCAGCGGCTCGTCAATAAAGCCCATGCTCATCAGGAAACCATTGAGCAGGCCGTTGTTGCTGAGGATGCCCATCCACGCGTAAACGCGGATCAGGATCGCCGTCCAGGTCGGCATCATGATCAGCAGCACCAGCACCGTTTGCATCTCTTTACGGGCGGTGGCGATGGCGTAGGCCATCGGGTAGCCGATCACCAGACAGAGGATGGTGCTGATCAGCGCCATTTTCAACGAGCCGAGGTAAGCGGCGATGTACAACTCGTCGCCCGCCAGCATCGCGTAGTTGCCCAGGTTCAGCAGCAGTTGCAGCTTTTGCTCGGCGTAGGTGTAGATCTCGGTGTACGGCGGGATGGCCACGTCGGCTTCGGCGAAGCTGATCTTCAGGACGATGAAGAACGGCAACATGAAGAACAGAAACAGCCAGATGAACGGAACCCCGATGACCAGTTGCCGGCCATTGGGGATTATTCGGTTGATACGGCGTTTGAATTTGCGCATGTTCATGAGCGGAGTACCACGCCGCTGTCGTCTTCCCACCACACGTAGACCTGATCACCCCAGGTCGGACGCGCGCCGCGACGTTCGGCGTTGGCGACGAAGGACTGCACCAGTTTGCCGCTCGGCAATTCAACGTAGAACACCGAGTGACCGCCGAGGTAGGCGATGTCGTGGACTTTGCCGCTCGACCAGTTGTATTCGCAGGTCGGTTGGTCGGCGGTGACCAGCAGCTTCTCCGGACGGATCGCGTAGGTCACCGATTTGTCCTGCACCGAGGTGCTGATGCCGTGGCCGACGTAGATCTGCCGGTCGAGGTCTTTGCAAGTGATGGTCGCGTGGCCTTCGGCGTCGTCGATCACTTCGCCTTCGAAGATGTTGACGTTACCGATGAATTCGCAGACCAGACGGCTGGTCGGGGTTTCGTAGATGTCGATCGGGCTGCCGATCTGCGCGATCCAGCCCAGGTGCATGATCGCGATGCGCTCGGCCATGGTCATGGCCTCTTCCTGGTCGTGGGTCACCATTACGCAGGTCACGCCGACGCGCTCGATAATCTCGACCAGCTCCAGCTGCATTTGCGAACGCAGTTTTTTATCCAGTGCGCCCATCGGTTCGTCGAGCAGCAACAACTTCGGCCGCTTGGCCAGGGAACGGGCCAGTGCCACACGCTGACGCTGACCGCCGGACAGTTGATGCGGCTTGCGCTTGGCGTACTGACTCATCTGCACGAGCTTGAGCATTTCGGCCACGCGAGCATCGACTTCAGCGGCCGGGATCTTGTCCTGCTTGAGGCCGAAGGCGATGTTCTGCGCCACGGTCATGTGCGGGAACAAGGCGTACGACTGGAACATCATGTTGATCGGTCGCTCGTACGGCGGCATGTCGGTGATGTCGACGCCGTCGAGGAAAATGCGCCCCTCCGTGGGCCGTTCGAACCCTGCCAGCATCCGCAGCAGGGTAGATTTGCCCGATCCCGAACCGCCGAGCAGAGCGAAGATTTCGCCCTTTTTGATTTCCAGGGACACATCGTCCACGGCAATCGTCTCGTCGAACTTCTTCGTGACCCGGTCGATTTTGACCAACACCTGTTTCGGTGTCTGGTCGCCCTCGAGGGCTTTCTTATAGGCGCCGGAGGCAACTGCCATTTACGAAACTCCCAGAAAAAAACAATGCAGTCCGCCCCGCAAGGCGAACCCAGGATAGTGTGTGCCTTACATCCCCGACTTGACCTTGGTCCAGCTGCGGGTCATCAGGCGCTGAATGTTCGGTGGCAACTCGATCGACACGTAAGCTTTGTCGATAACGGCCTGCGGTGGGTACACCGACGCATCGGTGCGGATGGATTGTTCCATCAACTTGTCCGAACCCGGGTTGGGGTTGGCGTAACCGACGTAATCACTGACCTGAGCGATCACCTCAGGTTTCAGCAGATAGTTGATGAAGGCATGGGCCTGCTTCACGTTCGACGAGTCCTTGGGGATTGCCAGCATGTCGAACCACAAGGCGCCGCCCTCTTTCGGCACCGCGTAGGCGATGTTCACGCCCTTCTTGGCTTCGGCTGCGCGGTTCTTCGCCTGGAAGATATCGCCGGAGAAACCGATGGCCACGCAGATGTCGCCGTTGGCCAGGTCACCGATGTATTTCGAAGAGTGGAAGTAGGTCACGTAAGGGCGCACCGCGAGCAACTTGTCGGTGGCTTTTTCGTAGTCCTTGGGGTTGGTGCTATTGGCATTCAGGCCCAGGTAGTTGAGCACGGTCGGCATCATTTCATCCGCCGAATCGAGGAATGCCACGCCGCAGCTTTGCAGCTTCTTGATGTTCTCCGGCTCGAACAAAACGCCCCACGAATCGATCTTGTCGACACCCAGAACGGCCTTCACTTTATCGACGTTGTAACCGATGCCGTTGGTGCCCCACAGGTACGGCACGGCGTACAGGTTGCCCGGATCGTTCTGCTCCAGACGCTTGAGCAGCGCCGGGTCGAGATTGGAATAATTGGGCAGCTGCGACTTGTCGAGCTTCTGGAACGCGCCCGCCTTGATCTGCTTGCCGAGGAAGTGGTTCGACGGCACGACCACGTCGTAGCCGGTGCGCCCGGCCAGCAGCTTGCCTTCCAGGGTTTCGTTGGAGTCGAAGACGTCGTAGACCGGTTTGATCCCGGTGGCTTTCTGGAAGTCGGCCAGGGTGGTCTCGCCGATGTAATCGGACCAGTTATAAATATGCACCGTACCGGCGGCCTGGGCTCCGACAGCAATCGTCAGGCCGGCAGTGGCCAGCAGGGCTTTGCGCAAAGAAGAAAAAATAGGCAAGTGGAGGTCCTCTAAATTAGTTGGGCCCAAGTTGCCCCGCGCTGCATGACAGCCATGGCTGCCCGGCAACAAAACCGGCGCGCAACTTACCCTCGAAAAACCGTTCCAGCAAAACTTTCTGTCATTTAATTAATCCGCTGGCCGCCTTCGCGGGGGACGACGGCCAGCGGTGGTTGCTTCAAACCGGCTTATTTACCGGATTTGATCTTGGTCCAGCTGCGGGTCAGGATGCGCTGGGTCGCGGCCGGCAAGTCGGCAATCGCGTACAGCTTGGCCAGCACGTCAGCCGGTGGATAGACGCCCGGGTCGCTGGTGATGTCTTTATCAACCAGTGGCGTGGCAGCGGCGTTACCGTTCGGGAAGCGTACGGCATTGGTGATTTCCGCCATGATTTCCGGCTTCTGCAGGAAGGTCATGAACTTGTAGGCGCCTTCGACGTTTTCGGCATCTTTAGGGATGGCGACCATGTCGTAGAAGCTGCCGGCACCTTCTTTCGGAATGTTGTAGCTGACTTTCACCTTGTCACCGGCTTCAGCCGCGCGGGACTTGGCCTGGTAGATGTCACCCGAGTAGCCGATCGCTACGCAGATGTTGCCGTTGGCCAGGTCGGAGATGTACTTGGACGAGTGGAAGTAGGCGATCGAAGGACGCACCTTCATGATCAGCGCTTCAGCCTTGTCGATGTCTTCTTTCTTCTGGCTGTCGGTTGGCAGGCCCAGGTAGTGCAGCGCCACCGGAATCATCTCGGTTGGCGAGTCGAGCAGGCTGATGCCGCAGGATTTCAGCTTGGCCGCGTTCTCCGGCTTGAAGATCAGATCCCACGAATCGACCGGCGCGTCGGCGCCCAGTGCAGCCTTGACCTTCTCGGCGTTGAAGCCGATGCCGATCGAGCCCCACATGTACGGGAAAGCGTGCTCGTTGCCCGGGTCGCTGACCGACACGGCTTTGAGCAAATCAGTGTTGAGGTTCTTCCAGTTAGGCAGCTTGGACTTGTCCAGCTTCTGGTAGACACCGGCCTTGATCTGCTTGGCGAGGAAGTTGTTCGACGGCACGACGATGTCGTAGCCGGACTTGCCTGCGAGCAGTTTGGCTTCGAGGGTTTCGTTGCTGTCGAAGACGTCGTAGACGACTTTGATGCCCGACTCGTCTTCAAACTTCTTGATGGTGTCCGGGGCGATGTAGTCGGACCAGTTGTAGACGTGCAACACCTTGTCGTCCGCCTGCGCCGCAGCCGCCATGATTCCCATCAGGGACATGGCGAGCAGAGTCTTGCCAGCGAGCTTTTTGCCTAATGCCTTCATGCGTTAATGCTCCAAATTTTTCTTTTTTGAACCACTTTGTTCAGCGGCCGAACCCGGACAACTGGAACCGCGGCTAGTCTGGCAAGATCCGAGGCGGTCTTTCAAGAAAAGACCAGCCTTTCTGACAGCTTTGAGCGAGCGCGCCGCGGCTCCCCCGCTCAAAGCCTAGCACTTAGCCCTGCAACGCACTGAGGGTCAGGTCCAGGCATTTACGTGCCTTTGTAACCAGCTCATCGATCTCCGCTTTGCTGATCACCAGCGGCGGCGCAATGATCATGGTGTCGCCCACAGCGCGCATGATCAGGCCGTTGTCGAAGCAGAACTGGCGGCAGATCATGCCGACACCCTTGCCTTCGTAACGCTTGCGAGTGGCCTTGTCCTGCACCAGCTCGATCGCGCCCAACAGACCGACTCCGCGAACTTCACCCACCAACGGGTGATCGTTCAGTTCCCGCAGACGTTTCTGCAAATACGGTGCCGTTTCGTTGTGCGCGTTCTCGATAATTTTTTCATCGCGCAGAATGCGGATGTTTTCCAGACCCACCGCTGCTGCCACCGGGTGACCGGAGTAGGTGAAGCCGTGGTTGAAATCGCCGCCTTCGTTGAGCACCGCCACCACGGTGTCGCGCACGATCAGGCCACCCATCGGGATGTAACCGGAGGTCAGGCCTTTGGCGATGGTCATCATGTCGGGCGCAAGGTCGTAGAAATCGCTACCGAACCACTCACCGGTACGGCCGAAACCACAGATCACTTCGTCCGCCACGAACAGGATGTCGTACTTGGCGAGGATTTCCTTGATGCGCGGCCAGTAGCTGTCGGGCGGAATGATCACGCCGCCGGCGCCCTGGATCGGCTCGGCAATAAAGGCACCGACGTTGTCGACGCCGACTTCGAGAATCTTCTCCTCCAGCTGATTGGCCGCCCAGATGCCGAACTCTTCCGGGGACATCTCGCCACCTTCAGCGAACCAGTACGGCTGCGCGATGTGGACGATGCCCGGGATCGGCAAATCGCCTTGTTCGTGCATATACGTCATGCCACCGAGGCTCGCGCCGGCCACGGTCGAACCGTGATAACCGTTCTTGCGGCTGATGATGACTTTCTTGTTCGGCTGGCCCTTGATCGCCCAGTAATGGCGAACCATGCGCAGCATGGTGTCGTTGCCTTCGGAGCCGGAGCCGGTGAAGAACACGTGGTTCATGCCTTCCGGCGCAACGTCGGCAATCGCCTTGGCCAGTTCCAGTGCCGGCGGGTGCGCGGTCTGGAAAAACAGGTTGTAGTACGGCAGCTCGCGCATCTGTTTGGCGGCCGCGTCGGCCAGCTCATCGCGACCGTAACCGATGGCCACGCACCACAGACCGGCCATGCCGTCGAGAATCTTGTTGCCTTCGCTGTCCCACAGGTAAACGCCCTTGGCGTTGGTGATGATCCGCGGGCCCTTCTCTTTCAGTTGCTTGAAGTCGCTGAACGGGGCCAGGTGGTGATCATTGCTGAGTGCTTGCCACTCGCGGGTTTGCGGGTTGTTGCTGGTCATGCCAATTCTCCTTGTTATCGGTGAAGGCGCGGCCGCTGAGGACCGCGCCCGGCGTATCAGACGGCGAAGAGCAGGTACTCACGCTCCCAGGAACTGATCACGCGCTTGAAGTTTTCATGCTCGGCCCGTTTTACCGCGACGTAGCCAGTGATGAAGGTTTTGCCCAGGTACTTCTCGATGGTCGCGCTGTTTTCCATACGTTCCAGCGCATCTTCGATGGTCAGCGGCAGGCGCAGGTTGCGGCGCTCATAACCACGACCGACCACCGGCGCGCTCGGGTTGAGGCCTTCGACCATGCCGATGTAACCGCAGAGCAGGCTCGCGGCAATCGCCAGGTACGGGTTGGCGTCGGCGCCCGGCAGACGGTTTTCCACGCGGCGGTTCTGCGGGCCGGCATCTGGCACGCGCAGGCCAACGGTGCGGTTTTCTTCGCCCCACTCGACGTTCACCGGTGCCGAGGTGTCCGGCAGGAAGCGGCGGAACGAGTTGACGTTCGGTGCGAACAGCGGCAGCAATTCCGGGATCAGTTTCTGCAGACCACCGATGTGGTGCAGGAACAGTTGGCTCATGGTTCCGTCTTCATTGGAGAAGACGTTCTTGCCGGTTTCGATGTCGATGATGCTCTGGTGCAAGTGCATCGCACTGCCCGGCTCGCCCGTCATCGGCTTGGCCATAAAGGTCGCGGCGACGTCGTGCTTGAGTGCGGCTTCACGCATGGTGCGCTTGAACACCAGGATCTGGTCGGCCAGTGACAGTGCGTCGCCGTGACGGAAGTTGATTTCCATCTGCGCCGTGCCGTCTTCGTGGATCAGCGTGTCGAGGTCCAGCTCCTGCAGTTCGCACCAGTCGTAGACGTCCTCGAACAGCGGGTCGAATTCGTTCGCCGCTTCAATGGAGAACGACTGACGACCGATTTCCGGACGGCCCGAGCGACCGATCGGCGGCTGCAACGGATAGTCAGGGTCGTCGCTGCGCTTGGTCAGGTAGAACTCCATTTCCGGCGCCACGATCGGCTGCCAGCCTTTGTCGGCATAGAGTTTCAGGACTTTCTTGAGGACGTTGCGCGGCGATAGCTCAATCGGGTTGCCTTGCTTGTCGTAGGTGTCGTGGATCACCTGCGCGGTCGGCTCGATGGCCCACGGCACCAGGTACACGGCGTTCTGGTCGGGGCGGCAGATCATGTCGATGTCGGCCGGGTCGAGCAGTTCGTAATAGATGTCGTCTTCGACGTAGTCGCCGGTCACGGTCTGCAACAGCACGCTCTCGGGCAGGCGCATGCCTTTTTCGGCGATGAACTTGTTGGTCGGCGAGATCTTGCCCCGGGTGATCCCGGTCAAGTCGGCGATCATGCATTCGACTTCTGTGATCTTGTGGTCTTTCAACCAATCGGTGAGCTGGTCGAGGTTGTTACTCATAAATGCCTCTGGGCTGAGTCTCCTGACGTGATGTCAGGCAAAGTTTGACGCGTGGAGCGTCGCGTTAAAGGTGGCTTGCTCGCGCAGTACCGGCTTATGCCTGGCACCGCGCATAGACAATGAAAGAGGAGCTTACCTGCCCTTTACGCTGGCGTTGCATTTCCTGTGCACAGTCCAGGCGTGCAGAATCATGAGCACGGCTTGAGAAGCGGCACAGGCTTTGGGAGTGAAAGCGATCTATATTGGAGGGGGACGCCATAAACAGGATGCTTTCCCGTACGTCCAGAATATCGGACGCTGACGCTTGAACGGTCATGGACGGGAACATCATCGGCAAGCGGCAAGCCATGCTGGCTGCGCTACGGACGGATTTGTCGCCACTGATGTGATGAGCATGCAGACCGGACTGTTGCGAGCAGTCGGTGATGCCGATTAACGGCAGGCGAGACATGAAGCACCCCGGTATTATTGCTGTTATGGGTTTGATCGGAGCTTAGCCTTGTTCATTTTTTTACACAACACCCCCGTAAAAAATACAACACGGCCTGCTCAAGCCCGCGGGTGCCCAGCGTCCCAAGGGCCAAAAATCGCCCGAAAGTGCCCCATAAATGCCCTCACAGCGCTTTTTTAGGGCAAAAAAGGCCTCGCTTGACTTCGGCAGGCCGTTCGGGTTGACTGAAACCAGAAAAGATCAATGATTGATATTTTTAACAACAAAGGTGTTGCATCATGTCGGTACCCCCGCGTGCCGTTCAGCTTAACGAAGCGAACGCGTTCCTTAAGGAACATCCTGAGGTTCTGTACGTTGACCTTCTGATTGCGGATATGAATGGTGTGGTGCGCGGCAAGCGCATTGAACGCACCAGCCTCCACAAGGTTTACGAGAAAGGCATCAACCTGCCGGCCTCTCTATTTGCTCTGGATATCAATGGTTCTACGGTGGAAAGCACCGGCCTGGGCCTGGACATCGGCGACGCCGATCGTATCTGCTATCCGATCCCCGATACCCTGTGCAACGAGCCATGGCAGAAGCGCCCGACCGCGCAACTGTTGATGACCATGCACGAACTCGAAGGTGACCCATTCTTCGCCGATCCACGCGAAGTGCTCCGTCAAGTTGTTGCAAAGTTTGACGAGCTGGGCCTGACCATCTGCGCCGCCTTCGAACTAGAGTTCTACCTGATCGACCAGGAAAACGTGAACGGCCGCCCTCAGCCGCCACGCTCGCCGATCTCCGGCAAGCGCCCGCACTCGACGCAGGTCTACCTGATCGACGACCTCGACGAATACGTCGACTGCCTCCAGGACATTCTGGAAGGTGCCAAAGAGCAAGGCATTCCGGCCGACGCCATCGTCAAGGAAAGTGCCCCGGCGCAGTTCGAAGTGAACCTGCACCACGTCGCCGACCCGATCAAGGCATGCGACTACGCGGTACTGCTCAAGCGTCTGATCAAGAACATCGCCTACGACCATGAGATGGACACCACCTTCATGGCCAAGCCGTACCCGGGCCAGGCAGGTAATGGTCTGCACGTACACATTTCGATTCTGGATAAAGAAGGCAAAAACATTTTTGCCAGCGAGGATCCCGAGCAGAACGCCGCGCTGCGTCACGCGATCGGCGGTGTGCTCGAGACCCTGCCCGCGCAGATGGCTTTCCTCTGCCCGAACGTCAACTCGTACCGTCGTTTCGGCGCACAGTTCTACGTGCCGAACTCGCCGTGCTGGGGCCTGGACAACCGCACCGTGGCGATTCGCGTACCGACCGGCTCGTCCGATGCCGTGCGTATCGAACACCGCGTTGCCGGCGCCGACGCCAACCCGTACCTGCTGATGGCTTCGGTACTGGCCGGCGTGCACCACGGTCTGACCAACAAGATCGAACCGGGCGCGCCTGTCGAAGGCAACAGCTACGAGCAGAACGAACAAAGCCTGCCGAACAACTTGCGCGATGCATTGCGCGAGCTGGACGACAGCGAGGTAATGGCCAAGTACATCGATCCGAAGTACATCGATATCTTCGTCGCCTGCAAGGAAAGCGAGCTGGAGGAGTTCGAACACTCCATCTCCGACCTTGAGTACAACTGGTATCTGCATACCGTTTAAGCGGGTTGCGAACCAGATAAAAACGCCGTCGGCTGTCATAGCCCACGGCGTTTTTTATGGCCGAACACAAATTCCTGGTGTTGGGGTGAATGGCCGCCTGCGGCGGTTCGCGAGCAAGCTCGCTCCCACAGGGATCTCCATTCAACATGACTTGTGCGTACACAGTAGATCCCCTGTGGGAGCGAGCTTGCTCCGGGCGGCGTTCCGACGAAAGCGGCAGACAAGACAACGCACAAGCCGGCTCGTACAATGCCCGCTGCCCCGCAGGAGACTTCCATGACGCGACCCGCCCCCGTCCGCAAACCCCGTGCCCGCAGTCAGGCGCGCATCGATTCGATACTCGACGCCGCGCGCACGCTGCTGGCTGCCGAGGGCGTGGCCAGTCTGTCGATCTACAGCGTCGCCGAGCGCGCGCAGATTCCGCCCTCCTCTGTGTACCACTTCTTCGCCAGCGTCCCGGCGCTGCTCGAAGCACTGACGGCGGATGTCCACGCCGCGTTTCGCGCCTGCCTGCAAGCACCAATCGATCATGAAGCCCTGCATGACTGGCGCGATTTATCGCGGCTGGTCGAGCAACGCATGCTGGAGATCTATGACGAAGACGCGGCGGCGCGTCAGTTGATTCTTGCCCAGCATGGTTTGACCGAAGTGACTCAGGCTGACCGTCAGCACGACATCGAATTGGGCGATCTGATGCACAAGCTGTTCGATCATCACTTCGAGTTGCCGAGGCTGCCGGAGGATGTCGATGTGTTTGCCCTGGCGATGGAGTTGGGTGACCGGGTTTATGCGCGCTCGGTGCAGCAACATGGGCAGATCACCCCGCGCATGGCCGAGGAAGGGATGCGCGTGTTTGATGCTTATATCGGCCTGTATTTGCCACCTTACCTGCCCAAGCGCTGAGCCATGATCGTTCCCACGCTCTGCGTGGGAATGCAGCCCGTGACGCTCCGCGTCACTGGACGCAGAGCGTCCCAAGAGGCATTCCCACGCGGAGCATGGGAACGATCGCCAGGCACAAAAAACCCCGCAGGGCTCGCGCCGTTCGGGGTTGTTTTTTGCTCACCGGCTTACAACTTGGCGATCGACACCTCGGTGGATTTCACAAAAGCGATCACTTCGCTGCCGACCACCAGTTCCAGCTCTTTGACCGAGCGGGTGGTGATCACCGAAGTGACGATGCCCGAAGCGGTCTGCACGTCGATTTCCGACAGCACGTCGCCGAGGACGATTTCCTTGATCGAGCCTTTGAACTGGTTACGGACGTTGATGGCTTTGATAGTCATGATATTTCTCCTGAGGTCGAAATAAGCGGCAAGTGACAAGCTTCAAGCGGCAAGCAAAAGCACAGCGCTTCTACTTGTAGCTTGTAGCTTGAGGCTCGCAGCTGCTTCATTGCGCCCAACGCAGTTGCGTAGGCAGTGGTGAAACAGGTTCCGGCGCCGGCGGTTCGCCGGGCAGGGAGAGAACACGGTTAAGCACTTCGGTTTCCAACGCTGCCAGTCGGTGTGAACCACGCACTCGCGGCCGCGGCAGTTCCACATGCAGATCAAGACCGACTTCACCGTCCTCGATCAGAATCACCCGGTCGGCAATCGCCACCGCTTCGCTGACGTCGTGGGTCACCAGCAACACGGTGAAGCCGTGTTGCTGCCAGAGACGTTCGATCAGTTGCTGCATTTCAATGCGGGTCAGCGCGTCCAGTGCGCCGAGCGGTTCGTCGAGCAACAGCAGACGCGGTTGATGGATCAGCGCACGGGCCAGCGCAACGCGCTGCTTTTGTCCGCCCGACAACGCTGCCGGCCACTCATTGGCACGATCCGCCAGACCCACCGCGTCCAGTGCTTCGAGCGCCTTCGGACGCCAGTTGCCTTTAAGGCCCAAGCCGACGTTGTCGATGATCTTTTTCCATGGCAGCAGCCGTGCTTCCTGGAACATCAATCGGGTGTCTTCCCGCGCATCGCTGAGCGGCGCGGCACCTGCGAGCAAGTCGCCGCCAGTCGGTTGATCGAGGCCGGCGAGCAAGCGCAGCAAAGTACTTTTGCCGCAGCCACTGCGCCCGACCACGGCGACGAATTGCCCCGCCGGAATATGCAGATCAATGTCACGCAGCACCTGCCGCGAACCGAAGGTTTTCTGCAGGTTGCGCACCGCCAGCGGAATCCCGCGCAGCAGGCGTGGAGGTTGTTGAGCGGTCATGCCGCACCTCCTTTGGCAACCTGATACGCCGGGTGCCAGCGCAACCACACACGTTCAAGTCCACGGGCGGCAAGGTCGGCAAGTTTGCCGAGCACCGCGTAAAGCAGGATCGCCAGCACCACCACGTCGGTCTGCAAAAACTCGCGGGCGTTCATCGCCAGATAGCCGATGCCCGAGCTGGCCGAGATGGTTTCCGCCACAATCAGCGTCAGCCACATAAAGCCCAGGGCGAAGCGCACACCGACCAGAATCGAAGGCAGCGCACCCGGCAAAATCACCTGCCAGAACAGGCTGAAACCGCTCAGACCATAACTGCGCGCCATCTCCACCAGCGCCGGGTCGACGTTGCGAATGCCGTGATAGGTGTTGAGGTAGATCGGGAACAACGTGCCCAGCGCCACCAGAAAAATCTTCGCCGACTCGTCGATGCCGAACCACAGGATCACCAACGGAATCAGCGCCAGGTGCGGCACGTTGCGGATCATCTGCACCGAACTGTCGAGCAGGCGTTCGCCCCATTTCGACAGGCCAGTGATAAAGCCCAAGACCAGACCGATACTGCCGCCGATAGTGAAACCGAGGGCCGCACGCCAGCCACTGATCGCCAGGTGCGTCCAGATTTCACCGCTGCGCACCAGGCTCACGCCGGCTTCGATCACCGCCACCGGTGCCGGCAGAATCCGTGTCGACAACCAACCGGCCGACACCGACAACTGCCACACCGCCAGCAACAACACCGGCAACGCCCAGGGCGCGAGGCTGTGGATGATTTTTTTCATGGCGCGCCTCAGCTCTGCGACGCGGCTTTGGGAAGAATGTCGTTAGCGACCATCTCGCCGAACGGGCTGACATAACCGGCGCTTTTCGGCAGTTCCGGACGCTCGATGTCGAGGTGCGGGAACAGCAGTTCAGCGACGCGATACGACTCTTCAAGATGTGGATAACCGGAGAAGATGAACGTGTCGATGCCCAGATCCGCGTACTCCTTCACGCGTGCTGCGACGGTCGGGCCATCGCCGACCAGCGCTGTGCCGGCACCGCCGCGCACCAGACCGACACCGGCCCACAGGTTCGGGCTGACTTCGAGGTTGTCGCGGCTGCCACCGTGCAGTGCGGCCATGCGTTGCTGGCCAACCGAATCGAAACGCGCCAGCGAAGCTTGAGCGCGAGCGATGGTCTCGTCGTCCAGGTGCGAGATCAAACGATCCGCCGCTTGCCACGCTTCTGCGTTGGTTTCGCGGACGATCACGTGCAGACGAATGCCGAAGCGCACGGTGCGACCGAGCTTGGCGGCTTTGGCGCGAACCTGTGCGATCTTCTCGGCCACTGCTGCTGGCGGCTCACCCCAGGTCAGGACCATTTCCACTTGTTCGGCAGCCAAGTCCTGCGCCGCTTCCGACGAGCCACCGAAGTACAACGGCGGACGCGGTTGCTGGATCGGCGGATAGAGCAGCTTCGCGCCTTTCACGCTGATGTGCTGACCGTCGTAATCGACCGTTTCCCCTTCCAGTACACGACGCCAGATGCGGGTGAATTCCACCGAGGCTTGATAACGTTCTTCGTGGCTGAGGAACAGACCGTCGCCAGCCAATTCTTCCGGATCACCGCCAGTTACCAGGTTGAACAGCGCACGGCCGCCGGACAAACGATCCAGTGTCGCTGCCTGCCGCGCCGCGACCGTCGGGGAAATGATCCCGGGGCGCAGAGCAACGAGGAACTTCAGACGCTGGGTCACTGGGATCAGAGACGCCGCCACCAGCCACGAGTCTTCGCAAGAACGGCCGGTGGGGATCAGCACACCGCCGAAGCCCAGACGATCCGCCGCTTGCGCGACCTGTTGCAGATAACCGTGGTCGACGGCGCGCGCGCCTTCAGCGGTGCCAAGGTAATGGCCGTCGCCGTGGGTAGGCAGGAACCAGAAGATATTGAGGCTCATGGAGTGGTCTCCTTAGGAATTCGAATTACTGCGCTTTAGCCACAGCGGCCGGTGGTGTCCAGATCACGTCCTTGATGCTCAGCGGCTTGGGAATCAGCTTGAGCTGGAAGAACGTGTCAGCGATTTTCTGCTGCGCGGCGACCACTTCCGGGGTCAGGAACAGCGCGCCGTAACCCTGGCGTTTCACCGAGGTCAGAGTGATGTCCGCCGGCAGGCCTAGCAGTGGCGCAACCTGTTGGGTCACGTCTTCAGGATTGGCTTTCGACCACTCGCCAACGGCGCGCACTTCTTCCACGAGGGTTTTGATCACCTCAGGGTTTTTCTGTGCGTATGGCTTGGTCGCGAGATAGAACTGGTGGTTGTCGACGATGCCTTTGCCGTCGCGCAAGGTGTGCGCTTGCAGTTGTTTCTCGGCGGCGGCCTGGTACGGATCCCAGATGACCCAGGCATCGACGCTGCCACGTTCGAACGCGGCGCGGGCATCGGCCGGCGGCAGGAATACGGTTTGAATGTCGGTGTATTTGAGGCCGGCGTCTTCCAGCGCACGCACCAGCAGGTAGTGAACGTTGGAGCCTTTGTTCAGGGCGACTTTCTTGCCCTTGAGATCGGCCACCGATTTGATCGGCGAGTCTTTCGGCACAAGGATCGCTTCGCTGTTCGGCGCTGGCGGTTCGTAGGCGACGTAAAGCAGATCGGCGCCGGCCGCCTGAGCGAACACCGGTGGAGTTTCGCCAGTGACGCCGAAGTCGATCGAGCCGACGTTCAGGCCTTCCAGCAGTTGCGGGCCGCCGGGGAATTCAGTCCATTGCACGTCGACGCCTTGGGCAGCCAGACGTTTTTCCAAAGTGCCCTTGGCTTTGAGCAGCACCAGCGTGCCGTACTTCTGATAACCGATCCGAAGTGTCTCGGCTTGAGCTTGAGTGATGGCGCCGAAGGTGACAGCCGCAGCAAACAGAGCGACCAGACCGCGACGCAAAAATACAGTGCGCATAGCGCTCTCCTTTTTTGCTGTTGGGTTTTGGCTGCACCTGCTTGGCCGTTAGCGGCTGAGTAAGGTGAGTTACATCAAGTTCTGGTGAGGCTTAAATGCTCCAGCGAGCACTCAACAAACGTTCGTTCAACAGGCCCGGTTCCAGCGGTTTCGGCCGGCGGGCCATGGCGCCGACAAACTGATCCAGCGCTTCATGCAGTCGCTGCTCCAGCGCCGGAGCCAGTTGCGCCGCAGCACTGCCTTCGCCGTAAGCGATCTGGTTGTCCTCGGCGAAAATCCCCTGGAGCATTTCCTGGGCTTTCAGCGCCGACAAAACAGGCTTGAGGGCGTAATCGACCACCAGCATGTGGGCGATGCTGCCGCCGGTGGCCATTGGCAAAACAATCTTGTGGTTCAAGGCACGCTCTGGGAGCAGATCCAGCAGCGTCTTCAACGCGCCAGAGAAAGACGCTTTGTAAACCGGTGTGGCGATCAACAGGCCGTCGGCGTTTTCAATCTGTTGCAGCAGGTCGAGCACCTTCGGGCTGTCGAAGCGGGCGTGGAGCAAATCTTCGGCCGGGAAATCCCGAATCTGATAACTCACCACTTCCACGCCTTGCTGCTGCAACCAACGCTGCGAGCGCTCCAGCAGCACCCCGGAACGGGAGCGCAGGCTGGGACTGCCACCGAGTGAGACGACCAGCATCGAGACAATTCCTTAAGCGTTACAGGCGATTCGCGGGTTGCGATCTCGCTTCGATGGGAGTGACCTTACCAGCTGATTTATATATCCATAAATCATATTTATTCATTTGGTTATGCATTTTGGAGATATACAGCTCAACAAACTGCGGGCGAAAAAAAAGGCCGTCGAAACGGCCTGAAATCCCCTGCTTTGTGGCTACACGCTGATCGTTCCCACGCTCTGCGTGGGAATGAATCCATGGACGCTCCACGTCCACTGTGACGCGGAGCGTCACGGGCGGCATTCCCACGCGGACGGTTCGACGTCTCGACGTGGGAACGATCTGCCCAAGAAGATCACTTGTTCGGCTGTGGCGTCAGGCGCAGGTACGGCTTCACCGCGCGATAGCCCTTCGGAAAGCGCTGCTTGATCTCTTCCTCATCCTTGAGCGACGGCACGATCACCACCTCTTCACCGTCCTGCCAGTTGGCCGGGGTGGCCACCTTGTAGTTGTCGGTGAGCTGCAGCGAATCGATCACCCGCAGAATCTCGTGGAAGTTGCGCCCGGTACTCGCCGGATAGGTGATGGTCAGACGAATCTTTTTGTTCGGGTCGATCACGAACAGCGAACGCACGGTCAGCGTGTCGTTGGCATTCGGGTGGATCAGGTCATACAGATCCGAGACTTTGCGATCGGCATCGGCCAGGATAGGAAAGTTGACGATGGTGTTCTGGGTTTCGTTGATGTCTTCGATCCACTTGTGGTGCGAGTCCACCGGGTCGACCGACAATGCGATGGCTTTGACGCCGCGTTTGCTGAACTCATCCTTGAGCTTGGCGGTGAAACCCAGCTCAGTGGTGCACACCGGGGTGAAGTCCGCCGGGTGGGAAAACAGCACGCCCCAGCTATCGCCCAGCCATTCGTGGAAACGAATCTTGCCGGCGCTGGAGTCCTGTTCGAAATCGGGGGCGATGTCGCCGAGTCTGAGGCTCATGGTGCTGCTCCTGATGAGTTGTTCGAGACCTCAACTGTAGCCCGGGATTTGCCATCGTGAAAAAGAATAAATAATCAGATATCTAGATCATAAGTGAATATTAAACATCTGTTCACTGGACGCTCGGCGGCATCCCGACGAACATCAGCCGCAAGGTTCGAGAAGGCCTTGAGTTGCTGTAAAGAGGGGAATTTCGGGGAGGGCTTACGGGGGTGGGCCTGACTCGAAAACGCAAAAGCCCCGTCCGGCGCGATGCCGGACGGGGCTTTTTTACATCAGGTGCAGGAGCGCGCTATTACAGCAGCGGGATCGAGTAGCTGACGATCAGGCGGTTTTCATCCTGGTCACGCTGACCTGGGATGTCGTTGCGCCAGGTAGCGTTTTTCCACATCAGGCCCAGGTTTTTCAGTGGGCCTTCTGGTACGACGTAACCGATGGTCAGGTCGCGTTCCCACTCGGAACGGCCATTGCCGTTTTCACGACCGTTGGTGCCCACGGTGTCGATGTTGTCGCCACGCAGGTAAACCATACCGGCAGTCAGACCAGGTACACCGATTTTGGCGAAGTCATACGAGTAGCGTGCTTGCCAGGTTTTCTCGCCGGCACGACCGAATTTCTGGATCTGCATGTCGGTGATGGTGTAGTTCGACGAGCCGTCGCCCTGGTTCAGCCAAGGGAAGTCGCTGCTACCGTTGGAAACCTGGTAACCGCCACCGAAGGTGTGACCTTCAACGGTGTAGAGGAACAGGCCGCTGTACAGGTTGTTGTCGACTTCGCCACGACCGTTACGGAAACCGGTGTAGTTACCCGAGCTGTAGTAAGCCGAATCGTTGCCGTTCTTGCCGTCGTTGGAGCTGTTGAAGTAACGGAAGTCGGACTTCAAAACGCCCGGGCCGATTGCCCAGTTGTGAACCAGACCCAGGAAGTGCTGCTTGTAGAAGTCTTCCAGGTTGCCGTAGTAGTACTGGGCAGTCAGGTCTTTGGTGATCTTGTAGTCACCACCGGCGTAGATGAACTTGTTGCTGTCACGGAATGCAGTGCCACGGGAGTTGGCGCCACCAATCGAGAGGTTTTCGTTGTTGCTGGAGTTACGCCCCTTCACGGCTTCGATCTGACCACCGACCAGGGTCAGGTCCTTGATGTCGCCGGAAGTGATCTGGCCACCCTGCCAGGTTTGTGGCAGCAGACGACCGTCGTTGGTCACGATGACCGGGTTCTTCGGCTGCAGAGTACCCAGCTTCAACTCAGTCTGGGAGATCTTGGCTTTGGCGGTCAGGCCCAGGCTCGAGAAGTTATCAACCGCTTCGCCGTTGGACTTGCTCGGGAACACAGTGCCGCCGTAAGAGGAAGCAGTGGCGCCGTTGGTGCCGCCGCCCGAATCCAGACGCACGCCCAGCAGGCCGATGGCGTCGATACCGAAGCCGACGGTGCCTTGGGTGTAACCGGAAATGAAGCGCAGGTCGAAGCCTTGGCCCCACTCTTCCTGCTTGTTCTGAGCGCCAGCAGCTTTGGTGCCCGAATCGCGGTTATCGGTGTTGATGTAGAAGTTACGCAGCCCCAAAGTAGCTTTGCTGTCTTCGATGAAACCGGCGGCGCCTGCCTGCTGCGCCATAACCCCTACGGCCACAGCCAGGGCCAAGGTGGACTTGTTCATGTAAAGCTCCTCTCGTTTCTAATTCTTGTGTTCCTGGCCCGGGGTCTGATGCCCTGGATCCTAAGATGCGCGATTAGCGCCAGACCGTGACTGACAAGTCAATCGTAACCTTGTGTGTCTACGACCAAGGTCTAATCGCAGTGATTTGGTCCGTGCAGAGTAAAGATTTCCTGATAAACCCAAAAAGAATTTATTCATTCTTTTTCATATCATTTCGGAATATGGCCAGTATCTTGCCACCTCCGCCGGGAAACAGCGTATCGGCGACTAAGCTCATTCCTAAATGGTATTTGTTAGCCTTTTTTTATATCGATTAGCTTTGACGCAACCGCAATTCGTCAAACCCTATCGAAAAGGCGACGCCATGATGGCCAAACGCGCACTATCTAGTCAATTTGTTACAGTTTGTGTGTCAGCACTGATTTGTTTTTCCGCTCACGCCGCCAACCTCACTGTTGGCTATCAAACCGGTATCGACCCAAGCAAAGTCCCCCAGGCCGACGGCGTCTACGAGAAAACCCTCGGCGAGAAAATCGACTGGCGCCGCTTCAACAGCGGCCCGGAAGTTGTGACAGCCATTGCTTCCGGAGACGTGCAGATCGGCAATCTCGGCTCCAGCCCGCTGGCCGCTGCCGCTTCGCGCAATCTGCCCATCGTCGCGTTCATCGTTTCGGCGCAGATCAATGCCGCCGAAGCCCTGGTGGTGCGCAACGGCAGCGGCATCAATACACCGCAGGATCTGGTCGGCAAAACCATCGCCACACCCTTCGTTTCCACCTCCCACTACAGCCTGCTCGGCGCGCTCAAGCACTGGGGCCTGGACACCTCGAAAGTCAAAGTAGTGAACCTGCAACCGGCAGAGATCGCCGCTGCGTGGAAGCGCGGTGATATTGATGGCGCGTTTGTCTGGTCGCCGGCGCTGGGGGAAATCCGCAAGACCGGCAAGACCCTGACCGATGCCGCGCAAGTGGGCCAATGGGGTGCGCCAACCTTTGAGGTGTGGGTCGCCCGTAAAGACTTTGCCGAGAAACATCCTGAGGTCGTGGCCAAATTTGCCAAGGTCACTCTAGACGCGTTTGCCGATTACGCCAGCCATAAAGACAGCTGGACGGCTGAGTCCGAACCTGTGCAAAAAATCGCCAAATTGACCGGTGCCAACGCCGCCGATGTGCCGGAACTGCTCGCAGGTTCGACGTTCCCGGATGCCAAGGCGCAGCAAACCACGGCGCTGCTGGACGGCGGCACTGCGAAGGCGATTGCTGAGACGGCGAAGTTTTTGAAGGAACAAGGGAAAGTTGAAACGGTGCTGCCGGACTATTCACCGTATGTGAGCGCCAAGTTCGTGGCGCAATAAAAGCTTCGCGAGCAGGTCGAATCGTCGCACCGTCGCTCCCACAGGAAGTCGCGTTCCAAATGTGGGAGCGAGCCTGCTCGCGAATGGAGCAACTCGGTTACAGGGTTTTTTCGAAGATCTTAGAGTTGCGCTGAAAGTTGTACAGCGACGCCCGCGCCGCTGGCAGGCGTTCCACACTGCTCGGTTCGAACCCGCGCTCGCGGAACCAGTGCGCGGTACGCGTGGTGAGAACGAACAAGGTCTTCAAACCCTGCGCCCGTGCCCGGGTTTCGATGCGCTCCAGCAGTTCATCACCGCGACCGCCATGGCGGTACTCCGGATTCACCGCCAGGCACGCCAGCTCGCCGGCATCGGAATCGGCAATCTGATACAGCGCCGCGCAGGCGATGATCATGCCTTCACGCTCGACCACGCTGAACTGCTCGATCTCGCGCTCCAGTACCTCGCGCGAACGACGCACCAGAATCCCCTGCTCTTCCAGCGGACTGATCAAGTCGAGCAAGCCGCCGACGTCTTCAATCGCCGCCTCGCGCACCAGTTCAAATTGCTCTTGCGCCACCAGCGTACCGCCACCGTCACGGGTGAACAGTTCGGTCAGCAGCGCGCCGTCTTCGGCGTAACTGACGATATGGCTGCGCGCCACGCCGCCACGGCAGGCTTCGGCGGCGGCATCGAGCAGTTCAGCCTGATAGTTGCTGCTGCCCAGACGCTGCAAATGCGCTGGCACTTGCTGTGGACGCAGTTCGCGCACCAGTTTGCCGTTTTCGTCGATCAGGCCGAGGTCGGCGCCGAACAGCAACAGCTTGTCTGCGCCCAGGTCGATGGCGGCGCGGGTGGCGACGTCTTCGCAGGCGAGGTTGAAGATTTCACCGGTTGGCGAGTAGCCCAGCGGCGACAGCAGCACGATTGAACGCTCGTCGAGCAGACGGTTGATACCCTTGCGGTCAACCCGGCGCACTTCGCCGGTGTGGTGATAATCGACACCTTCAAGCACGCCAATCGGCCGCGCCGTAACGAGGTTGCCGCTGGCCACGCGCAGACGTGAGCCCTGCATCGGCGACGAAGCCATGTCCATCGACAGCCGCGCTTCGATAGCGATGCGCAACTGCCCCACCGCATCGATCACACACTCCAGCGTTGCCGCATCAGTAATGCGCATGCCGTGGTGGTAATGCGGGGTCAGGCCGCGGGCGGCGAGACGGGTTTCGATCTGTGGACGCGAACCGTGCACCAGCACCAGACGCACGCCAAGGCTGTGCAGCAGAACGATGTCGTGAACGATGTTGCCGAAATTCGGATGCTCCACGCCGTCGCCGGGCAGCATGACGACGAAGGTGCAGTCGCGGTGGGCATTGATGTAAGGGGACGCGTGACGAAGCCAGTTAACGTATTCGGGCATGAACCTGGGCCTGTAATAAATAGCAGCCTAAAAAGGGGCGAAACGGAAAACGCACAGCGGGCTGATGGTTATCGTCGGAACAGGCTTGGCGACACGCGCGCTCTCCTCATGAATACGGGTTGGAATGCAGGCAATTTACAGCGTTTGATCAGGCAAAACACAATCCCTGTGGGAGCGAGCTTGCTCGCGAAAGCGGTGTATCAGATACATCAATGTCGACTGACCCGACGCCTTCGCGAGCAAGCTCGCTCCCACATGGACATTGTTCAATTCATAGAACTTTGTCCGGGGTCAGGCAGTAATGTTCAATCAGTTGCCGTAATAGATGCACGGTAGGCTGCAAACGTGACATTTCAAGGTACTCCCCGGGCTGATGCGCGCAGGCAATGTCGCCGGGGCCGAGCACGATGGTTTCGCAGCCGAGGCGCTGAAGATAAGGTGCTTCAGTGCCGAACGCTACTGCTTCGGCGCTATGACCGGTGAGCTTTTCGGCGATGCGCACCAGTTCGGCGTCTGCATCCTGCTCGAATGGCGGCACTTCCGGGAACAACGGCTTGTAATCGATCTTCACCTGATGCCGCTCGGCCACCGGATTGAGCTTGCGCAGAATCTCCGCGCGCAGGACTTTCGGGTCCATGCCGGGCAGCGGTCGCAAATCAAACTCCAGCGAACACTGACCACAGATGCGGTTGGGATTATCGCCGCCATGGATGCAGCCGAAGTTCATCGTCGGTTGCGGCACGCTGAACTGCGGGTTGTTGAATTCACGTTGCCACAACAGGCGCAGGCCACGCAGTTCACCAATCGCATCGTGCATCGCTTCGAGAGCGCTGTGGCCCAGGCGCGGATCCGACGAATGGCCGCTCTGCCCGAGGATGTCGATGCGCTCCATCATGATGCCTTTGTGCATGCGGATCGGCTTGAGCCCGGTCGGCTCGCCGATCACCGCCGCGCGGCCCAGCGGACGCCCGGCCTCGGCCAGCGCGCGGGCGCCGGACATCGAGCTTTCTTCATCACAGGTGGCGAGGATCAGCAGCGGTTGCTTGAACGGCTGATCAAGCAGCGGCAGCACCGCTTCGATGATCAACGCAAAGAAGCCCTTCATGTCGCAACTGCCGAGGCCGACCCAGCGGCCATCGACTTCGGTGAGCTTCAGCGGATCGGTCTGCCACAACGCATCGTCATACGGCACCGTGTCGCTGTGCCCGGCCAGCACCAGCCCGCCGGGGCCGCTGCCGAAACTGGCGAGCAGATTGAATTTGCCGGGGCTGACTTGCTGGATGTCGCAGCTGAAACCCAAATCCCCCAGCCAGCCGGCGAGCAAATCGATCACCGCGCGGTTGGACTGATCAAGGTTCGGTTGGGTACAGCTGACCGACGGCGCGGCGATCAGCGCCGCGAACTGGTCTTGCATGGACGGCAAAGGCATCGCTGACTCCAACTCCCGAATTGAAGTCCATCATAGAACCATCCGGCGCTCGGAATAAACCGCCGCAGGGCGTAGGAAGTTTGAGTCCTGTACACTGCACGGCCTTGGCAGCCACACATTCCCCCGGCTGCGCTCCCGATCCTGGATTTTCCGGCCATGCAGAAAGAAACCGAAATCAAACTCCGCGTCAGCCGCGAAACCCTCGCCGCCCTGCGCGAGCACCCGTTACTGAAAAAACGCAACAAAAGTGGCTGGGAACGCCGTGAGTTGATGAACCAGTACTTCGACACCCCCGAGCGCGACCTGGCCCAGGCCAAGGTTGCCCTGCGCCTGCGCAAGGACGGTGATGAAGTGATTCAGACCCTCAAGACCCGTGGCCAGAGCGTCGCCGGTCTGTCCGAGCGTAACGAGTACGACTGGAAATTGCCGAAAGCCAAGCTCGACGTGAAGAAACTCGACGGCGAATGCTGGCCCGAGTCGCTGGCAGAGCTGGACAAGAAAACCCTCAAACCGATCTTCACCACCGATTTCGTCCGTGAACGTGCGGAAATCGCCTGGGGCCGTGGCAAGAGCAAAGTGGTCATCGAAGCCGCGCTGGATCTCGGCCACGTGGTGGTCGGCAAGCAGAAAGAAGAAATCTGCGAACTGGAACTGGAACTGCGCGAGGGCGAGCCTGCCGCGCTGCTGGAACTGGCGGCCGAGCTGGCCGAAACCCTGGCGCTGATGCCGTGCGACATCAGCAAGGCTGAGCGCGGCTATCGTCTGTACGACGCCAACAGCTACTCGCTGAGCCTGCCGGCGCCGGCGCTGACCGCGGAAACCCAACTCGACGACGCCTTCGCCGCACTGAGCTGGCACTTGCTCGGCAGCAGCCAGCGTCTGGCGGAACAATATCGTTTCAACGGTCACTGGCGCCTGTTGCTCGACTGGGTCGAAAGCCTCGCGGAAATGCGCGCCCTGCTCAGCAGCCTCGGCCAGGCCGCGCCGCGTCAGTCGACCCACGACTTGCGCGTCGCCCTGGATGCACTGCTGGAAGACTGGCGCCCACTGGTGCAGGCCGGTATCGAAGACGAAGACGTGCGTAAAGCCGCGCCAGAGCAGTTCCTCGAAGAACTCGAAGACCCGCGCTGGGGCTCGTTCTCGCTGAACACTTCGCGCTGGTTGCTGGCCCGCACCTGGACTGCCGACCGTAACGTACGTGGCAACCGTCAGGGCGGCGCGCAACTGCACAGTTGGTTGCCGCGTTTGCTGGGTGAAGAAGCCACCGCTCTGCAATTGCAGCGCTACCAGCAGCAGCCGGAAGATCTGGCTGAGCAACTGCCGCGTATCGAGCGCATTCAGGTCTGGCTGCACCACGCCCGTAACGTGCTGGACATCCCGGAAATGGACCGCCTGTACGGCGAGCTGAACAAGTTGGCGCAACTGGCCAACGAGCCGACGATCACAGACGAACTGCTCGACGCGCGCAAGCATCAGGCGATTGCGGTTTACCAGAATCGCGCGTGGAAAATGCTGCTGCGCATGTAAAACCGCTTTCGCGAGCAGGCTCGCTCCCACAGGGGATTGCATTCCAATGTGGGAGCGAGTCTGCTCGCGAAGAGGCCAGCCGCCTTACCTCAAACCGGGAGGCTGGTGGTGGATTTGATCTCCGACAACGCCACAATCGAATTCACTTCCTGAATCCCCGGCACCAGCGACAGCTTCTCGAAGAAGAACCGCTCATACGCCTCGATGTCCGCCGCGACAATGCGCAGCAAAAAATCCACCGCCCCCATCAGCACATAGCACTCCAGCACCTCCGGAAACCCACGAATCGCTTCGGTGAACTCAGTGAAGTTCGAACGCCCGTGCGCGTTGAGTTTGATCTCGGCAAAGATCTGCGTGTTAAGACCAATCTTCTTGCGATCGAGCAAGGTCACCTGGCCACGAATGATCCCCTCCTCTTTCATCCGCTGAATCCGCCGCCAGCACGGCGATTGCGACAGGCCGACCTGTTCGGCGATCTGCGCGCTCGAAAGTGAGGCGTCCTCTTGCAGCAGAGCAAGAATCTTGCGGTCGTAGCTGTCCAACTCACTGCGCATAGAAAAACCTCAATAACCGGATTATGCGAATTGATCTTTTCGATCAGCCGTCATTAACGCCGATCATAGCCAAGAAATACCCGGCACCGAATGTAAAAATTCCTCCAGAGATTTTGGAGACTCGCCATGCCGCACCTCGAAGCCGTCACCACCACGCCCACCCGCGCCGACGTCTGGAACGTCAGCAACGCCCATTGCCTGGCGCACTATCAAATCCTCGCCGAGGCCGAGCCGGACTTGCTGGTGCGCGTGCTCAACCTGTTCGCGCTGCAATTCCTCACACCCGAGCAGGTCAACGTGCAGCGCATGGACGATCTGCTGTCGATCGACCTGGTCATGGGCGGGTTGAGCTGGCATCGCGCACAAGTGATCGCGGAAAAACTTCGTAACCTGATCAGCGTCTGCTCGGTGAACCTGCAAAACGCCGACAGCGCCTGGGATGCGCCGGCACAAGCGGCGGGCTGACAAATCCGGCAACGGCTTCGTCGGGTAGTGGCCCAACGGTCGGCAGGGCCGCGACTATCCTTTTGCGCACTGTCGCTTAAAAGGAAGCCCGCATGTCCGTTCAATTCGCCACTCAGGACCGCTGGCTGGATCTCAACGATGTGTTGCGTGAACTGGTCGCCCAAGGTTTTATCTGTCAGGACGCGGCGGAGCAGGCACTCAATGCCCGCCGTCGCCATGCCGCCCACGGCCAGATGCACCCGCTGGAATTCATCGCCAGCCAGCAGCTCGACGACTTAAGCCGTCCGGGCAAACACCTCGACCTGGAAAGCCTGACCCTGTGGCTGGCGCAACAGGCCGGCCAGCCGTATTTGCGCATCGACCCGCTGAAGATCAATGTCGCCGCGATCACCCCGTTGATGTCCTATGCCTTCGCGCAGCGGCACAAGATTCTCGCCGTGGCGGTCGATCGTGATGCGGTCACCGTGGCCAGCGCCCAGCCTTACGTCACCGGTTGGGAAGCCGATCTGACGCACGTATTGAAACTGCCGATCAAACGCGTGGTGGCCAACCCGGCGGATATCCAGCGTTTCAGCGTCGAATTTTTCCGCCTGGCCAAATCGGTCAGCGGCGCCAACCATGCAGACACCCAGAGTGGCAACCTCGGCAACTTCGAACAACTGCTCAACCTCGGCGCCAGCGATCAGGAGCCGGACGCCAACGACGCGCACATCGTCAACATCGTCGACTGGCTGTTTCAGTACGCCTTCCAGCAGCGCGCCAGCGATATCCACATCGAACCACGGCGCGAACAAGGCACGGTGCGTTTTCGCATCGACGGCGTACTGCATAACGTCTATCAATTCCCGCCGCAGGTGACCATGGCGATTGTCAGTCGCCTGAAAAGCCTCGGGCGGATGAACGTCGCCGAAAAGCGCAAACCCCAGGACGGCCGGGTCAAGACCAAGACCCCGGACGGCGGCGAAGTGGAGCTGCGGCTTTCAACGCTACCCACCGCGTTCGGCGAAAAAATGGTCATGCGGATCTTCGACCCGGAAGTGTTGCTCAAGGATTTCGATCAACTGGGTTTCAGCGCCGACGATCTGAGGCGCTGGCAGGACATGACCAGCCAGCCCAACGGCATCATTCTGGTCACCGGACCGACCGGTTCAGGCAAGACCACCACCCTGTACACCACGCTGAAAAAACTGGCGACGCCGGAAGTGAATCTTTGCACCATCGAAGACCCGATCGAAATGGTCGAGCCGGCGTTCAACCAGATGCAGGTGCAGCACAACATCGACCTGAGCTTCGCCGCCGGCGTGCGCGCACTGATGCGGCAAGACCCGGACATCATCATGATCGGCGAGATCCGCGACCTCGAAACCGCCGAAATGGCCATTCAGGCAGCGCTGACCGGGCACTTGGTGCTATCAACCCTGCACACCAACGACGCGCCCAGCGCGATCAGCCGCCTGCTCGAACTCGGCGTGCCGCATTACCTGATCAAAGCCACCGTTCTCGGGGTCATGGCGCAGCGTCTGGTGCGTACCTTGTGCCCGCATTGCAAGGCACCACTGACACTGGCGGAGGAAGACTGGCAAACCCTGACTCGCCCATGGCAGGCACCGCTGCCGAGTAACGCTCAGCGCGCGATCGGTTGCGTCGAATGTCGCGACACCGGTTACCACGGACGCGCCGGGGTCTACGAGATCATGCAATTGAGCGACAGCCTCAAGGCGTTCATCACCCCGGACACCGACCTCACGGCGATCCGCCGCCAGGCCTTCAAGGAAGGCATGCGCAGCTTGCGTTTGTCCGGCGCGCAAAAAGTCGCGGCGGGACTGACGACGGTTGAGGAAGTGCTGCGGGTGACGCCGCAGAGCGAGCAGAAATAAGCCGCCACGGAACCGGATCGGGGAAATGGCGATCCAACGCCTCAGTTAACCCCCAGGAGTCATCTCATCATGCGTCTCAAACTTGCTGTCGCCACTCTGGCCTTGCTGTCCCTTCCCGTTGGTTCGGCCATGGCGGACAGCTTTTGGCGTAACGTCATCTCGTCCGGTGCCACCACCGGTTCGACCTACCTGACCTTCAAGGATCACAAGCTGATCATCGCCGCGCAGGATGATGCCGGCAGTTTCGTTGCCAGTGACGGCGGCATTCGTGGGCCGTATCTGGAAGCCGCGATGCAGAAGGTTCGCGCTGACAATCCGGGCCTGCAGGCGACAGACATGGAACTGGCGAATGCGATTCTGGCGAAGAACGCCGTGGCTTCCGAGTAACTCAAAAGCAAAAGATCGCAGCCTGCGGCAGCTCCTGCATGTGAATGCGTTCCCATGTAGGAGCTGCCGCAGGCTGCGATCTTTTGATCTTCAGCGGTAGTCGTCCACCGGGACGCAGGCGCAATACAGGTTGCGATCGCCGTAAACATTGTCGACCCGATTCACCGCCGGCCAATATTTGTGTGCCTTGGTGTGCGCATCCGGGGTGATGCCCTGTTCGATGCTGTACGGCCGTTCCCACACCCCGGTGACATCCGCCAGGGTATGCGGCGCCCGTTTCAGCGGGTTGTCCTCGGCCGGCCAGTTACCGTTTTGCACCTCAGTAATTTCCGCGCGAATGCTCAGCATTGCGCCGATAAACCGATCCAGCTCAGCCTTGGACTCACTTTCGGTCGGCTCGACCATCAAGGTGCCCGGCACCGGGAATGACATGGTCGGCGCATGAAAGCCGTAATCCATCAGGCGCTTGGCGACGTCTTCTTCGCTGATTCCGGTCTGCGCCTTCAACGGCCGCAAATCCAGAATGCATTCGTGTGCCACCCGCCCGTTGCGCCCGGTATACAGCACGGGAAACGCGCCGGATAAATGCTGCGCCAGGTAATTCGCCGCCAGAATCGCTACCTCGCTGGCATCCGCCAACTGTGGTCCCATCATGGCGATGTACATCCAGCTGATCGGCAAAATACTTGCACTGCCCCATGGCGCCGCGCTGACGGCGCCGTTCTGCGCCAACGGCCCATCGATCGGCACCACCGGATGATTGGCGACGAACGGCGCCAAATGCGCACGAATGCCGATGGGCCCCATGCCCGGGCCGCCACCGCCGTGGGGGATGCAGAAGGTCTTGTGCAAATTCATGTGCGACACGTCGGCGCCGATGTCCGCCGGCCGCGCCAGCCCGACTTGCGCGTTGAGGTTGGCGCCGTCCATGTACACCTGGCCGCCGTGCTTGTGGATAACTTCGCAGATCTCGCTGATGCCCTCCTCGTACACGCCGTGGGTCGACGGATAGGTCGCCATCAGGCACGACAACTTAGCCCCCGCCTCGGCGGCTTTCGCTTTCAAATCCTCAAGATCGACGTTCCCCGCGTCGTCGCACTCGACGATCACCACACGCATTCCGGCCATCTGCGCCGACGCCGGGTTGGTGCCATGGGCCGAGGAGGGAATCAGGCAGATATCCCGCGCGCCCTGCTGCCGGCTCTCGTGATATTTGCGGATGGCTAGCAGCCCGGCGTATTCGCCTTGGGCGCCGGAGTTGGGCTGCATGCAGATCGCATCGAACCCGGTGATTGCGCACAACCAGCGCTCCAGTTCCTCGATCATCAAGGTGTAGCCGACGGCTTGCTCGCGGGGCACAAACGGATGCAGATTGGCGAATTGCGGCCAGGTGATCGGGATCATTTCGCTGGTGGCGTTGAGTTTCATGGTGCAGGAGCCCAGCGGGATCATCGACTGGTTGAGCGCCAGATCCTTGTTCTCCAGTTGTTTGAGATAACGCAGCATCTCGGTTTCGCTGTGGTGGGCGTTGAATACCGGGTGGCGCAGGTACGGGGTTTTGCGCTGGAGATTATCCGGGATCCCCGATACGAGGATTTCGGCGTCAAGTTCCTCGACGTTCAACCCATGATCGGCACCGAGCAGCACATCGAACAATTTCGCCACGGTGATTTCATCGCACGTCTCATCGATACTCAAACCCACCCGACCGCGCCCCAGAATCCTCAGGTTGATCTGCGCAGCATGGGCACTTTCAATGATGGCCGTTTGCGCACCGCCGACGTCCAGCGTCAGCGTGTCGAAGAACTGCGCATTGATCCGGTTGACGCCTTTGCGCTCAAGCCCGGCCGCCAGAATGCAGGTCAATCGATGCACGCGCTGGGCGATACGCTTCAAGCCTTCCGGCCCGTGATACACCGCGTAGCAACTGGCGATATTGGCCAGCAGCACCTGCGCCGTGCAGATGTTCGAATTGGCCTTTTCGCGGCGAATATGCTGCTCGCGGGTTTGCAACGCCATGCGCAGCGCCACGTTGCCTCGGGCATCTTTCGACACACCGATGATCCGCCCCGGAATCGCCCGTTTGTATTCCTCGCGGCTGGCAAAGAACGCCGCATGGGGGCCGCCATAACCCATCGGTACGCCAAAGCGCTGGGACGAACCGAACACCACATCAGCGCCCAGCTCACCCGGCGGCGTCAGTAATAACAAACTCAGCAAATCCGTGGCGACGCAGGCCAGCGCCTGTTGCGCATGCAGGTGATCGATCAATGGCCGCAGATCGTGAATCTCGCCGTGGGTGTCGGGATACTGCAGCAACGCACCGAACACCTGATGCTGTTTCAAGTTATCCACAGCGTCGATGATCAGCTCGAAACCGAAGCCTTCAGCGCGGGTCTGCACCACGGAAATGGTCTGTGGATGACAGTTCTCATCGACGAAAAACAGATTGCTCTTCGACTTGGCAACGCGCTTGGCCAAAGCCATGGCTTCGGCCGCCGCCGTGGCCTCATCGAGCAAAGACGCATTGGCCAGTTCCAGACCGGTGAGGTCGATGGTCAGTTGCTGGAAATTCAGCAGCGCTTCGAGCCGGCCCTGCGCGATCTCCGGTTGATACGGCGTGTACGCGGTGTACCAGCCGGGATTTTCCAGCACGTTGCGCAAGATGACGGTCGGCGTGAGAGTGCCGTGATAGCCCATGCCGATCAGGCTGGTCCAGACTTGGTTCTGCTCGGCATAACCGCGAAGCTTGGCCAATGCCGCTTGTTCATTCAGCGCGGGGGGCAAATCGAGTGCGCGATTGAAGCGAATGCCCGGCGGCACGGTCTGCTCGATCAGCTCGACCCGACTGCCGAGGCCGAGGCTGTCGAGCATCGCCTGTTGTTCGGCAGCGTCGGGACCGAGGTGACGGCGCAGGAAGGCATCGGGGTCGCGTAACTGGCTCAGGGACGGCAACTGGGACATGACGGGCTCTCTCTTGGCTGGCGCTCGGCGTCAATGCAACACGGTCAAACCAGCATAGCAGCCCACATGGCAACCCATTTTCAGTGCACCGCGTCCCCCTGTAGGAGTGAGCCTGCTCGCGATAGCGGTGTGTCAGTCAGCATTAATGTGTCTGAAAGAGCACTATCGCGAGCAGGCTCACTCCTACAGGGGATTTGTATCGCCCATGAAAAAGCCCCGACGAGTCGGGGCTTTGGGTATTGCTTAACGCTTACTCGCCGATGGCAGCCTTGTACGCCGCAGCATCCAGCAGCTTGTCCAGCTCAGCCGCGTCGGTTGGCTTGATCTTGAAGATCCACGCGCCGTACGGGTCGGAGTTCAGCAGTTCAGGCGAACCACCCAGCTCTTCGTTGATCGCGATGACTTCACCGCTGATTGGCGAATAGATGTCGGAGGCGGCTTTCACCGACTCGACCACACCGGCCTGATCTTGCGCAGCGAAGACCTTGCCCACTTCAGTCAGCTCGACGAACACCACATCGCCCAGCGCTTCCTGCGCGTGATCGCTGATGCCCACAGTGACGGTGCCGTCGGCTTCCAGACGTGCCCATTCATGACTCTCGGCAAAACGCAGTTCGGCAGGGATATCGCTCATCTTCGGTGTCCTCAAGAAATTGTCAGCGGTCTGCCCGCCGGAAAAGGTTAGATCAAAGTTTTGCCATGGCGGACGAAGGTCGGTTTGACTACCCGTACCGGGTACCACTTGCCACGGATTTCCACTTCGGCGCGGTCGGCGGTTGCCATCGGAACACGCGCCAGGGCAATCGATTTGCTTAGCGTAGGAGAGAAACTACCACTGGTGATCTCTCCTTCGCCAACATCGGCGATACGAACCACTTGATGAGCGCGCAAAACACCGCGTTCCTCCAGCACCAGACCGACCAGTTTGTGCGCAACGCCGGCGGCTTTTTCCGCTTCCAGTGCAGCACGGCCGATGAACTGGCGTGTGGCCGGTTCCCAGGCAATGCTCCAGGCCATATTCGACGCCAGCGGCGAAACCTCCTGATGAATGTCCTGACCGTAGAGGTTCATTCCGGCCTCAACGCGCAGAGTGTCGCGAGCACCGAGGCCGATCGGGGAAATGCCGGCACCGACCAGATCGTTGAAGAACCCCGGCGCCTGACTGGCCGGCAGGCAGATTTCCAGGCCATCTTCACCGGTATAACCGGTACGCGCGATGAACCAGTCACCGTCGGTGTAGCCTTCGAAGGGTTTGAGGTGCTGGATCAGCGTGGCGCGGGACTGGGTCACCAGTTCGGCAATCTTGTGCCGGGCCTGCGGACCTTGAATGGCGAGCATCGCCAGTTCGGTGCGTTCGTGCAGTTGCACGTCATAAGCACCGAGCTGCTCGGTCATCCAGGCCAGATCCTGATCGCGGGTGGAGGCGTTGAACACCAGACGATACGCATCGTCGAGTCGGTAGACGATCATGTCATCGACGATGCCGCCGCGCTCATTGAGCATGGTGCTGTACAACGCACGGCCAGGGCGGTGCAGACGATCGACGTCATTGGCCAGCAAATGCTGCAGCCAGGCTTTGGCCTGGGGGCCGGTGACATCGATCACGGTCATGTGGGATACATCGAACACCCCGCAATCGCGGCGCACTTCGTGGTGCTCCTCGACCTGCGAGCCGTAATGCAGTGGCATGTCCCAACCGCCAAAATCGACCATCTTCGCGCCGAGGGCGAGATGCAGGTCATACAGAGGCGTACGCTGTCCCATGGGTTTCTCCTTCCGGGCGTGGCGAAGGTGCGGACAGTCGCTGCACAGCGTGAAAGCCTTGTAATAGAAGGCTTTCAGCCAAGTTCAGCGAAAAGATCTGTCAGACGAACCGCACCGAATGCCGCGCATTGTAGCCGCATGATTCAGGACTGACGACTAAGTGTTTCGATGGGCAGAGCGGCGAATCAGGCCGATGACCGGCAACAATCCGACCAGAACCAGGGTCAGCGCTGGCAAAGACGCCCGCGCCCATTCGCCTTCGCTGGTCATTTCAAAGATGCGTACGGCCAGCGTGTCCCAGCCAAACGGGCGCATCAGCAGGGTCGCAGGCATTTCCTTGAGCACATCGACGAACACCAGCAACGCCGCGCTCAGTGTGCCGGGCAGCAACAGTGGCAGATACACTTTGAAAAACAGTCGCGGCCCACTGACACCCAGGCTTCGTGCCGCTTCGGGCAAAGATGGCCGTATACGCGCCAGACTGCTTTCCAATGGTCCGTAAGCAACTGCGACGAAGCGCACCAGATAAGCCATCAACAACGCTGCCAGACTGCCGAGCAACAAAGGTTTACCCGCGCCGCCGAGCCAGCCGGAGAGTGGGATGACCAGCTCGCGATCCAGGTAACTGAACGCCAGCATGATCGATACCGCCAGCACCGAACCCGGCAAGGCGTAGCCCAGATTGGCCAGGCCAACGCCGGAGTTGATCGCTTGCGTGGGCGCCAAGCGCCGGGCAAACGCCAGCAGCAAAGCAACGCTGACGGTAATCAACGCGGCCATGCCGCCCAGATACAGGGTGTGCAGGATCAGACCGGTGTAGCGCTCATCGAGATCGAAACGACCGCGCTGCCAGAACCAGACAACCAGTTGCAGCACCGGAATGACGAAGGCGCAGGCGAACACCAGGCCGCACCAGCTCGCCGCCGCAAAAGCCTTGAGTCCACGCAAGTGATACAGCGCTTTCACCCGAGGTCGCTCGTTACTTGCCCGGTTGGCGCCACGCGCGCGACGTTCGCCATAGAGCACCAGCATCACCACCAGCAGCAACAGGCTGGCCAGTTGCGCCGCACTCGGCAGGCTGAAGAAGCCGTACCAGGTCTTGTAGATCGCGGTGGTGAAGGTGTCGAAGTTGAACACCGACACCGCGCCGAAATCCGCCAGGGTTTCCATCAGTGCCAACGCCACGCCCGCGCCAATGGCCGGACGCGCCATCGGCAACGCCACGCGCCAGAAGGCCTGCCACGGTGACTGGCCAAGTACCCGCGCGGCTTCCATCAGGCCTTTGCCCTGGGCGAGGAACGCGGTGCGCGCCAGCAGGTAAACGTACGGATAGAAGACCAGCACCAGCACGATAATCACCCCGCCGGTGGAGCGCACCCGTGGCAAGCGAAGACCGGTGCCGAACCATTCGCGCAGCAGGGTTTGTACGGGGCCGGCGAAGTCGAGCAGGCCGACGAAGACGAAGGCCAGCACATAGGCCGGAATGGCAAAGGGCAGCATCAGCGCCCAGTCGAGCCAGCGCCGACCGGGGAACTCGCAGAGGCTGGTGAGCCAGGCGAGGCTGACACCGAGCAGCGTCACACCGACACCGACGCCAACGACCAGCGTCAGAGTATTGCCCAGCAGGCGTGGCATCTGGGTTTCCCACAGGTGCGACCAGATTTGCTGGTCGATGGTCTGCCAGGAGAGCAGCAGAACGCTCAGGGGCAACAGCACCAGCGCGGCGATGGCGAAAACGATGGGATACCAGCGGCGTTGGGCGGGGTGGGCCACTTTTTGGACTCTGGAGGGATGTGAGTGTTCTTGGACTTGGTGTTTCAGGTCAGGACTGCTGCCCTCACCCTAGCCCTCTCCCAGAGGGAGAGGGGACTGACCGAGGTGCTTATGCAAGCTACATCGACCTGAAATATCGAGCCGAACTCAGGATTTGAATCCAACTCAGATCGGCTCCCTTTCCCCCCTCTCCCTTGGGGAGAGGGCTGGGGTGAGGGGCTGGATCTTGAAGCAGACAGGTTTATCGAAAAAGCCTCAATTCCAACCCGCCCGATCCATCATCCGGATCGCCTCAGCCTGACGCTTGCCCGCCACTTCCACCGGCAAGGTATCGGCAATGAACTTGCCCCACGCCGCCACTTCTGCCGAAGGTGCTACCGCCGGGTTGGCCGGGAATTCCTGGTTCACGTCAGCAAAAATCTTCTGCGCCTCTGGTGTGGTCATCCACTCGACCAAAGCCTTGGCCGCTTCCGGGTGCGGCGCATGTTTGGTCAGGCCAATGCCCGACAGGTTCACGTGCACACCACGATCGGCCTGGTTCGGCCAGAACAGTTTCACCGGCAGCTGCGGCTTCTGCTTGTGCAGGCGACCGTAGTAGTAGGTGTTGACGATGCCCACGTCGCACTGGCCGGCATTGATCGCTTCCAGCACTGCAACGTCATCGGAGAACACGTCGGTGGACAGATTGTTGACCCAGCCCTTGAGGATTTCTTCGGTCTTCGCCGCGCCGTGGACTTCGATCATGGTCGCGGTCAGCGACTGGTTGTAGACCTTCTTCGCCGTGCGCAGGCACAGGCGCCCTTCCCAGTTCTTGTCGGCCAGTGCTTCGTAGGTGGTCAGTTCGCCCGGTTTCACCCGTTCGGTGGAGTAAGCAATGGTACGCGCACGCAGGCTCAGGCCGGTCCAGGCATGAGTCGACGAGCGATATTGCAGGGGGATATTGGCGTCGATGGTTTTCGAGGTGAACGGCTGGAGGATGCCCATCTGCTCGGCTTGCCAGAGGTTGCCGGCGTCGACGGTGAGCAGCAGGTCGGCGGTGGCGTTTTCACCTTCGGCCTTGATGCGCTGCATCAGCGGCGCTTCCTTGTCGGTGATGAACTTGATCTTCACCCCGGTCTTGGCGGTGTAGGCATCGAAGACCGGTTTGATCAGCTCATCGATGCGCGACGAGTAAACCACCACCTCATCAGCGGCCTGGGCCGTGGTGCTACCGATCAGGGTCAGGGCCAGCGCAGTCAGAAGACGCTTGGGTGCCAACATGGGAGTGGTCTCTCGGTCGGAAAATGTGGGCCAAATGATAAGGACTCACATTTACCACCTCAATCGAACTCTTTTTGAAGGAGTTACCAGATGTTGCATGATTGACCGCCATCCCTGTAGGAGCCGCCGCAGGCTGCGATCTTTTGATCTTAAAAACAACATCAAAAGATCGCAGCCTGCGGCAGCTCCTACAGGGGAATGCATTTCAAATGTAGGAGTGAGCCTGCTCGCGATGAGGCCATCAGCAGCAACGAAAATGTCAGGCTTTGGCGAGGGCCGGAAGATCACCGGTCAACCCCAACGCCTCCCGCACAAACAGCGCCTTCGCTTCGGGCATCTGCTCCACCAGCTTCAACCCGGCATTCCTTAACCAGCGCACCGGCAACGGATCGGCCTGGAACAACCGCTCAAAGCCCTCCATCGCCGCCATCAGCGCAAGGTTATGCGGCATGCGCCGACGCTCGTAACGGCTCAACACCTTCACATCCGCCAGACGCTCACCGCGTTCGGCCGCTTGCAACAACACTTCAGCCAGCACCGCCGCATCGAGGAAACCAAGGTTCACACCTTGCCCCGCCAACGGGTGAATGGTGTGCGCCGCATCGCCGATCAGCGCCAGGCCTTCAGCCACATAGCGTTTGGCGTGGCGCTGACGCAGCGGCACGCACAACCGCGGATCAGCGCTGATCACCTCACCGAGGCGACCTTCAAAGGCGCGCTCCAGCTCACGACAGAAATCCATTTCATCCAGCGCCATCAAGCGCTCAGCCTCACTCGGCGTGGTCGACCAGACGATCGAACACCAATCCTGCTGGCCGTCACGCTCCAGCGGCAGAAACGCCAACGGCCCGTGATCGGTAAAGCGCTGCCACGCGGTCATCTGATGCGGTTTGCTGCTGCGCACGCTGGTAACGATGGCGTGGTGCATGTAATCCCATTCGCGAGTGGCCATCCCGGTAAGACGGCGAACCGCCGAGTTGGCGCCGTCAGCGGCAATCACCAGCGGCGCGCGCAACTGGCGACCGTCAGCCAACGTCAGCAGCCAGTCATCGCCGGAGCGGCGCATCTGTTCCAGCCGTGCATTGGCCAGCATGCCCAGATCGCAATCGTGCAAACGGTCGAGCAAGGCATCCTGCACCACGCGGTTTTCGACGATATGGCCAAGCACCTCGGCGTGCACACTGCTCGCCGAAAAGTGAATCTGCCCGGTGCCGCTGCCGTCCCAGACGTGCATGTCGGTGTACGGACTGCTGCGGCGTTTGGCGATGCCGTCCCACACGCCGAGGCGTTCGAGGATTCGCTGACTGGCGGCCGACAAGGCACTCACTCGCGGCTCAAAAGCGGCCTCGGCGTCGAAGGGTTTGACGCTCAACGGGCTGCCGTCGAGCAGCAGGACTTCGAGGCCGCTGTCCTGCAACGCCAACGCCAAAGCGCTGCCGACCATTCCGGCTCCGACAATCAGCAGATCTGCGCGCATTTCCATGCTTTAAGCCTGTCTCGCTTGCGGCTTGAGCCGCACGTAAAGGGTTTTACCGACCCGCGCCACCAGATTGCCGGCGCCGTCATGAATGTCGACCTGCAACTGCGGCAGGTATTTCTCGCCATCGGCGGTCTGCCGGCGGATCTCGGCGAGCAAGGTCTCGTCGATATTGAAGCGGGCGAACACCGGGCCTTTGCCCGGTGCGATGAAATCGATGTCCGCAGCCTTGTCCCAGACGATGTAACGCGAACCGAGGTTTTCCATGAGCATCAGCATGAAAAACGGATCGACCATCGAATACAGGCTGCCGCCGAACTGGGTACCGACGTAATTGCGGTTGTACCAGCCCAGGCCCATCGACACCTGCACATCGCGAAAGTCATCGCTGATATGCCGAACCCGCACACCGGCGCCGAGGTACGGCGGGTAGAAAGTCATCACCCAGCGCATCAATCGTGCTTTACCGAATTTGCCGGTCAACCACTTAAGCATCCGGTCGTGTTCCCAAACCCATGGCCTGACGGGCAAACCAGCGCTTGGCCGGCGGCAACAGATCGAGGCCGAGCAGGCCGATGTTACGCCCCAGCGACACCAATGGCTGCGTGCTGCCGAACAGCCGCGTGACCTGATCGGAGAAGCCGACGGTGAGATCCTGATCGAGACGCTGACGCTCGCGATAAGCCTGCAATGTGGCGAAGTCGCCGAGCGGCTTTTCACTGGACAACAACGCAGCGGCCAAGGCATCAGCATCCCGCAGTGACAGGTTGAAACCCTGACCGGCAATCGGATGCAGGCTGTGCGCCGCGTTGCCGAGCACGGCCAGATGCGAGCGCACTTGTTCTTCGGCCTCGACCAGCGCCAACGGATACAAATGCCGCGCACCGACCTGTTTCAGCGTGCCGAGGCGATAACCGAACACGCCCTGCAGTTCACTGAGGAAATCGCGTTCGCTCAAATCAGCCAGACGCTGCGCGTCCATGCCCAAACGGGTCCAAACCAGGGCGCAACGATTTTCCGGCAGCGGCAGCAGCGCCATCGGCCCTTCATCGGTGAAGCGCTCGAACGCCATACCGTTGTGCGCTTCACTCGGGGTGATGTTGGCGATCAGCGCGCTCTGGTTGTACGGACGCTTGCGCACGTTGATGCCCAGTTGTTCGCGCAGCCCTGAGCGCCCGCCATCGGCGAGCACTGCAAGATCGCATTCCAGCGTGGTTTCATCGTTAAGGGTCAGGCGATAGCCGTCGGGCAACGGTTCCATGCGCGTGACTTCTGCCGGGCAGCGCCAACTGATCACCTCTTTATCGAGGTGCTGCCAAAGGCACTGGCCGAGCCAGGCGT
The DNA here is from genome assembly GCF_005938625.1 of Pseudomonas fluorescens. Lineage (GTDB taxonomy): Bacteria > Pseudomonadota > Gammaproteobacteria > Pseudomonadales > Pseudomonadaceae > Aquipseudomonas > Aquipseudomonas fluorescens_BD. The sequence continues at coordinate 44,927 of NZ_VCNJ01000003.1, forward strand.
TTTCCACTACATAACCGAGCGCCGGCACGCCCTCTTCCATCGCCGACAAGCGCGCGGTGGAGAAGCGGCCACGGTCAGAGACGTGAATCTGTTTGATTGGCTCGGCGCGGCGGGAGATTTCCTGCCACACGCCCAAGCGTTGATAAATCTGCCGCGAGCCAAAGGACAGCGCCGACGAACGTGCGTCGTAGCTCGGCTGCCAGCTGTCGCCGGGGGCGAACGGCTCGATCAGCACGATTTTCCAGCCACGCGCCTTGGCCCCGGCCTGCAAGGCCAACGCCAGACTGGCGCCGACCAGACCGCCACCGATGATTGCCAGATTGACTCGACTCATGCCGCGTGTGTCCTTGCTTGCGCCATCAGCGCTTCGATATCAGCGACGGTTTTCGGTACGCCGGTGGTGAGGATTTCACAGCCTGTCTTGGTCACGACCACGTCGTCCTCGATGCGCACGCCAATGCCGCGCCATTTTTTTGCTACGTTCTGGTTGTCCGGGGCAATGTAGATGCCCGGCTCTACAGTCAGCGCCATGCCGACTTCCAGCACCCGCCATTCGCCGCCGACCTTGTACTCGCCAACGTCGTGAACATCCATGCCCAGCCAGTGGCCGGCGCGGTGCATGTAAAAGGCTTTATAGGCTTCGCTGGCGATCAACTCGTCGACCTCGCCCTGCAGCAATCCAAGCTTCACCAGCCCCGTGGTAATCACCCGAACCGTGGCTTCGTGCGCCTGATTCCAGTGCTTGTTCGGGGCGATTTCGGCGAATGCGGCTTCCTGCGAAGCCAGCACCAATTCGTAGATCGCTTTCTGCTCGGGCGAAAACTTGCCGCTGACCGGCCAGGTGCGGGTGATGTCGCTGGCGTAGCAGTCGATCTCGCAACCGGCGTCGATCAACACCAGATCGCCGTCCTTGAGCACCGCGTCATTCTGCTGGTAATGCAGGATGCAGCTGTTGCGCCCGGCGGCGACGATCGAACCATAAGCCGGCATTTTCGCCCCGCCCTTGCGGAATTCGTAGTCGAGTTCGGCTTCGAGGCTGTACTCGTGGAGCCCGGCCCGACTGGCCTGCATCGCGCGGATATGGGCTTGCGCCGAGATCCGTGCGGCTTCGCGCATCACCTTCACTTCTGCCGCCGATTTATACAGGCGCATGTCGTGCAGCAGATGATCCAGGGCAACGAATTCGTTCGGCGGCTGGGCGCCGAGGTGCGCTTTAGAGCGGATCACGTTGATCCAGTCCATCAGGTGGCGGTCAAATTCGGGGTTGCTGCCCATCGCCGAATACACCCGGTCGCGGCCTTCGATCAGGCCCGGGAGGATGTCGTCAATGTCGGTGATCGGGAAGGCGTCGTCGGCACCGAAGTCGCGGATCGCGCCCTCTTGCCCCGCGCGCAAGCCATCCCACAATTCGCGTTCGGCGTTGCGTTCACGGCAGAACAGCACGTATTCGCCATGCTCACGGCCGGGCATCAAGACGATGACGGCTTGCGGCTCGGGAAACCCGCTGAGGTACTGGAAATCGCTGTCCTGACGGTAGACGTGCTCGACGTCGCGGTTGCGGATGGCCACCGCGGCGGCGGGCAGAATCGCGATGCTGTTGGGTTCCATCTGCGCCATCAGGGCCTTGCGGCGACGGCTGTATTCCGCTTTCGGGATATGGGTCATGGGCAGATGGCTTTCCCTGGCACGCGATTAATGCAGCGACGGCTTGGCGGCTGGCGGCACGTCGGCTTTCTTGGTTTCCGAGAACAGCAGCAACGGCGCGACGCGCAGGTACTCCATGACTTCCATGTAGTCGGTCTCGCCGTCTTCGGACTCTTCCAGGGCGTCTTGCACCTGGGAAATGGCGGCCAGATCCTGCAGCACTTCGGTGGCTTCAGTGCTGAGCATGCTGCTGTCGCGGCAGTTCAGGCCAAAACCGCTGAGGAAGCCCTGGCACCACTCGCCCAGTGCAGCGGCGCGGTCGGCCAGTGGCGCGTCATCGGTCGGCAGCAGCAGAACGACGGTGACGTCGTCGCCGGTCAGTTCGCCTTTGACCATCTCTTGCAGGCCGATCAGGGCATTGCGGACGTTGTCCTGGATATCGCCTTCGAGCAGTTCGGCGGCGTCGATCAGCCAGCCTTCGTTATCGAAGCCGGCACCGGCGCAGCTGCGTCCGAGCAGCACGCCATGCAGTTCGGCAGGCGAGACGTTGTGGCCGCTGGTAGTCAGCAGGGTGGCAAAGGCTTGGTACGGGGAATTCGCAATGGTCATGGGCAGCTAGGCGCCAGACGGCGCTATGTCTAGAATGAAGGCCTTGTATCCTACATCGACAGACTCGCCAAGACTATTAAAGGCTGTCCGCCAGCTATCCCATCAGACAGACTCCGACCCAGTGGACACAATGGAAGACACCGACCTGCAAGCGCTGATGGCCAGACTCGAACTGCTGATTACCCGAGTCGAGCAACTTAAGAGTCAAAACGCACTCTTATTAGCTCAGGAAAAGACCTGGCGCGAGGAACGCGCTCACCTCATTGAAAAAAACGAAATCGCCCGGCGTAAGGTCGAATCGATGATTTCGCGCCTCAAGGCCCTGGAGCAAGACTCATGAGTTCAAGCAATAGCGTCACCGTGCAGATCCTCGACAAAGAGTATTCGATCATCTGCCCGCAGGAAGAACGCAGCAATCTGGTCAGTGCCGCCCGTTATCTGGATGGCAAGATGCGCGAGATCCGCAGCAGCGGCAAAGTCATCGGCGCCGACCGTATTGCCGTGATGGCCGCGCTGAACATCACCCATGACCTCTTGCACAAAGAAGAGCGCCCGGATATCCAGGCCAGCGGTTCGACCCGTGAACAGGTACGTGACTTGCTCGATCGTGTCGATCTGGTACTCGCCGACGATCAGACCAACACCAAGGGCTGATTCGACTGGCCGCTTGCGGTATACTCGCGGCACTCCCTGGGGTGCTTGCCAGTTGACGATGTCCCTGAGCCGATTCGCACTACCCTGGAAGTTGCACGTTGGGCTGGTGTGCATGTCCGCTAGACGGAAAGCCTTAAAGTCTACTGCATCTTCCACCTTGAACTTTCGGGTTCAAGGGCTAAGTTGACAGCGGTTCATCCGGGGAGCCTGATTCGAATCCGATGTCGGTGAAAACCGCCATCGGATTTTTTATGCGTACGTTTTCGTCCAACCTGCCGAAGCCGAACCATGACCGAACCCGCGCTGCTGCCCCGCCCGCAACTCCGCCGCCTGCTGCGCAAGGCGCGCCGCTTGCTGACCAAGAGTGAGCAACGCCAGGCCGCCAAAGGCCTGTACCGACAATTGGCGCAAGACCCGCATTTTCGCCGGGCCAGACATATCTCTCTGTACCTGCCCACCGACGGTGAAATCGATCCGCGTCTGTTGCTGCGTGAAGCGCAGCGTCGCGGTAAAGCGACCTATCTGCCGGTGCTCAGCGCCTGGCCGCGAACCAAGATGGTTTTCCAGCGCATTCGTCCCGGTGAAAAACTCAAACCCAATCGCTTCCGCATTCTCGAGCCGCGAGCCAATCTGGCGCAGCAACGCAAGGTCTGGGCGCTGGATCTGGTGTTGTTGCCGTTGGTAGGGTTTGACGATGTCGGCGGGCGCCTGGGGATGGGCGGCGGTTTCTATGACCGCAGCCTGGCGTATCTGGCGCGGCGCAAAAACTGGCGCAAGCCGACGCTGCTGGGTCTGGCACATGAATGTCAGAAGGTCGAGCGCTTGGCGCAGGCGAGCTGGGATGTACCGTTACAAGGTACGGTCAGCGACAAGGCGTGGTATTTCGCAGGATAGGACGCCGCGCAGATCAGCGGCGTCGGGAGAGCAGCTTCAGCGCTTGAAGGCTGTCGACTGTTGTACTTGCTGTGCAACTTCAATCGGCGCGTCGGCCTTGTTCGCCCACAGGCTTTGTGCGTAACCAGTGGTCACGACGCCCAGGCCAAACAAAATTACCAAAGTCCATAGTAAATCCGGTTTGCGTTTCATCGATTGCCCCCCTCAAGGCACATCATCACGATGACAGCAGCGGTTTCCGTTTGTAGGCCGTGCAGCAGCGTCAAGCTTTAAAGGCCGGCATTTTGCGACAACGTGAACCTGCGCGCAAACGCTGACGTCAACCGACTGTCGGTTTGTCATAAAATTGCCCGACAACCTGCCCAATGACCGTTTCAGGAGCAAAAAACCATGGCCTATTGGCTGATGAAGTCCGAGCCCGACGAACTCTCGATCAAAGGTCTGGAAAAACTCGGTAAAGCGCGCTGGGACGGGGTTCGCAACTATCAGGCACGCAACTTCCTGCGCGCAATGGCGGTGGGCGATGAATTCTTTTTCTATCATTCCAGCTGCCCTGAGCCGGGAATTGCCGGGATCGGCAAGATAATCGAGGCAGCGTACCCGGATCCCACCGCATTGGAGCCGGAGAGTCATTACTTCGACCCGAAGGCTACAGCGGAGAAAAATGCCTGGAGTGCGATTGACGTTGAACACGTCGAGACGTTTGCACGGGTATTGAAGCTGGATTATCTGAAGCAGCAGACCGCGCTGGCGCAGATGCCACTGGTGCAGAAGGGGTCGCGGTTGTCGGTGATGCCGGTCACACCCGAGCAGTGGGCGGCGGTGCTTGCCCTGCGCTGACGCGCAAAAAGATCGCGGCCTTCGGCAGCTCCTACATTGGAATGCGGTTCCCTGTAGGAGCTGCCGTGGGCGGCGAACTTTTGACTTTAATGCTTACTGAATGATCAGGTTGTTGAACAACAGATCCTCAACCACCGGCTTGCCGGTCTCGTCATTCATCACTTGCTGGGTCTGTTTCAGCGCTTCCTGACGCAGCTTCTCTTTACCTTCGATGCTGCCCATCGCCTCGGTGGTCTGCTGCGTAAACAGCGCCACCAGCTGATTGCGGATCAACGGTTCGTTGGCTTTGACCAGTTTGCTCGCCTCTTCGCCAGTCACACGCAGCGCCACATCGGCCTTGTAGACCTTGAGTTTCGGTGTGCCGTCCAGCCCGTAGTTGCCCACGAACGGCGGGCTCAGGGTGATGTAGCTAACCTTCGGCGCTTCGCCTTCTTTGGCTTCTTCGGCCAGCGCTGCCACAGGCAGAGACAGGGCCAGCAACAACATGATCCACGCTTTCACAATTCGCTCCTTATCCGGTTTGCGGCCTAGCATAACGACCCGCCGCGCAAGCACAAGCTTATGGCTGACTATCAGGGCCGGGCATGCTCGTTGACCCGTTGACTGACACACCTACACTTATCGGCCATCACTCCCAAAGGAATAGCCCTGATGAAAGCCGTGCTGTGCAAAGCCTTCGGCCCTGCCGAATCGCTGGTGCTGGAAGACGTCGCCAGTCCCGCCCTGAAGAAGAATGAAATCCTGCTGGACGTGCACGCCGCCGGGGTCAACTTCCCGGACACGCTGATCATCGAGGGCAAGTACCAGTTCAAGCCGCCCTTCCCGTTCTCGCCGGGCGGCGAAGCGGCTGGCGTGGTTCGCGAAGTCGGGGAAAAGGTCAGCCACCTCAAGGTCGGTGACCGGGTCATGGCCCTGACCGGCTGGGGCAGTTTTGCCGAACAGGTCGCGGTGCCTGGCTACAACGTGCTGCCGATCCCGCCGTCAATGGACTTCAACATCGCCGCGGCCTTCAGCATGACCTACGGCACTTCGATGCACGCCCTCAAGCAACGCGCCAACCTGCAACCGGGCGAAACCCTGCTGGTGCTTGGCGCATCCGGCGGTGTCGGCCTGGCTGCCGTGGAAATCGGCAAAGCCACGGGCGCACACGTGATTGCTGCCGCCAGCAGTGCCGAGAAACTCGCGGTGGCCAAGGCTGCCGGCGCCGATGAGCTGATCAACTACAGCGAAACCAGCCTAAAGGACGAAATCAAACGCCTGACCGATGGCCAGGGCGCCGACGTGATTTACGACCCGGTCGGCGGTGACCTGTTCGATCAAGCCATTCGCGCCATCGCTTGGAACGGTCGCTTGCTGGTGGTCGGCTTCGCCAGCGGGCGCATCCCGGAACTGCCGGTGAACCTCGCGTTGCTCAAGGGCGCGGCGGTACTTGGCGTGTTCTGGGGTTCATTCGCCCAGCGCCAGCCGCAGGACAACGCGGCGAACTTCCAGCAGTTGTTCGGCTGGTTTGCCGAGGGCAAGTTGAAACCGCTGGTGTCGCAGGTGTATCCGCTGAGCAACGCGGCGCAGGCGATCAATGATCTTGGCCAGCGCAAGGCGGTGGGCAAGGTGGTGGTGCAGGTGCGCTGAGGCGCCTCAATGACCGGGCGACGCCGCCGTGTCGCCCGGCATCAGATGTTCCTGAACCTTCTCGCTACGCGACTGGATCAACTGCCCCTTGTCATCGAACCGCAAAACAATCAGCCAATCGTAAACATCCACCGGCCATTTCGGCTGGCCGATCAGCGCCGGGCCATCGCCGCCGAACGCAGCAATCAGTTTGTTGATATGGCCGTGGTGCCAGGCAATCAGCACGGTCTTCGCCTGATTATTCTTGCGCAGCGAGCTGACCAGTTTGTCGACGTCGTTATTGACGTAGGGCTGCTCGATCGGCAGTTGCAGGCGCCGGGACAGTGGAATCAGCGTCTGTCGCGGGCGGATGCTTTCCGGGCTGTCGGCGGTAGCGATCAGACGTTGGGGCGTGAGTGTCTGGTCGTCCAACTGCAAAGAGGTGAAATAGTCCGCGTAAGCCGCGGCGCGCTGTTCGCCCCGGGTATTGAGTTCTCGGCCGACATCAGGCTTTTCCGCATGGCGGACGATCAATACGGTGACATTGCGCAGGCCTGGTGCTGCAGAACCTTGGGCAAAGCTCAGTGCCAACACTGAAACAGTCACCGCTGCGACCATCAACAGTCTGGGCAATAGCCTGCGAACTTTCGGGGTCATCGCTTATCTCGAGATATCAGTCGATCTGTAGATCGCGAGTCTATGCCACAACATCCCGGCGGCCACAAAAACGCCCTGTTCTTACAGCTGAGCGACAGGTTCGTAAAGGAACACGCGACTTCCAACATTTTCCGCTATTTGCTCGATGCGAACCGGTGCTATTTTCGGTAACGAAACTGTAACATTCGCATCCGCAGTCAAAACAAGAAATCTGGAGCTCTTGAATGTTTGCTTTCTTTCGTCCTGCCGCACATCAGGCTCCATTGCCTGAAGAAAAAATAGACAGCACGTACCGACGCCTGCGCTGGCAGATCTTCGCCGGTATTTTCTTTGGCTACGCGGGTTACTACCTGCTGCGCAAAAACTTCTCCCTGGCCATGCCGTACCTGATCGACGAAGGCTACAGCCGCGGCGACCTGGGTCTGGCGATGTCGGCGATTGCCATCGCGTATGGCTTGTCGAAGTTCCTCATGGGCCTGGTGTCCGACCGTTCCAACCCGCGTTACTTCCTGCCGTTCGGCCTGCTGGTCTCGGCCGGGGTCATGTTCATTTTCGGTTTCGCACCTTGGGCAACGTCCAGCGTGACCATGATGTTCATCCTGCTGTTCATCAACGGCTGGGCTCAGGGCATGGGCTGGCCGCCGAGTGGCCGGACCATGGTGCACTGGTGGTCGCAAAAGGAACGTGGCGGCGTGGTGTCCGTGTGGAACGTGGCGCATAACGTCGGCGGCGGCCTGATTGGTCCGCTGTTCCTGCTCGGCATGGGCCTGTTCAACGACTGGCACGCGGCGTTCTACGTACCGGCAGCCGTAGCCTTGGGCGTGGCCGTGTTCGCGTTCATCACCATGCGTGACACCCCGCAATCGGTCGGCTTGCCGCCGATCGAGAAGTACAAGAACGATTACCCGGAAGGCTACGACGCCAGCCACGAAGACGAATTCAGTGCGAAAGAGATCTTCGTCAAATACGTGCTGCGCAACAAAATGCTCTGGTACATCGCCATGGCCAACGTCTTCGTCTACCTGCTGCGTTATGGCGTGCTGGACTGGGCGCCGACCTACCTGAAAGAGGCCAAGGGCTTCACCGTCGACAAAACTTCGTGGGCTTACTTCTTCTACGAATGGGCAGGTATTCCGGGCACGCTGCTGTGCGGCTGGATGTCGGACAAGATCTTCCGTGGCAATCGTGGCCTGACCGGCATGGTGTTCATGGCACTGGTGACCGTGGCGACCCTGGTTTACTGGCTGAACCCGGCCGGCAACCCGACCGTCGACATGATCGCGCTGTTCTCGATCGGCTTCCTGATCTACGGCCCGGTGATGCTGATCGGTCTGCAGGCGCTGGAGCTGGCACCGAAGAAAGCCGCCGGCACTGCGGCGGGCTTCACCGGTCTGTTCGGTTATCTGGGTGGTTCAGTCGCGGCGAGTGCAGCGATGGGCTATACCGTTGACCATTTCGGCTGGGACGGTGGTTTTGTCCTGTTGGTAGGCGCTTGCCTGCTGTCGATGGCCTTCCTCGCCCCGACGTTGTGGCACAAACAAGTCGCCAGTCAGAGCCGTGAAGCGGTCGCTTGATCGGCCTGTGACTGACAGCGCTTGAGCCGCGCCTCCAGATTTCGATCTGGCATGGCGTGGCTGCGCAGGGCGTGGGCGGTCTGCTCGACATAATCGCGAGTGGTGCCGTAACGCCCGCTAGCGCTTTCGAACACCTGACTCAGCACGTGATCCGGCAAGTTGCCGGCATAGCTGGGCAGGTGCCGCTCCAACACGAACCCCAATGCCTGAACCTGAGTGCCATCTTCGAGCCGGCAGTTGAGCCAGTGTGGGCGATAGGATGGCACCGGCATCTCGCGTTTCCATAATGCGTACAGCGCCGCGTCGAGATTATCTTCCGGCAAGCGATAGGCGAAGCCGCTGCACGAACCGCCACGATCCAGACCAAATACCAGACCGGGCATTTCCGGGGTACCGCGGTGCTCGTGCGACCACAGGTACAAGCCACGATGGTAGCCGTGCACGCGTCCGCGCACCCGCTCCACTGCCGAACACTCCGGCCGCCAGATCAGCGAACCGTAGGCGAACAGCCACACCGGCCCGCCCTTGTGGCGCGCCATGGTCGATTGCATGGAAGCGAGAAGTTGTTCGTGCGTCAGCTGCGGCCCAAGATCGAGCCGCGGAGGGTAATTCAAATTCAGAAAAGCGTTTTCAATGGCGCTCATGGCGAATAGCGTTCAGCTCCCCGCGGGTGAAGAATTACTTAATAGAACGCACCGCTGTAACAATAAGGCACATATGTTTTAAGGCAATTTGAGTGCCATGGCACAGTTCTTAATTGATTGCCTGATTGATATATAACCTAGCGGTATTTATGCAATTACATAAATACCGATCGGCTATATAGCGAGTTATAAAGAATCAGGAACGTGGGGCGTAGGCGAATACGTCTGCGCGCATTTGATGAGCATCCATCCCCGCTTCAACCAGCGCGTCCAGCGTGCCGTAGACCATGGCTGGTGAGCCGCTGGCGTAGACGTGCAAAGGTTTCAGGTCGGGGAAGTCTTCACAGACCGCCTCGTGCAGCATGCCGCAGCGCCCTTCCCAACCGCATTGATCGCTGACGACTTTGTGCAGGAACAGGTTGGGCAATTTCAGCCATTCGTCCCAGTGCTCGATCTCATAGAAATCTTCCGGACGGCGCACGCCCCAGTACAGATGCACGGGATGTTTGAAGCCGTTGGCACGGCAATGCTCGATCAGGGCGTGAATCTGGCCCATGCCAGTACCCGCAGCGACCAATACCAACGGCCCATCCGGCAGCTCGGCCAGATGCGTATCACCGAATGGCAGCTCGACCCGCACCATGGCGTTGCGTTGCAGTTGCTCGATCAGGCTCAGTGCACTGGATTCGCGCGCCAGCACGTGGATTTCCAGATCACGCCCGCCGTGCGGCGCCGAGGCCATGGAAAACGCCGACTTCTCGCCGTTCTCGCGTTCGATCATCAAGTACTGCCCGGCGTGATAGCGCGGCGGCTTGCCCGCCGGCGCACGCAGACGCACGCGCCAGGTGTCGCCACCGACGTCGCGGCATTCGATGACCTGACACGACAGTCTGCGCACCGGCAATTCTCCCAGCGCGAGCACGCCATCCCACAGCAGGATGCAGTCTTCCAGCGGCTCGGCTATGCAAGTGTAGAACTCGCCGTGGTCGTGCACCTTGCCGTCCTGGGCGACGCGGCCTTCCACCAGCAGCGCCGCACACACATGACAATTGCCGTTGCGGCAGCTTTGCGGGCATTCGTAGCCCAGGCGCCGCGCGCCATCGAGAATCCGCTCACCGGGCTGTATCTCAAGCACCGCTCCGGAGGGCTGCAGGGTTACACGCATCAATCTATTCCTAACTGATTCCAGATGGCATCGATCCGTTGGGTGACGGCGTCGTCCTTGACGATCACGCGACCCCACTCGCGAGTGGTTTCGCCCGGCCACTTGTGGGTGGCATCGAGACCCATTTTCGAACCCAGGCCGGAGATCGGCGAGGCGAAGTCGAGGTAGTCGATCGGCGTGTTATCGATCATCACCGTGTCGCGCTTGGGGTCCATGCGCGTGGTGATGGCCCAGATCACGTCGTTCCAGTCGCGGGCGTTGATATCGTCGTCGGTGACGATAACGAACTTGGTGTACATGAACTGTCGCAAAAACGACCAGACACCAAGCATCACGCGCTTGGCATGCCCTGGATACGACTTCTTCATGGTCACGATGGCCATGCGGTACGAGCAGCCTTCCGGCGGCAGGTAGAAGTCGGTGATTTCCGGGAACTGCTTCTGCAGGATCGGCACGAACACTTCGTTCAGCGCCACGCCGAGGATTGCCGGCTCATCCGGCGGACGGCCGGTGTAGGTGCTGTGGTAGATCGGTTTGATCCGGTGTGTGATGCGTTCGACGGTGAACACCGGGAAACTGTCGACTTCGTTGTAGTAACCGGTGTGGTCGCCGTACGGGCCTTCGTCCGCCATTTCGCCCGGATGGATTACGCCTTCGAGGATGATTTCGGCGGTTGCCGGCACTTGCAGGTCGTTGCCACGGCACTTGACCAGTTCGGTGCGGTTACCGCGCAAGAGGCCTGCGAAAGCGTATTCGGAGAGACTATCCGGCACTGGCGTCACCGCGCCGAGGATGGTCGCCGGATCCGCGCCGAGGGCCACGGACACCGGGAACGGCTGGCCCGGATGCTTTTCGCACCACTCGCGATAATCCAGGGCGCCGCCACGGTGACTGAGCCAGCGCATGATCACCTTGTTGCGGCCGATCACTTGCTGACGGTAGATGCCGAGGTTCTGGCGATCCTTGTTCGGGCCTTTGGTGACGGTCAGGCCCCAGGTGATCAGCGGGCCGACGTCGCCGGGCCAGCAGGTCTGCACCGGCAGCATCGCCAGGTCGACGTCGTCGCCTTCGATGACCACTTCCTGGCACACCGCGTCTTTGACGACTTTCGGCGCCATCGAGATGATCTTGCGGAAGATCGGCAGTTTCGACCACGCGTCTTTCAAGCCCTTCGGCGGCTCCGGCTCCTTGAGGAACGCCAGCAGTTTGCCGATTTCGCGCAGCTCGCTGACCGACTCGGCACCCATGCCCATGGCCACCCGCTCAGGGGTGCCGAACAGGTTACCGAGCACCGGGATGTCGTAGCCGGTCGGCTTTTCGAACAGCAGCGCCGGACCTTTGGCCCGTAGCGTGCGGTCGCACACCTCGGTCATTTCCAGCACCGGCGAGACGGGAATCTGGATGCGTTTCAACTCTCCGCGCTGCTCAAGCTGCTGCACGAAATCCCGAAGATCCTTGAATTTCATTGACGATGGCACCCTCAAAATAGGCGTACATCCTACCTGCTCTGACGGGCAAACAGCAGCCCGTCAGTGCCTGGCATCGCTCAATTGTGGCTCGTGCCCACCAGGATCGGCGCAAACAACGGGCTCAATCTGGCACTGCCGACGTCGGAAAGATGGTCGGCATCCTTGTATTGCGAGTGGCCGTCGACATCGATTGGGCAGAGCCCGTTCTTGCACATCAACGGTGTCGGGTCGATGACGTGTACGCCGGAATCGGCGGCGCTCATCGAGCCGAACAGATCCGTGAAAAACTGCTGGCGCGCCAGATGTTCACTGAGCGGACGACCGAGCCCTTCTGCCGAGCGCCCGATGCGGGCCAGGCTGGTCAGGCGGTCGATGTAGCTCTTGTGCTGCAGTGGCACTTCCTTGAACAGCCAGACCTGCACACCTGCCGCGCGCAGTTCAGCCACTTGAGCCTTGAGCCCTGCGGCCAGACGCTGTTCGGCTTGTGCCCTGTTGTCTTTGCGATCGAGCAGGAACTGTTTATCGCCGTCGCCATCTTCGCGACCATAAATGTACAGACTCCAGTTCGCCGCCAGGACCACGTCCTTGATCCCTCGCTCAAGCACCAGCGCCATGTTGCGCTTGTTGAAGTCTTTGCATTGCTGGCGCAGGTGCTCGTCGACAATCGGCGGGCACGCCGTCAGGCTGTACAACCAGACCGGCTGTGCATCGCGACCGGCAGTGCCTGCAATGGCCGGCAACAAGGCCGCGGTGTGACTGTCACCCCAGAACATCTTTGTCGGGGCGACCTCTTGATCGCTACCCACCCGACAGACCTTGTCCAGCGCCTTGTCCGTGCTCAACTGCATGCATTCGGTTTGCCCGGCTTTCCACTCCCGGGACTGCGCGTACTCCAGCGCTTTGCCGGTCAGACGCTGTGGAACACCGTCTGCCGAGCGAATCACCGAGCCGGTAATCGCCAGAACAGTGATCGAGACCAACCCACCGACCAACACCGAGTTACGGCTGGCAAACACACGTTTCTCACGAAAAGGCAGCTCGATATAGCGCAAGCTCAGCCAAGCCAGAGCCAACGCCAATGCCATCCAGCCGAGCGCCTCCAGCGGCTGGATGCCGTCGATGGAGATCGCGTTGGCATACACGTAAACCGGCCAATGCCACAGATAAAGCGAGTAAGAGAGCAACCCGACCCAGACCAGCACCTGGACACTCAAAAACCGCCCAACCCAGGTTGGGCCCTGCGCGCCCGACCAGATCAGCGCCGTCGTGCCCAAGACCGGCAGGAGTGCCGCCCAGCCCGGGAACAGCGTGGTTTGGTCAAAGGTAAAGATCGCCACCAATACTGCCGCCAGTCCGATCAGACCGACAGACTGACGAAGCCACGGCCGCGCAACATGCTTGGGCACGGGTATCACCGCCAACATGGCCCCGCAAAGTAATTCCCAGGCGCGGGTCGGCAGCGCGAAGAAGGCGAACTCCGGCCGGCGTTCGATATAGACGATGTTCAAGCCGAACGACACCAGCAGGACCGCAAACAACATCCAGCGCCAATGACGGACGTAGCGCATCATCACCACCATCATCAGCGGGAAGAAGATGTAGTACTGCTCCTCCACCGCCAGCGACCAGGTATGCAGCAACGGCTTGAGTTCCGAGGCAGGCTCGAAGTAGCCGTCTTCACGCATGAACAGGATGTTGGAAATGAACAGCGACTGGTAACGAATCGTCCGCCCGAGTTCGGCCAGGTCTTTGGCCGTCAGCAACAGCCAGCCAAATGCCAGAGTCACCACCACAACCACAGTCAAGGCCGGCAGGATGCGCCGGGCGCGACGTCCCCAAAAGTCGAGGAAACTGAAGCGCTGTGCGCTGATTTCGCGGTAAAGGATTGAGGTGATCAGGAAGCCGGATATGACGAAAAATACATCGACGCCGACAAAGCCGCCGCTGAATGTATTGAATCCGAAATGAAACAGCACGACGGGGATGACCGCCAGTGCCCTTAATCCGTCGATGTCACGGCGAATGCCAAACGTGTGCATAACATTTCTTATCCTTGTAGGTACAAACCGCTCCAGACAAGGACAGTAGCGCGTTACGAAAGTTATGCTGCGCGTACGCAAAAAAAAACGCCCCCTTTCGGGAGCGTTATTTTTTACAGCGTGTGTATTACTTACGCTTCATCGACAAGAAGAACTCATCGTTGGTCTTGGTCGTTTTCAGCTTGTCGACCAGGAACTCGATGGCAGCCACTTCGTCCATCGGGTGCAGCAGCTTGCGCAGGATCCACATACGCTGCAGTTCGTCGTCGGCAGTCAGCAACTCTTCGCGGCGGGTGCCGGAGCGGTTGATGTTGATGGCCGGGAACACACGCTTCTCGGCGATCTTGCGATCCAGAGGCAGTTCCATGTTGCCGGTACCCTTGAACTCTTCGTAGATCACTTCGTCCATCTTCGAGCCGGTTTCAACCAGCGCGGTGGCGATAATGGTCAGCGAGCCGCCTTCTTCGATGTTCCGCGCAGCGCCAAAGAAACGCTTTGGCTTCTCGAGGGCGTGGGCATCGACACCACCGGTCAATACCTTGCCGGAGCTCGGGATCACGGTGTTGTAGGCACGGGCCAGACGGGTGATGGAGTCGAGCAGGATCACCACGTCTTTCTTGTGTTCGACCAGGCGCTTGGCCTTCTCGATCACCATTTCGGCTACCTGCACGTGACGGGTCGGCGGTTCGTCGAAGGTCGAGGCAACCACTTCGCCGCGCACGGTGCGCTGCATTTCGGTTACTTCTTCCGGACGCTCGTCGATCAGCAATACGATCAGGTGAACTTCAGGGTTGTTACGGGCGATGTTCGCTGCGATGTTCTGCAGCATGATCGTTTTACCGGCTTTCGGCGGTGCAACGATCAGACCACGCTGGCCTTTGCCGATCGGGGCGCACAGGTCGATCACGCGACCGGTCAAGTCTTCGGTGGAACCGTTACCGGCTTCCATCTTCATGCGCACGGTCGGGAACAGCGGGGTCAGGTTCTCGAAGAGAATCTTGTTTTTCGCGTTCTCGGGACGATCGAAGTTGATCGTGTCGACCTTGAGCAGGGCGAAATACCGCTCGCCTTCCTTCGGAGGGCGAATCTTGCCAACGATGGTGTCACCGGTGCGCAAGTTGAAACGGCGGATCTGGCTTGGCGAGACGTAGATATCGTCCGGGCCGGCCAGGTAGGAAGCGTCAGCGGAGCGCAGGAAGCCGAAGCCGTCCTGGAGAATCTCCAGCACGCCATCACCGGAGATTTCCTCGCCGCTTTTCGCGTGCTTTTTCAGCAGGGAGAAAATCACGTCCTGCTTGCGCGAACGGGCCATATTTTCTATGCCCATCTGTTCGGCCAATTCGAGCAGTTCGGTAATCGGCTTTTGCTTGAGTTCAGTCAGATTCATATAGGAATGACGTAATCATTTATGGAGGGGGGGAAATTAAGCTTTTGGCTTAATGAGGCCGCGCCGCGGAGAAGGCGACAGGATCGCGAACTAATTCGAAAAGGAGTGCGTCGGCGACGGCTAGCAGGGGGCAATGGAGAAACCAGTGCGGGGCCGAATGTACCACCTGAGTTTCGGAGCGTCTAGCCCTGAATACGCAAAAAGCCCCGCTAATTGCGGGGCTTTTTTTCAGGCACTTTACAGCGACGCTTAGATGTTGGCGTCGAGGAAAGCCGCCAGTTGCGACTTCGACAGGGCGCCGACCTTGGTCGCTTCAACGTTGCCGTTCTTGAACAGCATCAGCGTCGGGATACCACGCACGCCATGCTTGGCCGGGGTTTCCTGGTTTTCGTCGATGTTCAGTTTGGCAACGGTCAGCTTGCCTTTGTAAGTCTCGGCAATCTCGTCCAGAACCGGAGCGATCATTTTGCAAGGACCGCACCATTCAGCCCAGTAATCGACCAGGACAGCGCCTTCGGCCTTGAGTACGTCGGCTTCGAAGCTAGCGTCGCTAACGTGTTTGATAAGATCGCTGCTCATGGAATTCTCCAGGTTGTAAGCAAAAAAACGTGGCCCATCATAGCCGCCCTTCCCCTGTTCAGGAAGCCGCAGTTGATTGAGTCTTGCTATGGCACTCGATGAGTTTGGGTATAGCTCAAGTCACGCCGTGGCGGGGGCAATGAAGGAAATTCCAGTACGCAGGGCGGCGTTGCGCACGTGTTCCTGCATGGCTTTTTGTGCCGCGCCCGACGCCCGGCGCGCGAGGGCCCGGAGGATCTTGCGGTGTTCCTGCCAGGTTTCCATCGCACGTTCGGCGCGGATGAACGGTAGTTTCTGGCTCTCCAGGAACATTTCGGCGCTGGCGGTGAGGATGCTCAGCATCGCCTGATTGCCGCTGGCCAGAAGGATACGTCGGTGGAATTCGAAGTCCAGTTTCGCTGCGGCCTCAAAGTCGCCGGCCTTCAATTGCTCGCGCATGGCCGCAACGTTGTCTTCCAGTGCATCCAGATCGAACGTGCTGAGCGTCACCGCCGCCAGCCCCGCCGCAAACCCTTCCAATGCATAGCGCAATTGAAAGATATCCAGCGGCGACGCTTGCGCGGCGAACGACCAGCCCGGCGCACTATCGCCCCGCGACAATTCCACCGGCGCCTGCACAAACACACCTTTGCCCGGCTGAATACTGACCACGCCCAGCGCACTCAGCGACGACAACGCCTCACGCAACGACGCCCGGCTGACACCCAGTTGCAACGCCAGATCCCGTTGCGACGGCAAGGCATCACCCGCGCCGAAACCTTGCTCGGTGATCAGTTTACGGATCGCTTGCAGCGCCACTTCGGGTACCGCACGGGAAATCGAATTCATGGTTTTTCAGACGCACCAGGCCAATGTGCGGCTAGTTGTAAAGCTATTCGCCGAGTCCGGCAAGTCGTGCCCCAGCGGGGTTCGACGCGCGGGGCAGATGCGCTATCGCAGTGCGAAAAGCAACCTGACTGTTCAGACCAGTAAGACCGAACAAACCCGCTGAAACTGCGGCCTGCCGGGTCGAAAGCCCTGTATTGGCACGGCCCATGCTCTGTCCGATCGCAGAAATCACTTCCCGCCGATCCGGAGATTGTTCATGACCAAGCGTTACAGCGCCCTCCTCGCCGCCCTGTTTTCTTCTCTGTTGCTCAGTCAGGCCCCTGCTCACGCCGACGGTCTCGACGACGTGGTCAAGCGCGGCACGCTGAAAGTCGCCGTTCCGCAAGACTTCCCGCCATTCGGCTCGGTCGGTCCGGACATGAAACCGCGCGGCCTGGATATCGACACAGCGAAACTGCTGGCCGACCAGCTCAAGGTCAAACTCGAACTGACCCCGGTCAACAGCACCAACCGCATTCCGTTCCTGACCACCGGCAAAGTCGATCTGGTGATTTCCAGCCTCGGCAAAAACCCTGAGCGCGAGAAAGTCATCGACTTCTCCCGCGCCTACGCACCGTTCTACCTCGCCGTGTTCGGCCCGCCAGACGCTGCGATCGCCAGCCTCGACGACCTCAAGGGCAAGACCATCAGCGTCACCCGTGGCGCCATCGAAGACATCGAACTGAGCAAGGTCGCCCCCGAAGGCGTGACCATCAAGCGCTTCGAAGACAACAACTCGACCATTGCCGCTTACCTCGCCGGCCAAGTCGACCTGATCGCCAGCGGCAACGTGGTGATGGTCGCGATCAGCGAAAAGAATCCGAAACGCGTGCCGGCGCTGAAAGTGAAGCTCAAGGATTCGCCGGTCTACGTCGGGGTGAACAAGAACGAAGCGGCGCTGCTGGCCAAGGTCAACGACATCCTGGCCAGCGCCAAGGCTGACGGCGCACTGGAAAAGAATTCGCAGACCTGGCTGAAAGAGCCGCTGCCGGCCGATCTCTGATCGACTGCGCGGGAGACCTTCATGGCTTATCAGTTCGATTTCATGCCGGTGGTGGAAAACACCGACCTGCTGTTGCGCGGGGCGCTGTTCACCCTTGAGCTGACGGCCATCGGTGCGTTGCTCGGGGTCGGCGTCGGGATTGTCGGGGCGCTGGTGCGGGCGTGGAACATCCGCCCGTTCTCGACAATCTTCGGCGTCTACGTCGAGTTGATCCGCAACACGCCGTTTCTGGTGCAGTTGTTTTTCATCTTCTTCGGCCTGCCGTCGCTGGGCGTGCAGATTTCCGAGTGGCAGGCGGCGGTGCTGGCGATGGTAATCAACCTTGGCGCCTATTCGACGGAAATTATCCGCGCGGGCATTCAGGCGATCCCGCGCGGGCAGCTGGAAGCCGCAGCGGCGTTGGCGATGACGCGCTTCGAGGCGTTCCGCCATGTGGTGCTGCTGCCGGCACTGGGCAAGGTCTGGCCGGCCCTGAGCAGCCAGATCATCATCGTCATGCTCGGCTCGGCGGTTTGTTCGCAGATCGCCACCGAAGAGCTGAGCTTCGCTGCCAACTTCATTCAGTCGCGCAACTTCCGCGCTTTTGAAACCTATGCGCTGACCACGCTGATCTATCTGTGCATGGCGCTGCTGATTCGCCAGTTACTGAACTGGATCGGTCGGCGCTACATCAGCAGGAGCCGCGCATGAGCGATTTCACCTTCTGGGACATCCTGCGCAACCTGCTCGTCGGCCTGCAATGGACGCTGGCGTTGTCGCTGGTGGCGTTTATCGGTGGCGGGATCGTCGGGCTGCTGATCCTGATCATGCGCATTTCAAAAAACTCTGTGTCGAGCAGTATCGCCCGCACCTGGATCGAGCTGTTCCAGGGCACGCCGCTGCTGATGCAGCTGTTTCTGGTGTTCTTCGGCGTGGCGCTGGCCGGGATTGAAATCTCGCCGTGGATGGCCGCAGCGATTGCCCTGACCTTGTTCACCAGCGCCTATCTGGCAGAGATCTGGCGCGGCTGCGTCGAATCGATCTCCAATGGCCAGTGGGAAGCCTCGGCGAGTCTGGCGCTGAATCCGCTGGAACAGCTGCGCTACGTGATCCTGCCGCAAGCGTTGCGCATTGCCGTGGCGCCGACCGTGGGTTTCTCGGTGCAAGTGGTCAAAGGCACCGCCGTGACCTCGATCATCGGCTTCACCGAGCTGACCAAGACCGGCGGCATGCTCGCCAACGCCACGTTTGAACCGTTCATGGTCTACGGCCTCGTCGCCCTCGGCTACTTCCTGCTCTGCTACCCCTTGTCCCTCAGTGCGCGCTACCTGGAAAGGAGACTGCATGCCTCTGCTTAGAATTTCCGCCCTGCATAAATACTACGGCGATCACCACGTACTCAAAGGCATCGACCTCAGCGTCGAGGAAGGCCAGGTGGTGGCGATCATCGGCCGCAGCGGCTCGGGCAAATCCACCCTGCTGCGTACGCTTAATGGCCTGGAGTCGATCAACGACGGCGTGATCGAAGTTGACGGCGAATACCTCGACGCTGCTCGCGCTGATTTGCGCAGCTTGCGGCAGAAGGTCGGCATGGTCTTTCAGCAGTTCAACCTGTTCCCGCACCTGACCGTGGGCGAAAACGTCATGCTCGCGCCGCAAGTGGTGCAGAAAGTGCCGAAAGCCAAAGCGGCGGAACTGGCGCGCGAGATGCTCGAGCGGGTCGGTCTGGGCGAGAAATTCGATGCCTTCCCGGATCGGTTGTCCGGTGGCCAGCAGCAGCGCGTGGCGATTGCCCGGGCGCTGGCAATGTCACCCAAAGTGCTGTTGTGCGACGAGATCACCTCGGCGCTCGACCCGGAGCTGGTCAATGAAGTGCTCAGCGTCGTGCGGCAATTAGCCAAGGAAGGTATGACGCTGATCATGGTCACCCATGAAATGCGCTTTGCCCGCGAGGTCGGGGACAAACTGGTGTTCATGCACCATGGCAAAGTGCATGAGGTGGGCGATCCGAAGGTGCTGTTTGCCAATCCGCAGACGGCGGAGCTGGCGAACTTTATTGGCACCGTCGAAGCGACAGCCTGAATCTGCCTTATCCTGATCGTTCCCACGCTCCGCGTGGGAATACAGCCAGGGACGCTCCGCGTCCCAAAAGCGGACGCAGAGCGTCCGGTGAGGCATTCCCACGCAGAGCGTGGGAACGATCAGGTTCGGGGTGCGCGCTCCGGCGGTTTGAACCATGCGCGTTGGCGCCAGCGTTTGATCGTGGCACGATGTCGAGGTTATCGACCGAGACCCCCTGACCATGCCGCAATCCCAAGCCAAGAATCTGTCCCTGATCGCCGCAATCGACCTGGGCTCGAACAGCTTTCACATGGTCGTGGCCAAGGCCCAGAACGGCGAAATCCGCATTCTCGAGCGCCTCGGCGAGAAGGTTCAACTGGCTGCCGGCATCGACGATGAGCGCAAGCTCAACGAAGAATCGATGCAGCGCGGCCTCGATTGCCTCAAGCGTTTTGCCCAACTGATCAACGGTATGCCACTGGGCGCCGTGCGCATCGTCGGCACCAACGCCCTGCGTGAAGCGCGCAACCGCCTCGAATTCATTCACCGCGCCGAAGAAATCCTTGGCCATCCGGTGGAAGTCATCTCCGGCCGTGAAGAGGCGCGCCTGATCTATCTGGGCGTGTCGCACACCCTCGCCGACACCCCGGGCAAACGTCTGGTCGCTGACATCGGCGGCGGCAGTACCGAATTCATCATCGGCCAGCGCTTCGAGCCGCTGCTGCGCGAAAGCCTGCAAATGGGCTGCGTCAGCTTCACCCAGCGCTACTTCAAGGACGGCAAGATCACTCCGGCCCGCTACGCCCAGGCGTACACGGCGGCGCGGCTGGAGATCATGAGCATCGAACACGCCCTGCACCGCCTGACCTGGGATGAAGCCATCGGCTCCTCGGGCACCATCCGCGCCATCGGCCTGGCACTGAAGGCCGGCGGCCATGGCACCGGCGAAGTGAACGCCGAAGGCCTGGCGTGGCTCAAGCGTCGACTGTTCAAGCTTGGCGACGTCGACAAGATCGACTTCGAAGGCATCAAGCCTGATCGCCGGACAATCTTCCCGGCGGGCCTGGCGATTCTCGAAGCGATTTTCGACGCCCTCGAACTGCAACGCATGGATCACTGCGACGGCGCGCTGCGTGAAGGCGTGCTCTACGACCTGCTCGGTCGTCATCATCACGAAGACGTGCGCGAGCGCACCCTGACCTCGCTGATGGAGCGCTATCACGTCGATCTGGAACAGGCCGCGCGAGTTGAACGCAAAGCCTTGCACGCGTTCGATCAGGTCGCGGTGGACTGGGAGCTGGATGACGGCATCTGGCGCGAACTCCTCGGTTGGGCGGCGAAAGTGCACGAAGTCGGCCTTGATATTGCGCACTATCACTATCACAAACACGGCGCCTATCTGATCGAGCACTCGGACCTTGCCGGCTTTTCCCGCGAAGACCAGCAGATGCTCGCGTTGCTGGTGCGTGGCCATCGCCGCAATATTCCGAAAGACAAGTTTGCCGATTTCGGTGACGACGGTGACAAGCTGATCCGCCTGTGCGTGCTGCTGCGCTTTGCGATCCTGTTCCACCACATTCGTGGCACGCAAACGATGCCGCAGGTGGTATTGCACGCCAAGGGCAACACCCTGGATGTAGAATTCCCGGAGAACTGGCTGGATGAGAATCAGCTGACTCAGGCAGATTTCGGGCTTGAGGCGGATTGGCTGACGCGGGTGGGCATTGTCCTCACCGTCCACTGAGTCTCGATTGGGCATAAAAAAGGCGATCCTTCTGGATCGCCTTTTTTATTGGGTGTTCGGCTGGGATTTAGTGGTGTGCGTGAGATCGATGCCCCTCACCCCAGCCCTCTCCCGAGGGAGAGGGGGCCGATCTTCGTGCTTTTCAAATCTGAGTTCGACTCGATATGCCAGGTCGGTGTATAGCGTAAGCACACCCCGGTCAGTCCCCTCTCCCTCTGGGAGAGGGCTAGGGTGAGGGGCTCTTGCCTTTGACCTTAGCTGCTCACCGGCAAAATCGGGCTACCCAACCGCTCCAACAACGTCGCCTGCGCACTCCTCGGGTTCTGGTTCCCGGTCGGAGTATTGCGGATGTACCGACCATCCGACTGCAAACTCCAGCTATGGGTATTGTCAGTCAAATACAGCTCCAGCTCTTTCTTCACCCGGGTCAGCAGCTTCTTGCCTTCGACCGGGAAGCAAGTCTCGACGCGCTTGTCGAGGTTGCGCTCCATCCAGTCGGCGCTGGAGAGAAACATCTGCTCATCGCCGCCATTGAGGAAGTAGAACACGCGAGTGTGCTCAAGGAAGCGGCCAATGATCGAGCGCACATGGATGTTGTGCGAAACCCCAGCAATCCCCGGACGCAGACAGCACATGCCGCGTACCACCAGATCGATGCGCACGCCGGACTGGCTGGCCTTGTACAGCGCGCGGATGATCTTCGGATCGGTCAGCGAGTTGAACTTGGCGATGATGTGCGCCGGTTTGCCTTCGACGGCGAACTGGGTTTCGCGGGCAATCATGTCGAGCATGCCCTTCTTCAGGGTGAACGGCGCATGCAGCAACTTCTTCATGCGCAGGGTTTTACCCATGCCGATCAACTGGCTGAACAGTTTGCCGACGTCTTCGCACAAGGCGTCGTCGGAAGTCAGCAGGCTGTAGTCGGTGTAAAGCTTGGCGTTGCCGGCGTGATAGTTACCGGTGCCGAGGTGCGCGTAGCGGACGATCTCGCCAGCTTCGCGACGCAGGATCAGCATCATCTTGGCGTGGGTCTTGAAGCCGACCACGCCGTAGATCACCACCGCACCGGCCGCTTGCAGACGGCTGGCCAGTTGCAGGTTGGATTCTTCGTCGAAGCGCGCCCGCAGCTCGATGACCGCCGTGACTTCCTTGCCGTTACGCGCGGCATCGACCAGCGCATCGACGATCTCGGAGTTGGCGCCCGAGCGGTACAGGGTCTGGCGTACAGCGAGCACGTGCGGATCTTTCGCGGCTTGGCGCAGCAGGTCGACCACCGGGGTGAACGACTCGAACGGGTGCAGCAGCAAGATGTCCTGCTTGCTGACCACGCTGAAAATGTTTTCGCTGTTCTGCAGCAGTTTCGGGATCTGCGGGGTGAACGGCGTGTATTGCAGCTCTGGATGACTGTCCAGACCGGTGATGCTGAACAACCGCGTCAGGTTGACCGGACCGTTGACCTGATACAGCTCGCTCTCGCTCAGGTTGAACTGCTTGAGCAGGTAGTCCGAGAGGTGTTTCGGGCAAGTGTCAGCCACTTCCAGACGCACCGCATCACCGTAACGACGCGAGAACAACTCGCCACGCAGGGCGCGGGCCAGGTCTTCGACGTCTTCGGAGTCGAGCGCCAGGTCGGCGTTTCGGGTCAGACGGAACTGGTAGCAGCCTTTAACCTTCATGCCCTGGAACAGGTCATCGGCGTGGGCGTGGATCATCGACGACAGGAACACATAGTTGTCGCCCGGGCCGCCGACTTCTTCCGGCACCTTGATGATCCGTGGCAGCAAGCGCGGCGCCGGGATGATTGCCAGACCGGAGTCGCGACCGAAGGCGTCGATGCCTTCCAGCTCGACGATGAAGTTCAGGCTCTTGTTCACCAGCAACGGGAACGGGTGAGTCGGGTCGAGGCCGATCGGGGTGATGATCGGCGCGATCTCGTCGCGGAAGTAGCGGCGCACCCAGGTTTTCAGCTTGACCGTCCAGTTGCGGCGACGGATGAAGCGCACTTGGTGCTTTTCCAGCTCCGGCAACAGAATATCGTTGAGGATCGCGTACTGACGGTCAACGTGACCGTGCACCAGCTCGCTGATCCGCGCCAGTGCTTGATGCGGTTGCAGACCATCGGCACCGGCCTGCTCACGGGCGAAGGTGATCTGCTTCTTCAGGCCGGCGACACGGATTTCGAAGAATTCGTCGAGGTTGCTGGAGAAGATCAGCAGGAACTTCAAGCGTTCCAGCAACGGATAGGACTCGTCCAGCGCCTGTTCCAGCACGCGGATGTTGAATTGCAGTTGCGAGAGCTCGCGGTGGATGTACAGGCTGCTGTCATCCAGGCCCGGAATGGCGATCGCTGGCACCGCCGCCGCAGGTTCTGCCGCCGGTGCGGGTGGCGCAGGCTCCAGTTCCGGCGGGGTCTCGGTGATTTGCTCGACCACCGGTTGAGCTTCTTTTACTGCAACTTCCGTGAGTCCTTCGGTATTCATTGAATGTTCCTGGGAGGGCTATTTCTGCTCTCGTAACAATTGAGCGGCGCGGACAGCAAAGTAAGTCAGGATGCCATCAGCGCCGGCACGTTTAAAGGCGGTCAGTGATTCAAGAATCACCGCCTCGCTCAACCAGCCATTCTGGATCGCCGCCATGTGCATGGCGTACTCGCCGCTAACCTGATAGACGAAGGTCGGCACTTTGAAGGCATCTTTTACCCGGAAAAGAATGTCCAGGTAGGGCATGCCCGGTTTGACCATGACCATGTCCGCGCCTTCAGACAAGTCCGCACCGACTTCGTGCAGCGCTTCGTCGCTGTTGGCCGGGTCCATCTGATAAGAGGCCTTGTTAGCCTTGCCGAGGTTCGAGGCTGAACCCACAGCATCGCGGAACGGCCCGTAATAGGCGCTGGCGTACTTGGCCGAGTAAGCCATGATCCGCACGTTGACGTGACCGGCGATTTCCAGCGCTTCGCGGATCGCCTGAATACGCCCGTCCATCATGTCCGAAGGCGCAACCACCTGCGCACCGGCTTCGGCATGGGACAGGGCTTGGCGGACCAGTGCATCGACGGTGACGTCATTCTGCACGTAGCCTTCTTCGTCGAGAATGCCGTCCTGGCCGTGGGTGGTGAACGGATCCAGCGCCACGTCGGTGATCACCCCCAGTTCCGGAAAACGCTCACGCAGCGCGCGGGTGGCGCGCTGGGCGATGCCTTGAGGATTCCAGGCTTCGGCAGCATCAAGGGATTTCAATTCAGGTGGAGTGACCGGGAACAACGCCAGCGCCGGAATCCCCAGCTCTACCCACTTCGCCGCTTCTTCAAGCAGCAAATCGATAGTCAGCCGCTCTACCCCGGGCATCGAGGCCACGGCTTCGCGGCGGTTTTCACCGTCGAGCACGAAAACCGGCAGGATCAGGTCATCGACCGTCAGCACATTTTCCCGCACCAGCCGACGCGAAAAATCATCACGACGATTGCGGCGCAGGCGCGTGGCGGGGAACAGACGGTTGGCAGGGGTAAAGCTCACGGCGGACTCCTGAGCCCGCGCAAACGGGCGAGCGTGACAGTTATAGACGGCCATTATGACGAACAGATGACAGTTGTGTGAGACCCGCGACATGTAGCCGCATTCCATTCTCAGTGTAGGAATTGTTCACGTCGAGACACATTTGGACACTTTCATGAATGTGTCCGAAGGGTTAGGCTGCGCGTTCATTTCGCCAGCACCCAGACAATGCTCCAACAATTTCTGCATGACTTTGGCTACTTTGCCTTGTTTCTCGGCACGTTCTTCGAAGGCGAAACCATCCTGGTGCTCGCGGGCTTCCTCGCGTTCCGTGGATACATGGACATCAACCTGGTGGTGGTCGTGGCGTTCTTCGGCAGCTATGCCGGCGATCAGCTGTGGTACTTCCTCGGGCGCAAGCACGGGCGCAAGTTACTCGCGCGCAAACCACGCTGGCAGATGATGGGCGACCGCGCGCTGGAGCATATTCGTAAGCATCCGGACATCTGGGTGCTGAGTTTCCGTTTCGTCTACGGTCTGCGCACGGTGATGCCGGTGGCGATCGGCCTGTCGGGTTATCCGCCGGGACGTTATCTGCTGCTTAACGGCATTGGCGCTGCGATCTGGGCTACCGCGCTGGCTGCTGCGGCTTACCACTTCGGTGCGGTGCTGGAAGGCATGCTCGGCAGCATCAAGAAGTACGAGTTGTGGGTATTGGGCGCGTTGCTGGTGCTCGGCGTTGGTCTGTGGCTGCGCCGCCGCTTCAAGAATGCGCGATTGGCCAGGCAGGTTTACGCCGACGAGCAAGCCGCGAAAGCTGCACTGCTGAATCAAGCCGAAGAGGCCAGGCCTGCCGAACCGAAGACGCCAGCCGAGTAACTCATTGGCGACTTGCTACAGCCCGCCGGCACTGAGCGGGCTGGCCGCCCCTCTCAGTCAGATACGTCACTTTTATCCTCGTTGCTCTGGCGCATTCAAGTTCGCCAGCGGCGTTCTCACGCCAAGAATCTCCCGCTCGTTACGCAGCAGGCAACCCCAAAGAATGAACACCCCGCCGTTGTTGCGATCCATGTAGAAAGCGTTCCATGCAAGTGCCGCCACCACTTGAGCCTATGGCAACGCACGACAATTTAGTGGACATTTAGCGCCATGAATCTGGAGAGAAACCCATGAGCAAAAAAGTTGCAGTGATCCTGTCCGGCAGTGGCGTGTACGACGGCGCCGAAATCCACGAAAGCGTCATCACCCTGCTGCGCCTCGACCAACGCGGCGCCCAGGTGCAGTGCTTTGCCCCGAACATTACGCAATTGCACGTAATCAATCACTTGACCGGCGAAGAAATGCCCGAGACGCGCAACGTGCTGGTGGAATCGGCGCGCATTGCCCGCGGCAACATCAAGGACATCCGCGAGGCCGATGTCGACGACTTCGATGCGCTTATCGTGCCGGGTGGTTTCGGAGCGGCGAAGAACCTCTCGAACTTTGCCGTTGAAGGCGCTGGCTGCACTGTTCAGCCTGAGGTGCTGGCCTTGGCCGAGGCGTTTGCCGAAGCGGGCAAACCGGTCGGCCTGATGTGCATCTCGCCGGCATTGGCCGCGAAGATCTACGGCCCGGGCGTGACCTGCACCATCGGCAACGACGCCGACACGGCCACAGCGATGAACAAGATGGGCGCAACCCACGAAGAATGTGCAGTGACGGAAATCATTGAAGACAAGGCGCGCAAACTGGTGACGACCCCGGCTTACATGCTGGCGCAGAATATCAGCGAGGCGGCTTCGGGGATCAACAAGCTCGTGGATCGCGTCCTCGAACTGACCCACGAAAACGACGCCTGATCCCCAACTGCGTACAAAACCAAAGGTGGGAGCGCGCTTGCTCGCGAAAGCGGTGTGTCATTCAACACAGCGTTGCCTGATCTGGCGCCTTCGCGAGCAAGCTCGCTCCCACAGGTTTTGTGTACCGCTCAAGACTGGCGCGATAGTCGGGTCAGGATCCGGTCCAGCGCATTGGCAAACGCCTGTTTCTCGCGATCACCAAATGGCGCAGGGCCGCCGCTCATCTGGCCCTGCTCACGCAGATCGGTGAACAGGTTGCGCACGGCCAGGCGCTCACCCATGTTCTGCGCATCAAACTCCTTGCCGCGCGGATCCAGCGCCGCCACGCCCTTCTTCACCAAGCGATCGGCCAACGGAATATCGCTGCAAATCACCAGTTCACCCGGAACCGCGTGCTCGACCAGATAATCGTCCGCCGCATCCGGACCGCTCGGCACCACGATCAGTTTGACGATGGCCAGCCCCGGCTTGATCTGCGGCTGCCCGGCCACCAGCACCACTTCGAACTGGCGCTTGAGTGCAAACTTCACCACCATATCCTTCGCCGCCCGTGGGCAGGCGTCGGCATCGATCCATACACGCATTTTCTTTACCTCTAGAAGCAAAAGATCGCAGCCTTCGGCAACTCCTACAGAGTGCGCGTAGCGCCGCAATATTGCGACATGCTACGCCCCTGCAGGAGCTGCCGAAGGCTGCGATCTTTTAAGGGAGCACTCAATCAAGCAGCCGAAACCCGCCGCCTCTCCGCCACCCAACTACGCCCGTACAACACCACAATCGCCAGAATCGCCACCGCCTGCGCCGTCAACGAATACGCATCGGCATGAATTCCCAGCCAGTCGAATTCAAAGAACGCCACCGGCCGAGTGCCGAAGATCCCGGCTTCCTGCAACGCCTTCACGCCATGTCCGGCAAACACCACCGACAACGCGCACAACAGCGCCGCGTTGATGCTGAAGAACAGCGTCAGCGGCAGTTTCGCCGAACCGCGCAGGATCACCCACGCCAGCCCCACCAACAGCACCAGTGCGGTCGCGCCGCCGGCGAGCACCGCGTCATGCCCGGCCGGTCCGGCCTGCAACCACAAGGTTTCATAGAACAGGATCACTTCGAACAACTCGCGGTACACCGAGAAGAACGCCAGAATCGCGAAGCCGAAACGTCCGCCACCACCGACCAGACTGCTCTTGATGTAATCCTGCCAGGCGGCTGCGTGACGACGGTCATGCATCCACACGCCGAGCCACAAGACCATGACGCTGGCAAACAGCGCTGTAGCGCCTTCGAGCAGTTCACGCTGCGAACCGCTGACGTCGATCACATACGCCGCCAGCGCCCAGGTGCCGAGACCGGCCAGCAGCGCCAGACCCCAACCGACGTTGACGCTGCGCACCGCCGATTGCTGACCGGTGTTGCGCAGGAAGGCAAGAATCGCCGCCAGCACCAGAATCGCTTCCAGACCTTCACGCAACAGAATCAGCAGGCCGGAAATGTAACTCAGCGACCAGCTCAAACCGTCACTGCCGAGCAACCCGGCAGATTCCTTCAACTTGGCCTTGGCCGCGTCCAGCCGCTGCTCGGCCTGCTCGACCGGCAAGCCGTCCTGCAACGATTGCCGGTATGCCATCAGGGATTTTTCGGTGTCCTTGCGCACGTTGGCGTCGACGTTATCCAGTGAGCTCTCGACCAGCTCGAAGCCTTCCAGATACGCCGCTACCGACAGGTCGTAAGCCTGATCGTGTTCACCGGCACGGTACGCGGCAAGGCTCTTGTCCAGCGTTGCGGCGGTGTAGTCGAGCAACTGCGCCGGGCCACGCTTGACCTGCGGCGGCTGCGCGCGCTGCGCACGAAACGTCGCTGCGGCTTGCGGGCCATCGGCAGCCTGCACTTCGGCCGGGGTCTGACGCGCCAGATCGGCGATGTTGTAAGTCTTCTCGGCTTTGGCCGCCGTCGGATCGGCGCTGAAGCCGGCGATGTAAGTCGCCAGATCCCAACGCTGGCGATCATCAAGCTGATCGGCAAACGCCGGCATGTCGGTGCCTTCGACGCCTTGGCCGAGGGTGTTGTAGATCGCATACAGACTCAAGTGATCCAACCGCGCCGCATCACGCAAATTGGCCGGCGGCGGGGTCATGCCGAGTCCCGCCGGGCCGTCACCGGCGCCGCTGTCGCCGTGGCACACCGAGCAGTTCTGCGCATAGAGCGGAGCACCCCGGGTGGGATCGGGGGTGATGATCGGCGCCTGGCTGACTTCATAGGCCACGGCCAGTTGCGCACCCAGTTGCCGCGCCTGACGGGCCACTTCGGCGCCGTCCTGTTTCGCGCTGATCGCCGCGTGCAGGGCTTCAACGCCCTGCTCCAGCGCAGCCTTTTCCGACTTGGCCGGCATACCGGCGATCAAGCCTTGCAGCGCCCGAGTGAACTCCAGTTGCTCGCGATATTCGGCGTCATCGACAACCTTGCCCGCCGCTACCGTCGGCGGGTAGTCGGCGCTGATGTAGTCGAGCAGGTGCAGCGCTTGCGGTGCGCCTTCCACGGTATCGGCCAGCAGATTGAAGCTGCTCAAGGCAAACAACGGGAACACCAGCCAGGCCAGAATTCGGGACGAGGCAGTCATGAAGAATTCTCAGGAGAAATACGGAGTTACATATTGTTCACTCCGCGGACTTTTCTCTCAAGCTTTGTCGGTGTTTCGCTTTGATCAGGCGGATATGCCCGGCAGACGAACACCGCAAAATCGCAGAGGATTGCCTCAGGGACAGGGTCTTTGATCGGCGCACGTCGGCCCCCAACCTGACTCGCAGCCACTGGCCAGCATCCGTCACTATACTGCGCGCGCCTTCAACATTCCGGCTCAAGGAACCACACCGTTTATGCGGATCATCCCGTTGTTCGTCCTGCTCGCCACTGCTCTTTCACTGAACGGTTGCGCGGCTTACCGCAATTACGATCAGGAAATGCAGCAAACCACCGACGAGATGACCAAGGGCAACCTCACCGGTGCACTGGCACTGGTCGAGATGCACAACCCGTGGGAAGACAAGGATCTGCTGTATTACCTGGAAACAGGCGCCATCCTCAGCGCTGGCAGCGCTCTGCCCGAAAGTCAGCAAGCTTGGCGCAGTGCTGACCGGATGATCTTCCAGCGCGAAGAGGCCAACCCTTCCGGCGCCATGAAGCTGCTGGCTCGGTTCGGCAATGAAATGGGCACCATGCTCGTCAACGACAAGCTGCTGCATTACGAAGGCTATGACTACGAGAAGGTCATGCTGACCACGCAAATGGCCCTCAACCAGTTATCCGTCAACGATTTCGCTGGCGCCCGCGCCGATATCAAGAAAACCCATGAACGCGAAGCCCTGATTGCCCGCCAGCGTGAAGTGCAATACGAAGAGGCGGAAGCACAGGCCAAGACCCAGGGCATCACCCTGCGTTACAAAGACCTGCAAGGTTATCCGGTGGCCATACTCGATGCGCCACAAGTGCTCGAACTGAAGAATGGCTATCAAAGTGCGTTCAGCCACTATCTGGCCGGGTTCACTTATGAAGCCTTGGGTGAGCGTGACCTCGCGGCGCCCGGTTATCGCCAAGCCATCGAACTGCGCCCGGACATGCCATTTCTGCAGAACGCTTTGCGTAACCTTGACAAGCCTGCAGCCAAAGCCGATGAAAGCGACGTTCTGATTATTGTGCAAAGCGGGCTGGCACCGGCTCGCAGTTCGGTGCAAGTGCCGATTCCGGTGCACCTGAACGAAAACCTGGTCATTGTCGCGCCAATATCCTTTCCGGTGATGATTCCGGACGCCGTCACCCCGACCTTCAGTTACTTGAGCATTGATGGCCGTAAACAGCCACTGACAGTCATCAACAGCGTGACCGACATGGCCATGCGAACACTGCGCGATGACATGCCGCAAATCATCTCGCGCGCCATGTTCCGCGCCAATATGGCCGCGATCGGCCAGGCACAGGAAAACGAGCGCAACCCGGCCAAGGCTTCATTAGTGGTGACAAAGCAGGATCCTCTCGAGGAGGCTGACACACGCACCTGGCGCGCCTTGCCCGACAAGACACAGGTCACCCGTGTGCGCCTGAAAAAGGGCCTGCACAAGATCGACGTGCCCTTCTACCCACCGGGCCATCCCCTGACCTTACGCGTCGATCAGGCTCATCAAATACTCAATCTGCGCGTGTTCCGGGATCAGACCTACTACGTGGGGTCGGCCTTTGTCGCTCCTGCGACGCCTTTACCAGAGAAAGTAACCCGTTCGAAACAAGTAATGGCACCTAACTAACCAGTGCAATTAAAAAGCTATTACATAGCCATCACCGCCTGCTTATAATGCCGCGCCCGCGTTATTACGACCGGGCATTAAAGCTCCTCAGGTTATGAGGAATTGGCAGGAGGCCAACGCCACTGTCGATGGGTCACACCAGCCCGACCAGCACACGCGGCTGTACTACTCCAGGGAAGAAGTACCCCCATGGCATTCCGCGCCCCCACTCTGATCGCGCTCAGCGCCGTTACTCTGCTGTCCGGCTGTTCGGCGTTTCGCAACTACGACTCGGAACTGGCACAGACCAACCAGCAACTGGCCACCGGCAACGTCGACGCCGCGCTGACCCTGCTGGAAAAGAACAACACCGGTCCAGACAAAGACCTGCTCTATTACTTCGAGAAAGGTGAATTGCTGCGCGCCAAGGGCGACCTCTCTGGCAGCCAGAATGCCTGGACCAGCGCCGATGTAGTGGTGGGTCAGTGGGAAGATTCGGTCAAGCTCGACACCGGTAAGTACCTGGCTCAGTTCGGCAGCTTCATCGTCAATGACAAAGTGCGTCGCTACGAAGGCTACGACTACGAAAAGGTCATGCTGACCACGCAGATGGCCCTGAACCTGCTGGCGGTCAATGACTTTGACGGCGCACGTACTGCGATCAAGAAAACTCACGAACGTGAAGCAGTGATCGCCGACCTGCGCGACAAGGAATACCTCAAGAGCGAGGAAGAAGCCGAGAAAGAAGGCATCAAGACTCAGTACAAGGATCTGCAAGGGTATCCGGTCGCCAGTCTCGACGCGCCGGAAGTGGTTGGCCTGAAAAACAGCTACCAGAGTGCGTTCAGCCATTACCTGTCCGGCTTCGTTTATGAAGCGCTGGGCGAGAAAGGCCTGGCTGCACCGGGCTACCGCAAGGCCGCCGAGCTGCGTCCGAACACGCCGTTGCTGGAGCAGGCACTGGTCAACCTCGACAAGCCGAGCAAGTCCGACGACAGCGACATCCTGATCGTGGTGCAAAGCGGTCTGGCGCCGGCCCGCGATTCGATCCGCGTGCCGTTGCCATTGCCGATCTCCAACAACGTAGTGATCACGCCGCTGTCGTTCCCGATCATCAAACCGGACACGTCCACTGCGCCGTTCGCACAGATCGGTGTCGATGGTCAGCAAGTCGATCTGACCGCGCTCAACAGCACCACCGCCATGTCCCGCCGTGCACTGCGTGACGACATGCCGGGGATCATCCTGCGCACCACTGTGCGGGCGATCACCAAAGGCGTGGCGCAGAAGAAGATCAACGAAACCAACCCACTGGCCGGTCTGGCCGTCGGTATTTCTTCAGCTGTGCTCGAAGGTGCCGATACCCGTACGTGGCGTACCCTGCCGGACAACACCCAAGTGGTGCGTCTGCGCCTGAAAAAGGGTGAACATCAGGTCAGTCTGCCGAGCGCCGTCGGCGGTTCGGTGGTCAAGGTCACTGTCGATCAGCGTTATCAGGTGATCACCCTGCGTGCCGTGGGCAACCAGGTCTTCGCCGGTGGCCTCGCCGCACACGTCATCCCGAGCGCCAGCGCGACCAACGTCGCCAGCCTCAAACAACCTTAAGAACGGAGTCTTTGCATGCGCTTCAAACTCATCGCCGTCGCCGCCCTCGCCTTGCTGGCGAGCGGCTGCGCCACCCCGCCACCGCCAGAGCCGGGCAGCGCCGCGAGCAAAGTCGTGGCCATGGGTCCGCAGAAACACATCGTCGTCGGCGCCATGCGCGTCGCCCGCGAAAACGGCTTCATGACGGTCAATGTGCAGTTGAGCAACACCCTCAACAGCAACAAGCTTTTCTACTACCGCTTCGCCTGGCTCGGCGCGGAAGGCTTCCCGATTGCCGAAGAAGAAGTGTGGAAAAGCCAAATGATGTACGGCGCCCAGACCAGCTTCATTCAAGGCATCGCACCGACCCCGAAAGCCGTGGACTTCCGTCTGGAAATCAAGACGCCGTAAGCCTGTCACCCTATTCCTGTTTTAGAGAGCATTCCCATGTTTGCACGCTTTTCCTGCATCGCCGTTATCGCCCTGCTGGCCTCCGGTTGCGCCAACACTTCGCCAACCCTGGGCAGCAAGAACATCAGCTAC
Source organism: Pseudomonas fluorescens (assembly GCF_005938625.1). Lineage (GTDB taxonomy): Bacteria > Pseudomonadota > Gammaproteobacteria > Pseudomonadales > Pseudomonadaceae > Aquipseudomonas > Aquipseudomonas fluorescens_BD. The sequence goes on from NZ_VCNJ01000003.1 coordinate 78,074, forward strand.
GGCGACACCAAAGCGGTTGAAACCGTGACCAACGAATTCGGGTCGACCGACCTGCAAATGATCGCCGAATCGATGACCCGCTCGCTGGCCCAGTCCGGCATTCTGCAGGGTCGTCCGGTGGTTCAGGTCTACGACGTGAAGAACAAGACCAGCGAATACATCGACACCCGCGAAATCACCACCAGCATCAAGACTCAGCTGATGAAGACCGGTGTTGCGCGTTTCGCCAGCGACAACAATGCCATGCAAAGCCAGGTTGACCAGCTCAAGCTGCAAAACCAGAGCGGCCTGTACAAGAAGAGCACCGTGGCCAAGACCGGCAACATGGTTGCCGCCAAGTACCGCATCGAAGGTTCGATCAGTTCGATCGTCAAGCGCAGCAGCGATTACAAGGACGTCTTCTACAAATTCAGCCTGCAACTGATCGACGTTGAAAGCGGTCTGGCCGAGTGGATGGACGAAAAAGAGATCCGCAAAACCACGGAGCGTTAATTGATGCGCGCATGGATTGGCATGATGGCCCTGGCTTGCGCGTTCAGCGTGCAAGCGGCCCCGAAAGTCGCGGTAACGGATCTGGCGTATCAGGAACGTGTGGAGCAATACATCCACATCGTTTCCGCTCAGAGCAATCATCGCGAGGGTTACTACAGCTCCAGCGGCTCGTCGAGCTACAACGAGATCGAAGCGAGCACCAGCTACATCGAGCAAGGCGAGTTGCGCAAATTCACCGGCGACATCAAGGGTGAAATCCTGCGTACCGGCATGTTCCAGCTGGTGCAGGGCACGCCGTACACCGCGTCGTCCAAGGGTGACGTCTACGATGTGATCAAGCGCATCAAGGCCGGCAACTTCAAAGGCGCCGACTATGTGCTGTTTGGTACGGTGTCGGACATCGACTTCACTCAGGACGTCAACGAGCTGGCGAACACCGACAGCTATTCGGCGGTACTGGGCCTGACGTTGGTGGCGGACTTCAGCCTGATCAACACCAAGACCTTCGAAATCACGTCGGCCTTCACGGCGATGGGCGAAGCGCAGGACACCAAACTGGTGAACCATCGCGACATCAAGATCTCGCTGAACCGCCCACGGGTGGTGCGTGACGTGTCCAAGGCCTTGGGTGAAGACGTGGCCGGGCAACTGAGCATGCAGCTCGGTGGTGGCGGTTACGAACAGCCGCGTGAGGCGCCGCAGCGCAACAACCTGCCGCGTGATACTGCGCCGGTGATCCTGCGCTGATGACTGGCCCCTGATCGTTCCCCTGCTCCGCGTGGGAATGCATCCCGGGACGCTCTGCGTCCCAGCCACAAAAAAGGCGACCTGCAAAGGTCGCCTTTTTTGTGCCCGCGATGTTTATGCCGCCGCTTTGCGCAACGTTGCCATAAACGCCGCCGCGCCGATGAACAGCCCGGCAAACGTGCGGTTCATGCGTTTCTGCTGCTGCGGTGTGCGCAACAGGCGCAGCACCTTCGACGCCAGACCGGTGTAACCGGCCATGACGATCAGGTCGACGCAGATCATCGTCACACCGATCACCACATACTGAATCAGCAACGGTGCATGCGGGTTGATGAACTGCGGCAGCACCGCGAGCATGAAGACCAGAGCCTTGGGGTTGCTGATGTTCACCAGAAAGCCACGGAACACCAGCGCCAGCGGTTTGCCGATCGGCCGTACCGCGGCGTCATCGCTCATGTCCATGGGCAGCGCACGCCATTGCTTGATGGCCAGATACACGAGGTAAGCCACGCCAAACCATTTGATCGCGTGGAAGGCCGTCGCCGAAGCAGTCAGGATCGCGCCAACACCGGCGCCGACAATGGCGATCTGCACGGCCAAACCGATTTGCAGGCCTAGGGCGTTCCAGTAACCGCGCCAGAACCCGTATTGCAGACCGCTGGACATCGACGCAATGGCGCCAGCACCCGGGGACAGACTGATCACCCAGCAGGCGGCAAAAAACGCCAGCCATGTTTGAAGCTCCATCGCACACCTCGACTCATGCCGTAACAAGTTGTCAAAGCTAATGCGGTTTGGGGCTAAAAGCAAAAGATCGCAGCCTTCGGCAGCTCCTACATGAGAATGCGATCCCTGTAGGAGCTGCCGAAGGCTGCGATCTTTTGATCTTGCTCGAAACCTTACTTCTCGAAACCGCTCGACGGAAACACATCCGTCCCGCGCCAACGCCGCACCGAACGCTGGAAGAACAAGCTGTTCGGCACCTGCACCATCGCGCTGCCAGTCCCCAACTCTTCCGCCTCGATCAACGTGGTGTAAAGCAGATTGATCGCCACCACCCGGCCCTTCACACCCGGCTTGTCGGTGGTGTCGACCAACTCAACGATATCGCCCAGGCGAAACGGCCCTACCGTGAAGATCAGAATCGCGCAGAGCAAATTCGACAGCACGCTCCACATCGCAAAGAACGCGACCGCCGCCACCGCGACGAACCCCGACAGCGCAGTCCACAACACCGTGGCCGATACACCAAGGCGTTCCAGCACAAAGATCAGCGCACTGCCCATGATCAACCAGCGCAACACACCGCGCAGCGGCATCAGCAATTGCGGCGGAAACGGATAACGCTCACCCAACCGGGTCAGGCCTTTGGCAACGAAACGTTGGGTAAGGTAGCCGGCCAGCAGGATCAGCAGAATCTGCACCGCAAACCAGATCGGCTCGATCCACTCCGCCGGCAGCGGCAACTTGAACGCTTCCATCAGGACAGCGCCTCCAGCTCCGCCTGCATGCTTTCCAGCGTCTCGAGGGCTTCCATCCACGCCTCTTCCAGCTCGCCTTCGCGAACCTTCAGCTTGGCCTGCTCGGCCAGCAGATCACGCAATTCGTTCTTGCGCGCCGGCTCGTAGATGTCGCTGTCGCCGAGGCTGGCATCGACCTTGGCCAGCTTCTCGTGGAGCTTGCCGAGTTCGGCTTCGAGCTTGTCGGCTTCACGCTTGTGCGGCGCCAGTTGCTGACGCAACGCAGCCGCCGCCTGACGCTGAGCCTTCTTGTCGGTCTTGTCCGGGTTCACCGGGGTGTTGCTGACCGGCGCGTTGCGCTGACGGTATTCCACCAGCCAGCGCGCGTAGTCTTCGAGGTCGCCATCGAACTCTTCGACCTTGCCGTCAGCGACCAGGTAGAAGTTATCGGTGGTGCTCTTGAGCAAGTGCCGATCGTGAGATACCACCAACACCGCGCCGCTGAATTCCTGCAGCGCCATGGTCAGCGCCAGGCGCATTTCCAGGTCAAGGTGGTTGGTCGGTTCGTCGAGCAGCAACAGGTTCGGGCGTTCCCAGGCGATCAACGCCAGGGCCAGACGCGCCTTCTCGCCACCGGAGAAATTCAGCACCGGCTCATCAATGCGTGCACCGCGGAAGTCGAAACCACCGAGGAAGTCGCGCAGGGTCTGCTCGCGTTCGGTCGGTGCCAGACGCTGCATGTGCAGCAACGGACTGGCCTTGGAGTCCAGCGAGTCGAGCTGATGCTGAGCGAAGTAACCGACCACGGTGTTCTCGCCACGGGTCAGGCGTCCGCCGAGCGGTGACAGCTCGCCGGCGAGGTTCTTGATCAGCGTCGATTTACCCGCGCCGTTCGGGCCAAGCAGGCCGATCCGCGCACCCGGGGTCAGTTGCAGCTTGACCTTCTCCAGGATGGTTTTGTCGCCGTAACCCAAGCTGGCATCGGACAGGTCAATCAGCGGGCTGGAGATCTTGCTCGACTCGCGGAAGACGAAATCGAACGGCGAGTCGACGTGGGCCGCCGACAGCTCTTCCATCCGCTCCAGCGCCTTGATCCGGCTCTGCGCCTGACGGGCCTTGGTCGCTTGCGCCTTGAAGCGGGCGATGTAGCTTTCCATGTGCGCACGTTGCGCCTGCTGCTTCTCGTAGGCCTGTTGTTGCTGGGCCAGACGCTCGGCACGGGCGCGCTCGAATGCGCTATAGCCGCCGCGATACAGGGTGATTTTGCGCTGATCGACATGCGCGACGTGATCGACGACTTCGTCGAGGAAATCGCGGTCGTGGGAAATCAGCAGCAAGGTGCCCGGGTAGCTTTTCAGCCACTCTTCGAGCCAGATGATTGCGTCGAGATCCAAGTGGTTGGTCGGTTCGTCGAGCAACAACAGGTCCGACGGACACATCAATGCCTGCGCCAGATTCAGACGCATCCTCCAGCCACCGGAGAAATCTCCTACCTGGCGATCCATCTGCTCGTTGGTGAAGCCGAGACCGGCGAGCAATTTGCGCGCCCGCGCATCGGCGGTATAGCCGTCGGCGCTGTCGAGTTCGGCATGCAGACGGGCCTGAGCAGCACCGTCGTGCGCTGCTTCGGCGGCGGCGAGGTCACGTTGCACCTCGCGTAGACGCAAGTCACCATCGAGCACATAGTCGACAGCAAGACGCTCAAGCGTCTCGATTTCCTGGCGCATGTGGGCGATGCGCCAGTCAGCCGGCAGGAAGCAGTCACCCGAGTCCGGATGCAGTTCGCCCCGAATCAAGGCGAACAGGCTCGATTTGCCGGCGCCGTTGGCACCGATGAGGCCGGCTTTGTGGCCGGCGTGCAGAGTCAGCTCGGCGTCTTCTAGCAGACGTTGCGGGCCACGCTGTAAAGTCAGGTTCTGAAGTCGGATCATAATGGCGGCGGAGTCTACCAGCTTCGCTCACAACTGGCGCGAGTAGCACGATGTCCTCTGACCTGTGGAGCTTTTCCCTTGCCACCTACGCCCGACCGGGCGTGGAAGATGCCTGCCTGCAACTGCAAACGGCGGGCGCGAACGTGTGCCTGCTGTTGTGCGGTTTATGGCTGGAGCAGCGCGCAGTGGCCTGCGATGAACTACGCGTTCGCCAGCTTCAGGCGCTGACCGAACCGTGGGATATCGACGTGGTGCAGCCACTGCGAACACTGCGTATGCAGTGGAAAGCACGGGCAGTTGACGATGCGGTGTTGAAAGGCATGCGCGAGCAGATCAAATCACTTGAGCTAGAAGCTGAGCGAGCGTTGCTGTCACGGCTTGAGGGGGTGGCGCAGGAGTGGCTGCGAAACGACGCAGGTTCAATCACCTGGCTTGAAGAATTGGCCGGCACGGCGGCCGGACCGAACCGCGACGCGCTGCAAGTGCTGCGCGTCGCGGCAACCGGCACTTAGGAAGCGCTGGTCGGGTTGTTGCTGACGCTCGACGTAGCGGCTGGCGATGGCGCAGTCGAAGGGGTCGAGGTAGTAGCGGCTGGTGCTGCGGCGGCTGACGTGGCCGGAGTGGCTGGCGCAGCAGGCTTGGCAGCTGGAGCGGTAGCCGGTTTGGCGGCAGCTGGTTTGGCAGCGGCTGGCTTTTTCACGGCGGGTTTTGCAGCTGGCTTGGCGGCCGGTTTGGCAGCTGCAGGCTTGGCAGCAGTAGTCGCAGGTTTAGCAGCGGCGGCCGGTTTCGCGGCTGGCTTGGCTGCCGGTTTGGCGGCGGCCTTAACGGCTGGTTTTGCGGCTGGTTTTGCAGCAGCGGGTTTAGCGGCAGTCTTGGCTGCTGGTTTGGCAGCAGCGGTTTTGGCAGCAGGTTTTACTGCTGGTTTCGCCACCGCTTTGGCAGCAGGTTTAGCGGCCGGTTTTGCAGCTGCGGTTTTAGCCGGAGCAGCTTTGGCAGCGGCTGGTTTTGCAGCCGGCTTTGCAGCGGCAGTACGTGCAGCTGGCTTGGCAGCAGCTGGCTTGGCAGCGGTGGTTTTCGCCGCTGGTTTTGCAGCGCTCGCCGCCGGTTTTTTCACCGCTGGTTTTGCAGCGGTTTTAGCAGCCGGTTTGGCCGCCGCTTTCACTGGCGCTTTTGCAGCAGGCCTGGCGGCAGTTTTTGCAGCGGGTTTTGCCGCTGCAGTTTTCGCCGCAGGTTTGGCGGCTGCTTTCTTCGCTGGTGCCGCTGCCGGTTTGGTTGCGCGGGTGGACAATACTTTACCCACGGCTTCTTGAACGCGACCAACACCCTGAGCCAGTTTCAGACTTTCCTGGGCATCGCGCTTGAGTTGCAGAATGTAGCTGCGGGTATCGGACTGACGTTCCTTCAAGGCATCGAGCAGGTCTTCCAGTTCTTTCACTGCGCCCTTGGCTTTGGTTTGTGCCTTGGCTTTGCCGGCAGCAGCTGCGTCCTGCAATTTGGTGCGGGACTTGTGCAGTTTTTCTTGCGCCTTGCCGCGTTGCTTTTCCAGTTTGGCGAGCAGTTTTTCAGCATCAGCCAAAGCTTGCGAGCAAGCGTTTTCCAGATGCTCGAGCAAGCTGCCCGAGAGTTGTTGGAGTAAGTGCAACGGAGTATTTACAGGCTTCTTGGTGGCCGACATGGTTTACCTCCTGGCTGACGTGAGTGCGGCTCATACTAGACCTCTGCAGTTACCGCCGCTAGGGCATCTTGACAGTATCGATTGCGTTGCGTTGCACCGAATCGAAAATGTTCTGCGCGAAGGCAAAAGCAGTTCACCGTTGCAGACGTTCGCGCTGGCATAATCCACCGCATCTCAGGACGGAGTGTGCCCATGTCGCGCTACTTTTTTTTATCCCTCTGGATGATTTTTTCGGCCGCTCATGCGGACGAAAAAACCACCGCGAACGATGCTCACGATCTGGCCTACAGCCTCGGTGCCAGCCTCGGTGAACGGCTGCGTCAGGAAGTCCCGCAATTGCAGATTCAGGCGCTGGTCGACGGCTTGCAACAAGCCTATCAAGGCAAGCCGCTGGCACTGAGCGAAGCACGCATCGAACAGATTCTGGCTGATCATGAAGCGCAAAATGCCGAGCACTCAGCACAGCCTTCAAGTGATGCGGCGATGGAAAACGAGCAACGTTTTCTGACCGCTGAAAAAGCCAAACCGGGTGTGAAAGAACTGGCCGACGGCATCCTGCTCACCGAGCTGACACCTGGCAATGGCACAAAAGCCGGGCCTGACGGAAAAGTCCAGGTGCTGTATGTCGGTCGGCTGCCGGACGGCACAGTGTTCGATCAGAACACTCAGCCACAATGGTTCAATCTCGACAGCGTAATTGCCGGCTGGCGCACCGCACTGCAGAACATGCCGGTAGGTGCAAAATGGCGACTGGTGATCCCATCGGATCAGGCCTATGGCGCCGACGGTGCCGGCGACTTGATTGCCCCCTTTACACCGCTGGTATTTGAAGTGGAGTTGCGCGGCGCGACCAGTTAAACAGGCAATAAAAAACGGTGCGCTTGGGGCGCACCGTTTTTTTGATCAGGTTTCTGGATCAGGCCTGAACCGGATCTTCTTCCTTGTGTGCTGTGTGCAGCACTTCGATCAGGCAGTCTTCGAGTTCGAAGCGCTCATGCAGCAGGCCACCGAGTTCCTTGAACTTCTCGGCCACGCACTTGCCTTCATCGCACAGATCGTTGAAGGCGAGCAGTTTTTCAGTGATGACGTCGATGCGCGGATAGATCGTCTCGGCGAGTTCGAGACCACGTTTGTCGTTGAACGCCTTGGCTTCGCCGGTCAGCTGTTCATAGATTTCGAAATGCCCGGCCGAGACGTAATCGACCAGCACGCCGCAGAACTCCTGCAAGGGCTTGCGGCTCTCGGCCAGCGACTCAGGCTGCGCACCGAGTTTGTCGTAGGCACCGATCAGATCTTCACGCTCCTGCAACCAGCGGTCGATCAGCAGATGAACTCCACCCCAACGTTCCTGAGCATTCTGACAACTTTCGAGCATGGCGATCTCTCTTCCCTTGTGGGTCATGCTGCTCTACACCCGCGCCCCTCTTTTGATTTTGCCTTGGGGGTCGGCCGGGCAGAGCGTCATCGAGCAACATAAATCCAATGACACGTGCGGGCCAGATTATGCCCGCACGCCTATGGCTTCAAGGTACGCAGGAGATAAAGTTCATACAAGTGTTTAATCCCGCAGCAGCACCGGGTGCGACGCTTCGCCGCTGAGCGGTCGTTGCAGAGCACTCCAGACCAGCCGCAGCAATTGATACACCGCCAGAATCGAGACAGCGACAAAGAACAGCAGGCTCCACTCCGGGATGCTCAGATCGAACAGCGTCCAGGAAATTTCCGCACAATCGGCACCGCCACTAAACATTCTTTGCAAGGCACAGATCCAGGGCAGACCACTGAACAATGTCTCGGGGGCAGGCGCGCAATCAAGCAGTTGCAGCACCGGGTCACTCTGTATCAATACCTGCCGCCAGGCAGCCGTGGTGCCTCCCAGACTCGCGCCCAGGGTCAACAACCAGTAGAACCACAAGCCGACGCGTTTGGGGCCGTGCACCGCCGCCACACCACTGGATACGCACAGCAGCGTGATAAACAGGCGTTGCACCAGGCACAGGCTGCACGGCGTCAGACCGACAGCATATTCAAGATAATAAGAAGCTCCCAGAGCAAAGGCCCCCGCAGTGAAAGCCATGAAGAACAAGGAGCGTGAGCAGGCCAACGACATGGCTTTTCCGTAACAGTAGAGACAGGCAGTTACGGTAGAGGAAAGCGTGTCAGCCTTTCAAGGCGAGGCCCTGCCGACAGTTCACCAGAGGTGTAGGGAAAACCCGACAGGTTCGAGAGGAATTGGTGTAGTTCGCCGTAGGAATTTTCCGCAAGCGCTGACTGAAGCAGAAACTTCAGCCACAAAAGGTAAGCGAGGGAGCGAACTCCCTCGCCACTTCAGACGTGAGCCGGTACCGGTAACGGTGCGGCCAGCAGGCGCTCGTCCAGCAGACCCAGACCTTCCTGAAACAGCTGATTACTGCGTTCGGTATCGCCCAACTGTGCGAGCAAGCGCGCCAGTTCCGCACAGGCTTCCGGATTACGCTGCACACGCAGGCTGCTCTCCAGATAATCCCGTGCCTTGCCCCACAGACTGGTTTGCAGACACAGTCGGCCGAGGGTCAACAACAAGCTCGGATCGTTCGGATGTTCCTTCAGCCAGCCTTCGGCGGTTTGCAACTGACGCGCCGGATCGCTACCGCGTACCAGTCCGTAGAGACGGGCCAGATGGCTGTCGTACTTGCGCTTGAGGGCAGTGCGCAGCACTTCTTCTGCTTCCACCTGAGCGCCCAACTGACGCAACTGTTCGGCGTACGCCAACACCAGCGGCGGTTCCTGACGCTGCGCCGAGGTCAGTTGCTGCCAGGCGCGCGTGAGCGACTGCAAGCCAACTGTTCCGTCCTCTTCACGCTGTGCGGCCAGCGAGAGGTTTTCACCCCAGGCGCGGCGTTCAAGCTCAGCCAGTTCAGCCGGCGGAAGGACTTTGTCCTTGCGCAACTCCGGCAGCAAACGAATCACTGCCGACCATTCGCCACGCTGCTGATACAAGCGCTGCAACTGACGCAGCGTCTGTGCATTGTGCGGATGGCGATCATGCATTGCTTGCAGGGTCACCAAGGCACCGTCGGTATCGCCACGGTCAGTCTGCAACTGCGCATGGCTCAGAGCGATAGCCAGCTCTGCTTGAGGCTGACGCTCCAGTGCGCGCTCCAGCAAACGATCACACTCTTCGTAATTGCCTTGCTCATTGGCCGCGCGGGCAGCGCCGAGGTAGTACAGCAATGGCTGACGCTCGGCTTCAGCCGCCCGATAGAGATGCCGTTGAGCGCTGGCCCAGCGACCTTCGGCCAGATCCAGTTGGCCGTGCTCGATCGCCACTTGGACACGGCGACTGCGGTTGCGGCGTGACCATGGATTGACCACACCGCTGGAGGTCATGACCAATTCAACCAGCGCCTTGATCCCCCAGATCAGCAGCCACACCACTGTGATCACCGCCAGTGTCGCCCACAGGCTCGACTCGTAGCGGAAGCTCTTGTAGGCCACCAGCACGTAACCGGAATGCTCGGCAATCGCCAGCCCCAGTGCCGCCGTCGCCGCGATCACCAGAAACACGATCACATACAGGCGTTTCATGGTGTGATCTCCTGCGCGGTGTTGGCGGCAGGCTTGGCGAAGGGCTTCACCGACTCTTCGGCGTTGACATTGCGCCGCTCAAGATAGGCTTGCACCGCACTCAGCGTGCCAGCCAGATCCGGCGTCGTGACCGTGACCGGTTCCTTGCTTAGCTCGGCAACCTGTTCGAGCATCACTTTGCTTTGCGGATTGTCCGGGTTGAAATTGCCCTTGAGCACATCACGCGCCTCAGCCAGCGCCTGGGTGTAGACCGGCGCTTGTCCGTTGAGCGCAGCCCACTGCGCCTGCTCCAGTGCCAAGCTCAGGGCCAGGCGCACCTGACTCAGGCTCTGCCCGGCCAGCAGCGGCCGCACATTCTTGTCGGCATTGAAATCGATACGGATGTAGCGCGAGACCTTATCCCACCACTGCGCCCAACGACTGGCGCCGTCGCCGTCCGCAGTCAGACCCAGCAGTGATTCGCCGCGATCCTTGTACTCCGGCGCCAGCTCGGTGAGGTCGATGACCTGATCACGCAATGCGCCGAGACGCAGGAACAGACCGGTACGATCCGGTTGCGACGTGCTGCGCAGCGCCACCAGGGTTTTCGCCACTTGCTCGCGAGCGGCGAAGGAACCGGGATCGTTTTGCTCACGGAGGATTTCGTCAGCGCCCTGCACCAGCGCCTGAGCGCTGCTGATGTCCTGCAACGCAGACAGGCGCAAGCTGGCCAGACGCAACAGGTGCTCGGCCTCGGCCAGACGCCAGTCCTTGCGGCTCGCCCCGAGGACGGTTTCCAGACGTTGATTGAGGCGCTGCTGATCACCCTGCAGTTGCGTGACCAGACGCTGGCGATCAGCGAGTTCGTCGGCACCCGGCAGTTGTGCGAGGCGCTCGGTCAGACGCTGCTCATTGAGCTTCAGACTCTGCGCCTGATCGTTCAATGCCTGCACTTCACCGGATTGCTGCTGAGTATTGGTCTGCAGGTGACGGACCTGCCAGACACCCCAGCCACCGATCGCGACGCCGGCAGCGCCGAGCAACAAGGCGACGATGGCCAGTCCATTGCCTCGGCGCGGCTCTGTGGCCGGCGGTGGAGTTTCAACCTGGGTTTCAATCACAGGCTGGACGTCATCTTTTGGCAAGGCTGTTTCGCTCACGTATCCATCCTTTGCATTAGAAAACGGGTACGGGATGCTCCCGTAGCGCCGTCAGCAAAGCCGCGGCACTCGCGCCGCGGCAATCCACAACTGTTTGAGCCCCGGCGGCACGTGCCAGCTCGGCGACTCTTGGGCTTGGAACAAACAACGGCAACGGCGCGATGGTCGGCCAGGCATCGCCGGCCATCTGACGCAGGTGCTCGAAACCCTGTCCACTGCTGACCACCAGCCCGTTCAAGCGTTCCGCTTCGATCCGCCGTGGCAGTTCCTTCGGGGCGTAGGCTGGCAAGTCGCGTCGATACAATTCCAGATACTCGACACTAGCACCAAGCTCGCGCAGGCGCTCGGCAAGCAACTCGCGGCCGCCTTCACCGCGCAGGATCAACACCTGCGCACCCGGCTGGCTGACCGCCTCACGCAGACGCTGCAATTGCAGCAAGGCTTCGCTGTCATCGCCATCCGCAGGGAAGCTCACGTCCAGACCATGATCGCTAAGAATCTGCGCGGTTGCTGCACCGACGCTGAACCAAGGCATCGTCAGCGAAGACGAATTACCGAGCAGATCCAGCGCAATGCGCGCCGCCGGTTTGCTGACCACGATCACCGCGTTGCAACGCGGCAACCGCGCAATCGCCTGGCGAATTTTGGCAGAGACCGGCAGCGCGACAATGTCCAGAAGCGGCAAACAGCTACTGAAAACGCCCTGCCCGGCCAACGTCTGCGCCAGCGCCACACAGTCCTCCGCAGGGCGCGTCAGCAGCAGGCGCCAGCCAGTCACTCGTGACCTGCCTCGCCGTAGACCGCTTTGAGAATGTCGTCGGCGCCCTGGCTGAGCAGGTCTTCGGCCACCTTGACGCCCAGTGCTTCGGCATCCGCGCGTGGAGCACGCGCTTCGGCGCTGAGCAGCTTGCCGCCACTCGGCTCACCAACCAGACCCCGCAGCCACAACTGCTCGCCTTCGAGCACCGCATAGCAGGCGATCGGCACTTGGCAGCCGCCATTCAGATGTTTGTTGAGAGCACGTTCGGCGGTCACGCGCGATGATGTATCGGCATGATGCAAAGGTGCGAGCAAAGCGTGGATTTCAGTGTCAGCACTGCGGCATTCGATGCCAACCGCGCCCTGGCCACCGGCCGGCAGGCTGTCATCAACGCTGATCGCCGAGGTGATGCGATCTTCGAAACCGAGGCGGATCAGACCGGCCGCAGCGAGGATGATCGCGTCGTACTCGCCAGCATCGAGCTTGGCCAAGCGGGTGTTGACGTTGCCGCGCAGGAAGCGGATTTGCAGGTCCGGACGACGGGTCAGCAATTGCGCCTGACGACGCAGACTCGACGTGCCGACAATGCTGCCGGCAGGCAATGCCTCAAGGCTGGCATAGGTATTGGAAACGAACGCATCGCGCGGGTCTTCACGCTCGCAGATGCAGAACAGACCGAGACCTTCAGGGAAGTCCATTGGTACGTCTTTCATCGAATGCACGGCGATGTCGGCTTCGTTTTCCAACAGCGCGGTTTCCAGTTCCTTGACAAACAGACCTTTGCCGCCAATCTTCGACAGTGGCGAATCGAGCAGCTTGTCGCCGCGACTGACCATGGGCACCAGCGTCACCAGCAGGCCCGGATGGGCCGCTTCCAGACGGGCTTTGACGTATTCGGCCTGCCAGAGGGCCAGCGCACTTTTACGGGTGGCGATGCGGATTTCGCGAGAGGACATGGATCAATCCGTACTGAATAGATACGGCGGATAATAACAGCTCAGCCAAATCCACTTTGACTTGAATCAGAGTCGGCGCGGCCTCCCTGGCCTGCAATGCCCGGTAAAAAGGAGCTGGAGCCGTCCGGAATGACCGGGTTACAGGCCCTGCATCATCTTGCGCACACCGGCCACATGCCGGCGACTGACAATCAGCGCATCGCCATTGAGCCCTTTGAGGAACAGCTGGAAATGCCCCAGCGGTGTGCGCTGCAAACGCTCGATACGATCGCGGGCGACCAGCGCGTTGCGGTGGATACGCACGAAGCGCTCGCCGAACTCGTCTTCAAGCGCCTTGAGGGGTTCGTCCAGCAGCACTTCGCCGGCCTCGTGGCGCAAGGTCACGTACTTGTGGTCGGCAATGAAGTAAACCACCTGATCCAGCGGGATCAGTTCGATGCCTTTGCGGGTGCGCGCACTGATGTGGCTGCGCGGGCCGGTGCCGCTTTCAGCAGCGGGACGGGTCAGGGCCGAGAGTTGCGCCCGGTTGGGACGTTCCGCCCGTTTCAGGGCGTCATGCAGATGTTCAGTTCGCACGGGTTTCACCACATAGCCCACGGCGCTGGCCTGCAGGGCTTCCACGGCAAATTCATCGGGGCTGGTGCAAAACACTACGGCAGGCGGCGTTTCGCGTTCGCACAGACGGGCAGCGACCTGCAGGCCATCGAGGCCTGGCATACGGATATCGAGAAGCACGATATCCGGCTTGTGGCTGTCGATCAGTGCCAACGCCTCTTCGCCATTCGTGGCGCTGGGCTCCAGAACTGTATAACCCTCGAGTTCGCTCACCATTCGGCTGAGGCGCTCGCGAGCCAGTGGTTCGTCATCAACGATCAGGACATTCATATTGCGCTGGATTCCTGCGTGAGTCTCGCACAAGGATAGCGTAGACAGGTGAAGTGACGTCCGTCACCGCGATCCACGCTAAGACTAGCCCGAGCGCCAAAAAGTGCCGTACGTCGGCCAGCAATATTTGCCAGTGCCCGGGTCGTACTGCTCAAAGCCCGCTGTTTCCTGCGTTTCTCACGGGGTTTGCCGAAGGACAAAACACCCAACCCCTCTTCTTATAGTCGGCGGCAAGACCTTTACGTGATCCAGAGCCGCGTCGACCCTTATGTCCAACTGTAGACGCTCGCCGCGCCGATATTGCTCAATCGAAAAATATCCTTGCGCAAAACCTCCGGGACCAGCGCCGACTATGGCGCACACAATGAGAAAAAAACGTATCGACCAGTGTCAACGACAGGATTGGCAACCCTGTTATTATCCGCGCCAGCGTTTCACGCCTTCTTTCTTCAAGCCGATACGAGCGAATTCATGAGCACTGACAAGACCAATCAGTCCTGGGGCGGCCGCTTCAGTGAACCCGTCGACGCCTTCGTCGCCCGCTTCACCGCCTCCGTCACTTTCGACCAGCGCCTGTATCGCCACGACATCATGGGCTCGATCGCCCACGCCACTATGCTGGCCAAGGTCGGCGTGCTGACCGATGCCGAACGCGACAGCATCATCGATGGCCTGAAGACCATTCAGGGCGAAATCGAGGCCGGCCAGTTCGACTGGCGCATCGACCTCGAAGACGTACACATGAACATCGAAGCACGCCTGACCGATCGCATCGGCGTCACCGGTAAAAAGCTCCACACCGGGCGTAGCCGCAACGACCAGGTCACCACCGACATCCGCCTGTGGCTGCGTGACGAGATCGACCTGATCCTCGCCGAAATCACCCGCCTGCAAAAAGGCCTGCTGGAACAAGCCGAGCGCGAAGCCGCGAGCATCATGCCCGGCTTCACCCACCTGCAGACCGCGCAGCCAGTGACTTTCGGTCATCACATGCTGGCCTGGTTCGAAATGCTCAGCCGCGACTACGAGCGTCTGGTCGACTGCCGCAAGCGCACCAACCGCATGCCGCTGGGCAGCGCTGCGCTAGCTGGCACCACCTACCCGATCGACCGTGAATACACCGCGCAACTGCTGGGTTTCGATGCCGTCGGCGGCAACTCGCTGGACAACGTTTCCGATCGCGACTTCGCCATCGAATTCTGCTCGGCCGCAAGCATCGCGATGATGCACTTGTCGCGCTTCTCCGAAGAGCTGGTGCTGTGGACCAGCGCGCAGTTCCAGTTCATCGATCTGCCGGATCGTTTCTGCACCGGCAGCTCGATCATGCCGCAAAAGAAAAACCCTGACGTGCCAGAGCTGGTGCGTGGCAAGACCGGCCGTGTATTCGGCGCACTGATGGGCCTGCTGACTTTGATGAAAGGCCAACCGCTGGCCTACAACAAGGACAACCAGGAAGACAAGGAACCGCTGTTCGACGCTGCAGACACCCTGCGCGATTCGCTGCGGGCCTTTGCCGACATGATCCCGGCGATCAAACCGAAGCACGCAATCATGCGTGAAGCGGCGCTGCGTGGTTTCTCCACAGCGACTGACCTGGCGGATTATCTGGTGCGTCGTGGTCTGCCGTTCCGTGATTGCCATGAAATCGTTGGCCACGCCGTGAAGTACGGCGTGGACACCGGCAAGGATCTGGCCGAGATGAGTCTGGAAGAACTGCGTCAGTTCAGCGATCAGATAGAGCAGGACGTGTTTGCCGTGCTGACCCTGGAAGGCTCGGTGAATGCCCGTGACCATATCGGCGGCACTGCGCCGGTGCAGGTCAAAGCGGCTGTGGTGCGCGGCCAGGCCCTGATCGCCAGCCGCTAAAAGCCAAAAGCCAAAAGCTTCGCGAGCAGGCTCGCCCCCACGGGTTTCGCGTCGAACACATAATCGTGTTTCAGCACATAACCCTGTGGGAGCGAGCCTGCTCGCGAAGGCTTCCTTCAGAGCGCTATAAAACTCACTTCTTGGCAGCGATCATCGCCAAAAACGCCGGCATCGCGGCTTCCTTGTCCGCCGCAATCTTCTGCACATGCGGATTCTGCTCCAGCCGCTCCAGCAGCGCCTTCGCCTTTGGCATATCCGCCAGCAAATCAATCCCGAACAGTTTCTGCCCGACCGCACAGGCCAACGGCACGCTGTAGAGGAAATACAAATCGGCAATGCTCAAACTGTCGCCTGCCACATACGGGGCGAATTTGCCGTGACGGCCCAGAGCTGCAAAACCCAGCAACAGTTCAGTCTTGGTCTTTTCCTTGATCGCTTCCGGCAGGGTCATGCCGAAGAATGCTTCGCCATAACAGGCACGGCCGGGCAACTCGATGTACAGCTCGATTTCCTTGGCAATCGCCAAGACTTGCGCGCGCTCGAACGGATCGCTCGGCAGCAGCGGTGTGCCTTTCTGGGTCTGTTCGAGGTATTCGAGGATGATCGCGGTTTCGTTGATGAAACCGGCGTCCACACCGAGCACCGGGACCTTGCCACGCGGGCTGATGGCCAGAGATTCCGGGGTCGGCGTCGGGTAGAACGTGACCTCTTCGAACGGCAGGCCTTTTTCCAGCAGTGCCAGTTTGACCATGTTGTAGTAGTTGCTGACTGAGAATCCGTAGAGCTTGAGCATCACATAGCCTCCAGGCCGTGCGGGGTGGGCAGGGCCTGTTTATAGATCGTGCAGGCGAATCGCGCCAGCAGCATCACGCCGCTGAATGCGGGTAAACTGGCGCCTTTCCATGAGGAGCCTGCCATGAGCGAGCCGACAGACATCGACAACGACGAAGAAGAGTTCACCGAGGCTACGTTGATCGAAGCCATCGAGAACCAGATCGAAAGCGACAACCCGCCAGCGGCCAAAGCGACTTTCAACAAGCTGACACTGGTCGGAACTGAGCGCGAAGAGATCCTCAACCTGATGGCGCACGTGCTGGCCTACGAGATTGACGCGATGCTCGATGAAGACCGCGCATTTGATACTGAATGGTACGAAGCGGCGCTGCGCGCCTTGCCGGAATTACCGCCAGAAAAGCAGTAAGCCAAACACATCCCCCTGTGGGAGCGAGCCTGATCGCGAATGCCGTGCATCAGCAAAAGCAACGCTAAATGACACACCGCTTTCGCGAGCAGGCTCGCTCCCACACAATTTGTCACCCATCTATCAGGCCTTCCCCTGAGCCCCGACTACACTGGAATCCGCCTCAAGACAAAATCCCTGATCTGAGCACTGGACATGCCGCAAAAGCGGGTTCACCTTAGGGACGCTGTCGTCCAATTCCTAGAAAGTCTGGAGTCCTTATGTCGCTTACCCCTGAGTTGGTTGCCGAACTGGAAGTCCTCGCACTCTTTCCCCTGGACAGTTCCCAGGAAGGTTTGAAAATTCATCAGACCGCTGCCCCGAAACATATTTCTGCCGCCAAACGCCTCTTTGAAAAAGACTTGACCGATCAGCCCGATGGCGGGTATCTGACCAGCCTCGGTCGCGATGCCGCACAAAATGTGCAAACCGTGCTGACCATTCTGAGAGAGCAAGAAACCGCCTGATCCCCCTGACTTTGCCCACGGGAACTCCTGCCACGGGATTTCCGCGGGCCTGCCCGGTCGCCCGCGATAGAAATCTGACGTCAAAAAACAAATTCAGCTAAAAGTCCCGCTGCGCTAAGGCTAAACTGCCTGACATTCCGAGACCCTCTACGTCCGAGCCTTTGAGCCGGTTTGAGCTGACATGACGCGCACCCACGAAATCCGCCCCGACCTCGACGAAGGCATTGACCGCAAGGTCCTCAGCCAGCTGCGCGCGCGTTTTCTCAAACTCAATGAAGGCCGCCTCGGCCGCGCCCTCGAAGGCTTGTCGACACGTCAACAGAGCGTGTTGACGCTATTGCCGCTGTTCTTCCACGTCAACCATCCGCTGCTGCCGGGCTATGTCTCGGGCAGTACGCCGGCCGGACTGTCGAATTACGAGCCTGACACCAACACACTCGCCGAAGCGCAACGCCTGACCCGTTCGTTTTCCTACAAGCCGCGCCACGGCAGCAATCCACCGCGGCCGATTCATGGCCTGTTCCTGATGGGCAGCCTCGGCACGCTGGCGCAGGCTGATCAGAGCGACATGGACGTGTGGGTCTGCCACGCACCGGATCTGAGCGAAAGCGAACTCGCTGAACTGGGCAAAAAATGTCATTTGCTTGAGGCCTGGGCCGCGAGCCAGGGCGCCGAGGCACATTTCTTTCTGATCGACCCGGTGCGCTTCGTCAAAGGCGAACGCGACACCCAGCTCAGTTCGGAAAACTGCGGGTCGACCCAGCACTATCTGCTACTCGACGAGTTTTATCGCACCGCAATCTGGCTGGCCGGGCGCACACCGATCTGGTGGCTGGTGCCGGTTTACGAAGAAACCGCCTACGATCTTTACACCCATACCCTGCTGTCCAAGCGCTTTATCCGCGCCGACGAAACCCTTGACCTTGGCCATCTGGCGACGATTCCGCCGGGCGAGTTCATTGGTGCCGGGTTGTGGCAGTTGTTCAAAGGCATCGAGTCGCCCTACAAGTCGGTGCTCAAACTGCTGCTGACCGAGGTTTACGCCAGCGAACACCCGCAGGTGCAGTGCTTGAGCCTGCGCTTCAAGAAAGCCGTGTTCGCCAACCAGCTGGATCTTGATGAACTGGATCCGTACATGGTCGTGTATCGGCGTATCGAGGAATACCTCACCGCACGCAACGAACCGGAACGCCTGGAACTGGTACGCCGCGCGCTGTACCTGAAGGTCAACCGCAAGCTCACCGGCAACAGCCGCACGCAGAGCTGGCAACGTTCGTTGCTGGAACGGCTGGCCAGCGAATGGCATTGGGATCAGCGACAACTGACGCTGCTCGACAGCCGCAGCCAGTGGAAAGTCCGCCAGGTCAGCGCCGAACGCCGGGCGCTGGTCAATGAGCTGAACTACAGCTATCGCTTCCTCACCCAGTTTGCCCGCACCGAGCAGACCGTCAGCCTGATCAACAAGCGTGACCTCAATGTGCTCGGCCGCCGACTCTACGCAGCCTTCGAGCGCAAGGCCGACAAGGTCGAGTTCATCAACCCCGGCATCGCCCCGGATCTGGCCGAAGACACCCTGACCCTGGTGCAGTCGCGCAATAAAAAGGAACCGGGGCAAACCCAGTGGGGCCTGTATAACGGCAGCCTCACGGCACTTGAGTGGGAACACTTCGCGCCGATCAAGCGCAGCCGCGAATTGCTTGAACTGCTGACCTGGTGCCACCGCAACGGCGTGATCGACAGCAGCACGCGCCTCGCTTTGCATCCCGGCACCAGCGACCTGAGCGAGTTCGAACTGTTCAACCTCCTCGGCAGCCTGCAACAGTGCATCGCCCTGCCCTTGCCCACCGTCGCGGAAGAACCGTTGCTGCGTGCAGCGGTGCCGAGCGAAGTGCTGATTCTGGTCAACGTCGGCGTCGACCCGCTCAAGCATCACCGCGACCTCAATATCCTGATGACCACCGAGCGCACCGACTCGCTGAGTTACGCCGGGGTGCGCGAAAACCTCGTGCTGACGCTGGATCAGGTCACGCTCAATAGCTGGAACGAAGTGCTGGTCAACCGCTTCGACGGCCCGCACGCCCTGCTCGATTGCCTGCGCGATTACCTCAACAATCTGCCGCGCGGGCCGCTGCAGCCGTCGCTGAAGGTGCGTTGTTTCTGCCACAACCGCGCGCAATTCATTGCCCGTCGGGTCGAAGAAATCATCGATACCGCACAGAACCTGTTGCTCAGCGAGCTGAACCACCGCTATCTGGTTCAAGTGCAGCAGCACTATCACGTGCTGGAATTGGTGCCGGGCCAGGTCAACCACGTCGCCCTCGCCACCCTGCCGGCCCTGCTCGATTACCTCGGCGAGGAACAGCCGCGCTACAGCCCGCTACATCTGGACCCGATGGCGCTGGAAGATCACGACCTCGCATTGATCCTGCCGATGGGCCAGCCGGAATGCATTCAAGTGTTCTACCGCATCACCGAGCAGCAGGCCGAGTTGTACGTATTGGATGAGTTCAACGCGCTGTGGCAGCAGCATTTGCCTTATCACGACGAGCAGAGCCTGCTGGTGCCGTTGCAGCGCTTTCTGCAATCGATTCTGTTCCGCCGCGAAGCCGTGCTGCCGATGGACGCCGGCCCGGATGCCCGTCTCGAAACCTTGTATTACCAGTTATTGCCATCGGGCCCGGGACGCGCGCGCCGGGTCGAAGCGCGGCCGGCACCGCAGACGCCAGTGAACAAGCCGTTCTATGACGTACAGGCGATCGTCGGCAAAGCCGCACCGGGCGAAGTGCAGGTCACCCTGTATTGCAATCAACGGGAATTCAGCGAACTGGAACATGG
Organism: Pseudomonas fluorescens; assembly: GCF_005938625.1. Classification (GTDB taxonomy): domain Bacteria; phylum Pseudomonadota; class Gammaproteobacteria; order Pseudomonadales; family Pseudomonadaceae; genus Aquipseudomonas; species Aquipseudomonas fluorescens_BD. The sequence continues at coordinate 98,094 of NZ_VCNJ01000003.1, forward strand.
CGACCAGCTGTTCAGCGTGGTCGCCCGGGAGATCGTCGAACAGCGCCGTGAGAGCGAACGCTATCGCTGCTACATCACCGACCTCGACCTTTCGGGCCTGCTCGGTGACGGGCAGAGTTCAAGCAATCTGTATCTACGCTACAAGGCTGACCTGGAGCGCGCCCTGAACGAGGCACTCGAACAGGTCTGAGGCGGGTTACTCGGGAAACGCGCCACCATTGGCCGGTTGCGATTCGACTTCCAGCAAAGTCAGTTTGAGGGTCTTGCCACCGGGTGCCGGCCAGTCAATGTGCTGACCGACCTTCAGGCCCAGCAACGCGCTGCCGACCGGGGCCAGGATCGAGATCTTGCCTTCATCGGCGTTGGCGTCCTTCGGATAGACCAGCGTCAGGTGGTAATCCTTGCCACTGCCTTCTTCGCGGCAATGCACACGGGAATTCATTGTCACGACATCGGCGGGCACTTCATCGTGGCCGACCACGGTATCGGCGCGGTCCAGCTCGGTTTGCAGCGCAATCACGCCCGGCGCAGCCTGATCTTTATCGTTCAGGCTGTCGATCAGGCGTTCCAGACGTTGCACGTCCAGACGGGTAAGGGTGATGGAAGGTGCGGTCATGATCCGGGCAGACTCCTTTCTTCTGCACACAAAAAAAGCAAAACCCCGCCAAAAAAGACGGGGTTTTCACCAGGCCTCGATGGGTTGAGGCGTGTTCGGACACTATCACAGCTCAAAAAATATACAAGTCACCCACCCGGCCAGCCCCTACGTTGAGGAATTGCGGCGGTCTGCGGCTTGGGCGCAGATGACCCGGCGGCGTTGATCGTCTGCCGAACGCCATTCGCGAATGTCTTCGACATGGCGGAAGCAGCCGAGGCAGACCTTTTGTTCGTCCAGTCGGCACACGCCGCTGCACGGCGAAGGCACGGCCGGGCTGATGTTGCTGTAAAGCGGCTTGGGTGGACGAACAGGAGCGGTGTCAGTCACGGAATCACAGACCTTCGAAGTCGAATTCGGCGCCGGCCTGCTGCTCGACGATGCGCTCGAGCATTTCGCCCAATTGCTCTTCGCTCTTGTCGCACATCCAGCGCTCGCTTTCTTCGTCGTAGTCGAAGTGGAAACCACCGGACACCGCCGCCAGCCACAGCTGACGCAGCGGCTCCTGACGGCTGAAGATCAGCTGCGAGCCGTTTTCGAACTTGACGGTGAGCACACCGGCCGAGTTCTCCATGTCGATATCCAGATCACTTTCGTCAAAGATGTCTTCCAGTTTTTCCTGGGTTTCATCGACCAGATCGTGAAAACGGGCTTCGGACAAACTCATTGCGGCAACCTCAAAAAATGTTCTGATCAGGCACAAGCGCCGAAAGATACGGACGCTGCCGGCCGATTGCAAAGATTAACGACCAAGCACCTGCCGGCCCAGCAACACCGAACCCTGTGGGAGCGAGCCGGCTCCGGGCGGCGATCCGACGAAAGCGGTGTGTCAGTCAGCATATATGTATCTGACACTCCGCTATCGTCGGATCGCCGCCCGGAGCCGGCTCACTCCTACAGGAGATTACGGCGGTTCGGGCAGCTTTGGACGAGCCCCGCCGGACGGGAACCCCCTCGCATAGGCAAGCCGCCGGGTGGCCGGTATACTCCGGCGCAATTAACGCATTTTCAAGGATTTCGCCATGAAGCGCCTGATCTCTTCCCTTGCTGCGCTCGTCGCGGTTGCCTGCCTCGTTTCGGCCTGCGGTCAAAAAGGCCCGCTGTACCTGCCCGATGACGATCAGGACCCGGCCGAGCAAGCCAAATCGTCGCAACAACAGCCTGCCTCCAAGGCGCACAAGCACGACGTTTACCAATAAGGGATCGCCATGGACGCTTTTAACTACCGTGGCGGGGAACTGTTTGCGGAAGGTGTGGCGCTGTCTGCCATCGCCGACCGCTTTGGCACGCCCACCTACGTTTACTCGCGCGCACACATCGAAGCCCAGTATCTGGCGTACGCCGATGCGCTGGCCGGCATGCCGCACCTGGTCTGCTTTGCGGTCAAGGCCAACTCCAACCTCGGCGTACTGAATGTCCTGGCGCGTCTGGGCGCCGGTTTCGACATCGTGTCCCGTGGCGAACTGGAACGCGTGCTCGCCGCTGGCGGCAGCCCTGAAAAAATCGTCTTCTCCGGTGTCGGCAAGACCCGTGACGACATGCGTCGTGCGCTGGAAGTCGGCGTGCACTGCTTCAACGTCGAATCCACTGACGAGCTCGAGCGCCTGCAAGTGGTTGCCGCCGAACTGGGCGTCCGCGCCCCGGTTTCGCTGCGTGTGAACCCGGACGTCGATGCCGGCACCCACCCGTACATTTCCACCGGTCTCAAAGAGAACAAGTTCGGCATCGCCATTGCCGACGCCGAAGACGTGTACGTGCGCGCCGCGCATCTGCCGAACCTGGAAGTGGTTGGCGTCGACTGCCACATCGGTTCGCAACTGACCACGCTGCCACCGTTCCTCGATGCGCTCGACCGTCTGCTGGATCTGGTCGATCGTCTCGGCGATTGCGGCATTCACCTGCGCCACATCGATCTCGGTGGTGGTTTGGGTGTGCGTTATCGCGATGAAGAGCCGCCATTGGCTGCCGACTACATCAAAGCTGTGCGCGAGCGCCTCAACGGTCGTGATCTGGCGCTGGTGTTCGAGCCGGGCCGTTTCATCGTTGCCAACGCCGGCGTGCTGCTGACTCAGGTCGAGTACCTCAAGCACACCGAACACAAGGATTTCGCCATCGTCGACGCGGCGATGAACGACCTGATCCGCCCGGCGCTGTATCAGGCGTGGATGGACGTTACCGCGGTCAAGCCGCGTGACACCGCTGCGCGCAAATACGACATCGTTGGCCCGATCTGCGAAACCGGTGACTTCCTCGCCAAGGATCGCGAATTGGCCCTGGCCGAAGGCGATCTGCTGGCGGTGCATTCGGCCGGCGCCTACGGTTTTGTGATGAGCTCCAACTACAACACCCGTGGCCGTGCCGCTGAAGTGTTGGTAGACGGTGATCAGGTTTTTGAAGTGCGTCGCCGCGAGACCGTGGCCGAGCTGTTTGCCGGCGAAAGCCTGCTGCCGGAGTAACCCATGCTGCTGCGTTTTACTAAAATGCACGGCTTGGGCAATGACTTCATGGTTCTCGACCTGGTCAGCCAGCACGCGCATATTCAGCCAAAGCACGCCAAGCAATGGGGCGACCGCCACACCGGCATTGGTTTCGACCAATTGCTGATCGTCGAGGCGCCAAGCAACCCGGACGTGGATTTCCGTTATCGGATCTTCAATTCCGACGGCTCCGAAGTTGAGCAGTGCGGCAACGGTGCGCGCTGCTTTGCGCGCTTCGTGCTCGACAAGCGTCTGACCGCCAAGCGGCAGATCCGCGTCGAGACCAAGGGCGGCATCATCGAACTGGACGTACGTAACGACGGCCAGATCGGCGTGAACATGGGCGCTCCACGTCTGGTGCCGGCGGACATTCCGTTCGAAGCGCCAGCGCAAGCCATCAGCTATCAGCTGGAAGTCGATGGCACCACGGTCGAACTGGCCGCGGTGTCGATGGGCAACCCGCACGCGGTATTGCGCGTGCAGGACATCAACAGTGCACCGGTGCATGAGTTGGGGCCGAAAATCGAACACCACCCGCGCTTCCCCGCGCGAGTGAATGTCGGTTTTCTCCAGGTCATCGACCGCAACCGTGCGCAGTTGCGCGTATGGGAACGCGGTGCCGGGGAAACCCAGGCCTGCGGCACCGGCGCGTGTGCAGCGGCTGTCGCTGCGATCAGCCAGGGGTGGATGGATTCGCCGCTATTGATAGACCTGCCCGGCGGGCGTCTGTCCATTGAATGGGCAGGCCCTGGCCAACCGGTACTGATGACCGGTCCGGCAGTGCGTGTATACGAAGGACAAGTACGTCTTTGAGTGAGCAGAAACCATGACCGATAAGCCTCAGGTACCCGCCCGACAGTCCGACGAATCAGCGTCCGAGAGCCTGGAGGCGGCAGCGGTTGCCGCATACCTCGAGGCGCATCCGGACTTCTTCGTCGAGCACGAAGAACTGCTGCCCGCCCTGCGCATTCCTCACCAGCGTGGCGATACCGTTTCGCTGGTCGAGCGGCAGATGACCATTCTGCGCGACCGCAACATCGAGATGCGTCATCGCCTCTCACAGTTGATGGACGTCGCCCGCGACAACGACCGCCTGTTCGACAAGACTCGCCGCCTGATTCTTTCCCTGATGGACGCCGCCAGCCTGGAAGACGTGGTGATCAGCGTCGAAGACAGTCTGCGTCAGGATTTCCAGGTGCCTTTTGTCAGCCTGATCCTGCTCGGCGACAACCCGGCGCCGGTCGGGCGCTGGGTCAGCCACGCCGACGCGCAAGTCGCCATCGGTGGCCTGCTCACCGAAGGCAAAAGCGTCAGCGGTAGCCTGCGCGAGCATGAGCTGGACTTCCTCTTCGGCGAAGAACAGCGCAAGCAGATCGGCTCCACCGCCGTGGTCGCCGTCAGCCATCAAGGCATCCACGGGATTCTGGCGATCGCCAGCCGTGATCCGCAGCACTACAAGAGTTCGGTGGGTACGCTGTTCCTCAGCTACATCGCCGAAGTCATGGGCCGCGTGCTGCCACGGGTCAACAGCTCCCTGCGCTCGGTACGCTGAATATGGAACGACAACTGGACGCTTACTGCGAACACTTGCGCAGTGAGCGACAGGTGTCGCCGCACACGCTGTCGGCCTATCGCCGCGACCTCGACAAAGTCCTTGGCTGGTGCGTGAAACAGAACATCGGCAGCTGGGCCGCGCTGGATATTCAGCGCCTGCGCAGCCTGATCGCCCGCTTGCATGCGCAGGGCCAGTCCTCGCGCAGCCTCGCCCGATTGCTTTCGGCGGTGCGCGGGCTCTATCACTATCTGAATCGCGAAGGCCTTTGCGATCACGATCCGGCCACGGGTCTGGCGCCCCCGAAAGGCGAACGTCGCCTGCCGAAAACCCTCGACACCGACCGTGCACTGCAATTGCTTGAAGGGGCGGTGGAGGATGATTTTCTTGCACGGCGCGATCAGGCGATTCTTGAGTTGTTCTATTCCTCCGGCCTGCGCCTTTCCGAACTGACCGGGCTCAATCTTGATCAGCTGGACCTCGCCGACGGCATGGTTCAAGTCCTCGGCAAGGGCAGTAAAACCCGGCTGCTACCGGTGGGTAAAAAGGCCCGCGAAGCACTGGAACAATGGCTGCCGTTACGGGCCATGACCAACTCCGCAGACGACGCCGTGTTCGTCAGCCAGCAAGGCCGGCGCCTCGGCCCGCGAGCGATTCAGGTGCGGGTCAAACTCGCCGGCGAACGCGAATTGGGGCAGAACCTGCACCCGCACATGCTGCGCCACTCCTTCGCCAGCCATCTGCTCGAATCCTCGCAGGATCTGCGCGCGGTGCAGGAACTGCTCGGCCACTCCGACATCAAGACCACGCAGATCTACACCCACCTGGACTTCCAGCACCTGGCGGCGGTCTACGACAGCGCCCATCCACGGGCCAAACGCATGAAAGGCGATGATTCATGAGCATCCAGTTGATCACCTTCGACCTCGACGACACCCTCTGGGACACCGCCCCGGTGATCGTCAGCGCCGAAGCGGTGTTGCGCGAATGGTTGAGCGAACATGCGCCGAATCTGGGCGCCGTGCCGGTGGAGCATTTATGGGCGATTCGTGAGCGTGTATTGGCGAATGAACCGGGGCTGAAACACCGCATCAGCGCGCTACGTCGGCGGGTGTTGTTTCATGCGATGGAAGACGCTGGGTACGCCCATGGAGAAGCAACCGACTTGGCGGACAAGGGCTTTGAAGTGTTTCTGCATGCACGGCATCAGATCGAAGTGTTCCCTGAAGTCGAGCCGGTGCTGGAGATTCTCGCCAATCACTATGCGCTTGGCGTGGTCACCAATGGCAATGCCGATGTGCGTCGATTGGGCCTGGCGGACTACTTCAAGTTTGCCTTGTGTGCGGAAGACATCGGCATCGCCAAACCGGATGCCCGGTTGTTCCACGAAGCCTTGCAGCGCGGTGGCGCCACCGCCGAAACCGCCGTACATATCGGCGATCATCCCGGCGATGACATTGCCGGGGCGCAGCAGGCCGGGTTGCGGGCGATCTGGTTCAACCCGGCGGGTAAAACCTGGGAAGCGGATCGCTTGCCGGACGCCGAAATCCGCAGCCTTACCGATTTGCCAGCCGTTCTCGCACCCTGGAACCGCTGAAAAGATCGCAGCCTTCGGCAGCTCCTACAGGGAAACGCATTCCAATGTAGGAGCTGCCGAAGGCTGCGATCTTTTGATCTTTTCATCACCCATGAAAAAGCCCGCAGCGACGGCGGGCTTTTTCAGCAAGCAAGCGGCACGCCTCAGATAGGGCGGCTACCGTACTTGTTGTCTGGCTTCTTCGGAGGATCGGCGACCACATTGGCCTCCACTTCCTGCACTTTTCCGCCGCGCGACAGGAACTCTTCCATGGCCTTGGCCAGGGCGTCGCGTTCCTTGTTCTTGGCTTCAATGCTCGGCAACTCGTCTACCGACACCGCAGCCTTGGCTTTGCCTTTGGCAGCCGGGGCCGGCGTATCGTCACCGCCATCGTCGTCAGCAACGTCTTCCGCTGCTGCTTCCAGACCTTCCTCGGCCTCGTCTTCGTCGCCTACTTCGAGGTCGTCGTTTTCCAGATCATCGTCGCTCATGTTCTACCTCATGACTTGCGAAAAGCAGATTAGTTATAGACCAGCTTTGGCAACTGTCGAAAGTCGCCGTTAAAAAATCAGTAACCATTGGTGACCAACGGTTTATGCCCCTTCACCGTGCAAGGTGGCGAGGACTTTTCGAGCACCGCCATGATCACGGTGCTCGCCCAGATAAACGCCTTGCCAGGTCCCCAGTGCCAGGCGACCTGCCGAAACCGGCAGACTGATCTGGCAACCAAGCACGCTGGCCTTGAAGTGCGCCGGGAGGTCGTCCAGGCCTTCGTCGTTATGCTCATAGCCGTCTGTTCCTTGTGGGATCAGACGATTGAAAAATCGTTCGAAGTCGCGACGGACCGCCGGATCGGCGTTCTCGTTGATGGTCAACGACGCCGAGGTATGCTGCAGCCACAAATGCAACAGACCGACCCGGCACTCCCTGAGTTCAGGCAGGCCTTTGATCAACTCGTCCGTTACCAGATGAAAGCCCCGGGGCCGTGCCCGCAGGGTTATCAGAGTCTGTTGCCACATACAGTTCTCCGCACGTTCGGGGCGCATTCTAGCGCGCTCTGGGAAAAAACAAAGGCCCTAATACTCGCGCAATGACGTAAGACTTTGGCGGGTGAAAAACCGCCGTCGTAAACACGACTAAAGGCGTACGAAAAATCCTTTCAGCCTGTCGCTTAATGACAAATCCCGGACAAAAAAATGCCCGGCGAACCGGGCAATTTTTTTCAGTGCGCGTACTTACAGGTTGTAGCCGCGTTCGTTGTGTTGTGCCAGATCGAGGCCGACCGACTCTTCTTCCTCGGTTACACGCAGACCCATCACGGCGTCCAGGACCTTGAGGATGATGAAGGTGACGATCGCCGTGTAGATCACAGTGAAGCCAACACCTTTGCACTGAATCCACACTTGTGCGGCGATGTCGGTCACGGTGCCGAAGCCACCCAGCGACGGTGCAGCGAACACACCGGTGAGGATCGCGCCGAGGATACCGCCGATACCGTGTACGCCGAAGGCATCCAGGGAGTCGTCATAACCGAGCTTGCGTTTCAGGGTGGTGGCGCAGAAGAAGCACACCACGCCTGCGGCCAGACCGATCACCAGTGCGCCCATCGGGCCCACGGTGCCGGCAGCCGGAGTGATCGCGACCAGACCGGCAACCACACCCGAAGCGATGCCCAGTGCGCTTGGCTTGCCGTGGGTGACCCACTCGGCAAACATCCAGCCCAGCGCCGCCGCAGCGGTAGCGATTTGGGTGACCAGCATTGCCATACCGGCAGTGCCGTTGGCCGCCGCAGCGGAACCGGCGTTGAAGCCGAACCAGCCAACCCACAGCATCGCCGCGCCCATCAAGGTGTAACCGAGGTTGTGTGGAGCCATCGGGGTGGTCGGGAAGCCTTTACGCTTGCCCAGCACCAGGCAGGCAATCAGACCAGCGACACCGGCGTTGATGTGCACCACGGTGCCACCCGCGAAATCGAGCACGCCCCAGTCCCACATCAGGCCGCCGTTACCGGACCAGACCATGTGCGCGATCGGTGCATAAACCAGGGTGAACCAGATGCCCATGAAGATCAGCATCGCGGAGAACTTCATGCGCTCGGCGAACGCACCGACGATCAGCGCCGGGGTGATGATCGCGAAGGTCATCTGGAAGGTGATGAACACCGCCTCAGGGAACAGCGCCGCAGGGCCGGTCAGGCTCGAAGGCGTGACACCGGCGAGGAACGCCTTGCCCATGCCGCCGAAGAACGAGTTGAAATTGACGACGCCCTGCTCCATGCCGGTGGTGTCGAACGCGATGCTGTAGCCATAAATGACCCACAGGATGCTGATCAGACCGGTAATGGCGAAGCACTGCATCATCACGGAAAGAATGTTTTTCGAGCGAACCATGCCGCCGTAGAACAGCGCCAGGCCGGGGATGGTCATGAACAGCACAAGTGCTGTCGAGGTGAGCATCCAGGCAGTGTCGCCGGAATTGAGGACCGGGGCCGCCACTTCGTCTGCCGCCATAGCAAGGCCGGGCATTACGATAGACAACAGGGCTCCTAGCCCTGCGAATTTACGCAGAGTCATATTGTTTTCTCCTGGGGCGTTGGGGTTTGTGGCGGCGCTTAGATCGCGTCGGTATCGGTTTCGCCGGTACGGATGCGAATCGCCTGTTCCAGATTGACCACGAAGATCTTGCCGTCACCGATCTTGCCGGTGTTGGCCGCTTTGGTTATCGCCTCGATAACCCGATCCAGATCCTTGTCGTCGATGGCCACGTCGATTTTCACCTTGGGCAGAAAATCGACCACATATTCCGCGCCGCGATACAGCTCGGTGTGACCCTTCTGCCGGCCGAAGCCTTTGACTTCAGTAACGGTAATGCCCTGCACGCCGATTTCGGACAGCGACTCGCGCACGTCGTCCAACTTGAACGGCTTGATGATGGCAGTGACTAGCTTCATGAAAACTCTCTCCCGAATTGGTGGACTTGCCCCAGGAAAACAAACCCGACTCAAGTCTAAGCGCAGTGCCTGGCTTTGTAACGCATCGTCGGCCGTACCTGCCCGACTGACGCCAGCTAACCGCTGCCGACGAAACTCCCCGCTCCGTCTGCCGCACTGCATTCGTCACAGCGACTGCATCAGTGCATGGGTCGAAGGTGACTAAGCAGAAAGCTTGCCATCTCGCCAAAAACCTCTGATTTCAATCCCTTGGCCGCTGCCGCACGCCATCCCGTGCAAAACCCCATCCGGATACGCACAACAACGGTGCGTCGCCGTCCGTCCGCCTGCGCGAAAAGCGTGCATCCTTGACCACGAGATTGACTATAGACACTGCGTGATACACTGCCGGCCATTGTTTCCAGGACATCCACCATGCTCGCGCCCAAAGACTTCCTCGACGCCCTGAGCGGCACCGCCTCCCGCCTCTTCAGCGGTGACACCCCGCTGCCGAAAGCCGAAATCGAAAGCCAGTTCAAGATGCTGCTGCAAAGCGCCTTCAGCAAACTCGACCTGGTCAGCCGCGAAGAATTCGACAGCCAGATGGTCGTACTGGCCCGCACTCGCGCCCGCCTCGAAAGCCTCGAAGCCAAAGTCGCCGAGATGGAAGCCAAGCTGACACCGCCCGCGGAATAATCCGCGCCCCCTGTAGGAGCTGCCGAAGGCTGCGATCTTTTGATCTCCAGCCCTTCAACCATCCCGGCAACGTCCTACAACCTGCACCACCGCCGTCCGATTGCGCCGAAAAGCCCAGGTTTCTAAGCTCACCCGATGCTGAATGTTCAGCACCGGGTTTGGCGACCCGAACAGCTTAAGGCGCACGACAACCATGATGGCGGCTACATTTACCGCCACATCGTTTCATGGCGGTTGTGCGTGGGAGACCTTCGGGTCTGCCGGGTTCCTTTTGCTCCGGTTCGCCAACCCGCGTACAACTGCCACCCAATCGTTTGGCGACGATTGAGGGCAGCCCCTTAAGCAAGAGGAACTGCTCAATGAATCAAGAAGAGACTTATCTGACACCGCACATCTTCACCCGCCACAAACTCCCCCTCCACGCCCTCCTCATCCAGAACCAACCGTGGTTCTGCGCCCGAGACCTGAGCCGCCTGCTGCACATCTACCTCAACGAACGCATGCTGCGAAAACTCGACCCGACCAATACCAAACCCGCAAAACCTTGATCCACAACCAGATCGAAAACACCCTGCTGATCAGCGAATCAGGCATCTACGCCCTCCTCGTCTACCACTACTGCCCCGAATACCGAGCGCTGCGCGAATGGCTCACCCACCAAGTCATCCCCACCCTGCGCGACGCCCAACACCCCAGCACAAGCGAACGCCCACACCTCAGCTTGCTCAACTGGCCGGACATGACGTTGAGTTTGTTGCATTGGAATAATCAACCGTGGATACGGTTGCAGGATGTGCCGCAGATGATGGTGGAACGGGAACAGACCAAGCGCCCAATGACGGGGCCATGGTGGAAAAGAGCTTCGCGGATGCTGCAATCCCTATAAACCCGCATGCCGGAGCTGGGCCCTGCGCAAATCGTAAGTCGATTGAAAATTGATCCAGAACTCAGGCGTAGTGTTGAGATGAGTGGCAAGGCTGATTGCCAGATCGGCGCAGATCCCGAGCTGGCATTTCACAAGCTTTTCGATCTCACTTTCGGGCCAGTTCGTGGGCATGGCCAGATCCATGACGGTCATGCCCAACGGCTCCATGAATTCCTTATTCAGAACCTCGCCCGGATGAATCGGGCGCATACCATTGCGATCCATTTTTCGCCTCCAGAGGCTGCATTGAACGGCCAAACTGGAGCATCCGACTCCCGGATTCAAGACCTTCACCCCCCTTTCGCCGGCGTCCTACAACTATTAGGGCATGGCCCTACAAACATTAGCGTCTGCGCCCAGTTACGCAGCCCTTACGCATGTCATTACATTGGCGAACGAAATACGCCCATCAAGATGGAGGTATCTGTGAAAGATAAGAAGAGGAAGGAAAAGCTATTTCAGATTGTTGATTTACACCTCGAAGCACTCCGTTTGGCTGGGGATATGTCAGCCAACCAACGGCGATTTATTGAAGTTGCTGTTACATCTGGGCCAGCGCTTGAGCCAAGCGGCGTGCTGGCCGGTAGAAGATCCTGAGTGAAAAATAAAAAAGGCGTCCATAGGACGCCTTTTTTGTGTTCGGAGGAGTAGTCGCAGCGATTCTTTAGCTCCCGACTTTATGGCCTTGGGTTCAGAATCCGACAGGCTAGCCCGTCGTCATTACTTCAGAGAAACCAGCTTTCTCTGCTGCCAAAAATGCGGGGGAGCTTTTACTGGTGCCCAGTCCCGACGAATGCGCAGTTGCAGTCCTCGAGCGTGAGGATCCTTCAGTACCGCTCAGGAGTCAAAGCTCATTTACGATCGAGAGCAGCGCAAAACCCTCATCCATGCCGGTATAAAGTATTGCCTCTCCGCCCTCTCACACCCTGAACTGGTCATCTCCAACGTCCTTCACTAACACAAGCACAGTCCTACGAGGATCGTCCCCTACGTCTGATTACGTAAGCATCAATGCCTTCGATATCGTCTGCATATTGATCCCGACAGAACAAGACGATGCGAAGAAAAGGCAAAGGTACCGAGCTTCGAAATCAGACTTTCAAATCTGAATCGCGCAAACTCGCACATCAAACCATGTCCATGGATCCAGAAGCCCTGGCAGCTGGAGTTGACGCTCTATCACTCAGGATCGATCCGATTACTCCAGTAGCAATTAACGCATTCCACCAGTGGACCGGCCCCGTTGGGTATCCCTGGGACGCTGTTTTGGACTGGAAGACCAAAGATGCAAAAGGGCTGGACTTGGCGTTCTGGTACGAAGAGGAACTGTGCGGACTGTGCTACGCAACACCGCGAAGAAGCACGATCTGCATGAAAATCGTCCTTTTGCAGGGACACACCTGCAAGACGAATACCTTGCGGGGTTGGATCGCTCCGATGGCATTGCTGACAACAGAGTTCTACGCCCGGAAGCTGGGGTGCACGCAAATCGAAGTACAAGAGCCAGACTCAGGCGCCATCCCTTACTATCAAACGCTGGGATTTTATTTTGATACAACCGGTCGCCTTGTCTTTCCATTGGACGACCAATAAGATCGAATCAAGCATCCCGGCACGTGAGGTGTTTATGAAGCAGAAGAAGCAGAAAACCCAACCGGCACGGGTGTCCAAACCGGGTACCGAGGCACTCGGATTACCGGACAGAGTTTCAGCCAGTCAGCGGCATTTTCTGAAAGTGGCCGCGACCTATGGCAAGGAAATGGAGCCCGATGGTTGGCTCGCCGGTGGTGGAACCTGAGTACCGCAAAAATGACCGCCTGACAGGCGGTTTTTTTATGCCTGAGAATTAGTGTCTTCAGCAACATCCAGTGAAGGTTCGACCTTAAAACTGTCCGACCAACGCCCTCTCCCCCGACTACCCTTAAAAAACCCGCAGGAAGCGGCTCCCCGATTCAGCTCAAGGAACGACCATGTCCCTCTCCATCGTCCACAGTCGCGCCCAGATTGGCGTGGAAGCCCCCGCCGTCACTGTCGAAGTCCATCTGGCCAACGGTCTGCCGTCGCTGACCATGGTCGGTCTGCCCGAGGCGGCTGTAAAGGAGAGCAAGGACCGGGTGCGCAGTGCGATCATCAATTCCGGGCTGCAGTTTCCGGCGCGGCGGATCACCTTGAATCTGGCGCCGGCGGATCTGCCCAAGGATGGCGGGCGGTTTGATCTGGCGATTGCCTTGGGGATTCTGTCGGCGAGTGTGCAGGTGCCGTGTCTGACGCTGGACGATGTGGAATGTCTGGGTGAGTTGGCGTTGTCCGGCGCAGTACGAGCGGTGCGCGGCGTGTTGCCGGCAGCGTTGGCCGCGCGCAAGGCGGGTCGTGCGCTGGTGGTGCCGCGGGCGAATGCCGAGGAGGCGTGCCTGGCTTCGGGGTTGAAGGTGTTTGCGGTGGATCATTTGCTGGAGGCGGTGGCGCATTTCAATGGGCATACGCCGGTTGAGCCCTATGTCTCCGACGGACTGATGCATGCCAGCAAGCCTTATCCCGACTTGAATGAAGTGCAGGGGCAAGTGGCGGCGAAACGGGCATTGCTGATTGCCGCTGCGGGTGCCCATAACCTGCTGTTCAGTGGGCCGCCGGGAACGGGCAAGACATTGCTGGCCAGCCGATTGCCGGGACTGTTGCCGCCGCTGGCCGAGAGTGAAGCGCTGGAGGTGGCGGCGATTCAGTCCGTCGCCAGTGGCGCACCGCTGACCCATTGGCCGCAGCGTCCCTTCCGTCAACCGCACCACTCGGCATCCGGGCCAGCGCTGGTGGGTGGCAGTTCGAAACCGCAACCCGGTGAGATTACCCTCGCCCATCACGGCGTGCTGTTTCTCGATGAGCTGCCGGAATTTGATCGCAAGGTATTGGAGGTTTTACGCGAGCCTTTGGAGTCAGGACATATCGTCATCGCCCGAGCGAAGGATCGCGTACGTTTTCCCGCGCGCTTCCAATTGGTGGCGGCGATGAACCCGTGCCCTTGTGGATATCTTGGCGAGCCGAGCGGCAAGTGCTCGTGCACACCGGACATGGTGCAGCGCTATCGCAACAAGCTATCGGGGCCTTTGCTGGATCGGATTGATCTGCACCTGACGGTGGCGCGGGAAGCGACGGCGTTGAACCCGCAGGTGAAGCCGGGAGAGGACAGTGCCAGCGCTGCGGCGTTGGTGGCAGAGGCTCGCGAACGACAGCAGAAGCGTCAAGGCTGCGCCAACGCGTTTCTCGATCTGCCAGGACTGAAAAAACACTGCAAGTTATCCACAGCCGATGAGAAATGGCTGGAATCAGCCTGTGAACGGCTGACGCTATCGCTGCGTTCAGCGCATCGCCTACTCAAAGTCGCCCGCACTCTGGCAGACCTTGAGCAAGTCGATGCAATCAAACGCGAACACTTGGCCGAGGCGCTGCAATATCGGCCGGCGACACCTTAATGCTCGGTCAGATCCACCAACGGCGTCTGCCGCACTTCAGTTTCACGCCCGGCCTGAATCTCGGTCACGCGCTTCAAGGCGTTATCCACAGCACCTTTGTCTGCGAGCAGGCTGTAGCTGATCTGGAACTGTTTGTGTTCCTTCGGTGCAATGGTCGGCACCAGATTCAGCGGACGCTGATAGCGGCGGTTGTAAGAAAAACTGGTGCCCGGTTCCAGCCCCGTGACATAGCCCTGCCCTTGGGTATCGGTGTTTTTCCACAGGGAAAACACTGGCAACTGCTGGGTATTGAAGCCGACGGAGACACCGAGGCTGCCCGCCTTGTTATGCAGAACAGCCAGGGTTTCGCCTTTGGCATCGGCATAGGGCACGACGTTGTAGACGGTTTCGTCGTAGTCCTTGGTCGGCGCGCGATAGGTCTGCCAGTCAGCCAGATCGCCTTTGGCCTTGTCGTTGAACGGCGAGACCTGTTTTACCGGTGCAGCAAAACGGGCGCCCTGCTCGAGGAACGGCGTGCTGAAATTGCTGTGGTACAGCGCCTGGTATTCCTTTGGATAGTCGCCGTTGTTGGTCAGCGTATCGTTAAGTGCAAAGCGCACGCTGCCAGGCTCGGTGACCAGTTCCGTGACCACCGAAAAGTCGACTTTCTTGAAGGCTTGCTCTTTCAGCTCGCCGCGCAGACTGATGGCGTACGGTGGCTTTTCGTCGATGTGCAGCGTGACGGTACTGGCCGGGATGTTGGCGGCGCGGCCGTGCAAGGTCAGCAGCTCACCATTATCGATGCCGGGATGGCCAACCCATTCGTAACCGCAGCGGGCGACCAGCTCATTGAAACCTTCCAGCCAGCCCAGCCCGCCGCGTCCATTGAGCTCGATGAAGGCCGGGTTGACCACGTCCTTGACCGGCGAATCCCACCCCATGCGCACGTTGCCGACAGAGGCTTGCAAGACATTCATGCCTCGGGTTGGTACCACCGAGAGTTTCATCGTGCCGTTATCGATATCGACAATGCTGACGCCTTCCTGCCGCCCACCGTGCAAGGTACGCAGGCTTACGGAGAAGGGTTTGTCGGTTTTCACCCCGAGCTGTTCACTGGTGATGCTCCAGTTTTGCGCGGGCTTGTTGGTATCGAGAAGGACGTAATCCCAGGCCATGGCGTGGGAAGCAGCAGTGAAAGCGCCGAGGGCGACGGCGAGTTTGAGCGGGGTCATGGCAGCAGCCTTTATTGGAGTTGTGCCATTTTTATAGCGCTGCGGAAACGTTTCAGCAAGTATGAAAGATCAAGAGTTCGAGTGTTTTATCCCAGATTGGCAGTGAGGCGATCGCGAGCAGGCTCACTCCTACAGGGATCTTCAGTGATCACAAACATTGCGACCAACCGATACACCTGTAGGAGTGAGCCTGCTCGCGATAGCGATTTCAGCCATTCATCAACGGAAGCGATCAACTTCGGAACGCAGATCCGCCGCCAGTTTCTCAAGCTCTTTAGCCGTAACAGCCAGGTTCGACACAACCTCACGCTGCTCACTGTTGGCCAGCGCAATGCTCTGCAAATTGCTGCTCAACAACGTCGCGGTGCTGCTCTGCTCCTGGGTCGCCGTGGTAATCGCGGCAAACTGTTGCCCCGCCGAACGGCTCTGCTCATCGATGCGCGCCAGCGCCGAGGCGACATTGGCGTTACGCGACAGGCCTTCCTGCATCAGCACATTGCCCTGCTCCATGGTGCTGATCGCGTTGCCGGTTTCCTGCTGGATGCTATGAATCATGCTGGAAATTTCATCGGTGGCCTGGCGAGTACGCGAAGCCAGGCTGCGCACCTCATCCGCCACCACAGCAAAGCCACGACCCTGCTCACCGGCACGGGCTGCCTCGATTGCAGCGTTGAGCGCGAGCAAATTGGTCTGCTCGGCAATCGAGGTGATCACACCGACGATGCCGCCAATTTCCTGCGAACGTTGACCGAGGGTGTTGATCACGGTGGCGGTGCTGTTCAAGGCGCCAGCAATTTGCTCCAGCGACGACGAAGCCTCTTCCATCGAGCTGCGACCAATCTGCGTTTGCTGAGCATTTTCCTGCGCCAGACGCTGGGTCGCGCCCATGTTGTCGGCGATGTTCAACGAGGTCGCGCTGAATTCTTCCACCGCGCCGGCCATGCTGGTGATTTCGCCGGACTGCTGCTCCATGCCTTCGTACGCGCCGCCGGACAGGCCAGACAAGGCTTGCGCACGGCTGTTGACCTCTTCCGAAGAGCGGCGGATGTGCTCGACCATCGTCGAAAGCGCTTGGCTCATCTGGTTGAACGCGCGGGACAGCTGACCGATTTCGTCATTGCTCGACACGTTCAGGCGCACGCTCAGATCACCGGCGCCCAAGGCCTCGGCCTGACGCACCAGATCACTCAATGGTGCGAGCTTGCTGCGCAGCAGCCATACCACAGAACCGACCGCCAACAGCATCGCCAACAGACTGCCGATCGCCAGTTGCGTACCGACGCTCCAGGTCACCGCGCGGATTTCGGCTTTCGGCATGCTCGCCACTACCGACCATGGCCCGCCGTCGAACGGCACGGCAACGCTGTAGAAATCTTCGGACTTGTCAGCCCAGAACTGACCTTTGCCCGGCATCTTGGCCAGACCAGCGATCACTGGAATCGACTGATCCAGCGCCTGCACACCGGCTGGCGCGACAAGCCATTTGTTCTGCTCGTCGAGCAACGCCAGCGAGCCGGTCTGACCGATGCGGAAACGCTTGAGGTTGTCGAACTGGGCGTTCTGCGCATCGGTGTAATCGAAGCCGACGAACAGCACCGCAATCACCTTGCCGCTGCCATCTCGCACCGGGGTGTATTGGGTCATGTAGGAACGATCAAACAGCAAGGCGCGACCGACGTAGCCCTGCCCCGCCATCAACTTCGCGTAGGCGGGGTGCGCATGATCGAGCAAGGTGCCGATGGCGCGCGTGCCGTCCTGTTTGGTCAGCGAGGTGCTGACCCGGACGAAGTCTTCGCCGCTGCGCACGAACAGCGTGGCGACACCGGCGGTCATCTGCTTGAACTCGTCGACTTCCTTGAAGTTGTTGTTCAGCACTTCGCTGCCCAGGTGCAGGCCCGGGGTCGGGGTGCCTGCCACCGTCACCGGCTCACTCGGGTGGATGCTCAAGCCGGCGCTGAAGCGCTTCTCGAACAACCCACTCAGACGCTGGGTGCTTTCACGCAGCGTGCCGTGAAAGGTACTCAGTTGGTCGGCCAGCAGCCGCGCCTCACTGGCCAGATGCTCTTCACGGGTGGCGAGGTTGGCCGAATCCAGCGAACGCAGGGCGAACACCGTACTGCCACTGATAACTATCGCCAGTATCACAGCGAGCGCGAGGCCCAGCTGCGAGGCGATCCGAGCGCGAGGTTGAGACATGGACAGCTCCTGGCCGAGCCACGGGATCCTCCTTGATCTCGACTCGGATAATTTTCTAATAGTGGGGGTGAATCGAGGATACCGGCACGACGGTTCCACTTGCTCATAGTCGGCGGTAAAACCGAATACTTGAGCGCGCAACGTGGGTATGGCGCAAGGCCGCCATTGTGGCGGCTCGAACGTTTCAGCTCAAGCGCGCAACTGCCGGCAGTTCCATGGCGCGGACTTCGCCTTGGAGGAAGTCGCTGAGGCGGCGCAAACGTTCACCTCCAGGACGGGTTTTTGGCCACACCAGGTAATAATTCAGTCCGCTGGCGACGGCGGTTGGCCACGGCAGGCTCAATCTTCCCTGCGCCACATCTTCGGCGACCATCAACAGATCGCCCATCGATACACCGTAACCGCGAGCCGCCGCGATCATGCCCAGTTCGAGGGTATCGAACACCTGTCCGCCCTTCAGCGACACCTGATCGGACAGCCCCATGTGTTCCAGCCAACTGCGCCAGTCACGCCGATCCGGGGTCGGATGGAGCAATTCGGTGGACGCCAGCCGGGCCAGATCCCACGGTTGATCGTTGAGCAGGTTCGGCGCACCCACCGGAATCAGCTCTTCAGGAAAGAGCAGACTGGCCTCCCAGTCCGGCGGAAAATGCCCGTCACTCAACAACACAGCGCAGTCGAAAGGCTCATCGTTGAAGTCCACCGAATCCACATCCATCCAGGCGCTGGTCAGCTGCACTTCGTTGCCCGGCTGCAAGTGGCGAAAGCGACTGAGCCGCGCCAGCAGCCAGCGCATGGTCAGGGTCGACGGGGCTTTCATGCGCAAAATGTCGTCTTCGGCGCGCAAGGTATTGCAGGCCCGCTCCAGCGCACTGAAACCTTCGCGGATTCCGGGTAACAGTAAACGCGCGGCTTCGGTCAGTTGCAGATTGCGCCCGCTGCGATGAAACAGCCGACAGGCGAAGTGATCTTCGAGGGTTCGAATGTGCCGACTCACCGCACTCTGGGTAATCGATAACTCCTCGGCCGCACGGGTGAACGAGCTATGTCGCGCCGCCGCTTCAAATGCGCGCAGGGCATACAAGGGAGGAAGGCGACGGGACATACAGAAAGCTCCTATAGCGGGATGCAGCCAGCCTGAATGAATTTGCTCAGGATGAGTTTTACTCATGCCATCCATCCTTTTTATCCCTTTGTGCAACGCCTGCCAAGCGCCGAGAATCGACGGTCTCCTGTTCCCTCTGAAATTGAGTGGTGATGACCATGCAGCATCCTGTGCGTACCGAACTCTGGGCCATCCTGCGGCTGGCAGGGCCGTTGATCGCTTCACAGTTGGCGCACATGTTGATGGTGCTGACTGACACTTTAATGATGGCGCGCCTGAGTCCGGAAGCGTTGGCTGGCGGCGGACTGGGTGCGGCGACCTATTCGTTCGTGTCGATTTTCTGTATCGGCGTGATTGCGGCGGTTGGCACGCTGGTGGCGATTCGCAAGGGTGCCGGCGACATCATTGGCGCCGCACGGTTGACTCAGGCTGGCCTGTGGCTGGCGTGGCTGATGGCGCTGGGCGCCGGGTTGCTGCTGTGGAACCTGAAACCGGTGTTACTGCTGTTCGGCCAGACCGAAACCAACGTCAACGCCGCCGGGCAATTCCTGATTGCCCTGCCCTTCGCCCTGCCCGGCTACCTCAGCTTCATGGCTTTGCGCGGTTTCACCAGTGCCATCGGCCGGGCGACGCCAGTGATGGTGATCAGCCTCGCCGGCACGGTGGCCAACTTCCTGCTCAATTACGCGCTGATCACCGGCATGTTCGGCTTGCCGAAAATGGGCCTGACGGGGATCGGCCTGGTCACGGCAATTGTTGCCAACTGCATGGCGTTGGCGCTGGCCTGGCATATCCGTCGGCATCCGGCGTATGACGCTTATCCGCTGCGCGCGGGCCTGTCGCGGCCGAATCGGCAGTACCTGAAAGAGTTGTGGCGCCTCGGCCTGCCAATCGGCGGCACCTACGCTGTGGAAGTCGGTTTGTTCGCCTTCGCGGCACTGTGTATGGGCACCATGGGCAGCACGCAACTGGGCGCACACCAGATTGCCCTGCAGATTGTTTCGGTGGCATTCATGGTGCCGGCGGGGATGTCATACGCGATCACCATGCGCGTCGGCCAGCACTACGGTGCCGGGCAATTGAACGATGCGCGAATGTCCGGGCGGGTCGGGATCGTCTTCGGCGCCGTGGTCATGCTGGGTTTCGCCATGGTGTTCTGGTTGCTGCCGAACCAGTTGGTCGGGTTGTTTCTCGATCACAACGATCCGGCGTTTGCCGAGGTGATTCGCCTCGCGGTGAGCCTGCTGGCGGTGGCGGCGTGGTTTGAGTTGTTCGACGGCACGCAGACGATTGCCATGGGCTGCATTAGAGGGCTCAAGGATGCCAAGACCACGTTTCTGGTCGGGCTCGCCTGCTATTGGCTGATCGGTGCACCGGCGGCGTGGTGGATGGCGTTCCATTTGAACTGGGGGCCAACGGGCGTCTGGTGGGGGTTGGCACTGGGGTTGGCGTGTGCGGCGGTGAGCCTGACGCTGGCATTTGAATGGAAGATGAAGCGGATGATTCGGCTGGAGCCTGTGTCACCGAGGTTCGAGGCTGTTCGCGCGGATTAAGATCAAAAGATCGCAGCCTTCGGCAGCTCCTACATGAATCGGTGTAGGAGCTGCCGCAGGCTGCGATCTTTTAAACAGCCTCCACAGAAACCTGTTGGCTTGAGCCGAAGGTCAGGTATTCAACCAACTCCGCCAACGGCAACGGCCGGCTGATCAGATAACCCTGCACCTGATCGCAGCCAAACCCACGCAGCAGTTCAAGCTGCTCCGGCGTCTCAACCCCTTCCGCGACCACTTCCAAATGCAGGTTGTGCGCGAGATTGATCATCGCGTGTACCAGTTTGCGGTTCTCCTCGCGCTGCTCCATGCCGCCGACAAAGCTCTTGTCGATCTTCAGCAAAGTGATCGGCAGGCTGTTGAGATGCACGAACGAGGAAAACCCGGTGCCGAAGTCATCCAGCGAGAAGCGCACACCGAGACGCCCCAGAGCATCCATGGTCTGCTTGACCAGATCGCTGCGGCGCATCACCGCCGTTTCCGTCAGTTCGAATTCCAGCCACTGCGCCTCGACGCCACGCTCGGCGATCAAGCGGCTGAGCGTCGGCAACAATTGGCTGTCCTGAAACTGGCGGAACGACAGGTTGATCGCCATGTGCAGCGCCGGCAAACCGCGTTCTCGCAAGGCCTGCATATCGCGCAGCGCCCGGGAAATCACCCAGTAACCCAACGGCACGATCAAACCACTCTGCTCGGCCAGTGGCACGAACTCACTCGGCGGCAGCAAACCGCGCTCGCTGTGACGCCAGCGCACCAAGGCTTCGAGGCCGACAATCTGGCCATCCTGCATGTTCAGACGGGGCTGGTAATGCAGCTCCAGCTCATCGCGACGCAAGGCCCGGCGCAGCTCGCTTTCGAGGTCAGCCATGCTTCGCGCGTTGCGGTTGATGCGTTCGTTGAAGATATGAAAGGTGCAGCCCTGGGTGCTCTTGGCTTGCTGCATGGCGATGTGCGCGTGCCACATCAGCGGGTCGGCGCCGCCCTGTGCACGGGCGTGGGCGATGCCGAGGCTGGAGCCGATCAACAGGCTTTCACCATCCACCCAATACGGCTCGGCGAGCGCTTCGGTGATGCGTTCAGCCATCCACTCGGCGCGTTGTGGCGCCCGACGGGTGTCGATCAGCAGAGCGAATTCGTCGCTGCCCAGCCGCGCCAGTTGATCACCGGCCTCCAGCTGACTTTTCAGCCGCGCAACGACTTGCAGGATCAAGCGATCGCCCGCCTGATGGCCAAGCGCATCGTTGGCATGCCGGAAGTTATCGAGATCAAGATGCCCAAGGGCCAGCCCGCGACCATCACTTTCCGCGAGGCGCGCGGCGAGCAAGGTCTGGAACCCCTGACGGTTGGCGATGCCGGTCAGCGGGTCCTGTTCGGCAAGGCGTTGCAGGGTGTTTTCGAGAACGCCGCGCTCACGCACATGGCGCAGGCAACGGCGCAGCATGCCGGCGTCGAGGGCGTCGAACACCAGCCAGTCACTGACGCCAACCGGCGCGGTGTCCGGTTCATGTTCCAGCAGCAATACCGTCGGCAGGCTGCAACGGCCCGGTGCCGGTTGCAATGCCGGAAGGGTCAACAGCACCGCATTGCGGTTGTCTTCGAACAAACTGCTGACCGACTCCCAGCTCGGCGCGCTGATCAGCACCGCCGCGCTCCCCAACGGAGCCAGACACTCGCGCAATAACGCTGTCCACGCTGGCTCTTCGGCCAGTAGCAGCAAACGCAAGGGTTCGACAGGCGTAGACAAGCTAGCTCCCTAGACTCTGCAAAGATGTGGGCGGGGCATTATGCCGTTGCGATGTTCAATGACCAAATGACAACGGTTATCAAAACGTTATTTTGTGTCACGAATGAGAACATTAGCCGCAAAATCACCGCGCATCCTCCGCGAAAGTAACAAAACCGGCAAATTTGAATCGCGTGGTACGTCACAAGTCGGAGAGAGCAGCACAATTCTCTGAGCCTGTTAAAATGCCGGCCCATTTCGTCAACGACTCCCGAATTTTCGTATGTCCCGACTCAATCCCCGGCAGCAAGAAGCCGTGAACTACGTCGGCGGCCCTCTATTGGTGCTCGCCGGTGCTGGCTCCGGCAAGACCAGCGTGATCACGCGCAAGATCGCGCACCTGATCCAGAACTGCGGCATCCGCGCCCAGTACATCGTCGCCATGACCTTTACCAACAAGGCCGCGCGCGAAATGAAAGAGCGGGTCGGCACCCTGCTGCGCGCCGGTGAAGGTCGCGGTCTGACCGTCTGCACGTTCCACAACCTCGGTCTGAACATCATCCGCAAGGAACACGCACGGCTGGGCTACAAGCCAGGTTTCTCGATCTTTGACGAGACCGATGTAAAAGCACTGATGACCGACATCATGCAAAAGGAATACGCGGGCGAAGACGGCGTCGACGAGATCAAGAACATGATCGGCGCCTGGAAAAACGACCTGATCCTGCCGCCTCAGGCGCTGGAGAACGCGCGCAATCCCAAGGAACAGACCGCCGCCATCGTCTACACCCACTATCAGCGCACGCTGAAAGCGTTCAACGCGGTGGACTTCGACGACCTGATCCTGCTGCCGGTAAAGCTTTTCGAAGAACACGCCGACATTCTCGAAAAGTGGCAGAACAAGGTGCGCTACCTGCTCGTTGACGAATACCAGGACACCAACGCCAGCCAATATTTGCTGGTAAAAATGCTTATCGGCAAGCGCAACCAGTTCACCGTGGTGGGCGACGACGACCAGTCGATCTACGCCTGGCGCGGTGCGCGGCCGGAAAACCTGATGCTGCTCAAGGACGACTATCCATCGCTGAAAGTGGTGATGCTCGAGCAGAACTACCGTTCGACGAGTCGCATCCTGCGCTGCGCCAACGTGCTGATCTCGAACAACCCGCACGAATTCGAAAAACAGTTGTGGAGTGAGATGGGCCACGGCGACGAGATCCGCGTGATCCGCTGCCGCAACGAAGACGCCGAAGCCGAGCGCGTGGCCATGGAAATCCTCAGCCTGCACTTGCGCACCGACCGCCCGTACAGCGATTTCGCGATTCTTTATCGCGGTAACTATCAGGCCAAGTTGATCGAGTTGAAGCTGCAGCACCACCAGGTGCCGTACCGTCTGAGCGGCGGCAACAGCTTCTTCGGCCGTCAGGAAGTGAAAGACCTGATGGCCTACTTCCGCCTGATCGTCAACCCGGATGACGACAACGCCTTCCTGCGCGTGATCAACGTACCGCGCCGGGAAATCGGCTCGACCACCCTGGAAAAACTCGGCAACTACGCCACCGAACGCAAAATCTCGATGTATGCCGCCACCGACGAAATCGGTCTGGGCGAGCATCTGGACAGCCGCTTCACCGATCGCCTGTCGCGCTTCAAGCGCTTTATGGACAAGGTCCGCGAGCAGTGCGCCGGCGAGGATCCGATCTCGGCGCTGCGCAGCATGGTCATGGACATCGACTACGAGAACTGGCTGCGCACCAACAGCTCCAGCGACAAGGCGGCCGATTACCGGATGAGCAACGTCTGGTTCTTGATCGAGGCGTTGAAAAACACCCTCGAGAAGGACGAAGAAGGCGAAATGACCGTCGAGGACGCCATCGGCAAACTGGTCCTGCGCGACATGCTCGAACGTCAGCAGGAAGAAGAGGATGGCGCCGAAGGCGTGCAGATGATGACGCTGCATGCGTCCAAGGGTCTGGAATTCCCTTACGTGTTCATCATGGGCATGGAAGAGGAAATCCTCCCGCACCGCTCCAGCATCGAAGCCGACACCATCGAAGAAGAACGTCGCCTGGCCTACGTGGGCATCACCCGCGCGCGCCAGACCCTGGCGTTCACCTTCGCCGCCAAGCGCAAGCAGTACGGCGAAATCATCGACTGCGCGCCGAGCCGCTTCCTCGATGAGCTGCCACCGGACGATCTGGCCTGGGAAGGCAACGACGATACACCGACCGAAGTCAAAGTCGTGCGTGGCAATAGCGCACTGGCAGATATACGCGCGATGTTAAAGCGCTAGAATTGACCACTTTTTTTACTAGACCTTCGGCGCACAAAGCGCCAAAAGAGGACAGCTTCATGGAAGCATTGCACCAGAAAATCCGCGAACAAGGCATTGTGCTTTCCGACCAGGTCCTGAAGGTCGACGCCTTCCTGAACCACCAGATCGACCCGGCCCTGATGAAGCTGATCGGCGACGAATTCGCCGCGCTGTTCAAGGATTCGGGCATCACCAAGATCGTCACCATCGAAGCCTCGGGCATCGCCCCGGCGATCATGACCGGTCTGAACCTCGGCGTGCCAGTGATCTTCGCCCGCAAGCAACAGTCCCTGACCCTGACCGAAAACCTGCTGTCGGCGACCGTTTACTCGTTCACCAAAAAGACCGAAAGCACCGTGGCCATCTCCCCGCGCCACCTGACCAGCAGCGACCGCGTGCTGATCATCGATGACTTTTTGGCCAACGGTAAGGCGTCGCAAGCGCTGATCTCGATCATCAAGCAAGCTGGCGCGACCGTTGCCGGTCTGGGTATCGTCATCGAGAAGTCGTTCCAGGGCGGCCGCGCCGAACTGGATTCGCAGGGCTACCGCGTTGAATCGCTGGCCCGGGTGAAATCGCTGAAGGATGGCGTCGTTACCTTCATCGAATAAAGCCACACCGCAGCCCCCCTGTAGGAGTGAGCCTGCTCGCGATAGCGTAGTGTCAGCTGATATTTTCGTCGGCTGATACACCGCTATCGCGAGCAGGCTCACTCCTACAGTTGTTTTAGGTCCGGCAGTTATTGGGTGGTGGCTTTGAGGCCGGTGAGGAGCAGACGTTGGAAGAGGTCTTCTTTCAGGCCGTCCGGGTTTGTCAGTTGCATGCGTTCAAGATGCTCGGGGTAGAGCGATGCCTCGGGGGCGTCGAGGGCTGCTTTGCCCAGTTCGAGGATTTCGGTGAGTTTGAATTTGCTTTTCAGCCAGTTCAGCGCCCGCAGCAAATCCCGTTCGATCGCGGTGAAATCACAGCCCAGCGGGTACTCCGGAAACAGGTTTTTGTGCCGTGCGGCGATGGCTTGCAAACGCTGCGGTGTGTTATCGGCAAAGCGTGGGTCGAGGCGGAAATCCTTTGGCAGCTTGCCGACTTTTTGCGCTTGCTCGATCAAACCCTGCTGGAAGCGAGAGTCACTGATATTCAGCAATGACTCGATCACCACAGCGTCGGATTTGCCGCGCAGATCGGCGATGCCGTATTCGGTGACTACGATGTCGCGCAGATGCCGTGGAATCGTGCAGTGGCCGTATTCCCAGACGATGTTGGAGCTGACATCGCCACCGGACTCACGCCAGCTGCGCAGAATCAGAATCGACCGCGCATCGTGCAACGCATGTCCCTGCGCCACAAAGTTGTACTGCCCACCGACACCGCTGAGCACACGTCCGTCTTCGAGTTGATCCGCCACGCCCGCGCCAAGCAAGGTCATGGTGAACACGGTGTTGATGAAGCGCGCATCGAGGCGCTGCAAGCGCTTGAGTTCTTCCTGTCCGTAGAGCTCGTTGATGTAACTGATGCGGGTCATGTTGAATTCGAGGCGTTTGCTCAGTGGCAGCTCACGCAGGCGCTCGTAGAAACTGCGCGGGCCAAGGAAGAAACCGCCGTGCACCGAGATGCCGTCAGTCTGTGCTGCCTCGTCGAGGGTGCCGGCGTTGGCCTGCTCCTGAGTCTGTACGTCGGGATAGACCTTGCGCCGGATGATCCCGGCATCCGCCAGTACCAACAAGCCGTTGACGAACATTTCGCTGCAACCGTAAAGCCCTTTGGCAAATGGCCCGGTGCCGCCCTCGCGGTCGATCAACTGCGCCCATTGGCTGAGGTTGATGTCGTCGAGCAACGCTTTATAGCCGGCATTATCCGCCTGACGCGCAAGCAGCGCTGCGGTCAATGCATCGCCCATCGAACCAATGCCGATCTGCAGCGTGCCGCCGTCGCGCACCAGCGTGCTCGCATGCAAACCAATGAAATGATCCTGAAACCCCACCGGCATGTTCGGCGTGGAAAACAGCGTACTGCTGTCCTTCGCGTCGATCAGCAGGTCGAAGGTGTCGATATCGACTTCGGCATCGCCGGGCATGTACGGCAGATCGGTGTGGACTTGGCCGACCAGCAGAATCGTCTCCCCGGCTTCGCGACGCTTGGCGATCATCGGGAACAGGTCGAGGGTGATGTCGGGGTTGCAGCTCAGGCTCAGGCGATCCGGGTGTTCGCTGCTGCTGGCCAATAACTGCGCCACCAGGTTCAGCCCGGCGGCGTTGATGTCGCGGGCGGCGTGGCTGTAGTTGCTGCTGACGTAATCCTGCTGGGCCGGCGCGCTGTTGAGCAGGCTGCCGGGCTGCATGAAGAACTGTTCGATACGGATGTTGGCGGGCAGGCTGTCGCGGTGCAGGTCGGCGAGGAAATCGAATTCCGGATAGTCACCGAAGACGCGCTCGACGAAGGGTTCGATGAAGCGCTTTTGCAAACCGTCGCCCAACGCCGGGCGGCCGAGGCACAGCGCGGTGTAGATCGTCAGTTGCCGCTCGGGCAAGCCTTTGATCCGCCGGTACAGCGCGTTGACGAAGTGATTGGGTTTGCCCAGGCCCAGCGGCATGCCCATGTGGATATGTGCCGGCAAGCGTGCCAGCACGTCATCCACTGCCTGTTCGATCGAACACAACTGCACCATCTGAAGCCTCCTGCCCGTTCCGTGAATAGGGGTAGACCGAGCTTGCCTTGAGTTTGCTGCAATGAACAGAGTCAGATTTCCCTCACCCTAACCCTCTCCCAGAGGTAGAGGGGACTGATTGGGGGATATTGGGGAGGTACGCCGACGTGAAATAGCTTTGCTGAATCCATAATCGCTAAGGTCTTTCAGGTCGATGTCGGACGCCAGACACCTCGATCGGCCCCCTCTCCCTCTGGGAGAGGGCTGGGGTGAGGGTGAGGGGCTCTTGAATCGCAGGCACAAAAAAACCGTCCGAAGACGGTTTTTTTCATCAGAAGCGCGGCTTATTTCAGGCCGGACATCTTCTGGATTGCGCCCTTCAACTCGTCATCCGAGCAATCGGCGCAGGTGCCTTTCGGAGGCATCGCGTTCAGGCCGGTAATGGCTTTGGCCAACAGCCCGTCGAGGCCGCCCTGATGATCGGCGCGGTCTTTCCAGGCGGCGGCATCACCAATTTTCGGCGCACCCAACAAGCCCGTGCCATGGCAAGCGTTGCAATGTTTGGCAATCACTTCATCCGGAGTCTTCGCACCGCCACCGCCACCGGCAGTTGCCGCGACTTCCATCCCCTTGCATTCCTGCCCTTGAACACACACCTGGCCGACGGGCTCGAGGCGTTTGGCAATGTCGTCATTCGTCGCAGCTTGAGCGCTGACAGCCCAGAGGGCCAATACGGTTGCTGGTGCAGCCAGCATTTTCATAATTAGATTCACGCGTTCACCCTCAATGGTGGCTATTCACGCCTGCGGCCACGGTTCGCAGGCGGGCGCAAGTATAGCGGGTAGCCCGCCACACTGAAACAACCCCATGATTAAAGGGGTCTTGTTGCGCATCGGTAAAACAGCTTGGGTGCCTTGGCCGTAATGGCCTGGCGCCTCTTGGTTTAAAAGTTTGCCGGCGTGGCTGCGCTGATTAGTCGCGCAGGCAAGTCGAACGGATTACGGAAACGATGCGGCTTGGTACTTTCAAAGTAGTAGCTGTCACCGGCTTCGAGAATAAAAGTTTCCAGACCCACCACCAGTTCCAGTCGACCTTCCACCAGAATCCCGGTTTCCTCGCCTTCATGGGTGAGCATTTCTTCGCCGGTATCGGCGCCCGGCGGGTAGATTTCGTTGAGGAAGGCGATGGCGCGGCTGGGGTGCGCGCGGCCGACCAGTTTCATGGTCACGGCGCCGTCGGAAATGTCGATCAGCTCGTTGGCCTTGTAGACGATCTGGGTCGGGACTTCCTGCAGGATTTCTTCGGAAAAGAACTCGACCATGGACATGGGGATGCCGCCCAGTACCTTCCTCAGTGAACTGATCGAAGGGCTGACGCTGTTCTTTTCGATCATCGAAATGGTGCTGTTGGTGACGCCCGCGCGTTTGGCGAGTTCACGCTGGGAAAGCCCTTTGAGCTTGCGGATCGATTGCAGTCGTTCACCGACGTCCAAGGCGCGAGCCTCCTGATGTTGTAAGAATATTGAGCGTTATCATGGCGACAGCGTTCAGTATTTACAACACTTGGCCCCCGCAGCGGCGTCAACCCTCGGAATAGAGCCTTGGCACCCGACGCAGGTTGCAAAAGATCTGGTACGGGATGGTGTCAGCCCACTGCGCCACTTCGCTGGCGAGGATGTTTTTGCCCCACAGCTCGACGGTCGAACCAAGGTCGGCTTCCGGCACATCGGTCAGGTCGATGCAAAGCATGTCCATCGACACACGACCGAGAATGCGACTGCGTTTGCCAGCCACCAAAACCGGTGTACCGGTCGGCGCCTGACGCGGGTAACCGTCGGCGTAACCCATGGCGACCACGCCGATACGCATCGGTTTGTCGGTGATGAACTTGGCGCCGTAGCCCACCGGCTCGCCGGCCGGCAACTCACGCACACAGATGACTTTCGATTCGAGGGTCATCACCGGTTGCAGGCGATCAGCCACGGCGTTGGCTTCCTCGAACGGGGTTGCGCCGTAAAGCATGATGCCGGGGCGCACCCAATCGCTATGAATCTGCGGCCAACCGAGTACGGCAGGCGAATTGCGCAGGCTGACTTCCGCCGCCAGGCCCTGACGCGCCGCTTCAAACACCGCGACTTGTTCGGCGCTGCTCTGCGCGTGCAGTTCATCGGCGCGGGCGAAGTGGCTCATCAAGACGATTTTCGCCACTTTGCCGCTGGCCAGCAGACGTTGATAAGCCGCCGCATAATCCTTCGGATGCAGCCCAACGCGGTGCATGCCCGAATCAAGTTTCAGCCACACCGTGATCGGCTTGCTCAGCGCTGCCTGCTCGATCGCTTCGAGCTGCCAAAGCGAGTGCACCACCGTCCAGAAATCATGCTCGACGATCATCGCCAGTTCATCGGCCTCGAAAATCCCTTCGAGCAGCAACACCGGCGCACGAATGCCGGCGGCGCGCAGCTCCAGCGCTTCCTCGATGCAGGCGACAGCAAAACCGTCGGCCTCGGCCTCCAGCGCCTGAGCGCAACGCACCGCGCCATGGCCATAGGCATCGGCCTTGATCACCGCAAGCGCCTTGGCGCCAGTGACTTCGCGGGCAATTCGGTAGTTATGGCGCAGGGCTTCTAGGTCGATCAGGGCACGGGCAGGACGCATGGCGGCAGACTTCTAGGCGGTCATGGGAAGAAAAACCGGCGCCGACTGACGACGTGAACCGCCAACAGCGCCGGGAGAGGGATCTTTACAACTTTTTACGGCAGCGCGGCGACGATGGAAATCTCCACCAGAATGCTCGGCTTGGCCATTTTCGCTTCGACGGTGGCGCGGGCCGGAGCAGCACCTTTTGGCAGCCACTGATCCCACACCGAGTTCATCCCGGCGAAGTGCTCATCGATGCCGTTCAGGTAAATCGTCGCCGACAGCAAATGCTGTTTGTCGGTGCCGGCCAGATCAAGCAAACGCTCGATATTGGCCAACACGTCGCGGGTCTGCTGTTCAATCCCGGCGTCGAAGTCGTCACCGACCTGCCCGGCCAGATACACGGTACCGTTGTGGCTGACGATCTGACTCATGCGCTCATTGGTGAGCTGGCGCTGGATTGACATGTTTTGCGGACTCCTGAATTTTGTTGCCGTAACGGGAAATATCGAGGCCTTCGGCACTGATCTGCGGCTTTTTCTTCGCCATGAGGTCTGCCAGCAAGCGACCGGAACCGCACGCCATGGTCCAACCAAGCGTACCGTGACCGGTGTTGAGAAACAGATTCTTGAACGGCGTGGCGCCGACGATCGGCGTACCGTCCGGGGTGGTCGGCCGCAGGCCGGTCCAGAAACTTGCCTCGGCCAGATTGCCGCCCTGAGGATAAAGGTCGTTGACGATCATCTCCAGAGTTTCGCGGCGACGCGGGTTGAGCGACAGGTCAAAACCGGCAATCTCGGCCATGCCGCCGACGCGGATGCGGTTGTCGAAACGGGTGATCGCGACCTTGTAGGTCTCGTCGAGAATAGTCGAAGTCGGCGCCATCGCCGGGTTGGTGATAGGCACGGTCAGCGAGTAACCCTTGAGCGGATACACCGGAGCCTTGATGCCCAGCGGCTTAAGCAATTGCGGCGAGTAGCTGCCGAGGGCCAGCACGTAGCGGTCGGCGGTTTCCAGCTTGCCGTCGATCCACACGCCGTTGATACGATCACCGGCGTAGTCGAGTTTCTGAATGTCCTGACCGAAGCGGAATTCGACACCGAGTTTCACCGCCATTTCGGCGAGACGGGTAGTGAACATCTGGCAGTCGCCAGTCTGGTCGTTCGGCAGGCGCAGGGCACCGGCGAGGATGTCAGTCACACCCGCCAGTGCCGGTTCAACGCGGGCAATGCCGGCGCGGTCGAGCACTTCAAACGGCACGCCGGATTCTTTCAGCACGGCGATGTCTTTGGCGGCGCCATCAAGCTGCGCCTGAGTGCGGAACAGCTGAGTCGTACCGAGGCTGCGGCCTTCGTAGGCGATGCCGGTTTCAGCACGCAACTCATCGAGGCAGTCGCGACTGTACTCGGACAGACGCACCATGCGCTCCTTGTTCACCGCGTAACGGTTGGCGGTGCAGTTGCGCAGCATCTGCGCCATCCACAGGTACTGATCGATGTCGGCGGTGGCCTTGATCGCGAGAGGAGCGTGGCGTTGCAGCAACCACTTGATCGCTTTCAGCGGCACGCCCGGCGCGGCCCACGGCGAGGCATAGCCCGGCGAGACCTGGCCGGCGTTGGCGAAACTGGTCTCCATGGCCGCAGCCGGCTGCCGGTCGACCACCACTACTTCGAACCCGGCACGGGCCAGATAGTAAGCACTGGCGGTACCGATGACGCCGCTACCCAAGACCATTACGCGCATTTTTGTATCCCTCATCGCGGCGTGGCCGCGTACGTCTGTTGTTAGAGCAATGATGCGCGCAGTGTAAAAAAGAAATGCCAGTGCTTTTCACTATATAAGCGCCTATATTTGGCGACAATTCTCGGCAAAAACCCTTTTCACGGAGGCGCATCCCCTATGCGTACCAACACTCAGACCAAACGTGAGCTGGACAAGATTGACCGCAACATCTTGCGGATCCTGCAGGCGGACGGGCGGATTTCCTTTACCGAACTGGGCGAAAAGGTCGGGCTCTCGACCACGCCGTGCACCGAGCGCGTACGGCGTCTGGAGCGCGAAGGAATCATCATGGGCTACAACGCCCGGCTCAATCCGCAGCATTTGAAGGGTAGCTTGCTGGTGTTTGTCGAGATCAGCCTCGACTACAAATCCGGCGACACGTTCGAGGAGTTCCGCCGCGCGGTGCTGAAATTGCCGCACGTGCTGGAGTGCCATTTGGTGTCAGGGGATTTCGACTATCTGGTGAAGGCGCGGATTTCCGAGATGGCCTCGTACCGCAAGCTGCTGGGCGACATTCTGCTGAAGCTGCCGCATGTGCGCGAGTCGAAGAGTTATATCGTAATGGAAGAAGTGAAAGAGAGCCTGAGCCTGCCGATTCCGGATTGAGCACCGCGACGATCGTTCCCACGCTCTGCGTGGGAATGCCTCTTCGGACGCTCCGCGTTCGGCATTTGGGACGCAGAGCGTCCCGGGCTGCATTCCCACGCAGAGCGTGGGAACGATCATGAAACCTGTGGGAGCTGGCTTGCCAGCGATGGCGTCGACACGGTTCCGAGTGAACCCGTTAAACCAGCACCTGCCGATTCGCCGCCATGTACTCGAAAATCTGCTTCTCCACCCGCGGATGAATCAGCTCCACCGGCCGCCGCTCGTTCGGGCAAGGCAAGGTTTTGGTCGTGCCGAACAGCCGGCAAATCAACGGCCGCTCTTCATACACCGTGCAGCCATTCGGCCCCAGATGCACGCAGTTCAACTCTTCCATCGCCGCATCCTGCTCGGCGCGGGTCTTGCGCGGCAGGCGGGCCATTTCTTCCGGCGAGGTGGTCACCGGCCCACAGCAATCGTGGCAGCCGGGCACACACTCGAACGAGGGGATCTGCTGGCGCAAAGTGCGGACTGTCTGGCTGTTGCAGCTCATTGAAGCAGTGACCAAGGTGAAGTAGGCGACAATTGTGCCGCAAAAGCCGTGATCCAGACACCGCAGGCCGACCAGTGTTGCCCATGTTCGGGGGTGCGGCTTATGCTCCGTCAAATTTTCTCGACACTTAGCCGTTGGATGACGCCCATGACCGCCCGCGCCTTCACCTCCGCGAGCCAACCCCACGTTGCCTCTTACTACGCCGCCAGCAGCCTGCCGCAGCCGGATCATCCGCTGCTGCAAGGTGAGGTAGTGGC
This sequence comes from Pseudomonas fluorescens, assembly GCF_005938625.1. Taxonomy (GTDB): domain Bacteria; phylum Pseudomonadota; class Gammaproteobacteria; order Pseudomonadales; family Pseudomonadaceae; genus Aquipseudomonas; species Aquipseudomonas fluorescens_BD. The sequence continues at coordinate 130,921 of NZ_VCNJ01000003.1, forward strand.
GGACGTCTGCGTGGTGGGCGGCGGGTTTTCCGGGTTGAACACGGCGCTGGAACTGGCTGAACGCGGCCTCAGCGTAGTGTTGCTGGAAGCACACAAGATCGGCTGGGGTGCCAGTGGTCGTAATGGCGGACAGTTGATTCGCGGGGTCGGTCACGGTCTTGATCAGTTCGCCAACGTCATCGGCACCGACGGCGTGCGCGAGATGAAACTGATGGGCCTGGAAGCGGTGGAAATCGTTCGCCAACGCGTCGAGCGTTTTCAGATTGCCTGTGACCTGACCTGGGGCTACTGCGATCTCGCCAACAAGCCCTCAGACCTCGAAGGCTTCGCCGAAGACGCCGAAGAACTGCGCAGCCTCGGTTATCGCTACGAAACCCGTTTGCTGCAAGCCAGCGAGATGCACACCGTGGTCGGTTCCAAGCGCTATGTCGGTGGCTTGATCGACATGGGTTCGGGGCATCTGCATCCGCTGAACCTGGCCTTGGGTGAAGCGGCAGCGGCGCAGCAGTCGGGCGCGCAGCTGTTCGAACATTCGGCAGTGACCCGTATCGATTACGGCCCTGAAGTGAAAATCCATACCGCTCAGGGTTCGGTGCGTGCCAAAACATTGGTGCTCGGCTGCAATGCCTATCTCAATGGTCTGAATCCGCAACTCAGCGGCAAAGTCCTGCCCGCCGGCAGCTACATCATCGCCACTGAACCGTTGAGTGAAGAACAGGCGCACAACCTGCTGCCGCAGAACATGGCGGTCTGCGACCAGCGTGTCGCACTGGATTACTACCGGCTCTCGGCGGATCGTCGTTTGCTGTTTGGCGGTGCCTGCCATTATTCGGGGCGCGATCCGAAGGATATCGGCGCCTACATGCAGCCGAAGATGCTCGAGGTATTCCCGCAACTCGCTGGCGTAAAGATCGACTATCAGTGGGGCGGCATGATTGGCATCGGCGCCAACCGCTTGCCGCAAATTGGCCGGCTCAATGATCAGCCGAACGTGTACTACGCCCAAGCCTATTCCGGCCACGGCGTGAATGCCACGCACCTGGCGGGCAAGCTGCTGGCCGAGGCGATCAGCGGGCAGCACAGCAGAGGTTTTGATCTGTTTGCCAAGGTGCCGCACATCACTTTCCCGGGCGGCAAACATTTGCGTTCGCCGCTGTTGGCGTTGGGAATGTTGTGGCATCGGATGAAAGAGTTGACCTAACCCCCCCCTCTGTTGATCGTTCCCACGCAGAGCGTGGGAACGATCAGTGGTTGTCAGATCCGCCAGAACGGCTTCAACCCCTCTTCCTGCGCCTGCTCACGGGTCAATCCGATGTCCTTGAGCTGATCCGCCGTCAGCGCCAGCAACGCCCTGCGCGTGTGCAGACGATGCCACAACAGACTCCAGCGATTCAGGCCGGACGGTGGCTTGCGCATGATCTCATTGCGCGCACTGTCCTTCTGCCCTGCCGCCAGTTCCTGACTGTGTAACGTCAGCCGCACATCGCTCAAGCCGTTCATTTTCAATGCTCCTGTTTACTTGGGTAGCCAGAGATTCCATGATGCGCGGGCGAGCAAAACCATTACAGATTCAAAGCAACTGTATTAACTCCATACAGATTTGCCACTTTACCCACTGAATTGTCGATTTTTGCCGCATCTGTACTGGTTTATTGAATCACCGCACCGAGGCAGCGCCATGACCCTTTATGTAAACCTCGCCGAATTGCTCGGTACACGCATCGAAAACGGCTTCTATCGACCCGGCGATCGGTTGCCGTCGGTGCGCGCCTTGAGCGTCGAACACGGGGTCAGCCTGAGCACGGTGCAACAGGCTTATCGCATGCTCGAAGACAGCGGTCTGGCCACGCCGAAACCCAAATCCGGCTACTTCGTACCGGTCGGGCGCGAGTTGCCGGAGTTGCCCGCCATCGGCCGCCCGGCGCAACGGCCGGTGGAGATTTCGCAGTGGGATCAAGTGTTGGAATTGATTCGCGCGGTGCCGCGCAAGGATGTCGTGCAACTGGGTCGCGGCATGCCGGACATCAGCTCGCCGACCATGAAACCGCTGTTGCGCGGCTTGGCACGGATCAGCCGCCGCCAGGACATGCCCGGTTTGTATTACGACAACATCCACGGCACCCTCGAATTGCGCGAGCAGATCGCTCGACTAATGCTCGATTCCGGCTGCCAGTTGAACGCCAGCGACCTTGTCATCACCACCGGTTGTCATGAGGCGCTGTCTACCAGCATCCATGCGATCTGCGAGCCGGGCGACATCGTTGCAGTGGACTCGCCTAGCTTTCACGGCGCCATGCAGACGCTCAAAGGCCTGGGCATGAAGGCTCTGGAAATTCCCACCGACCCGCTCACCGGGATCAGCCTCGAAGCGCTGGAACTCGCACTCGAACAATGGCCGATCAAGGTCATTCAGCTCACCCCGAATTGCAACAACCCGCTCGGCTACATCATGCCGGAGTCGCGCAAACGCGCCCTGCTCAACCTCGCGCAGCGCTTTGACGTGGCGATCATCGAGGACGATGTGTATGGCGAACTGGCCTACACCTACCCGCGCCCACGCACGATCAAATCCTTCGACGAAGACGGCCGCGTATTGCTGTGCAGTTCGTTTTCCAAGACCCTGGCGCCGGGGCTGCGCATTGGTTGGGTCGCACCGGGCCGATACCTCGAGCGGGTGCTGCACATGAAATACATCAGCACCGGATCGACCGCACCGCAGCCGCAGATCGCCATCGCCGAATTCCTCAAAGCCGGCCATTTCGAACCGCACTTGCGGCGCATGCGCACGCAATACCAACGCAGTCGCGACCTGATGATCGACTGGGTTACCCGCTATTTCCCGGCAGGCACCCGCGCCAGCCGGCCGCAAGGCAGTTTCATGTTGTGGGTCGAATTGCCGGAAGGTTTCGATACCTTGAAACTCAATCGTGAGTTGCACGACCAAGGCGTACAGATTGCCGTCGGCAGCATTTTTTCCGCCTCGGGCAAGTACCGCAATTGCCTGCGGATGAACTACGCTGCCAAACCGACAGCGCAGATCGAAGAGGCGGTGCGCAAGGTCGGCGAGACGGCCGTCAGATTACTGGCCGCAGCCGACTGACCTTTTTCCAGAGAACCGCGTCCATATGCCGACCCTAGCCGCCATTCGGAATGACCCTACGTGAGCTTCAGACAGCCCCTGTTCGCTTTGCTGATACTCGCCTCGTTCCTGAGCGGCTGTGCCAGTCTCGATGTTCCGCGCGAGCCGAGTCAGGCATTGCCGGCGACAGACTCCAGCTTCGGCCGTTCGATTCAGGCGCAAGCGGCGCCCTATCAAGGCCGCTCGGGGTTTCGCCTGCTGTCCAACAGCAGCGAGGCGTTCACCGCCCGCGCCGAACTGATCCGCAACGCCCAGACCAGCCTCGATCTGCAGTACTACATCGTCCACGATGGCATCAGCACGCGGATGCTGGTGGAGGAACTGCTCAAGGCTGCCGATCGTGGCGTACGCGTGCGCATCCTGCTCGATGACACCACCAGCGATGGCCTCGACCAGATCATCGCCACACTCGCGGCGCATCCGCAGATTCAGATTCGTCTGTTCAATCCACTACACCTTGGCCGCAGTACCGGCGTCACGCGGGCAGCAGGCCGCTTGTTCAATCTATCGCTGCAACACCGGCGCATGCACAACAAGCTGTGGCTGGCGGATAACAGCGTGGCCATCGTCGGCGGGCGCAATCTGGGTGACGAGTATTTCGACGCCGAGCCGAACCTGAATTTCACCGACATCGACATGCTCAGTGTCGGGCCGGTGGCCGAGCAGCTCGGACACAGTTTCGACCAGTACTGGAACAGCGCGCTGAGCAAACCGATCGACGAGTTCCTTACCAGCCAACCTACCGCCAAGGACCTGGAGAACACCCGCACACGCCTGGAAGAATCGCTGGAAGACACCCGCAAACAGAATCACGCGCTGTATCAGCAGTTGATGACGTTCAAGACCGAACCGCGCATGGACATCTGGCGCAAAGAGCTGATCTGGGCGTGGAATCAGGCGTTGTGGGATGCGCCGAGTAAAGTGCTGGCCAAGGGCGAACCGGATCCGCAATTGCTGCTGACCACGCAACTGGCACCCGAGCTCAGAGGCGTGAGCAAAGAGCTGATCATGATTTCGGCCTATTTCGTACCAGGCCAGCCGGGACTGGTGTACCTGACCGGTCGCGCCGATGCCGGCGTCTCGGTGAGCCTGCTGACCAACGCGCTGGAGGCCACCGATGTGCCGGCGGTGCATGGCGGATATGCACCGTATCGCAAGGCGCTATTGGAGCACGGCGTGAAGTTGTACGAACTGCGGCGCCAGCCTGGGGATAACTACGGCAGCGGCCCGCATGTGTTTTACAGCAAGTCGTTTCGCGGTTCCGATTCAAGCCTGCACAGCAAAGCGATGATTTTTGATCGGCAGAAGTCGTTTATCGGCTCATTCAACTTCGACCCGCGCTCGGTGCTGTGGAACACCGAAGTCGGGGTCTTGGTCGACAGCCCCGAGCTGGCCGAGCATGTGCGTGAACTGGCCTTGCAGGGCATGGCGCCCGCGCTGAGTTATGAGGCGAAGTTACAGAATGGTCAGATTGTCTGGATGACTGAGGACAACGGCCAGATGCACACCCTGACCAAGGAGCCGGGGAGTTGGTGGCGGCGGTTCAATGCTTGGTTCAGCACCACGGTAGGCCTTGAGCGAATGCTTTAATAAAGCAAAAGATCGCAGCCTTCGGCAGCTCCTACAGTTGAAATGCATTCCTTCTGTAGGAGCTGCCGAAGGCTGCGATCTTTTGATGTCAGGCAGGCTCAGTAACTGCGCCAAATGCACCTTGGCGCAACAGCAATATCACCAACCCAAACGCCCCAATCGCCATCAACAACGGCAACGCATGCCCGTTGATCCACTGACTTCCCGCCCCCGCCGCCAGCGGCCCGATCAGACAACCGACGCCCCAGAGCTGCGCGATATGCGCATTGGCGCGCACCAGCGCATCGTCGCGATAACGCTCGCCAATCAGAATCAGCGACAGGGTAAACAAACCACCGGCACTCGCCCCGAACAGCACCCACAACGGCCAAATAAGTAGCGTATCGAGCAACAGCGGAATCGCCAGACTCGACAGCATCAACACCACCGCACAACCTGCGAACAAAGTACGTCGCGACAGGTAATCGGCCAACGCGCCAATCGGCAGTTGCAACAACGCATCACCCACCACTACGGTGCTGACCATCGCCAGTGCAATCTCGGCGGTAAAACCCTGCTGCAGGCAATACACCGGCAGCAGCGTCAGGATCATCGCCTCGAACGCGGCGAACAATGAAACCGCCCAGGCAATCGCCGGCAGCTCACGAGCGAATCCCCACAGGTCACGGAACGTTACGCTGCTCGCTTCGCTGCTTGGTGCACCGCTGCGGCCCAGCAGCAACAATGGCGAAACCAGCAGCAGGCCGACACCGACCCAGAAACCGTAGTCATGCTCGGTGCCCAGCGCGCCCAACAGTAACGGGCCGCAGAGCTGGCTCAACGCATAGCTGCTGCCATACAGCGCCACCAGGCGACCGCGCCAGTTTTCGACCACCAGTTGATTGATCCAGCTCTCGCCGAGGATGAACACGATGGTCAGGATCACGCCGATCATCAGGCGCAGCACCAGCCAGATCGGATAACTCGGTAACAACGCCAGCAAACCGATAGACAATGCCCCAGCCCACAGGCACAGGCGCATCAGGTTCGCCGTGCCAAAGCGCGCCGCCAAATGACTGGAAATCTTCGCGCCCAACAACACGCCAATCGCCGGCATCGCGGCCATTACACCGATGGCGAAGGAACCGTAACCCCAGCCTTCCAGGCGCAAAGAAACCAGCGGCATACTGACCCCCAGGGCCAGACCGACACTCAAGACAGACGCCAACACGGCGAAATACGTCGCCCACCGCATGTTCCACGCTCCTGTGGATTATTTTTATGTGCACCACAAAACCAATGTGGGAGCGAGCTTGCTCGCGAATACGGGTTCACATTCAGCAGGTCTGCTGACTGATACTCCGCTTTCGCGAGCAAGCTCGCTCCCACAGGGAATCTCTGTCTGGTTCGGGAGCCTGGTTGAATCAGGCTCCCTTCAGCGGTTTATAGCTTGATCCACGTCGCCTTCAACTCGGTGTACTTGTCGAACGCGTGCAGCGATTTGTCGCGACCGTTGCCCGATTGCTTGAAGCCACCGAACGGCGCGGTCATGTCGCCGCCGTCGTACTGATTGACCCACACGCTGCCGGCGCGCAGGGCCTTGGCGGTCAAGTGCGCCTTGGAGATGTCCTGGGTCCAGACTGCTGCGGCCAGGCCATACGGCGTGTCGTTGGCGATCTGGATGGCTTCCTCGGCAGTATCGAAAGCGATAACCGACAGCACCGGCCCGAAGATCTCTTCCTGAGCGATCTTCATCGCGTTGCTCACGCCGTCGAAAATCGTTGGCTCGACGTAGGTGCCACCGGTTTCCTGCAGGATGCGCTTACCGCCAGCGACCAGTTTGGCGCCGTCGGTATGGCCGGACTCGATGTACGACAGCACGGTATTCATCTGCTGCGTATCCACCAGTGCACCGACGTTGGTCGCCGGATCCAGCGGATTGCCCGGCTTCCAGGCTTTCAACGCCTCGATCACCATCGGCAGGAATTTATCCTTGATCGAACGCTCCACCAGCAGACGCGATCCGGCGGTGCAGACTTCGCCCTGGTTGAAGGCGATAGCGCTGGCAGCGGACTCGGCGGCGGCTTGCAGATCCGGCGCATCGGCAAAGACGATGTTCGGGCTCTTGCCGCCAGCTTCGAGCCAGACGCGTTTCATGTTCGATTCGCCGGAGTAGATCATCAGTTGCTTGGCGATCTTGGTCGAACCAGTGAACACCAGTGTGTCGACATCGTTGTGCAGCGCCAGCGCCTTGCCAACGGTGTGACCGTAACCCGGCAGCACGTTGAGCACGCCCTTCGGAATGCCGGCTTCAACGGCGAGCGCAGCGATGCGGATGGCGGTCAGCGGGGATTTTTCCGACGGTTTGAGGATCACCGAGTTACCGGTCGACAGTGCCGGACCGAGTTTCCAGCAGGCCATCATCAGCGGGAAGTTCCACGGCACGATGGCGCCGACCACGCCCACCGGCTCGCGGGTCACCAGACCCAGCTGGTCGTGCGGCGTAGCAGCCACTTCGTCGTAGATCTTGTCGATCGCTTCACCGCTCCAGCTCAGCGCTTGCGCCGCGCCCGGGACGTCGATGTACAGCGAGTCGCTGATCGGCTTGCCCATGTCGAGAGTTTCGAGCAGGGCCAGTTCTTCGGCGTGCTGCTTCAGCAGGCTGGCAAAACGGATCATGGTGGCTTTGCGTTTGGTCGGTGCCAAGCGCGACCAGACACCGGAATTGAAGGTGGCGCGGGCATTTTCCACGGCACGCTGGGCGTCGGCGGCGTCACAACTGGCGATTTTGCCAAGCAGACGGCCATCGACCGGGCTGATGCACTCGAAGGTCTCGCCGGAGACGGCTTCGGTGTATTCGCCATTGAGGTAGGCGCGGCCTTCGATTTTCAGGTCACGGGCGCGTTGTTCCCAGTCGGCACGAGTCAGGGTGGTCATTTCGAGTGTCCTCCGCTTGTTGAATACGAGCGCCGCGCGTTCTTCGCCAGCGTCCTCAGGAATTCTGCCCGGCCAGCCGGTTTTTCGGCCAGAGGCACCCGCCACCCTAAACCAGCGGCCGGGGTTGTTTCAATATATTTGACATAAGGTGGCCATACGGCCTTGCGGTGTTGATTTTAATCAACATAGACTTTGGCCCTTTCCAGCCAATCGCGCCGTATTCACGGGGGATAACAACAATGAACATCCAGAACGTCGTCGACATCAGCCTCACCAGCAGCGAAGCCGAACGTTATCGCCCGGACCCGACCAAAGTGCTAAAGGGTGACCCGGAGCAAGCCGTGTTCCATCAATACGACAGCCCTTGTGGGCAAATGGGCGTTGGCGTGTGGGAAGGTGCGGTTGGGCAATGGACAGTGAATTACACCGAGCATGAATACTGCGAGATCTTGCAGGGCGTTTCGGTGCTGCGTGATGGCGAGGGTAATGCCAAGACGTTGCGTGTTGGTGACCGGTTTGTGATTCCGGCGGGGTTTCGTGGCACTTGGGAAGTGCTGGAGGTTTGCCGCAAGGTCTATGTGATCTTTGAACAGAAAAGCTGATCCGACACACACGGTGACGAGCAGGGTAAGGCATATCCAGCAGATTTGAGTGAAACTTCGGCTGGGCGCTTAGGAATCGAGAAAAGATCAGTCAAACCAGGAGGTTAGTCTGATTCGATGAATAGGGGCCTCAACTCAAACCAAAGCAAGGAGGCACAATGTCCAGTCAATGCAATCTCTACAACGCGCAATTTTTCCTCGGTGATGTTGCTACTACTGACAACCTGCTCGCTGTGCGCAACGCAGCCGGAGTAACAAAGCATCGCCTCGAAGTGCCGGATGGCATGTACAACCTGCGCACTGATGCGGACCGCATCAGAGTCCTGGTCAACGAGAAAAACGAGATCATTGAACTGATCTGTGGTTGATCGATCAGGCTTCAAGGCAACAAAAAAGGCCCGTATCGTGAGATACGGGCCTTTTTCGTAAGTCGGGAAAAATCAATTACTTGATTTTGCCTTCCTTGTAGATCACGTGCTTGCGAACAACCGGATCATATTTCTTGATCTCGATTTTGTCCGGGGTAGTACGCTTGTTCTTGTCGGTAGTGTAGAAGTGACCAGTACCGGCGCTCGAGATCAAACGAATCAATTCACGCATGATTAGCTCCCTTAAATCTTGCCATCGCGGCGAAGTTCGGCGAGCACGACAGTGATGCCACGCTTGTCGATGATACGCATGCCTTTGGCAGATACGCGCAGACGCACAAAACGTTTCTCTTCTTCAACCCAGAAGCGGTGATGCTGCAGGTTCGGCAGGAAACGACGACGGGTTTTGTTGTTTGCGTGGGAAATGTTATTCCCAGTCACCGGACCCTTACCGGTAACTTGACATACTCTCGACATGCCTCAGCCCTCTAAAACCACATGCCCAACCCGGCATGGGTTGGCCGCTTAATCTCTCAGTCATTTGGCGCCAGGCGCCGCGTTTCTTTAGAGGTCTTACCGGCTACACCTACAGTGAAGGAACCGGGCCCCTAGAAAAGAGCGCTGCTTTATACCAGAAAGACCGGAGTGCAACAACATTCCGTGTGCAATCAATCCACATAAAGGCGCTTTTTCAGCCTGCGAACGCCATGGATAAAGGCTGACATCGATTTTTACCACTCGTCGCAGAAAATCGTCCTTGAGGGCGATCCGGACTTTTCACCGCGCGCCGCCGTCTGAAAAACGGCTATCACTGTGCCCCGAAAATGCAAAAAGGGGATAGTCATTTGTAATCCAGACCTCTAGGGTAGGCCTTTTCCAGACTGCACTTGCAGATGGGCCTTCGATCTGTAAAAGGAAACCGACCATGCGCCTCGCTGCCCTACCCCTGTTGCTCGCCCCGCTCCTGCTGAGCCCTCTGGCTCAGGCCGCCGCGCTGAGCGTCTGTACCGAGGCCAGCCCGGAAGGGTTCGATGTGGTGCAATACAACTCGCTGACCACCACCAATGCCTCGGCTGACGTGCTTATGAACCGTCTGGTGGATTTCGACACCGCCAGCGGCAAAGTCGTCCCCAGCCTGGCTGACAGCTGGGAGGTCAGTACCGATGGCCTGACCTATGTGTTCAAGTTGCACCCGCAGGTGAAGTTTCATACGACCGAATACTTCAAGCCGAGCCGCGAGCTGACCGCCGAAGACGTCAAATTCAGCTTCGACCGCATGCTCGACCCGGCCAACCCGTGGCACAAAGTCGCCCAGAGCGGCTTCCCGCATGCGCAGTCGATGCAGTTGCCAGCGCTGATCAAGAAGATCGACGCGCTCGATCCGCTGACCGTGCGCTTCACCCTTGACCACCCGGACTCGACATTCCTGGCGACCCTGAGCATGGGCTTCGCTTCGATCTACTCCGCCGAATACGCCGACAAACTGATGAAGGCCGGCGCCACGGACAAGCTCAACAGCCAACCGATCGGCACCGGCCCGTTCGTGTTCAACCGCTTTCAGAAAGACGCGGCGATCCGCTACAAGGCCAACCCGGATTACTTCGGTGGCAAGCCTGCGGTGGATCCGTTGATCTTCGCCATTACCCCGGACGCCAACGTGCGCCTGCAAAAGCTGCGACGTAACGAATGCCAGATCGCCCTGTCGCCAAAACCGCTGGACGTACAGGCCGCGCTGAAAGAGCCGACGCTGAAAGTCGAAAAAACTGACGCGTTCATGACCGCTTTCATCGGCATCAACAGCCAGCATCCGCCGCTGGACAAGCCGGAAGTGCGTCAGGCAATCAACCTCGCATTCGACAAGGCCAACTACATCAAGGCTGTGTTTGAAGACACCGCCGAAGCCGCCAACGGCCCTTACCCGCCGAACACCTGGAGCTACGCGAAGAGTCTGCCGGGGTATCCGCATGATGTCGTCAAAGCCAAAGCGTTGCTGGCCAAGGCTGGGTTGAAGGACGGCTTCCAGACCACCATCTGGACGCGTCCTTCCGGCAGCCTGCTGAATCCGAACCCAAGCCTGGGTGCGCAGATGCTGCAGTCGGATCTGGCGGAAATCGGCATTCAGGCGGAAATCCGCGTGATCGAGTGGGGCGAACTGATTCGTCGCGCCAAGGCTGGCGAGCACGACCTGCTGTTCATGGGCTGGGCCGGCGATAACGGCGATCCGGACAACTTCCTCACGCCGCAGTTTTCCTGCGCGGCGGTCAAGTCCGGGACCAACTTTGCGCGGTACTGCAACGCTGATCTGGACAAGTTGATCAGTGCGGGCAAGACCACTAGTGAGCAAGGTGTGCGCACCAAGCTGTATGAGCAGGCGCAGACGCAGATTCAGCAGCAGGCGTTGTGGTTGCCGCTGGCGCACCCGACCGCCTATGCGCTCACACGCAAAGACGTGCAGGGTTACTCCGTCAGCCCGTTTGGCCGCCAGGACTATTCCAAGGTCAACCTCAAATAACCTGCCCAGCACATAACCTGTAGGAGTGAGCCTGCTCGCGATGGCGTCATTTCAGTCAACACATTCGGTGACTGGAAAATTGCTATCGCGAGCAGGCTCACTCCTACAGGGGTTTAGCGTTTTTCCCCTGAGCGTTACATCCAGCCACACTCTGCCATCGACAGCGGCTCTCCGTCACCGACGATGAAGTGATCCAGCACTCGCACATCAATCAGCTCCAGCGCCTTCTGCAAACGCTTGGTCAGTAATCGATCAGCCTGACTGGGGTCAGTGTTCCCCGATGGATGGTTGTGGCACAGGATCAACGCCGCCGCGTTATTGGCCAGACATCGCTTAACTACTTCGCGCGGATGCACGCTGGTGTTATCGATGGAGCCGCGAAACAGTATCTCGAAATTCAGTACTTGATGTTTGGAGTCGAGAAACAGGCAACCAAACACCTCATGCGGTTCGTGACGCAGCATCGATTTCAGATAATCGCGAACGACCTGAGGGTTTTCCAGGGCTGGTTTCTGCCGGGATTTCTCAGCCAGATGCCGCCTGTTCATTTCCTGAGCAGCTTGCAGTTGCGCAAACTTCGCCGGCCCGAGCCCCAATTGTTTGCTGAATGCGTGCTGATCGGCCTCAAGCAGCAAACGCAGGCTGCCGAATTGAGTCAACAGGTTGCGCGCCAGGTCCACAGCGCTTATTCCGGGCAATCCGGTGCGCAGAAAAATGGCCAACAACTCAGCGTCCGAAAGGCTCGCTGCACCGTGCTCCAATAACCTTTCCCGCGGGCGTTCCGCCGCAGGCCAATCGCGAATACTCATACACATTCCCTGTCTGTGGGCGCCGCTGTTCCGTAGCGGTCGCTGTGATATCTTAGCCCATCTTTTTTGCGGGCGAATTCACCCTGGGGAGGGGGTTTCGCCACGTATGTCACCCACGAAATGAAAGGCAGACCTATGCAGCGGCTGTATCGGAAACGCATCGTTCTGGGCGTCGGCGGCGGTATCGCGGCCTACAAGAGCGCCGATCTGGTTCGTCGCCTGATCGACCAGGGTGCCGAAGTGCGCGTGGTCATGACCCATGGCGGCGCCGAATTCATCACCCCGCTGACCATGCAGGCGCTGTCCGGCCACCCGGTGCACCTCGATTTGCTCGACCCGGCCGCCGAAGCCGCGATGGGCCACATCGAACTGGCCAAGTGGGCCGATCTGGTACTGATCGCCCCGGCCACCGCCGACCTGCTCGCCCGCCTGGCCCAAGGCATTGCCAATGATTTGCTGACCACTTTGGTGTTGGCCACCGACGCTGTCGTCGCCGTTGCTCCGGCAATGAATCAGGCGATGTGGCGCGATCCGGCGACCCAAGCCAACCTGCAACTCCTGGAAAGCCGTGGCCTTAAGGCCTTCGGCCCGGCGTCTGGAAGTCAGGCCTGCGGCGACGTCGGCATGGGCCGCATGATGGAAGCCACCGATCTGGCGCAATGCGCAGCAGACTGCTTTCAGCGGCAGGCGCTGACCGGTAAACACGTGGTGATTACCGCCGGCCCGACCCAGGAAAACATCGACCCGGTGCGCTACATCACCAACCACAGCTCCGGGAAAATGGGCTTTGCCCTGGCTGAAGCAGCGGTTGAAGCCGGCGCCCGCGTCACATTGATCAGCGGCCCGGTGCACCTGCCAACCCCGGATCGCGTCACGCGAATCGATGTGGTCAGCGCCCGCGACATGCTCGCGGCCTGCGAAGCCGCAATTCCGTGCGACGTGTTCATTTCCTCGGCTGCGGTTGCGGACTACCGCCCGGAAGTCGTCGCCCCGCAAAAACTCAAGAAAGATCCTACGAGCGGTGACGGCTTCGTCCTGCAAATGGTGCGTAACCCGGACATCCTGGCCACCATCGCGACCCGTCCCGACCGTCCGTTCAGTGTCGGCTTTGCCGCCGAGACCGAACACCTGCTCGACTACGCTGCACGCAAGCTGAAGGACAAGAATCTCGATTTGATCGTCGCCAATGACGTCGCCAACCCGAGCATCGGTTTCAACAGCGAAGAAAACGCCTGCAGCGTGATTGACCGTGAGCTGCACGCCACGGTTTTCGCCCAGACCAGCAAGAGCAAGATCGCTCGCCAACTGGTCACTTTTATCGCCGAACGTCTGAACCAGGTTTAATTTACATGCACGCTTTGCAAGCCAAGATCCTCGACCCACGCATCGGTACCGATTTCCCGCTGCCGCAATACGCCACCCCGGGCTCCGCCGGCCTCGACCTGCGCGCCATGCTGGATCAGGACATTGTGATCAAACCGGGTGAAACCGTGCTGATCCCCACCGGTCTGTCGGTTTACATCGGCGACCCGAACCTCGCCGCGCTGATCCTGCCGCGCTCCGGCATGGGCCATAAACACGGCATCGTGCTGGGCAATCTCGTCGGCCTGATCGATTCGGATTACCAGGGCCCGCTGATGGTGTCGTGCTGGAACCGTGGTCAGACCGACTTCACCATGACCGTCGGCGAACGTCTGGCGCAGCTGGTGCTGGTGCCGGTAGTGCAGGCGCATTTCGAAATGGTTGAAGAGTTCGTCGAAACCGAACGCGGCACCGGCGGTTTCGGCCATACCGGCACGAAATAACCGAATACATCTCCTGTAGGAGCTGCCGCAGGCTGCGATCTTTTGATTTTGATCTTAAAAAACAAAGCCAAAAGATCGCAGCCTTCGGCAGCTCCTACAGGGGAAATTTGTGCAGTTTCCGCGACAGGTTTTAACACCGTAAATCAAGGTTTTGCCGGCCGAAAGCCACGCCAGCCGAGGCGTCATGGCCCTTTCACACCACGAACTCTCTGTGGAAAACGCCGTCATACCCTTCAGTTTGAGCCTGCCGTCGAACGATTCGTCGGTCTGTCCCGCCACTTTCGAGATGGAGCATTTCCGTAGATGAGCACCCCAGCCAAGATTGCCCCGAAGCTGCCCGACAGCATTTTCCGCGCCTATGACATTCGCGGCACCGTGCCGGAATTCCTCAATGCCGAAACCGCTTACTGGATCGGCCGCGCCATCGGTTCGCAGAGCCTGGCTCAGGGTGAACCAAACGTGTCCGTCGGTCGCGACGGCCGCTTGTCCGGCCCGGAGCTGGTTGCCGAGCTGATTCGCGGTATCGCCGAAAGCGGCTGCCACGTCAGCGACGTTGGCCTGGTGCCGACGCCGGCGCTGTACTACGCCGCCAACGTGCTGGCCGGCAAGTCGGGCGTGATGCTCACCGGCAGCCACAACCCGTCGAACTACAACGGCTTCAAGATCGTCATCGCCGGCGACACCCTCGCCAACGAACAGATCCAGGCCCTGCACGAGCGCCTCAAGACCAACAACTTGAGCAGCGGTACCGGCAGCGTCACTCAGGTCGAGATCCTCGACCGCTACAACACCGAAATCGTCCAGGACATCAAACTGGCGCGGCGCATGAAGGTTGTGGTCGACTGCGGCAACGGCGCGGCCGGCGTGATCGCCCCGCAACTGATCGAAGCGCTGAACTGCGAAGTCATCCCGCTGTTCTGCGAAGTCGACGGCAACTTCCCGAACCATCATCCGGATCCGGGCAAGCCTGAAAACCTCGTCGACCTGATCGCCAAGGTCAAGGAAACCAACGCCGACATCGGCCTGGCTTTCGACGGCGACGGCGACCGTGTCGGCGTGGTGACCAATACCGGCAGCATCGTCTACCCGGATCGCCTGCTGATGCTGTTTGCCCGTGACGTGGTTGCGCGGAACCCGGACGCCGAGATCATTTTCGACGTCAAATGCACCCGTCGCCTGGTGCCGCTGATCAAGGAATACGGTGGTCGTCCGCTAATGTGGAAGACCGGTCATTCGTTGATCAAAAAGAAAATGAAACAATCCGGCGCGCTATTGGCCGGTGAAATGAGCGGGCACATTTTCTTCAAGGAGCGCTGGTTCGGTTTCGACGACGGTATCTACAGTGCCGCACGGCTGCTGGAGATCCTCAGCAAGGAAAAATCCACCGCGGAAGAGCTGTTTGCGACCTTCCCGAACGATATTTCTACGCCGGAAATCAATATCCATGTGACCGAAGAGAGCAAATTCAGCATCATTGATGCACTGCACGACGCACAGTGGGGCGCAGGCGCTGACCTGACCACCATCGACGGCGTGCGAGTCGATTACGCCAAAGGCTGGGGCCTGGTGCGCGCATCCAACACCACGCCGGTGCTGGTGCTGCGCTTCGAGGCCGATGACGAGGCTGAATTGCAACGCATCAAGGATGTGTTCCACGCCCAACTGAAACGCGTTGCACCTGATCTCCAACTACCGTTCTGATCCACCCGGAGCCCTGAATGACCCTCGAACGCGAAGCCGCCGCCCATACCGCCCAGGTCCTGTCCGAAGCGTTGCCTTACATCCGACGCTATGCCGGCAAGACCCTGGTGATCAAATACGGCGGCAACGCGATGGAAAGCGAGGAGCTGAAAACCGGTTTCGCCCGCGACATCGTCTTGATGAAAGCCGTGGGCATCAACCCGGTGGTCGTGCACGGTGGCGGCCCGCAGATCGGCGATCTGCTCAAGCGCCTGTCGATCGAAAGCCATTTCGTCGACGGCATGCGAGTCACCGACGCCGCGACCATGGACGTGGTAGAAATGGTCCTCGGCGGCCAGGTCAACAAGAGCATCGTCAACCTGATCAACCGTCACGGCGGCAGCGCCATTGGCCTGACCGGTAAAGACGCCGGGCTGATTCGTGCGAAGAAGCTCACTGTGACCCGCCAGACACCGGAGATGACTCAACCGGAAATCATCGACATCGGTCAGGTAGGTGAAGTGGTCGGGATCAACACCGAACTGCTGAATCTGCTGGTCAAAGGCAACTTCATCCCGGTCATCGCGCCGATCGGCGTCGGTGAGAACGGCGAGTCGTACAACATCAACGCCGACCTCGTCGCTGGTAAAGTGGCCGAAGCGTTGAAAGCCGAGAAGCTGATGCTGCTGACCAACATCGCCGGCCTGATGGACAAGTCGGGCACCGTGCTGACCGGCCTGAGCACCCAGCAGGTCGATGATCTGATTGCCGATGGCACCATCTACGGTGGCATGCTGCCGAAGATCCGTTGCGCACTGGAAGCGGTGCAGGGCGGCGTGGGCAGCTCGTTGATCATCGACGGTCGTGTGCCGAACGCGATCCTCCTGGAAATCTTCACCGACACCGGTGTGGGTACGCTGATCAGCAATCGCAAGCGTCCTTAAGCCGTAGCGCACGCAAAAAGACCCCGCTCAGCCTGGCTGAGCGGGGTCTTTTTTTGTCTGCAACCTCAGAGTTCTGAACCTCTCCTGTGTAGGAGCTGCCGAAGGCTGCGATCTTTTGATCTTGCTCCCAAATGCCAAAATCAAAAGATCGCAGCCTTCGGCAGCTCCTACAGAGAAGGTGTGTCAGACGCCGAACTGGGCGCGATAGGCTTCTACGGCTGGCAGGTGCTGCTTGAGCTGTGGATCATCGGCGAGGAATTCCAGCACCTGATTCAGCGAAACGATGCTGATCACCGGGATGCCGAAGTCGCGTTCGACTTCCTGGATCGCCGACAACTCACCGTTGCCACGCTCCTGACGGTTCAGCGCAATCAGCACGCCAGCAGCCTTGGCACCGTCCTGGGAAGCGATGATCTGCATCACCTCACGAATCGCGGTGCCAGCAGTGATCACGTCGTCGATGATCAGTACTTCGCCGGTCAGCGGTGCGCCAACCAGGCTGCCGCCTTCGCCGTGGGCCTTGGCTTCCTTGCGGTTGAAGCACCATGGCAGGTCGCGGTCGTGATGTTCGGCCAGCGCAACAGCAGTGGTTGCCGCCAACGGGATGCCTTTATAGGCCGGGCCAAACAAAACATCGAAGGGAATGCCGCTTTCGGCAATGGCTGCAGCGTAGAAACGCCCCAGCTGCGCCAGAGCCGAACCCGAGTTGAACAGGCCGGCGTTGAAGAAGTAAGGACTGGTGCGCCCGGACTTCAGGGTGAACTCACCGAAGCGCAAAACGCCGCGATCGATGGCAAAACGAATGAAATCGCGCTGATACGCTTGCATGAAAAAAACCCCAAATACCACGGATTTAGCTAATTAGCTTGACGCCGTGTATCATACACGCACGCGATTTTTGGGGCCATTTATGCGGATCATCAGTGTGAACGTCAATGGTATTCAGGCGGCAGTCGAGCGTGGTTTGCTCAGTTGGCTGCAAGCACAGAATGCCGACGTCATCTGCCTGCAGGACACCCGTGCCTCCGCCTTTGAACTGGATGACCCAGCCTTCCAACTGGATGGCTACTTCCTTTATGCCTGCGATGCTGAAGTCCCTGCCCAAGGCGGCGTGGCTTTGTATTCGCGGTTGCAACCGAAGGCTGTCATCAGCGGTCTCGGTTTCGAGACGGCCGACCGCTACGGGCGCTACCTGCAAGCAGATTTCGACAAAGTCAGTATTGCCACCTTGCTGCTTCCTTCGGGGATGAACGGCGATGAGGACTTGAACCAGAAGTTCAAGCTCATGGACGACTTCGGCAAGTACCTGGACAAACAGCGGCGTAAACGTCGCGAGTACATTTATTGTGGCTCGCTGTACGTGGCGCAGCAGAAGCTCGACATCAAGAACTGGCGCGACAGCCAGCAATCCCCGGGCTTCCTGGCGCCAGAACGCGCCTGGATGGACGAGATTGTCGGCAACATGGGCTATGTCGATGCCCTGCGCGAAGTCAGCCGTGAAGGCGACCAGTACAGCTGGTGGCCGGATAACGAACAGGCCGAGATGCTCAATCTGGGCTGGCGTTTCGACTACCAGATCCTGACTCCAGGCCTGCGACGCTTCGTACGCAGCGCACGCCTGCCACGTCAGCCGCGGTTCTCGCAGCACGCGCCGCTGATCGTCGACTACGACTGGACGCTGACCATCTAAGCGTCGTTTCGCAGTACAAAAAATGCCCGTATCTTGCGATACGGGCATTTTTTATGCCTGCGCTCGAAGCGGAATCGAACTCAGACGGCGGCGAAGAACGGCAACATCAAGTACAGCTTGATCACGACGACATTAATAATGTCGATGAAGAACGCCCCCACCATCGGCACCACCAGAAACGCGATCTGCGAGGGGCCGTAGCGCTGCGTCACGGCCTGCATGTTGGCAATGGCAGTCGGCGTGGCACCAAGACCAAAACCGCAATGTCCAGCGGCCAGCACGGCGGCATCGTAGTTGCGGCCCATCACCCGGAACGTCACGAAAATCGCGAACAACGCCATGACCAGCGCCTGTACAGCCAGAATGATGAAAATCGGCAACGCCAGTGCGGCCAGATCCCACAACTTGAGCGACATCAGGGCAATCGCCAGAAACAGCGACAAGCTGACATTACCCAGCACCGACACTTCACGCTCGAACACCTGATACAGGCCCAGCGCCGAGAGCCCGTTGCGCAACACCACGCCTACAAACAGGACACACACGAACGTCGGCAACTCGAATGCAGTCCCTTGCAGCAGGCCATTCAACAGATTGCCCGCCAGCAAGCTCACTGCAATCAGAGCCAGGGTTTCGACAAACGAAAATGGCGTGATCGAGCGTTCCTTGTTCGGCTGTTCAAAACCTTTTGGCAACCGTGGCGCTTCCTGCTGATTGCAACCGGGCACCTCTACACGCTTGATGAGCAACCGCGCAACCGGCCCGCCGATCAAACCACCCAGCACCAGACCAAACGTCGCGGCGGCCATCGCCAGTTCGGACGCTGAGGCCAGGCCGTACTTCTCGCTGAATACCGTGCCCCACGCAGCGCCGGTGCCATGACCGCCCGCCAGGGTGATCGATCCGGTCAGCAGCCCCATCAACGGGTCGAGCCCAAGCATTTTTGCCAGCCCGATCCCCATGGCATTCTGCACCACCAAGAGCCCGGTGACCGCCAGGAGAAATATCCCCACTATCCGGCCACCTTTCTTCAGACTGGCGAAGTCTGCGCTTAAACCGATGGTGGCAAAAAAGGCCAGCATCAAAGGTGTCTGCAGGGAAGTATCGAAACGAACTTCAATATCGAACGTTCGCAGCAGCAACAACAGCAAGGCAACTACCAGCCCACCCGCGACAGGCTCAGGGATATTGTAACTGCGCATAAAACCAACACGCCTAACTAGCCCACGCCCTAGCAGAAGTACTAAGGATGCGGCCACAAGTGTTCCGTAAAAATCGAGCTGAATCATTGGGATTATTCTTGGCTATATATTCAGAGACGAGTTGTTTACCTGCACGCGCCTCATGAACCGGCTGATTGTCTCAACACTGATTACTCGGGAATTCAAGAACCTTCGATGGCTTGAATATATCTTAATATTTCTGGAGAAGTATTAACGGGGAAACTTTAACAATCGCCACACCCGATTCCAAGGACATATATCAGCAGCAAGGCAATGCAGTTGTGACCAAACGTGTAACGGCGGCCTTTATATAAAATGTTATACACCACTCATCGCAGAAGGATTATTCCTACATACAACGCGAGTTAGCTCTGCTTCAGAAATAAAAAAGCCCTGACATGTCAGGGCATTTATTCTAAAACTTTATAATCTTTTTATTTGATCAGCCGCCAGGTAAACGGATATCGGTACGGGAAGCCTTCATTAGCCTTAACTCCCGCAATGATCGTCAAAACCAGTGCGCCGATAGCCAATATTCCCAGCAGAAAGAACCCGATGATCAGCACCATCAGCAGGAAGCAGATCAACGATGCGATGGCGACGGTGATCTGAAAATTCAGCGCCTCTTTACCTTGAGCATCGATGAACGGGTCCGTTTCGCGCTTCATCTGCCAGAGGATCAACGGTCCGATCAGATTGCCGAACGGAATCCAGATCCCCAGCAAGGCGGACAAGTGACAAAACATCGCCCATTGGCGAACCTCCTGGCTCGGTTTGGGCAGCAGCTCTTGCTCGTCACTCATCGCGTCCTCCTTGCGGTTAATAACCTGCTCAGTCGGCCAATGCAGCCTTTTGCAGTTCGAAGATTTCGTTCATGCCCTGCTTGGCCAGCTCCAGCATGGCGTTCAAGTCTTCAGGCTGGAACGGCGCGCCTTCGGCAGTGCCCTGCACTTCGATGAAACCACCGGTGCTGGTCATCACTACGTTGAGGTCAGTCTCGGCAGCGGAATCTTCAAGATAGTCCAGATCCAGCACGGCCTCGCCCTGATACATGCCGACCGACACGGCACCAATCATCTGCTTGAGCGGATCGCCACCCTTCAGGCCACCACGCTTCTTGATCACTTTCAGCGCATCAACCAGCGCAACCATGGCACCGGTGATCGAAGCCGTGCGAGTACCACCGTCGGCCTGGATCACGTCGCAGTCGACGTACAGGGTCACGTCGCCCAGCTTGGACATGTCCAGCGCAGCGCGCAGGGAACGGCCGATCAGACGCTGGATTTCCAGGGTGCGACCGCCCTGCTTGCCACGGCTCGCTTCACGCTGGTTACGCTCGCCAGTGGCGCGCGGCAGCATGCCGTACTCGGCGGTCAACCAACCCTGACCCTGGCCTTTGAGGAAGCGCGGCACGCCGTTTTCGACGCTGACGGTGCAGATGACTTTGGTATCACCGAATTCGACCAGTACGGATCCCTCGGCGTGTTTGGTGTAGTTGCGGGTAATGCGGATCGAGCGGAGCTGATCGGCAGCGCGACCACTTGGACGTTTCATAGGGAATACCTGTACTGGGGACGGAAAACTGCCGAGCATTATAGAGCGCTGCACCGCGCCTGGGCACTCGTTAAAAACCCGAGCGTCGACCGAAGGCCCTGAAACTCCCATTACCGACGGGCTGCAGCCCTTTGTCACACCGTGTGTTTGGGCGCATTCGCTGCACTGCGCTACAATCCTGCGCCTTTGCTGCCAGTCGGCTTAAATTCATTGATATCGCGCCTGCGGAACATCCTGCTGCGCCGATCTGCATTGCGAGGTCACCGCCATGGTGCACAGCATGACCGCCTTCGCCCGCGTCGAAAAAGCCGGCGCACAGGGCACCCTGAGCTGGGAACTGCGCTCGGTCAACAGCCGCTACCTTGAACCTCACCTGCGTCTGCCGGAGTCGTTTCGCGATCTCGAAGGCGCGGTGCGTGAAGCGCTGCGTCAGGGCCTGTCGCGGGGCAAACTCGAATGCACCCTGCGGTTCACCGAAGAAAGCACCGGCAAAACCCTGCAAGTCGATCGCGAGCGCGCCGCGCAACTGGTCGCAGCGGCCGAGACCATTGCCGGCTTGATCAAGAATCCTGCCGCACTCAATCCCCTGGAAGTGCTGGCCTGGCCCGGCGTACTGGTGGGTGATGCGACTGACCCGCAGGCACTGAACGCCGACGCACTGGCCCTGTTCAATCAAGGCCTGAAAGAGTTGAAGGCCGGCCGCGAGCGCGAAGGCGCTGAGCTGGCACGCCTGATCAACGAGCGTCTGACCTCCATTGAGGAAGACGTGGTGACCCTGCGTGAACTGGTGCCACAGATGCTGGCCACCCAACGCCAGAAAGTCCTCGACCGCTTCGCCGACATGAAGGCCGAGCTGGACCCGCAGCGCCTCGAACAGGAAATGGTCATGCTCGCGCAAAAGAGCGACGTGGCCGAAGAACTGGATCGCCTGAGCACCCACATCATCGAAGTGCGCCGGGTGCTCAAATCCGGCGGCGCGGCCGGACGCCGCCTCGATTTCCTGATGCAGGAACTCAACCGCGAAGCCAACACACTGGGCTCCAAGGCCTTCGACCCGCGCAGCACCCAAGCCGCCGTCAACCTCAAGGTGTTGATCGAGCAGATGCGCGAACAAGTGCAGAATATTGAGTAAGGCTATCCCTGACATGACCCACAGCACCGGCACCCTGTACATCATTTCCGCGCCATCGGGCGCGGGCAAGAGCAGTCTGGTCAAGGCGTTGACCGACGCCATACCGGAAATTCGTGTTTCGGTTTCCCACACCACGCGCGCAATGCGTCCGGGTGAAGTGGACGGCGTGAACTATCACTTCGTGACGCGCGAAGAGTTCGTGAAGATGGGCGAGCACGGCGACTTCCTCGAACGTGCCGAAGTCTTCGGCAACTTCTACGGCACCTCGCAAAGCCGCCTGCAGCAGACGCTGGACGAAGGTCACGACCTGATTCTGGAAATCGACTGGCAGGGCGCCGAGCAAGTGCGCAAGCTGATGCCGCAAGCTCGCTCGATCTTTATCCTGCCGCCGTCGCTTCAGGCACTGCACCAGCGCCTGACCAACCGTGGCCAGGACAGCGACGAGATCATTGACGGCCGGATGCGCGAAGCGGTCAGCGAGATGAGTCACTATGTCGAGTACGACTACCTGATCATCAACGACGATTTTGCTCATGCACTTGACGATCTGAAGGCGATTTTCCGCGCCAATCAACTCCAACAGAAACGCCAGCAAGTACGTTTCGGCAAGTTGCTGGCCGAATTGCTCGGATAATCAGCACTTCCCAAAACAGCTGCAAGCGCTTTACATTGGTGCTTGCAGCGCGTTGAAGGGCTTGGTCAAAAAATCAGCGCTTCCCTAATCGCTGGTGATTTTTTAAACTGTTTAGTCCGCTCGCCCAACCGGGCAGCGCGCATATTGCATTCGCTCCGAGGAATACCATGGCCCGCGTAACCGTTGAAGACTGCCTGAACCACGTGGAAAACCGTTTTGAGCTGGTCATGCTCTCTACCAAACGTGCCCGTCAACTGGCCACCGGCGGCAAAGAGCCACTGGTTCAGTGGGAAAACGACAAGCCTACCGTTGTAGCGCTGCGTGAAATCGCTGAAGGCCTGATGAGCTACGAGTTCATCGCCGAGCAGGAAATCGTCCAGGATGAGCCGCTGTTCGCAGCGTTCGAGGACGAGTCCAACGAGGCCGTCTAAGCCTATGCCTGGTCGACGTAGCACGGCGCGGGATCACAGCTTACGGCAGGAATTATCATGCCGAGCATAGACGCCCTCGCCGATCGCTTATCGACCTACCTCGGCAATGACCAGGTCAACCTGGTCCGCCGAGCGTATTTCTACGCCGAACAAGCCCATGACGGTCAGCGCCGTCGCAGCGGCGAGGCGTACGTCACGCATCCTCTTGCCGTGGCCAATATTCTTGCCGACATGCACATGGACCATCAGAGCCTGATGGCCGCGATGCTGCATGACGTGATCGAAGACACCGGTATTGCCAAGGAAGCGCTGCAAGCGCAGTTCGGTGAAACCGTGGCCGAACTGGTCGACGGGGTCAGCAAACTGACCCAGATGAATTTCGAGACCAAGGCCGAAGCCCAGGCTGAAAACTTCCAGAAAATGGCCATGGCCATGGCACGCGATATTCGCGTGATCCTGGTCAAGCTTGCCGACCGCCTGCACAACATGCGCACGCTCGAAGTGCTGTCCGGGGAAAAACGCCGACGCATCGCCAAGGAAACCCTCGAAATCTACGCGCCCATCGCCAACCGGCTGGGCATGCATGCGATCCGCATCGAATTCGAAGACCTCGGCTTCAAGGCCATGCACCCGATGCGTTCCGCGCGGATCTACCAGGCAGTCAAACGCGCCCGGGGCAACCGCAAGGAAATCGTCAACAAGATCGAAGAGTCCCTTGGTCATTGCCTCGCCATCGACGGTATCCAGGGCGAAGTCAGCGGTCGTCAGAAACACCTCTACGGCATTTACAAGAAAATGCGCGGCAAGCGTCGGGCCTTCAACGAGATCATGGACGTCTATGCGTTCCGGATCATCGTCGACAAGGTTGATACCTGCTACCGCGTGCTGGGTGCTGTACATAACTTGTACAAACCGTTGCCGGGGCGCTTCAAGGATTACATCGCGATCCCCAAGGCCAACGGCTATCAGTCGCTGCACACCACATTGTTTGGCATGCACGGCGTACCGATCGAGATCCAGATCCGCACCCGCGAAATGGAAGAGATGGCCAACAACGGCATCGCCGCCCATTGGCTGTACAAGTCCAGCGGTGACGAGCAGCCGAAAGGCACCCACGCCCGTGCCCGCCAGTGGGTCAAAGGCGTGCTGGAAATGCAGCAACGTGCCGGCAACTCGCTGGAATTCATCGAAAGCGTGAAGATCGACCTGTTCCCGGACGAGGTCTACGTGTTCACACCAAAAGGCCGGATCATGGAGCTGCCGAAAGGCTCCACGGCGGTCGACTTTGCCTACGCGGTGCACACCGATGTCGGCAACAGCTGCATCGCCTGCCGGATCAACCGTCGTCTCGCACCGCTGTCCGAACCGCTGCAAAGCGGCTCCACGGTCGAGATCGTCAGCGCCCCCGGCGCACGGCCGAACCCGGCGTGGCTCAATTTCGTCGTCACCGGCAAGGCGCGCACGCACATCCGCCATGCATTGAAACTGCAACGCCGCTCTGAATCCATCAGCCTCGGCGAACGTCTGCTGAACAAGGTGCTCAACGGTTTCGACAGTTCGCTGGAGAAGATTCCGGCCGAACGCGTCAAGGCGATGCTCACCGAATACCGCCTCGAACTGATCGAAGACTTGCTCGAAGACATTGGCCTCGGCAACCGCATGGCCTACGTGGTCGCCCGCCGCCTGCTCGGCGAAGGCGAACAACTGCCAAGCCCGGAAGGCCCGCTGGCGATTCGCGGCACCGAAGGTCTGGTGCTCAGCTACGCCAAGTGCTGCACGCCGATCCCGGGCGACCCGATTGTCGGGCACCTGTCGGCGGGCAAAGGCATGGTCGTGCACCTGGACAACTGCCGCAACATCAGCGAAATCCGGCACAACCCGGAAAAATGCATCCAGCTCTCGTGGGCCAAGGATGTCACGGGCGAATTCAACGTCGAACTGCGCGTCGAGCTGGAACACCAGCGCGGCCTGATCGCCCTGCTGGCCAGCAGCGTCAACGCAGCCGACGGCAATATCGAGAAAATCAGCATGGACGAACGCGATGGTCGCATCAGCGTGGTCCAGTTGGTGGTCAGCGTCCACGACCGTGTGCACCTGGCCCGCGTGATCAAGAAGCTGCGCGCCTTGACCGGGGTGATCCGCATCACCCGCATGCGTGCATAACTCAACCATTACAAGGAGTCATACATGACCAAGACTGTTATCACCAGCGACAAGGCCCCGGCCGCCATCGGTACTTACTCCCAGGCGATCAAGGCAGGCAACACCGTTTACATGTCGGGTCAGATTCCTCTGGACCCAAAAACCATGGAACTGGTTGAAGGCTTCGAAGCCCAGACCGTCCAGGTGTTCGAGAACCTCAAAGCCGTGGCTGAAGCCGCTGGCGGTTCGTTCAAGGACATCGTCAAACTGAACATCTTCCTCACCGACCTGAGCCACTTCGCCAAGGTCAACGAGATCATGGGCAAGTACTTCGACCAGCCATACCCGGCCCGCGCCGCCATCGGCGTTGCTGCCCTGCCGAAGGGTTCGCAGGTTGAAATGGATGCCATTCTGGTCATCGAGTGATGCGCACGGCGCGGCCTTCAAACGCCGCGCCGGTTGCTGCAAGAAAAGGTTTTGAAAGGATTCCACCATGCGCAAAGCGCTAGCTCTCCCGCTGCTCGCCATTTTCCTCGGCGGCTGCGCCAGCAACCCTGCCGACCGTGACATCAGCGGCACCTGGATCAACCAGGTGGCGATCGATGCCGCAGCCAAGGGCGGCCCCCTGCGCGAAGCGCTTCAGGCTTACGGCCCGAACCTTGAGTGGGACGTCAACACCAAGGCCAGTCAGGCCCGCTACACCAACGGTTTTGAGAACGTCGAAGGACGGCTGCTGGGTGAGAAATCCGGCGCCTGGAAAGTCGACTTCTATGGCAGCTCCGCCAGCGAGCTGAAACGCGACGGCGGGCAACTGCAGCAAGCCGCCAGCGAGAACGAACCCGAGCAGGTGTTCGACCGCGCACAGATTCCGGTGCCGGAAGGCGCGCCGATCGGTGCCAGTTTCGAACGCGCGCTGTATTCCGCCTACATGGGCGGCAGCTGGACAATCGCCAATGGTCAGGGCGAAGGCAGCACCGTGCAGTTCCAGGCTGATGGCCAGGTTTCCGGTTTGCCGGGGGCCGACCGTTATGCCTTGTGCCTGGCGGGCGATTGCGCGTCGATGAGCAGCACCAACGACAACATGTGGTTGCAACTCAACGGTCAAGGCAATGCCTACATCTTTGCGCGCAAGGGCAAGGAACTGGAGATTTTCCAGGCCGTGAACACAGCGCTGGCGGATGAAATGCCGCAGTACACGCCGGGCGAGCGCAAGTGGTTGCTGGAGAAGCAGTAACCCGCTTCTGAAACCACTGAAGATCAAATGTGGGAGCGAGCCTGCTCGCTCCCATAGTTGTTTTGTGTTGTTAAAAAGTCAGCATTTACCTTCGAGGATCGCGGCATAGCCTTCGCGGTAGCTTGGGTACATTGGCGTCCAGCCCAACGCTTTAGCCCGGGCATTGCTGCAACGCTTGCTGCCCGTGCGCCGTACGCTGGCGTCGTCCGCCCACTCGGTAACGCCCAGATACTCACGCAACCAGCCTACGACTTCCGCCAATGGCGCCGGTGCATCGTCGACACCGATGTAGAAATCCTCAAGCTTCACGCCCTGCCGAGCCTTCTCCAACAGGAACGCCAGCAACCCTGCCGCGTCGTCAGCATGAATCCGATTGCCATACAGCGGCGGATCGACCGCAACGCGATAGCCGCGACGCACTTGAGTCAGCAGCCACTCGCGGCCCGGGCCATAGATGCCGGTCAACCGCAGAATGCTCGCAGGAATGCCACTCTTAAGCGCGACCTGCTCAGCCTCCAGCATCAATCGTCCTGAATAACCGGCAGCGATGGTCTCTGAGTTCTCATCGACCCACTCACCCTCCTGCTGCCCATAAACGCTGCTACTGGACACGAAGATCAGTTGCTCAGGCACCTGACCATAGTCGTCGAGCCAGCTCAGCACGTTCTGCAAACCCTGCACATAAGCCGCGCGATAACCGGCTTCATCGTGATCGGTTGCCGCTGCGCAATACACTAGATAGTCCACGGCACCGACCGGCCAGGTCGCCGGGCAGTCTTCATTGAACAGGTCACCGGCAACGCCGGTCACCCCAGCAGGCAGCTTCGAAACATCCCGGCGCAAGCCATGAACTTCCCAGCCAGCCGCCAGCAATTGCTTGGCCAGACGACTGCCGACATCACCACAACCGGCAATCAAAACAGAAGGCGCGGACATCAAAAAACTCCTATCGGAAAGACACAGACTAGCCTCGGGACAGGACGAGCGGCTAGCAATGCAGGAAAAAAAGATACTCTATTACTTTTGTTAACAAGAATTACTTGCAATAATGCACGCCACTTTTGTTCTCGGCCTTACGAGGCCTGGTAGAGCATCACCGTTTTTCTATCTCAGGTCCGGCCAGCATG
The DNA here is from genome assembly GCF_005938625.1 of Pseudomonas fluorescens. Classification (GTDB taxonomy): domain Bacteria; phylum Pseudomonadota; class Gammaproteobacteria; order Pseudomonadales; family Pseudomonadaceae; genus Aquipseudomonas; species Aquipseudomonas fluorescens_BD. The sequence goes on from NZ_VCNJ01000003.1 coordinate 158,453, forward strand.
ACACGTAATCAAATCCCCGCTTCGCCAACCAATCGACCTCGCGCCTGGAGCGCAGTGGCGGCTCTGTTGCTCAGCCTGATGCTGGCACCGACTGCCGCTTTCGCCGACGCTCAAGCACCTGCCGCACCGGCCGCGACCGAACAGCACGCCCCTGCTGCTGAAGCCCCTGCCGCTGCTCCGGCCGCGACCGATCCAGTACAAGCAGTCGACGCTGCCGACGTTCCTGAAGTTCTCGAAGCCGACAACAGCCTGGGCATGGCCCACGACCTGTCGCCGTGGGGCATGTACCAGAACGCCGACATCATCGTGAAAATCGTGATGATCGGTCTGGCCATCGCCTCCATCATCACCTGGACCATCTGGATCGCCAAAGGCTTCGAGCTGATGGGCGCCAAGCGTCGTCTGCGTGGCGAAATCGCCGCCCTGAAGAAAGCCACCACCCTTAAAGAAGCCAGCGCGACCGCCGGCAAGGAAGGCACCCTCGCCAACCTGCTGGTGCACGACGCGCTCGAAGAGATGCGCCTGTCGGTCAACAGCCGCGAGAAAGAAGGCATCAAGGAACGCGTCAGCTTCCGCCTTGAGCGTCTGGTTGCAGCCTGTGGTCGCAACATGAGCAGCGGCACCGGCGTCCTCGCCACCATCGGTTCCACCGCGCCGTTCGTCGGTCTGTTCGGTACTGTATGGGGCATCATGAACTCCTTTATCGGCATCGCCAAAACCCAGACCACCAACCTTGCTGTCGTAGCGCCCGGTATTGCTGAAGCACTGCTGGCCACCGCACTGGGTCTGGTTGCTGCGATTCCAGCCGTGGTGATCTACAACGTGTTCGCCCGCTCCATCGCCGGTTACAAGGCGCAGGTTTCCGACGCTTCGGCAGAAGTTCTGCTGCTGGTCAGCCGCGACCTCGACCACCAGCCTGAGCGCAGCTCGCAGCCGCACATGGTCAAAGTGGGGTAATCGGCCATGGGCCTGCATTTGAAAGAAGGCGCAGACGACGATCTGGCCGAGAACCACGAAATCAACGTCACGCCGTTCATCGACGTGATGCTGGTGCTGTTGATCATCTTCATGGTGGCCGCTCCGTTGGCCACCGTGGACATCAAAGTCGACCTGCCTGCCTCGACCGCCAAACCGGCGCCGCGGCCAGAGAAACCGGTGTTCCTCAGCGTAAAGGCTGACCAACGCCTGTTCCTCGGTGAAGACGAAGTGAAGCCCGAAGCACTGGGCGCAACCCTCGACGCCAGAACCAAGGGCAAGAAAGACACCACCATCTTCTTCCAGGCCGATAAAGGCGTGGATTACGGCGATCTCATGAGCGTGATGGATAACCTGCGCTCTGCCGGTTACCTGAAGGTCGGTCTGGTCGGACTTGAGACGGCAGCCAAGAAATGATCACGACGCGCCATAAGCTGACGCGTTACAGCGGTAGCCTGGCCGTGGTGCTGGGCGTTCATGCGCTGGCCATCGCGCTGGCGCTGAACTGGACCGCCCGCCCGCCCATCGAATTGCCGCCGCAGGCAATGATGGTCGAGTTGGCCCCGGTTCCGGCCCCGCCACCGCCTGCTCCGCCGAAAGTCGTCACACCGCCGCAGCCACCGGCCCCGGTGGAAGAGTTGCCGATTCCGAAGCTGGCCGAAGCACCGAAAGCTGAAATCGCGGTGCAGAAACCCAAGCCGAAGCCCAAGCCTAAACCGCCGAAGCCGGTCGAGAAGAAGCTGCCCGATCCACCGAAGGAAAAACCTTCCGAGGAGAAACCGGCCGACACGCAACCGACTCAGGCACCGACGGAGAAATCCGCCCAGCCTGCACCGGGTCCGTCGCCTGCTCAGATGGCTGCCAAGGCCAGCTGGCAAGGCACTCTGCTCGCGCATTTGGCCAAGTACAAAAAGTACCCGGCCAGTGCTCAGGCACGGGGCAAGGAAGGCTTGAACCGTCTGCGTTTCGTGGTGGATGCCGAAGGTAATGTGCTGTCGTTCGAACTGGTGGGCCGCTCCGGCAACGCCGATCTGGACCGGGCTACCCTGGAAATGATCCGCCGCGCACAACCGTTGCCCAAGCCACCGGCCGACATGTTGAACAATGGCTCGATCGAAATTGTGGCGCCGTTTGTTTACTCGCTCGAACGCCGCCGCTAAGTAGCAAGATCAAAAGATCGCAGCCTTCGGCAGCTCCTACATTGGAATGCATTTCCCTGTAGGAGCTGCCGAAGGCTGCGATCTTTTGCTTTATGACGTAGTCGCATTGAGCGCTCAGTCTGATAACGTGCGTCTATCGATTGCAGCCGGTATGCTTGGCCCGCATCTTCATGGACGCTTGCTATGACCCTCACAGAATTACGCTACATCGTTACCCTCGCCCAAGAGCAGCATTTCGGCCACGCCGCCGAACGTTGCCACGTCAGCCAGCCGACCCTGTCGGTGGGCGTGAAAAAGCTTGAAGACGAACTCGGTGTGCTGATTTTCGAGCGCAGCAAAAGCGCCGTGCGCCTGACCCCGGTCGGCGAAGGCATCGTCGCCCAGGCGCAGAAGGTTCTGGAGCAAGCCCAAGGCATCCGCGAACTGGCCCAGGCCGGCAAGAACCAGCTGACCGCCCCACTGAAAGTCGGCGCAATCTACACCGTCGGCCCTTACCTGTTCCCGCATCTGATTCCGCAACTGCACCGGGTCGCCCCGCAGATGCCGTTGTACATCGAAGAAAACTTCACCCACGTGCTGCGCGACAAACTGCGCAACGGCGAGCTCGACGCGATCATCATCGCCCTGCCGTTCAACGAAGCCGACGTGCTGACCCTGCCGCTCTATGACGAGCCGTTCTACGTCTTGATGCCGGCGCAGCACCCGTGGACGCAGAAAGAAACCATCGACGCCGGCCTGCTCAACGACAAGAGCCTGCTGCTGCTCGGTGAAGGCCACTGCTTCCGCGATCAAGTGCTGGAAGCCTGCCCGACCCTGACCAAGGGCAACGACGGCGCCAAGCACACTACGGTCGAATCCAGCTCGCTGGAAACCATCCGGCACATGGTCGCCTCCGGTCTGGGCATCTCGATCCTGCCGTTGTCGGCGGTCGACAGCCACCACTACGCTCCGGGCGTGATTGAAGTGCGCCCACTGTCGCCGCCGGTGCCGTTCCGCACCGTGGCCATCGCCTGGCGCGCGAGCTTCCCGCGGCCGAAAGCCATCGAGATCCTCGCCGACTCCATTCGCCTGTGTTCGGTGGCCAAGCCAGCGGCGCCGGTTACGGCCGGTTAAGCGAGCGTCATGACTGAGCTGTCGCAAGTGTCGGTGACGGCACTCAAGGGTGTTGGCGAAGCCATGGCCGAGAAATTGGCCAAGGTCGGCCTGGAGAATCTGCAGGACGTGCTGTTCCACCTGCCGCTGCGCTATCAGGATCGCACCCGTGTGGTGCCAATCGGCGCGTTGCGACCGGGACAGGACGCCGTGGTCGAAGGCACCGTCAGCGGCGCCGACGTGGTCATGGGCCGACGCCGCAGCCTCGTCGTGCGCCTGCAGGACGGCACCGGCGGTCTCAGCCTGCGCTTCTACCATTTCAGCAACGCACAGAAAGAAGGCCTCAAGCGCGGCACGCGGGTTCGCTGTTACGGCGAAGCCCGGCCCGGCGCCTCAGGACTGGAAATCTACCACCCGGAATATCGCGCCATCACCGGCGACGAACCGCCGCCGGTGGATGAAACCCTGACCCCGGTCTACCCGCTCACCGAAGGCCTGACCCAAGCGCGTCTGCGTCAGCTGTGCCTGCAAACGCTGACGATGCTCAAGCCAGACACCTTGCCCGACTGGCTGCCGACCGAACTCGCCCGCGACTATCAACTGGCGCCGCTGGCCGATGCGATTCGCTACCTGCACAACCCGCCCGCCGATGCCGACGTCGACGAACTCGCGCTCGGTCATCACTGGGCGCAGCATCGTCTCGCTTTCGAAGAACTGCTGACCCATCAACTGTCGCAACAGCGTCTGCGAGAAAGCATGCGTTCACTGCGCGCGCCAGCGATGCCGAAGGCGAAAAAGCTGCCACCGAAATATCTGGCCAACCTCGGCTTCAATCCGACCGGTGCGCAACAGCGCGTTGGCAATGAAATCGCCTACGACCTCAGTCAGCACGAACCGATGTTGCGGCTGATTCAGGGTGACGTCGGCGCCGGCAAAACCGTGGTTGCCGCCCTCGCCGCCCTGCAAGCGCTGGAGGCCGGTTATCAGGTCGCGCTGATGGCGCCAACCGAGATTCTCGCCGAACAACACTTCATCACCTTCAAGCGCTGGCTCGAGCCGCTGGGCATTGAAGTCGCGTGGCTGGCCGGCAAGCTCAAGGGCAAGAACCGTGTTGCCGCGCTGGAACAGATCGCCAGCGGCGCACCGATGGTGGTTGGCACCCACGCGCTGTTCCAGGACGAAGTGCAGTTCAAGAACCTCGCGCTGGTGATCATCGACGAACAACACCGCTTCGGCGTGCAACAACGTCTGGCGCTGCGGCAGAAAGGCGTCGGCGGGCGCATGTGCCCGCATCAACTGATCATGACCGCCACACCGATTCCACGCACGCTGGCGATGAGCGCCTACGCCGACCTCGACACTTCAATCCTCGACGAACTGCCGCCCGGACGAACGCCGGTCAACACCGTACTGGTCACCGACACCCGCCGCGTCGAAGTCATCGAACGCGTGCGCGGTGCCTGCGCCGAGGGCCGTCAGGCCTACTGGGTGTGCACGCTGATTGAAGAGTCGGAAGAGCTGACCTGTCAGGCCGCCGAAACCACGTTCGAAGACCTCACTCTTGCCCTCGGCGAATTGAAAGTCGGGCTGATTCACGGGCGCATGAAACCCGTCGAGAAGGCCGCCGTGATGGCCGAATTCAAGGCCGGCAACCTGCAACTGCTGGTCGCGACCACGGTGATCGAAGTCGGCGTCGACGTGCCCAACGCCAGCCTGATGATCATCGAAAACCCCGAGCGTCTTGGCCTCGCGCAACTGCACCAGTTGCGCGGTCGCGTTGGCCGGGGCAGCGCCGCCAGCCATTGCGTGCTGCTCTACCACCCGCCGCTGTCGCAGATCGGTCGCCAGCGCCTGGGCATCATGCGCGAGACCAATGACGGTTTCGTCATCGCTGAAAAAGACCTCGAACTGCGCGGCCCCGGCGAAATGCTCGGCACCCGCCAGACCGGTCTGCTGCAATTCAAAGTCGCCGACCTGATGCGCGACGCCGACTTGCTGCCCGCCGTCCGCGACGCCGCGCAAGCCCTGCTGGAACGCTGGCCAACCCACGTCAGCCCATTACTCGATCGCTGGTTGCGCCACGGGCAGCAATACGGCCAAGTGTGAGCACCGTCGCAGTTTCTGACAGATCGTTCTGACCAAGGTGGTTATACTCCTGCCATTGTTTCAAAAACGGATACAGATCATGACCGAAGCCGCTCTCGCCCCCGAATCCCCGCACGCGCCGTCTGTCATTCGGCTGCTGCTGGGCAAGCTGGGCATCGCCTACGAAGAAGTGCTCGACCACCACGGCCTCAATGCATCGCGCAAGGTACAAGCCGTGTTGCTGGACGACGCCGTCGGCGCGCTGATGGTGCTGTTTCCGCAGAGCCAATTGCTCGACCTCAACAGACTCGCCGAACTGACTGGCCGGCGCCTGACCGCCGTGTCCACCGAGCGCCTGGAAAAGATGCTCGGCAAGCACAGCCTGAGCTTGCTGCCAGGCCTGCCGGCGCTGACCAGTTCGCCGTGCCTCTACGAAGAGAGCCTGCTGCGCGAACCGAAGTTGCTGATCAACTCCGGCGAGCCGGGCCTGCTGCTGGAAATCGCCAGCGAAGACTTCAAGACCATGCTGACCAAGGCCAGCGCCGCCAACTTCGGCGAAGCCCTGAGCAGTATCCGCCCGAACCTCGACCGCCCGGACGATGACCGCGAGGAAATCACCCAGGCCGTACAAGCCTTCACTGCGCGGCGTATTCAGCAGCGTCTGGAAGCGACCATCGAGATTCCGCCGCTGGCCGAAACCGCGCAAAAAATCATCAAGCTGCGCGTTGACCCCAACGCCACCATCGACGACATCACCGGCGTGGTTGAAACCGACCCGGCGCTGGCCGCACAAGTGGTGAGCTGGGCGGCGTCGCCGTACTACGCTTCGCCGGGCAAGATTCGTTCGGTGGAAGACGCGATCGTTCGCGTGCTCGGTTTCGATCTGGTGATCAACCTGGCGCTGGGCCTGGCCCTCGGCAAGACCCTGAGCCTGCCGAAAGACCACCCGCAACACACCACGCCGTACTGGCAGCAATCGATCTACACCGCCGCCGTCATCGAAGGCCTGACCCGCGCCATGCCGCGCGCCCAGCGTCCGGAAGCCGGCCTGACGTATCTGGCGGGTCTGCTGCACAACTTCGGTTACCTGCTGCTGGCCCACGTGTTCCCGCCGCACTTCTCGCTGATCTGCCGCCACCTGGAGGTCAACCCGCACCTGTGCCACAGCTACATCGAGCAACACCTGCTCGGTATCAGCCGCGAACAGATCGGCTCGTGGCTGATGCGCTACTGGGACATGCCCGATGAACTGGCCACCGCCCTGCGCTTCCAGCACGACCCAAGCTACGACGGCGCCTACGCCGAATACCCGAACCTCGTCTGCCTGGCCGTGCGCCTGCTGCGTGGACGCGGGATTGGCTCTGGACCGGATGAAGATATTCCGGATGCGCTGCTCGAACGCGTCGGCCTGACTCGCGACAAAGCCAATGACGTCGTCAGCAAAGTGCTTGAGGCCGAGGTGTTATTGCGCGAACTGGCTTCGCAGTTCAGCCAGGCCTGAATGCAAAGCGGGCAAGCAACCTCCAGTTGGAGCGACGCTTGCCCGCGATGGGCCAACCTCCGGCTTAAGCCGACTTGTCCAGGTAACGGATCACCCAGCCTTTATCGTACCCAGAGTCGGTGAAATACACTCCGCCCACCACGATGCGCCCATCGTCCATTACCGCCATGCCGTGGGGGTATTCGAAACCCGCGCTTTCATTGAAAACGGTAAATCCCGAACCAAAGAAAGAGGAGTCTGGAGAACCATCCGCCAGAAAGCGTGCGGTGACCGCGCTGAGATTCTCATCAAGCGCGCCAGTGCCACTGTTACCGCAAACGATGACTGAACCGTCCGTACGCGGCACGCAATGCAACCATCTGACACCTTGGGAGACAGGTGACGAAATCAGTGGTTGACCACCATTGAACACCCGATTGTAGGAGCCGCTGAGATTGAGCACCGCAATCAAGCCCTGAGAGACGCCCTCCACCGCCGCACCGCCGGCCACAACAATCTTGTCGTCGACGATTGCCGCAACGTCCAGGCTTATCCATTGATCGTGGGGCACGTCCACCGCGCCGTTGTTTCCAAAGTCTGCGTCAACCTTGCCCGTGGCGTTGAGACGGGTAACAAAGGCGCCATGCGCACTCTTCGCGAAGTAATGGCCGCAGATCACCACGGCTCCATCCACATGGGTCGCGATCGCTTGCGCAACGATGTCAGAAGGCGAAATCTCTGCAAGCTCTATGAACGCAAAGCCAGTGCCGTTGAAGGTCGTATCGGGAGAACCGTTCGGATCGAACCTCAGAGCGATACCTTTTGTCCGTCCGGCAGCATCCTCAACGGTACTGACCACGACGATTTTTTCGTCCAGTTGTTGCGCGACCAGCCCTGCTGCGCCAGCCACTGCGGCACCGCTGGCAGACGCTTGCACCACCCCGGTATATCCGCCGCCGCCCATCTTCGCGTAGGGAAGATAGAGCACACCTTGTTCCCCGAAAGACGTATGCAGTTGCCCGTCCTCGCGCTGTCTGACCAGCACCAGGCCCGTCGAGTTATTCGCGCCCTCTTCCGTGTACTGAGCACCAACCAGCCAACCGCCATCGCTCAGCGGTGTAAACCCGAGGATCCGACTCATGTAAAAACTTTCTTTCAGCCTGATCTCGACGTAGCCGGAGTCTTCTCCACCGAAAGCTGAGTCGAGAGCACCGTCTTCAAGCAGGCGAACGATCCGTGTAGGCGCACCGGGTGTTGAAAGGCGAACGGCAACCAGCAATTTGTTTTGCGGCAGCGCCAGCAGTGCCCTGACGTCATACCCCGAGAACCCGGGAAACGGAAATCTGAGGATGCCACCGTCGCCGAAGGTCGGATCGTTATTCAAGGATGGCGTGCCCGCCAGATAGCGCACGAAACGCCCAGGGACTTTGGGAAGATCAGAATGGACGGAGAGTTCAATGCACACCACGATCCGGCTGTCCCCCATGACGGCCAAACCTCGCGCGAAGGCTTCCCCTGCGCTGTCTTCAAACAACGCATGCCCCGTACCGTTGAAAGCCGTATCCGGTTTTCCATCAGCAAGAAAACGCGCCGTCACCACGGCTGACTCACCCTGCCCGACAACAACGATCAAACCACCCACCTGCGAGGTATGCGTCCACGCCAACCCTTTTAGTAACGGCGAAAACAGCGGCTTGCCACCATTGAACACAAGGTTTGCCGCGCCGCTGGTCGTGAATGCAGCGATCAACCCACCGTCGAGACCATTACGCAGGGCTTGGCCCGCGACGATAATCCTGCCATCGCCTTCACGTACCGAAATCGATTGCAGAAAATTCTCGCCTTCATCGTCGGGAATCAACAAGGCCAGGCCGTTGTTGAATCGACTGTCCAGCGCGCCATTTGTGTCCAGACGCGCCAGAAAAACTCCACGGCCTCCCGATCCGTCCTGGTATGCACCGCAGACCAGCACCTTGCCATCGGCTTGAACGGCGATACCGGAGACGTTATTCGATGTGGCGACATTCACAACCACATAGCCCGAACCGTTGAATGATCGATCGAGGGAGCCATCCGCTTGCAGACGTATCACAACGCCCACTGGCAATGGCGCATCAGCAAAAAACACGAGATGAAGCAGGACGATTTTGCCGCCCACCTTCAGGGCCGTTGACCGTAATGAAGCGTGCGCAGTCTGAGAGAACCTGCTGCTCGGATGACTGGTCTTGCGCGGCGCGCTAGCGGGGTCGGGGTTGCCATAATGGGAGATGAACCGCACGCCGTTGGTGCCGAACGTTTCGTTCAGTTCACCGGTCTTTTTCAGGCGGACCAGTGCGAGGCCAACGTCATCGGAGGTAGTCGAGAAATACTGAAGGCGTATCAGCCAACCATCATCCTCGAGCGCATCGAGACCGGAGACATAGCTGATCCGAGCCCCTTCCAGCGCTATTTCAACGAAACCTCTGCGCGCCAGACCGAAGGTCTCGTCCAGCGAACCGTCGTCATTCAGCCTCGCAATGGCAACCGGGGCGTTCGCTCCCGTTAAAGGTATCGCAACGAGTAATTTAGAATCGGGAAGCGCCAAGACCGCCGCCGCTTCGTCGCCCGCAATGCCGGGTATCGGTAAGGTCAGCACGCCATCCTGAGCAAATGTCGGATCGAGAGACTTGGGGGTCGAAATACTGTGTGTCTGCGTCATGAGCTTGCTCCATCAAGTCGGTGAAGTCCCTTAAGGCCGGAACTGGAACTTGAGTAGAGCATCGCGACGATGCACAAAACACCTGATAGAAATGACAGTCCGATTGTCTTTGCGAGCCGCAATGATGGCCTTACAAGACAAGCGCACCGTTATTCAGTGCGCGCGCATGGGTTTGTTCAAGCCAGCGACTTCTTAAGCTTTAGCCTTCGCCTTTCTTGGCTTCAAATACTTCATCAACCCCTGAAACCACATCACCAGCGCCGGATTGCCCTTGAGCTGGATCGACTTGTCCTGAATCCCCTGCATAAACGCCAACTGCTTGTTCTTCGCCTGCATCGTCGCAAAGCCATAACCGGCATCTTTAAACGCAATCGCAAACGCCGGCTCTGCCACCACGCCAGACTTGCTGGTGATGCGCTGATCCTTGACCACGAAATGCCGCGCCACTTTCCCGTCCAGCGTCTGCAGCTGAAACACCAGATCCTTGTCACCCAACTGCTGCTGGAACGCAGGATTTGTCCGGCTGGCCTTACCCATCAACAAACCCATCATCCACAGAAGAAAACGAAATTTCATGCGCACAGCCTCAAAAGGAAAATGAACGGCCGGGGCAGTGTAAGGGATTCGGACGATAACGCCAGTATCTGACGCTGTTGGAAGAGGATGCTGACCATTTCCCGCACGATGACCGCCAAGTCACGATTCAGCGCTCGCCCACTGATCGTTCCCCCGCTCCGCGTGGGAATGCATCCCGAGATGCTCCGCGTCTCACCACACACCTTTCCTACACCTGTTGAAACACATCCCTGTAGGAGTTGGCGAAGCCTGCGATCTTTTGATCTTCCGCCCCGCGAATCTATGGGAAATTTCCTGCAAAGTGCGGGGCTGTCCATGAACTAGGCGAGTTGGCTAGCGATCGATAGGCTCTGTGTGTCGCCGCAGATTGGCGATACGGACGTGCAAGTCCGGTTGGAGTACACATTGGTTATGGCAATTCGCCGAGCGTTTTCCTATGCTCGCGGATCGTTATGGCGGCTGTGTATGGGAGGCCTTCGGGTCTGCCGGGTTACTCCACCGGTCTTGCACACCTATGCACAGCTGCCACCACTTTCGAAGTGCGAGCGAAACGGTGTCGGCTCCTTAAACTGGAGTAAGACCGAATGATCAAACCAACACCCAATCCCCCCGAAAACCCAGACGTTTCGCCCTACGAATCTCTGGAATCAAAGAAATTCCACGAAGCCGCCGAGCGCGCCCTCGACCACCATTTCAAACCAGCCGTCGATCCACACCCCAAACGCGAGAACGGCCTCTTCAAACTCTCCCCCGGCACCGACGCCGAAGCCCTCATGGCCAACGCCTCCGAAGACCTCCTGTCCATCAGCGTCATCGCCTGCGACCTCGCCGACGACCTCCATGGCTCCCGCCGCTCGGTGGCACTGGCCCTGAGCAGAATGGCGGACGGGGTGAGATTGATGGTGGAAGGGACGCTCGACCAGATTGAAGTGCGAAGCGTGGCGGCCAAGCCGTAGCGAGATTTGTGGATGAAAAAAAGGGGACGTTAAGTCCCCTTTCTGCAACTGCCTGTAAAATCCAGGCACAAAAAAACTGCCAATCACGGCAGCTTTTTTGAGAATCCTAAACCGTCAGCCGGCGAGTCGACCGACAGGCTCAAAATCAGAACCCTTGGCCAACGCAACATCCAGAAAGCGGCTGCGCTTATCGGAACGCTTGGCCAAGACTTCACGAGCTTCGGCCTGGAGCCGGGCAGCCATCATAGGCTTAGGTTCATGTTTGGACTTTTTCATGGAAACCTCTCAGGTCTCGAAATTTGACTGGTTCGCCCTGTCTGCCGGCGCCACCCGCCCCCTTGATTCTTGGGCATGGATAATCAATGGCAATTTTGAAGGTCGAGAGAGTAGCGATATTTGAAAGCTTTTGAATAGCCGCCGGAAACACTCCGACATTGATTATCTGATCGAAGCAAACCGCAGGCTCTATCCCTGTCGCTGACTCATCACGCATCGGCGAGACGGGATTGACTACCCATAAAGGGACGTTAAGTCCCCTTCCTGAATATTCTCTGCCTCACCATTGGCAACCTGTTTCAGGTTTCGAATCCACGTTGTAATCGTTTTCAAACGAATACTTCTTTGCGGATTTGTAATTCGTATACGACATCGCATCAACCCGGCCACCCTGAGTGACCATCTGATACTCACCTGTCAGTGCGCCATCAACTACTTCAACCCAAGTTGTCGTGTACTGGTAGGGCCGGCCATACACGAGTTCTTCTTGTTCAGTACTGCGATGAACCAGCCCAATAGCCTTTTTTGACTTGCTGTACTTGACGCCAGCACCGCTCCATTTGGCGACAGAGTCGTAATAGGTTCGGAATTCAAAATTTATGGGTTTGCCTTCGTAGGAGCGGAAGCAAAAAACCTCGGTCGTGACCTCGCTATGCGCCGCCAGAGGAACGAAAACGAGCAACGCGGAAAACAATGCAGACGAAAATTTCAAACCGAACATTCCTTTAGCGGTTCATGGGTAATAAAAAACATGCTTTCAGCAACTCACCGAGCGCTGGTCACGCCTCGGGCGCCACAGCGCTGCGCTCAACCACCCTCGCCGGGATCTTCGAAGCCTTTCCCGCTTCCGACATACGCGATGCGTATTGCTTGTACGCCGGCACCGCTCGCTCTTTATCGTTCATAGCCCAATAGCTATCTGCGAGATTCAGGTAAGCCACCGTCCGCTCTGGGTTGTGTGCAATTACCGCATTCAACAGTTCAATGGACTCTGCGTAGTAACCCGCCTCGCCGAGCAGAAAACCGAGGTCGTTGGACCAGCCGGGACGCTGCGGGTAGTAGTACTTTGCGGCGATATAGCTATCCGGGGGACAAGTGTCATGTGAACCACCACCCATCAACGCGTAGCTCATCGTATCCTTGAAGGAAGAGTCATCACCCTGTCGGTAGGCTGCCAGCGCCATATCCAGCAGATCAGCCGAATTGACGGTCATCAATTTCTTTCTAACGCCCTCAATACTGCCAGTACGAGCAACCCGCAGCTTCTGCAGCGCTTCACGCCCATCGAAAGAGGCGAGGGTGATCGGGCCCAATGTCTGCACCGGCAACTCCACAACGCTGACAAGCGACCGGTCACAGGAGTCGTTATTCGCCACTTCCAGCAGAGCTTTCAGCTCAAACTGCTTTGAGCCTCTATTGAAGGCGAACAACAGGTTGAAGTTGTAAACCGCGTTATCTTCCTCGCTGGTTACCAGCGCGATGTAATCCCCAGCCTCAACGAACGGCTGCTTGACCACAGCTTCTTCAGCCTGCGGATCAATGACCGTCATGACGCCGGGGCGACCTTTGAGTACATGGACGCTGAAGACACCCTGAAGCGCAGACGAGTACTGACTCTTGATCAGAGGCAGCGCCTTCGACGTATCGAGCAAGATGTCCTCGTCACGCGCTTGTTCCGGCGCAATCAACAATCGGTTAGAAACTTCGTCCGCATCACCCGCCAGCACAAACACCTTTTGCCGTGATGCATCACCCAGCAAGCTAGCCGGAATTTCCTTGAGGACTTGCGGGGCAGAAAATGCGTAGGAAGTGGATAGAAGCCCAAGGCTCAACACGATAAAGCGAAAGAACATATTCACTCTTTCAGTCCCTGAATTTCGGATCGCTCAACGACGCGTTGCGGAATCTTCTGCGCTTTACCGGCGGCACTCATCGCGTCGCGGTACTCGCGGTAATAACGCTGCGCTTCCTCTTGGCGATCAAGTCGCCATAGCGAATCAGCCATGTTCAGCATCAGCACCGTGCGCTTACCAACCGCCTCAACGCCTCGATAAAACTTCAGCGCCAACTCATCGTTGCCGCCCTCGGCCAAGTAGAAACCGAGGTCGTTGTAAGCCTGAACACTTTGCGCCGGGGGATGACAGGCCATGTAGGATTCCGGGCTTAAAAAGCTCAGGCTCCATTCGATGGACTCTGCTCGGGACTGTACCGGCTCGATACTCGAAGCATATTTCAGCAGGTCCTTGGGTGACTTAGTCTCCAAGACAGGATTGAGCACCCCGCCCTCTTCGGAAACCCATTGATTGCCTACCCATTTACCCTCACAAAACCGCTCGTAACTCTCAGCAAGCACGCAACCGGTTTCCATCGAGATCACATCGCAATGCCCTTGTGATGTCGCTATTTCCTCACCGTTCTCACCTATGACTACGCCGTACTCCACCGCAGTCGCCAGTAGAAATTTTTTGTCAGGGCTGAGCCAATCAGGATAAGCCTGGCCACCAATGCCGGCATGAAACAACGGGAACGTTTTTCCATTCGCGGTGAACCAGGCAGTGGTAGATTCCACGACGGGTGATGTCCATTTTTTTGCCTGGAACGTAACTGTGTTTCCGGCGGCTCCCACTATTGGCGGGTCAACGGCAAAGACATTGGTAGCGCTGAACAAACCGCCAATCATCAACACCCACTTAAGGCTGGTCATAGCAAATCCTTTTCGCCGTTAGCCGGCCTTTTGTTTTGTCAGGCACTTCGCATAGCCGTCCGCAAACTTGGCGTCGAATGACAACGCCACCGGTTCATCCAACTCGGCCGAGGTGTTGAGCAATTCGTGGGTAGCCGGGGTGTATTTGATCCAGCCAATCGTGCCGGTGCCGTCGGTGTCGAAAAACAGCTGAGCGCGCACTACTTCACCGTCGTCCTCGTCGATCAGCAAATTGACCTTGTCCTTGCCGATATAACGGAACGGAAAATCGCTGCTCCTGACAAGCTCAGTAAGGTAGCCGTAGCAACTCCCCTCACTGGCAGTCGCGGGCAGTGAATGAGATAAAAACAAAAGCGCAATCAGCACAGGCCGAATGAAAAACCAGTTCATCCACTCACTCCTCATCCATCTGCGACGATTCCACATCGGTCATGCTCAGCAGCCGGAATTCGTTTTTCACAAATTCGTAGTAACGGTCTCGGTTACCACTTTCCAAAGCATTCCCTTGGGCATCTTCTTCGCCGTCGAGCGTGATGCCGGACACGATAATCAAGCTGCTGTCGGGCTGGTAAACCATGCCGAACGTGCTGCCGTCGTAAGCATTCGGCAGACCACCAACAACCTCACCGGTCTGGACGTCCAGCACTTCGCCGCAAATGGCGCTACCGCCACAGCCGAGCCTGTGCAGGATGTAATGGCCGGCGAAGTTGACCTTGCCTTTCAGGGCTTGCACCCGTACCTGATCCATCATTGGACTGCTGTTTTCTTGCGGTACCAATTTATGGTTGGGGCCGGTGAAAACAGGCGTGACGGTGTAATCCTTGAAGGCTGGATCGGCAGCGAATGCCATGGACGCGGCAGCCAATATCAAGCTGCCGAGAAGAACCGAAAATCCTTTCACGCTGTAGCTCCGTCGACGTAATGCATTTTGGGGATGTTCATTCGAAGGCAATGCCGCGCACCGCTTTCCTGATTTGCTCGAACCCTTCGTTGCTGATCGCCAGCGGGGCGGATGAACCTGATTCCGCCGAGCCGATCAGCACGTCTTTACCTCGCAGCAGGCAAAAAGCGATGCGGGTTATGTGCCGTCGTGATTTGTCGTGGAAACCGAAGATGAACCCCGAAGAATTCTCCCCTCCCCATTGTTCGAAGGTGTAGGTATTCGCACGACCCGCCAGAGAGTTGGGCACCCAGCCCTGATCGGTACGAGTCGCCGGACACCTGCGGTCGTTGTCGTCACGCAGGACTTGCACCGCAAACGCATCGTCTTCCGGGGGTTTCCAATCGGTGAGAAGCGAAAAATATTCCGAGTTTTCACACATCAAACCAAACCACGGCTGGCTCAGGTCACCGTGTTTCTCGAAGTGCCAGTCGGCACCACTCGACGTCTGCGCTTGCCACAAGCTGGGGGCGCTGGACGGTTTGGGCAGTTGTTTGGCTGCGATAAATACCGAATAGAAATCGTCGAACTTCAGCCATTGGTTCTGCAGCAGCGGCATGGAGAACCGACACGAACCCATGTCTACAACTGTCTCGGTCGGGCCTTGCGCAACCGGCGACTGGCCGGGCTCGTTACCGACCAATACAGGACCTGCGGCAGTCACATAATCCACCTGTAAAAACGCGACCAGACCAAAGATCAATTCGCGGAGGTATCGTAGTTTCACTTCGCATCCTTCGAATTGATCAATTGCAACTCACCATCCCGATACAACACCTCACACCCCACCCACGCCGGATCCACCTGTGGCATCACCGCCGACGGCTTGCGCAATTCGCGCAACAACGTCGAGCCATGCGACAGCCGCCCACCCATCCGCGCAATCACTGCCCGCGCTGTTTGGTAATGCGCGTGCCGCCCCGGATCGAGGGTGTCTTCGAGCAAGATGTCCTCGCCGAGGATGCCCCGCACCTGCCCCGGATAAATCATGAACCCGGTCGCCTGCTCGGCACCTTCGCGACCGTCCTGCCAGAAGCTGCCGTCACGGGTGCGAATGTCGGGATGCGGTGCAAACCAGTGCTCGCGATCCGCCAGCGGCATGGCGTGGTGCAGACGAAAGAAGATGCGCATGAGGTTGTCGCGATACCACTCGCGTACTTGCAGGTAGTAACCGCGCAGGCCCGGCAGGCCGCTCGAATGCGCGAGGCGGATCAGCCCTGACCATTGCGGGAATGGCTGTAGCGGCAGATCGCTCGACGCGGGCCGAGGGGTGGCCGGATCGGTTTCCCACGGCAATCGATGTGGACTGTTTTCAAGGTTGTCGTAAGCGGTCGGCGGGCGGCCCAGCCAATCGCCGCCGCTGCTGGCCAGTGCCGTGGCGATGCACAGATTGCCTTGCACCACGAACACGTAAAACCGGGTGAACCAGTCCGCGAGTTGTTGGCCATCGGCAGCTTGGGCGACGAGTTCGGCCAGCTCCCGATCGAAACGCTGCAAACCGTTTTCAAGGTTCAGCAAATGCCCGCGAGCCTTGCGTTGCATACGCAAAAACAGCGGCAACGAACGCAGCATCTTCAGCGGTTGCCACGGCAAATGCGGCGTCGCGCCACCGACTTCACCAGCGTAGTTGCTGGCGCTGATGCCCCAGTCGGCCAGCCGGGCAAGAAACAGATCATTGTTGATGTAGGAAGCGCCGCCGAACATGGCGGTGAACGGCTCGTTGTCCTGCAACACCCGCGCATCCCAACGCGCCATGATCGCCGGGATACTCGCTGCCGCGCGGCGCTGGGCGTATTCCACCAAGACGCTCGGTTGCGGCGGCAGGATCTCGGCGATGTTCGCGGCGGTCAGGTGCCGGCGCCAGCCGTAGTCGCTGATCGGCCGGTATTGCAGCAGCCACAATTGCGCGCCGTCCCAGGCCCATTCGACGTCGCCGGGCACGTAGTGGAACGCGCGCAGCACGTCTTGCAGAAAGCGCCACAGCAGGTCCTCGGTCAAGCCGTGGGACGGCGTGAATGTGCCGCTGCGCCACGCATCGCCGAGCCGCGAAAGCGTTGCCCGCGCGGGGCTGACTTGACCGTCGGCGAGCGATTCGAGATGGCCTTCAACCCACTCCAGTTCTACCGAGAGATGGCGCACAAAAGCGATCCCGGAAACTACAGGCGTGATGAAGCGCTGCACCACCACTTCCTCGACGCCTTCGGCCGTCAGTTCGGCGATGCGTTTCGGCACATTGGCGGACGGCTCGCGCAGATAGGTCGTGCTCAAACCGGCATTCGCCGAATCGGCCTGATCCTCGCCATAACTGGAGGAGCGCACCGCCCAGGTCACATCAGGTTGGGCGGCGAGAAATGCCGGCAGACGCGGATCGGCGCAATCGTTGAGCGTCAGCGCCGCCGGGACCGCTTGCCGCGCCAGTTCAGCCAGGCGCAAACGCCCGCCCTTGGTGTGCGCGACAAACCCGCGCTCGCCCGACTCCAGCCACTGCGTGAATTCGGCGGGCGAGTCGATCCACGGGTAATGACCCCAACCAGATTTGAGGCTGATGGTCAGATCAGCGCGGGCGAGAATCGCCGACCACGCTGCCGCTTGCTCGATGCCGAGTACAGCGTCCTGATCGCCCCAAACCAGCTCGACCGGATCGGTGATCCACTCCAGCAGCGGCAGCGCAGTGTCGGCGCGAATCAGATCCCAGTGCGGCACAAACGCACGGCAGCGCGCATAGCCGGCGCCCATGCGCTGGTACTGCGCAGGCGTCCAGGTCTGCTTGGAAAACTTGCGCGCGAACAGCGTGGGTTTGTTCGACAGTAGCCAGTGAATGGTCTTGCGGATGGGCAGCGGCGACATCAATGCCGGCAAGCGACGCTGCCACAAAAATGCCCCAACCGGCGCCAACAGAACACTGCGCGAAAAGTGCCCGGGGCGACGTTGCAACGCGTGCAGCACCAGCAACGCGTTGACCCCGACCGCCATGATCGCGCTGCCCTGCTTCGTCATCGCCAGCAAGGTTTGCGCGTAGTCCGCCAGATCCTCGCAGGGTGGCAGCGGATTGGCGCCGAAGCCCGACAACTCCAGCGGCACCACGTCGTAGCGCTGGAAGTGCGGCAGCGCGTCATCCCACCAATCGGCAGCGCTGCCGTTGCCGGCCAGCAGGTACATCAACGGCTTGTTCATGAGCGATCCTCAGGTCAGATCGCGCAGAGCAGCGTCGAGGGTTGGATAGCGGAATGTGTAGCCCGCCTCGGTCAAACGCTGCGGCACCACGCGCTGACCGTCGAAGAACAACTGCGCCATCTCCCCCGCCAATGCACGCACTGGCGCGGCGGGAATGTGCAACCACACCGGGCGCTTGAGGACTTTGCCGGCCTGCTCGGCGAACGCGGCCTGACTGACCGTTTCGGGCGCGACCATGTTGTAGGTGCCGCCCAGACTGTCGTCGTTGAAAGACCGCGCGATCACCTGAAGCACATCGTCGCGATGCACCCAGCTCATGATCTGCCGACCATCGCCCATGCGACCGCCGAAGCCCAGGCGGAACGGCAGCAGCAACGGCGTCAACGCACCGCCGGGGCCGAAGACCACGCCAAGACGCAGCACCACCTGACGCACGCCAAACTCGGTGGCCGGTTGCGCGGCGGCTTCCCAACGCGCGCAGAGTTCGGCCATGAAACCGTCGCCCTTGCTGGCGTGTTCGTCGAGGTTTTCGCTGGCATCGCGCACGCCGTAGAAACCGATGGCCGAGGCTTGAATCCATAGCGCTGGTTTTTGCTTGGTGTTCTTCAGCCAAGTCATCAACGCTTCGGTGGTGCTGACTCGACTGGCGAGCAGTTGCGCCTGACGTTTGGGAGTCCAGCGTGGGCCGGCGACAGGGGCGCCGGCGAAATTGATGATTACGTCGAAGGCTTCGTCGTGGCTGAGTTCGCTGAGCGAATGCACGCAGCGGACGCGGCCGTTGAATAGATTGGCCGCGCTCAACGGATCGCGCGTCAGTACGCTGACCGAGTGGCCCGCGTCGAGTAATTGATTGACCAAGGCTTCACCGATGAATCCGGTGCCGCCAGTGATCAGCACGCGTTTGAAAGCGCTGTCGGCAAACGGGTTGGATTGGCTCGGAGTCTTTACTGCAGGAGGCTTCCGGCGATCATGCCGATACAGCCAGAACAACGGCGGCAACAACACCAGCAACGCAAAACCGTCGAGCCACAAGTGCGACCAGACCTGTTGTTGCGCTGAAAGCCACATGTCCTGCGGCGCCCATAACAGGATGCCGGCGCTCAACCAGCCCCACACTGCCGGGGCTTTCAAGCGATTGCCCAAGTGCACCAACGCGAGCATGTACAACGAATAGCTTTGCAGCGTCGCGCCGAACAGCGCGAGCCACCAGACTTGTTGTTCGTGGCCGGCCGCAGGTACCGCATCGGCGCCCCAGAATGCGAGTTCGAGAACTTCAAGATAGCCGTCGAGTAAACCGGAATGCCCGGCCCAGGTCAGGGTGAGACCGGCGAGAATGTGCACGATTGCGGCGGCGTATAACCAGAGCACTAGCGCTGGGCGAAGGGAGAACGAGGGGGCTGGCATTCCGTGTCCTGAGCGCATTCCTTGGGGGTGGGGAGTTTAAAGGAAATGCGTGGGGTTTCGGGGGTTGTCAGTAGCAGTAGCTGGGTTTGATTGGTGTGGTGGAGTTTTTCTTCAAGTGTTCCAAACCGAAACTCGCGCCTTCACTACCCTTCGCGAGGGCCATTTGGTAACAGGCCATGGCTCGGGATGGATCCTTGGTGCCCCACTCGCCGCTAGCGAAGGTAGATCCCAACTTGCTGATCGCGTTGGCATTGCCCATTTTCACGGCGCCCATCAGTGCTTGCTCTGCAAGCGCAGGATTTTTGCAGGGACCGTTGGATGTTAGCTCGTTGCCGTCGCATCCTCGGATGGACAAGCGTCGCTGGCATTGCCTTTATCGGATAGATGCGCGGACTGTTCCGGCGCAATCTTGTCCAGATACGCCGAGCGCTCGCGACTCATTCTGGCGATACACGAGTTGATAGCGAACACATGCGCCGGCATCCCAGTCTCGATCTCGAACGCCTCCAAAGGGCAATTCGCATCGCGCAATTTCAGCCACGCACGTTGCGACTCCTTGACCTTCGCCGCGTACTCCACGCCCAACGCCGGATCTGCTCGATAATCAGACTCAAGCCGCGACATCAACTGCTTGTAGCTGACATTCAACTGCGCATCGGCAGCCTTCTTCGCCGCCTCCGAGCAGGGCACCATTTCCAGGCTTGAGGTGACATGGCTGCAGTCGTCCTGCGCATAGGCCGCTGAAAATGGCAGTAGCAGCGCGGCTAGCAGGGTAAAAACAAAACGGTTCACAGTGTTCTTCCTTGAGTGATTCGGGCTTTGCGTTGAATAAAAATGGGACAGACCACATTTTTCTTATCATTAATAAAACGTGGTTTGCACCCATTCTCAGCCTGTATACCTATCGAATTTCTGAACCTAGCGGTGACCGCCCAATGCAGTTACCTTTCATTTAATCCTGCAGGAAAGAATAGAAATAAGATCAGATTAATTAGCAGTACCATTTACATGATCTACACCACTTCGCACTCAGCGCACTAGCAGCCATCGACACTCTCACATGGCACCCAACCTCTAATCTCTTTTCCTTTCTTCGTTATATATAAAATTGAAATCCACCCTGCCGAAATAGATTCCTGCTTCACTTTATCCCCACTAACCAAGTACATTTTAGTGACGCTTGCCGGGGAGGTTAGAGAGTAGATAGAAGTCTTTTTATTAATAACCAAATCTGTCAACTCGCCCTTAGCCCAGCCTAGATAATTTTTGGATACCAGTTGAGCCAAAATTAAATCTCGAGTTTTATAGGGATATGTATAAACAGATTTTGCCTGATCTTCATCAGAAGCCAAAACATCGGCTCCACTTCCAAAATAACCCGTCAGAACTTTATCAGCAGAATAGGTATCTCCAATTTTATGGAAAACCATAACACTGAAATAATCGCTTCCATAAACGGCTCCAGTAAAAGCACGAATTGGCGCACTATGAATCACAAAAAGCTTCCGGTCTCCACCCTCTACTTGTTCAGTGAAAATATCTCTGACCTCGCCCGGATCCGCAACATAAGGCAGCCTCGCAATTAACCTCAACGTACCGGTCGAGCAATTCAGAAAACTCAACCCCAATCCCATCTCTGGGTTTTGCTTTCCCTCATCCTCTAAAACCGGAACGGGGCTTACGATAATCATGCCTCCATCCACCGTAAAAGGCGGGTAACTCACATCCCCAGGAGCTGCGCAAGAAACAGCGTACGAACTCCAAAAAAGAAAAGCAGAAAAAAATACGCGCAATCTATTTTTAATTGTCATCCTGCACACCCACCAAAATCAGTATTTATAATCTCTATAATTTCTTTACTATATGAATTCCTAAGGTTCAGTTTATCCAAACCAGCATTAATAACCCTTGTGACCTTCCGGATCTTCAAGTCAATATCCAGCGAACTATCATCTGCAATAAGCCCAATATGTTTATCTTTCCAGAACCAGCTACCTGACGCAACAATCGCATACACATCTGTTTCAACCAGCAATGGATTTGCATCGATCCTCATACCTATATCGTTTGCACATTTCTTGTAAGTTTCGTAATGAGTCAAATGCAAAAGCCCGCGCCCTCGATAGTCATTATCAGGATAATCACTACTACCAAAACTGTGTTTACCATACGCCGGGTCATTACCCAACAAATGATCATCTATATACTGCAGTTTCTGCTGCTGATTATAATTCAATCCCTTACGGGTAAATCCAACATTAATCGCTGTTGTCGCCAAAGCATACAAACTAGCAGCTGTAAAGGTTGCACGAGAATAATTCAAACTCTCTCTGAACTTCTTGAACTCTCCAGTCTCAAGCTTCCCCTGTCCTAATATCAGGGCCACCTGCGTACACGTAGTAATCCCATACTTTGCAAACTGTACATTAGCGACTTCAGCAAAGCTTTCAACGAACGCATCTGAAACCGAGGAAGCCACAATCTTTCTCATAAATTGTGGCGTTAACGCGATATTCTTACCGCACTTCTTACAAGAGCTAGGCAACGCTATCGTCAAAAAATTTGAAACCAAGCCGATAGGATGAATATGTTGCACGCTAGTCTCGGAACTTATTCCATTCTGCCCAACTAATGTTGCCCACCAACTTAATTTCTCAATTCTCGCCTTTTCCTCGACCCACGTTTTATGAGGATCAGATTCACTATGACCAATAATTTCATCCAAAGCATCCCAGCTTTCTTTTTTGTAGTCCCACTCATTCTCATAGCGCGTCACCATTTGCGATATGGGTTGGGAGAACCATGGTTTTCCGAGCGCTTCTGCGATCTCTGACGGCGCCAGTTTTTTATCGCCATTCCTGTCGAGAATTTTGTACAACGTTTCGTTAACTGAGCCAGCGAGAGCGGCCGCTACATTCGGCAGATAAGATTCACGCTCGGTTTCACTGAGGTCCTCTTGCGCATGAAGAAAAGCTGCAAGATGATCGACATTGCTCGTAGTTTCATCAATAAAGGTGAATCCATTCCATTCAAAAGGAGAGTGCCGCGAGAGCACGATGTCGGGTTCTGCAAACCATCCATCAATTCCATTACCGTCTTTGTCGCCTAATAGACCATCTAGACGCCACCAGTAAGTGGTTGAGGTTGACGTCCCCATCACAACAGATTCTTTGATTTTCTTTTCCACGGGCAACGCCTCAAGCATTCCAACAGGAATATAGAAGTCATATCCCACTTTATTACCTGGATCTGCTGCTTTAGGAGGGTTGGTGGCATTCATGCTTTGAGCATGGGTTACTAGCCACGTGCCCGCAGGTATCTTGACTAATGTCTTTTCTGCGGCGGGCAGGCCGACAGCCTTTTCTTGGCTTTTACCGGCAAAAGACTTCACGTCCTCACAGCTGAAAACTTCGAGATGAAAAAGATTTTTGGAGGCCGCGTCTGCGTGAGTTTGGTATTTTCCGACATGCCCCAAAACCTCCCCGGCCTTGACTTTGAAACTCTGAGCCAGTGGCACTACTTGCCCAATAGGGGTATGTGGTTCGCTCTTCGCTTCCAAATCATCTAGCCATACAAATCCAGGTATTTTCCCATCACTATCGGCCTTTAAAAAAGGAGAGGGCTGTCCGCTGACGACCTCCACCAACTTGCGATATTTTTTTTCCGCTTGCTCATCGCTGATCCTGATCTGAACACCCGATGGTAGGAACGAGATCGGTAGCCCGTTGCTAGTTTTATCGCGAACGGTGGCTCCAGTTTTTTGGTCGGGGGGAGCATCTTTTGCGTCCTCTCCTACAAAATAGCGCTCTCCTCCCAATGGCTTCATTTGGCCTTTGTATACCCATCCGGTATTAGGTGCCAATCCTGGAAATTCAGGATCTGCGCTGACAAGTTCCACCCACTGCTGTGTGGCCGGTGCCGGTTTTGTGAGAACGGTCGTTCCGCGAGGTAGTACGGCCAAGATGGGTGTGTGTGACGAGTTTCCTTCACGAACCCGAAGCCCTAATGATTTGGTTCGAAGATTTTCCTTCACTTGGTAAAGGCCTTTACCCCAAAAACCTGGCCTAGCGAGTGCTGGGTTTGCCTTGTACCCATCCCAGTCGAGAAGATGCATGTAAAGACTGAAAAACGTCAGGCTTGGCCCAGCTCCCGGCGTGCTTGCAGGAGCCGCCCCGGATGCAGGCGCAGGAGGTGCCGGGAGCTCAAGGCGATGCTTTACCAGCACAAACCCAGTCGAATAAACCGAGGGCGTCGAGCCAAAATCAGATGTCGGGTATTTCTCGTCAATGCGATACGCTACTACCTCTCCATCAGCGATGCATCTGACCTCCGTCAGATCCTTCACCAATCCCGAAGCTTCATCAAAGTGAACGCCACCATGCCAAAGACCGTTAGCCCCCAATGGGTAGTAACCATCTTTCGCTTTAGCTAAAGCCTTATAAAACTGCTGCGGATCGGTCGCTTCAGCTGTCCCTACTTTCAGGGGATACGACCATTTTTGAATTTTGTTCGTTGTCTCTGTCATTACCAATTACCTGAATTCTGATCCCTGGTGGCTTGGATTGCCGTCG
Source organism: Pseudomonas fluorescens (assembly GCF_005938625.1). Lineage (GTDB taxonomy): Bacteria > Pseudomonadota > Gammaproteobacteria > Pseudomonadales > Pseudomonadaceae > Aquipseudomonas > Aquipseudomonas fluorescens_BD. The sequence continues at coordinate 182,544 of NZ_VCNJ01000003.1, forward strand.
ATGTCTTACCCGGAAAAATTGAGCATGCGCTTCGGTTTGCGTTTGATCTTTTCCTCAGACGCATTCAACAACGCCTGATCCATCAAACTCCCCGCCTTATCCTTATCCGCCGCCCCCGGCAGCACTGGCGGCTTGATACCAATGCCAGTCCCCGCCCCCGCAGAACCACCGGCATTGATCTTGATCACCGGCCCAACCACCGTAACCCCACCGCCATCCAGCTTGATAAAGCTCCCCCCCCCAAGGATGGTCAGCTCCGTCCCGGCCTCAATAACAATCTTGTCCCCAGCCTTGAGGTGTATCTCTTTCCCCACACTGGTCAGCTGCGCCGTGCCCAGCTTCACATGCTGGTTCTGCCCAATTGTCAGGTGATCATCCAGCTTCGCTTCAACTTTGCGATCGCTGATGGTGGTGCGGTGTTCTTCAGCCTTCAGCTCGGTGTAGGTGTTTTTCACCACCGTGTCATGACGTTCATTGCCGACCCGAATCTTCTGGTCGTGCTCAATGTTTTCATCCCAATCACGCTGGGCATGAATGTAGATCTGCTCGGCACCTTTCTTGTCTTCAATGCGCAGTTCGTTGTACCCACCGCCACCCGGCGAGCTAAGCGTTTTGAACACACTGCGAGTCTTGTTCGCCGGCAAGGCGTACGGCACCGGGTTTTCCTTGTGATACAGGCAGCCGGTCACCAGCGGTTGGTCGGGGTCGCCTTCGAGGAAGGTGACGAGGACTTCCATGCCGATGCGCGGGATGCTGATGGCGCCGTAGCGGTCGCCGGCCCAGGAGCTGGAGACGCGCAGCCAGCAGCTGGTTTTGTCGTCGGCGAGGCCTTCGCGGTCCCAGTGGAACTGGACTTTGATGCGGCCGTATTGGTCGCAGTGGATTTCTTCGCCTTTGGGGCCGGTGACCATGGCGGTCTGGCTGCCGAGTACGCGCGGTTTCGGGTGTTCGAGGGCCGGGCGGTAGAACACGTCCCACGGGGTGGCGAGGAAGGTGTTGCGGTAGCCCTGGTGGAAGTCGTCCTTGTTGTCGGTGGTGTCGCTGGTCACGCCTTCTTCGAGGACTTGCGGCTGCTTGCCTTCGTGGAAGAGTTCGGTGAGCAGCCACAGGTCGTTCCACTCGGTGCGCGGGTGGTCGGACATTTCCATGAAGTGGCCGCTGACCAGTTTGGTCTGGTCGCCACGGCCTTCGGCCTGACGGTAGTCGGCGCGGTGGCGTTCGAGGGCGCGCTGGCTGAGGAACTTGCCACGGGCGCGGTCGATGAAGCGGCCCGGGTAGTCGTAGTCTTCCAGATCCGGCTCCGTGCTTTCACCGTCCGGCTTATACGCTGCTTCCATTTGCAGGCGCGGTTTTTCGAAGTCGTAGTCGCGGCGTGTGATGCGGCTGGTGCGGGTTTCCAGGCGCAGCTTGAAGCCTTTGATCACCGGTTCTTCGGCGACCATGCCGCTGCCCTGCACGTACGCAGTTGGCTGACCGAGTTTGCGGAACACGGTCTGGTCGTCGCCGAACACCAGCAGGTGGCCTTTGTCGCTGTGCTGGAAGTGGTAGTGAATGCCTTCCTCTTCGCACAGGCGCTGGACGAAGTGCAGGTCGGTTTCGTCGTACTGCACGCAGTAGTCGCGATCCGGGCACGGCTGGCTGAGCTGGAAGCTGTAAGCGTTGCCCTTGATGCCGTGTTCTTCGAGGATCAGCGCGATGATTTTCGGCGCCGACATCTGCTGGTAGATGCGCTGGTTGGTGCGGTGATGCAGGTATTGCAGTTGCGGCACCATCGACACTTTGTAGCGGGTCAGGCGCTTGCCGGCATCGCCTTGGGCAACGCGGTAGATCTGGCCGTGGATGCCCGAGCCTTGTGGATCGAACGCGAGAAACGCCTGCTTGTGCAGCAGTTGTTCGAGGTCCAGATCAGGGTTTTCGCTGACCAGTTCGAGGTCGAAACGATACGGCTGGCTGATGCCTTCGGTGCCGGTGAACGACAGCACTTGCAGGTCGCCGACGTAGTCTTCCACTTTGAGGCTGAAGTGGGTTTCGTTAGCTGGGTTGAACATAAAGTGCTCCCTGTTCGAATGTCATCCGTTACGCCCGAAGTCGCAGACGTTGCAGCCAGGACGAAGTGGCGCCCAAGGCGTCACGCAATTGTTGGGCAGTGATGGTGCGTTCTGCCGGGTCGAAGCTCAGCGCGGTTCGCAGCGCTGGCCAGCCGTGTTTCGGTAAGTTCGCCGGTGCTTGCAGTTCGCGCTCCAGGTGCTCGTCGCGGGCCTGGGTCGAGGGCAAGCGGCGGAACGGGTGTTTACCGCCCGCCAGTTCGTAGATCACGCAGGCCACGCCGTACACGTCCGCGCTGGCCGACAATGGTTGGCCCTCAAGCAGTTCGGGGGCGGCGTAGCCCGGGGTCCAGGCGTTGAAGCGTTCGCGGCTCAGGTGCGGCAGGCCGGGCATCACGCCCTCCTCTGCCTGACCGAGGCCGAAGTCAAAGAGACGCAAGCCGTCTTCGCTGAGCATGACGTTGCTCGGTTTCATGTCACCGTGCAGCACGCCGCGACCGTGGGCGTAGGCCAGCGTGTCGAGCAGCGGCAGGACGATGTCGCGCAGTTCGTTCCACGGCAGGCCGAGGGGCCGCTCGCAGAGCAATTTGTCCAGGGTCAGGCCACGCATGTATTCCATGGTGATGAAGGCCCGCTGGCAGTCGGTGTCGACTTCAAAGGTGTGCGCACGCACGACGTTGTCGTGGCGCAGGCGTCGGGTCAGGGCAAACTCGCTGTAGAGCAAGGCACTGGCGTCCGGCGATTCGGCAAATTCTTCGCTGAGGATTTTCAGCGCAATGTAAGGCTCGGGATCGCCGAACTGTTCGTGCAGCAGATCCCGCGCCCGGTAAACGGCGCCCATGCCACCGGCCCCGAGCAGGCGCTCGAGGTGGTAGCGACCGGCGAGTACATCCGGCAGTGCACCGATGCTGGCCTTGGTCGGCGCCAGCAAAGGCTCTGCTTTGTTTTCCTTGGCGAAGGCGAAGTAGGTCAGGTTGTTGGCCTGTTCTTCGCTCATCAGCAAGTCATCGACTGAGGATTCGATTTCAGTCATTGGCGGATCACCACGGCTGTCAGGTTGTCGCGCGCGGCGCCACGCAGGGCGCCGTCGAACAAACGTTCCAGCGCCACGTGCGGCGCGCTGAGGCTGAGGGCGTTGCCGAGGGCATCGCTGCTCAAGCCCTGATACAAACCATCGCTGCAGAGCAAAAACGCATCGCCCGGATAGACCTCGAGTTCGAGGACATCCAGGGTCAGTTGTTCAGCGGCGCCGACGGCTCGGGTCAAGGCCTGAGCCGCCGGGTGTGCTGCCGCTTGTTCGACGCTCATTTGTTGCTCGTCGATCAATTGCTGTTGCAGCGAATGGTCCTTGGACAGCTGATACAACCGCTGCCCACGCCACATGTAGCAACGGCTGTCGCCGGCCCAGATGCAGGCCGCACGATTGCCTTCCACCAGCAGCGCCACGACGGTGCTGCCCATGATGCTGTCGTGGCGCCCGGCGGTGACCGTCAACTCCTGCCCCAAGCGCCGGTTCAGCCAGTGCAGGCACTGGCGAATGGCTTTGAGGCGTTCGTCGAAGTCCTCGTGTTGCGGCAGTTCAGCCAGGCTGGCGACGATCAACTGGCTGGCGATGTCGCCACCCTGATGACCGCCCATGCCGTCCGCGACCACCCACAGCCCCTGCTGTGGCGAGTCGAGGAAGGCATCTTCGTTGCGCGCCCGCACCTTGCCCGGGTCGGTACGCGCCGCGCTGCGCCAGGCACTGGCCACCAGCATCAGAGCTGCACCGGCATACGGAAGGTGCGCAGTACGCCCATGTCGAACGGGTTCGGCGTGCGCTGGCTGGTCAGCAGGTAGTTGGCGCGCAGGCCACCTACGTCGGCTTTCAGCACCAGCACGTCGCGACCGGTCAGGTACTCGGTCTGCATCAGGTCGAACAGGCGGAACAGCGACCACGGGCCGGAGTTCTTCTCGATGCCGATCGGGCGCCCGGCCATTTTGTCCATGACCAGACTGGTGCGACCGTCTTCAGCATCGGTCGGCCATTTGAACGACATTGGCAGGATCGGACCGTGGCGGTATTCCATGGTCTTGTCGCCGAACTTGAACTCGGAACGGCTGACCGCCGGATCGAGGGTGTACGGCTCCAGTTTGAACTGCACGGTCGGCTCGGCCGGGTTGATCGAGAAGAAGCTCTGACGAATCGTCAGCGCTGCCGCCATCTGGTCCAGATACATTTTCGATACCGGCAGGCTGTGGCCGTCGACGCTGCGCATGCGGTAGTTGCCCGGATCGCCGCTGACGAATGGACGCATGTAGCTGTCGAAGAAGCGGTCGACGGTGCCTTGAGCGCGGAAGAACTCGCGGAAGTCGCTGATCGCCACGTCGCTGGTGCTGCTGGCGCTGAACGGATAACGCTTGCTGATGGTTTTGCCATACACGCTGTACAGCTCGTTCTGATAGCGGCCGTTCAGGTATTGGTAAGCATCGTTAAGCACCAGACGCCACGAGTCTTCGGCCAGCACGTTGAACCACACGCTGAGCGGACGCGGCAGACGGCTGGACGCATTGCGCAGGTTGGTCAGCGCATCACGCTGGCCGCTCATGCGGGTTTTCGCCATTTCGAACGCGGCTTGTTCCGGCGTGCTGGAACGGGCCAGACCGGCCAGTTGCAGTTGCAGGTCGTTGAGCGCGCTCAGCGCAGGCGTGAGATCCGCCGCCGGGCCGTTGTTGTCATCGAGCAAACGATGCAGCGGTTCGAAGCGGCGTTGCAGCGACTTCTTCGCGGTGTCCGGCAGGGTCTTCGCCACGTTCAGGGCCGAAGCCTTGTCCGCCACGGCAGACGCCAGTTTGCCGACTTTACCCAGTTTGCCCTTCTGCCCAGCCAGCGCATCAGCAGCGTCGCCAGCTTCTTCAACAGGATCTGCAGCGGCCTGGAAGCGGGTGTTCTCACGCACTTCGGTGAGCAATGCCAGCACCGGCGAGTTGGCCGAGGTCAGGCCCGCCAGTTGTTCGGCGCCTTCACCGGCGTCGCTGATCGGCGGCAGAGCAACCTGGCCGACGGCTTCGCTCCAGTAGTTGGCGTAGTCGCGGAAGTACAGTTGCTCCAGCTCGACCATCAGGCGACGCAAGTCCATGTCGCTGATGCCCGCGCCTTCGCCGAGTACCCAGTTGTCACGCAGGATGTCGGTGACCAGCGCCGAACCCTGTACCGAGAAGTACTGCTGATAACCGGTTTGCGTGTAGAACCCCGGGATCACGTATTCGGTGCCGATAAACAGCGAGCCTTGTGGACCGAGGTGTTGGCTGAAGCGGTAGTCCGGCAGATTGCGCGCCTGCTCGCGGAGCACGCGGTAAACCACGGTGGCCAGCGATTCGCTGCGCAATACCTGACGCGCCTGAGTGACCAATTGGTCGTTCAGCGGGTAGATAAACGGCTGCTTCAGCAGGCGATCGAAGTGCGCACTCAAACCGTTCTGTACGGCGGTGTTGCCGGTATAGCGCGTCGACCAGTCAGTAGCGACCCAGTCCTTGAGCCACGCGGCATCGCGACGATCCTTCATGTTCAACATCAGGTACGCGCGCAGGCTGTTGAGCAGGCGGTCGCGGTCCTTCATGTTGGCGCGGATCTGCCCTTCGAGCATGGTCGCCACCCGTGGCAGCAGTTGCTTTTCAAGCTCGCGCTCGTAAGCCTCCTTGACCACTGGATTGACGTCTTCGCCTTGATACAGACCGCCACGTTCGTGGTAGGAAACGTCGCCCTTCTTCGGGAAGATCTGCGTCGCGGCGTAGCTGGTATCGAGGGTTTTCAGTACGCCCATGGCGTCATCACGCGGCGACAATGCCGTGCGCTGCTGCGTCCAGTTCTGCGCCAGATTGCGCAGGTTTTCCAGGCGCTCGTAGTTGGCCGAGAAACCGCCCGCCCAGAGCATACCGAACAGTGCCAGTGCCGCCAGTGCGCCGACGTACAACGCACGTTGGCCCCAATGAATACGGCTGCGTTCGCGCTTGTCCAGACCGGCCAGGTCGGATTCCGGGAAAATCACCTGGCTGAACAAGTGATGGATAAACCGCGAACGGCCGCTGCGCAGGGTCGGCAGCACACCGGCGCTCATGCCGAGGCTGGCGCCTATACCGGCAGTGGTTGCATCCATCTCTTGGGTCAGGTGCGGCGCGCTGGTCAGGTAGAAACCACGCAGTTGCGTGGCACGCTGATAACGGTTGCCAGTGAACGCCATGTCGACGAACAGGCACAGGCGCTCGCCGATCTGCCCGAGTTGATGCGGGAAGTCGAGGATGCGGCCACGGCGCTGAGTGTCGCGCTCAGAGTGCATGCGCATGATCACTTGGCTGTTGAGGCGACGCAGCAGTTCTTCGAACTCATTGCGCAGCACAGCGACGTCGGTGCCGACCTGATCCTTGCGGAAACTGGTGCCGAGCACTTGATCGCTTTCTTCGCGGGTCAATTGATCGAAGAACTCGTCGAAGCCGAGCAGCTTGTCAGCCTTGCTCAGGACCAGATACACCGGCACGTCGACGTGCAGTTTCTGATGCACGTCTTGCAGACGGCCGCGAACCTGGCGCGCGAGGGTGTCGATGTCCTGCTCACTGCCGCCGAGCAGGGTTTCCACCGGAATGGTCACCAGCACGCCGTTCAACGGACGCCCGCGACGACGCTTGCGCAGCAGCTCCAGCAACGTTGTCCAGGCACCGCCGTCGACTTCCACATCCGGTTGCGTGGTGTAACGCCCGGCGGTGTCGATCAGCACACCGTGGTCGGCGAAGTACCAGTCGCAATGACGGGTGCCGAGGGTGTCGCGGGTCAGCTTGCGGTCGATCTTGTTGATCGGGAATTCCAGACCGGAGAAGTCCAGCAGGCTGGTCTTGCCCGAGGCCTGCGGGCCGATCAGCAGGTACCACGGCAAGTCACTGCGCCAGCGTTCGCTGCGGCCGCGATACAGGCTGGAAGTCTTCAGGGTTTTCAGCGCGTCTTTGAAGCGCGCCTTCAACTCTTTCTGCTCTTCGTCGATCAGCTCTTCGCGGCGAATGCGGTCCTGGCCGTCTTCGCTTTCTTCCTCGGCTTTCTTGCGGATACCGCTGCGCCAGCTGACGAAGACCATGGTCAGGCCCCAGATCAGGAACAGCACAGCGATGGTCAGCAAGCGCGCGGTCGCACTCTCCCAGAACTTGTAGTCATCAACCGCCAACAACGGGCCGACGAACCACACCAGCAGCGCCACAAACAGCACCAGCAGCAAGGTCCAGACCCAGGTCTGGCGCAGGAAGGCGCCGACTTTCTTGAAAAACTTTTTCATCACACGTCCCTGTTTACGGCTGCGACTGCGGTTGCACCGCGGCCGGATCAAGCGGCTGATAAGGTTGCAGAACGGTGTCGCGCTGCTCGCCCAAGACCCAGGCGAAGCCCGAATACATCACCACCAGACAGACGAAGGTGAACAGCACCACCATCCACGCCGGCACGATGCGCACCAGGTTGCGACGCTGATCGTTCAAACCTTCCCAGTGCGGCGACAACTCGCGCGGCACGTCGCCACGCAACTGACGGATCTGCCGGTACAAGGCGTCACGGATGCCTTCGAGTTCGAGCATGCCGCGTGCCTGGACGCGGTACTTGCCCTCGAAACCGAGGGACAGGCACAGGTACATCAGCTCAAGCATCGGCAGGTGCTTGACCGGGTTCTTCGACAGTCGATCGAGCAACTGGAAGAACTTCTCGCCACCGAAGGTTTCGTTGTGGAAGCTGCTCAGCAGGCTCATCTGCGACCATTCGCTTTCGTTGCCCCACGGTGTGGTCACGACAGCTTCGTCGACCACGGTGCAAAGCACGTAACGCGCGGCCATCACCTGGCTGCTTTCGGCGCCGTTGTGCAGGGCGCGTACTTCAAACAGTTTCAGCCCGGCAGTCAGACGCTCGTTGAGTGCGTACAAGTCTTCGCGGGTTTCGCTGTGCTTGAGGCGCACCACTTCCGAAAGCAGCTCGGACGAGGCAGCGACCAGCGAATTGAGGCTGATGTTGAACGCTTCGGCCGGGCGCAGGCGCGCGGCGTAGATCATGCGTTCTTCCAGTTGCTCGAAACGCGGCGGCGCGGCGAAGTCGGTCAGCGGACTCGATGCCGGTCCGTGGCCCTGACGATCGAGCAGGACGGTTTTGTCGTCCTGGTTGTAATCCGTTTCCTTGATCATGTCGGTCAGTTCCTGATGGCCCAGAATTTCAGTTCAAGCTCGGCGAATTCGCCGGACACGTGGAACGCGAAACCGCCGGAGCGCTCGAGTTGTGCCAGGTCTTCGGAACTGAGTTCGAGGATGAAATAGGTTTTGTTCGAGTGGAACGCGATCTGCCGCGGGGCCACCGGCAACGGTTTGACCTTGATCCCCGGCAGGTGCAGGTTGACCAGTTGGCGGATACGCTCCACCGGGCCGACCTTGAGGTGCGCCGGCAAGCGATGGCGCAGTTCTTCGGAGTCGCAGTTGGCACTGGCTGCCAGCACGAACGACGCCGAGCCGAGCAGTTTGTGGTCGTGCAACGGCGAGACGATGATGCCGTACTGACGCGCTTGCAGGATCAGTTCGATGGCGTGCTGTTCGAGCACCATCGACAGCACCTGACGAATCGCTTCCATCAGTTTGCGGAAGCTGCCGCCCTGATCGGCGTGGGAGTAGCGGCTGTCCAGACGCGGACGTTTGCTTTCGCCGGAGAAGGTCGCCAGATCGCCGAGCATAGTCAGCAGCGTGCGATACAACTCTTCCGGATGCACCTGCTCCAGGCCGAGGTAGTGGCGCAGCAACAGTTCGGTGCGGTTGATCAGTTGCAGCATCATGAAGTCGCCGACTTCCGCACCGCCGACCTTGCCGTTGGAGCGAATCCGCTCGGCAATCGTGTCGCCACGGTGGTTGAGCATGCTGATGACTTCTTTCAGGCACGACAGCAGATAGCTGGAGGCGTGGGCCTGAATGTAGGTCGGCACGAAGTCCGGATCGAGGCTGATCACGCCGTCCGGCGTGGTGTCGAGCACGTCGCAGATCTTCAGCTTCACGTAGGCCTGATCGCTCTGCTGCTCGCCGAGCAACAGTTTGAAGTCCGGGCGACCGCAGCTGACCTGGCTGGCGGAATCGTCGCCGGCGTTGGAGTCGGCCACTTCGGCGTCGTACGCGGTGTAGCGTGCGAGCACGTCGGACTGCTCCGGACGGCGCGACTCGATGTGGTTACCAGTGACCAGCGGCAGCGCCAGGTAGATCGGCGTGTTGCCAGTGTTCGGCGGCACGTCCAGCGCCAGCGGCTCAGTGTTGCCACCGAGTTCGAACAGGCTGCCGTCCGGCAGAATCCCCGAGGCTTCACTGATTACCAGTTTGCCCATGTTGAGGAACTGCAGGTCGATCTCCAGATTGAGGAAACCCCAGGTGTAACCACCCAGCAATTGCGTGCGGGTTTTCATCTGGTGATCGTAATAACGATCGTTGTGCTGGAAGTGCTGCGGACGCAGCAGCATGCCTTCCTGCCAAATGACTTTATGGGTATTCATGATCAGTCATCCGCCTTGGCGAGCACTTGATTGGTGTTGCGGATGCCGGTCTGGTCCAGAGTCAGGTCGACTTCGGTGACTTCCAGCGGAGTGATCTGAACGGTGTGGCGCCATTGAGTGTCCGGCAAGTCGCGGTAAGCGGCGAGAACGCCGACATAAAGGCTGCCCTCTTCCACCTTGAGCTTCATTTCCACGGTTTCACCCGGGCGCAGTTCGAGTTCTTCGCTGGCCACCAGATCCGGGTTGAGGGATTCCTTGGCGCGTTCGTAAAGGCTGAAGAAATCAGCGTTCTCGAAGGTCACCGGGTGCTTGAGTTCGAACAGGCGCACGACGATCGGCGACGGCCGACCGTTGAGGTCCGGGTTGAGCTGATCGCTACCGGTCAGCTTCAGGTTGATCTTGGTCACTTTCGAGTACGGCGACAGCGACGAGCAACCGGCGAGCAACACCAGTACGGTGAGCGCAGTCAGCGTCTTGAAAAAAGCGGTCGAGCGGCGAGACATGCGCATCATCCTTGGTGGTCGGTGTGGAGGGTGGAGATCAGGCGGATCTGTTCTTCGTAGGCCTGGGCAAAGTCGCGGGCCAGCAGACGCTCGCTCCAGTCATCGTCCTGACGCAGCGCCTGGTGATAACGGCCGAACGCTCTCCAGCGCCCGCCCGAGGTGGCGATCAACGGCTTGTTGTCACGCTCGAAACGCAGGGTCAGTTGCTCCGGCGAGAAATGCTCCAGGGTGCCGCGCACGGCGGCGCGGCTGGCGGTCAGCAGTGCCACTTGATGCGCCTGCAGATCGCGGAACGCACGGGAGATAGCTTGCTCGGCCGGCAGATGGCCGGGCTTGCTTGGCTGCAACAGAATCTGCAGGGCTTCGCTCGGGTCGACGGCGAATTTCAGCGGGTTCTTGTTGGTGCCTTGCACGGTGGTCTGGGCCAAACGCAGTTCGTTTTTCAGCTCCGAACGGGTACGCAGGCTCTGCTGCAGACCGCCGATGCTCTGCCGCAACAGACGCGCAGCATTGAGCGCCAGGGCTTCGCGTTCGTCGTGGCTGAGGCCTTTGACGTCGACGCCCAGCGCAGCACCGAAGTGCTCCCAGAAACCTTCGCTTTGACGCTCAACGGCTTTCGGCGCCGGAGCAGGCTCTGGTTCGGCAGGCGCGGCGATCAGCTCCGGCACCATCAGGCTTTCCATGTCGATGCGCGCGTAGTCGGCGCGCTGACGGGAGTCTTCAGGCTTGGTGTTCGGTGCCAGCAGTTCGTCGATTTCCGAGTACACGCGTTCTTGCTGTTCGAGGGCATTGAGCGGGTCGAGATCGAGGAACGCGTCATCGGGAATGATGCTGCCGGCAGCGCGCGGGCGGCCGACTTCACCGTCGAAGGTCGCCGGGTCGCGCACCAAGCGCGCGCGAATTTCGAAGTCACCCAGCACGTAGGTGCTGCCATGCTCGATGCGCACCGGTTCGCCTTTGTGCAGACGCGCGCCGCTCTCGCCGTCCTGGACACCGTTGCTGCTGGTGTCGGTGAGGAAGAACGTGCCCTCGCGGTAGCTGACAATCGCGTGGTGATTGGACAGGTGACGCTTGCGGTCAGGGATGATCCAGTCGCAGTCCTCGCCCCGCCCGATCACGCCGCCGGCCTGTTTAAAGGTCTTCTGGCACAACTCGGTGGGCACGAACTGCTTGGTGTTCAGCATTTCGAAAACCAATTCCATGTTTGATGCTCCTTGCGGTCACTTGCCGCGATTGACCGCTTGCGGATCACCCAACGGGCGATAGTCGTTGTCGTTGAATTTGTAATTACCGCTACAGCCGCCAAGGCCGCATAGAACGACGAGGGTCAGCAGGGCAGCTTGCCAGTGACGAACAGACATCAGAGGGTCTCCAGGTGTAGACAAAGCACAAAGCGCCGACCCTTGCGGGCGGCGCTGAAATTGGTTTTTGCGGGAAAATCGATGACCTTTTGCCTACCCATCGAAATCTCCCAGATTGATGTTCAAACGGCCGAGCCGATACAGCAGCGTGCGCCGTGGCAGGCCCAGTTCGCGGGCGGCGAGGGTCTGGTTGCCGTCGTTTTTGCGCAGGCAATCAAGCAATAAAGTGCGTTCGACCTGCTCCAGACGTTCGCGCAGATTCAGGTGGCTGTTGTCTTCCGGCATCGGTTCCATGCGCAGGGAGAAATGCTCGGCGAGCAACTCGCCGCCTTCGCACAACAGCACCGCGCGCTCGACCAAGGCCTTGAGTTCACGCACGTTGCCGGGGAAGTTGTAGCCGGACAGGTGCTCCAGCGCAGCACTCGACCAACGCACCGGATCGCGCTGCAAATACGTGCAAGTCTTCTCGGCGAAGTGCTGGGCCAGTTCGAGGATGTCGCCTTCACGCTGACGCAGTGCCGGCAGCTCGATCGGGAATTGCGCGAGGCGGTAATACAAGTCCTCGCGGAATTTGCCTTCGCTGACCAGCGTCGACAGATCGCGGTGGGTCGCAGCGATGATGCGCACATCAATCTTGTGCGTATCGTTGGAACCCAGCGGACGAATCTCGCCTTCTTGCAACACGCGCAAGATCTTCGCCTGCAACGACAGCGGCATGTCGCCGATCTCGTCGAGCAACAGCGTGCCGCCATTGGCCGCATCGAACAGGCCGGCGCGGTCGCGATCGGCACCAGTGAAGGCGCCTTTGCGATAGCCGAACAGCTCGCTTTCCAGCAGGTTTTCCGGGACCGCCGCGCAGTTCTGCACGATGAACGCCTGAGACCGACGCGGGCCGCAATCGTGAATCGCGCGGGCAACGACTTCTTTGCCGGTGCCGGTTTCGCCACGCAGCAGCACGGTGTACGGGCTGTGCAGGACTTTGCTGATCAGCGAATGGGTCTGGCGCATCGCCGCGCTTTTACCGATCAGGCCATAGCCACTGATGCTCGGCACGCTGCGCGCAACCGTTGCCGACTCTGCCAACGGCTGACGCAAGCGTTGCAACAGATGCAATTGGCCGAGCACGAACGAGCCGAGCTGGCCTAGGGAATCGGCGAAGCCTTGCAGGTTGGTACGACGACGGCTGGCGCAAAGCAGCAAACCTTCAACAGCTTTGTGCTGATTGACCAGCGGCACGCACAACAGCGACTGCCACGGCGAGGTCGCCGCTGGCAGGAAACTGGTTTCGTGCAGGCTGCCGCTCAAGTCGTCGAGGCACACCACGCGGTTCTGGCACAGGGCAAATTGCAGCAGTTGCTCACCGTTGTAATCCGCCGGCAGGCTCGCCGCTTCACGCGGTTGCAGGGCGCCGTCGAGGCATTCGGCGTTCATCCCCAAGCACGTGTGGGTAGCGTCGAGCAGATACAGCTGCGTCAATTCGCAGCCGCTCAGCTCGGCCAACCCACGCACGAAGTCACCCAGCAACGCAGCACCGTCCGCCGCCCGCGACAGACTGGCGAACTGCGCCAGCAACGCTTCGGCATAGACCAGTGGCTGCGGCACCTGAGTGAACATCACACCCACCTCAGGCGAACTCGCACGTCACGCTGGCTTCGCCGTCGAGCGTGGCATGCACACGCTTGAGGCTTTCGCCGGTGGCCATGGCGTCGAGCAAACGGTCTGCCACCAGCGGCAACACGTGTTGATCGAGCAGATGGTCGATCAGACGCGCGCCGCTGTCGCTTTGCGTGCAACGCTCGGACAGGTGATCGACGAGGTTCTGGCACCAGCTGAAATCCAGCTGACGACGGTTGAGACGCTCGCCGAGACGACCGAGTTTGATCTCGATCAGCTCGCGCAATACCGGGCCGCCGACCGGGTAGTACGGCACCACTTTCATCCGCGCCAGCAGCGCCGGTTTGAAGTGTTTGCTGAGTACCGGGCGAATGGTTTCTTCGAGCACTTCGGCCGTCGGGCGTGCGCCGTTTTCGCAAAGGTCGCTGATGCGGTCGCTGCCGAGGTTCGAGGTCATCAGGATCAACGTGTTGCGGAAGTCGATCTCGCGACCCTCGCCGTCGTTGGCCACGCCTTTGTCGAAGATTTGGTAGAACAGGTTGAGCACGTCCGGGTCAGCCTTTTCGACTTCATCGAGCAACACCACCGAGTATGGTTTCTGGCGTACGGCTTCGGTGAGCATGCCGCCCTCGCCGTAACCAACGTAGCCTGGTGGCGCGCCGATCAAGCGGGAGACGGTGTGCTTCTCCTGGAACTCGGACATGTTGATGGTGGTGATGAAACGATCACCGCCGTACAGCAAGTCAGCGAGGGCCAGTGCGGTTTCGGTTTTACCGACGCCGCTCGGGCCGACCAGCAGGAACACACCGACCGGTGCGTCAGGTTTGTTCAGGCCGGCAGCGGTGGCGCGCATCGAGCGATCCAGTGCGTGCACGGCTTGTTCCTGACCGCGAATGCGCGTGCGCAGGTCGGTGGCGAAACTGGCGACTTTGGCGTTGTGCTCGCGGGCCAGTTGCGCCAACGGCACGCCGGTCCAGGCGCTGATCACTTCGGCAACGAGACGCGGGCACACTTCGAAGCTGACCAGACGTTCTTTGACTTGGGCGGCAGTCAGTGCACTGTGGGTTTCGTTGAGCTGGGCTTCCAGCGCTTCGACGCTTTGGCCTTCTTCGACCTCGGCGGCGATGGTCTCGATCACGGTGCCTTCGGCGTCTTCTTCAACGCTGACGGTCGGCTCGACGGCGGCGGCTTCGCGAGCCTTGGCCAGTTGCTGACGCAGTTCCAACAGACGCTCGGCCAGTTGTTTCTGTTCAGTCCACAGGGTTTCCAGCGCGACCATTTCGTCTTCGGCTTCGTCGAGACGAGCTTCCAGCGCGTCCAGTGCTTCGTGGTCGATCAACAGACCAGCCTCGGCATCGCGACGCAGGGCCTGACGCTGACGGCCACCTTCAGCCAGTTCGCCACGCAGGCGCTCAAGGCTTTCCGGGGCGGCGGCGAGGCTGATGCGCACGCGGGCGCACGCGGTGTCGAGAACGTCGACGGCTTTGTCCGGCAGTTGCCGACCGGCCAGATAACGTGCGGACAGTTCAGCGGCCGAGACCACCGCGTCATCACGCAGGTAGATGCCGTGGCTCTTCTCGTAAACCTGGGCCAGACCACGGAGGATGGTCACCGCTTCGCTGACAGTCGGTTCGTGCAATTGCACCGGTTGGAAACGACGGGCCAGCGCCGGGTCTTTCTCGAAGTATTTCTTGTACTCGGCCCAAGTGGTGGCGGCGATGGTGCGCAATTCGCCACGGGCCAGCGCCGGTTTCAGCAGGTTGGCCGCGTCGGAACCGCCGGCATTGCCGCCCGCGCCGATCAGGGTGTGAGCTTCGTCGATGAACAGAATGATCGGTTTCGGCGAGGCTTTGACTTCGTCGATCACGCCTTTGAGGCGACGTTCGAATTCACCTTTGACGCTGGCCCCGGCCTGCAAAAGGCCCATGTCCAGCGACAGCAATTCAACGCCTTTGAGCACTTGCGGCACTTCACCGGCGGCGATGCGCGAAGCCAGACCTTCGACGATGGCGGTCTTGCCGACACCGGCCTCACCGACGACGATCGGGTTGTTCTTGCGGCGACGGGCGAGGATGTCGACCATCTGACGGATCGCGCCATCGCGGCACAACACCGGGTCGAGTTTGCCGTCGCGGGCCTGCTGGGTCAGGTTGTGGGTGAAGCGCTGTAGCAGCGATTCGCCTTGGGCGGCCGGTTTGCCATTGGCCGCCGGTTGCTCTTTCTGCGACAGGGCAAATTCCTTCAGGCGATCGATGTTCAGCTTGGCGAGCAGCGGCTGATAACGGCTGCCGGCGTAGCGCATCGGGTTGCGCAGCAGGGCGAGGATCAGCGCCGCGTCTTCGACCTGGGTCTGGCCCAGTTCGAGGTTGGCCACCAGCAGCGCATCTTGCAGCCATTGCACCAGTTCCGGGGCGAACACCGGGTTGCGCGAAGCGCTGTGTTCAACTCGCGATTGCAGTGCGGCGCTGAGTTCACCGGCGTCGACGTCTGCATCCTGCAGTGCGCGCGACAACAAGCCATTTGGACGCTCGAGCAGGCCGAGCATCAAATCTTCGACGAGGATCTTGCTGCCGCCACGGGCCACGCAACGCTCGGCCGAACGCTCCAGATCACGACGGGTTTCGGCGTCCAGCGCCTGGATGAGTTGTTGCAGGTCTACGTTGATCATGGCTCACGTCCTTAATGAATTTTGCTGCCCAGGGTCACCACGCCGTCCGCTTTTTCGCGGCCCAGCCAACTGGTCCAACCGAGGCGACAGGCGTTCTGCTCACCGATGCGCAGTTCGCGGATTTCTTCCTGGCGCAAAACCAGGCGGATGTCGTAATCGAGCGGGTCACGCAAGGTGAACCGCACCAGCGCGCAGAGCGGCTGGTAACCAAAACCGATTGGCAGGAATTCATGGAATCGCTGCCAGTCGAGTTCGGTGATGTGAATGCGGAATTTGCCGCTGCGGTCGCGCACGTGTTCGCCGAGCACTAGGTCTTCACCGAGCAGGCTGTTGGCGCGGCCCAAACGATTGCGCTGCTCTTCGAGAATCTCTACGCGGCGCTCGATGCACTGCTCGATGACCAGGTCTTCGTGCTTGAAGTAGTAACGCAGCACGGCTTCGATCAGCGCCGCCGAGTGCGCCCGCAAGCTGAGCAAGCCGAGGTACGGCAGCAGGCGTTTCCAGTTGAGTTCCTTGGCCTTGCGAATCTCTTCGCCGCCCAGACCGATCAGGGCGAACAGCTGCGCCGAAAACGGGTCGAGCGCGCCGCTCTGAAAGCTCGCGCGGTAGCGGTATTTGCGCCAGATCGGAAGCATCAGCCGTTGCAGGCGATGGTGGAACAGGTCGAGGAAGTTGCGTGTCGGGTTGCCGTCCTCGCTGTCGCCCAGGGCTTGTTCGCCGTAGAACGCCGGCAGCGGCGAACCCGAGCCGACCAGGCCGATCAGGTTGAAACGCATGCGCGCGCGCATCTGCCCGTGCTCTTCGAAAAACTCGACGCGATCGACGTCGCTGCGCGGAAAGCCCAGGCTCGGGTTGGCCTGAAACTCCACGTGGTCGTACAGATCGTCTTCGCTCAGGTGCGGGTGTGCTTCGCGCAGCCGGTCGATCACCAGCAGCACGGCCTGAAACAGCGAGTACTCGCGTATTACCTTGGTCAGCCCGCTTAAAGCAGGGGCTGCAGGCCCATACGTGGTGTCCATTGGTACACCTCTCCCTGTGTGCTTTTTACGCGCAGCTCATGGAATGAATTGAGACTGGCGTAAAGCGCGAAAAACTCGTTAAGAACCGAAGCGAAAACGAACAGGTCGCCCTCGCCGATATACCCTTCCGGGTCGATGGTCAGTTCGGTGCGCAAACCGCGCACCGGCAACCCACGGTGCAAGCGGTCAACATGGTGATGCTTGATGTGCTTGAGACCGCCGAGCAGACGTTTGCTGACCTTCTCCGCGTGCTGGTCGTAGTAGCGCGGCAAGTCGTAGGTTTCGAGAATCACCTTCAACGCATTGACGTCGGCCAGCGACAGATAGTTAAGCGACATGTTGCTGATCAGCTTCCACAGGAAGTCGCGATTCAGCGGTGGCGCGAAGCTGGAAGTGGCCGGGGTGATGTTGCGGAAGCTGAGGAACTCCGGCGTCTCTTCGCAAGCCATGCAGATGTCGCCAAGCTTGAGCTTGCGCGGCAGGTTCTGGTTGGTGCAGATCAGCTCGATCGACAGGGTTTCGTGGGCTTCGGTGTGACGAATGCCGAAGCTCAGGTAGGTGTCGAGGCCGTCGTGCAGCAAGGACGAGCGCTGGCGAATGCTGTAGTGCGGACGGCTGTTGGGCACGTCGAAACTCGGGTCGTGCTCGAAGGATTCGAACGGCACGTATTCTTGATAACCGAGACCGCCGGGCTTCCAGCCGGTCACGGTTTCCACCGAGAACACGCCGCAGTTTTCCAGATCGTATTCCGCTGGCAGCAACAGGTATTCGTCCTGCTTGCCGTCGAGGCGGATCGGCAGTGCGTCGTGGGCGAACAGGTTGGCAATCGGCGTGCAGAACAGCTTGACGTTATCCAGGGTCGGCCGCATGCGCATGATGCCGCTCTTGCGAATATCGAAGCGCAATTCCAGGCCACGCATCTGCTTGAGCGTGTCTTCCGGCAGCGCGTTGATGATGTCCAGACCGTTAACGTCGACGAACAGGAACTTGTCCTGGAAGGCGAAGTATTCCTGCAGGTAGCGATAACCACGGAAGGTGTTCAGCGGATACGGGATCAACGCTTCTTCTTCGGCAAAGCCCACCGGTTTGACCCGATCACCGGGAATCTTGAACGCCATCGGCTTGCCGCTGACGCCATCGATCGGTTTGCCGGCACCGTCGAGCGGGATCAGTTCGATGCCTTCGAGGTTGCGCAACAGACTCAGATAAAGCATCTGGCTGATGTAGCGTTCACCGGCAAAGTGCAGACGCAGCTTGCTCAGTTCCAGCTCACCGAGGTGACCGTCAGCGCTCATTTCCAGACGCAGGCTGAGCAGCGAGCCGTCGCCCTTCACCGAATAGTTCAGCGCAGCCAGATCCAGCGGCAACACGTCGGTCGGGTAGCAGGTGCGGAAGCGGCAACGCACGTCTTCAATCGGCTTGCTTTCAATCGGTGTATCACGCTCGACGCGCAACGCCGGCCCGGAACGCTTGAGCGGATCGAACTGCAAAATGCTGAACGCCGGCAGCGGGCGCATGTAGTTCGGCCACAGCAACTGCATCAGCGAATGGCTGAGTTCCGGCAGCTCGTCATCGAGCTTCTGGCGCAAGCGTCCGGTCAGAAACGCAAAGCCTTCGAGCAACCGCTCCACATCCGGATCCCGCCCGGCCTGCCCCAGATACGGCGCCAGCGCCGGACTACGCTCGGCGAAACGGCGACCGAGTTGGCGCAGTGCGGTGAGTTCGCTTTGGTAGTAGTGGTTAAAGGACACGGGTTACCTGCCTGGTAGTGGAACGCATCAAAAAAAATACTCTGTAGATCGCGCAGACTTGGCCAGTCACGCGACGGTTCCTTGATCAGCGTTCAGTGCTGTCGCTTGCCCAATCAAGGAGCGTCTTTCCCAACGCAACTCAACGACCTGCGTAACAATAATCGCCAGTAACGCCACCCCGTCCTGCGCCACGGTGTATCAGAGCACTTGTAACGGGTTGTCCGGCACCAAGGTGTGCAGATGGTCAACGACATTCTGGAATTATCCAACTTTCCCAGCCCTCAGAGCCTGGATATAAAATCATCTCACCTTCAAACTCTGGCGCAACACCTGAGTTACCTTCTCGCATCCACAGATACCATTCCGAAGTTTTCAAAAGCTTTCCATCCGAGGAATAGACACGATAGAAATACTTGCTACTGAACAACTCAAAAATACCGCCTGCGAGGCCTAACACGTCGTAATCAGGTGCATATCTGGATATGTAACACTTACCCGATTCACTTACATAAGTTTTCAATGGCTTTGCAATCATGGAGCTGTGCACTTTCAGTACAATCAGCAACATCAGAATCAATGCAATACCCATCAACAGCAAACGGCCGCGCGTCTTGGTAAAACTGGTCATGGCGTTACCTTTGGCGGCTTCGCACGCGCTAAAAACTCACCAAAATCGGCTTCCATGAAACGCAAGGAAATAGAGGTGGGCAATTTCTTGACCGTGGAATAAACGAATAAATCGCCACCCCTGCCATGCAAGGTACGGTACTGATTGAAACTATCGTTTGTTACCTTGTGGTAAAGCTGGCTGTCTGCTTCAAAGGTTTCTCGACCAAACGCAGTGAGTCCTTTGATGCCACTTTCGCTGCTCCAATACCCAAGAGGCTGATCCTTCCCGCTGTCATTCAAAAAATCATAAGTATCACGTATGTAACAGCCAATTTCTTCAATATGCAAAGTAGCCGGTACTCGCTTCGATTTTGAAGTAACAGTGAATTTCGTAACCGCAAACTTAACGAGAAATCCACCCAAAGCACCATAGACGTCATCCAGTGGATTGGTGATTCTATCGCTCGGATCAGTTGCGATCGACCTGAAATTATACTGCGTTGCTACTTCCAGTTCTCGCGCACTCATAGAACTGAAATCATATTCACCTTTTTTTAGATCCTTTTTTTCCTGATCAAGAATTCCTAGAGTTCTCAGACGTTTCATGAATTGCAATAGGCCAGGTGCCAGCTGATCGAACTTTCTTACGCGACCAACAAGTTCGTTGTATTGACTGGCATAAGCCGCCTTTTCGAGCAGCTCTTTTATTTCCTCGCCCGTTTGCGGTGAAGACGCGGTTAACCAATCAAAATCCAGATCGTCAAAAAGCTTCTCCTGAGTGATTTTCGAGACGTCCAGCTTCCCTTCTTTTTCATCAAAAGTCATTTCGAAAGGTTCGCCATCAAACCAGCGCTGCATCAAACGGGCAGCCTCCGTCCAACCCATCTTCCTCATCACATCAGGGATATCTGTGATCTTAAACTCATCTACAGCCACCTCTACTGGCGCCTTGTCAGAAGAAGGTGTCAGTTGGGTGGTTGCCGGTGCCGGTGCGTTCATGTGATAAACCTTATGCAATCACAAGCGAAGACTGTGGTTCGAAGGTAAGCGTGACGCTTTCAGCCAAGTCGGAGCCGATCGATGCTGTTTTACCTTGAGCATCAGTGACGCCTTTGAACTCTTTCCCGGAAGCCGTTCGCAGGGTGTATGCACGATTAGCAACCGGGGCTCCAGTTCTTGGATTGCGCGCGACGAAGTGCTGGGTGAATGGCCAACTGAGCGCCACCGGCAACGGCGGCACAAACGGCGCCGGCGAATGCGAATTGCCGATAATCACCGTCGAAGACCCAGCCGTAACCTTATTCCCATGCGTACCTTCAGAATCGACGGTGACAGCAGACTTGCCGTTGATTTTCACCGTCGTGGCCAAACCACCAACCATCGCACCACCACACGCGGAGGCATCGCCTTCACGGGCGGCCGCGAGGCCGTCGAAGAACACGTCGCCGGAACCGGCGGCGATCGGGCTGGTACCGTGGCCTGGAAGTGGGCAAGCGGTGGGGTCGGATACGCGTGCTGCTGGTTTGCCAGACATCGGGGATCTCCTTAGGTGACCTTCACTTGACCGCTGCCATCCAGGCGCGCGGAAAAACTGACCTGACGCTTGAACCCTTCAACTTCCAGCAAGCCTTCAATGCTGAAGGCCAGGCGCAGTTGATCGTGGTCACGCGGCAGGGAAATGACACGCACGTTGCTCAGGCGCGGCTCGTAGGCTTCGATGAAGTTTTCGATGGCCAGACGGGCCTGACTCAGGGAGTCGTGCAGGCTCAGACGCATGTCATTGAGATCGGGCAACCCGTAGTCGGCCAGCGTTTGCACGCTGCCGGCCCGGGTGCTGAGCATTTTGGCCAGATGGGCAGCCACTGACGCCATGGCACAAGCCTCAAGGCTGTTGCCCTTGCGTAGTTGCGCGTCGCCGTTGAGGCGTTCGAACAGGCTGCCGTATCCGTCCATGAGTCGCTCTTACTCTTTGTCCAGCTTGCCAACCAGCGACAGGGTGAAATCGGCACCCATGTACTTGAAGTGCGGACGCACGTTCAAGCTCACGCGGTACCAGCCCGGCTCGCCTTCAACGTCGCTGACGATCACTTGCGCAGCGCGCAGCGGACGACGGCCACGGACTTCGGCGCTCGGGTTTTCCTGGTCGGCAACGTACTGACGGATCCACTTGTTCAGTTCCAGCTCGAGGTCGGTACGCTCTTTCCACGAACCGAGTTGCTCGCGCTGCAGCACTTTCAAGTAGTGAGCCAGGCGGTTGACGATCATCATGTACGGCAGTTGGGTGCCGAGCTTGTAGTTCAGCTCTGCGGCCTTGCCTTCTGCGCTGATGCCGAAGAACTTCGGCTTCTGCACCGAGCTGGCGGAGAAGAACGCCGCGTTGTCGGAGCCTTTACGCATGGTCAGGGAGATGAAGCCTTCCTCGGCCAGTTCGTATTCACGACGGTCGGAAACCAGAACTTCAGTAGGAATCTTGGTTTCGATTTCGCCCATGCTTTCGAAATGGTGCAACGGCAGGTCTTCAACTGCGCCACCGCTCTGCGGGCCGATGATGTTCGGGCACCAGCGGAATTTGGCGAAGCTGTCGGTCAGCTTGGTGCCGAACGCGTAAGCAGTGTTGCCCCACAGGTAGTGCTCGTGGCTGTTGGCAACGGTTTCCTTGTACACGAACGATTTGACCGGGTTTTCTTCCGGGTCGTACGGGTTACGCAGCAGGAAACGCGGCACGGTCAGGCCAACATAACGGGAGTCTTCCGAAGTACGGAAGCTCTGCCATTTGGCGAATTGCGGGCCTTCGAAGTGGTCTTTCAGATCTTTCAGATCCGGCAGGCCGGTGAAGCTTTCCAGACCAAAGAATTTCGGGCCGGCAGCAGCGATGAACGGCGCGTGGGACATGCACGAAACGCTGGCCACGTACTGCATCAGCTTGACGTCTGGCGAGCTTGGCGACATGTAGTAGTTAGCGATGATCGCGCCCACAGGCTGACCACCGAACTGGCCGTATTCAGCGGTGTAGATGTGCTTGTACAGGCCCGACTGCATGACTTCCGGCGAATCTTCGAAATCGTCCAGCAGGTCTTCTTTCGAGACGTTGAGGATTTCGATCTTGATGTTTTCGCGGAAGTTGGTGCGGTCGACCAGCAACTGCAGACCACGCCACGACGATTCCAGAGCCTGGAAATCCGGGTGGTGCAGGATTTCGTCCATCTGACGGCTGAGCTTGGCATCGATCTCGGCGATCATGCGGTCAACCATGGCCTTCTTGACCGGCTCACCGTTGTTCTGCGGCTTGAGCAGTTCTTCGATGAACGCCGACACACCGCGCTTGGCGATGTCGTAGGCTTCGTCGTCCGGAGTCAGACGGGTTTCGGCGATGATGCTGTCGAGAATGCTGTACTCGCCGTTGCCGGCGCTCTTCTCTTGTGCTGCGCTAGTGCTCATTGTGTTGGCTTCCTTGGCTGGAGTCTCAGGCGTCCGGGGCTGCGGCGTTCAGGCCCAGCTCACCGAGTACGCGACCGCGGGATTCGTCGTCGGCGAGCACGCCTTCGATCGCTTTACGGAACGCAGGTGCGTTACCCAGCGGGCCTTTGAGGGCCACCAGCGCATCGCGCAGTTCCATCAGTTTTTTCAGCTCAGGCACTTGCTCGACCAGGCTGGCCGGGTTGAAGTCCTTCATCGAATTGACGCGCAGTTGCACAGCCAGCTCGTCGGCCTCGCCATCTTCCTGCAGACGGTTCGGCACGCTCAGCGTCAGACCCAGTTCTTGCTTGGCCAACACTTCGTCGAAGGTCATCTTGTCGATGCTGATCGGCTTGCGATCTTCGATTTTGCGATCGTCCTTGCGGTGGGTGTAGTCACCGATTGCCAGCAGCTTCAGCGGCAGTTCAATCTCTTCCTGAGCACCGCCGGTGGCGGGTTTGAAGGTGACGTTGATGCGTTCCTTGGGGGCTACCGAGCCTTCTTTGGCCATGGCTTTTCTCCTTGCGGTTGTGGCCCTGGGGCCTATTCGAGTACCACTTCGAGGTCGAGGTGGCACAGCCTGCGATAAATCTCTTCCTTGCGTTCACGTACGGCATGGTTCTGCGGCAACAACTCGCAGCAGCTATGCAGTAGATGCAGCACTTCCAATGCAAGATCGGGCTCCCAGGCGTGCAGGCCTGAGTCCTGTAATGTCTGATCGAGGGTTTCCAGCTGGTTCTTGGCCAGCTCGTATTTCTTGGCCATGAAGCACAGGCGCGCGAGGGCGAACTGCCAGAAGAAGCGTTCGCGCCCGCCATGGGCCGACTGCAAACCTTGCTTGAGCGTCTGCACGGCGGGCTTCAGGCCTTCCTTGCGCAGCAGCGGCAGGACTTCTTCGAGGGCCTTTTCCCAAGCCGGCTGGGTTTCGACGTTTTCGCTTTCGACCTTGCGCGGCGCACTGGCGCTTTGCAGGTGCGGCATGACGTTGGCGGCGATCCACGCCCGGGTGGACGGATCGGCAAACGGCGCGCCGTCATGGAAGCGCAACTCGACAATGCCGGGCAGCCGTTGAACCAAAAGCGCGAAGTGGATTTCCACTTCGCGCATTGCCAACTCGGCGTTGAGGTTCTGGAGACATTCCCAGACCATCCTCTGGCCATCGAACCAGAACGGCGCCTTCGCCAGGCTCGCCTCCAGTTCCACCAGCAGGTCGGCGTATTTGCCCTGATCGAAGCGGTCCTGGTAGAGCTTGAGCTTTTCCAGGGGCAGGCCGCGCAACACGGTGATCTGCTCGGCGTTACGCTCGGGCACTGCGTCGATGGTCATCCACAGCAGCGTGCGGTTCAGGCGCAGCGCACGCAGGTCAGTGGCTTTCTGCTTGAGCCACCAGGCGCAAAGCGGACGGGCGCTTTCCTGCTGGGCGCGCAAGGCTTTGTGCGCATCACGTTCGTTGTCGATCGGCGCGCCGGGGGTGAGCAACTGGCTCGCGGCCTGCTTGACCTGCGCCACCGCCGCACCAACCACGCCGGGGGCTGGCTGGTTGTCGGCGGCGCGCTGGATCATGGTTTTCAGGCGACGGGAGATCGGCAGCAGCAGCGGCGAGTCATCGCCCAGATGCTCGGCGCAGGCGGCCTCAAGACCGGACAGGTGCTCGGAGAGCTGCCGGAACATCGGCAACTGCTCTTTGATCGCAATGTTTTCGGTGATGACCTGCTCGAGACGCGGCACCAGCCAGCCGATGGCGGCGGCACGGGTGCGGGCTTTGAGCGGGTGAACGTCGGCCCAGTTGTTTTCCGACAGATGGTGCAGCAAACCGAGGCCGGCCAGCAGCCCGGGGAAGGATTCGCGCTGGTACAGCGACCAGGTCAGCCAGGCGCCGACACGTAAATCCTTGGATTGGGTACGCAGCAGATTTTCGCTGTTTTCGCGGATTTTCAGCCAGTCGATCTGCCCGCTTTCGTGCATCGACGAAGCTTTGGCCAGCTCACTTTCCAGCGCCTCGAATTCGCTCGAAAAACGAACGTCTTCGCCCGCGAAATTCTCTTTGGAAACAGAGACTTTTGCGAGTTCGAGGTAATGGGCGGAAAGTTTGCTTGAGTAGGACATCCATGGCCTTTATTAAGGATTACAGTCAGGCGCCTATTGGAGTAACCGCGGCGCGGGACAGTATCGAAGAGCGGTGCAGCGACTCATCCAATTGAGATGTGCTCTTTCAAGTGGGCGCATCGTAATCACTATGATGGCCACTAGCAAGCATCTGATTAAACAACAAGACGAAGTGTTCTTTGTTTGTTGTAGGAGGTTTCCCTATATTCAGTCAGGGAATCCCCGATGCCCTGTTTATATTCGCATCCCCTTACAAAACACTGGGAAAGCTTGATTTAGAGCGATCGTTCCAACTGCCGTCGATCGCCGGATACCGGAGCTGGCGAGAATGGCGTGGAGCATGGCGGGTTTTGAAAAAAACGGATGTAGGATGATTCCGAAAGACTTCGGTG
Organism: Pseudomonas fluorescens; assembly: GCF_005938625.1. Lineage (GTDB taxonomy): Bacteria > Pseudomonadota > Gammaproteobacteria > Pseudomonadales > Pseudomonadaceae > Aquipseudomonas > Aquipseudomonas fluorescens_BD. The sequence continues at coordinate 207,591 of NZ_VCNJ01000003.1, forward strand.
TTGTTTCAACAAATCACAGCGAGACAACCAACAACGCAGAAAGTGCCATCAATATGATGGCGTTATATATAGAGTATTGATTTAACTGTGGGGCTGATCGATAGCCAACAAATGCAATCAGTTACTCGGCCTTTATTAAGTCTGCACGCCAGAATAAATCGGCAGGCATAAAAAATGGGCACCCGACCGCAATCGGTGTGCCCATTTTTTCTGCGGTTCTCCTCGTTATTCGAGGAGTTCGCCGCAATTATGGATTAACGCTGTCTTTCAACGATTTGCCTGGCTTGAACGCAACGGTGTTGCTGGCCTTGATTTTGACCGGTTCGCCGGTCTGCGGGTTTTTGCCGGTGCGGGCGCCGCGATGACGTTGCAGGAAGGTGCCGAAGCCGACCAGCGTCACGCTGTCCTTGCGGTGCAGAGCGCCGGTGATTTCTTCGAGAACGGCGTTGAGTACGCGGTTGGCCTGTTCTTTGGTCAGATCTGCTTTTTCAGCGATTGCAGCGGCGAGTTCTGGTTTACGCATTAGTGAAGCCCCTTTGACGGTTTTTTGTTGTTATGTCCGTGCTGTTCTCGTTGGAACAGCGCCCAAGGCGCCGCAGGCTCTACTCTGCGGCAGACGGGAGTGAGAATGGCACGCGGATACCGGCGGCGCCAGTCTCCCCGTGACCTTTGTAGGGGCAAAAGCGGGGTGATTCCGACAGAACGACCGGTATTTACGCCAGCAGGGCCGGAAGCTGTTTGTTCAGGGCGAGTTTTTCCATGACCGCTGCGCCGGTCAGCGCGTAGCCGAGCAATTGGCCTTCGGCGCTGTGGCACAGGGCCTTGATGTCGGCGCCCTGCCCTTCAACCGTCCAGACGCCTTCGCTGCCCCGTGGCGGCGGCGAAACCACCAATGGGCACACCGGGGTTTTCACGGTGATCGGCATCGGGCCGTAGCTCACGGCGGTCGGGTTGCCGGCGAGGGTTTGTGCCAGCGCTCGCGCACAGCTCATGAGGGGCATCACGTACAGCAGATTCAGCCCATCGACTTCGGCACAATCGCCCAATGCGTAGATGTTGGCGTGGGAGGTTTTCAGATGGCGATCCACCACCACACCGCGATTGACCTGCACGCCGGCAGCCGCCGCCAGATCGATGCGTGGGCGCAGGCCGATGGCCGACACCACCACGTCGCAAGGAATGACCTGGCCGTCGGACAGATGCGCTTCGAGGCCGTCGGCGACTTTCTGCAATCGGGTCAGCACCGGACCGAGGTGGAATTTCGCACCCAGGCTTTCCAGCCCGGCCTGCACCGCTGCCGCAGCGGCCGGGTGCAGCAGCATCGGCATGACTTGTTCGCACGGCGCCACCAATTGCACTTCGTAGCCGCCGAGGATCAGGTCATTGGCGAATTCGCAGCCAATCAGGCCGGCACCGAGCAGCAGCACCCGGCGCTTGCCTGCCGCAGCGGCACGGAAACGCGCATAGTCTTCGAGATCATTGATCGGGAATACCCGATCACTGCCATCACCTTCGATCGGTACGCGCACGGTTTCTGCGCCCCAGGCGAGGATCAGATCGCGGTAATAAACCGCTTCTTCGCCGATCCACAGGCGTTTGTGGCCGGCGTCGATGCCGCTGATACGCGTGTGAGTACGCACCTCGGCCCTCAACTGCTCGGCCATGGCGCCCGGTTCGGCCATGCTCAGGCCATCGGCGTCCTTGTTCTTGCCGAAACCGGTGGAGAGCATCGGTTTGGAGTAAGAGCGGCCGTCATCAGCCGTGATCAACAGCAACGGGGTTTCGCTGTCGAGCTTGCGAAACTCGCGGGCCAGGTTGTAGCCCGCGAGGCCAGTGCCAATGATGACGACAGGTGCGCTCATGCCTTACTCCTTGTTTGTATTTAGTTGATTTCGATCATTTCGAAGTCCAGCTTGCCGACGCCGCAATCGGGGCACAGCCAGTCTTCTGGTACGTCTTGCCACAGGGTGCCCGGCGCAATGCCGTCATCCGGCCAGCCGTCGGCTTCGTTGTAGATCAGGCCGCAGACCACACATTGCCACTTTTTCATTCAGGTACTTCCTCAGGGTTCAGGCTGGGTGCCGGCGCGGACGGTCGATGGGTGTTGCACTGCCATCCGGCTCAGGGCGTTTTGTACTGATGGTGCCGGGCAGATGCAAGCCTGTTCAGCGCAATGGCGACCCGGATCAATCAACATCGCAGCTCGCCATGGTAAGCTCGCCGCCTCATTTGCGGCCAATAATGACTCATTGTGCAACATTCAAATGCCTGCCCGACCCCGCTCTGGCTGACCCAAAGCCGACTGACGCCCCTCCCCGATTCGTTGACCCTCGACTGGCTGTTCGACGAAGGCTCCCTCACCCGCCGCCTGACCCGGCTATCCAATGACGGCTTCAGCGTCACGCCACTGTTTGAAGGCTGGGACACCTTGCGCGCTGACGAATGCGCCGCGCTGGATCTGGCCGAGGGCAGCGAAGGCTGGGTGCGCGAGGTGTATTTGCGCGGTCATGGCGAGGCTTGGGTGTTTGCCCGCAGCGTCGCTTCGCGCGCCGCCTTGCAGGGCGACGGTTTGCACATGGATGAGCTGGGCAGCCGCTCGCTGGGCGGATTGCTGTTTTGCGATCAGGCCTTCCAGCGCCGCGCCATCGAAGTTTGCCACTACCCTGAACAATGGCTGCCACAAGCAGCGAAAGCGCCGCAGCTGTGGGGCCGTCGTTCGCGTTTCGACCGTGGCGCGCTGAGCGTCCTGGTCGCGGAAATCTTCCTGCCGAGCCTGTGGAGCGCCGCCCGCGCCCATCCGGAGAACTGCTGATGTATCAGAGCCTGCTCAAGTCGCTGAACCGCTTGAACCCGCGCGCCTGGGATTTCATTCAGCTGACCCGGATGGACAAGCCGATCGGTATTTACCTGCTGCTGTGGCCGACGCTGTGGGCACTGTGGATCGCCGGTAAAGGTTCGCCGTCGCTGGCCAACGTGGTGATTTTCGTCCTCGGCGTGGTGCTGACCCGCGCCGGCGGCTGCGTGATCAACGACTGGGCCGATCGCAAGGTCGACGGCCACGTCAAACGCACCGCGCAACGGCCATTGGCGGCCGGCAGAATCAGTTCGAAAGAAGCGCTGGTGTTCTTTGCGCTGTTGATGGGCGTGAGTTTTCTGCTGGTGCTGTGCACCAACGCGCCGACCATTTGGTTGTCGCTGGGTGGTCTGGCGCTGGCCTTCACTTATCCATTCATGAAGCGCTACACCTATTACCCGCAAGTGGTGCTGGGCGCGGCGTTTTCGTGGGGCATGCCGATGGCGTTCACCGCCGAGACCGGCGAACTGCCGGCGGCGGCGTGGCTGCTGTGGATCGCCAATCTGCTGTGGACGGTGGGATACGACACCTATTACGCGATGACCGACCGCGATGACGATTTGAAGATCGGCGTGAAGTCGACGGCGATTCTGTTTGGCGAGGCGGATCGGGTGATCATCCTGAGCTTGCAGGCGTTGTCGCTGGGCTGCCTGTTGCTGGCCGGGTCGAAATTTGAGCTGGGCGTGTGGTTCCATCTCGGCCTGCTGGTGGCTGCCGGGTGTTATGCGTGGGAGTTCTGGTACACCCGTGGTCGTGACCGCATGCGCTGCTTCAAGGCGTTTTTACACAACCACTGGGCCGGGTTGGCGATTTTCGTCGGGATCGTGCTGGATTACGCGTTGCGTTAAACACATACCTGTAGGAGTGAGCCTGCTCGCGATAGCGGTGTGTCAGAAACGAAAATGCTGACTGACACACCGCTATCGCGAGCAGGCTCACTCCTACAGGGGACCGCGTTTACTTGGCTTTGGCGACTTTCCAGGCGCCGTCCATTTTGCCGTCACCGGTCATGTCACCGGCCTTCTTGTCCATCACGAAGGTGTACAGCGGCATGCCTTGGTAGGCCCACTGCATCTTGCCGTCGTCGCGTTTGATGACAGTCCAGTCACCCATCGACTTGTCACCCGCCGTCGCCATCAACGGCGGCCAGTTGGTTGCGCACTTGTCGTTGCACATCGACTTGCCGCCCGAGTCCTTGGCGAAGGTGTACAGGGTCATGCCCTTGTGATCGGTGTACATGCCGTCCTTCTCCATCGCAGGATCTGCAGCCATGGCAAATCCGGGCAGAGTCAGGGCGGCAGCCATCAGCAGTGCTTTGAAAGAAACAGTCATTTGAGTCATGGAAACCTTCTTTTGTGGTTGTCAGGATTCGGACTTAGAGCTTAGTTCAGGATTTGCACAATCGCCGCCGGACTAAAATACTGTCACACGACTGCAATAATTCCGTTATCTAATGCGGCGCAAGACAGTTAAATGACAAGAGGATTAAGGCATGGTTGGCAGGAGCATTCTGATCGTCGACGACGAAGCGCCCATTCGCGAAATGATCGCCGTTGCGTTGGAAATGGCCGGCTATGACTGCCTCGAGGCAGAGAACTCGCAGCAGGCCCACGCCATCATCGTCGACCGCAAGCCGGACCTGATCCTGCTCGACTGGATGTTGCCGGGCACCTCGGGTATAGAACTGGCCCGTCGTCTGAAGCGTGACGAGCTGACCGGGGACATCCCGATCATCATGCTCACCGCCAAGGGCGAAGAGGACAACAAGATCCAGGGTCTTGAAGTCGGCGCCGACGACTACATCACCAAACCGTTTTCCCCGCGCGAACTGGTCGCCCGCCTCAAAGCCGTGCTGCGTCGCGCCGGCCCGACCGACGGCGAAGCGCCGATCGAAGTCGGTGGCCTGCTGCTCGACCCGATCAGCCACCGCGTGACCATCGACGGCAAACCCGCTGAAATGGGCCCGACCGAATACCGACTGCTGCAATTCTTCATGACCCACCAGGAGCGCGCCTACACCCGTGGCCAGTTGCTGGATCAGGTCTGGGGTGGCAACGTCTACGTTGAAGAACGCACCGTCGACGTGCACATCCGCCGCCTGCGCAAGGCCCTCGGCGACGCCTACGAAAATCTGGTACAAACCGTGCGCGGCACCGGCTACCGGTTTTCCACCAAAGCATAAAAAACAGCTGCAAGCTTCTAGCTACAAGCGGCAAGTATCAGCGAGCCGCTCTGACTTGTAGCTTGAAACTTGAAGCTGCGGCTAAGGACGCCCCCGTGAATCAAAACTGGCATGGCACCCTGATTCGCCACATGCTGTTGCTGGTCACCGCTTGCCTGGTGATCGGCCTGATCACCGGCTATTACGGCTGGAGCCTCGCGGCGGGCCTGGGGATTTATCTGGGCTGGACGCTCAAGCAATTGCTGCGGCTGCACGAATGGCTGCGCCAGCACCAACCCGACGAAGCACCGCCCGACGGCTACGGCCTGTGGGGTGAAGTGTTCGACAGCATCTACCACCTGCAACGCCGTGATCAACGGGTGCGCGGGCGCCTGCAAGCGGTGATCGACCGAGTGCAGGAATCCACTGCTGCGCTGAAAGACGCGGTGATCATGCTCGACAGCGACGGCAACCTGGAATGGTGGAACCGCGCCGCCGAAACCCTGCTCGGCCTCAAGACCCCGCAAGACAGCGGCCAACCAGTGACCAACCTGGTACGGCATCCGCGCTTCAAGGAATACTTCGAGCAGGACAGCTACGCCGAGCCACTGGAAATCCCTTCGCCAACCAATGATCGCGTACGCATTCAGCTGTACCTGACCCGCTACGGTAACAATGAACATTTGATGCTGGTGCGCGACGTCACGCGCATCCATCAGCTGGAACAGATGCGCAAAGACTTTATCGCCAACGTCTCCCACGAGTTGCGCACACCGCTGACCGTTATCTGCGGCTATCTGGAAACCCTGCTCGACAACGTCGAGGAAGTGAACCCACGCTGGAGCCGCGCCCTGCAGCAGATGCAACAACAGGGCGGGCGCATGCAGACGCTGCTCAACGATTTGTTGTTGCTGGCGAAACTCGAAGCCACCGATTACCCGTCGGACAACCAGCCGGTGCAGGTCGACGCCCTGCTGCAATCGATCAAGGGTGATGCGCAGCAGTTGTCCGGTTCGAAGAATCAGCGCATCAGCCTCGAAGCCGACGCCGGCCTGTTGCTCAAGGGCAGCGAGGCGGAATTGCGCAGCGCGTTTTCCAACCTGGTGTTCAACGCGGTGAAGTACACCCCGGCCGAGGGCAACATCCGCATTCGCTGGTGGGGCGACGATCAGGGCGCGCACCTCAGCGTGCAGGATTCCGGGATCGGCATCGACAGCAAACACCTGCCGCGCCTGACCGAACGCTTCTACCGCGTCGACTCCAGCCGCAACTCCAACACCGGCGGCACCGGGCTCGGCCTGGCCATCGTCAAACACGTGCTGCTGCGCCACCGCGCACGCATGGAGATCAGCAGCGTGCCCGGCCACGGCAGCACGTTCACCTGCCATTTCGCCCCGGCGCAAGTGGCCAGCGCACGGGCGATCAGCACCGCTGAGTAATGTCGCACTAGGCAATCGCCAGGTCAGCCGCTACATTGGCTGACTTGTGCCTGCCTTTCAGGCGCGACTTTTACCTCTCTTGAATCACACGGAACCCGCAAAACTCCATCATGGACCCTTCCCCTGGCTTGTCCCTCGCAACAATATTCGCCGATTTCGGCATGATCCTTTTTGCTCTGATCCTGGTTTTGCTCAACGGCTTTTTCGTTGCGGCGGAATTCGCCATGGTCAAACTGCGCTCGACCCGGGTCGAGGCCATCGCTGATCAGAACGGCTGGCGCGGGCACATCCTGCGCACCGTACACAGTCAGCTCGATGCGTACCTGTCGGCGTGTCAGCTCGGTATCACCCTCGCCTCCCTCGGCCTCGGCTGGGTGGGTGAGCCGGCCTTTGCGCACATTCTCGAACCGCTGCTCAGCGCGGTCGGCGTGCAGTCGCCGGAGATCGTCAAAGGTGTGTCGTTCTTCACCGCGTTCTTCATCATTTCGTACCTGCACATCGTGGTCGGCGAACTGGCCCCGAAATCGTGGGCGATCCGCAAACCCGAGCTGCTGTCGCTGTGGACGGCGGTGCCGCTGTACCTGTTCTACTGGGCGATGTATCCGGCGATCTACCTGCTCAACGCCAGCGCCAACGCGATCCTGCGTATCGCCGGCCAGGGCGAACCCGGCCCGCACCACGAACACCATTACAGCCGTGAAGAACTGAAACTGATTCTGCACTCCAGCCGTGGCCAGGACCCGAGCGATCAGGGCATGCGTGTTCTGGCGTCGGCTGTGGAAATGGGCGAGCTGGAGGTGGTCGACTGGGCCAACTCCCGCGAAGACTTGATCACCCTCGAATTCAACGCGCCGCTGAAAGAAATCCTCGCGATGTTCCGTCGCCACAAGTTCAGCCGTTATCCGGTGTACGACAGCGAGCGTCAGGAGTTCGTCGGCCTGCTGCACATCAAGGATCTGCTGCTGGAACTGGCGGCACTGGACCACATTCCCGAGTCGTTCAACCTGGCTGAACTGACCCGCCCGCTGGAGCGCGTGTCACGGCACATGCCGCTGTCGCAGTTGCTGGAGCAGTTCCGCAAGGGCGGCTCGCACTTCGCCGTGGTCGAGGAAGCTGATGGCAACATCATCGGCTATCTGACCATGGAAGACGTGCTGGAAGTGCTGGTTGGCGACATTCAGGACGAACACCGCAAAGCTGAGCGCGGGATCCTCGCCTATCAGCCGGGCAAGTTGCTGGTGCGTGGCGACACGCCGCTGTTCAAGGTAGAACGTCTGCTGGGCATCGACCTTGATCACATCGAAGCGGAAACCCTCGCCGGGCTGGTTTACGAAACCCTGAAACGGGTGCCGGAAGAGGAAGAAGTGCTGGAAGTCGAAGGCTTGCGGATCATCATCAAGAAGATGAAAGGGCCGAAGATTGTGCTGGCGAAGGTGTTGATGCTGGATTGATTGCTGTGCGGGCGACCGCATGACCCGTTAAAAGATCGCAGCCCGAACCTGCGGCAGCTCCTACAGGGATCGCATTTCCATGTAGGAGCTGCCGCAGGTTCGGGCCACGATCGGACGATCTTTTGCTTTATTGCTTGCCCAGCGCAAAGTTGGGCAACGCCCCCAGCGGCTGGACGAACTGATACGGAATCGACACCAACCCGTCTCCGGTATTGCGCTGCACCACAAAGTGCAGGTGCGGGCCGCTGCTGTTGCCGGTATTGCCCGACAGTGCCAGCGGACTGCCCACCGTCACCCTTTGCCCCTCGCGCACGCTCACCGAACCTTGCTTGAGGTGCAGGTACACACCCATCGTGCCGTCGTCGTGCAGCACCCGCACAAAATTGCCGGAAGCATCATTACCGCGCCCGCTCTGGGAGTTCTCGGTCTTCACCACCACCCCGGCCCGCGCGGCAATGATCGGCGTACCGACCGGCATGGCGATGTCCATCGCATACTTGTTCTTCGGACCGTAGTGGCTGTACTGGCCGTTGGCGCCCTGACTCAGACGAAACGGCCCGCCACGCCATGGCAGCGGATAGCGGTAACTTTGCGCGGCGCCTGAGGGGTCGCCCAGGGAGTACTGGAACTGCGGCGTATACACCAACGGCTTACCGCCGGTAATCGCCGTCAGCAGCGCCAGACGCGTATTGCTGCGCGCCGGCAGCACCCGGCGGATCGCTTTGGCCGGCGCCCCTCGCACATTGCTCAACCCGGTAAAGGCCAGCGCTACCTCAACCGGCGCATACAGATCGTTGCGCACGAACACCACGTCAGTGCCTTTCTGTTTTTTGATGTCGAGATAGACTTGCCGCTCGAGGCGCTCGACCATGCGGTCCTGAAAGACGAACACCTGCGCGCCTTTGCTCGGCCGGTCGCTGTAGGAGACCACGCCGTTGGCATCGGTGGATTTGTAAATGGTCATGGCCACAGCCGAGGTGGAGGCCATGAAGAGACCACAGAAAAACAGCAGGCGCGCGAGCATGGGCAAGAGTCTGTCGAAAGGAAGGCCTGGAAATGAGCCTAGCAGGTGAAGCAGACCAGGCTAGTCGACAGATGTTTCAATATGCCCAGCGCACAAAGCAAAAGATCGCAGCCTTCGGCAGCTCCTACATGGAAAATGCATTCCAATGTAGGAGCTGCCGAAGGCTGCGATCTTTTCACAGACGCCGATTACGCGCCCGGAACGAAGTGCTTCTGCGCCGTGCCGCGCGCGATCAGGCGGGAGATGTAGTCGAGCTTCTGCGCATCCTGATCGACGAAACGGAAGGTCAGTTGCAGCCATTCGCTGTCCGGTTTCTGCTCAAACGCGACAACCGCGTGCAGGTAACCATTAAGACGGGCGATTTCGGCGTTGTCGCCCTGCTCCAGATCGAGCACGGCGCTGTCGAGGATCTGCGGCAGGGTGTCGGTGCGTTTCACCACCAACAATGCTTCCTTGATGCTCAGAGCCTTGATCACGCATTGCTGAGTACCGCTTGGCAGGCGCAATTGGCCCTGACCACGACCGCTGGCCGGAGCCGACGCGGCGACTGGCGCCTTGACCGGTGGGCTGTTGAGCAAACCACGCGATGGCGCAGCAGCCGGTGCCGGCGCGGCAGCAACAGGTTTGGCAAACGGGTTGACCGCCGCCGCTGCCGGCGCGCCGCCGACCACGGCAGGCTTGCCGCCGGTCAAGGCGCTCAGGGAATCGTTGCCGAACGCCGAGTTCATCTTGGTCGGCGCGCTGTTCATCAGGGTGTCGAGCTTGCCGACCTTGTTCAGCGCCTGTTTGACCTTGGTCAGCAGTTGCTCGTTGGTGAACGGCTTGCTGACGTAACCAGAAACGCCGGCCTGAATCGCCTGCACGACGTTTTCCTTGTCGCCCCGGCTGGTGACCATGACGAACGGCATGGTCTTGAGGTTGTCTTGCTCGCGGCACCAGGTCAGCAGTTCGAGGCCAGACATTTCCGGCATTTCCCAGTCGCACAGGACCAGGTCGAACGCCTCTCTGGCCAGCATGGCCTGAGCCTTTTTACCGTTGACGGCGTCCTCGGTGCGGATCCCCGGGAAGTAATTACGCAGGCACTTTTTCACCAGGTCACGAATGAACGAAGCATCGTCCACGACCAACACACTGATCTTGCTCATCCAACACCCCTATTAAAATCCCGGCAAGCATAACGCTGGCTGATGGCACATTGCCAAAACTCTTCAGTCACGCCGGGACTTTTCGTTCGCGGGTGCTGCTTTTTAATCGAATCCGCCTATGAAAAGCACAAACAAAAACGCCCGGCCAAAGGGCCGGGCGCTTTTCTCAGGCAATCTTACTTATCGTCAGCATCGCCCGGAACATTAGCGGTTTCGCCGCTTGTGCCTTCAACTTCTTCCTTCATGCGCTTGAGGCCCATGTGGCGCACGTCGGTGCCGCGTACCAGGTAGATGACCAATTCGGAGATATTGCGCGCGTGATCGCCAATGCGTTCCAGCGAACGCAGCACCCAGATGATGCTCAAGACCCGCGAGATAGAGCGCGGGTCTTCCATCATGTAGGTTGCCAGTTCGCGCAATGCGGTTTTGTATTCGCGGTCGATGATCTTGTCGTACTGCGCCACCGACAACGCCAGATCAGCGTCGAAACGGGCAAACGCGTCCAGCGCATCGCGAACCATATTGCGCACCTGGTCGCCGATGTGACGAACCTCGACGTAACCGCGCGGTGCTTCACCTTCTTCGCACAGCTGAATCGCACGACGAGCGATTTTGGTCGCCTCGTCGCCGATGCGCTCCAGATCGATCACCGACTTGGAAATGCTGATGATCAAACGCAGGTCGGACGCTGCCGGCTGACGCCGGGCGAGAATGCGCAGGCATTCTTCGTCAATGTTGCGTTCCATCTGGTTGATCTGGTCGTCGATCTCGCGCACCTGCTGAGCGAGGCCGGAGTCGGCCTCGATCAGAGCAGTCACCGCGTCGTTGACCTGCTTCTCCACCAACCCGCCCATGGCCAGGAGGTGGCTGCGCACTTCCTCAAGCTCAGCGTTGAACTGCGCAGAGATGTGGTGGGTAAGACCTTCTTTGGAAATCATGCATTCGCTCCGAAAAAGCGTTTAACCAAGAGCTGCTAGCTACAAGCTGCAAGCTGTTATGTGGTGATCCATGCCGCTTCGCTTCTAACTTGCCGCTTGAAGCTTGCCGCTCGCAGCTGCTTCAATCAGCCGTATCGACCGGTGATGTAGTCTTCGGTCTGCTTCTTCGCCGGATTGGTGAACAGGGTATCGGTGTCGCCGAATTCCACCAGTTTGCCCATGTACATGAACGCCGTGTAGTCGGACACCCGCGCGGCCTGTTGCATGTTGTGGGTCACGATGACGATGGTGAACTTGGACTTCAGCTCGTAGATCAGCTCTTCAACCTTGAGGGTCGAGATCGGGTCGAGGGCCGAGCACGGTTCGTCGAGCAGCAGCACTTCCGGCTCAACCGCGATGGTACGGGCGATGACCAGACGCTGTTGCTGACCACCGGACAGACCGAGTGCCGATTCATGCAAACGGTCTTTGACTTCGTCCCACAGCGCCGCGCCTTTCAGCGCCCACTCGACCGCTTCGTCGAGGATGCGCTTCTTGTTGATGCCCTGGATGCGCAGGCCGTAAACCACGTTTTCGTAGATGGTTTTCGGGAACGGGTTGGGCTTCTGGAACACCATGCCGACGCGACGACGCAGTTCGGCAACGTCTTCGCCTTTGCGATAGATGTTGTTGCCGTACAGGTTGATCGCGCCTTCGACGCGGCAGCCGTCAACCAGATCGTTCATGCGATTGAAGGTGCGCAGCAGCGTCGATTTACCGCAGCCGGACGGGCCGATGAAGGCGGTCACGCGCTGTTTCGGAATGTTCATGCTGACGTCGAACAGGGCTTGTTTCTCACCGTAGTACAGGCTCAGGCCCGGCACTTCGATGGCCACGGTTTCCTGCGCCAGATTCAGGCTCTGCTTGTCGCGGCCCAGGGCAGACATGTTGATGCCGTGGGTATGTGCTTCGTGCTGCATGGTTCTCACTCCGTTCGTAGCTGCGAGCTTCTAGCTGCAAGCTGCAAGTTTGAGCAAAAGCGGCTTGTAGCTTGCCGCTTGTGGCTGATGGCTTTAGCTATCCAGTGCTTTGTATTTTTCGCGCAGGTGGTTGCGGATATACACCGCCGACAGGTTCAACGTGGCGATCACCAGCACCAGCAATAGCGCCGTGGCGTAAACCAGCGGACGGGCCGCTTCAACGTTCGGGCTCTGGAAGCCGACGTCATAGATGTGGAAGCCCAAGTGCATGATCTTCTGATCCAGGTGCAGGTACGGGTAGTTGCCGTCCACCGGCAGCGACGGCGCCAGTTTCACCACACCCACCAGCATCAGCGGCGCCACTTCACCGGCGGCGCGAGCCACGGCGAGGATCATGCCGGTCATCATTGCCGGGCTGGCCATCGGGATCACAATTTTCCACAAGGTTTCAGCCTTGGTCGCACCGAGGGCCAACGAGCCTTCACGCACGGTACGCGGGATTCGCGCCAGACCTTCCTCGGTCGCCACAATCACCACCGGCACTGCCAGCAGCGCCAAGGTCAGCGAGGCCCAGAGCAGACCCGGCGTACCGAAGGTCGGTGCCGGCAGCGCTTCCGGGAAGAACAAGCGGTCGACCGAACCACCCAGCACGTAAACGAAGAAGCCCAGACCGAACACGCCGTAAACGATCGCCGGTACGCCGGCGAGGTTGTTCACCGCAATACGGATGATCCGCGTCAGGGTGTTCTGTTTGGCGTATTCGCGCAGGTACACCGCCGCCAGCACGCCGAACGGGGTGACGATCATCGCCATGATCAAAGTCATCATCACGGTGCCGAAGATTGCCGGGAAGATTCCGCCTTCGGTGTTCGCTTCACGCGGGTCGTCCGAAAGGAATTCCCAGATCTTGCTGAAGTAGAAACCGACCTTGGTGAAGGTGCTCATCGCGTTCGGCTGATAAGCGTGAACCACTTTGCCCAGACCGATTTCGATCTCTTTGCCATTGGCATCGCGAGCGGTCAGAGCATCGCGGTTGAACTGCGCATGCAGGTCGGCCAGACGCGCTTCGATGTCCTGATAACGCGCATTAAGCTCGGCGCGCTCGGATTCCATGTCCGCTTGCGCGGTGGCGTCGAGCTTGCCTTCCAGTTCCAGTTTGCGACCGTGCAGACGGATGCGTTCAAGACCGGCGTTGATCGCACCGATGTCAGTCTTTTCCAGCGACTTCAGTTGTGCAGCCAGTCCGTTCACACGGTTGATCCGCGCTTGCAACTCAGGCCATGCAGCCTCGCCTTCGGCGATGACCTTGCCATCCTGTTTGACGTTGACCAGGTAGCCGTAGAAGTTGCCCCACTCGCGACGTTCGATCGCCATCAATTCTGGCGGCGTGGTCTGGTTGGTCAGCCACTCGCCGACGATCCAGGTGAAGTCGTTGCCGTTCAGGTCACGGTTGCCGACCTTGATCAGCTCGCGGGTCATGAATTCCGGGCCTGCATCCGGCACCGGCAAACCGGCGCTCTTCAGACGGGCACGGGGCACTTCTTCTTTCTGCACCACTTCACCGATGACCAGGTGATTGGCCTGACCCGGTACGTCGTAATTGGCATGGACCAGGTCCGCCGGCCAGAAGTGACCCAGACCGCGCACGGCAATCACCGCCAGCAGGCCAATGGTCATGATGACCGCGATGGACACCGCGCCACCGCTGATCCAGACGCCCGGGGCGCCGCTCTTGAACCATCCTTTCAGGGAGTTCTGTTTCACAGACTTCTACCTTTGCTTAAAGCGACGAGTATTTCTTGCGCAGACGCTGACGAATCAGTTCTGCCAGGGTGTTCATGACGAAGGTGAACAACAGCAGCACCAGCGCCGAGAGGAACAGCACGCGGTAGTGGCTGCCGCCGACTTCCGACTCGGGCATTTCCACCGCGACGTTGGCGGCCAAAGTGCGCAGGCCTTCGAACAGGTTCATTTCCATGACCGGGGTGTTACCGGTGGCCATCAGCACGATCATGGTTTCGCCGACCGCACGGCCCATGCCGATCATCAGCGCCGAGAAGATCCCCGGGCTGGCAGTCAGGATCACCACGCGAGTCATGGTCTGCCACGGCGTGGCACCGAGGGCCAGCGAGCCGAGGGTCAGACCGCGCGGCACACTGAACACGGCGTCTTCAGCGATCGAGTAGATGTTCGGGATCACCGCGAAGCCCATGGCCAGACCGACCACCAGAGCGTTGCGCTGGTCGTAGGTGATGCCCAGGTCGTGGGAGATCCACATGCGCATGTCACCGCCGAAGAACCAGTTCTCCATGAACGGGCTCATGTACAGCGACAGCCAGCCCACAAACAGAATCACTGGAATCAGCAGCGCACTTTCCCAACCGTCCGGGACTTTCAGGCGGATCGACTCAGGCAGACGGCTGAAGGTGAAACCGGCGACCAGAATGCCGATCGGCAGCAACATCAGCAGGCTGAAGATGCCCGGCAGATGCCCTTCTACATACGGTGCGAGGAACAGACCGGCGAAGAAGCCGAGGATCACCGTCGGCATCGCTTCCATCAGCTCGATCACCGGTTTGACCTTGCGGCGCATGCCCGGGGCCATGAAGTAGGCGGTGTAGATCGCAGCGGCAACCGCCAGTGGCGCCGCCAGCAGCATCGCGTAGAACGCGGCTTTCAGGGTGCCGAAGGTCAGTGGCGACAGGCTCAGTTTCGGTTCGAAATCGGTGTTGGCGGCGGTCGATTGCCAGACGTATTTAGGCTCGTCGTAGTTCTCGTACCAGACCTTGCTCCACAGCGCGCTCCAGGAAACTTCCGGGTGCGGGTTGTCGAGCAGCAATGGTTGCAGCTTGCCGCCCGCTTCGACGATCACGCGGTTGGCGCGTGGCGACAGACCGAACAGGCCCTGGCCTTCTACCACTTGATCGACCAGCAAGGTGCGGTGCGCGGTGCTGTGGAACACGCCGAGCTTGCCGCTGGCATCCAGTGCGAGGAAGCCTTTGCGGCGTTCTTCAGCGGTGATTTCAACGATCGGCGTGGTGCCCATCTGGAAGGTACGGATCTGCTTAAGACGCAGTTCGCCGTCGGTGTCGCGGGCCATGAACCATTGGGCCAGACCACCCTTGGAGTCGCCGACGATCAGCGAGATGCCACCGACCAGTTGCGTGGTCGCGGTGACTTCGGCGTCAGCATTTTCCAGCAGTTTGTAGCGACCGTTGAGGCTCTTGTCGCGCAGGCTGAACACATCGGCCTGAGCGCGACCGTTGACCACGTACAGCCACTGCTGGCGCGGGTCGACGAAGATGTTTTTCACCGGCTCGGTCATCTGCGGCAGATCGATACGTTTCTGCTCGTTGGTGACTTCGCCAGTCATCATGTTTTCTTCGCTGGTCAGCGACAGAACGTTGAGTTGCGAACCGGTCGAACCCACCAATATAAGGGTGGTATCGGTAGCGTTGAGGCTGACATGCTCCAGCGCACCGCCGGCTTCGTTCAGCGCAATTGGTGTATCGCCGTACGGATATTCAATCGCCGGAGTGATGGTTTTCTTGCCATCGGGGTAGCTGACTTTATAAGTGTGACGGAACACCAGCGCCTGACCGTTGGACAGGCCCACGGCCACCAGCGGATGGCCCGGCTGGTCTTCGCCAATCGAAGTTACGGTTGCGCCGGCAGGCACTGGCAGATCGACGCGCTTCAGCTCAGCGCCACTGTCGATATCAAAGAACAGCGCCTGGCCCTTGTCGGAAACGCGCATCGCCACCTGATTCTGCTCTTCGAGCGAAATCATCAGCGGCTTGCCGGCGTCCTGCATCCAGGCCGGGGTGATCGAGTCTTTCGCGGTCAGGTCGGCACCCTGGAACAGCGGCGCAACCACGTAGGCGAGGAAGAAGAAGATCAGGGTGATGGCTGCCAGCACCGCAAGACCGCCTACGAGGACGTACCAGCGGGTGAAGCGATCCTTGAGCGCGCGAATGCGGCGCTTGCGTTGCAGCTCAGGCGTATTGAAATCAATGCGCTTGGGAGGATTAGTAGTCATGTGGGAATTGGCCAGATCATTCATGCGCTCACCCTAGCGATCCTGTATGACAGAAAGATGACAATGCAGTGACGCAGCAAATCCACCGCCAGCGGGACTGGCAGAGGATCAAAAATTTGAGGTGTGGAAAAGGCCGGCCTGTAAGCAGATCCGGCCTTTTACCTGAGTCCGGTGGGGTTCACCCCGGACTCAATTTGTTACTTCTTTGCGACTTCAGCGCCGCCTTCTTGCAGACCCAGGTCAGCCAGTGCTTTTGCAGCAACCTTGGCTGGCAACGGGATGTAACCGTCTTTCACTACGACTTCCTGGCCCTGTTTCGACAGCACCAGCTTCACGAACTCGGCTTCCAGCGGAGCCAGAGGCTTGTTCGGGGCTTTGTTGACGTACACGTAGAGGAAACGCGACAGCGGGTACTTGCCGTTCAGGGCGTTTTCTTCGGTGTCTTCGATGAAGTCAGTGCTGCCCTTCTTCGACAGCGCAACGGTTTTCACGCTGGCAGTCTTGTAGCCGATGCCCGAGTAACCGATGCCGTTCAGCGAGGAGCTGATCGACTGCACCACCGACGCCGAACCTGGTTGTTCGTTAACGTTTGGTTTGTAGTCGCCTTTGCACAGGGCTTCTTCTTTGAAGTAGCCGTAGGTGCCGGATACCGAGTTACGACCGAACAGCTGAACTGGCTTGTTGGCCAGGTCGCCGGTCACACCCAGGTCGCCCCAGGTTTTCACGTCGGCTTTGGCGCCGCACAGACGGGTCGACGAGAAGATCGCATCAACCTGTTCCATGGTCAGGTGCTGGATCGGGTTGTCCTTGTGTACGAACACAGCCAAAGCGTCCACGGCAACCGGGATAGCGGTTGGCTTGTAGCCGTACTTCTGCTCGAAGGCCGCCAGTTCGGTGTCCTTCATCTTACGGCTCATCGGGCCCAGGTTGGAGGTGCCTTCAGTCAGCGCAGGTGGCGCGGTGGCGGAGCCAGCGGCCTGAATCTGGATGTTTACGTTCGGGTATTCTTTTTTGTAGTTCTCAGCCCACAGGGTCATGAGGTTGGCCAGAGTATCGGAGCCGACGCTGGACAGGTTGCCCGACACACCAGTGGTCTTGGTGTAGCTCGGGATAGCAGGGTCAACAGCGGCGAACGCGTTGGCAGTCGCAACGCCAGCAGCGACAAAAGTCATTGCCGCCATCAAACGCTTCAGTTTCATGCCTTACTCCTAGCAGATAGGGTGTGTTAAGTCGGGGCCAAGTATCAGCAGGCCGTGTGAACACTCTATGGCTGAAATATGACAATTGGATGAAAGGCCAGCATGGCCTTCACTTTAAAAAAGGAAACGTTTGTCAGGTTGACAAATCACAACATGAATATAGTCTTGTCAACCACGAGAGGACCCCATGATAAACGACCGAATTCGCCGCGCGCGCCTGCAAAAAGGCCTCACTCTAGAGGCCTTGGCGATGGACCTTGGCGATATAACCAAACAAGCCTTGAGCAAATATGAGAAGGGGTTGAGCACTCCGAACTCAACTCGTCTGCTGCAACTGGCCAAGGCGCTTCAGGTCAGCCCTGAGTACTTCTTTCGCGCGGATGCAATTGCGCTGGCGCCTCTGGAGTTTCGAAAACTGGCCCGAATGCCTAAATATCGCCAGGCACAGGTGGAAGAGAAAATTCGCGAGCACCTTGAGCGCTACATCGCGCTCGAGGAATGTTTCGACCCCGCAGACATCCACACTCCCGTCACCCCGGCACAAATGATCTCTGTTTCCTGTATCGATGAAGCCGAAGGCGCAGCAGAGGAGCTTCGGCAGTTCTGGGGAATTGGTAGCGACCCCATTGCCAATTTGACCGAACAGCTGGAGGAGCACAGCATCAAGGTCGCAATGCTGAACGGCCCGGACGACTTCGACGGTGCCTGCGCAGCCACCGGTAACGGCGAGCACGTGCTGATTGCGTTGAATGCCGATCGTCCAGGCGAACGGATCAGGTTCACTGCCGCCCATGAACTCGGCCACTGGGTCATGGCATTACCAGAAGATATGCCGGAGAGGGACAAGGAAAATTGTTGCCATCGATTCGCTGGCGCGTTTCTTTACCCGGCGAAAAGTGTCACCGGTGACTTCGGTAGCCATCCTCGCTCCAGAGTTCATCCACGAGAACTGCTGATTGCAAAGCGTCAATACGGGATCTCAATGCATGCCGCGTTGAGACGCCTGAAAGATCTGAAGCTTCTCAGCGAAAGTGGCTATAAGTCCCTCACCATCCAATTCAGCGCCAATGGCTGGCGCAAATCAGAACCTGAGCCGTTACCTTGCAAGCCGCCTCAAAGATTTGAGTCGCTAGCATTCTGGGCGCTGGCAGAAGGTTTGATCACCAAGTCTCGGGCTGCCGAACTCCTGCGCAAACCAGTGAGCGCACTGGACCCCAATTTTTTGGGTTCACTGGAGAATGCATGAGTTTGATCTTCATCAGTGATACGAATATCTGGATTGACTTCAGAAACGCCGGATTACTGGAGCAGATGTTTCGCTTGCCATTCACACTTTGCTGCACCGACTTTGTCATGCATGAGCTTGCAGACTTTCCCCACCAGGAACTGCTTGATCGAGGGCTGAGTGTCGAATCGTTCGATGAGTCTGGCGTGATCAGGCTCTTTGAGCTGAAAGTCGAGCACAACAACAGCTCACTGGCGGACGTGTCTTGTTACCTGCTGGCACAGGAAACAGGACGTCCGTTGCTGACCGGAGACGGCAAGTTAAGGCGCCAGGCACAACGAGATGGACTGGAGGTGCACGGCGCACTCTGGTTACTCGATCTGATGGTTGAACATCACGTAATCGAAAAGCCGCACGCCGCAGACGCCTTAACCCATATGCTTGAGCATGGCGCTCGACTCCCAACTGGCGAGTGCGAAACAAGGCTCTCACGCTGGCGAGAGCCCTAGATAGCAGAATCCTGGATCAGCGCCCCTTTTTCCAGAGCCACGCCCCCACCAGAATCCCCATCGCGCACAGCACCGCCACATAGTAGGCGGGCCCCATCGCGCTTTCTTTCAGCAGCAGACTGACCACCATCGGCGTCAACCCGCCGAAGATCGCGTAAGCCACGTTGTACGAGAACGACAAGCCGCTAAAGCGCACCACCGGCGGAAACGCCTTAACCATCACATACGGCACCGCACCAATGGTGCCGACCAGCAAACCGGTCAACGCATACAGCGGGAACAGCCAGTTCGGGTGATCGGCGAGGCTGTGATAGAACGTCCAGGAGCTGATCAAAAGGCCCAGGCAACCGAAGACAAATACGCGGCCAGCACCAAAACGATCCGCCAGTGCGCCGGAAATGATGCAGCCGATGCTCAGGAACACGATCGCCAGACTGTTCGACTGCAGCGACTCGGTCGGCGTGAAGTGATAGACCGTTTGCAACACAGTCGGGGTCATCAGAATGACCACGACGATGCCAGCGGAGAGCAACCAGGTCAGCAGCATCGAGATCGCAATCGCGCCGCGATGATCACGCAGCACCGCGCGCAGCGGTACTTCTTCAGCCAAGGCCTTGCGCAGTTGCAGTTCGGCAAATACCGGAGTTTCGTGCAGCCAGCGACGCAGGTAGACCGAGAACAGGCCGAACACACCGCCCAGCAGGAATGGAATCCGCCAGGCGTAATCGGAAACCTCGGCAGGCGTATAAATGCTGTTGATCGCCGTGGCAACCAGCGAGCCGAGCAGAATACCGGCGGTCAGGCCGCTGGTGAGGGTGCCGCAGGCGTAGCCCATATGCTTTTGCGGCACGTGTTCGGAAACGAAGACCCACGCCCCCGGCACTTCCCCGCCAATCGCCGCGCCCTGAATTACCCGCATCAATAGCAGAAGAATCGGCGCCCACATGCCGATCTGCGCATACGTTGGCAGCAGACCCATGATCAGGGTCGGCACGGCCATCATGAAAATGCTCAGGGTGAACATCTTCTTGCGCCCCAGCAGATCACCGAAGTGCGCCATGACGATGCCGCCCAGCGGCCGCGCGAGGTAGCCGGCGGCGAAGATGCCGAAGGTCTGCATCAGGCGCAGCCACTCGGGCATGTCGGCCGGGAAGAACAGCTTGCCGACCACGGTGGCGAAGAAGACGAAGATGATGAAATCGTAGAATTCCAGCGCGCCGCCAAGGGCGGACAGCGACAGAGTCTTGTAGTCATTGCGGGTCAACGGTCGTGCGGGTTGCTCGGGCTGCGCGAGGCTCGAAGGCGCTGTGGTCATGGCAAGGGCTTCTCTTATAGTCGGATCTGCCGCCACAACAACGCTGGCGGTGGCTTGGGCAGGTTCGGCACCATAGCAAATTGTTCGAAAAAGCACATAGAGGTGCGTATTTGACGGTCGAAATCAGAACCGGATGGTCGTCGCGGAGTCTACCGACCGATATACTCGCAACCTGCTCCGGTTTGTAGGGGGTTGCTGTGCGAAAACGTCGTTGGCCCGGCCTTTGCTCGGGATTAGCCGGTTTCGCAGAGTTTCTCCTTAGGCGCCTGATGGAAAACGTGACGAACGTAGTATGTTCGGTGCTGAATCGTTTTTCCCGAAGACGGCTACCACCAGCAGTACCAACGAAGAGTCACGGGTCAGAGGCACCCCCGGCATGATAGAGCTCGAACAAGAAGATCCGATCCCGCAAGGCGACCTGGCCTTGCAAATCACCGCACTTCCACGCGAAACCAACGGCTTTGGCGATATTTTCGGCGGCTGGCTGGTGGCGCAGATGGATTTGGCCGGTACTGCGATGGCCAGCCGTGTCGCTGGCGGCCGTGTAGCGACCGTCGCCATCGATCGCATGGCGTTTCTCGTGCCTGTCGCTGTCGGCGCGCAATTGTCCTTCTATACCCAGACCCTGGAAATCGGCCGCAGCTCGATCCAGATGATGGTCGAAGTGTGGAGCGACGACCCGCTGTCCAGCGAGTGGCGTAAAGTGACCGAAGCGGTTTTCGTCTTCGTCGCCATCGACGGCAGCGGCCGCACTCGCTCGGTTCCGCCGCGCGCGCGCTAAACCTCGCGGCCGTTTGACGGTCGATAGTTGTCCTTGTTACTGATTGAGAGCTGTCCGATGAACACGCCCAACGTTGAAGCGGTGAAACTGGATGAACTGAACTGCTGGCGCATCCGCCACGGTCAGGCCGAAGTGCTGGTGGCCCAGCAAGGCGCGCACATCCTCAGTTATCAGATCGATGGCCAGCCGCCGATCATCTGGCTCAACGACAAGGCCGACTTCAAGACGGGCAAAAGCATTCGTGCCGGTGTGCCGGTGTGCTGGCCGTGGTTCGGCAAGTTCGAACGCAACCCGCAGAACGTGCAGGCCATGTACACCGGCGAGCAACCGGCACCCGCGCACGGTCTGGTACGGGCGATGGATTGGGAGCTGGGCGGCATCGAATCGGAGGCTGACGGCATCAAGGTCGAGTTCAAGCTGCCCTACCCCGAAGGTGGCCTGCCGGGCTGGCCGCATCAGGTCGATCTGACCCTGACCCTGCATTTGTCCAAGCAACTGAGTTTCAGCCTGACCAGCCATAACCGTGGCAGTGACACCGTCAGCCTGAGTCAGGCGCTGCACACTTATTTCGCAGTGAGTGACGTGCGCAATGTGCACGTCGACGGCGTGGATGGCTTGAACTACATCGAGACGCTGGATGACTGGAAAACCCACAGCCAGCAAGGTGATCTGCAGTTTGCTGGTGAGACCGACCGTATCTATCTCGACGCTCCGCCACAACTGAGCATCGTCGACCCAGCCTGGGAAAGACGCATTGTGCTGACGGCCACAGGTTCACGCACGGCGGTGATCTGGAACCCGTGGATCGACCGCGCGGCAGCGCTGGCCGACATGGACAACGATGGCTGGCAGCGCATGTTGTGCATCGAGACGGCGAATGTGATGGATGACATCGTCACTCTCGCGCCGGGTGCGAGCCATACCATGGGCGTCAGTGTCGCCAGCAAACCGCTCTAATCAACACCGCCAAACCAATGTAGGAGTGAGCCTGCTCGCGATAGCGGTTTGTCAGATCCATTAAATTGGCTGACACGACGCTATCGCGAGCAGGCTCACTCCTACAGTAGTTTGTGGCGCCTGTTAGAGATCGGATTCCTGCACCACCCGCACCTTGTCCGCTTCCAGCGCATACGCCGCGTCCGCCAGATCATTGCTGACCTTTTCAACCTTCAGCGTGCCGGTCACCCACAGGGGCGTGTAGATATCGTCCAGCTTCAAACCCTTCGGATAACGCACCAGCACCAGTTGATTCGGCGGCGGTGGCGGCACGTGGATGCACGCGCCCGGATACGGCACGAGGAAGAACAAAGTGCTGCGGCCCTTGGCGTCGGACTCCAGCGGCACCGGGTAACCGCCGATGCGGATGTGTTTGTCGTTCATCGACGCCACGGTTTTGGTCGAATACATCACCGCCGGCAAACCTTTGGCCTGTTTCATCCCGCCCTTCTCGGTGAAGGTGCCGGTGGCTTCCGGGGAGTTGTGGTCGATTTCAGGCATGGCCTCGAGGGCCTTTTGATCCGACTTGGGCATCAGTTCGAGCCAGTCGGTTTCCGGCAGTTCGCCGGCGTGGGCCAAACCGCTGCCCAGGAAAAGGAGAGTCAACAGAAGACGGCGCATGAAGGTGCTCGGTATAGAAAGGAAGGAACAGTGAATCGCCGAGCATTCTAGCCCTCCCGGCCACGTTGGCAGAGAGGGCTTTGTCGCTTTGGATCAGTTCTTTTTGATCAGGCCGTAGATAACCAGCAACACGATCGCGCCAACCAGTGCACCGATGAAACCTGCACCCTCGCCCGCGTGATAGATGCCCAGAGCCTGGCCGCCGTAAGTGGCTGCCAGCGAACCGCCGATACCGAGCAGGATGGTCATGATCCAGCCCATGCTGTCATCGCCCGGTTTCAGGAACCGCGCCAGCAGGCCGACGATCAAGCCGATAAAGATGGTTCCGATAATTCCCATGGCAATTCCCTCTCAAAGATAGATATGCGAAGCCTAGTCAGACTTTGGCATCCTGCCATGAGAGAACGGCGGCCCCTGAATGGTTCCGCCGCTGCCACATGAAACTGCCGTTACTCGGCGATCAGCGCTTCGACCTTGACGATCTGCGCCTGCAGCGTGGCCATGTCGGCGCAGCGCAGGTTGGCGTGACCGACCTTGCGCCCGGCCTTGAAGGCTTTGCCGTAGTGATGCAGATGGCAGTCTTCGATGGCGATGACTTTCTCAACCGGCGGTACCACACCGATGAAGTTAAGCATCGCGCTCTCGCCAACCTTGGCCGTCGACCCCAGCGGCAGGCCGGCAACGGCGCGCAGGTGGTTTTCGAACTGGCTGCACTCGGCGCCTTCGGTGGTCCAGTGCCCGGAGTTGTGCACGCGCGGGGCGATCTCGTTGGCCTTGAGGCCACCGTCGACTTCAAAGAACTCGAACGCCATCACGCCGACGTAGTTCAACTGCTTGAGCACACGGCTCGAGTAGTCTTCGGCCAGCGCCTGCAACGGGTGATCGGTGCTGGCCACCGACAGCTTGAGAATGCCGCTGTCGTGGGTGTTGTGCACCAGCGGATAGAACCTGGTTTCACCATCGCGAGCACGCACGGCGATCAGCGAGACTTCACCGGTGAACGGCACGAAGCCTTCCAGCAGGCAGGACACGCTGCCCAGTTCGGCGAAGGTGTCGACCACATCTTCCGGCTTGCGCAGGACTTTCTGGCCCTTGCCGTCGTAACCCAGAGTGCGGGTTTTCAGCACGGCCGGCAGACCGATCGAAGCCACGGCAGCATCCAGATCGGCTTGCGATTGAATGTCGGCGAAGGCCGGCGTCGGGATGCCCAGATCCTTGAACATGCTCTTTTCGAACCAGCGGTCGCGAGCGATGCGCAGGGCTTCGGCGCTCGGATAAACCGGGACGAACTGCGAGAGGAATGCCACGGTTTCGGCCGGGACGCTTTCGAACTCGAAGGTCACCAGATCGACTTCATCGGCCAGTTGGCGCAGATGATCCTGATCGCCGTAATCGGCCCGCAGGTGTTCGCCCAACGCAGCGGCGCAAGCGTCCGGCGCAGGGTCGAGGAAAGCGAAGTTCATGCCCAGCGGAGTGCCCGCCAGGGCCAACATGCGACCCAACTGGCCGCCACCGATTACACCGATCTTCATCTCAACAACCTCAGGCAATACGTGGGTCTGGATTGTCCAGGACGCTGTCTGTCTGCTCGGCACGGAAGGTTTTCAGTACCGCGTGGAACTGTGGATGCTTGGCGCCGAGGATGCTCGCCGAGAGCAGCGCGGCGTTGATCGCGCCGGCCTTGCCGATAGCGAGGGTGGCGACCGGAATGCCGGCTGGCATCTGCACGATCGACAGCAGCGAGTCGACGCCCGAGAGCATGGCCGACTGCACCGGCACACCGAGCACCGGCAGGTGGGTCTTGGCCGCACACATGCCTGGCAAGTGGGCTGCGCCACCGGCACCGGCGATAATCACCTCGATGCCGCGGCTTTCAGCCTCTTCGGCGTACTGGAACAGCAGATCCGGGGTGCGGTGGGCAGAGACCACTTTGACCTCGTACGGGATGCCGAGCTTTTCCAGCATATCGGCGGTGTGGCTAAGGGTGGACCAATCGGACTTGGAGCCCATGATCACGCCAACCAGTGCACTCATCGTCGCGCCTCTTCTCTCTGGAGCGCCCGCAGGCGCGTCATAAAACAACAAGCCACGCAGGTTGCGTGGCTTGATTGTACGAAAAATGGCCGGACGTGCCGGCCGAAGGCCGCGCAGTATACCGCAAAGAAAGCAATAAACAGCCCCCCGCGCGACCATCCGTCATCTGCCGCAAATGCCCGGTTTTATTGACTTGAAGGTCAGCCAAAAAGATCAAAAGATCGCAGCCTTCGGCAGCTCCTACAGGGATATGCATTCCAATGTAGGAGCTGCCGAAGGCTGCGATCTTTTCAGGAGGCTTGCGCAGCGCCACCTTCGAGCTTGCGCCACAGCAGACGGACGTTGGCTTTACGCACCAGTGCGCAACGGTACAGGCGAATCTCCAACGGCACATGCCATTGCGGGCCGCCGCAAACCACCAGTTCGCCGCGAGCCAACTCTGCTCGCACGCTCAACTGCGGCACCCAGGCAATGCCCAAGCCTTCCAGCGCCATGCTCTTGAGGCTGTCAGCCATTGCGGTTTCATAAATAGTGGTGAAGCGCAGCTGACGCTGACGCAACAAACCATTCACCGAGCGACCAAGAAACGCCCCGGCGCTATACGCCAGCAACGGCACACTCGCCTCGCCTTCAAGATCGAACAACGGCTTGCCATCAGCATCCGCCGCGCACACCGGCAGCATCTCGGTCTGGCCCAAATGCAACGAGGGGAAAATCTCCGGATCCATCTGCATCGCCGCATCCGGGTCATAGAACGCCAGCATCAGATCGCAGCCACCTTCACGCAACGCATGCACCGCATCGCCAACGTTGGTCGCAACCAACCGAGTGGCGATATTCAAGCCTTCATTTCGCAATTGCGCGATCCAGCGCGGAAAGAAGCCCAGCGCCAGCGAGTGAGCCGCAGCGACCTGCATCACTTCGCCCTGCCCGCCTTCCAGATGATGAAGATGACGCAGCACCTCGCCGAGCTGTTCGACCACGGTGCGTGCGGTCACCAGAAACAGTTGCCCCGCCGCCGTCAGTTCGATCGGCGTGCGCGAGCGATTGACCAGGGTCAGCCCCAGCGCAGCCTCCAGACTGCGGATCCGCCGACTGAACGCCGGCTGGGTCACGAAGCGCCGTTCGGCCGCTTGCGAGAAGCTGCGGGTGGCGGCCAGAGCACTGAAGTCCTCGAGCCATTTGCTTTCCAGATTCATCACGTCCTCCCGGACACGCACCAAAACAGGTCACACGTCTGCCGCGCACGCGGCGTCACATGGGCATTATGCCGAATGTGCATAGGGCAGTGCTGAACAGCATTGGCCCAAAAATTCGCACAAGCCTAGCATTCGCAGCGTTCCGGCACAGACCGGGTCCATATCGAGATGATTTCTATCATGTCCTCCGCTGCATCTTTCCGCACAGAAAACGACCTGCTTGGCGCCCTCGAAGTACCGGCTCAAGCGTATTACGGCATCCAGACCCTGCGAGCGGTGAATAACTTCCGTCTCTCCGGCGTTCCGATTTCGCATTACCCGAAACTGGTTGTCGGCCTGGCAATGGTCAAACAGGCCGCTGCTGACGCCAACCGCGAGTTGGGTCACCTGAGCGAAGCCAAGCACGCTGCCATCAGCGAAGCCTGTGCCCGATTGATCCGCGGTGATTTCCACGAAGAGTTCGTGGTCGACATGATTCAAGGTGGCGCCGGTACTTCCACCAACATGAACGCCAACGAAGTGATCGCCAACATTGCGCTCGAAGCAATGGGTCATCAGAAAGGCGAGTACCAGTACCTGCACCCGAACGACGACGTCAACATGGCGCAGTCGACCAACGATGCTTACCCAACGGCGATCCGCCTGGGTCTGCTGCTCGGTCACGACACCCTGCTAGCCAGCCTCGACAGCCTGATTCAGGCGTTCGCAGCCAAGGGCAAAGAATTCGATCACGTCCTGAAAATGGGCCGTACCCAGCTGCAAGACGCCGTGCCGATGACCTTGGGTCAAGAATTCCGTGCCTTCGCCACCACCATGGGCGAAGACCTGGCCCGTCTGAAGACGCTGGCCCCGGAACTGCTGACTGAAGTGAACCTGGGCGGCACCGCGATCGGCACCGGCATCAACGCTGACCCACGTTATCAAGCGCTGGCGGTACAGCGTCTGGCGCTGATCAGCGGTCAACCACTGGTTCCGGCGGCCGACCTGATCGAAGCGACTTCCGACATGGGCGCCTTCGTACTGTTCTCCGGCATGCTCAAGCGCACTGCGGTGAAGCTGTCGAAGATCTGCAACGACCTGCGCCTGCTGTCCAGCGGCCCACGCACCGGCATCAACGAAATCAACCTGCCAGCGCGTCAGCCAGGCAGCTCGATAATGCCTGGCAAGGTCAACCCGGTAATCCCGGAAGCCGTTAACCAAGTCGCGTTCCAAGTGATTGGTAACGACCTGGCGCTGACCATGGCAGCCGAAGGCGGCCAACTGCAGCTGAACGTGATGGAGCCGCTGATCGCGTTCAAGATCTTCGACTCGATCCGCCTGCTGCAACGCGCCATGGACATGCTGCGCGAACATTGCATCGTCGGCATCACCGCCAACGAAGCGCGCTGCCGTGAACTGGTCGAGCACTCGATCGGTCTGGTCACCGCACTGAACCCGTACATCGGCTACAAAAACGCCACCCGTATCGCCGGCCTCGCCCTTGAAAGCGGCCGCGGCGTGCTGGAACTGGTGCGCGAAGAAGGTCTGCTCGACGAAGCCATGCTCGCCGACATCCTGCGCCCGGAAAACATGATTGCTCCACGTCTGGTTCCGCTGAAAGCCTGAACCGACGCGTTACTTGTAGCACCGCTCACCAGGTCGAGGGACTAGACACCTCTCACCTTTTGAGGGCTTGGGGATTTAGTCCCCAAGCCCTTTTTTTTAACTTCTTTGCGGGCAGGACGTTAAATGTTTTGTGTATTTGATACCGCCAAGATCGCAGCCTTCGGCAGCTCCTACATTGATTGAGGTACACCTGTAGGAGCTGCCGAAGGCTGCGATCTTTTGATCTTGCAGCACCCTCGTTTCGTCGCTTGCACCACTACCGTGCAGACGGGCGCGTCACTGATCGGTATAGTGCCGCCCCTCTTCGCGTGAGCGGTCGTCGGTAACGAGGCCATAACCCATGCGAAACCCGAACTAATAACAAACCCGCGAAATGGAACGGGACGAAACCTTCGCCTCACCCGTCGTGCCGCGCGCACACCGGTGTAACACGATGTTTCTCCCATCCAGCATTTGCTTACACAATAAACAGCGAGGAAAAATCCATGCTCGAAGTCATTAACGACTTCCTCTCAGGGAAAGTACTGATCGTGCTCATTGTCGGGCTCGGTAGCTACTTCACGATTCGCTCGCGTTTCGTTCAACTGCGCCACTTCTTCCACATGTTCGCGGTGTTCCGCGACAGCCTCAAAGGCAGCGCCGGGCAACTCAGCTCGTTCCAGGCCCTGATGCTCAGCCTTGCCGGCCGTGTCGGTGCGGGCAATATCGCCGGTGTCGGCATCGCCGTGACCCTCGGTGGTCCGGGTGCAGTGTTCTGGATGTGGGTGACCGCACTGGTCGGCATGTCCAGCAGCTTCTTCGAGTGCACCCTGGCCCAAGTCTACAAGCGCGCCGATGGCGACGGCTTGTACCGTGGTGGCCCGGCCTACTACATCCAGCACGGCCTTAAGCTCAAAGGCATGGCAGTGGTGTTTTCCGTCCTGTTGCTGGTCACCTACGGCTTCGCCTTCATTGGCCTGCAGTCCTACACCGTGACCCACTCGCTGCAGAACGCCTTTGAGTTCAATCCACAACACACCGGTATCGTCCTCGCGGTGCTGCTGGCCATTACCTTCATCGGCGGCATCAAGCGCATCGCCTCGGTGTCCGACCTGCTGGTGCCGATCAAGACCCTGGCCTATATCGGCGTGACCCTGTACGTGATCGGTACCCAGATCGAACACGTGCCAGCCATGCTGGAAACCATCTTCAAGAGCGCCTTCGGCCTCGACCCGGCCTTTGGCGGCCTGCTCGGCAGCGCCATCGTCATGGGCGTGAAGCGTGGC
Organism: Pseudomonas fluorescens; assembly: GCF_005938625.1. Lineage (GTDB taxonomy): Bacteria > Pseudomonadota > Gammaproteobacteria > Pseudomonadales > Pseudomonadaceae > Aquipseudomonas > Aquipseudomonas fluorescens_BD. The sequence goes on from NZ_VCNJ01000003.1 coordinate 236,350, forward strand.
GTGTTCGCCAACGAAGCGGGCCTGGGCAGTGCGCCGAACGTCGCCGCCGTGGCTGCGGTGAAACACCCGGGCGCGCAGGGCGTGGTTCAGGCTTTCAGCGTGTTCCTCGACACCTTCGTGATCTGCACCTGCACCGCGCTGCTGATCCTGCTGTCGGGCTTCTACACCCCGGGCTTCGAAGGTGACGGCATCGTCCTGACCCAGAACTCGCTGGCCGCCGTGGTCGGTGACTGGGGTCGCATGTTCGTCAGCGTCGCGCTGTCGCTGTTCGTCTTCACTTGCATCCTCTACAACTACTACCTGGGCGAAAACAGCCTGCAGTTCCTCACCCGCAACCGCGCCGCGCTGATGATTTTCCGCGGCCTGGTGCTGGCGCTGGTGGTATGGGGTTCGATGCAGGACCTGTCGACCGTGTTCGCCTTCGCCGACATCACCATGACCTGCCTGGCCTTCGTCAACCTGGTGGCCCTGGCCATGCTGTTCAAGGTCGGCATGCGCGTGATGCGCGACTACGACGGGCAGCGCCGCGCCGGCGTCAAACAGCCAGTGTTCGACTCCAGCAAATTTGCTGATCTGGACCTGGACCTGAAAGCCTGGCCAACCAACCCGTCTGCCGCTGCCGGCAAGACCGAAGCCGAGCCGCAAGGCGTACCTGCAGCGCAACGCTGACAGGTGAATGACGGGCGCATCCCCTGCGCCCGTCAGTTAAAGTGCAATGCATGACCTGTGGGAGCGAGCTTGCTCGCGAAGGCGGTGTGTCAATTGAGTAGATGTCGACTGACACGACGCCTTCGCGAGCAAGCTCGCTCCCACAAGGTATTCATCGTTTCGGAGAATCCTATGAACCCTTCGACTTATCCCGCCGCCCAACACGTCATGGTGCTCTACACCGGTGGCACCATCGGCATGCAGGCCAGTGCCAATGGCCTGGCCCCGGCGTCCGGTTTCGAAGCGCGGATGCGCGACTACCTGCACAGCCAGCCTGAGCTCGTCGTGCCGCAGTGGCGTTTTCGCGAGATGTCGCCGCTGATCGACAGCGCCAACATGACCCCGGCCTATTGGCAGCAACTGCGTGAAGCGGTGGTCGATGCCGTGGATGTGCAAGGCTGCGACAGCGTGCTGATCCTGCACGGCACCGACACCCTGGCCTACAGCGCCGCAGCGATGAGCTTCCAGTTGCTGGGGCTGAATGCTCGCGTGTGCTTCACCGGTTCGATGCTGCCGGCCGGCGTTACCGACAGCGATGCCTGGGAAAACCTCGGCGGCGCACTGGTTGCTCTCGGCCAAGGCCTGGCGCCGGGCGTGCATCTGTACTTCCACGGCGAACTGTTGGCGCCGACCCGTTGCGCGAAAGTGCGCAGTTTTGGCCGGCATCCGTTCAAACGACTGGAGCGTCAGGGCGGCGGTGTCAAAGCGCCTTCGATCCCAGCGTCGTTGAACTACCACCAGCCGAAGCAACTGGCCAAGGTCGCCGTGCTCCCGCTGTTCCCGGGTATCAGTGCCGAAGTGCTCGACGGCCTCCTCGACAGCGGCATTCAAGGTCTGGTGCTGGAGTGCTACGGCAGCGGCACAGGACCGAGCGACAACCCTGAGTTTCTGGCAAGCCTTGTCCGCGCGCGGGATAACGGCGTGGTGGTGGTTGCGGTCACGCAATGCCATGAAGGTGGCGTCGAGCTGGATGTGTATGAGGCCGGCAGTCGTTTGCGTGGTGTTGGCGTATTGTCCGGTGGTGGCATGACTCGCGAGGCGGCGTTCGGCAAGTTGCATGGGGTGCTGGGGGCAGGCCTTGAAACTCAAGAAGTGCGCCGGCTGATCGAACTGGATTTGTGTGGTGAGTTGCTCTGAGCAAGGCTCTGGATCGGCCCTCACCCTAGCCCTCTCCCGGAGGGAGAGGGGACTGACCTTAGTGTCTCGCGCTATACGCCGACCTGAAAAAAACAGTCGATTATGGATTCGCCAGCGTTTTTTCAGGTCGGCGTATCTGGCCAATATCCCCCCAATCGGCCCCCTCTCCCTTTGGGAGAGGGCTGGGGTGAGGGGCTGCTGCGGCATGCAACTTGCTGCATTCCAGCCATCCTCAGGCTGGAAGATCTTATGCTCCACTCCCACCTCACCACCCTCAACGCCGTCTCGCTGATCCTCAACACCTTCAAGACCGAAGGCTTGTCGAGCGAGGCATTGCTGGCCGGCAGCGGCATCAGTGCGGCGGATCTCAGCCGTGCCGACACGCGCATCACCACCAATCAGGAGATGCAGGTCTGCGCCAACGCGGTCGCGCTCAAGCGCGATATCGGTCTGGAACTGGGCCGGCGCATGCATGTTTCCTGCTACGGCATCCTCGGTTACGCACTGTTGACCTGTGCCACCTTCGGTGACGCTTTGCGCCTGGCGATCCGTTATCCGGCTCTGCTGGGAACACTTTTCGAACTGAGTCTGGAAGACGATGGCGAGCACGTCTGGTTCGTCGCCGCCGATTACCGCGAGAGCCCGGCGATGGCGGTGTTCAACGCCGAGTTCTGCCTGGTGTCGCTGAAAGTCATTTGTGATGACTTGCTCGGGCATCCGTTGCCATTGCTCGCCACGCGGTTCGAACACGCGGCGCCGGACTATCGCGACAGCTACGCCGAGCACTTCGACAGTCCGCTGCACTTCACCGCCAAGGACAACGCTTTTGCCTTCGACCGCCACTGGCTCGATCAACCGCTGCCGCTGGCCGATCTCATCACTCATCAAGCCATGGCCGAACGCTGCCGCAAGCAGAACCTGGAATTCACCGGGCGTCAGGCGTGGCTGGGGCGGATTCGGCAGTTGCTCAGCGCGCAGTTGAACGCAGCACCGGGGCTGGAAGGTCTGGCGCAGCAAATGAAGTGCTCGCCACGCACCTTGCGCCGGCATCTCAAGGACATGGGCAGCAGCTATCAGGAACTGCTCGATGAACTGCGCTTCGAGCGGGCCAAGCAGATGCTCTGCGAGGATCAACTGCCGATCTACCGCATCGCCGAAACCCTGGGCTTTAGCGAGACCGCCAGCTTCCGCCATGCCTTTGTGCGCTGGAGTGGCGTGGCGCCGAGCCAATTCCGGGCCTGAAGATCGAAAGATCGCAGCCTTCGGCAACTCCTGCAGGGATCGGTGCAGGAGCTGCCGCAGGCTGCGATCTTTTGATCCTGAAGGGGCGAATTGCGGTCAGTTTTTTTGGCCATATCAATCCCCTTTTGGCCTTTCCTGCCGTTCTCCGATTCGCCTCGCGCCGCAACACTGGACGCAACCGAATCAGCCCTGCGGAGAACAACAAATGCTGACGATCTACTCGGACGATCATCACCTGCACCATGGCCGCTGCGAACTCATCGATGGCCAGCTCAAGCCGTGCTTCGAGATGCCTTCGCGCGCCGACCACGTGCTGCAGCGCGTTAAAAACCAGAACCTCGGCCCGGTCGAGGCACCGAAGGATTTCGGTCTGGAGCCGATCGCCCGTATCCACAGCCGCGACTACCTCGACTTCTTCAAGGGCGCATGGGCGCGCTGGACTGAATTCAACACCGACGGTGACTTGCTGCCCTACACCTGGCCGGCGCGCACCCTGCGTGCAATCAAACCGACCAGCCTGCACGGCCAGCTCGGCTACTACAGCTTCGACGGCGGTGCGCCGATCACCGCCGGCACCTGGCAAGCGGCGTACAGCGCGGCGCAAGTTGCCCTGACTGCACAAGCAGAAATCCAGCGCGGCGCGCGCGCGGCCTTCGCCTTGTGCCGGCCACCGGGACACCACGCCGCCAGCGATTTGATGGGCGGTTATTGCTACCTCAACAATGCCGCCATTGCCGCGCAAGCGTTCCTTGATCAGGGCCACAAGAAGGTCGCGATCCTCGACGTCGACTATCACCACGGCAATGGCACGCAGTCGATTTTCTACGAACGCAGCGATGTGCTGTTCACCTCGATCCACGGCCACCCGGAAGCGGAATTTCCGTTCTTCCTAGGCTACGACGATGAGCGTGGTGGAGGCGCCGGCGAAGGTTTCAATTTCAACTACCCGCTGCCCGCCGGCTCCGGCTGGGACGTGTGGAGCGCGGCGCTGGATCAGGCCTGCGACGAGATCGACCGCTACGGCGCCGACGTCATTGTCGTGTCGCTTGGCGTCGACACCTTCAAGGACGACCCGATCTCGCAGTTCAAACTCGACAGCCCGGATTATCTGGCGATGGGCAAGCGCATCGCTGCCCTTGGCAAGCCGACGTTGTTCGTCATGGAAGGCGGTTACGCCGTGGAGGAAATCGGCATCAATGCGGTGAACGTGCTCGAAGGGTTCGAGCAATAAACGAACTCAAGCCGGATAAACAAATCAGACCCGCCAGTGCGGGTCTTTTTTTGCCAGCAATATTTATCTACCGCACGAGCCCTGCGGCCCGCCTCTACCTTGCCTGGATTCGCCGCCCTTTCAGCGCGCGTCTACCAGAGCAGGAGTAGCCCATGCCCGAAATCCCCTCGCCCAGTGCCGTCGATATCCTGACCCAACTGGTGACCGGCCCTTCGCTGCGAGAAATCGCCTCGAAAGCATTGCGACCGGCACTCAAGACGTTGTACCCGGACATCGATATCGACCCACAGCGGGCCATGGTCGTGAGGCCGACCTGGGTCATTGCGGATGATGAGGTCGTCCCCGGCCGCCACTTGATTGAATCGCTGACCGACACATTGGTGCGCCTGGGCCTCTCCGGCACTGCAGTGACGTACCTCGACGGCGAACATTATCTGACCTTGCAGCCCGACCAGCCCGCCGCCATCCAGCTGCCGGTGAAAATCAGCGCCGTCGGCAAACTGCTCAATGAACTGGCACCTTTGCTGTTTATTGCCTTCAAGGAACAGCAAGTCGAGTATTGGGACGAATTCACCTACCCGGGGCAACCGCGCTGGCAGCAACTGTCGCAAGCCTTGCGCAACCTGTGGAACGTCGAGGCCAATCCCGACTGGAATGCCAACCAGCGCGCCATGGTCGAAGCGGTTTACCGGCACCCGGACAAACACCAGCGCCTGCCAACCGGCAAATACCAGGTACGCGCCTGCCTGATTGATCTGGACCGCAACGAGGGTGAAGACCAAGAGCATCTGGCCCTGCTCGATATGGCGGTGCTGATTGGCACTGATAGCGAAAGCACGTGGATCATGACGCACTCGGTGATCACGGGTTTCGAGAGCTTCGAATCACTGGATGAACTCGGCAAAGCCTTGCCGCGTCGCTACTCGAAAGATGCCACCGGGGCCGGATTGAAATGGCGGCTGTTCGAACCGCAGGGCAACTTCTTCGACTATCAGTCCTGTACCTTGATCGCGCTGGAAGCTGACGCTCTGGGCGAGATCAGTTTTTTTCAGGATTCGAACGCCAACCCGCTCTACCCACACACAGGGACTGTCGGCAATCCTCGAGAACCGACACCGCGCCTCAAACCTCATATCGAGCGCCTGCGCCCGATGCTGCCAGCCTGGCTCGACAGCGCCGCGCCAGCCGATCAGACCCGTTACAGCCGGCATCTGCTGGATCTGGCCATGGTCCAGCATACGAACAAGGGAAAATCATTTCAGAGCGAAGTCATCAGCCTGCAAGCCTTCACCTGTGCCGCCCTGAAACAACAGATGCTCAAGGATCATCCGAACGCCGCCGAGGTGAAGATCGATGACATCGAAATCAGCATCACCAGCCTGGTGGTCTGGGGCACCTTCGTACTGCCCGGCAACACTCAGACCCAGACGCTGTCGCTGATTGAACTTGCCCTGCAGAACCTCGCGGGACAACCGATGGGCAATAAAACCGTGCGCTACAAGGATGGCAGCGCGTTGCCTGACTGGATGACCGCGAGCTACCTGGAACAACTGGTGAGCACCGTCGATATCGGCCAGACCTACACCGCGCACCTGCAAAACCTGTTGATCGACGACAGCGAGCAAGCGTCGATGCTACAAGGCCTCTACACCAGCCAGTTGCCCATCGAACTGCCGCTGATGGCGTTGCAACACAAAATACAAGGCAAGGCCGGCATCACTGATCAGGGTTACCGCTATGTGGTTGCCGCGCTGGCCGGCAGCGGCGATGAAAGCCATGTCGATCGCGAGGAGATCGTCATTCGTCCGCTGGCTTTCGTCGCCCATCGCACCACATCAAACACGGACACCGTCAACAACATTTTCGTCATCGGCCCACGCGACGTCGCCAAAGGACCCTGCGTGCTTTACCGGCCACTCTTTGAAATGGCGCTGATGCAGTTCCCCTCGCACGCCAACCTGCTGTACGAAATCCAGCAGTCTCGCCATCTTCGCGAGTCAGTACTGGCCTGGTTGCCGGACGATGAGCGCTTCAACTACAGCCAGTTCGTCTTCACCGCGAGGCTGCCCTCGGTATGGACCATCCCGCAATTGCTGACCAACCCCAGCACCGCGCTGGACATGTCCGGTCCCGTTGCACTGGGGACGGCGACGATTGAACAGGATGTGCTGGCGACGCTGCACAACAGCAACGTCCAGGCGCTGATGACCCAGGCTGATCGTCAGTCGGTCTCCGATGCAGAAGCGCGCTGGGCCACGCTGAAACACGGCGGGTGGATGCTGTTCAACGCAGCGTTGCCGTTCCTCGGGCGCAGCGTCGGTACAGCAGCGTGGATCTGGCAGATCATGGACGACCTGCAAGAAATCAGCGACGTCGCCAATGAGCAATCCGGCAAAACCGCCTGGACCGCTATCGCCGACATTCTTCTGGCATTGGGCATGGTGCTCGCCCATCGCGCAGCGGTCGGTGACAAGCCGCAAAACGAATCGATCACTCTGGAAGAGCCCACCGAGGCCATCACCACTACCCCCGTCATCCGCAAAGCACTACAGCTACCGGATATCTCCGGCAGCGCGCTGCCCGGCGCTCATCAAATATCGATCAACCCTTTTGCCGCACTGAAGCGATCGCCCGTCGCGCTGACCACATTGCTCGACAGTTTTCAGATTGCCAAACCCAGGGGCATCGGCGATGCCGCCAGCGAGGGTACGCACAGACACTTGCATGCGCGCCAGAAACAATGGTTCGCCCCCGTCGGCAAGCGCTGGTTCGAGGTCACGCTCAACGAACACGCGGATGTCCAGATCATCGACTCACGCCAACCCACTGCGCGTCTCGGGCCGTTACTGAGCCGCACCGCCAATGGTCAATGGGTGGTCGATCTGCGCTTGCGTTTGCGCGGCGGCGGACTCGACGCAGCGCTTGCGAAAGCTCAGGACTTCAGTAGAAAAACCGCGAAACAGCTGACCATCACAATCAACGCTTTCGACAAGACGATGAAAGCCCTGGGCGCTCAGCGTAACGCCGACCACGCGGCGTTCACCAACGCGCCAGCGCAAGACCGTGCGCAAGCGCGCCAGCGTTATCTGGAGACCCTCGACTCGCAGCTCAAGGCATTCGGTACAAGCATCGAACAGATCAAAGCGCTGAATAACAAGGAAATCATTCCCAACTACCGGGAAGCCATGATTCAACGCCTGGAAATGCAGTTGTTTCTCGGCCAGGAATGGCTCCAGCTGCATACCAAGGAGTTCCAGGCGAGTCTGGAGACGATGCAGACAATGCTTGCCGATGAAAGCGGTTTCGCCGTAGAGGCGTTTGTTCAGTCGTTCGAAACAATGACCGATCAGACCCAGGCCATTATTGAAAAGATAGAGTCGGCCCAGACCCGCTTTGACGAGCTGATGCTGTTGGGAGGTGATGGGGCCAAGGTGACTCAAACCTATCGCGCAGTGCTGCCCAAATATGATCTGAATGACCTCAAGCTGTTGCAGATCAGCCTCGGCCAGGAGATCTGCATCAAGGCAGGTGATACCACCCCGGGCGCCAACGCCTATCAGACCCTGTCCACGCTCATCGAAGATGCTGCACTGAATATCCAGAGCGCGTTGAATCTGACCGCCGATGAAAGCCTCGACAACCTGCGCGAACGCAAGGACGCCTTGAGCAATGTTGCCGAACAATTTACCTCGATCAATCAACGTTTTGGCGATCTGCTGATCGACTATCCCGATCGGATCAACACCGAGCGACTGATGCATGTGCGCAATCGCGTCAACGCGTTCAAGGCCCGCACAGATATAAAGTTGGCCGATTTGCTGCGCTACAAGCATTTGCTGGAACCGGCAGCGGGTCCTTCCCGGCAAACCTCGACACGCCAGATCATCAAAACCAAATCCAGACGCACGCTGGTTGGCCAGCGCAAACAAAGTCTCGAAGGCGAGGATACCGATCAAGTGGAAGTGCGTACCACCCTGACGGGGGTCATCGCCACATTTGAAGAAGAATCACCCGGCGTCTGGGTCGAACAGCGCCGAGCCACACCCAAGCCGGTCAAGGCCAGCCCGGACCTCAACAACAGCACTCGTGAAGGCCAGGCCCTGCTCGATGGCCTGGCCGCGTTCCATCGACGTATCGAAGCCCAACTCAAACGAGGACCACGGATTCCTGTCGAGATCGAGGAGCAATACCACAACCATGCCGCCGCTTTGCGAGACGCCAACGCGGCAATCGACGAAGCACTGACCCTGAGCAATCTGACTGCGGACCTGAAGAAACCGACCGAAGCGCTCGGCCACAGACTTGACGCGGCCGCTCAAACCCTTGAAGACAAAGGCACCAGCACCCGTATCAGGATGGTCAAGCAACAACTGCCGACAGCCGCCGGGGTTCAGTGGCTGAAGGATAAGGGCGAAGTGACGATCTCCCAAACCGTGACTCGGCATCGGCTCAAAGGCCAGGCCAGAGATTTTCTCGACGAATACGAAATTCGTGACGCCCACACCCACAAGGCGTTGTGCTACGCCCATTTCCATTACAGCAGCGCACAAGTGGCTGCCGCCCCGTTCCCCGTCGGCCACATGAAAACCGTGGCGCAACGGTACATGCGCGGTGCTTATGAGCCACGCCTGCTGAACAATCAGGCGCTGATCGATATTCATCGTAGCGGCATTTCCGACAAATCCGCGCAGGCGCTGTTCCTCACAACTGCCAGGCCTGTCGCAACCGAGCCAACGCAGCGTTGATCGCCGGCTCAGGCACGGCGGCGAAGCCCAGCACCAGTCCGGCGCGCTGCGCCAGCGGCGTCGTCGAATCCGGCAGCCAGTAACTGCTCAGACCGTTGATCTCCACGTCGGCGCGGGCGGCTTGTTCAATGAGTTGCTGCTCGCGCTCGATGCTGTCCACCGCCACGGTCAAGTGCAGACCGGCCGAGACCGCGGGCAAGTCGCTCACGCCGGCAATGGCGGTCGGCCAACCGTCGAGCAAGGTGTTGCGACGGCTCAGGGCGGCGCGGCGCATGCGTCGGATATGCCGCTGGAAATGCCCGGCCGCCATGAATTCGGCCATCACCGCTTGGGTACTCACCTCGGAATGCCGGACGTCCACCGCCCGGCGTTGCGAGAAGGCATCGACCAGCGCCGGTGGCAGCACCAGATAACCGAGGCGCAGTGCCGGAAACGCGACTTTGCCGAAAGTGCCGACATACAGCACTCGCCCCTGTCGATCGAGTGCCGCCAACGGTGCCAGCGGCGCGCCGGTGTAGCGGTATTCGCCATCGTAGTCGTCCTCGACGATCCAGCCTTGGCAGCGCTCGGCCCAGGCGAGCAGTTCGAGGCGTCGGGCAAGGCTCATCACTACACCGGTCGGGTATTGATGGGAGGGCGTCACATACGCCACGCGACAATTTCCGGTGGCCGACAACGCCGAGCAGTCCATGCCCTCTCCGTCCACGGCGATGCCGTGCAAACGACCTCCTGCAACAGCGAACGCATGACCGGCCGCGCGGTAGCCCGGATTCTCGATCGCCACACCATCGCCCGGCTCCACCAGCAACTGTGCACAAAGGCTAATGCCCTGTTGCGCACCGCTGGTGATCACAATTTGCTCAGGTGAGCACTGCATGCCGCGCGAACTGCGCAGATAGGCCGCGATCATGGCGCGCAAACGCGCATCGCCGGAAGGATCGCCATAGCACAGTTGCTCCAGATCCGGTTTTCGCCAGAAAGCCGCGTTCAGCTTGGCCCACACCTCGAACGGGAACAGATCAAACGCCGGAACGCCGACCCGAAATGCTCGCGGCGGGCCACTTGGCGGCCGGGGCAAATGGTTCTTTTCGATACGCGAAAAAGTCCCACTGTGGATAACTTTACTGGATGGAATCACAGGTAAATCCAGCCAATTTGTGGATAAGGCTGTGGGTAAGCCTGTTGAAAACCCTGTGGATACTTTTGTGGATAATTTTTCCGCCGGAGCCGTCGCCGGCATCAATTGTGCGACGTAGGTGCCGTCTCCCACTCGACCTTCGATAAACCCTTCGGCATAGAGCTGATCGTACGCCCGCACAACACTGTTACGCGAAATCCCCAGCGCCGCCGCCAGATCGCGACTGGCCGGCAACCGCGTGCCACTTGCCAGCCGTCCATCCAGTACACGCAGGCGCAAAGCCTGATAGAGCTGACGACTCAAACCCTGACGGCGATCAAGCTCGATACCCGCAGGATTGAAGGGCATGGATAACGTCGGCGAATCGGTCATGACAATGGACCTATGAAATTGGTCAGCAATGGCTCTTACAACAGACCAATAGCCTGCCTACGATGCTGGCATTCGCCAAGGAAAATCTGTCCATGTACACGCCACGCGCCTTTGCCATCGAAGACCTGTCCCAACTGCACGAACTGATCCTCGCCACCCGCCTCGCCATACTGGTGACTCACAGCGACAGTGGCCTGCAAGCCAGCCATGTGCCGGTGCTGCTGCATTGCGAACAAGGTGAGTACGGCACGCTGTACGGACACCTGGCCCGCGCCAATCCACAGTGGAAAGACCTGCGCGACGGCGCCGAGGCCATGTTGATCTTCGCTGGCGCCGATGCCTACGTCAGCCCGGGCTTTTACCCGAGCAAGGCCGAGCACGGCAAAGTCGTGCCGACCTGGAACTACATCGCCGTGCACGCCTATGGCCATGCCGAAACCTTCAGCGACGGCGGTCGCCTGCTCGACATCGTCAGCACCCTCACCAACCGCCATGAGGCCGGCCGCGCGCAACCATGGTCAGTCGACGACGCGCCCGCCGATTACATCGACGGCATGCTCAAGGCGATTGTCGGTTTTGCCATTCCCATCGAGCGTCTCGAAGGCAAGCGCAAACTCAGCCAGAACCGCAGCGCCGAAGACATTGCCGGCGTGCGCGAAGGCCTGGCGGCCAGCCCGGAAATCAATGATCAAACCCTCGCCCGATTGATGCGCTAAGGAAATCACCATGAGTCAGATCGACATTTGCCAGGTCAGCGCCGACGACCACACCGCGTGGCTGCCGCTGTGGCAGGCTTACCTGCATTTCTACAACACCGAACTGCCGGACGCTGTGACGCAAAGTACCTGGCAGCGTTTTCTCGACCCGAACGAACCAACCCACGCGGCATTGGCCTGGGTCGACGGCAAAGCGGTGGGCATGGTGCATTACATCTATCATCGTTCGAACTGGAGCATCGAAAACTCCTGCTACCTGCAGGATCTGCTGGTGGTGCCGGAAACCCGTGGCAACGGTGTCGGACGCCTGCTGATCGAACACGTTTATGCCACCGCCAAGGCTGACGGCTGCGGCAAAGTGCACTGGCTGACCCACGAATCCAACGCCACCGCGATCCAGCTCTATGAGCGCATCGCCGAACGCCCGGGCTTCATCCAGTTTCGCAAAGCCCTTTAAGGAGACGCACGCATGACCGCTTCACTCGCTGACTGGAAAGGCGTCCCCGCCCCCACCGCCACCCTGCTCGAAGGCCGCTTTATCCGCCTGGAAAGACTCGACCCGGCGCGCCACGGTGACGATCTGTTCGCCGCACTCGAAGGCCCCGGTGCCGATCCGAAACTCTGGGATTATTTGCCCTACGGCCCGTTCCCGGAGCGCACTGCATTCGACGCTTGGCTGAACAACCACGCGGCCGCCTGCGACCCGTATTTTTTCAGCGTCGTTGATCGCGCCAGCGGTCAGGTGCAAGGCATCCTCAGCCTGATGTCGATCGTCCCGGCCCAGGGCCGCATCGAAATCGGCCACGTCACTTTCGGCGCGCCAATGCAGCGCTCGCCGAGAAGTACAGAGGCGGTGTACCTGCTGGCCAAGCATTCCTTCGACCTCGGTTACCGCCGCCTCGAATGGAAATGCAACAACGGCAACGCCCGCTCCAAGTACGCCGCCGAACGTCTGGGTTTCAGCTTTGAGGGAGTGTTCCGCCAGCACATGGTGGTCAAAGGACAGAATCGTGATACCGCGTGGTATTCGATTCTGGATTCGGAATGGCCAGCGATTGGCGCCGGGTTTGAGCGTTGGTTGAGCGATGAAAACCAGACGCCGGATGGACAAGTGAAAGGATTGGTTGAGTGCCGTAGTTAAGGCACAAAGCAAAAGATCGCAGCCTTTGGCAGCTCCTACAGTGATCTGTGTAGGAGCTGCCGGAGGCTGCGATCTTTTGCTCTATTTTCAGCCTAGCTTTTGCGCCAGCACCGCAATGTGTTCCGGCCCGATCCCGCAGCACCCGCCCAAATGGCTGGCACCGCGCTGCTGCCAATCAATCGCCCAATGCAAATAACCCGGCGGATCCAGATCATCGCGCAACGGATCGAGTCCATCATTGGCCGTGGCTTCTTTTGGCTGCGGCGGAAACGCATTGGCGTAAGCACCAATGTTTATCTTCACCCCCAGACGCTCGAAGGTTGCACGCGCCGCATCAATCGCGCCGCCGATGACTTCCGGCTGACTGCAATTGAACAGCAACGTCTCGACGCCCAACTCAGCCGCCACCGCAGCCGCTTCCGCGACTGGCTCACCGGAGCGCAAGCGCGGCACTTCATCAGTGTCTTCATCCTTCAAGGTGAACGACAACCAGAACGGTTTGCCATCCTTCGGCAATCCCGCGTGAATGGCACGCGCCTCGATGATCGAACTCTGGGTTTCCGCCAGCCACAGATCAACGTGCGGAGCCAGGCCATTGACCAAGGGCGCCAGCAACTCGCTCACTCGTTCGGCCTCGAACAGATCCGGACGATAAGAGCCGAACAGCGGCGGCAATGAACCGGCAACGCGCACGGACTTACCCGAGGCTTGCACCGCACGTCGCGCCAGTTCACCGGCCAACGCCGCCAGCGCCTGCCCTTCAGCGGCGAAGCGCTCTTCGCCTATATGGAACGGCACCACGGCGTAACTGTTGGTGGTAATCACATTGGCGCCACTGGCGATATAAGCGGCATGTACCCCCTCAACCGCTTGCGGCGCCTCGCTCAACGCCAATGCCGACCACTCCGGCTGACGAAATGGCGCACCAGCGCGTTGCAACTCACGGCCCATGCCGCCATCGAGAATAATCGTGCTGCCTGCGCCCATATGCTTTTCACTCATATGCTTATGAAAATAACTCACTATCAGAGTCGTTCTTATAACTATTTAATACGCACCATTCCGTTAAAAACAACCTCTTTTTTACCCAGGGATCGACTGTGAAATTTCAACCGCTACTGGCCCTGGGCCTGACCATTCTGGCCGCCTCCACTCAAGCCTTTGGTGGCACGACGCTGGACCGTATCGAGCAGAAAAAAGAGCTGGTCGGCGTGCTGATGGAAAGCTATCCACCGTTCTCGTTTCTCAATGACCAGAACCAACTCGATGGCTTCGACGTTGATGTCGCCAAAGCCGTGGCTGACAAGTTAGGCGTCAAGTTGCGACTGGAAACGCCGTCCTGGGACGTCATTGCCGCCGGCCGCTGGAGCGGGCGTTACGATATCTGCATCTGCTCGATGACGCCGAGCAAGGCCCGCGCCGAGGTGTTCGATTTCCCGGTCGAGTATTACGCTTCGCCAGCGGTGATCGTGGTCAACGCCAAGGATGAGCGGATCCACGACGCCAAGGATCTGAGTGGCAAAAAAGTCGGCCTCACCAGCGCTTCCAGTTACGAAAGTTATCTGAACAAGAACCTGGTCATTGAAGGCGCCGAAGACACGCAACTGCAGTACCCGTTCGAAGATGTGCAGATCGCGCCGTACGATACCGACAACGTCGCCTTCCAGGATTTGGGCCTGGGCGCCGGCGTGCGCCTGGATGCGATCCTCACCAACCTCGTCACCGCGCAGCCACGCCTGAACCAAGACAAACGCTTCAAACTGGCCGGCACGCCGCTGTATTCAGAGCCGAACTCGGTGGCCATCGAAAAGGGTGATGCGCAATGGGACGCCAAGGTGCGTGAAGTCTTCGCGCAACTGAAACAGGACGGCACCCTGAGCAAGCTGTCGCAAAAATGGATCGGCGCTGATATCAGCCAATGACTTCTTTCCCGACACCTCCACAGCCACCAAAACCGGTGGCTGAAACGCGCCTGCAACGCTTGTTCGGATTTCGTACGCGGTTGTACCTGACATGGGCCGCGCTGTTCTGCCTGTTCGCCGGGTTCTTCCTGAGCTTCGACCTGAAGTTCTCGATCATCCTCGACAAACTGCCCAATCTGGTCGGCTTGCACCTGGCGCCCAACGGCTTTTTGCAGGGTGCGGCGCTGACGCTTTTCCTGTGTCTGTGCTCGATTGTCGCTTCGTCCCTGCTGGGCTTCATCACGGCATTGGCGCGCCTGTCGAAAAGCGCCGTGGCGTTCGGCATCGCCAGTTTTTACACCTCGTTCTTTCGCGGCACGCCACTGCTCATTCAAATCCTGTTGATCTACCTGGGCTTGCCGCAACTGGGCATCGTGCCGGGCGCCATCGTCGCCGGCATCATTGCCCTGTCGTTGAACTACGGCGCCTATCTCAGCGAAATCTTCCGCGCCGGCATCCTCGGAGTCGACCACGGCCAACGCGAAGCTTCGCTGGCATTGGGAATGCGCGAGACGGTGATTTTCTGGCGCATCACCCTGCCGCAAGCCATGCGCACGATCATCCCGCCCACCACCAACCAGTTCATCTCGATGCTCAAGGACTCGTCGCTGATCTCGGTGATGGGCGTCTGGGAAGTGATGTTTCTCGCCCAGTCCTATGGACGCTCAAGCTACCGCTACATCGAAATGCTGACGACGGCGGCGATCATTTACTGGCTGATGTCGATTGGCCTGGAGTTGATTCAGGCTCGCATGGAGCGGTATTACGGCAAGGCTTACGTTCGACGGAGCTAGGGCGATTGGCACATTGCGGGCTGCGTCGGGTTTTAATGGGGCTCTCGGCGTAACCGTATGACGCCCATTTTCAGGCCAAACGGACGAAACACTGCATTCAACGATTTCAGTGTCTGATTACCCTCGCCGTGTTCGATATGTACCAGTGTGCGCACCGATATCTTGCACATCTTGGCAAACTGGGTCTGATGCAGACCGGTCACTTCCACGCGCAAACGGCGAACGGCTTCACCGATCTCTAGTGTCCCTTCGGCCAGCGCCTTTTGAATGCTTTCGATGAGCACCGTGCGCTCAGCTACCGTCATGCTCATTGCAGATCCCACTCTTTCAAGCGTTGCTCCAGATTTTTCAGATGAATGCCTGGGTGGTTCATGGTTCTGTCGGGCAAACCACTGGCCGTCAATATGTCTGGCAGCGCAGCCAGACGTTGGGCATCTTCGCGCAATCGTTCGAATAGAGCTGGCGCATCACACAGCGCAGCCAATGGGTCATCCGGCTCAGCGATATCCGCCAACGCACGGCACACTCCACGCCAATCGACGTCTCCCGCTCGCTCCAGATCTCTTGGCCACTTGGTCGTACGGGTCACGCCCTCGTCATCCATGACCATAGGCGCCAAGTCATAAATCGGCGTCAGGCGAAAGTTGTTTGCCTGACGAATGATCGCGGTGTTACGACCATGGTTATCCGAGTTACCAAGGATTTTGTTGATCAGATCCCGGCGTAAGTAGTCGGTCACAAGAGCGGGTATCTGACTGGCCTGCCCTGCTCTGCGCCAGAGTCCGGCGAGCATGTGGATGACCTCGATATGGTTCATCGCACTTCCCGGTGTCGTCACTTGAGCCAGCGAGTAAATCGATTCGACAGCCAAGCGGCTTACCTCGCCGTCCCTCACCTTGCGATCAAAACGCTGCATCCACAAACTTGGCTTGCTCGCTTCTTCCAGTGCCAAACCTTCGGCCGCGATCGTTTCAATGCCGAGTTTCTGAAGCGCCTTGTAGTAATGGAATTCGCTTCGCAGGATGTCTTGATCGGTCAGACCGCCTCTGTTTCTGGCAAATTTCACAAACCAGTGCTGTCTGACTTTGTCGTCATCCAATACGGCATCGGGATACAGGAGACCAGCCTTGTTCTCGGCCAATAAAAGCTTCGGCGCTTCACCTCCCGCGCCGGTAGCTCCACCGATTGCCGCACCCAACTCATAGGCATATTCGAGAAAGCGGTTGTCACGCTGGATGACATCCTCACGCTTGAATCCGATTGGCTTGCGCTCATCAATCACCTCAGCCGACTCTTTTATGCGCATATTGCCGATGGGAGCTGGCGTGCTGCGGCCGAGCAGATATAAATCGGTGCTGATGTTCGCGGGTTTTTCTTGACCCAGACGCGCCAGCAAAAAACGTTTGGCTGCCCCTGCCGGGGCAATGTCGTGCACAAATGCCGGTGTTTTGGAGCGACGACCGTCCCAATCCAGTGGGTACAACGCACTGACGGCCTTGGAAAACGGAGAGCCCATGGCGTCAATATTTTCAGCAAGGTAGGTCGTCTCGTAACCAAAACTGCAGCGACTCTCGAAACCCTTATCAGGATCGTCGAAGCTCAGAATCATCGCGTCTTGCCATTTACCCGCCGTGAATATCTGTAAGGTCAGGTCATACATGCTTTCTCACCTGCATTTAAATGCATTCAACAGAGCTTTTGTTGCTGATAGATGCAATATAGTGCATTTCAAGCCCAGCAGAACGTCTAAATCTGCAACAAAATGCAGATTAATCACTGATCTATCAGATCTGAATGCAAAACAATGCAGACCAGCCATCGACATCATTCTGTAAAAACCCTTCGCTATACAGGACGGCCCGCTTATAACAAAAAGGCCGTCCGACCATGCCGTTCCCGCCCCAGCGTCTGTCTCTTGCCATTGCCCTGTTGATCACCGCCACGGCAGCCCACGGCAAAACCGTGCAGATCGACACCGCCACCACTGCAGCACAAACGCTGGGCGGTAGCGACACATTGACGATTTCCGCGCCGGGCAGCATCACCAATAGCGGTAAGGCCGTGAGCCTGAAAGACAGCACCAGCGGTGCCGGTGTGGTGATCGATAACGCCGGGAAAATCATTTCAACCGGCGGCCGGGCTATCGATAGCAGTGGCGACCTGAGCCAGGCGCGCAACTACACGATTTACAACCGCAGCGGCGGTCAGATTCTCGGCGCCAACGATGCTTTGCGCATCGACAGCAATTTTCTCAGCGGCAGTCTGCTGATCGACAACAGCGGCGTGATTCGCTCCACCACTGGCCAAGGGCTGGACCTCGATGCGCTGCGCAGTGCCGGCGTGAAAACCACCATCATCAACCGCGCCGGCGGGCTGATTCGCGGAGATGCCAGCGACGGCATGAAGACCGGCGCCAACGCGACCATTACCAACTACGGCGAGATTTCCACCGGCGATTCGCACAATGCCGACGAGAAGTTCGACGGCATCGATATCGATTCCGCGAGCGGCGTCAGCGTGACTAACTACGGAGTGATTTCCGGTGGACGTCACGGCATCACTACCGACCTTGGCGCGACGCTGATCAACTACGGGCAGATCACCGGCCGCAACGGTTCCGGGTTCGGTTCCGACGGCGATGGCACGGTGATCAACCACGGCACCATCACCGGGGCTTACTCAGGCTTGCAAGCGAACGGTGACGGCGACGGCGTGGACATCGACAAGATCGCCCATATCGAAAACTACGGGACCATTCAGGGCGTCGGCGCGGGCGGTGTGGACAAGGGCGGTTTCGCCAATGGCAGCGAGGGTATCGCGCTGGGTGGCGGTTATATCCTCAACGCCAGCAACGCGTTGATCAGCGGTGCCGACAGCGCCATTCTGGTCGACGATGGCAGCGGCGGCTCGGGACTGGCGGCGACCACGCTGGAAAACTTCGGCACCATTCAAGGCCTCAACGGTTTCGGTGTGAAGCTCGTCGGTGAATTCGCCGACAACGTCATCAACGGCGGCACGATCAGTGGCAGCAATGGCCTGGCGCTGGATCTGGGTGCCGGCAACGACAATCTGACCTTGCGCAACGGCAGTCGCTTTGTCGGCGTGGTGGATGGCGGCAGCGGTTACGACCGCGTAGTGATGGAGGACGCGGCCGGTGGCAGCTTCGGCGCCAGTCGCAACTTCGAATGGCTGGAGGTCAAGCAAGGCGCCTGGACGCTGACCGGCCATGATGATTTCAGCGACGGCGGCGCGGTGCGCAACGGCGCAACACTGGTCAACCAAGGCAGCATCGCTGGCAACCTGAGCGTCGACGCTGGCGGTGTGTATGCCGGCGGCGGTTCGGTGGGCAATCTCAACGTCAACGGCACGTTGCGCACCGACACCGGCCTCGGTCGCGCAACGATCGTTCACGATTTGAACCTGGGCAAC
Organism: Pseudomonas fluorescens; assembly: GCF_005938625.1. Taxonomy (GTDB): domain Bacteria; phylum Pseudomonadota; class Gammaproteobacteria; order Pseudomonadales; family Pseudomonadaceae; genus Aquipseudomonas; species Aquipseudomonas fluorescens_BD. The sequence continues at coordinate 254,964 of NZ_VCNJ01000003.1, forward strand.
GGCGCCACCCTCGCCTACGGTGTCAACGCCGACGGCAGCAGCGCGCCGGTACAGGTCGGTGGCATCGCCAATCTCAACGGCGCAACGCTCGCAGTCAATCCCGGCAGCGGCACCTATCCATGGCAGAGCCACTACACCGTGTTGCAAGCGGCGCAGGTCAACGGCACCTTCGGCGAGGTCAGCAGCGACTATGCGTTCCTGACGCCGACCCTCGCCTACACACCCACCCAAGTCGACCTGACCTACACTCGCAATGACGTGGCGTTCAATGAGTTCGCCGCAACCGGCAATGGCAGCAACGCCGCCAACAGCCTGGCCTCGATCGGTAAAAACAACGCGCTGTACAACGCTCTGCTCAACACCACGCAAAACAGCGCCGGTGCGGCGATCGAGCAACTGGCCGGCGCCAGCAACGCCAACCTGACCAGCGCAACCCTCGGCGCCAGCAGTCAGGTCGGCAGCAGTATGCTCTCGGCGATGCAGCAAATGGGCGGCAGCCCGGGACTGATGGTCGGTCTCGATCAACGCGACACACCCGTGCTGGCGGCAGACGGCGTGCCGACCGAGGCGCGCAACCTGAATGACCCGAACGCTCGCGGCCGCCTCTGGCTGCAAGGTATCGGCGGCTACGGCAAGCTCGATGGCGAACACGGCAGCAGCGGTCTCGAACAACGCACCAAGGGCAGCGTGCTGGGCGCCGACTGGGCGCTGAGTCCGGCGTGGCGCCTGGGCGTACTGGGCGGCTATTCGAAAACCGATCTGGACGCGACCGGCGTCGACGGCAACGTCGAGAGCTGGCACGCCGGCGTCTATGCGTTGCATCAGAACGGCCCGATCTCGCTGCGTCTGGGCGCGGCGTACAGCGGTCATCAAGGTGAAAGCAAACGCACCATCGCCTTCAATGGTTTCAGCGACCGCCCGAAAGGCACCTACGACGCCGACAGCCAGCAAGCCTTCGCCGAACTCGGCTACGCCATGGGCAGCGGCCGCCTCAGCGCCGAGCCGTTCGCCAGCATCGGTTATCAGCGCTACCACCGCGACAGCTACCGGGAAAAAGGTGGCGCCGCCGCGCTGCAAGTCGACAGCCAGACCCAGGACAACTTCAGCAGTACCTTCGGCCTGCGCCTGGCGCACTTGAGCAGCCTGGACAATGGCATGAGCGTAACGCCGCGCATGGCCGCTGGCTGGAAGCACACTTACGGCGATGTCGGCAGCTCGACGCGTCAGGCGTTTGTGACTGGCGGCACGGCGTTCAGTGTCGATGGCAGCTCGCTGGATCGTGACAGCCTGGTGCTGGAGGCGGGGCTGGATGTGGGTATCTCGGCACGGCATACCTTGGGTGTGGGGTACAGCGGTGAGATCGGCAACAACAGCCGCAATCACGGGCTGATTGGGCAGTGGCAGATGAGCTATTGAGGGTTGAACAGCCGGCGGGGTCTTGAATGGTTGTAGGAAAAAGGACCGCTACAACCGAGTAAAAATCCTGGTTGCGGATCTCTCGGACATTTTCTACAAAATGATCCGATGTCGCCTGCAAGCCTGCGGGAAGCAGCCGACATCGGATTTTTCGGGGCATCAATAGAGTTGGGTCTCTTACTAAAAGAGATCCAATTGAATGTCTGTTCAACACAACTGCAAACCAAAACATCTGGCTCTGGCGATTGCACTGGCAATCGGCTGGGTAGAGACCTCGATAGCACAACAACCAGAAATACCCGCTGTCGCAGAAGTAGAAGACAGCAAACCGAAAAAAAAGACGCGTGCCCCCAAAGCAGCAACACCCGCTGTTACAGAAGACGTGATGGAACCGATAGAGGACCTCTTCGCAATCGAGGAATTCATCGGACCGCTCGAACACACAGCACCGTTCCTCAGAGATCTGAGAAAGCCCGTCGCAACGGTTCAGTTTGACGATGCCTTTTACGCAGATCTGGAGTTCCCTGAGATCGTCATGGAGGAACAGGCTGATGGCGAGTTTGACCTGCTCGATCCTTTTGATCGGGACATGTATGCCTACACAACGGCAGTTTCGTTTCTTTCCCATCAGGTTGAGAGCGTCGACGGTGTGTCCCTGCAACTGGGCGAAGGAGACGATTTACTGGTGATCAATAACGGTGCCCGCTGGAGTGGGCGCCTGGACGGTGGCACCGGCATCAATGGCTTGCAACTCAACGGAACCGAGGGCGGCGAGATCGGAGAGACGCGCAATTTTTCGAGTCTGCGTGTCGCCCGCGGCCTATGGACGCTCAGCCAAGAGTTTGCCGGTGATGCAGACGTCAAGTCGGGTGCAGGACTGATCAACTACGGCTCGATTGGCGGGGTTACCGTAAACAAAGGTGCGGTGTTCGGTGGTTCCGGTGATGTTGCCAACTTGTATGTCGGCGGATCGCTGGTGGCGACCCGGCCGCATGGAGCGCCCAAAATACAGGGCAATCTGGAGTTCGCTGAAGACGCAATATTTTCCTATGGCGTCTCTACCGATGGTGGATCAGACCCCGTGGTCGTCAAAGGTACCGCAATTTTGCGAGGCGCTCAGGTCCAGGTTCACGGTGTGCCCGGGAACTACGCGGACAACACCCAACACTTGATTCTGACCGCCGACGCCATTGAAGGGGAATTCGGCAAGGTCACTACCAACCTCGCCTATATGACGCCGACGCTGTCCTATGAAGAACAAAGGGTGAACCTGAACTACACCCGTAGTGCAGTAGCGCTCGCAGACCTTGCAAAGACCCGCAATGGACGTTCAGTCGCTAACAGTATCGTTGAACCGACGGCGCGCGCAGCAACAGAGGTGACACGCACTAACACTGCCGCCAAGCCACCATCACCTCAAGCAACAAAGCCTTCAAACACCGCCGTCGCGGCATTGTTGGCCAGCGACAAAAGCACCGCCCCCATCGCCATCGAACAACTCGCCGCTGGCAGCAACGCCAACCTCGCCAAAGCCACCCTGAGCAGCATCACACCCGTGAGTGCGAGCATGCTCTCGGCCATGCAGCAACTGAACAGCCGTTACGGGTCTGCGTACGGTTCCGGCAACTCACCGCGTCAGGCCGCTGGCGCTGCCGATTCCGGCCGGGTGTGGATTCAGGCGCTCGGCCATGGCGGCAAGGTCGATCGCGAGTTCGACAGCACCCTCAAACACGCCACTCAAGGTCTGGTCATGGGCGCCGACTGGCGGCTCGATGAGCAATGGCATATCGGCCTGATCGGCGGTAAATCGCAGACCAGACTCGATGCCCGGCAATACGATGGTGACCTCGACAGCTGGCACCTCGGCGCCTACGCCGTGCGTCAGGACGGACCCTTCTCACTGCGTCTCGGGGCGACCTATGCCAGCCATGACGGCGACAGCAAACGTCGTGTGGCCTTCAACGGGTTCAGCGATCGCCTCAAGGGCAACTACGACGCCAACACTCAGCAAGCCTTTGCCGAACTGGCGGTCAATGTTGGCCGCCACAATGCGACGCTCGAACCGTTCGCCAGCCTCGGCTATCAGCGCTACCAGCGCGACAGCTACAGCGAAAAAGGTGGGGATGCGGCACTGAAAGTCTTTGGGCAAACGCGCGACAACCTCAGCAGCACCTTCGGTCTGCGTACGGCAAAAATCACTCGACTGGATAACGGCATGACGTTGACGCCGCGATTCAGTGCCGGCTGGAAACACACCTTTGGCGAGATCGAAAGCGACACCCGCCAGCAACTGGTCAAGGGTGGCAAACGTTTTGAAATTGCCGGTGCAGCGCTGGATCGAAACAGCCTGTCGGTGGATGCCGGACTCGATCTTGGGCTGTCAGCCAATCACTCCGTCGGTGTTGGTCTTACCGGTGAAATGGCCACTGACAGCCGCACCCACGGCGTGATGGGCCAATGGCGCATGGCGTTCTGACTGACACAACACTCTTTGTAGGAGCTGCCGAAGGCTCGGGCCGCGTTCGGACGATCTTTTGATCTTGTTTTATGAACTGCAAACAACATCAAACGATCGCAGCCTTCGGCAGCTACAGGGTTAAAAAACGCAAAAAAAAGGGGAGCACATGCCCCCCCGAGGTTTAAAGCGTTGTATCGCGGCGGTTATCTCAGCCTTCGATCTCGATCAGAATTTCACCCGGATTGACGCGATCACCCTTGGCCACATGAATCGCGGTGACGTTGCCGGCGATGGCGGCCTGGACTTCGGTTTCCATCTTCATCGCTTCGGTGATCAACACAGCCTGGCCGGCCTTCACGGTGTCGCCTTCCTTGACCAGCACATCAACGATGTTACCTGGCATGGTGGTGCTGACGTGGCCCGGTGCCGTGGCTTGCTTGCGCTTGCTGCTGCCACCGCCGACGAATTCGTTGAGCGGTTCGAACACCACTTCTTCCGGCATGCCGTCGATGGACAGGTAGAAGTGACGCTTGCCTTCAGCCTTGACGCCGACACCAGTGATGTCGACGCGATAGGTTTCGCCGTGAACGTCGATGACGAACTCGGTCGGCACGCCTTCGCCGCCCGCCTTGGTCACACCGCCCGCTTCCGGAATCGGCAGCAGTACTTCAGGAGTCAGGGTGCCAGCTGCACGCTCTTCGAGGAATTTGCGACCGATGTCCGGGAACATGGCGAAGGTCAGCACGTCTTCTTCGGACTTGGCCAGTGCACCGATATCGGCACGCAGCTTGGTCATTTCCGGCTTGAGCAGATCGGCCGGGCGTACATCAATGACTTCTTCACTGCCGATCGCCTGACGGCGCAGTTTTTCGTTCACTACGCCCGGGGCTTTACCGTAGCCGCCCTGCAGGTAGAGCTTCACTTCGTTGGTGATGGTCTTGTAACGCTCGCCGGCCAGCACGTTGAAGAACGCCTGGGTGCCGACGATCTGCGAGGTCGGGGTCACCAGCGGTGGGAAGCCGAGGTCTTCACGCACACGCGGGATTTCCGCGAGCACTTCGCCCATACGGTTGAGGGCGCCCTGCTCTTTCAACTGGTTGGCAAGGTTGGAGATCATCCCGCCCGGCACCTGGTTGACTTGCACGCGGGTATCGACCGCAGTGAATTCGCTTTCGAACTGATGGTACTTCTTACGCACGGCGTAGAAGTACAGACCGATCTCTTGCAGCAGCTCAAGGTTCAGGCCGGTGTCGAACTCGGTGCCTTTGAGTGCCGCAACCATCGACTCGGTGCCCGGGTGGCTGGTGCCCGAAGCGAAGCTGGAGATCGCGGTGTCGATGTGGTCGGCGCCGTTTTCGATAGCCTTGAGCTGGCACATGGTCGCCAGACCGGCCGTGTCGTGCGAGTGGATGAACACCGGCAGCGACTGCTCGGCTTTCAACGCACGAACCAGTTCACCGGTGGCGTACGGGGTCAGCAGACCGGCCATGTCTTTGATCGCTACCGAGTCGCAACCCATGGCTTCCATCTGCTTGGCCTGCGCCACGAAGGCATCGATGGTGTGCACCGGGCTGGTGGTGTAGGCGATGGTGCCTTGGGCATGTTTGCCGGCAGCTTTCACCGCTTCGATGGCCACGCGCAGGTTACGCACATCGTTCATCGCGTCGAAAATGCGGAACACGTCGATGCCATTCACCGCAGCCTTGGCGACGAAGGCTTTGACCACATCGTCGCTGTAGTGGCGGTAACCCAGCAGGTTCTGCCCGCGCAGCAGCATTTGCAGACGCGTGTTAGGCAGCGCCGCACGCAGTTGGCGCAGACGCTCCCACGGATCTTCCTTCAGGAAGCGGACGCAGGCGTCGAAGGTCGCGCCTCCCCAGCATTCCAGCGACCAGTAGCCGACTTTGTCGAGCTTGTCGCAGATCGGCAGCATGTCTTCGGTGCGCATGCGGGTGGCGAGCAGCGATTGGTGAGCGTCGCGCAGGATGGTATCGGTAACGAAGATCTTCTTAGTCATTGGTATCTCCTCATAGCGGCAAGCTTCAAGCTACGAGCTGCAAGAAAAAGCCAATCTGCTTTTACTTGCCGCTTGCAGCTAAAAGCTCGCAGCTGTTTCATTCATAGGCCTGCGTGGGCGGCGATGGCGGCGGCGATGGCCAGGGCCAGCTCTTCGGGTTTGCGCTTGATCGAGTAGTTGGTCAGTTCAGGATGGCTTTCAACGAAGCTGGTATTGAACTGGCCGCTACGGAATTCCGGGTTGCGCAGGATTTCCTGGTAGTACGCGGCGGTGGTCTTTACACCCTGCAGACGCATGTCATCCAGCGCACGCAGGCCACGATCCATTGCCTCTTCCCAAGTCAGTGCCCAGACCACCAGTTTCAGGCACATCGAGTCGTAGAACGGCGGAATGGTGTAGCCGGTGTAGATCGCTGTGTCGGTGCGCACGCCTGGACCACCGGGGGCGTAGTAACGGGTGATCTTGCCGAAGCTCGGCAGGAAGTTGTTCTTCGGGTCTTCGGCGTTGATACGGAACTGCAACGCGAAACCACGGTGCTGAATGTCTTCCTGTTTCACCGACAGCGGCAGGCCGGAGGCGATGCGAATCTGCTCGCGAACAATGTCGATCCCGGTGATTTCTTCGGTGATGGTGTGCTCCACCTGCACCCGGGTGTTCATCTCCATGAAGTACACCTCGCCCTCGGCGAGCAGGAACTCCACGGTGCCGGCGTTCTCGTAACCCACGGCCTTGGCCGCACGCACCGACAGGTCGCCGATGTAGGCGCGTTGCTCCGGGGTCAGTTGCGGACTCGGGGCGATTTCGATGAGTTTCTGGTTGCGGCGCTGGATCGAGCAGTCACGCTCGAACAAGTGCACAACGTTACCGAAGCTGTCGCCGAGGATCTGCGCTTCGATGTGCTTGGGATTGACGATGCATTTTTCCAGGAACACTTCGGCCGAACCGAAGGCCTTGGTCGCTTCGGAGATGACGCGAGGGAAATTCTGTTCAAGTTCTTCGCGGCTGTTGCAGCGACGAATACCGCGACCGCCACCACCGGAGGTGGCTTTGAGCATCACCGGGTAACCGATGCGGTCGCCCTCGGCCAAGGCCTCTTCAATGTCCGCTACGTTGCCTTCGGTGCCTGGCGTCACCGGTACGCCGGCCTTGATCATGCTGCGGCGCGCTTCGGTCTTGTCGCCCATGCGGCGAATGACTTCTGCCGACGGGCCGATGAATTTGATACCGCGCTCAGCACAGATGTCCGCCAGTTCGGCATTTTCCGAAAGGAAACCGTAACCGGGGTGCAATGCATCGCAGCCGGTTTCTACCGCCAGGTTCACCAGTTTGCGCGGGTTGAGGTAACCGGCCAATGGCTCTGCACCGATGCTGTGGGCCTCATCCGCACGCTTCACATGCAACGCATGGCGGTCGGCGTCGGAAAAAATCGCAACCGAGCGAATGCCCATTTCGGCGCAGGCTCGCACGATTCGTACGGCAATCTCACCACGGTTGGCGATCAGGATCTTTTTTATCACTTGGAGGTTCCCTTGAGCCGGTGGCACCACGACCTGCTAGACCCAGGTCGACGCGTGACCAAATGTTTCAATTTAGTCGCAGGTCCACACTAGCGCTCATGAGGGATTAACAAAAATGAATAAAAATTGGGTCAGGCATAAGTAAAGACTTATAGTTGAAACATCAGCCCGCCGTCAGAGCCTGTGAAAAATGCGTAAGTCCTTGATGCGTATGACATTACGTCAATTGCAGATCTTCAACGAAGTGTGTGATTTACGCTCTTACAGCCGCGCAGCCGAGGAAATGTCCCTCACACAACCGGCCGTCAGCCTACAGATTCGTCAGCTCGAAGAGCTTATCGGCCAGCCATTATTCGATTATGTCGGTAAAAAACTCTACATGACCGAGGCTGCCGAGGCCCTCCAGCGCGCCAGCCGGGACATCTTCGGACGCCTGGAAAACCTCGATATGCAACTGTCGGACATGCAGGGCTCGTTGCAGGGTCAGCTGAAACTGGCGGTCGAATCGAGCGCCAAATACTTCGTCCCGCACCTGTTCGCCGCGTTCAAGCGCCAGCACCCGGAAGTGAATCTGCAATTGACGGTAGTCAACCGTGGCCAAGTGATCCGGCGACTGTCGGACAACCGCGATGATCTGGTGATCATGTCGATGGTGCCGCAGGACATGGGCCTGGAGTTCTTGCCGTTCCTCAACAATCCGATCGTTGCCGTGGCGCGTCCGGATCATCCGTTGGCGCACATGGGCCCGTTGCGTTTGCAGGATCTGGAGCCTTATACGCTGCTGATCCGCGAGCCCGGTTCGGGCACGCGACTGGCGTGCGAAGAGTATTTCAAAGAGAAACGCGTGCACTTCACCCAGACTCAGGAAGTCGCGTCGGCCGAAGCGCAGCGCGAATGCGTGCAGGCGGGTCTGGGCCTGGCGCTGTTGACGCGCCACGCCCTGAACCTGGAGCTGGCGACCGGCGGACTCGTCGAGTTACCGGTCGAAGAACTGCCGCTGCTGCGTAGCTGGTGCCTGGTGCAAGCCAAGGCCAAGCGCCTGTCACCGGTGGCGCACGCCTTCCTGGCGTTTATCCGCAGCGAACGCGTGCAGATCAGCGCGCTGGTTGAACGCTTCGACGGGAAGCTGCGGGTGCCGCCTGCCAATGAGTGATCTCGGGAAAGTCGCCGATTTCGGCTTGAAGCTGACGGAGTTCGAAGCGATCTTCGATAGCGCGACGGAATTCCATGCGGCGCTGGTCTTCCTGCTGACGACGGGTTTTCGCGGCGCTGTTGCGTTCTTCGTAAGGCTGAGCCATTTCGAGTCTCCCAAGGCGATGACGGGAGTTTCACGATAGGCGGCGGGGATGACGGTTTGGCTGCGCGGGGATGACAGTGCGATGAAACTTGCGCAGGGGTGTGATGTTTTTGAGGACGCCTTCGCGAGCAGGCTCGCTCCCACAAGGGATCTTCTGTGAACACAAATTCTGTGTCATACCGAGATCAAATGTGGGAGCGAGCCTGCTCGCGATTAAGGTCGGAACGACCTTAGATGACGTGAGTCATCAGTCATCCAGAGCTTTGGCGGCCTTAGGCGACAAGCGCAGGCTGCGCAAACTGCGCTTCACGCTCTTGAGATGGTTAACCAGGCTCGGCCCGCGCGCCATGGCCACGCCCATCGCCAGCACATCAATCACCACCAGATGCGCAATGCGCGAGGTCAGCGGCGTATAGATTTCGGTGTCTTCATGCACATCGATTGCCAGATTGACCGTCGACAATTCGGCTAGGGGCGTCTGGCTCGGGCACAAGGTAATCAGCGAAGCGCCGCTCTCACGCACCAGATTGGCAGTGATCAGCAAATCCTTGGAACGCCCCGACTGCGAAATGCAGATCGCCACATCGGTCGGCTTCAACGTCACCGCCGACATCGCCTGCATGTGCGGATCGGAATACGCCGCCGCCGTCAGCAGCAAGCGAAAGAACTTGTGCTGCGCATCCGCTGCCACCGCACCCGAGGCACCGAAGCCATAGAACTCGACCCGCTGCGCCTGCGACATCAGTGTCACCGCACGCTGCAACTCGATCGGATCGAGCTTCTCGCGAACCTCCATCAAGGTGTGCAAGGTGGTGTCGAAAATCTTCAGGCTGTAATCGGCGACCGAGTCGTCTTCATGGATCGCAAACTGGCCGAAGCTCGCACCGGCGGCCAGGCTTTGCGCCAGCTTGAGTTTCAGATCCTGAAAACCGGAGCAGCCGATGGCGCGACAGAAGCGCACGATGGTCGGCTCGCTGATGCCGACGCTGTGGGCCAGGTCGGCCATGGAACTGTGCATCACCGCCGCAGGGTCAAGCAGCACGTGGTCGGCGACCTTGAGCTCCGACTTGCGTAACAGGTGACGTGACTGGGCAATGTGTTGCAGCAGATTCAAGGGGCTGGACTCTTCTTATGGGCAAGGATGTAGCACGCTTGTAGTTATACTACATGAATTGGCTTTTTGCCTGCTCAATGCGTAACTCGATGTCCCCATATCAGGCGCGATGAGGTGCATGTAGCCCCTAAAACGGTTTTTCCTGTTCACGCAAAAGCCCGGCCAGACTGGCAGCTTCCACGGGCCGGCTGATCAGATAGCCCTGCACTTCATCGCAACGCTCGGCGCGTAAAAACTCCAGCTGATCCTGTCGCTCGACGCCTTCAGCCACTACTTTCAACGACAGCCCATGGGCCATGGCAATGATCGCGCGAGTTATCGCCGCATCTTCGCTACCCTCACCCAACCCGCGTATGAACGCCTGATCGATCTTCACGTAATCCACCGGAATGCGCTTGAGGTAACTCAACGACGAATAGCCGGTGCCGAAGTCGTCGATGGCCAGTTTCACCCCCAGATCGCGCAACTGCTGGAAGGTCGCGATGATGTGTTCGACGCTATCGAGCAACTGGCTTTCGGTCAGTTCCAGTTCGAGGTAGTGCGGCGCCAGCCCGGTTTCCTCCAGCACCTGGCGCACCAGACTGACCAGCTTGCCCTGACGCAATTGATGCACCGACAGATTCACCGAAACGCGGATCGGCTCCAGTCCCTGACGCTGCCATTCGCAGGCCTGCCAGCACGCCTGGCGCAGGACGAATTCGCCGATTGGCCCGATCAGCCCGGTTTCCTCGGCCAGCCCGATGAAATCCCCCGGCGGTACTCGGCCCATGGTCGGATGATCCCAGCGCACCAGCGCTTCCGCCGCATTCAAGCGTCCGGTTTCCAGGCACAGCTTGGGCTGATAGAACACTTTGAGCTGCTTTTCCTCGATGGCTTTGCGCAACTGGTTTTCCAGCTGCAAGCGCTCGAGAGTGCTGGCCTGCAGGCTGTCGGTGTAGAACTGGAAGTTGTTACCGCCCAGGTGTTTGGCGTGTTGCATGGCCATGTTCGACTGGCTGACCAGCGCAGAAATCTCCCGGGCATTGTCCGGCAGCATGCTGATGCCCATCGAGGCGCTGACCACCAGTTCATGACCTTCAACCGTCAGCGGTAAACGCAGCTTGGTCGACAAGCGCGTGGCGACCCGGGCCAGACTCGACAGGTTGCCGTACGCATCGAAAAGCACGGCGAACTCATCACCGGACAAACGGGCGATGGTGTCCGCTTCCGGTAAGGCGTTGACTAATCGGCGCGCCATTTTCTGCAGTAGCTGGTCGGCAATCTCATGGCCCAAGCTGTCGTTGAGCAATTTGAAACGATCGAGATTGATGTGCAGCAACGCCAGACTGCGTCGGCCCTGACGCGAACGCTGATGCGCTTCATGAAGGCGCTCACGGAACAACGAGCGATTGGCCAGACCGGTCAGTTCGTCGTAATGGGTCAGATAACGCATGCGCTCTTCGGATTCGCGGCGTGCGGACAGATCGGCGAAGAAGCCGACGATATGGCTGACATTTCCTCGACTATCACGCACCGCATTCAGTTGCAGCCACTGCGGATACAGCTCGCCGTTCTTGCGCGTTTCGACCAGTTCGCCCTGCCAACTGCCGTGCTGCTCCAGTGCATGACGGATCGCCACATAATGGCGACGAGCATCGCGACTGCATGGCAACTCGACGACGTTGCGCCCGAGCATGTCCTCGATGTCGTAACCGGTGACATGGCTGAACGCCTGATTGATGGCGATCAGCGCGTAGTTCGGGTCGAGAATCACGATGCCTTCACTGGCCGCCTCGAACACCGTCGCCGCCAGCCGTTGCTGCTCTTCGAGGCTTTTACTGGCGCTGATGTCGCGGCGGGTGCCGACCATGCGGATCACCCGCCCGCTGTCGCTGCGTTCTACCGCGCGGCCACGGTCTTCGATCCAGACCCAATGGCCATCGCTGTGACGCACGCGGTATTCGATCTGGTAGTCCTCGGTGCGCCCCTTCAAATGCTCGATCAACGCGTATTTCAGCGTCGGCACATCGTCGGGATGCAGACGTGGCTTGAGGTCGCGCAGGAGCGCCGTGACGTATTCCGGAGCGAGGCCGAACAGTTCCTGAATCTGCGTGTGGTGGACTTCGTCAGTTTGCAGGTTCCAGTCCCACAGACCCAACTCACTGGCCTTCAACGCCAGCGCCAGCCGCGCTTCGCTTTTGCTCAAGGCCTGATTGGCTGCGTCCAGTTCGCGGCTACGCAGGGCGACACGGTCTTCAAGTTCGACCTGAGCTTCGCGTAATTTGCCCTCGGCACAGCGCCGGTGTTCGATTTCCTTGGCCAGTTCCTGATTGAGCTGTTCGCTGCGCGACTGCGTCTGTTGCATGTGTTCGATCAAGTGCTGATTCTGAAAGCGCCGCAGTAACCCGCGATCAATCAGCCGATTGACCTGCCACGCCACCACGCTCAGGGAGCCGAGCAGGATAAGGCCGAGCCAGCCCCAACCGCGCGCCTGTTCGTCGCCGCCCCAGAACAGATAACCGATCGCCGGCAACAGGCAGGGCAAGGTAAACGACAGAAACGCCGGCAGACTCACCGCATAGGCAACGCTGGCCGACAGGGTTGCAGCGCCAATCAGGCCGAACACCCAGGCCTGCTGCATGAAATTGTCGGCGGGCACCAGGGCGATGCCGGCGCCGGCCAGGGTCAGGCCGGTCATGGTCGAGCCAAGCAGAAACATCCGCCGCCAGATCGGTTGTGCCTGACGATCAGGGATTGCCGAGTCGAACGCTGCGACCTGAATCACCCGCAACGCCACCAGCGACAGCAACCACACCAGCCAGACGCTGACCACGAAATAGCGCTGCGGGCTCCAGAGCAAACCGGCGCAGACCAGACCATTGATCAACATGAACAGCGTGGGCAACAACGAGCCCTGATACAGCAGACGCGTGCGCTCGACCGCCATCTCGACGGCATAGTGCTTGCGGATAACCCGGGGTTCCACAGAGGGGCCCGACAGTTCGGAGCTGAGGGTCATGGGCAACGTTCTTGTTCTTATAAGGAGGGCGTGCGCCCGAAACGTGGACGGAGCATACACAAGCCGATCCCGTTGCCAAACTGCTCCAGATCATAATTTCAGCGAAACTTTTCCGTCCTTTGCCACCAGCCAAACCCTTGGAGCGCGGCGGGCCGATGCCTGTAGGCAGTGACCGACCGGTCGTCATCGACAGGAGTTTCATCGGCTAATGCAAAGCTCGGTTTGCCCGGGCCTGCGGCGCACCCTAGAATGCCCCGATGCGCGATGACCTCTCCCTTCTGCTGAACTCCCTCAACGATGCCCAACGCCAGGCCGTAGCAGCCCCCGTTGGCCGTCAGTTGGTCCTGGCCGGTGCTGGCTCCGGTAAAACCCGAGTGCTGGTGCACCGTATCGCCTGGTTGATCCAGGTCGAAAACGCCTCGCCCCACTCCATTCTGTCGGTGACCTTCACCAACAAGGCCGCTGCCGAGATGCGTCATCGCATCGAGCAGTTGCTGGGTATCAACCCGGCCGGCATGTGGGTCGGCACCTTCCACGGCCTGGCGCACCGCTTGCTGCGGGCGCACTGGCAGGAAGCCGGCTTGAGCCAGACTTTCCAGATTCTCGACAGCGACGACCAGCAACGGCTGGTCAAACGGGTGATCCGCGAGCTGGGCCTGGACGAGCAACGCTGGCCCGCGCGTCAGGCGCAGTGGTTCATCAACGGCCAGAAAGACGAAGGTCTGCGCCCGCAACACATTCAGGCCAGCGGCGATTTGTATCTGGCGACCATGCGCGGCATTTACGAAGCCTACGAGGCGGCGTGCCAGCGTGCCGGCGTCATCGACTTCTCCGAACTGCTCCTGCGCGCCCTCGACTTGTGGCGCGATCACCCGGGCCTGTTGGCGCACTATCAGAAGCGCTTCCGGCATATTCTGGTGGATGAGTTCCAGGACACCAACGCCGTGCAGTACGCCTGGTTGCGCTTGCTCGGCAAGGGCGGCGACAGCCTGATGGTGGTCGGCGACGATGACCAGTCGATTTACGGCTGGCGCGGCGCGAAGATCGAAAACATTCATCAGTACTCTTCCGACTTCGCGGATTCGGTGACCATTCGTCTGGAACAGAACTACCGCTCCACCGCCGGCATCCTCAAGGCTGCCAACGCCCTCATCGCCAACAACACCGGGCGCCTCGGCAAAGAGCTGTGGACCGACGGCGGCGATGGCGAAGCGATCAATCTGTATGCCGCGTTCAACGAACACGACGAAGCACGCTACGTTGTCGAAACCATCGAAAGCGCGCTGAAAACCGGCTTGGCCCGCAGCGATATCGCGATTCTGTACCGCTCCAACGCCCAATCGCGCGTTCTCGAAGAAGCCTTGCTGCGTGAGCGTATTCCGTACCGTATCTACGGTGGTCAGCGCTTCTTCGAGCGTGCCGAAATCAAGAACGCCATGGCGTATCTGCGTTTGCTCGAAGGTCGCGGCAACGATGCGGCGCTGGAACGCGTCATCAACGTGCCGGCCCGTGGCATCGGCGAGAAAACTGTCGAGGCCATCCGCGATCACGCGCGTCACAGCGATGTGTCTATGTGGGAGGCGATGCGCCAACTGGTCGCCAACAAAGGCCTGACCGGTCGCGCCGCCGGTGCGTTAGGTGCGTTTATCGAACTGATCGAAAACCTCGCCGCCAAGTGCATGGAGATGCCGCTGCACTTGATGACGCAAACCGTCATCGAGCAATCCGGCCTGATTGCCTACCACGAAGCGGAAAAAGGCGAGAAAGGCCAGGCTCGGGTAGAAAACCTTGAGGAACTGGTCAGCGCCGCGCGCAACTTCGAGAACACCGAAGAAGACGAAGAACTGACGCCACTGGCGGCGTTCCTCGGCCACGCTTCGCTGGAGGCTGGCGACACTCAGGCTGACGAACACGAAGACAGCATTCAGCTGATGACCCTGCACAGCGCCAAAGGCCTGGAATTCCCTTACGTGTTCCTCGTGGGCATGGAAGAAGGCCTGTTCCCGCACAAGATGAGCCTGGAAGAACCGGGGCGTCTTGAGGAAGAGCGGCGTCTGGCTTACGTGGGCATTACCCGGGCAATGCAGAATCTGGTCATGACCTACGCGGAAACCCGACGCCTGTACGGCAGTGAGACCTACAACAAGGTTTCGCGTTTCGTCCGCGAAGTGCCGAAAGGTCTTATTCAGGAAGTGCGTTTGTCAAATAGCGTCAGCCGTCCGTTCGGCGGCAATCAGTCGATGAGCGGCAGCAATCTGTTCAGCGGCAGCGAAATCCCGGAAACGGGTTTCAGCCTCGGTCAGGCGGTACGCCATTCGATCTTTGGCGACGGCGTGATCCTCAACTTCGAGGGCGCCGGCGCGCAGGCGCGGGTGCAGGTTAACTTCAGCGAAGGCAGCAAGTGGCTGATGCTCGGTTACGCCAAGCTGGAAGCGATCTGACGCCGATTTGCTTTTCTGTGGGAGCGAGCCTGCTCGCGAATGAAATCACCGCGGTTGATCTGATAGATCGCGGTGCGGCCTTCGCGAGCAGGCCCGCTCCCACAGGGTTCGATGTTCTGACCAACAATCCCGCTGAACCAATCTCCTTTTCCTACAGCCAAAAGTACACGTTCTTATTGCCTCGCGAAGCTGAACGCGACCTGTCAGGCAAAAGCCCGAAACACTCTCTCGCTAGCCAGTAACACTTCAGCTGTGCAACATGGCGCGCGTGTCTCCACAAACGGGAATTCCCTTTATGAAACGTTTTCTTAGCATCGCCATGGCGTTGTGCATCGGCCTGACGATGAGCCTCGACGCCAACGCCAAGCGCTTTGGTGGTGGCAAAAGCGCCGGCGCTGCGCCGACGCACCAGACCAGCCAGATGGCTCCTTCTTCTCCAGGTGTCGGCGGCGCTGCTGCGACCGCAGGTGCTGCCGGTGCCGCAGGCGCTGCCGCCAAGGCCGGCGGTGCTTCGAAATGGCTCGGCCCTCTGGCCGGTATCGCCGCCGGTGGCCTGCTGGCGTCCATGTTCATGGGCGGCGGCTTCCAGGGCATGCAGATCTTCGACATCCTGATCATGGCCGTGATCGCGTTCGTGATCTTCCGGTTCATCGCCGCGCGTCGACGCAAGCAGCAGGAGCAATTCGCTCCGGCCGGCGCGCCGATGCAGCGTGAAGCGTTCGAACAGAAGCCTGCTGCCATGGGTTCGATCTTCGGTGGTTCGGCTGCACCTGCTGCCGCCCGTCCGGTGATCAACGCGCCGGCCTGGTTCAACGAGCAGAACTTCCTTGAAGCTGCACGCAGCCACTTCCAGGCGCTGCAGCAGCACTGGGATGCCAACGAAATGGACAAGATCGCCGAGTTCGTGACCCCGCAAATGCTCGAGTTCCTCAAGCGTGAGCGTGCGGATCTGGGCGACGCGTTCCAGTCGACCTACATCGACAACCTCCAGGTGCAACTGGATGGCGTGGATGACCGTGCCGACAAGACCATCGCCACCCTGACCTTCAACGGTGTGTCGAAGACCTCGCGCTTCGACCAGGGCGAAGTGTTCAGCGAAAGCTGGAACATGGAACGTCCGCAGGGCGAGAACCAGCCTTGGCTGGTTGCCGGTATCCGCCAGAACGGCTGATCCCTCACTACGCTTAACTTGCGGTAATAAAAACCCCAGCCTCGGCTGGGGTTTTCTATTTCGCGGTTGCATCTATAGCGAGCTACTGTATAAACCGGCCCATATAAACCGCGCCATTCAAGCAAGAGGATCCCGGACGTGGAAGAAATCATCGAACAACTGCGTGAAGCCAACGAACCCGTGCCGGTTCCTTTGGAATTGCCTGACGAAGATCTGCTGGTCGAAATCGAAGAACAGCTGTTCATCGACATTCCGTTTGTCTTCAGAGAGTTTTTGCTGACCGTCAGCGACGTGGTCTACGGCAGCCTCGAGCCGGTGACTGTCACCGACCCACAATCCCACACCTACTTGCCGGATGTGGCCGCCAACGCTTGGGATGCCGGTGTTGATCGCAGCCTGATTCCAATCTGTCAGGACGGCGACGACTACTACTGCGTCGAAGAAGACGGTACGGTGGTGTTGTGGCAGGCCGAAGAGGAATTGATTGCCGAGGAAACCTGGGAATCGGTGTGGCACTGGGCGCGGGACGTCTGGCTGGAAAGCTGATCGGCCAGCCGCCCCGGCAGGTCAATGCCCCGACGACTCCTTGTGGTTGTCGAGGGTTTCCAGCAGCGCCACCTGCATCCGCGTGTGCACGCGGATGAACCAGCGCCAGAGCAGCGCCGCCACGGCGGCCGCGACCACGGCGATCAGTACCAGCAACTTGTTGGTCGGCAAGATACTGGCCGACAAGGCTGCCAACAGCAGGAAAATCACCAGCAGCGAGAGGATCGGGATCACTTCGGAGATCACCCGACGCACTCGCTGCGTGTGACGCCCGGCCATCTCTGGCTTCACACCCATCTCCGCCAGCAGCATCGACAACGCCTTGAGCTTGCGATACGCCGCAATCAAAAACGGCAGAGAGACCAGCAACGCCCCGCCCCAGATCAACGCCTTCTGCCAGCTTGGATCGCTGATCCAGTCTTGCAGCGACAGCGAGATGCGTTCAGCGAAATACGCGCCGGCGAAAAAGATCGCAATCACCAGCGCCAGATTGACGCCGACCTGCAGCAAGATCTTGCGAATGATTGAAGCAAGCATCGCGCCCTCGCCTTGCGGCTGGATACTGCGCAGCCATTCGCCGTACATGCCCAGCACACGACCGAGACGCTTGGGCACGGCCGCCGACAGCTTGATCGACAGCGGATCTGCCGCACGAATCAGATACGGTGTCAGTAGCGTCGTAATCACCGATACCGCGACGGCGACCGGATAGAGGAAGTTACTGGTGACCTGCAAGGTCATCCCCAGCGCGGCGATAATGAAGGAAAATTCGCCAATCTGTGACAGCCCCATCCCGACGCGCAGTGAGGTGCGTCCGTCATTGCCGGCGATAAAGGCCCCGAGGCCGCAGGACAACATCTTGCCGAGCACAACAGCGACGGTGATCACTGCAATCGGCCACGCGTATTGCAGCAGAATCAGCGGATCAAGCATCAGTCCGATAGCCACAAAGAAGATTGCGCTGAACAAGTCGCGAACCGGCTCGATCAGCCGCTCGATCTTCAGCAATTGCCGCGACTCGGCCATGATCGCGCCGATCAGGAAGGCACCGAGGACCATGCTGTATTCAAGTTTGACCACCAGCAGGCAGAAGCCGAAACACAGGCCCAGCACGGTGATAAGCAGCATTTCGTTGCTTTCGAATTTGGCCACGTAAGCCAGCAGTCGCGGCACCAGCAGGATGCCGATGACCAACGCGACGATCATGAACAGCGACAGCTTGCCGACCGTGGAAAACACTTCACCGGAGCTGACGGTGCCGCTCACTGCGATGCTGGATAGCAGCGCGATGATGCCGATACCGAGGATGTCTTCGACGATCAGCACGCCGAAGATCAACTGCGCGAAACGCTCGTTCTTCATCTTCAGGTCATTGAGTGCCTTGACGATGATAGTGGTCGAGGAGATCGCCAGAATCGCGCCGAGGAACAGCGAATCCATGGTGTTCCAGTCGAACCAGCGACCGATTTCATAGCCGATCCAGATCATCAGGACGATTTCGAGAAACGCCGCGATAAACGCCGTGGCGCCGACCTTGAACAGCTTGCGCAGGCTGAACTCGAGGCCAAGGCAGAACATCAGGAAAATCACCCCGAGTTCGGCGAGAGTCTTGATGGTTTCTTCGTCGTGGATCAGGCCGAACGGCGGCGTATGCGGGCCGATGATGAAACCAGCGACGATGTAGCCAAGCACCACTGGTTGCTTGAACCGGTGGAACAACACGGTCACCACACCTGCGACCAACATGATCACTGCCAGGTCCTGAATAAAACTGATGGCATGCATGGCGTGGGCTCCTTGAATGAAAAGGCTCGCAGGCAGACGTCAGAAAAGTCTGGGCGAGCTAGGTAAAAATCCGCTTTTGGTGTGGGAATTGCCCTTGAGGCGGGCTTTTGCAGGGTAACACCGCGACTTCCGCCTGGAAGGCGGTGCAATATATGGAAACAGATCGATACCGGCGTGACGGCATCCAGTCGCCCGGCGTCCCGATAACGGTGCTTTTGAAAAGCGACCAGGCACCCGCAGAGGTGCTTCCAGCAACCAGCCTTGATCCGTGAGAACGTTATGGAACCCGGAAACGCCCAGCTGTCGATGACGGTACTGATGACCCCCGACATGGCCAACTTCTCTGGCAATGTCCACGGCGGCACCCTGCTCAAATACCTCGACGAAGTGGCTTACGCCTGCGCGAGCCGTTATGCCGGTCGCTACGTGGTGACCCTGTCGGTGGATCAGGTGATTTTCCGCGAGCCGATCCATGTCGGCGAACTGGTGACCTTCCTCGCGTCGGTCAACTACACCGGCAACACATCGATGGAAGTCGGCATCAAAGTCGTCACGGAAAACATCCGTGAACGCTCGGTGCGCCACACCAATAGCTGCTTCTTCACTATGGTGGCGGTGGATGATCAGCGCAAACCGGCACCCGTGCCGCCGCTGCAACCGCAGAACAGTGAAGACAAGCGTCGTTATATGCAGGCGCAGCAACGTCGGCAGATTCGTCAGGAGCTGGAAAAGCGCTATCAGGAGATCAAGGGCGACGCCTGATCAGTCTTTGAATTGATGCTGTCTGAGCTATAGCCTTCGCGAGCAAGCTCGCTCCCACAAGTACCGCGTCAACCTGTGGGAGCGAGCTTGCTCGCGAATGGGGCAACACGGTCTTACAGACTGATCGCAGTAGCCTCGAACTTCACCCGCGGGTGCGCAATCCGATCCTGCGCCCGCACCAGTTGCAGCTCATAACTGGCGCAAGCCTGAGTCTCCAGCAACACCTCATGCACCGCCGCCGCGGTGAATTCAAACGCTGCCACCAGACTGTCGCCCAGCAGCACCCGCGCCAGAAACAGGCCGGATGTCAGATCACCCACGCCCACCGGCTGACGCGGAAACGCCAGCAGCGGACGGCGCAAATGCCAGCTGCCCTCGGCCGTGACTAACAGCATCTCGAAGCCATCCGCCGGTTTGCCCGGATAATCCAGATGCTTGACCAGCACCGCTTTCGGCCCGCGCGCCAGCAAGGCTCGCGCCATCGCCAGACAGTCGAACAACGACTGCGGCTTGCGCCCGGAGAAGCTGTCCAGCTCCAACTGGTTGGGGCACATGATGTCCGCCACGGCTGCTGCTTCCTCCAGGAGGAAATCGCTGACTTCGGTCGGCACGCTGCAGCCCTTCTCGGGGTGACCCATCACCGGATCACACAGATACAACGCCTTTGGATTGACCGACTTGATGCGCTCGACGCCGCTGAGAATCGCCCGGCCCTGCGCCGCGCTGCCAAGGTATCCGGACAGCACCGCATCGCAGTTGCCCAGTTCGCCAATCGCGGCGATGCCTTCGACCAGCTCGGGAATCTGCTGCGGCGCCAACACTTCGCCGGCCCATTGGCCGTACTGGGTGTGGTTGGAAAACTGCACGGTGTTGAGCGGCCAGACATTGACCCCGACCCGCTGCATCGGAAAAACCGCGGCGCTGTTGCCGGCGTGGCCGAACACCACGTGGGACTGAATGGCGAGCAGATGAGGCGTACGTTTCATTCGGGTCATTCCGTAAAACGATTGAAATTCAAGCCGCGCAGTATGCGACGAAACGCAGCCTGTACGACAGACCGGCGACGCAGTTAAGCTGACGCTATCTTTTGGAGTTCGATGTTGATGCTGACCCTGGAAAACATCTTCGTGCTGATACTGTTCGCCACTGCCGGCGCGTGGCTATGGCACAACCATGGCTTGCGCGAACGCGCCCTGGAGCGGGTCAAACAGCATTGTCTGAACGTGCGGGTCGAGCTACTCGACGGCAACGTTGCCCTGAAGAAGATCGGTTTCATCAAGGACGCCAACGGTCGCCGACGACTGGCGCGGGTGTATAACTTCGAGTTCACCGTGACCGGCGAAACCCGGCATAACGGCACCATCACCCAATTCGGCGCGCACAGTGCGCAGATCGAACTGGCGCCCTACCCGGCACCGTTCGACGATACGCCACCGGTGGTTGAGGTGCACAAGCCTCGCGCCGAAGTCATCGAGTTAAGCCAGTGGCGGCAGGAACACACCAAGTGGAAGCCTTAAAGATCAAAAGATCGCAGCCTTCGGCAGCTCCTACAGGGAATCGCATGTAGGAGCTGCCGAAGGCTGCGATCTTTTGATCTAACTGTCCCGACACCCCGACAAACCCTGCTGCAGCTTTTCAATGTTTTGCGGATCGACGAAGATCAGCTCAATCCGCGAATCCTTTCGCCACTCACTGACCTGCCAAATCAACTCGGCATTATCCAAAGCATTCGCAGACACCCAGCCCTCCGAGCTGTGGATAACCAGTTTCGCCCGCTGCCAATTGAGGCTGGCTAGCCAGTCAGCAATGCGAAGCTTGTCGAACGTCTGCCCCGGATGCCAACGCCAACCAATGCTCCAGCCCCCCTCCTGCGCCTGACTCAGGCAAATCGGCAGCGTCGGATCAGTCCAGACGGTCGGCATTTGACCTAATGCTTTGGGTACGGCCAGGTTATCCACACCGTTGACCGCTTTTGCGGCCAGGCCCGGCAGTTCACTCAGGCTTAATTGCGCCTCTCGAGTCCAGACCAACGGCACTGGCGGCAACTGCCTGGCGATTTTTCCCTTGGCCCCGTCATCAAGGTTTTCAGCCTTGTTCAACAACAGCAGACCAGCGGTTGCCAAGGCTTCCTGTTGCGCTGCCGGCAAGGCTTTCCCCGCTTCAAGCGCCTGAGCATCCAGCACCAAAACACACGGCTGCACCGCCAGCACCCCCAGCCACGGCGCCTCATTCAACTGTTTAATCAGCTGCGCCGGATGCCCCAGTCCGGACGGCTCGATAAACAGTCGGTGGGGCTTGGCCTTACGCAACAAACGCCCGAGACCAATCTGAAACGGTGCGCCATTGACGCAACACAGGCAGCCCCCGGCCACTTCGCCCAGTGCGATACCATCGGCATCACTCGTCAGCAGCGCGGCATCGAGGCCGATCTGGCCGAACTCGTTGATCAGCACCGCCCAGCGCTCGCCGGCCGGCCGCTGAGCCATGAGCTGGCGAATCAGGCTGGTCTTGCCGGCACCCAAAGGGCCAGCAATGACATGGGTAGGAATGTTCTGCAACATGGCCGGGAGCTTTTTTGGGAGATTCAAAAGATGCGTTGGATAGGATGGTCGTTGCTGTTGACGCTGCTGTCGAGCGAAGCGTGGGCTCAGGCCTGCGTGGTGCACAGTCAGGGCGAGCGGCTCGACGTCAAAGTCTGTCAGCAGAACCGCAATATTCCTGAAAAACTGTTCAACGACGGCTTCTGCCAACCAACCCTGGCCGGGCAAAAAGTCGAGGTGCAATACGTCGATCAATGCCCGAGCGGCGCGTTTGGCGTGTGCAGCAACGCGCAAGTCGCCAATATGCCTTATCGCCAGGATATCCACTATTACGGCGTCGCCACGGATGCCGCGTATCTGAAGCCGTACTGCGAAGGCCAGAGCCAGGGTTCCTGGCTCAAGCCTTGAGGCGTCAACCGAGCCAGTCGAGGGTCAGTATCAGACGACGCTCGCCTGCGGCCGGTTGCGGCGAACGGTGAATCAGACCGAAGCCTTCATTGCCGTGCCATTTCTCGCCTTTCAGTAAGGCGACGTCGCCGCTCTTGAGTTGCTGTATTTGCGCTTGGGATTCGGCGTTGGCCTGCCCCAATTGACCGCGATCCATCGCGCCTTCCTTGAGCCATTGGCTGCCGACGCCGGCGTAGGTCGTGATCAGCCGCACCGGCACATGATCAACGTGGAAGCGCGGGCACATGGCTTTATCCAGCACCCGCAGGCGCAGGCCGATTCGCCGCGCACCGAGCAAGCAGGCAAAGGCGCTGACTAACCATTTCAGGTCGGAGATAAAGCCTTCGTAGCCCTCTAGATCGCGCAAGCCCACGGCCAGACCGGCAAGATCAGGCTCCGCGTCCTCATCAGGCAACTCCAGGCACAGCGATTCCGCCAAAGGCTCGTTGAGCGACAGTAGCAAGTGGGCAAACTCGCTGACGTGCAAAGGCAGTTGACGCTGCCAGACAGCGAGGTTGATGTCGTCTTCCAGAATCCGTGCCAGTGCTTTCGGCGTCGGACCTTGATGTTGGTGGCGCGTACGGTTCTGCAGCAGTTTAAGCGCGAGCATCAGGCGGCCTCTTCGTGCCAAGGGCCGAACGGATCTGGCAACAATCGCCAGCCTTCGACACCGAGCGCCATTTCTTCATCGGTGAGCTGACAAGCATCGAGTTCGGCAGAGAGCTGCAGGAAATCGATGTTCTGCCCGATGAACACCAGTTCCTGGCGGCAGTCTCCTACGCTCGGCATCCAGTTTTCCATGATGGCTGCGGTGCTTTCCTGATCTTGTGGCCACTGATCCTTCGGTACAAAACGCCACCAGCGCCCGGCAAAACCGTGGCGCATCAGACCGCCGGCCTGCGACCAGCTGCCGGCATCGGTGGGCTTGCTCGCGAGCCAGAAGAAGCCTTTGGAGCGAAGCAACTTGCCGTTCAACCACGGACGGTCAATGAAGCTGAAGAAGCGTTGCGGATGAAACGGGCGACGCGCGCGGTACGCCGTTGAAGCGATGCCGTACTCGTCGGTTTCCGGCACGTGTTCACCGCGCAGCTCTTGCAGCCAACCCGGCGCTTGCGCGGCTCTTTCGAAGTCAAAACGACCGGTATTGAGGATCTTTTCCAGCGGCACCTCGCCCATCACCATCGGGATGATTTCGGCCTGAGCGTTGAGGCGCTTGAGGATGGCCGTCAGTTCTTCGCGCTGGCTTTGGCTGATCAGGTCGATCTTGCTGATCAACAGCACATCGGCGAATTCAATTTGTTCGATCAACAGATCGGTGATCGAGCGTTCGTCTTCTTCGCCGAGAATCTCGCCACGGGAGGCGAGACTCTCGGCCGCGTGGTAGTCCGGCAGGAAATTCAAGCCGTCGACTACAGTGACCATGGTGTCGAGACGCGCGATGTCAGAGAGGCTCTGGCCATGTTCATCGCGGAAGGTAAAGGTTTCGGCCACGGGCAGTGGTTCGGAGATTCCGGTGGACTCGATCAACAAATAGTCGAAGCGGCCCTCACGGGCGAGTTTGCTGACCTCTTCAAGCAGGTCTTCGCGTAACGTACAGCAGATACAGCCATTACTCATTTCGACTATTTTTTCTTCTGCGCGGTTTAAGCTGACATCACGCTGAACTTCGCAGCCATCGATATTGATCTCGCTCATATCATTGACGATGACGGCTACACGCAAACCCTTGCGATTACGTAGTACGTAATTCAAAAGTGTACTTTTTCCAGCGCCAAGAAATCCTGAAAGTACGGTAACGGGCAATTCGGCTGACATTGGATAATCCTCTTTAAATCGCAGCCGATTAGCGCTTTGCTGGCGCTTGGCGTTTTTTTGCTTCATGCGATGGTTTTCGCTGAAAGTAAACGCTTGAAATCGGCTTGCGCAGGCTCGGTCGTCATTTATGTTATAGTATAACAGCACGAATAAACCAGCCCTCCTCTTGTCTTGAGCGATAAACCGCAGGAAGCTGGAGTCGATACCACTCCGGAATTCTTAATGAAGATTGCGCTGAAATGCTCGTTGTTGAGCCTTGGATTGTTGATGATCGGCAATGCATCGGCTCAGGTGCCGGCGCTTGCGACCTGCACACGCAGCGCAAATCTGTTGGCCTGCGTCGATGCCGACGGCAACGCCTATAGCGTCAACACCGTTGGCAGCACGCTTTATCTGCGTGGGTTTGAAAAGTCTGGCCAGCGTTATTGGGCGCAGACCAATAGCCGTTTTGGCCAACTGACGTTCTTCACCGGCATCGCCTCTGACGGCGAAGCCTGGGTCGGCTACACACGACGCGTCGGCTGGACGACGATCAATCGGTTCTCGAGCTCGGGCGGTAGCAGCGCGAAGTTCACCTGCAGCCGGATTACCGGCTGTTAGACCTGCGCCTTTTGCTGCTCTTGCTGCCAAGCCAGGTAGCTGTCGACGGGGGGATTCTTTTCAAAGTAGCGCTGCAATCCTTTAAACAAACCGTCTGCCACGGCTTGCTGATGCCGAGCGGTGACTAGACGCTGACTGTCGCGCGCATTGGAAATGAAGCCGGTTTCCACCAGGATTGAGGGTACATCTGGCGATTTCAGCACCGCAAAACCGGCCTGCTCTACACGCTTCTGGTGCAGAGTGGTGATACCGGCAAGGCTGCTCAGCACCGTGCTGCCGAGCTGCAAACTGGCGGCGATCGTCGCATTCATTGACATGTCGAGGATCACCCCGGCGAGCATCGGGTCTTTATCTTTCAAATTAAGCAGACTTGTCGCACCGAGCAGGTCCGCGCCATTCTCTCGCTGCGCCATAAAGCGCGCAGTCGCCGATGTCGCACCACCTTCAGACAGACAATAAACCGAGGCGCCAGAAGCGGTCAGGCGCGGGGCTGCGTCGGCATGCACCGAGATAAACATGTCGGCCTTATGCTGCCTGGCGATCTCCACACGCTTGCGTAAAGGCACGAAAAAATCGTTATTGCGCACCAGTTTTACGTCAAAGCCCTTCTCTTTTTTCAGGCGTTTAGCGAGCAACTGCGCAATGGAAAGCACGACATCTTTTTCCCGCTCGCCCTTGGCGCCGATCGCGCCGGGATCCTTTCCGCCATGCCCCGGATCGACGACTACGATGATGTTGCGCTTCGGGTGAGCGCTAATCTGCGGTGTTTCACGTGGAACCTTTGGGGCTACTGGCATCGGATTCGCGCTGACCAAATCCAATACCAAGCGATGACTTTGCCCGTCTTGCGGCGCCAAAAGGAAACTGTTCAGCAGCACGGGATTGCTTAGATCGAGAACAATCCGCGTATCACCCAGACCAAAAGGCCCGGATCGAATCGACCGTATAACCGAGCCATCCAGCGCCAAATGACTGAAATCGCCGCTCAAGCTAGCCCCACTCACATCAATGATTAGCCGTTCAGGCGCATTGAGTGTGAAGGTCCTGTAGCGTACCGGCCCGCTCAAATCGAACACCAACCGCACTTTGTCCTCAGATCGCCAAAGTCGTGCCTGGCGAATTTGCGTAGCTGACACACTGAAGGGCAAAGCGAAAGCAGTGCTGGCTAAAATCAGATTGAGCACCTGACGTCTGTGCATATGAAAACCCGTTCATGAAAAAGACATCGTGATTCGTATTGTTATAATGTAACATCTAATTGAACCACCATGATGGTCCCCGAACATGAATTCGCTTTCACTCCCGGATATCGCCGCGCAGACCGCTCGCCAAGTTTTGCCACTCGAATGGGTGGGCATGCACGGAATCGCATTACCTGTTTTATTGGAAGGCCAACACCTGAGTGCCAAGACTGACGCCGGAGTGAGTCTGGATGACGGCGAGGCGCGCGGCATTCATATGTCTCGACTGTATTTGGCTCTGGAAGCGCTCGAACAGGAGCGCCTGACACCCGCTCTTCTGCACCAGGTGCTCAAGCGTTTTCTGGAAAGCCACGAAGGTTTATCCAGCCGTGCTTACCTGAATATTCACACCGATCTGTTGATGAAAAGGCCAGCGTTGATCAGTCCATTGGCTGGCTGGAAGTCCTATCCAGCGACGATTTTGGCCAGCCTGAAAAACAAAGTGTTCCACGTGGAACTCAAAATAGAAGTGCCCTACTCCTCGACTTGCCCGTGCTCCGCGGCACTGGCCCGGCAGTTGATCCAGCAGCAATTCATCGACGACTTCGCCAATAAAAGTCTTCATCACGCAGACGTTCTGGCCTGGCTCGGCTCCACCCACGGCATCGTCGCAACGCCTCACAGCCAGCGCAGCACCGCGCGACTGCATCTACATCTCGACGAGTTCATCGATGAGCTCCCATTGAGCGTGATCATCAATGACGCCGAAGCGGCCCTTGGCACCGCTGTACAAACCGCAGTAAAACGCGCGGACGAACAAGCCTTCGCCCTCGCTAACGGCCAGAACCTGATGTTCTGTGAAGACGCAGCGCGCCGTCTGAATCTGGCATTGCGTCGCACCCCTGGAGTCAGCGCCTTCCATCTGCGAGTCATTCACGCCGAAAGCCTGCACGCCCACGACGCCGTCGCCGAAAGCCACTGGCAGCGTGAGCAAGCATGATCCGCTGCCAATCCCTGAGTTGGGGCGCACCCGGTCAACCACTGACGAGCCCGCTGAGTCTTGAGTTCGACAGCGGCAGCCTGACGGCGATCATCGGCGCCAACGGCTGTGGCAAAAGCAGCCTGCTGAAAGTGATCGCCGGGTTGCAGAAACCATTGGCAGGCAATGTCGGCCTGAGTGTTCCACGTCACAGCGGATTGTCCTTCCTGCCCCAGCAACAGCATCTGGATCGCCAATTCCCCATCAGCCTCGAAGAACTGGTCGCCGCTGGTTTCTGGGGAAGAAGACTATCGACCCAACTACGAAGCCAGCGCCTGAAAGATGCGCTGGCGAACTGGCACCTCAGTGGACTCGAGCACCGTCCCCTCATGGCTCTGTCCGGTGGCGAACTGCAACGCGCCCTGCTCGCTCGGCTGAGCCTGACCGACGCGCCCGTGCTACTGCTCGACGAACCCCACGCAGCACTCGATGAACTCGGCCAACAACTGCTTTGGCAACACATTCATACCTGGCATGGCGAAGGTCGAACACTGGTCGTCGTGTGTCACGACCTCGCCGCCGTACGCCAGCACATCCCGCAAACCTTGCTGATCAAAAACCGCGAATGCGTGTTTGGAGCCAGCAACGAATTGATCCAGCAAACCCCTCACACGCAGGTGGCCTGATGCTCGCCGTCACTCACCTTTGGCAACCGTTCAACGAATTTGTGTTCATGCGTCGCGCCCTGCTCGGCGGTCTTGTATTAGCGTGCAGCACCGCGCCGCTCGGCGTGTTCTTGATCCTGCGACGGATGAGCCTGATCGGTGATGCAGTGGCCCACGGAATTCTTCCCGGCGCTGCATTGGGTTTCTGGTTCGCCGGTCTGAGTCTGCCTGCACTGACGCTCGGCGGTCTTGGGGCCGGCCTTAGCATGGCCGGCCTCGCCGCCTGGATCACCCGCCGCACCGGCCTGCGCGAAGACGCCAGTCTCGCTGCTATCTACCCCATTTCCCTCGCCAGCGGCGTACTGATTCTCGGTGTCGCCGGCAAACGCCTTGACCTGTTGCATCTGCTGTTCGGCTCGGCGTTAGCCGTCGACGGCCCGACCCTCGCCGGCATGTTATGGGTTTCGGGATTCAGCCTGATCGCCATGGCACTGATCTACAAGCCGCTGTTGCTCGACACCCTCGACCCGTTGTTCTTGAGAACCGTCAGCCGCCTCGGCCCTATCGCCCACGGCGTCTTTCTGACGTTGGTCGTACTCAATCTGGTGATCGGCTTTCAGGCCATCGGCGCTCTGATGGTGGTTGGACTGATGATGCTTCCCGCCGCCGCTTCGCGATTCTGGAGCCGCCGTCTGCCGATGCTGATTGCTATCGCGGCCGGCATAGGTTGCCTCTCGGTGTGGTTCGGCTTGCTGCTGTCGTTCTACTACTCGCTGCCCAGCGGCCCGGCCATCGTGCTGGTGGCGGGCCTCGGCTACCTGCTGTCCGTGGTGTTCGGGCCGGTTCACGGTTTGTTGCGCCGCCCGCCTTTGCTCACATCCCAATGAGGTGTTTCCCGATGCGCGCTCTACTCGTGTTGCTCAGCCTGATGCTGTCGATGTCCTTGTCGGCGGCGGAAAAATTACCGGTGGTCACCAGCTTCAGCATCCTCGCCGACATGGTGCATCAGGTCGGTGGCGAGCATATCCAGATCACCAACATGGTCGGCCCGGACGCTGACGCACACACCTACGAGCCGACACCGGACGATGCCAAAGCGTTGCTCGGCGC
The DNA here is from genome assembly GCF_005938625.1 of Pseudomonas fluorescens. Taxonomy (GTDB): domain Bacteria; phylum Pseudomonadota; class Gammaproteobacteria; order Pseudomonadales; family Pseudomonadaceae; genus Aquipseudomonas; species Aquipseudomonas fluorescens_BD. The sequence continues at coordinate 283,823 of NZ_VCNJ01000003.1, forward strand.
CAAACTGATCATCAAGAACGGCCTCGGGTTCGAGCCGTGGCTGGATCGGCTGGTGACCAGCACCGAGACCAAAGCCACATTGGTCAGTGCCAGTCATGGCGTGATTCCCCGCTCACTGGATGAGGACGGCGAAACCGTTCCAGACCCGCACGCTTGGCATAATCTGGCGAACACCGAGTTGTATATCGCCAATATCACCAAAGCACTCGTCGCTGCGGATCCTGCGAACAAAGCCGACTACGAACGCAACAGCAAAACTTACCTGAAGCAGATCTACGCCCTGCTCGCCGAGGCCAAAACCAAACTCGGGGCGCTGCCTCCGGGCAACCGCAAAATCGTCACCAGCCACGATGCCTTCGGTTATCTCGGTCAGGCGTACGGCATCGACTTCATGGCACCGCAAGGCCTCTCCACCGAACGCGAACCCTCGGCAGCCGAAGTCGCTGCGCTGATCACTCAGATTCGCCGAGCCCACGTCAAAGCAGTGTTCATGGAAAACATCAAAGACGCGCGCCTGCTCAAACAGATCGCCGACGAAAGCGGCGCGCACATTGGTGGCACGCTGTACTCGGATGCCCTCGCTGCCAGCGGTCCGGCCAGCACCTTCACCGGTCTGTTCGAATACAACCTCAACACCCTTTACGACGCGCTGAGCCAACCATGATCCGCAAGAATCCATCAGGTGATTTGCCACAAATTGCCGAGTCCGCCTACGTCGACAAGACCGCAATCATCTGCGGCAAAGTGGTGATCGGCGAGAACGTGTTCGTCGGCCCCTACGCAGTGATCCGCGCCGACGAAGTGGACGCCTCGGGCGAAATGGAACCGATCACCATCGGCGCCAACTCGAACATCCAGGACGGCGTGGTCATCCATTCCAAATCCGGTGCTGCAGTGACTATTGGCGAGTTCAGTTCCATCGCCCACCGTTCGATCGTGCATGGCCCGTGCGTGGTCGGCGACCGCGTGTTCATCGGTTTCAACAGCGTGTTGTTCAACTGCGTCGTCGGCAATGGTTGTGTCGTGCGGCACAACTCGGTGGTCGACGGCCGCGATTTGCCAGATGCCTTCTATGTGCCCTCCACGACTCGCATCGGCCCGAATACCGACCTCTCGCAATTTCCACCGGTGAGTGTCAGCGCTTCGGAGTTTTCCGAAGACGTGGCGCGCACCAACGTCGATCTGGTGCGCGGCTACAAAGCCTTGCAGAACGAGTTCTGAACCATGAGCAGCGTGCTGATTCGCAACGCAAGGCTGGTCAATGAAGGACGTGAGTTCGACGGCGATCTGTTGGTCAGCAACGGGCGCATCGTCAGGATTGCTCGCAGCATCGAAGGCGAAAACGCCAAGGTGGAAATCGACGCGAATGGCCAATGGTTGTTGCCTGGGATGATCGACGACCAAGTGCACTTTCGTGAACCCGGTGCGCCAGCCAAGGGCAGCATTCACAGCGAATCTCGGGCGGCGGTTGCCGGCGGCATCACCAGTTTCATGGACATGCCGAATACAAACCCGGCCACCCTCACCCTCGAAGCGCTGGCCGACAAAAAGCGCCGGGCGGCGCTCGGTTCGGTGGCCAACTACGGTTTTCACTTTGGTGTGAGTCAGGACAATCTCGATACAGTGGCGGCGCTCAATCCCTGCGAAGTGGCCGGGGTGAAAGTGTTTATGGGCGCGTCCACCGGCAATATGTTGGTGGATGATCCGCAAATTCTTGAACGACTGTTCGCCGAGGTGCCAACGATCCTGTTGGCCCACTGCGAACACACCCCGAGTATCGACGCGAATGCGGCCAACCTGCGTGAGCTGTTCGGCGAACGAATCCCGCCCGGTGCTCACCCGCTCATCCGCAATGCCGAGGCGTGTTATCGCTCCTCTTCACTGGCGGTCGAGTTAGCCAAACGTCACGGCACTCGGCTCCATGTTTTGCACCTGACCACAGCGCGTGAACTGGCGTTGTTCGAGGACAAAGCGCTGGCGCAAAAACGCATCAGCGCTGAAGTCTGTCTGCATCATTTGCTGTTTGATGATCGCGATTACCCAAGCCTTGGGAACTTGATCAAGTGCAACCCGGCGATCAAGAGTAAGGCCGATCGCGATGCGTTGCGCGCGGCCCTGAACAGCAATCTACTGGACGTGATCGGCAGTGACCACGCGCCACATACCTGGGAAGAAAAGCAGCGAGCTTATGCGCAGGCGCCTTCTGGATTACCGCTGGTACAACATGCGTTGCCAGCGTTGATGGAGCTGGTGGCGGATGGGGTTTTGCCAATCACCACACTGGTGGCGAAGACCAGCCATCGGGTCGCGGATCTGTTTGCGATTCCGGATCGGGGTTATTTACGGGAAGGGTATTGGGCGGATCTGGTGCTGGCTGAACGGCAAACGCAGGATGTCGATCGGCAACCGATTCTCTCGCAGTGTGGATGGACACCGTTTGCCGGGCGCAGCTTTCGCCATCGGGTGAGCACAACGATTGTGTCGGGGCAGATTGCCTGGCGGGAGGGTCGAGTGAACGAGGGATGTCGAGGGTTGGCGCTACGATTTATGCGCTGATTGAAAAAACCCAGTAGGAGCTGACGAGTGAAACGAGACTGCGATCTTTTGATCTTGTTTTTTACAATCAAGATCAAAAGATCGCAGCGTGCCGCAGCTCCTACAGGAGCTACATTTAGGCGCGGGGTTTAACAGCGCCGCAGTCCTGGCCCAGCCAAACCGCGCGAGTCTCCAGACTGCCCTTCTGATTGATCCCGATCGCGTTGAACGTGCCGTTGGCCACGGTGGTGAACTCACGATCACTGAGGAACGTTGCCACTCCGGTGCCCTGCGCTTTCGGGCAACTGAAACGGAATTTCCACTGGTTGCCCGTGCGATCGGTGATCTGCTGTTTGCAACCCGATTGCGGGTCGGCCAACGGAATATCATTGGTTGCCACTTGCTCCGGCGTCAGACACGCGCGGATGCCTTTGCCGCCGATATTGATCCCGTTCTTTTCCAGCGCCGCGCGTTGTTGCGGGGTCATCTGACCTTGCAGCTGGCCAAGGATCGATTGCACATCCATCGGCTGGTCATCGACCTTGACGTTGCTCGATGTCATTTCCCACAGCCCCGGCTGCAGCATCTGCGCCTGCGCAACCACCGGCAATGCCAAACCCAGGCCCAGCGCCAAACCCAGCAGACGAACGTTCATCGAAAAACTCCTGATCAGTAGTGGCCGTTAGACGTCGGCCGATTGCTTCGGTTCATGCACCAATTAAATAGCGACATTCGCGACAGAACATGGTCTGTTAAGCATTGAATCTTCCGGAGCAAGGCTGCCCCATGGATTATTTTGGACCGCACATTTTCGGTTATCTGATCGCCCTGATACACACCCTCGGCTTGATCGCCGCCATTCACGCGGTGCTCACCGTGCGCACGGCTCAAGGCTCGATCGCCTGGGCATTGTCGCTGATCTTCATTCCCTACCTCACGCTTATTCCGTATCTGGTGTTTGGCCGCAGCACTTTTGATGGTTACATCAAGGCGCGGCGTCAGGCCAACGAACAGATGCGTCAGGCGATCTCCGAACTGAACTGGCGCCCGTGGGTGGAAGAAGCCCTGACCGCGCGCGCCTCGAATGCCTACGCCTCGTTACGCGCGATGCCCAAACTGGGACGTATGCCGTGCCTGGCGAACAATGAAGTGCAATTGCTGATAAACGGCACGGCCACCTTCGAGGCGATTTTCCAGGCCATCGATCAGGCGAAAGAAGCGGTGCTGATCCAGTTTTTCATCATTCACGATGATCGACTCGGCCAACGTCTGCGCGACCTGCTGCTGAAGAAAGCCGCCGAAGGTGTGTCGATTCATCTGCTCTACGACCGCATCGGCAGTCATGCCCTGCCCCACAATTATGTGCAGGCACTGCGCGATGGCGGCGTTGAGGTCAAAGCCTTCGCCACGCGCAGCGGCTGGCTCAATCGCTTTCAGGTCAACTTCCGTAACCACCGCAAGATCGTCGTGGTCGACGGCGTGGTCGGCTTTGTCGGCGGGCATAACGTCGGCGATGAGTACATGGGTGAAAAACCGCCGCTGGCACCGTGGCGCGATACCCATGTGAAAGTACGTGGCCCGGTGGTCGCATGCATGCAGGAGTCGTTTGCCGAGGACTGGTTCTGGGCTGCGCGTACCCTGCCGCCACTGATCCTGCCCGACGAATACCCGGACGACGGCGTGCTCTGCCAATTGCTCGCCAGCGGCCCTGCTGATGCCTATGAAACCTGCTCGCTGTTTTTTGTCGAAGCGATCCATGCGGCGACCGAACGGGTGTGGATCACCAGCCCGTATTTCATCCCCGATGAAGCGGTATTCGCAGCGTTAAGATTGGCGGTGTTGCGCGGTGTCGATGTGCGTCTGCTACTGCCGTCGCGACCCGATCACCGCATCGTTTACGCCGCTTCCAGTCTCTACGCCTTTGAAGCCGTGCGCGCCGGTGTGCGGGTGTTCCGTTACGAACCCGGTTTCCTGCATCAGAAAGTGGTTTTGATCGACAGCGAAATCAGCGCCATTGGCAGTGCCAATCTGGACAACCGTTCGTTCCGCCTGAATTTTGAAGTGATGCTGCTGACCGTCGACAGCGACTTCGCCGCCCGCGTGGAAAGCATGCTTATTGCCGACTTTGAACAAGCCTACGAGATTGCCAAAGAAGAAAGCCGGGAGATCCACCGCCTGCAACAGGTCGGCATGCGGATCGCCCGGCTGATTTCGCCGATTCTCTAAAAACCCCTCATCCTGGCCCTCTCCCAGAGGGAGAGGGGATTATTCAGTGTTAAGGGTTATAGATATCGTCGCGCGTCCATGGCAGTTCATGGCTGCCATCAGGATGCGCCTTCACCGCGAGGATCTGGTGCAGATTGATCCAGCCGCGCGCAAACGCATAAGCGCAGCCAGCCAGATACAGACGCCAGATGCGCAACGCCTGATCCGGCACCAGTTTGCCGGCCGCTTCAAGGTTGTCCTCCAGCCGCTCGCTCCAGTGGTCCAGCGTACGCGCGTAATGCAGGCGCAGGCTTTCTACGTCAACAACCTCCAGCCCCGCTTCGCTGATCTCGGCCGAGATCATCGCCAGGTGCGGCAACTCGCCGTTGGGGAAGACGTACTTCTCGATAAAATCCCCGGCACCGCGTCCAACCGGTCGGCCATCGGTGTGTTTGGCAGTGATGCCATGATTCATCACCAGACCGCCCTCCTTCACCGCGCCGAACAAGGTTTTGCAGTACTCGGCGAGATTGGCGTGACCAACGTGCTCGAACATGCCGACGCTGACTACCTTGTCGAAACGCCCGTCCTGCGGCAGATCGCGATAGTCGAGCAACTGCAGTTCGATCTGCTCTTCCAGGCCTTCGGCTTTTACGCGCTCACGCGCCAATTCCAGCTGTTCCTTGCTTAGGGTGATGCCAAAGACTTTGGCACCAAATTCCCGCGCGGCATAGCGCGCCAGCCCACCCCAGCCGCAACCGACGTCCAGCAGATAGTCACCCGGCTGCAAACGCAGCTTGCGGCACAGGTGGCGGAATTTGGCTTGTTGCGCCTGTTCGAGGGTTTCGCTGCCCGTTTCGAAGTACGCGCAGGAATACGCCATGTCGCTGTCCAGCCAGAGCTGGTAGAACGCATTGGACAGGTCATAGTGGTAGGAAATGGCTTTGGCGTCGGTTTCCTTGTCGTGCACCGAGCGCACTGGCTGACTGTCGTCATCTTCGCCGAGCAAAGCGTTGCTCAATTCGTCGCAGACCCGGATGACTTCGCTGATCGAGCCCTCCAGTTCAAGCTTGCCTTCCACGAACGCCGCTCCGAGCGCATCCAGGCTTGGATGGGTGAACTGGCTGACCATCTGCGGATCCTTGACCACGATGGTGACGCTGGGCGCCGGCCCCAGATTAAACTCATGGCCATCCCAGAGTCGCAGGCGAAGCGGAAGCTGCAAATTCTGTAAGGCCGGTGGAAGTTGCGCGAGCATGGAAAATCCCCCTTGTTTCAGACGTCAGATCTGAGGGTAGACCATCCCGGAAAAATAGCAGGCTATCGATTTGATTAGCTTTGACTATCGTTACAGACGCTTCAGCAAACCTTCCTGAATCCACTGTTTTAGCCAGGTAACGGCTTGAAGTGGCGCGCCCTCACCATAAGTGACTGCCAACTCGGCGCACAGTTCGGCGAAACTCCAGCCTTCGTTGAGCAAGCCATCGAGGGCCGTGGCTTGCGCCGGATCGAGGCTGCGGTAACAGCAGATCAGCTGGTTGCGCCAGATCAGACAGATCTGCGGGATGTCGAGCTCCATGCTGTCAGGGAATTCCGACTCTTCCTTTACCGAACGCCATAGCGAAAGACTGTTGAAGCGGCATTCCAGGCGCTGCAGCGATGGCGTTGGCTTCACCCGCAGCTCAGGCCATTCCTCTGGGGCCAGCGTCGCCATTGATTGCAGCGTCAACGGCTGACCAGCCGGCGCATCGAACGCCAGTGTAAACGCCCATTCAAGCGAGGCCAGTTCGGCAAGTGGCGCGCTTTGTTCCGGCACCAGATGCTCACGGATAAAGCCTTCGAAGCCTTTGCCCAGCCAGCGCAAACTGTAATGCCCTGACGGGTAATGGCGGATGTAAGAACTGGCGAGCCGATCGAATTCGTCGTCACCCATCCAGTGCAGGATCGCCACGAAGTCATTGCGCAAGACTTCGAGCAGACGCGCCTTGTAAGCGTTGTGATAGATCGCCAGTCCCGTGCCGACATCGAGTGTCGGGCCACCGATCAGGCTTTTGCCCAAGACCGGATTCGCCGTAGCGTCGTCGTCGAGCAGAAACGACTCGAACGCCAGTTGCCATTCTTTCAGGCGCATTGCTGCCTCCCGGCCAAGACCTTGTCACCCAGTTCACGGGCCTTTTGCAGTTCATCGAGCAATTCGTCGAAGGGCGGAAAATGATCGTCACGCTCCAGCAATGTGGCCAAGGGGCCGAAGTGTTCGAGTGTGCGTTGGTAAAGCGCCCAGACCGGATCGCTCACCGGATGGTCGTGGGTGTCGATCACGTAATCGCCGTAATCGCTGTGCCCCGCCAGATGCAGTTGGCGGACTTTATCGACGGGCAGGCTACTGATAAAGGCCCACGGATCGAAGCCATGATTGCGTGAACTGACGTAGACATTGTTCACGTCGAGTAGCAATTCGCAGCCGCTCACGCGACTAAGCAAAGCGAGAAATTCCCACTCAGTGAAATCGTCCGAGGCGGCACGGACATAACTGGAGACGTTCTCCAGCACCAGCGGACGCTGCAAAATATCCTGAACCTGCATCACCCGAGCGGCAATGTAATCCAGGCTTTCTTCGGTGTAAGGCAGCGGCAGCAGATCATGTAAATGATGGGCATTGCCACGGCTCCAGCACAAATGATCGGAGATCCATGCCGGTTTCACCCGTTCGGCCAATTGCTTGAGTTGTTTGAGATAGTCCCGATCGAGGGCATGCAGCCCGCCGATGGACAGGGATACGCCGTGCATCACCAGCGGGTAGCGCTCGGCGATAGCGTCGAGGTAATACAGGGCCTTACCGCCCTGTACCATGAAATTTTCCGAGACCACTTCGAACCAGTCGACGTCAGGTGACTGCTCAAGGATCTGCTGATAATAAGCGCTGCGCAAACCCAGGCCATAACCCAGGAAAGCAATAGAAGCAGACATGCGCGGACTCCTGATAAAAAGTGGCCGCAGTGGCGCCAACCACTGCGGCGACACTTGCCGGTCAGTTATTCGCCGACCTTGCCACCGGCTTTTTCGCACGCCGCTTGAGTCATCGCTTTGAAGCCCTGGCCTTTGCAGGAGCCCATGCCTTTGCAGGCGTGGTCTTTGGTCTTGCAGTCGTTCTGACCTTTGCAGGCGTTCACGCCGTAGCAGTGAACATTGGCATCGGCAGCCATCGCGTTAGTGGCAACACCGGCAAACATCGTGGCGGCAGCCAACGCGAGAGCGGCACCGGCAGCAGCGGATTTGATCGTCATTTTTCTTATCCTCGGTCATCGTCAGGGGTGTCAGCTGGAAGGTTTGTTCAGTCCCGACATAGCACTAGAGAGAGCCACCCCGACGGCGTTACAGCGGATCGAAAAAAAATGTCAAAGGTCTTTCTTGAGCTTCAGTAGCGGCTCTTGAAAGCGCAGCAACCGCCCGGCATTTCCGAGTACCAGCAAGGTGCTGAGGTTATGCAGCAGCGCGGCAATCATCGCCCCTGCTGCACCCAACCAGCCGAATGCGGCAAACACCACAATGGCCAGCGTCCAGCCCAGACCGATGATCACGTTGACCTGCAACGTCCGGCGGCACTGGCGGCTGAGGCGCACGCAGGTACCGAGTCGGCGCAGGTCGCTGCCGATCAAGACGATGTCCGCCGAGGCCAGCGCAATGTCTGCACCACCGGCGCCCATTGCCACACCGACCACCCCCGCCTTCAGCGCGAGCGAATCATTAATGCCGTCACCGACTACCATCGGCCGGAAACCATTGTCGATTTCCTTGAGCACGCGATTGAGTTTGTCCTCGGGCAAGGCCTGAGCTTCGACCTCATGCAAACCGACCTCCTTGGCCAGCGATTGAGCCACGCTGTGTCGATCTCCCGTGAGCAACAGTTGTCGCCCAAGGCCCAACTCACGCAATTCACTGAGGGCAAATCGGGCTTCCGGTTTGACGCTGTCAGCAAGCAACAGCCAGGCGAGGAATTCACCGTTCAGCGCCAGACCGGCGATGGGGCCGTCATGATCGGGAACCTTGGTCGTGGCAATGCCCAGTTGCGCGAACAATTCTGGCCGACCGAGCGCCGCTTCGCCCTGCCCGGTCATGGCGACTACACCGAGCCCCTGACGCTCGTGAATATCACTCAGCGTTAGATATTGATCCTGACTGACCAACCCTGCGAGTGCACGACTGACCGGATGACTACTCGCCGCGCCGAGGCTGGCGGCAAGCGCCATGACCGCAGACGACTCTGCTTGCGGGCTGTTGATCGCCTGCAGACGCAAGGTGCCGTAAGTCAGCGTCCCGGTTTTATCGACGACCAGCGATGTCAGGTCAGCCAGTTCTTCAAGAAACGCCGAACTGCGAATCAGAATCCCGTGACGCGCTGCCACCGCGACACCGGCAATCGCCGTCGCCGGAGCAGACAACACCAGCGCGCACGGACACGCTGCCACCAACACGGCGAGCATCGCTTGCGCATCGTTGGTGACGAACCAGGTCACCGCCGCCAGCAACAACACAAGCACCATGTAACTGCCGGCATAACGTTCGAGCAATCGCGTGATCGGTGGCTTCGAACGCTCGGCGTTCTGCATCAGCGCGATGACTTTGCCGAGGGTCGACTCATCGCCTGTGCGGGTCACTTCTATGCGCAACAAACCGTCGAGGTTGATCGCGCCGCCGAACACCGTCATGCCGGCGCTCGCCTCGACCGGCACCGATTCACCGGTAATCGAAGCGGTGTCAAGACTGGCTTGGCCGGACAAAACCCGACCGTCCGCCGGCACCCGATCACCTGCTCGCACCTCTACGGTGTCGCCCGCTTTCAACGTGCCGTTGTCCACCTCGATGATCGTGCCGTCGGCCTGAAGTTTGCGCGCATGGCTGCGGGTCAATTGGCCTAGGGCGTGAATCGCTTCCTGCGAACCGATGACGCTGCGCTCCTCCAGGACATGCCCGAAGATCATGATGATCGGCAGCAATGCCGCCGTCAGCAGATCGCCAGTCGCCCATGCACCGAGCATGGCCAAGGCAATCAGCTGATCGGTGATGCCATGCAGGCTCGGATAACGCAGGCTGTACCACGCCGAACGCATCACCGGTACCGCGACCAACAAAGAAGCAACACCCAACAGCAACTGGCTGACCCCGGTTTGCTCCGGGACCAGCCAACGCCAGATCAAACCCAGACCCAGAAGACCCAACGCAAGCATCGCCAAAGTCAGTTGCCGTGCGGCGCGGCGTTGTTCGGCCGAGGACAACAGGCTCGGTGCAGCGGTCGTCGCATTCATTTACTGGCTCCCTGAATGATCAGGCGGGAATCGTCTTTCGGGTCGACCGTTGTGACCGATCCGGCCTGGCCGAAGATCTTCGGCATACGCTCGCGGTAAAGGCGCAGGAGCATTTGCGGGTCTGCACTTTTGGCCAGACTCGTCACCGTGGCAGTATCGGCAGAGGCTTTGGCCAAGCGCTCACCGGCCTGCGCGTGAGCGACTTGCAGTATGCGGTCGGCCTGTTCGTTGGCGGTCTGTGTGAGTTTCTCGGCGTCGGTACGCGCATTGGCCACGGCTTTTTCGGCCTGTTGACTGGCGGTCAATACCGCGTTAAATGCACTGACCGCAGGATTGGGCAGACTCGATTGCACATCGACCCGCGCCACTTCAATCCCGATGCCCTGCCCGCTCGCCTTCAACTCCGCCAAGCGTTTGTTGATGCCTTGCACCAGATCTCCGCGCAATCGCTCACGACGTTCGGCAGCCTGATTGTCGGTGCCGATCAACTCCGGACGAGCGACCAGAATGGTGTCCAGATCCCTGGCAGCGGTCAGTGCCACGGCGCTACGAGTGACCAATCGATCGAGCGCCGGCAGCACATGATCGGCCTGCAACACGAAGTCGTAAGGGTCGGTGACTTTGTAGAACACCCGCACATCCAGCTGCACGACGCCGGCATCACCGGTCAATAAATAACCAGATCCCGCCAGCGCATCGCTGATCGGTGCGGCAAAGGAAGCGACCCGATCAGCCTTGAGTGCCTCATCGCTGCGCAACAGGTTTTCCACCCGCCGCTCGATCACCCGATCCGCAGCTGGCAACAAAACCACCTGTTCGAACGGCTGTGGCCAAGCCAGCAACAGCCCCGCGTTCTGCACGCGATCCAGTGCACCAAAGTGCAAAACCACAGCACGATTCTGCGGATCGATTTGCCGCACATTGGAAAAAGCCCAAGCCAATGCGGCCAACACTGTCACCGCGTACAGGGCGAGAAATGCCAAACGACCGGCCTGAATCCACGGACTGCTCAGTGAATGTGTTCCACGTGGAACTTCTTCATTCATGGCTGCGATCCGGAGTTACTGTCGAGTGTTGGCGGGCCGTCGACCAGCACGCGGAATGGCGCCGCGTCAGTGCGCAAGATCAGTCTGGTGTCCGGTGTGACGATGGTGCCAAGGGTGTCCAGCGAGCGAAGCAAGTTGTAGAGCTGCGGCGAACTGGCGTAAGCACGGCCATAAATCTGCGCCGCTTCGACGCGAGACTGCGCCTCGATTTCTGCTACTTTCACTGTCGCATCAGCCTGCACGATTCGCGCATCGCGTTCAGCAGCGGAACGGATTTGCGCAGCCTCACGTTTGCCGATCGCCGTACGCTCGGTAGCGATTGTTTCACGCTCGGCGCGCATGCGATCGACCGTGGCGGTGAGTGTCACCGACGGCAAGGTCAAACGCTCGATGCCGACTTGCACAACGCGCACGCCATAGGTGGCGAGCAATTGCTGATCGATCTGCTGACGCAACTGCGCTTCGAATTCAGCGATGTGCACCTGACTGGCATCGGTGTTCACCAGATTCGCCAGATCAAAACTGCTGGCGGTGGTTTCCAGCGCCGAGCCCACGAAGGTGCGAATCTGCCGCGCCGCCTCATCCGGCTGGTTCTGCACCGCGCGCATGAAGCGCTGCACATTGTCCGGATCACCCTGCACCTGCCAGGCCACGTAGGCCTGCACGATGATGCGCAAACCGTCGCGGGTACCAACATCCTGCAAGCCGCTGGAGGTGGTGCGCAGACGCAGATCCACCGGGATCGCCGCTTCGAACGGCGCCGGCCAACGCCAGCTCAAACCTGGATCAAGCAGTACCCTCGATGGATTACCGAAGCGGGTAATCACCGTGGCTTCACCCGAGCGCACTTGCACCAGGCTCGCTGCTGCGATGGCGAACGCCACTAGCAACACCGCCCAGCTCATGCGTCGCCACGGGAAAGGCCCCGCCTCTTCCGGCGCACCGTGGTGATGGTGATGATGCCCATGATGATGGTGATGCCCGCCGTGGCCATGATCGTGGCCGCTGTGATCATGCGGTTCGTGAGTATGCGACTGGCTCAATGGGCGACTCCTGGTTGAGCGATGGTGCGCGCGGGCGTCGGGTCAGCCGGCAGCGTGAAGGTCCGCAGATCGATGGTCGGCGCATTACTGCTGCTGCCCAGACGGTGGTCGAGCACCAGCAATTTGGCTTTACTCAGGCCTTGGCCGAGCTGACCGAGATATTGCTCGAGCACGAAAGCCTGACCGGCACTGGCGTAGGCTTTTTGTTCGGCCGTGAACTTCAGATCCGCCGCCTGCGCGGTGGCACTGGTTTCCCGGGCATTAGCGCTGGCCTGATCGCGAGCAAGGCTGGCCTGCAATTGCGCCTGATTGCTCGCTTCGGCCGCCGCACCACGCTCCCGGGAAATCAACGCTTGCGCGCCGATCTGTGCCGCTTGCACGCTGTGATAGGCATTGGCGGCACCGGCCGGCGGGTGGATGGCTTCGACCACCGTGGCGAGAATTTCCACGCCACTGTTGAGTTGCTGCAAATCACTTTGCACCGCGCGACCGATCTCCTCGCCCAGCCCGACCCGGTCTTCCCCGAGCAAACCGTCGAGCGTGCGCGAGGCAAAGTCGTGCACCAGAATCCGGCTCGCCGTGCTGCGAATCAGCGTTGGCACATCGGCGCTGTTATAGGTAGCGGCCAGCGCGGCCTGATCGGTCAAGCCAATGCGATAGACGAAACGCACGTCCATGTTGACAATCTGAAAGCTCTGTTGAGCGCCATGGCTGCTGGCGATGACTTGCGACTTGTCGCTGACGTGGCTGGCGTCCCACAAGCGGTTGGCTGTGATCGGCGCCGGGCCTTCGGCGGGATCGGCCTGCAGCGGCGCCGGGTTTTCGCCAACGCTGGTGGCCAATTCGTGCACCACGCCGTTTTCGACGATCAATACTCGGCCCAACGGCCACGGCAAACCTGTGTGCAATCCCGGGCCGAACACCTGCACCGGTTTGCCGAAACGCTCATAAATACCGCGACCCTGTAGTGGGATTTCATGGATACCAGTGAGCAACCAACCCACCGCTGCGACGAGCGCCAGCACCGGCAGAAACGCTCGGCGCATGTAACTGAACGCCCAGATCTGGCGCAGATCGATGCCAAAGCGGTTGTGCAATTCGTGCTGCAACGCGAGTAAAGGCTGGGGTGGCCAACGCAGCATGTCGGCAACAAAACTGCGCGCCAGCAACGTAGGCTCAAGCTTTTCGCGACGAGGGCTGAAGACTGAAAGAACGGCGCGCAATAGCAACTCGATCGCGACCAATCCCGGCAAGATACCCATCAGTACAGACACGCGAACTGGCCAAACGGCATTTTCGCCAGCGAACAACAAACACAGCGCGCCGAGCACCATACTGATGATCGCCACGCGCGTCAGTTGCGCCAACCCGCCTGCTTCCGGCCATTGCGCCGGGTTTTCCTGAGCCAGTTGTCGCTCCAGCACCAACAAGCCGAACGCCAGCAGCAATGCCAACGCCGCGCCCACCGTGGCGGACAATCCAACGGCTGCGGCGGGCAGCGCGAGGTTCCACACCTGTTCGATGCTCAGCGCCACCCACAACGCCCAGCCGCCTAACCACAGCGTCGCTGCACCGATCTGGCCAAGCATATGCAAACCACGCTGACTGAGGCGATCCAGCAACCGTTCGTACCAACCTCCAGGCGCAGAGAACTCCTCATCGGCGTTCGGCGCCAGCACAACAGGATTCATCACCCGCGCGCGCCATTGCGTCACCCACCACGCTGATTGCAGCCCGGCGACCAACACCAGCAGCGCCGCGCTCAAATTAACCAGCAGCGGCAGCCACAATGATTGCGGCGCAAACAGCCCGACAAAAAACGCCATCACCCAGCCTGCCCCGGCCAATGAGCCGAGGCCGAAAGCCCAGCGCCGCAGACGTATGCCCTGTGTGGCCGCCTGCTGAAAACGCGGCAGTGCGGTCACTTGCGTGCCTTCCACCTCCAGATCAACTTGCATATCACCCCAATATCATTGGCTCGCGGTTCATATCGTTACGATATAACGAACAGCGTGAAATATTCGTACACAATTACGCGTATTCAAAGATGCCCAACCTGTCGCTTGCCTGAAGCCTTGACCGAAATGCCTGGAAACGCACATATTACGTTCGTAATTTTTATTCAGAACTACTTTTAGCGATCCGCATTCATCCATCAGGAGTAAGTGCATGAGCAACTATGACGTAGTGATTCTGGGCGGCGGCCCCGGCGGCTATAACGCAGCGATCCGCGCGGGGCAGTTGGGCCTTAAGGCCGCTTGCGTGGAAGGTCGCGCGACGCTCGGCGGCACCTGCCTGAACGTCGGTTGCATGCCGTCCAAAGCCCTGTTGCATGCCTCGGAGCTATACGACGCGGCGATGGGCGCGGAATTCGCCAACCTCGGTATAGAGGTCAAACCGACCCTGAACCTCGCGCAAATGATGAAGCAGAAAGACGAGAGCGTGGCCGGCCTGACCAAAGGCATCGAGTTTCTCTTTCGCAAGAACAAGGTCGACTGGATCAAGGGCTGGGGCCACATCGACGGCCCGGGTAAGGTCACGGTGACCGACGATCAGGGCGGCAAAGTCGAACTGACCGCGAAGGACATCATCATCGCCACCGGTTCCGAGCCCACTCCCCTTCCGGGCGTCGAGATCGACAACAAACGTATCCTTGATTCGACCGGGGCGCTTTCCCTGAGTGAAGTGCCCAAACACCTGGTGGTGATCGGCGCCGGTGTGATCGGTCTGGAATTGGGCTCGGTATGGCGGCGCCTGGGCGCGCAGGTCACCGTGGTCGAATACCTCGACCGCATCTGCCCCGGCGTCGATGGCGAGGCCGGCAAGACCCTGCAACGCTCACTGAGCAAACAGGGCATCGCGTTCAAGTTGAGTTCGAAAGTCACCAGCGCCACGTCTTCCGCAAGCGGTGTGCAACTCAGCGTTGAGCCGGCCGCTGGCGGCACTGCCGAGTTGCTTGAAGCCGATTACGTGCTGGTCGCTATCGGTCGTCGCCCGTACACCCAGGGCCTCGGTCTGGAAAACGTCGGCCTGAGTACCGACAAACGCGGCATGCTCGCCAACAGACAGCACCGCACCGAAGCCGCCGGGGTCTGGGTGATTGGCGACGTGACCTCCGGGCCGATGCTCGCGCACAAGGCTGAAGATGAAGCGATGGCGTGCGTCGAGCAGATCCATGGCAAGGCTGGCGAGGTCAACTACGACTTGATCCCCAACGTGATCTACACCAGACCGGAGCTGGCCAGCGTCGGCAAGACAGAAGAACAACTCAAGACCGAGGGCCGTGCCTACAAGGTCGGCAAGTTTCCCTTCACCGCCAATAGCCGGGCGAAGATCAACCATGAGACCGAGGGTTTTGCCAAAGTCCTCGCTGATGAACGCACCGATGAAGTCCTCGGCGTGCACCTGGTCGGCCCGAGCGTGAGTGAAATGATTGGTGAGTTTTGTGTGGCGATGGAGTTCAGTGCTTCGGCAGAAGACATTGCGTTGACGTGCCACCCGCACCCAACGCGGTCAGAGGCGTTGCGTCAGGCGGCGATGAATGTCGAGGGGATGGCGACGCAGATGTAGGGTTCTGAAATCTTTATTGACCGGACTGCCGCTTTCGCGAGCAAGCTCGCTCCCACATCGACCTTAATACGCCTGAAAGAGCGCGGTCACTGTGGGAGCGAGCTTGCTCGCGAAGGATGCGACTCGGTCTATAGCGGAAGATGTCCAAGCGGCAACGCCCCCGGCGTCTTCACCGTGTGAATCGCAAAATTGCTGCGAATGTCACTCACCCCCGGCAACTTCAGCAGGCAGCCGCTGAGAAAACGGTCGTACGCACGCAAATCCGGCACTACCACTTGCAGCAGAAAGTCCGATTCTCCCGACACCAGAAACGCGGAAATCACTTCCGGCAACGCCGTCACTGCGGTGTAAAACGCCTCGGCCTGTTCATCGTTGTGGCGCTCGACCTTGACCCCGACAAACACCGTCAGCCCCAGTCCGACTTCATCGCGATCGAGATTGGCCTGATAGCCGCGAATCACCCCGGCCTCTTCCAGCATCCGCACCCGGCGCAGACACGGCGAGGCCGACAGGCCGATTTCATCCGCCAGCTCGACATTGCTCAGGCGCCCGTTACGTTGCAGGGCCGCGAGAATCTTGCGATCGAAGGCGTCGAGTTTCATGTTTGGCAGATCCTGATAGTCATTGCGCTAAAAGTCAGCAGGTTATGCCAAATCCTTCAAATTTTGAAGCTGACTACGCAAGCACCTGCCCCGCCCTTCGGCCCTAGACTTGGCGCACCGAATCGACAACGAAAGGGCGGCAACATGGCGAATCTCTGGCTGTTTTTCCTGGCATTGGCGGTGGTCTATCTATTGCCCGGCCCCGACATGATCCTGCTCCTGCAAACCGGTGCCCGGCAGGGACGCGGCGCGGCACTGGCCACCGCTATAGGCCTGGGCATCGCTCGTGGTTGTCACGTAGCCCTCGCGGCGTTGGGGCTGGCGGCACTGTTCAAAGCGGCGCCGTGGACATTCGAGGTGGTGCGATTGGCGGGGGCGGCGTATCTGTTGTGGATCGGCATTCAATGCCTGCGCAGCACACTGCTGCCGAACCTGAATGCTGACGAAGTTATTAGCTCCCAAGGTCAATGGCGCGAAGCTATCAGTCGTGGCTTGCTGACCAATCTGCTCAATCCCAAGGCGTTGCTGTTCTGCTCGGTGCTGCTGCCGCAATTCATCGTCAATGACGGCTCACCGGTTCTGAACCAGTTCGCCGTGCTCGGCATGCTGCTGGTCGGCGTCGGCCTGCTGTTCGATAGCGCCTACGCCCTCACCGGCGCAGCGCTGGGTCGTTGGCTGCAACACAGTCCAACGGCCCAACGCGTACAACAATGGCTGTTCGGCAGCCTGCTGATCGGTTTCGCCGTGCGCCTGACGTTCGTCCAGCAGGCTTAGCCTTTGCGGGCCTTGCGCTGGCGACGGCTGATGAACAGCAACGCAGCGCTCGCGATCAGCACAACCGCGCCGATCTGCACCGGCCACTTGTACGGCCGCAGCGACGAGCGCACAGCATCGGTGACTTGGGTAACGTAACGCTTGTCGGCGTTTTCGAAATCCGGGTACGGGCACTGATTGCCGAAGTCCACCGCCCACGGTACGAAGGGGCCTTCCTTGATGTAACGCTGATACAGCGCACTCTGATCTTCCAGGCTGCTGTTCCAGCCGGCAGCGTTGCACAACACAGCGGCAAACGCCTGACTGGTATGCGGCAGGTTGTCAGCGGCGCGCCCGGCAAGCTCGGTCGCGACGAAACGGTAGTGATAGCGCTGATCCGGCTTCGCTGCACTGGCGCCCTGCCGTTGCACTTCGGCCTCGCTCACTAGCGGACCGACTTTCAACTCAACACTTTCCAGGCTGTAGTTGCCACCGAACGTGGCGTAGTCCGGCGCCATCTCGTAACCGAGAATGTCCATGCCCCACTCGCGAGCTGTCCACGCGGCGTTGTACAGCGCACTCGCACGTTTGGTCGGCCACCACGCGGCATCGGCCTTCAGCCGTTGTTCGCCGTAAAGTCGGGCCTTGTTTTGCAGGTCGGGACTATCGAAATAAGCGACCGCATCGGCGTAATGCCCCTCACGCAGCAAACGCCGGCCGAGCAGATTGCGCAGGCTCGCGGCGACCGGCAACGGCACGTAGTTATCGCGCTCCTGTTGAGTCAACGCGGGCGGAGCCGGGACGTTATCGTCGACGTATTTTTTCAGCTCATCGACCGTCAGCACACGCTCGGCAACGCTCGCGGCATCGAACCAATAGACACTGTTGCTGCGATACAACTGCACGAAAGCCTGAAGGTACTCGCCACGTTGCAACGCGAGAATCGCGCTTTCACCCTCGACCCGGCACTTCGGCTGAACAGTTTCAAACGCCCAGTCCGGCGTACGCCGATAACCCCAGTCTTCGCTCTGCGGGAAGGCCTGCGCGGCTTTCGAATAGGCGGCGGCCGCGGCATTTTTATCGCCGTCACGCAACGCCAGTTTCGCCCGTAGCCACCACGCCAAGCCGCCGTCGCCGGCATTTTCAAGAAACGCTTTGGCGCCAGCGTAATCGCCCTGTTGGTAACTCATCGCCGCCAGACGATCAGCATTGTCGAGACTGCCGCGGGTACTGTTCTGCAGCAGCTTCACCAGTTTTTTCTCGTTCGGCGGCTCATCGCCAAACGACCAGCCTTGACGGCTCACCAGCGAGGCCGTGACCAGTTGCTGCACCGCTTTGTGTTGCAGCAACTCGGCCAGTTCGGCCTCCGGCAACTCCGCCAGTTCATTCATCAATTGCTTGAGCGAGGTGTAACCCACGGCCGAGCCGTGCAGGTTCTGCGCTTCATACAATTCGATGGCGCCGTTCCAGTCGCCGGCGGCGCGCACAACACGCGCCTCTTCGCCAAGACTGGCAACACCCAGTTCCAGCGGATCGCTGAACCCGTCGATGCTCAGTTGCCGGGCCTGTCGGAACGCATCACGCGATCGTTCCAGCGCCACGACTGAATCCCCGGCCTCACTGCTCATCGCGAACAATGTACGCCCGAGAGAATACGCCGCCCACGTACTGCGCAACGGACGCTGCTGCGCCGGCAACGCCAGCAGCTTGTTGAAATACTCGACCGCGAGTTGATGATCGCCCGTGGCAAACGCCACCGCACCAGCCACATACAAGCGGATTTCCCCCGGCAGACTGGCGCCTTGCACCTCGACCTGACGTGCATCGGTCAGGCCGCGCAATTGCTTGACCAGCACTTGCTGCTCGGCGCTCAGTCCGGCCTGCTCGGCTTTTTCCCGAGCCTCGGCGACCGTGTTTTCCTCACCGTACATATCGTTCGGATTGTGCGTTGCAGCGGTGACGTTCTTCAGCCCGGCGATGGCTTTGCCGAGGCGACTGAGTTCGAAGTTGAAGTTGCCCTCAGGCAGATCCGCGAGGGTCTGCCCACGATTATCGAGCAGGCGCATGGGGAAATCCGGCCCACAGGCCAACGCCGAACCCAGCGGCAGGCAGAGGCTCAGGCAGAGCAGATGGCGGGGCCAGTTACGGGTCAACATGCGAACCTCCTTGATCAATATTGGCGCAGCGCGCCCAACCGATGGCGCGTTGTCCACCCGCCGGCAAGCGGCCGTCGCGCAGGCGGGTGAAGGTAAGCAGATCCGGGCTTTGTTGCAACGAGTAACCGGCGAGCGCATCGGCGCCTTCACAGCTTTGCGCCTTCAGCGTGATCCGCGCGGGCCAGGCACTGTCGAGGTTGCCGGGGTTGTCGAGTTTGATGTCGTAGAGGCCGTTGTGTTCGCTGAACGTCACGCCGAGCTGACTGACGAGTTGATTGCCACGGGCAACCGCGCGCAGGGTCGTCAGGCTCCAGGCGCGGCGGTCATTGGCCAGCGGTAAACGAAACCAGATCAATCCGGCCAGATGCGCCGGCGGGTCTTCACGCAAGGCCTGACCGAGCTGGCTCAGTTGCAGCGGATCAGCCAGCAGCTCCCGGCGCTGCCCACCCCGCTCAAGTTGCACTTCACTTTCCACCACCGGCGCCCCGCCGTCATCGGGCAACAGCGCAACGCCGTAAGCCGGCAGCGCCAGATAGAACGGTTTGTCAGTGATACGCGCCCAGGCCTTGGCCCATTTCAACGCCTGATCAGGATCGAACAAACCGAGGCGCGGATCGCTGACGGCGTGCACTTGCAGCACGCTGCTGTCGACGGTTTGCAGGAGTGTTGGCAATTGCGCACTGCCGAGCCAGGCCGGCAGTGCCGTGATGCTCAAAGGCAGATTCGTCGGTAAGGCCGAGCGCAGATGTTTGAGAAATTCAGCGTACGCCGGCAACCGCGCATTACCCGCGTCGTGGTCGATTTCGACACCGCTCAACGTAAGGCCTCGCGTTTGCCAATCGGCAAGCACCTGCAGAATCTGCGCGGTGACCTGATCCTGATCCAGCGACTTGAGCTGGCCGTCGAGACGAATCACCGCAATCAACGGACGACCATCGGCTTTCAATAATTGCGCATCGATCCGCGCGCGGTTCCATCCCGCATTGGGAAAGGCCTGCAGCGCCAGCACGCGCAGCGTCGAGAAGTCATCGCGGCTGTCACGTAGCGACGCCGCGTGGGCCGGTGTCCATTGGCGTTGCCAGACGTAAAGTTGTTGCTCGAGGGGTGGCGCGTCCTGCGGCTTGCAAGCAGACAGCACCATCAAAGCAAACAGACCGACAATAAACCGCATACCTTCCAGATCCCAGACACCACCAGGCTGCAAGGTTACACAAATCCATGTGCGAGCGAGCCTACTCGCGAAGGCGCTGTATCAGCCGAAAGCCCTGCTACTGACACAGCCTCTTCGCGAGCAAGCCCGCTCCCGCCTCGATCAGGACGTCACTTCAGAAGACGCTACGTTCGCTCGTGACGTCCCGAGCCGATGCACCAGCGCGGCACCGCGAATACGCATAGGCATTTCAATGAAGCGATAATTCAGTTCGCTGAGCAAAACAATCAGGCCGGCAGCAAACAGCAAAGTAACGACCGGGTGTCCCGCCGGACTCGGCAGGCCTGCCCCCTGCAAACGGAAAATCACTTCGCGCACCAGGAAATACACCGGAATGTGGATCAGGTAGATGCCGTAGGAACGATTGCCTACCCACGCCATCGCCCGCTGCAAGCGCCCGGCCGGTAACAGATAATCGCCGTTGTAGGAGGCGATCCATACCAGTACGGCACTGAGAATGGCGATGGCGCCGATGCGATAGGGCGCTGTAGTAAAGCGCTCGGCGCCCAGGTAACTCAGCAGCAAGCCGACAATGACCAGCAATGAAATCCCGGCCCATGGACGGCGCAGAAACGTCGGCTGCCAGCGTCGATAACCCGGTTGCACACTCCACATGGCCAACAACACACCCAGGGCAAGCGCGTCGGTTCGAACGGACATCAACAGCGACGTACGCACCATGAATAGTTGCACCGCTACCAGCGCCAGTAACACCCACACCAAGTGTTTGCGGCAGAGCAGGATCAGCAGCGGAAACAGCAGGTAGAACTGTTCCTCCAGCGCCAGACTCCAGTAGACGAAACTGCTGCCGTACTCGTAATGAAAAATAGCATCGGCAAAGCGGAAATTGGCGTACTGAAATACCCCCGCAAGCGTGGCCTGCACGTTGGCTTGCACCGTGCCGAACGCCCCGGAGCGATTAAAGAAAACGCACAGCAGCAGCATCAGTGCCAGCCACAACCAGGCCGATGGCAGCAGACGAAAGGCTCGCCGCAACCAGAAATTCCGCGTTTGCTCCCAGTACTCCTGACGGTTGCTGCAACTGCGCAGTGCAGGAATCAGACTGCGGGCGATGACGAACCCGGAAATCGCAAAAAAAAGATCCACCCCCCACCACAGCCCCAACCAGGCACGAAGGGATTCGAGCAGCGGCACGGGGTCGCTGAACAGCCCTTGCAAGTGATGAAACAGCACCCCGAGCACTGCAATGGCGCGCAGCACCTCGATGTCCATGATTCGCTTACTGCCCATTCCGCGCCCCTGTATCCAGCGGTTTACGGGCAATGATCACCTGACTCTTGGGCATGAACTGGTCGAGTATCTGTTTGATCGCCAGTCCGTCGGGCCGGTCGAGCATCTCTTCCCAGGTTCGGGCCCACCCACCCATCAAATGCGGGAACGGTGCGTGAATGCGATCGCGCACCGCACCGCCCGGATCCTTGCCGGCAGCCTTTTCGCTGGCCCAGAAAAAAATCATCCCCATCACCCAGAAAAACCCGGTGGCTTGCCGATGTTCGATGACCAACCCGGCATCCTCGACCATCGCCTCGAAGCGCTCCGGGGTGAAAATCTGTACATGGTTGGGTGACTGGTAATAACTCGCAGGGGCGATGCCTTTCTGCAAATGCTCGCCAACCGGTGCCGGCACACTGAGCAGATACAACGCACCGGGACGCCCCATACGTGCCAGTTCGGCCATGAACGGCTCGGGTTCATCGACGTGCTCCAACACCTCCATGCACACCACCCTGCTCGCGCAGCCATCGGCCAAAGGCAATGGCAGGCTGTTGCTGACCAGCCCAAGACTCGGCCTGGAGCTTGTGGCTTCAACCTGACGCGCCAGCTCGCTCACTTTGTCGTGCTCGCTGTCGGTGAAGATCACCGATGCGCCCTGACGTACCGCAAACAAGGTCGCGGCACCCTCGCCGCAACCGACATCGAGCAAGGTGTCGTCCGGCGTTATCGCAAAGCCTTTGAGCAATTCGCCGCTGTCATTGAGAAACCAGCCGTCCAGGACTGCATCACGCAAGCCGACATCGCGCGGTGACCAGGTGAACAAGGGTTCAGGTTCAGATTCGGGTGTCTGCTCAACCACCGGTTCGATGACCGGTTCAATGGCAAGTGGCGGTTGCGGTTCGGCTAAAAAGCGCTGGAGCAGTCGACGTATCATGCTCCGCTCACCTCCCTGGTCAATTCAGTACGCCGCTCGAGCAATTGCGCAAAAAATACCTGCAAGCGCTGTTCGGCCACGGCTTGACTGCAAAATCCTTGCAGACTCTGCACAGCCTTCGCCGACATTTGCGCATAACGCTGTGGATCGTTTTTGGCCACCTCGTAGCTGGCTCGATAGGCCGTGCAAATCGAGGCCCAATTGGCCGCGTAGCGCAGGGTCCGGTAAGCCGAGCGAGGATCGTGCGGCCAGGCCGTAAACTCCTCGGTCGACTCGATCAGGAACGCATTATCAGCATTCAGATAGTCGATCATCGCCGTCGTGCATGGCGCCACGGCCGGTTTGCCGCAAGACATGAATTCCATCAGCGGCAGGCACTGGCCTTCGCCATAGGACGTGTTGACGACGTAGCGGGTCGCCTGCACCAGCCGTTCGTAATCCGCGTCCGCCAGATAGCCATAGACCAGCACGACGCGGCAGCGATAAGGCTGGTTTTTGTACAGATGATGCAGGATGTCGGTGAGCGCTTCTTCGGCATCGTGGTGAGTGAGTTTAAGCACCAGCGTTGCGTCATCGTTCTCGCGGAAAGTCGCGCAGAAGGCACTGATCATGTCCTCCCAGTTCTTGCGGCCGTCGCGCGGATTGAACACTGAGGTGTAGACCACGCCTTCGAGCAACAACGTCTGCTCGGTGACCGGTGCGAGGAAGTCGATGCCCGCGCCACTGCGCAGATGAACCGGGCCGAAGGCATCCAGATCGATCTCACGACTGTCGACCACCAGGCCTTTGATCGTCAATCGTACCGAATCGACCACCGGTTGCCCCTGCAACTGCACGCCACGCGCGGCAAATCGATCCCAGACGGGGGCGGGTACGGCGACAACCGGGTAATCGGTGGTCATCGCTTCGCGCACCGCATCGACCGTGTAGCTGGAGTGGGTGATTGCGGCTCCACAGGCGTTGAGTACCGTGCGCCAGTCGTTCAACGGATCGCCGGCGAACGGCTCGTTGGGAATGGTGCTGAATTCCCAGGCAAAGACAGGCAACGTCGGGCAGGCCAGATGCACCGGGGTGCGGTGCGGTGGCGAGAACGACAGAAACACACAAGGCTCGCCTCGGGACTGGCAATCCGCGTACAGCGCATCGACTTCAGTGTTCGGGTCCATGACCTCGATCACCCGCCCAAGTCGCTCCAGGACCGGCCGATATTCTTTGAGAACGAAGTAATAGCTGTACTCCGAACGCCCGAGGTTGCGGCTGATGGTGTGCTGGTTGGTTTCCGAATGGATGATGATCAGCATGAGGCGTTATCCGTAATCGGGGCAACGTTGTCGACCGGTGATGACAGCCCGAAAAAATCGGCGACACGCTTTTGCAACGCCGGTTGCGCGCAGTAATCGTGCATGCGTTCGACCGCCGCCAGCGACATGCGCTGATACTCCCGGGGTTGTGTCTTGGCCATCCGATAACTGTTTTCGTAGGCCTTCTTCAATGACCCCCAGTCCGGTCGATGCCGTTGTGCGCGAAAAAGCATTCGCGGGTCATGAGGCCAGGTGCAAGCCTCTGGGCTGGAGCCGACCACGAACGCCACAGACGCGTCGATGTAATCCTGCATCGCCGTGTGATCGGGAGCGATCACCGGTTTGCCGCACGCCATGAACTCCATCAGTGGCAGGCACAGACCTTCACAGTGCGAAGCATTGACGTAAAAACTCGCCGCCTGATAAAGCCGCGCATATTCGGCATCGTCCAGATAGCCGTGAATCATCACGACCCGGCAGGAGAACGGTGCCAATTGCGCCAGCGGTGTCATCAGGTGTGCGTAGACGGCCTCCAGATCGCTCTGGGTAAATTTCATCACCAGTGTGGCGTCGGGGGTGTCACGGAACGCAGCGCAAAAAGCCGTCAGGATCTGTAGCCAGTTCTTGCGCCCGTCATCGGGGCGGAACACCGTCACATAGACCACACCGTCCACACGGGTTTGTACCGTTAATGAACTGTCCGGCATATCTCGGGGCGGCGGTTGGACCGCTACCGGTAAAGGCTGTGGGCCTGCGATGTTTGGCAGACGTTTGCCGAGCCAGTCATGCAAAGTCTCTGGAACCAGGTCGCGAATCCCTTCCCAGTACCAGTTCTGCAGAAACCTCACGCGTGGCACTGGCGGTTCCTGCTCGTGCCCCGGATTCAGCAACCACAACCGCAGGAAATGCCGGGCAATGACAAAGCGCCGCTTCAAGGTCAGCGGTGGTGGTCGCGAGGCTTCCAGCCGAGCTTCGACTTCGGCCAGTTCTTCCGGGGTCAGCGGCTCGGGCAGCAGGTTATCCGGGTGCAGGTTCATCTGGCGGGAATCAAAGATGCAACCTTTGACCGTCAATGTCGTACCCGCATTGACCGGCGCGCTGACGTGTTGCTCGCGAATCGCTGCAAAGTGCTCCCACAGCGGCGCTGGCAAGACTAACACCGGGAAGTCTTCGCCCATGGTGCGACGGATCGCCCGGGCACTATGGCTGGACAGTGTGATCACGCGACCATGTTTGGCCAGCATGCGTGTCCAGTCCTGGTGTGGATCGTTGCCCCACTGCTCGTTGGGGATGGAATCGTACTCCCACGTCACAACACAAACGGTCGGGCATTGGAGATCCGTCAGGGTTTTCTGTGGTCGGGTGAACGAGAGGAAAACACTCTCCTGGCCGGCGGCGAGCAATTGCCGGAAGAGCGGGTCCACTTCTGTGACAGTCGCCACCACGTGGACTTGCCCGAGCGTTTCGAGCAGAGGCAGATAAGCCTTCAGAACAAAATAATAACTGGAGTCTGGATGCCCCAGATTCCGGCTGATGGAACTGTCGTTGATGTCCGAGTAAAGAATGAAATTCATGGCATTCCACGATGAAACTGCCATCCCGGCAGCCTCACACTATGACGGCCAAGCGTTGAATCGGATCGGTGTCCGTCCTTCGTCTTCGGTCCCGTCTTGTTCTTGTTTTAGTGGTCAGTTTCACCTTTTTTCACGACGAACCCGACGAACCCGGCCAATCGTGACAAGGCGCATTCTAAACACATCCGCAAAGGGTTCGTGAACCGCTCGGCGAGAATAAACCGGACTACGCTGACGAGAACTGACCGGTCACGGTTTGGCCTGTTGAAATTGCCGCGCAATTGGCACAGATTGGCAACAAACAACTACAACAACTGACTTCGCCTGTCTTTTCACTGGTTTTTCTACCGATGTGACAGACCTTCCCTCAAAGCCTGTGGGAAAGTGGCGCAAGTTCAAGACCAAGGGGTCGCTGTTTGAAAAAGCGTCTGTTCGTCACGGGTCTCAGTGGATTCGTGGGACAACATATCCAGTCGCGTCTGGCATTGCCGGATTCGTCGTGGGAGCTGCTGCCTGCCGCTGTGCCCTACGACCTCACCGATGCGCGCAGCCTCACCGACCTGTGGCCGCAATTGCCGGATGCTGTCATTCATCTGGCCGGGCAGACTTTCGTTCCCGAAGCCTTCCGCGATCCGGCACGCACACTCGAAATCAATCTGCTCGGCACGCTCAACCTGTTGCAAGCCCTCAAGGCACGCGGTTTTACCGGCACGTTCCTGTATGTCAGTTCCGGTGACGTCTATGGCCAGGTTGGCGAAAACGACCTTCCAATCACCGAACAACAACCGCCCTGTCCGCGCAACCCGTACGCGGTGAGCAAGCTCTCTGCGGAATTTCTCAGCCTGCAATGGGGCCAGAGCGAAAGCTGGCCGGTGTTGGTGGCACGGCCGTTCAATCACATTGGCAGCGGCCAGAAAGAAAGCTTTGTCATCGCCAGTGCCGCGCGCCAGATCAATCGCATCAAACAGGGCCTGCAAGCACCGCAACTGGAAGTTGGCGATATCGACGTGACGCGGGATTTCCTCGATGTCAGCGATGTGATTTCGGCCTACTTCGCGCTGCTCGAAAAAGGCACACCTGGACAGGTCTACAACATCTGTTCGGGTCGTGAACAAAGCATCCGCAGCCTGATCGAGCAGCTCGGCGAGCTGGCCGAGGTCGAAATGCAACTGGTTCAGGACCCTGCGCGCCTGCGCCGCGCCGATCAGCGTCGCGTTTGCGGCAGCCATGCCAGGCTGACCCGGACCACAGGATGGACGCCTGAAATCACTACACAACAATCCCTGCGGGCGATCCTGTCCGACTGGGAGACGCGAGTAAGACAAGAATGACAAAAAGTGCACTGATCACAGGGATCACCGGCCAGGACGGCGCGTATCTGGCCAAGCTGTTGCTCGACAAGGGCTACAAGGTTCATGGCCTCGTTGCACGACGCAGCAGCGATTCGCGCTGGCGCCTGCGTGAGATGGGGGTCGAAGCCGACATCGTCTATCTGGACGGTGACATGGCCGATGCCTGTTCGGTACAGCGTGCAGTCATTCAATCGGCGCCGGACGAGGTCTATAACCTCGCGGCGCAGAGCTTTGTCGCCGCCTCCTGGAGTCAACCGGTGACCACCGGGATCGTCGACGGCCTGGGCGTTACCCACCTGCTCGAAGCGATCCGCCAGTTCAGCCCGCACACCCGGTTTTATCAGGCATCGACCAGCGAAATGTTCGGTCTGATCCAGGCCGAGCAGCAGGACGAGAACACCCCGTTCTACCCGCGTAGCCCTTACGGTGTGGCCAAACTGTACGGTCACTGGATCACCGTCAACTACCGCGAAAGTTTCAACCTGCACGCCAGTAGCGGCATCCTCTTCAACCACGAATCACCGCTGCGCGGCATCGAATTCGTGACCCGCAAGGTCACCGACGCTGCCGCACGCATCAAGCAAGGCAAACAGCAGGAGCTGGCCTTGGGCAACATCGATGCGAAACGCGATTGGGGGTTTGCCGGCGATTACGTCGAAGCCATGTGGCTGATGCTGCAGCAGGACAAGCCTGACGACTTTGTGGTCGCCACCGGCGTCACCACCACCGTGCGGGAAATGTGCCGCATCGCCTTCGACCACGTCGGCCTCAACTACCGCGACTACGTGAAGATCGACCCGGCGTTTTTCCGCCCGGCCGAAGTTGAAGTGCTGCTCGGCAATCCGGCCAAGGCTCAGCGCGTGCTGGGCTGGAAGCCGAAAACCGACCTGGATACCTTGATCCGCATGATGATGGATGCGGACATGAAACGCGTCGCCAAGGAGTAGGCCATGCTGATCCCCGTGATTCTGTCCGGCGGTGCCGGCACCCGTTTGTGGCCGGTGTCCCGCGAGGGCCATCCGAAACCGTTCATGAGTTTGCCCGACGGCCAGTCGCTGCTGGGCAAGACCTACCAGCGTGCCGCAGCGTTGCTCGACGGCTGGGGCGATATCGTCACGGTGACCAACCGCGAGTACTACTTCCAGAGCAAGGATCATTATTGCGCCGCTCATGTGTCACGCCATCGCGGGCACTTTCTGCTGGAGCCGACCGGGCGTAACACGGCGCCAGCCATCGCTGCGGCGGCGTTGTCGTTGCAAGCTCTGCATGGTGATGACGCGATCATGGTGGTGATGCCTGCCGACCATTTGATCGTCAACCAGGACGCGCTGAGAACGGCGGTCGAACATGCGGTCAGTCTGGCCAAAGACGGTTATCTGGTGACCTTCGGCGTGATCCCGACGGCGCCGGAAACCGGCTTCGGCTACATCGAGACCGGCGCCCCGCTGGACGCCAAAGGCGCGGCGAAAGTACAGCGTTTCGTCGAGAAACCCGACCTGCAAACCGCTACGCATTATTTGGAGAGCGGCAACTTCCTGTGGAATTCGGGAATGTTCTGCTTCACCACCGCCAGCGTGATTGCCGAACTGCAACTGCACGCACCTGAACTGCTGGAGCAGACCCGTGCCTGCATGGCCGCCAGTGCGCCGATCGAAACCGTCGGTTGCCTGCAACAGGAACTGTCACCGGCGCTGTTCGTTGAAATTACCGACATATCCATCGACTACGCGCTGATGGAGCGCTCGGAAAAAGTTGTCGTCGTGCCCGCCGGGTTCGACTGGAGCGACATCGGTTCATGGGGCGCCGTCGCGGCACTGGTGCCGGCCGACGCCGACAACAACCGCGCCAGCGGCGAAGCGATTTTCATCGACAGCCACAACAACTTCGTCCAGAGCGATGGCCGGCTGGTAGCGACGGTGGGTGTGGATAACCTGATCGTGGTCGACACTGCCGACGCGGTGCTGGTGGCCCATGCCGACCGTGCGCAAGACGTACGCCGGGTGGCCAAGCAACTCAAGGACAAATCCCACGAAGCCTATCGCCTGCACCGTACCGTCAGCCGTCCGTGGGGCACTTACACCGTGCTCGAAGAAGGGCCGCGCTTCAAGATCAAACGCATCGTGGTCAAGCCTGGCGGCAAGTTGTCGCTGCAAATGCATCATCACCGCAATGAACACTGGGTGGTGGTCGAGGGCATGGCCAAGGTCACCAACAATGGCTCCGGCACGACGCTGGTGGCCAAGAACGAATCGACCTTCATTGCCGCTGGCCACAAACATCGCCTGGAAAATCCCGGAGTGATCGATCTGGTGATCATCGAAGTGCAAAGCGGCGAATACCTGGGAGAGGACGACATCGTCCGCTTCGAAGACCAGTACGGCAGGACGGTTTAGATGCTGCTTTCCCTGTGCCGCTCGCTGCATGAATACCGGGGTTTCATCCTCGGCAGCGTGCAACGAGAGTTTCAAGCGCGTTATCGCAATTCGCTGTTTGGCGCGCTGTGGCCGATATTCAATCCGCTGTCGATGATCATCGTTTACACCGTGATCTTTTCCCACATCATGCGCGCCCGCTTGCCCGGTGTGGATGACGGCATGGCCTACAGTATTTACCTGTGCGCCGGCCTGCTGGCGTGGGGGCTGTTTTCGGAAATCACGCTGCGCAGCCAGAACATGTTTCTGGACAACGCCAACCTGCTGAAGAAAATCAGTTTCCCGAGAGTCTGTCTGCCGGTGATCGTGTTGATCAATGCCGGGATCAATTTCGCCATCATCATTGGCTTGTTTCTCGGTTTTCTGCTCGTCACCGGACGCTGGCCGGGCATGGCCTTGCTGGCGCTGGTGCCATTGATTGCCCTGCAGATGATGCTCTGCGCCGGACTGGGCATGGTCCTGGGCGTGCTCAACGTATTCTTCCGTGATGTCGGCCAGCTCTTCGGTATCTGTCTGCAATTCTGGTTCTGGCTGACCCCGATCGTGTACCCCATCAGCATATTGCCGGAGTGGCTACAGAGTCTGCTGCAATTCAACCCGCTGACCAGCCTGATCGCCAGCTACCAGAATGTTTTCCTCTATGGTCAATGGCCTCTCTGGAGTTCGCTGCTGCCAGCGTTCGTCATCGGCGCGGTGTTCTGCGCAATCGGTCTGCGCCTGTTCCGCCAACGGGTCGGTGAAATGGTGGATGAGCTCTGATGGGACATATCCGTGTTACCGGGCTGGGCAAAGCCTATAAGCAATACCCCAGCCGCTGGAGTCGCCTGGCCGAATGGATGATTCCTTTTTCGCCGCTGCGTCACCGTCAGCATTGGGTACTCAAGGACCTGACCTTCGAGATCCCGGCCGGCGAGGCCGTGGGCATCGTCGGGGTCAATGGCGCTGGCAAGAGTACGTTGCTGAAGATGATTACCGGCACCAGCCGACAGACGTGCGGCAGCATTGAGCTGTCGGGTCGGGTCGCCGCATTGCTGGAACTGGGCATGGGCTTTCACCCGGACTTCACCGGTCGGCAAAACGCCGTGATGGCCGGGCAACTGCTCGGCATGCAACTCGATGAAATCAACGCATTGATGCCCCAGATCGAGAGCTTCGCTGAAATCGGCGAGGCGATTGATCATCCGGTGCGCACCTATTCCAGTGGCATGCAGATGCGTCTGGCATTCAGCGTCGCCACCGCACGCCGCCCCGATATTCTGATCGTCGACGAAGCCTTGTCAGTCGGCGATGCCTACTTCCAGCATAAAAGCTTCGAACGCATCCGTGGCTTCCGCGCGGCCGGCACCACCCTGCTGATCGTGTCCCACGACCGCTCGGCGATTCAATCGATCTGCGATTCAGCGATTCTGCTTGATGGCGGCCGCATGGCCATGCACGACAGGCCTGAAGCGGTGCTGGACTACTACAACGCCTTGCTCGCCGAACGTGAAGGCCAGACGGTGCGCCAGGAAATGCTCAGCGACGGCCAGGTGCAAACCGTGTCGGGCACCGGTGAGGCCGGCATTCTGCGCGTGCGCCTGCTGGACGAGTCCGAACGCTCCATCGAAGCCGCCGAAGTCGGCCAGTCTGTGGTGCTGGCCGTGGACGTCGAGGTTCGTCAGGACATCGAACGGCTGGTACTGGGGTTCATGATCAAGGATCGCCTCGGCCAGCCCATGTATGGCATCAACACCCATCGCCAGAACCAGGCTCTGGAAAACCTGCGAGCCGGCGAGCGCATCACCTATCGCTTTGCGTTCGTCATGGGGCTGGGCAAAGGCAACTACTCTGTGGCCCTGAGCCTGTCGCGGCTGGACTCGCACCTGGACCGAAACTACGAATGGCGTGATCTCGGGCTGGTGTTTCATGTCATCAACAATCGACGCGAAGATTTCGTCGGTTGCGCATGGCTGAACGCACAGACCACGGTCAGCCGTGATACCGAAGTCGTCCATGTCGAGCGCACACCATGACCCGCTTGCTGGTGGAATGCACCCATGTGTTTAAGCACCCGACGGTCAACTCGGGCATTCAGCGCGTGGTACGCAATGTCATCAAGCAACTGCCCGCCAGCGCAGAAGGCGCCGAGTGCCTGCCGGTGGTGGTGCTCAATGGCGAACTCTATCGCGTGCTGCAATTGGCATCGCTCGATACGCCTTTTTTCAACAGGCTGGAAACCTTCGGTGGACGCCTGGAGCGCCTCGCTCATCGCTTCTGGCAGTGGCATCAGCGTCGTGATGCGCAACTCACCTCGAAACTGGCGCGACGGATTTTGTATGTCGGCTACCGGCTGACGATCTTCGGCGCGTTCGGCCTGCCGATCCGCCTGATCCGACGGATCAACCGCACGCAACTGCTCAAACGCTGTTCACCTCTGCAGCATCAGCCGGGCGATCAACTGGTGCTGCTGGACTCGTCCTGGCACTCGGATATTTTTGCCCACGTCGAACGGCTCAAACGCGACGGCGTCAGCATCATCGCAGTGATTTACGACCTGATTCCACTGACTCATCCGCAGTTTTACGACACACGTCTGGTCGAGGTGTTCAGCGAGTGGTTCGACTGGATCACCCGCACGGCCGATGGCTACATGGCGATTTCCGCCACAGTGCGCGATCAGGTGCGTGAAGAATTGCAGCGCAGAATCGGTGCCGAACAAACCGACCAGCGCTGGTTCGATTTCTTTCATCTGGGTTCCGAACTGGATCTGCACAACGCCGAGGCAACGATTGATCCGCGCCTGAAGCAACTGTTCACGACAACAGACCCTGTTTACCTGATGGTCAGCACCATCGAGCCACGCAAGAACCATGCGTATCTGCTCGACGCCTTCGAACACGCCTGGGCAACAGGCTCGACCGCACGGCTGTGTATCGCCGGGCGAGTCGGCTGGAAATGCGACGCCCTCCTCGCCCGGATGCGCAATCATCCCGAACTGAATCAGCGTCTGTTCATGTTCAACGACCTCAGCGACACCAGCCTTGAACACGCTTACGCTCACGCCAGTGCGCTGGTGTTCCCCTCGTTCGTCGAAGGCTTTGGTTTGCCCTTGGTGGAAGCCATGCAGCGGGGTTTGCCGGCGATGGGCAGCGATATCGCGGTGTTCCGCGAAATCGGTGGCGAGTTCATG
Source organism: Pseudomonas fluorescens (assembly GCF_005938625.1). Lineage (GTDB taxonomy): Bacteria > Pseudomonadota > Gammaproteobacteria > Pseudomonadales > Pseudomonadaceae > Aquipseudomonas > Aquipseudomonas fluorescens_BD. The sequence goes on from NZ_VCNJ01000003.1 coordinate 316,244, forward strand.
GCGTACTTTGATCTGCAGGATCCGCAATGCCTTGCCGACTTGATCAACCAATTCCAGCGCAGCGGCCAGTTCCCCGCTGCTCGCGATGTCGCGGACTGGCAGTGGATTGGCTGGCGCGAAGCCAGTCTGCAGCTGGCCGAACGCAGTGTGCGGAATGTTCTGCAAGCGCCGGCGGCGCCAGCGAGGCAGCATGCGCATAGCGCTTAACGCTCGCATTCTCCAGGCACCGCGCACCGGCATTGGCCATTACGTTGCCGAACTGGTCAACGCCTTGCGCATTGAGCCCGACATTGACGTGACGTTGTTCCACGGCTGGGGCTGGAGCTCGGCGCTGCCGGATGCGGCCATGCCCGGTTATTCGCGCCTGACACCGTTGCTGCGGCAGATACCCGGGGCCTATCAGGCACGTCGCTGGCTGGAGCAGAAACGCTTCGATCAAGGCCGCGCGCAAGGTATCGACCTCTATCACGAACCGAGCCTGTGGCCGCTGGCCTTCGACGGCCCGACCGTGATCACCCTGCACGACCTGACTCACCTGCATTTCCCCGAAACCCAGCCCCCGGCGCGGCTCAAGGAAATCGAGCGCCGGTTGGCCGTGGGTGTGCGGCAGGCGCAGGTCATTCTCACCGACTCGCAAGCCATTGCCGAGGAAGCTCAAACCTATTTTGGCCTGCCTGCCGAGCGTTTTGTCGTCGCGCCACTGGGGGTCGCCGAGCGCTTTCATCCGCGCGAGGCGAGTGCCATTGACGCGGTACTCAAGGCGCACGCGGTTGAGGCGCGGGAGTATTTTCTATGCGTCGGTACGCTGGAGCCGCGCAAGAACCTTGGGCTGGCTCTGCGCGCCCATGCCCTGTTACCCGAAGCCGTGCGCCAGAGATTTCCGCTGCTGATCGTCGGCATGGCCGGGTGGGAGCGCGAGCAGTTCAGCGAACCTTTGCGTCAGGCGCTGGCCAGCGGGCATGTGTGCCTGCTCGGTTATTTGCCCGATGACCAGGTGGCGCAACTGTTGGCCGGCGCCCGCGCACTGATTTTTCCGTCGCTGTATGAAGGTTTTGGTCTGCCGGTACTGGAGGCCATGGCCAGTGGCACACCGGTAGTGCTCACGCGTTCTTCGGCGATGCCAGAAGTCGCCGGTGCAGCGGGCAACTATATTGAAGCTGACGATGCAGAAGGCCTGCGTGATGCACTGAGCCGACTGATCGACGATCAAGCGCATTGGCAGGCATGCCAAAAAGCCGGGTTGCAGCAGTCACGGCTTTTTTCCTGGGAGCGTTGTGCACAGGCCACGTCCGGTGCCTACCGCCAGGCCATGGGAGGTTGAATGCGAGTTCTTCATTTTTTCAAGACGTACCTGCCTGACTCGGTCGGCGGCATTGAGCAAGTGATCTTCCAACTGTGCGAAAGCGGCGCCCAGCACGGTATCGACGGCCAGGTGCTGACGCTTAGCGCGGATCCGACGCCGGCGGTGGTGAAATTGGGTCAGCACGAAGTGCACCGGGCCAAACTCGATATTCAATTCGCCTCCACCGGTTTTTCCTGGAGTGTGTTCAAACAGTTTCGCGAGATGGCAGCCGAGGCCGACGTGGTCAATTACCACTTCCCGTGGCCGTTCATGGACCTGGTGCATTTCGCCAGTGCGACGAATAAACCGAGCGTGGTGACTTACCACTCGGACATCATTCGCCAGAAGCACTTGCTCAAACTCTATCGGCCGTTGATGAACCGCTTCCTCGCCAGCGCCGACCGCATCGTTGCCGCTTCGCCGAACTACCTGCACACCAGCGATGTGCTACAGCAGTTCCAGGACAAGACCCGAGTGATTCCCTACGGTTTGAACAAGGCCGGTTATCCACAGCCGGATGCCGAGCGGATGAATCGCTGGCGCCAGCAGCTTGGGGATAAGTTTTTTCTGTTTGTCGGCGTGATGCGTTACTACAAAGGCCTGCACATTTTGCTCGAGGCCTTGAAGGATGTGGATTATCCCGTGGTGATTGTCGGCGCCGGGCCGCTGGAACTGGAGCTGCACGCTCAGGCGCAGGCGCTGGGTCTGCGCAACATTCATTTCCTCGGGCGCTTGGGTGACGAGGATAAGGTCGCGCTGCTGCAACTGAGCTACGCCATCGTCTTCCCTTCGCACCTGCGCTCGGAAGCTTTCGGCATTTCTTTGCTGGAGGGTGCGATGTACGGCAAGCCGATGATCTCCAGCGAGATTGGTACTGGCACCAGCTACATCAATATCCACAACGAAACCGGGCTGGTGGTACCACCCAGTCATCCACAGGCATTTCGCGAGGCGATGCGCACACTTTGGGAAGATCCGGTGCGCGCCGCCGCCATGGGGGTGAAGGCCGAAGCGCGTTACCGGCAGTTATTCACCGCCGACGACATGGGCCGCAAGTGGACGGAGCTGTATCAGGAATTGCTGGAAGAGAAATCTCTGTCCTACGCCTGAGAGTGGGTTGAACACCGATCCCCTGTAGGAGCTGCCGAAGGCGGCGATCTTTTGATCTTGTTTTTAAAAATCAAAATCAAAAGATCGCCGCCTTCGGCAGCTCCTACACGGGTTCGGGTTACAGGTCCAAGACCAGTGGCTGATTGCTTTGTGCCGGCACCGCGCAGCAAATCAGCACATGCCCCGCTTCCGGAATATCCGCCGGCACCTGTGGATAATTCACCGCACCACTGACCAGCCGGGTTTTGCACGTTCCGCACGAGCCACCGCGGCAACTGAACTCCGGACGCAATCCGCGGCTTTCCGCCAGCTCCAGCAAACTCCCGCCATCAGGCTGCCAGCGCGCCTCTTTCGCCGAACGCTCGAACACCACCGGCACCGACGTCGTCGCTGCGGGCGGTTGCTCGATCACGATTGCGTCCGGATCGGCCCGACGTTTCAGGGTCGACGGCCCGAAGGTTTCCGCATGAATCTGCGCATCGCGCACATCCAGTTCGCGCAGGGTGTCGTACAGTCCTTGGGTAAAACCACCGGGGCCGCAGAGCACAAAATCGAGCTGGTCGAAATCCTCGGCATCCAGCAGGTTCCTCAGCACCGCGCCGTCGATACGCCCACGCACATCGAAATCCTCGCCCTCTTGCAAATCAGCTTCCGGCTGACTGAGCAAACGCAGGACTCGCACAGAGTCGCCTGCCGTTTCCAGCAACCGATCCAGCTCCTTGCGAAACGGCTGGTCAGCCAGACTGCGCGAACTCTGCAACAATAAAGTCGGACGAATCCCCCGCGTCCGCAAGCCCTGGTAAACCACCTCGCGCAGCATCGACAGCAACGGCGTGATGCCCACACCGGCGGCCAGCAGCACCAACGGTCGCTGCTCCAGCGGCGCCACGGTGAAATGCCCCTGCGGCGCCCGCGCCTCGAGCACATCACCGACACGAATCTGCTCATGCAAGTGCGATGAAATCAGCCCTTCGCGCTTGACGCTGATCCGGTAGAAACCATCCGACGGCGCACTCGAAAGGCTATAGGTGCGGATATGTACCTCGCCATCAATGGTGAAACGCAGCGGTAAGTGCTGGCCGGCGAGAAATACCGGCAAACCGGCGCCATCGGTTGGCTCCAGATAGATTGAGCGGATGCCGCGACTTTCCGCTTCGATCCTCGCTACGCGCAACGGCCGCCATTGGTTACCCAAAGTCTGAGCCTGCAACCGTGCGTCCGCCTCGGCCCAGTTGCCGGTCAGCAGGCTGGTCGGTGACATGCCGTCGAAGCGCCAGCGCAACGCCAGGGCTGCCGGGCGTCGCACCAGTTTCTCCACTTCAAATGTCCACAACCGCTCCGCACCTTGAAAGGCTTCGATCTGCGGATCATCGAGAAGAATCTCGGTACGCCCGCTGAGTTGCAGCAGATCGCCTGTGGAAAAGTCGATGAACAGCAAGCCTGCCTTGGGGTTCAGCAACAAATTGCCGAGGGTGTTGAAGTGCAGATTGCCGGCGAAGTCGGGGATGGTCAGACGATTGCCTTGCACCCGTACGAAACCGGCCTGGCCGCCACGGTGAGAAACATCCACCGCGCGTTGCCCCTCGACATCCACATAACTGGCGACAAAAAACGTATCGGCGCCAGTAATCAGCGCGGTGGCGGCGTCATCGAGACCGTGCATATGTTCGGCCGGGCGGGTCTGCGGATCCGTCAACGGCACACGCTGAAACTGGCGCAGTTGAATGTATTGCGGGCAGTTGCCGAAGGCCTGATCCACGCTCACCTCAAAACCCTGAGCGCTCAGATTGCCGACATGACCGTTGAGGCGATTGCGCCGACGGGTGTGCAACTCGATGCCGAGCAAACCGATCGGTTCGCCATCGCGCAGTTGCGCCGGATCATCGGCAGCGACCTGGCTGGCAAAATGCAGATGCTCGGGATCCGGCGAATGGGCGAACCCCGGCGCGCCTTCGAGCACACTGGCCCACGGACGCCCTTGCGCATCGACTGCGCCGTACAGCAGGAAAGGCAATTGCTGATAGAACTCACGGTGCTGATCCGGCATCCAGGTGCGAATCACCTTACGCCCGAAGGCTTCCATGCGTTCGGCAACGCCGACATGGGCCTGCAATTGCTGTTCGCCAGCGTGCCACGGTGAACGTTCCATCACGACCTCTCCCCTGCACCGTCGGCACAGTGTGGATTACGAAAATCAGGCAGTGGTTTGCAGACCGGCGACGGTGCGCGGCATGCCGACGAAGCCGGGCAATGCTTCAACGCGGGTCAGCCAGGCGCGGACGTTGCCGTATTCATCCAGCGATACATTGCCTTCCGGCGCATGGGCGATGTAACTGTAGGCCGAAACGTCGGCAATGCTCGGTTCGTCACCGGCCAGATAGGCGGTTTTGCCCAACTCGATGTCCATCACCTTGAGCAGGTTGTGTGCACGGGTGATCGCCTCTTCGGCATTCAGTTGTGCTCCAAACACTGTGACCAACCGCGCTGCAGCGGGGCCGAAAGCAATCGGTCCGGCGGCGGCCGACAACCAGCGCTGCACCCGCGCGGCGCCGACCGGATCGGTTGGCAGCCAACGACCGTGTCCGTATTTCTGCGCCAGATACACCAGAATCGCGTTGGAATCGGCCAGCACCACACCGTCGTCATCGATGGCCGGCACCTGGCCGAAACTGTTAATCGCCAGATACGCCGGCTGCTTGTGCTCACCCTTGGCCAGGTCGACGAAGATCAGCTCGGTCGGCAGTTGCAACAGGGACAACATCAGCTCGACACGGTGGGCGTGGCCAGAACGTGGGAAGTTGTAGAGTTTGATCGCTTGCATGGTCGACTCCGCTGAGCAGGGGCGCCGCTGCAGGGATGAGCGCGCCGATGGAAGCCATCTTGCGCTGATCATGAAAACAACAGAATCACCGGCAAATGCAATCGATTATTTCACTGAGTGCAATAACGCTGCATTTTTCAACGCAGGATGCTCGCGCAAAGCCTCTGCCGTGAAATCGACAAAACTGCGGATCCGCGCTGGAGCCTTGCGCCCCCCCTGATACACGACATGGATCGGCAGCGGCGGCAGTTCGAATTCAGCGAGGACGATTTCCAGCGCGCCGGCGGCAACCTGGCTCGCCACTTGATAGGACAACACCCGGGTCAAACCCAAGCCCGTGCAAGCTGCGGTAATCGCAGCCTGATTGGCAGTAACGATCAGGCGCGGCTCAGGACGCACACTGAGCGGTTCGCCACCGTCGAGAAACGGCCAGCTGCGTTGCTGACCGATCGCTGAAGTCGCCACCACTGGCGCCCCGGCCAACGCGTGGGGGTGAAGCGGTCGACCATACTCGGCAAAGTATTTCGGCGAGCCGCAAATGACCCGACGCACCTCACCGACCCGAACCGCATGCTGATTGCTGTCCGGCAGCTCGCCGATGCGCACCGCCACATCAATGCCTTCCTCGACCATGTTGACAATCCGATCAACCAGTACGGCATTGATCGTGACATCCGGATACTGCGCGAGATAATTCGCCATCACCGGCGTCACAAACAAATCACCGAACAACACCGGCGCCGTCACCGTCAGTTGCCCACGCGGCTGGGCATGACTGCCCGCCGCCGAATCCTCGGCCTCCTGCACCTCGGCGAGAATCCTCCGACAGTCTTCCAGATAACGCTGCCCCGCTTCGGTGAGGTGCACGCTGCGTGTGGTCCGCACCAGCAAATGCGTGCCGATCCGCTGCTCCAGCGCCGCGACCGCCCGCGTCACGCTCGCCGCAGAGAGACCCAGACGCCGCGCGGCCGCAGAGAAGCCTTGCTCTTGCGCGACAGTGGTGAAGATGTGCATTTCCTGGAAGCGATCCATGGAGCCTCTCGAGTCAGATACAAAAATCGCAGCCGAAGCTGCGATTTTTTTGTGTCGATGTCAGCTGTGGATAACTTATTCCACCGTCACCGACTTCGCCAGGTTACGCGGCTGATCCACGTCCGTACCCTTAAGCACCGCAACGTAGTACGACAGCAACTGCAGCGGGATCGTGTAGAGGACCGGCGAGAGGATGTCGTGGATGTGCGGCATCTGCACCACGTGGGTGCCTTCGCCGTTGGTCATACCGGCTTTCTCGTCGGCGAACACGATCAGTTCGCCGCCACGGGCGCGGACTTCCTGCAGGTTGGATTTGAGCTTTTCCAGCAGTTCGTTGTTCGGCGCCACGGTGACGACTGGCATGTCGTTATCCACAAGTGCCAGCGGGCCGTGTTTCAGTTCACCGGCCGGGTAGGCTTCGGCGTGGATGTAGGAGATTTCCTTGAGTTTCAGGGCGCCTTCCATTGCCACCGGGAATTGCGCGCCACGACCGAGGAACAGGGTGTGGTTCTTTTCGGCGAACAGCTCGGCGATTTTCTCCACGGTGCTGTCCATGGCCAGTGCTTCACCGAGACGGGTTGGCAGGCGACGCAGTTCTTCCACCAGACGTGCTTCGACGCCATTGGCCAAGGTGCCGCGCACTTGGCCCAGCGACAGGGTCAGCAGCAGTAGACCAACCAATTGCGTGGTGAACGCTTTGGTCGAGGCCACGCCGATTTCACGGCCGGCCTGGGTCAGCAGGGTCAGATCGGATTCGCGTACCAGCGAGCTGATGCCGACGTTGCAGATCGCCAAGCTGGCGAGGAAGCCCAGCTCTTTGGCGTTGCGCAGGGCAGCCAGGGTATCGGCGGTTTCGCCGGACTGCGAGATGGTCACGAACAAGGTGTCCGGCTGCACCACCACTTTGCGATAGCGGAATTCACTGGCGACTTCGACCTGGCACGGGATCCCGGCCAGTTCTTCCAGCCAGTAACGCGCAACCATACCGGCGTGATAACTGGTGCCGCAGGCGACGATTTGTACATTGCGTACCTTGGCGAACAGCTCGGCCGCTTGTGGGCCGAACGCTTGCACCAGCACCTGATCATTGCTTAGGCGACCTTCAAGGGTGCGCTGAACTACGGCCGGTTGCTCATGGATTTCCTTGAGCATGTAGTGGCGGTATTCACCCTTGTCGGCGGCTTCGGCACCGTCGCTGTACTGCACGGTCTGGCGCTCGACGGCATTGCCGTTGACGTCCCAGATCTGCACGTTATCGCGGCGAATTTCGGCGATATCGCCTTCTTCCAGGTACATAAAGCGGTCGGTGACCTGACGCAATGCCAACTGGTCAGATGCGAGGAAGTTCTCGCCCAGACCAAGGCCAATCACCAACGGACTGCCACTGCGCGCGGCCACCAGACGATCCGGTTGTTTGGCATTGATCACCGCCAGACCATAAGCACCGTGCAGTTCCTTGACGGTCGCTTTAAGCGCAACGCTCAGATCTGGCTGGTCTTTGAGTTTGTGGCTGAGCAGGTGGGCGATGACTTCGGTGTCGGTGTCCGAAGTAAACACGTAGCCCAGCGCTTTCAGTTGTTCACGCAGGGCTTCGTGGTTTTCGATGATGCCGTTGTGCACCACCGCGATGTCGCCGGAGAAATGTGGGTGCGCGTTACGCTCGCAAGGCGCGCCGTGGGTGGCCCAACGGGTGTGAGCAATGCCGAGACGGCCAACCAGCGGATGCTCGGCCAATGCGGCTTCGAGTTCACTGACCTTGCCCGGACGGCGCATGCGCTCAAGGGTTTCGTCGTTGGTGAAGACCGCGACACCGGCGCTGTCGTAGCCGCGGTATTCAAGGCGCTTGAGGCCTTCGAGCAGGATGGCGGTGATATTACGTTCAGCAACTGCGCCGACAATTCCACACATGCTTATTTCTCCTGACTGACAGCCGCGCAAATCACGGTGATACCGCGGGCCTGAATCTGATCGCGTGCCTCGCTAGGCAGACGATCATCGGTAATTAGGGTATGGACGCTGCTCCATGGCAGCTCCAGGTTGGGAATCTTGCGGCCGATCTTGTCGGCTTCGACCATGACGATGACTTCCCGCGCCACTTCCGCCATGACCCGGCTCAAACCGAGCAATTCATTGAAAGTCGTCGTGCCGCGCACCAGATCGATACCGTCGGCACCAATGAACAACTGGTCGAAGTCGTAAGAGCGTAGTACTTGCTCGGCGACCTGGCCCTGAAAGGATTCCGAATGCGGATCCCAGGTGCCACCGGTCATCAGCAGCACCGGTTCGTGTTCGAGTTCGCTCAAGGCGTTGGCGACGTGCAGGGAGTTGGTCATCACCACCAGACCGGGCTGTTGGCCAAGTTCCGGGATCATCGCGGCGGTGGTGCTACCACTGTCGATAATGATGCGCGCGTGCTCGCGGATGCGTTTTACCGCCGCGCGAGCGATTGCCTGTTTGTATTTGGAAACGCTCTGCGCGGTTTCCGCGACCAGTTCCTGCGGCATGGTGATCGCACCGCCGTAACGGCGCAGCAACAGCCCATGGCTTTCCAGCGCAGCCAAATCCTTGCGAATCGTAACTTCAGAGGTTTCGAAGCGCTTGGCCAGTTCATCCACACTGACTTCGCCCCGTTCGTTGAGCAAGGCAAGGATGTTGTGACGGCGTTGTGGCGTGTTGCGTTTCGACATGGCGATTTAAGTTTCGATTCGAAAGATAACGGAAGCAATCAAAACCTATCGGCTCTAAATCGTCAAGCGACAGTCAGACTTTTTTGAAAACTACACAGACAAAAAATGTGGGAGCGAGCTAGCTCGCGAAGGCATCGTGTCAGTCAACATCAATGTTGAATGATCTACCGCATTCGCGAGCTAGCTCGCTCCCACATTGAATTTTGTTCGCTAAAAGAGACTGTGGATAACTCAGCTCTTCTTGATCTTCTCCGGCCGCTTCCAGCCGTCGATATTCCTCTGCCGCGCTCGGCCCACGGCCAACTGTGTGTTATCCACATTCTGCGTAATGGTCGACCCGGCCGCCGTGGTTGCACCGTCGGAGATATCCACAGGCGCGACCAGCGAATTATTGGAACCGATGAACACGTCAGCACCCAGCACGGTTTTCCACTTGTTGGCGCCATCGTAGTTGCAGGTGATGGTGCCGGCGCCAATGTTGGTACGCGCACCGATTTCGGCATCGCCCAGATAAGTCAGATGACCTGCCTTGGCGCCTTCGCCCATGCGGGCATTTTTCAATTCAACAAAGTTACCCACATGCGCACGCGCTTCGAGCACGGTGCCTGGACGCAGACGCGCGAACGGGCCGGCATCACTGCCCTCGCCCAGAACGGCGCCTTCAATATGCGAGTTGGCCTTGATCACCACACCTTTGCGCAGGGTGCTGTCCTTGACCACGCAATTCGGACCGATCACTACGTCGTCTTCGATCACGACGTTGCCTTCAAGAATCACGTTGATGTCGATCAGCACGTCGCGACCCACGGTGACTTCACCACGCACATCGAAACGTGCCGGGTCCCGCAGGGTCACGCCTTGGGCCATCAAACGACGGCCAGCGCGCAACTGGTAGTGGCGCTCCAGCTCGGACAGTTGCTTGCGATCGTTGGCGCCCTGCACTTCCATTGGATCGTGCGGTTGTTCAGTCGCCACCACCAGACCATCACTGACCGCCATTTCGATCACGTCGGTCAGGTAATACTCGCCCTGAGCGTTGTTGTTCGACAGGCGACTCATCCAGTCGGCCAGACGATTGGCCGGCACCGCGAGAATGCCGGTGTTGCCTTCAGTGATCGCGCGTTGCGCTTCGCTGGCATCTTTGTGTTCAACGATCGCGGCTACCTGACCGTCAGCATCACGCACGATACGGCCGTAACCGGTCGGGTCGTCCAGTTCAACCGTTAGCAAACCCATCTGCCCCGGAACAACATGTTTGAGCAGACGTTGCAGGGTTTCGACTTCGATCAGCGGCACGTCACCGTAGAGGATCAGCACGGTGTCGGCGGTAATGAACGGCACAGCCTGGGCGGTGGCATGGCCGGTGCCGAGTTGCTTGTCCTGCAGGACGAAATTCAGATCATCAGCAGCCAGACGTTCACGCACCACATCCGCCCCATGGCCGATCACCACATGAATGCGCTGTGGATCAAGTTGCCGGGCGCTGTGGATAACATGACCCAACATGGAGTTGCCGGCAATCGGATGCAGCACTTTCGGCAGCGCCGAACGCATACGGGTGCCTTGACCGGCCGCGAGGATAACGATTTCAAGAGACATGACTGGCTACCAATCCTGGGTGGTCAGCAACTGCGACCGGGTTTCGGGAATTCGGAAAAGAAAAAAGGGTAGCCGAGGCTACCCTTTTTTATCAATCGCACAACAAGCGGCTGACGGATTAACCGCCAAACTTCTTGCGGATCTGCTGGACGGTGCGCAGCTGTGCTGCGGCCTCGGCCAGACGTGCGGACGCAGCTCCGTAGTCGAAATCTGCGCTCTTCTCGTGCAGAGCAGCTTCGGCAGCTTTGAGAGCTGCCTGGGCTTGAGCTTCATCCAGGTCGGCGGCGCGTTGCACGGTATCGGCAAGCACCTTGACCATGTTCGGCTGAACCTCGAGGAAACCACCGGAGATGTAGAACACCTCGGCTTCCCCGCCTTGCTTGATCAGGCGGATCGGACCTGGCTTCAGATTAGTGATCAGCGGCGCGTGACCCAGAGCGATACCAAGATCACCCAGTGCACCGTGCGCAATCACCATCTCGACCAGGCCGGAAAAGATTTCCCCTTCCGCGCTGACGATATCGCAATGGACTGTCATAGCCATCTGATTGCCTCAACCTAAATGAGCGCCCGTTGCCGGGCGCCGGGATTACAGTTTCTTGGCTTTCTCGATCGCTTCTTCGATGCCGCCAACCATGTAGAACGCTTGTTCTGGCAGGTGGTCGTAGTCACCGTTGAGGATGCCTTTGAAGCCAGCAATGGTGTCTTTCAGGGAAACGTATTTACCCGAAGCACCGGTGAAGACTTCAGCCACGAAGAACGGCTGCGACAAGAAGCGCTGGATCTTACGAGCACGGTTTACCAACTGCTTGTCGGCTTCCGACAGCTCGTCCATACCCAGGATCGCGATGATGTCCTTCAGCTCTTTGTAACGTTGCAGAACGTACTGAACGCCGCGAGCGGTGTCGTAGTGGTCCTGGCCGATTACGTTCGGATCCAGCTGGCGCGAAGTCGAATCCAGTGGATCTACTGCTGGGTAGATACCCAGGGAAGCGATGTCACGGGACAGAACGACGGTGGCGTCCAAGTGGGCGAAGGTGGTCGCTGGCGACGGGTCGGTCAAGTCATCCGCAGGTACGTATACCGCTTGGATCGAAGTGATCGAACCTTCCTTGGTCGAAGTGATACGTTCTTGCAGAACGCCCATCTCTTCAGCCAGGGTCGGCTGGTAACCTACTGCCGAAGGCATACGGCCCAGCAGTGCGGATACTTCAGTACCGGCCAGGGTGTAACGATAGATGTTGTCGACGAACAGCAGAACGTCGTTACCTTCGTCACGGAACTTCTCGGCCATGGTCAGGCCGGTCAGTGCTACGCGCAGACGGTTACCCGGCGGCTCGTTCATCTGACCGTAAACCAGTGCCACTTTGTCCAGAACGTTGGAATCCTTCATCTCGTGGTAGAAGTCGTTACCCTCACGAGTACGCTCACCCACACCGGCGAACACGGAATAACCGCTGTGCTCGATGGCGATGTTACGGATCAGTTCCATCATGTTTACGGTTTTGCCTACACCGGCACCACCGAACAGACCGACTTTACCGCCTTTGGCAAACGGGCAAACCAGGTCGATAACCTTGATGCCGGTTTCCAGCAGGTCGTTGCCGCCTGCCTGTTCAGCGAACGAAGGCGCTGGACGGTGGATGCCCCAACGCTCTTCGGTGTCGATCGGGCCAGCTTCGTCGATCGGGTTACCGAGGACGTCCATGATCCGGCCCAGGGTCGCTTTACCGACCGGTACGGAGATGGCTGCGCCAGAGTCGGTAACTTCCAGACCGCGCTTCAAGCCCTCGGTGGAACCCATCGCAATGGTACGAACCACGCCGTCGCCCAGCTGCTGCTGAACTTCCAGAGTGGTGCCGGCATCGCTTTTGACTTTCAAAGCGTTGTAGATGCTCGGTACGCTGTCGCGTGGGAATTCCACGTCGATAACGGCGCCGATGATTTGAACGATACGTCCGCTACTCATAGCTGGATCCTCTGAATATTTGAACCGTTAAACCGCGGCAGCGCCGCCGACGATTTCCGAGATCTCTTGGGTGATCGCAGCCTGACGCGCCTTGTTGTAGATCAGCTGCAAATCGCTGATCAAATCACCGGCGTTGTCGGTAGCGTTCTTCATCGCGATCATCCGCGCAGCTTGTTCAGCCGCGTTGTTCTCGACCACCGCCTGGTAGACCTGCGACTCAACGTAGCGGACCATCAAGCCGTCAAGCAGCTCTTTGGCATCCGGTTCGTAGAGATAGTCCCAGTGGTGCTTGAGATCCTGATCCGGGGTGGCCACCAGTGGAATCAATTGCTCCACGGTAGGCTGTTGCGTCATGGTGTTGATGAACTTGTTGGACACCACGGACAGGCGGTCAATACGGCCGTCCAGGTAGGCATCCAGCATCACCTTGACGCTGCCGATCAAGTCATTGATCGACGGCTCTTCACCCAGGTGGCTGATAGCTGCAACGACGTTACCGCCGAAGTTGCGGAAAAAGGCCGCACCCTTGCTACCAACGACACACAGATCAATCTCGACGCCGTTTTCGCGGTTTACCGCCATGTCCTTGACCAGGGCCTTGAACAGGTTGGTATTCAAGCCGCCGCACAGACCACGGTCACTGCTCACCACAACATAACCAACACGCTTGATAGCGCGGTCGATCATGAACGGGTGGCGGTATTCCGGGTTGGCGTTGGCCAGATGCCCAATAACCTGGCGGATACGCTCCGCATAAGGACGGCTAGCAGCCATGCGCATTTGTGCCTTGCGCATTTTGCTGACCGCCACTTTTTCCATGGCGCTGGTAATCTTTTGCGTGCTTTTGATGCTCGCAATCTTACTGCGAATCTCTTTTGCGCCTGCCATGTAACACCTATCAGGTTAGCAAGCGGGAGCCTCGCGGCTCCCGCTGCGGCTTACCAGGTTTGGGTGGCCTTGAACTTCTCGATACCGGCTTTCATGCCAGCGTCGATTTCGTCATTGAAGTCACCTTTAACGTTGATCTTGGCCATCAAATCGGCGTGATCGCGGTTGAAGAAAGCGATCAGCGCTTGTTCGAAGCTGCCGATCTTGGCGATTTCAATGTCAGTCAGGAACCCACGCTCAGCGGCATACAGCGACAGCGCCATGTCAGCGATCGACATTGGTGCGTATTGCTTCTGCTTCATCAGCTCGGTAACGCGCTGACCATGCTCAAGTTGCTTACGGGTCGCTTCGTCCAGGTCAGAAGCGAACTGGGCGAATGCCGCCAGTTCACGGTACTGAGCCAGAGCGGTACGGATGCCACCGGACAGCTTCTTGATGATCTTGGTCTGAGCGGCACCACCCACACGGGATACCGAAACACCGGCGTTCACTGCAGGGCGGATGCCCGAGTTGAACATGGCCGATTCCAGGAAGATCTGACCGTCGGTGATCGAAATCACGTTGGTCGGAACGAACGCGGAAACGTCGCCAGCCTGGGTTTCGATGATCGGCAGTGCGGTCAGGGAACCGGTTTTGCCGGTCACTGCGCCGTTGGTGAACTTCTCTACGTATTCTTCCGAAACGCGGGATGCGCGCTCCAGCAGACGGGAGTGGAGATAGAACACGTCGCCTGGGTAAGCTTCACGGCCTGGTGGACGGCGCAGCAGCAGGGAAATCTGGCGGTAAGCCACTGCTTGCTTGGACAGATCGTCATAAACGATCAGCGCGTCTTCACCGCGGTCGCGGAAGAATTCACCCATGGTGCAACCGGAGTACGGTGCCAGGAATTGCAGCGCAGGAGATTCCGAAGCACTGGCAGCCACGATGATCGTGTTGGCCAGGGCGCCGTTTTCTTCCAGCTTGCGAACCACGTTGGCGATGGTCGATTGTTTCTGACCAATAGCTACGTAGACGCAGAAAATGCCGCTGTCTTTCTGGTTGATGATCGCGTCGATCGCCAGAGCGGTTTTACCGATCTGACGGTCACCGATGATCAGCTCACGCTGGCCACGGCCGACAGGGATCATGGCATCGACAGCCTTGTAGCCAGTCTGTACAGGCTGGTCTACCGACTTACGCCAGATCACGCCCGGTGCAACTTTCTCGACCGCGTCGGTCTCGGTGTTGCCCAGTGGACCTTTGCCGTCAACAGGGTTACCCAGTGCGTCGACTACGCGACCCAGCAGTTCCTTACCAACAGGAACTTCGAGGATGCGGCCGGTGCACTTGGCGCTCATGCCTTCAGCAAGAGACTGGTAAGCGCCCAGTACAACGGCACCTACGGAGTCTTGCTCCAGGTTGAGGGCCATACCGTAGACGCCGCCCGGAAACTCGATCATCTCGCCGTACATTACGTCGGCCAGACCGTGAATCCGCACGATGCCGTCAGATACGCTGACGACAGTGCCTTCGTTACGGGCTTGGGAGGTCACATCGAGCTTGTCGATGCGGCCCTTGATAATTTCACTTATTTCGGAAGGATTGAGTTGCTGCATTGCTCTGCTGCCCCTTCAAACTCAAGATTTCAATGCTTCGGCAAGTTTCGCGATTTTGCCGCGAATCGAGCCATCGATAACCAGGTCGCCGGCGCGGATAACGACACCACCTATAAGGGCAGCATCCTCCGCAACTTGCAGGCGCACTTCCCGGTTGAGTCGTGCACTGAGAACCTTGGCGAGTTTGTCTTGCTGTTCTTGGTTCAATGCAAAAGCACTGGTCACTTCAACGTCTACCGACTTCTCTTGTTCGGCCTTGTACAGGTCGAAAAGAGCGGCAATCTCCGGCAGAAGCGGGAGACGGTCGTTTTCGGCAACGACATTGATGAAGTTCTGTGCCTTGGCATCAAACTTGTCGCCGCACACGTCAATAAACGTGGCGGCCTTTTCTGCGCTCGTCAGTCGCGGGGCCTTGAGCACGCGCTGCATGGTGTCGTCTTGCGACACCGCTGCAGCCAGGCCGAGCATGGCTGACCAATTGGCCAGTTGCTGGTGGGCCTGAGCGTGCTCGAAGGCCGCCTTAGCGTAAGGTCGGGCCAACGTGGTCAGTTCTGCCATGATCGCCCTCGCTTAGATTTCAGCAGCCAGTTGGTTAACCAGCTCTGCGTGCGCGTTTTGATCGATTGTGGCACCCAGGATCTTCTCGGCGCCGCCGACAGCCAGCATGCCCACTTGGGCGCGCAGCTTGTCTTTGACACTGTTCAGTTCCTGTTCGATCTCGGCTTGAGCCTGAACCTTCACACGGTCAGCGTCGACACGGGCCTTTTCAACGGCCTCTTCGACAATCTGGTTACCGCGTTTCTTGGCTTGCTCGATGATTTCAGCTGCCTGAGCTTTCGCTTCGCGCAGTTGCTGACCCGCTTTTTCTTGGGCCAACTCCAGGTCGCGAGCTGCACGGCTGGCAGCGTCCAGACCATCAGCGATCTTCTTTTGACGTTCGTGCAGAGCAGCGATGACCGGAGGCCATACATACTTCATGCAGAACAGTACAAAAATCAGGAACGCAACGGACTGGCCAATCAGGGTCGCATTAATGTTCACGCCAACACCTCGCAGTTACGTTGTCCATCACATCAAATTACTCGGAAGAATCCGGGTAATTAGCCAGCGATCTGACCAACGAACGGGTTCGCAAAGGTGAAGAACAGAGCGATACCAACACCGATCATGGTTACGGCGTCGAGCAGACCGGCAACGATGAACATTTTAACTTGCAGCATTGGAACCATTTCTGGCTGACGCGCTGCGCCTTCCAGGAACTTGCCGCCCAGCAGGCCGAAACCAATTGCGGTACCCAGTGCGCCCAGGCCGATCAACAGTGCAACAGCGATAGCGGTTAGACCAACTACAGTTTCCATCTTTCCTCCCGACTTTTACGTCGTATGGTTTAGGTTTTTTAGATTAAAGCGGTAAAACAAATCGTTTCAGGTGCCCTGTGAAGAGCCCCTTCCCGTTTGACCGGGAAGGACATCAGACTAGTCGAGACTGGCCTTAATGGTTTTCTTCGTGCGCCATCGACAGGTAGACGATGGTCAGCATCATGAAGATGAACGCCTGCAGGGTGATGATCAGGATGTGGAACACAGCCCAAGCCCACTGCAGAACAACGCCCAGGCCGCTCAGCCAGAGCAGACCGCTGCCGAACATCACAGCAATCAGAATGAACACCAGCTCGCCGGCATACATGTTGCCGAACAGACGCAGAGCCAGAGAGATCGGTTTAGCGATCAGGGTCACGAATTCCAGCAGGAAGTTCACCGGGATCAGCAGGGCTTGAACGAAGATGTTCTTGCTGCCGAACGGGTGCAGGGTCAGCTCGCCGATGAAGCCGCCGATGCCCTTGACCTTGATGCTGTAGAAAATGATCAGTGCGAATACCGACAACGCCATGCCCAGAGTCGCGTTCGGGTCGGTAGTCGACACGGCGCGGAACGGTATGTGGTGATCACCGGTGATCAGGATGGCCAGCTGAGGAATCCAGTCGACCGGGATCAGGTCGACGGCGTTCATCAGAAACACCCAGACGAAGATGGTCAGTGCCAGCGGCGCAATCACCGGGCTACGGCCATGGAAGCTGTCTTTCACGCTGCCATCGACGAATTCGACCAATACTTCAACGAAGTTCTGCAAAGCACCCGGCTGACCCGAAGTCGCTTTCTTTGCCGCCATGCGGAAAAGAAATACGAAGATCAGACCCAACGCGACCGACCAGCCGAGGGTATCGACGTGGAAAGCCCAGAAGCCCATTTCTTTGGCTTCTGCTGCGGTATGGGCAAAGCCCCAGCCGCCGTTAGGTAGCTGACCGAAGGTCAGGTTCTGCAAGTGGTGCTGGATATAGCCCGAAGCGGTTGTTTCTGCCATGGTTGCCTCAAACGCCCTAAGGTCTCGAAAGTCTTGTTCTCATCAGCAGGGGAGCGAACCAGCTGACCGACTGAGTCAGCACGAACACGCCGAATACTGCTATCGGCGCCAGTGGCTTCACACCTGCAAACACCAGCGCAAAAAGCACTGCTGTCAAAATCAGTTTGCCTGCCTCGCCGGCATAAAAAGACCGGACGATGGACTGGGCTGCTCGGGCGCCGGAAAACCGAAATGCCTTGTGAGCGAAATAAACATTGGGCAGCAAGGCTATCAGGCCTCCGCAAAGTCCCGAGTATCCGGCAACGACTCCATGCCACTGCCAGAGCGCCAAAGCGGCAATGAGCAAAATGACAAATTGAGCCATCAACACCGGAAAAACCGCCAGGCGATGGAACGGCAGGCGGTTTGGCTTGCGGGTTTCCATCACTATTGCTCTCCAATGGTCGGCTGCCAGAATTCAATAACTTGGCATAATTTGTGCCGACAAAATGCGCGCAGAGTATAGGGGCGGTTCTGCCCCTATTCAACTGTCAGGTAGTGATTTCCGACTGCGCGCTACATGAGGAAATGTTTCAGCGGATGTGTGCGAGCACACCTTGAAGCTCATCGAGGGAGTTGTAACCGATCACCAACTGACCCTTTCCCTTCTTGCCGTGGCGAATCTGCACCGCAGAGCCTAGGCGCTCGGCCAGACGCTGTTCGAGACGGGCGATATCCGGGTCGGGTTTGCTCGCTTCCACTGGCTCCGGTTTGCCGCTCAACCACTGACGAACCAGTGCCTCGGTTTGGCGCACGGTGAGGCCGCGTGCGACAACATGTCGCGCCCCTTCCACCTGCTGATTGTCCGGCAGACCGAGCAAAGCACGGGCATGACCCATTTCCAGGTCGCCGTGGGACAGCATGGTCTTGATGACTTCCGGCAGTGCAATAAGCCGCAACAGGTTAGCCACAGTGACGCGGGACTTACCCACAGCCTCGGCAACTTGTTGCTGAGTCAGCTGGAATTCCTGCTGCAGACGCTGCAGGGCCACCGCTTCTTCGATGGGATTGAGGTCTTCGCGCTGGATGTTCTCGATCAGCGCAATGGCGATTGCGGTTTCATCCGGCACATCGCGGACCATCGCCGGAATGGTTTCCTGCCCGGCTTGCTGGCTCGCGCGCCAGCGACGTTCACCGGCGATGATCTCGAAGCGGCCACCGCCAATCGGGCGCACCACGATCGGCTGCATCACGCCTTGCGCCTTGATCGAGGCCGCCAGTTCTTCCAGCGCCTGCGGGTCCATGTCCCGGCGCGGCTGGTATTTACCGCGCTGCAGCAGGTCCAGCGGCAAGTGTTGCAATTCACGGGTGTCAGCTTGCGCGGCTTGTTCTTCCAGCGCGCTGACGGTCGGACCACT
Organism: Pseudomonas fluorescens; assembly: GCF_005938625.1. Classification (GTDB taxonomy): domain Bacteria; phylum Pseudomonadota; class Gammaproteobacteria; order Pseudomonadales; family Pseudomonadaceae; genus Aquipseudomonas; species Aquipseudomonas fluorescens_BD. The sequence continues at coordinate 335,045 of NZ_VCNJ01000003.1, forward strand.
CAGCAGTGCATCCAGTCCACGTCCGAGACCTCGTTTCTTGACGGCCATGGGGATTCCTTAAGTTGCCTGAGCGGCGGCGATGCGTGAATTTTTGCGCTGACGGCGAACCATCTCGCCGGCCAGGGCCAGATAAGCCAGGGCGCCGCGCGATTGCTTGTCGTAGGCCAGCGCCGGCATGCCGTAGCTTGGCGCTTCGGCCAGACGGATGTTGCGCGGGATCACCGTGTCATAGAGCTGCTCGCCGAAGTGTTCCTTGAGCTGTGCCGAAACGTCATTCATCAGGCTCAGGCGCGGGTCATACATGGTCCGCAGCAGGCCTTCGACTTTCAGGTTCGGGTTCAACAACTCGGCGATGCGCTTGATGTTATCCACAAGGTCGCTCAAACCTTCGAGCGCAAAGTACTCGCACTGCATGGGGATAATTACCCCGTCAGCGGCGACCAGTGCGTTCAGCGTGAGCATCGACAGCGACGGCGGGCAGTCGATCAGGATGTAATCGTAATTTTCACGGATCGGCGCCAGCGCGCTGCGCAGGCGGCTTTCCTTCATCTGCATTTCCAGCAGCACCACTTCGGCCGCGGTCAAATCGCGGTTGGCCGGCAGCAGTTGATAACCGCCGTGCTCGGAATAGTGCATGGCCTCGGCCAGATCGCATTCGCCGATCAGCAGGTCGTAGACCGAGTTTTCCAGGCCGTGTTTATCCACACCGCTACCCATGGTGGCGTTGCCCTGTGGATCGAGATCGATCAACAGCACCCGGCGCTTGGTCGCGACCAGGGATGCTGCGAGGTTGATGCAGGTGGTGGTCTTGCCCACACCACCCTTTTGGTTCGCTATCGCGAATACCTTAGCCATTCTTGCTTGTGTTCCCAATCATGCCGTGCGGCGCAGTATCAGCAGATGGCGTTGGCCTTGGCAACCGGGTACGGCCAGGGCGTGTTCGCTATCGAGTTTGAAGTCTGCCGGCAATGCTACCAGCTCATCGGCCGGATGAACGCCCTTCATTGCCAGCCAGCGTGTATCGGCATCGCCGAGGTGGCGAGTCCAGTTGGTGAAGTTCTCCATGCTGCTGAACGCCCGGGAAATGATCCCGTTGAACGGCTGCGCAGGCTGGAACGCTTCGACACGACTGTGGATAACTTGCAGGTTATCCAGTTTGAGTTCGAGTTTGACCTGAGTCAGGAAGCGGGTTTTCTTGCCGTTGCTGTCCAGACAGGTCACTTGCGCGTCCGGATATAGGATCGCCAACGGGATCCCCGGCATGCCGCCGCCGCTGCCGACGTCGAGCCAGCGACCGTTTTCGATGAACGACATGACGCTGAGACTATCGAGCAAGTGGCGCGAAACCATTTCGTCCGGATCACGCACGGCGGTCAGGTTGTAGGCCTGGTTCCATTTGATCAACAGGGCCAGATAACCCAGCAGCAATTCGTGCTGGGTTTCAGTGAGATTGACACCGAGCTCGCGGGCTCCTGTGGATAACTCTTCGGCGTGTTGCGAAGTGACCTTAGAACTCAAGCGCTTTGCTCCAACTGACGGCCCGCGCCGCGTTTTTTCAAATGAATCATCAACAGCGAAATCGCCGCCGGGGTCACACCCGGGATCCGCGAAGCCTGGCCAAGCGTCTCTGGCCGAGTCGCGCCGAGCTTGCTCTGGATCTCCTTGGAGAGACCGGAAATGTTGGTGTAATCGATATCCACAGGCAATTTCGTGTCTTCACTGGCGCGCAGACGGGCGATTTCGTCCTGTTGACGGTCGATGTAACCGGCGTACTTGGTCTTGATTTCAACCTGTTCGGCAACCTGTGGATCTTCGGCGCCGTTGCCGGTCACTTCGACCAGACCAGCGTAGTCGATTTCCGGACGGCTCAAGAGGTTGAGCAAGTTGTATTCGTGGGTCAGCGGCGTGCCGAACTTCTCGGCAATCGCATCGCCCTGCTGCGTGTTCGGGCGAACCCACGTGCTTTTCAGACGCTGTTCTTCGAGTTCAATGCTTTCGCGTTTCTTGCAGAAGGCCGCCCAACGCGCGTCATCGACCAGACCGAGCTCGCGACCTTTTTCGGTCAGACGCAGGTCGGCGTTGTCCTCGCGCAGGATCAGGCGGTACTCGGCACGGGAAGTGAACATGCGGTACGGCTCTTGGGTACCGAGGGTGATCAGGTCGTCGACCAATACACCGATGTACGCTTCATCGCGACGCGGACACCAGGCTTCTTTGCCCTTGGCACGCAGTGCGGCGTTGGCGCCAGCCAGCAAACCTTGCGCGCCGGCTTCTTCGTAACCGGTGGTGCCGTTGATTTGCCCGGCGAAAAACAGACCGCCGATGACTTTGGTTTCCAGGCTGTACTTCAGGTCGCGCGGATCGAAGTAGTCGTACTCGATCGCATAACCCGGACGCACGATGTGCGCGTTCTCCATGCCGCGGATCGATTGCACGATCTGCAATTGCACGTCGAACGGCAAGCTGGTGGATATCCCGTTCGGATACAGCTCGTGGGTAGTCAAACCTTCCGGTTCGATAAAGACCTGATGGCTTTCCTTGTCGGCAAAGCGGTGGATCTTGTCTTCGATCGATGGGCAATAGCGCGGGCCGATGCCTTCGATTTCACCGGCAGCGGAATACATCGGCGAACGATCGAGGTTCGCTGCAATGATTTCGTGAGTGCGGGCGTTCGTGTGAGTAATCCAGCAGCTGACCTGACGTGGATGCTGTTCCTTGTTGCCCATGAACGACATCACTGGGATCGGCGTATCGCCCGGTTGCTCGGTCATCACCGAGAAATCCACAGATTTGCCGTCGATACGCGGCGGTGTGCCGGTTTTCAGGCGACCGACACGCAGTGGCATCTCACGCAGACGGTGAGCCAGGGCGATCGACGGTGGATCACCGGCACGACCGCCGGAAAAATTCTGCAAACCGATGTGGATAAGTCCGCCGAGGAACGTACCAGTGGTCAACACCACGGAATCGGCGAAGAAGCGCAGACCCATTTGGGTGACAACACCACGGACTTGTTCCTGCTCGACGATCAGATCATCAGCGGCTTGTTGAAATATCCACAGATTCGGTTGGTTTTCCAGAATTTCGCGGACAGCGGCTTTGTAAAGAATGCGGTCGGCCTGAGCGCGGGTTGCACGCACGGCCGGGCCTTTACGGCTGTTCAACACACGAAACTGGATGCCACCCAAATCGGTAGCCGTGGCCATCGCGCCGCCGAGGGCATCGATTTCCTTGACCAGATGGCTTTTGCCAATGCCACCGATGGCCGGGTTGCAACTCATGGCACCGAGGGTTTCCACGTTATGCGTCAGCAACAGGGTTTTTGCCCCCATACGTGCTGAGGCCAGTGCTGCCTCGGTACCGGCATGACCGCCGCCGATGACGATCACTTCAAAACGGGAAGGGAAATCCACCACGCACCTCGTGCCTGCTTAAGTAGGTAATTCAGGAATAGTTTGAGATCAGGTTTCTGGACCTGGTCGACAAGTATAGGGACTTCGCCCTTCCTAAAGAACCCTTTGCACAAAAATTAACCAGCTGTGGAGAACTCAAGGTTAAAAGAATAAAAAAGAGAGAAATTTATAAAACCTTTGTTTTTATGTTTATTTCTACTGAGCCTACTTTCTGTGGATAGATCGCTACAGGCCTTTATATTCAATATGTACAGAGATTCAAAACCCTGTGCCCATGTGCCAATGAGAGGCTTGGATAACCGGTTTAAGCCTGTGGATGAAAGGGATGGTTATCCACAGAGGGGGTTATATCCAGTTTTGAGGCCCTGTTATCAACCGGCCTCAGTGGCAGTTATTCACAGGGCTTAATCCACAGAAAATCGATAAAACGGCATATTCGGGACGCAAAAAAAATCGCCAACGAGGGTTCGCTGGCGACAAAGAAGTCGATGGAGGGATGTGCGAGGACTATTGTGAGACAACGTAACAGAGGCTAATAATAGGCATTATCATTAACGCGCCCACTTTTCCTATGTCCCTAACCGCCCACACTGCTGCGATCGAGCAAATCTACGAGCAACACCATTCGTGGCTATACGGGTGGCTCAAGGGAAAATTGCATGACGCCTGCGATGCTGCCGATGTGGCGCATGACACGTTCGTGCGTATTCTGGCAGCGCGCAATGCCGCACAGATTCGCGAGCCACGGGATTATCTGGCGACCATTGCACGCGGTCTGGTCATTGATCGTTATAGAAGACGGGCCATCGAAGCCGCGTATTTGCAGACCCTGGCGGCTCGACCGGAAGCCACTGCCATCAGCGAGGAAGACAAGGCGCTGATCATCGAAACCCTCGTCGCTGTGGATAAAGCCTTGGCCGGGCTCGGCGCCAGAAGCCAAAAAATCTTTATGCTGTCGCAGATCGATGGCCTGACTTATCAACAGATCGCTTTGCAGCTGAAGGTTTCGCTGACCACGGTGAAGAAGCACATGATCCGCGCGCTGACGGAATGTGCCCTGATCATGGCGCAACGTTGATGGCCATCGCCCCCAATCGCCAGATCTTCGAAGCGGCCGCCGGTTGGTATGTGCAGTTTCAGGCAGATCCGCCAACGCTCGCCGAACAGAAGGCCTGGCAGTTGTGGATAGATAGCGACCCGGCGCATCTGGCGGCGTGGAACCAGATGGAACAATTGCAGCGCCACCTCGGCACCCTGCCGCAGGATCTGAAACGCCGCGCGCTGAATAACGGCCAGCAACGCCGCCAGGTGCTGAAGTTATTGCTGCTAGCGGCGGGCACGGGGTTCGTGGGCTGGAATGTTCAGCAACACACTGCCTTGGGAAATGTCTGGGCCGACTATAAGACTGGCGTTGGCCAGCGTCGCAATATCACATTGGCGGATGGCAGCCAGATTCAACTCAACACCGATACCGCTATTGATGTCTCTTTCGATAAAGCACAGCGGCTGATTCGCCTGCGCTCCGGCGAGATCCTCATTCAAACCGGAAAGCTGGGTGATCAACGGCCCTTTTTCGTCGAAACCCGCGACGGCCGGATTCAAGCGCTCGGCACTCGTTTCTCCGTTCACCAGTTATCGAGCTCAACCCGCGTTGGAGTGCTGGAAGACCGGGTCAGTGTTCTGCCCGGTGATAGTTCAACGGCCGCTAAAATCTTGCAGGCAGGCGAAGGCGCTTATTTTGATCGTCAGCACATAGCGCTCATTCATCCCTTCAAATCCTCCGAAGTGGCTTGGATCAACGGCCAATTGATCGTTCTCGATGCACGCTTGGGCGATGTGATTGAAGAATTGGGCCGTTATCGCAGTGGCGTTTTGCATTGCGACGGGCGTGCCCGAGAGCTGCGTGTTTCCGGAACATTCCGCCTCAATTCAACTGACGCAGTCTTGGCCAATCTTCAGGCGTCGCTGCCGATCAACGTGCGCTATTTCACCCGTTATTGGGTCTCGATCAGCCACAACGTTTGAACGAAATTTCACCTGGGGAAAATAAATCGACAACAGGGTTATCTTTTTTTGCCCTGACCCGGCCCTACAGGTAATCGCGATAAACGCGGCTCTTTGCCACCTTCAGGGCTTATCCACACATGCGTCTTCCCACGTTTCGTCAGCGTTTTTCCTACCACTGCATTGCCTATAGCTTACTGATGACCAGCGCCGCGTCCTGCCTGGTGATTAGCCATAACGCCGTCGCTGCATCGGTAGCCCAGCGTTACGCCATCGCCGCCGGCCCGCTGGATAATGCGCTGAGCCAGTTCGCCTCGGCCGCCAACGTGATTCTGTCGTTCTCGCCGCAACAGACCAGCCGCTTGCGCAGCGCCGGGTTGAACGGCAACTTCACCGTCGACCAGGGATTCGCCCAACTGCTGCAAGGCTCGGGTTTGCAAGCCGTACCGCAGGCGCCGGGCAGTTACATTCTGCAGGCGCTGCCAAACGGTGATTCGCTAGAGCTGGCCCCAACCAACATCAATGGTCAGTTGGCCAACCCGATGAATCTGGATTACGCCGCCGACGTCGGATACAAGGCGCAAAACAGCCGGATCGGTACGAAAACCAGTACACCGTTGTCGGAAACGCCGCGCTCGGTGTCAGTCGTAACCGCCCAGCGTATGAAAGATCAGAAATCTCAGACGCTGACCGAGGTGCTTGGCTACGTACCGGGGATCTTCGCCCCACCGTTTGCCGCCGGCGACAGTCTGGCCGGGGACCTGTTCTATATTCGCGGTTTCAACGCCACCGATTATGGCTACGGTCTGTTGCGCGATGGACTACGCGTCCAGGGCAATCGGTATGACACCAGCACCGAGCCCTACGGACTGGAGCGCGTCGAGATTTTCCGTGGCCCGTCCTCACTGCTCTATGGGGAAAACGCGCCGGGCGGTCTGGTCAATCTGGTCAGCAAACGGCCAACCGCGGCACCGCAAGGCGAAGTGCAATTGGGTTATGGATCGAACAATCGCCGGCAGATCGGCGTCGATGTCTCCGGGCCACTCAATGACAGCGGCAACGTTCTCGGGCGAGTGGTGATGCTCGGTCGCAAGTCCGACACCCAGACTGATCACGTCCCGGATGACCGTCTCTACATCGCCCCTTCGCTGACTTTGAATTTCGATGACTTCAATACCCTGACCCTGCTGGCCAACTACCAGAAGGATCACACCAACATGGAGCTTGGCCTGCCGGCCGCCGGGACATTGCTGAGCAATCCCAACGGCAAGTTATCCAAGGACACCATGCTCGGCGACCCGGACTGGAACACTTTCGAAAGGGAAACCTGGAGCACCGGTTACGAGTACAGCCACTCATTCAATGATGATTGGCAGTTTCGGCAGAACTCGCGCTACATGCAGTCGCGCATCACCCGTCACGAAACCTGGCCGGGCAATCTCAACAACGCCGGTTTCGGCACGCGCCTGAACATGACCGCCTACGATCGCTTCAACAAGTCGATGGTGTACTCGCTGGATAACCAACTGGAAGGCAAATTCCAGGTCGGCGGTCTGGAGAACACCGTGCTGTTCGGCGCCAGCTATGACCGTACCTCGTTCAATCAGGACTGGAACGCCGGCATCGTCGGGCCGATCGATGTATATAACCCGGTGTACCTGCGCGACCCGACCACGCCGATTGCGGTGCAAAACACCTTGCTTGAACAACAGATGAAAGGGGTTTATGCACAGATCCAGAGCAAGTATGACCATTGGCTGTTCCTGCTCGGTGGCCGTCAGGATTGGGTCGACAGTGATTTTCGCGACAAGGTGGCCCAGTCGAGCGACATCAGCTCCGAGGATAAGAAATTCACCTATCAGGGCGGCGTGATGTACCAGTTCGACAACGGCATGACGCCGTATGTCAGCTACTCCACCTCGTTCGTCCCAGTGCAGCAGATTTCCAATGCCGGTACGCCACTCGACCCCATCACCAGCAGCCAATATGAAGTGGGCCTGAAATACGAACCGATCGGCTGGGATACTGCGTTTACCGCTTCGGTGTACGACCTGCGCAAAAAGGACGACACCTACTTCGACTCGACGACAGCGACCTATCGTCAGGTCGGCGAAAGCCGTTCCAAAGGCGTGGAACTGGAACTGAACAGCAACCTGACCCAGAACCTCAATGTCACGGCGGCCTACACCTACACCGACGCGCGCATCACCAAGGACGCGGCAACGTCATTGGTCAAAGGCCATCAAATGACCGGCGTGCCACGTAATCAGTCTTCGGTCTGGACGAAATACCGATTCCTCGATGGCGACTTGAAAGGTCTGTACGTCGGCGGTGGTGTGCGTTACTTCGACAGTGCCTTCGCCTACACCTCACCTTCTCTGTACGGCAAGCTCGATGCCGGCGATGTCACGTTGGTGGATGCGGCGATCGGTTATCAGATCGATACGCACTGGAGCGTCGACCTGAACGCGAAGAACCTGTTCGACAAGGAATATGTGTCGGGATGCAACGATGCTGGGCGTTGTTATTGGGGTGAAGACCGCACCTTGCTCGGTACGGTCTCCTACAACTGGTAAAACGAAAAAGGGGCTGTGGATAAATTTCCACAGCCCCTTATTGTTATTTGCCGATGCAGAAGCTGGAAAAGATCCTTCCCAGCAGATCATCAGAGCTGAAAGCCCCGGTGATTTCACCCAGAGAATGCTGGGCCTGACGCAGATCTTCGGCGAGCAATTCGCCGGCGCCTGCCAATGTAAGCTGCGCGCGGCCGTGTTCCAACGCGGCGCTGGCATGACGTAATGCCTCCAGATGTCGACGACGTGCGCTGAAACTACTTTCCGAGGTTTGCTCGTAACCCATGCACGCCTTGAGATGATCGCGCAGCAGATCCAGTCCTTCACCGGCCGACTTGGCGCTGAGGCTGATCGTCACATGCCCGTCTTCACTGGTTTCCAGGACAATCGCTTCGCCGGTCAGATCGGCTTTGTTGCGGATCAGGGTTACTTTCGCCGGATCCGGGCGGGTTTCGAGGAATTCCGGCCACAACGCAAACGGATCCAGCGCTTCCGGGGCCGTTGCATCGACTACCAACAACACCCGATCGGCTTCACTGATAGCCTTCAATGCTCGTTCAACACCGATCTTTTCCACATGATCATCGGTATCACGCAGACCTGCAGTATCGACAACGTGCAGCGGCATGCCGTCGATGTGGATATGTTCACGCAGGATATCCCGTGTGGTGCCGGCGATCTCGGTAACGATTGCCGCTTCGCGACCGGCCAACGCATTCAACAGGCTGGACTTGCCGGCGTTCGGACGGCCGGCGATCACTACGGTCATGCCATCGCGCAGCAACGCGCCCTGCCCGGCTTCACGCAGTACTGTGGATAACTCATCGCGCACTTTGTCGAGCATGCTCAATACATGGCCATCGGCGAGGAAGTCGATTTCTTCTTCCGGAAAGTCGATGGCGGCTTCAACGTAGATACGCAACCCGATCAGCTGCTCGGTCAAGTTATGCACACGCTGGGAAAACGCGCCTTGTAATGAGCGCAGAGCATTACGCGCAGCCTGTGCAGAACTGGCTTCGATCAAATCGGCAATCGCCTCGGCCTGGGCCAGGTCGAGTTTGTCATTGAGGAACGCGCGTTCGCTGAATTCCCCCGGACGCGCCAGACGGCAGCCCAGTTCCAGACAACGTTTGAGCAACATATCCAGAACGATCGGGCCGCCGTGGCCCTGCAATTCCAGAACGTCTTCACCGGTGAACGAGTTCGGTCCCGGGAAATACAGCGCCAGACCTTCGTCCAGCACCTGTTTGTCGTCAGTGAAAAACGGGCCGTAATGGGCGTAACGCGGTTTCAGTTCGCGGCCGCTGATGGCTTTTGCCGCAACACTGGCCAACGGCCCGGAAATACGGACGATGCCCACACCACCGCGACCTTGAGCGGTGGCGACAGCGGCGATGGTTTCACGAGGTACGCTCATTAACCGGAATCCAGACAAAAATGACAGATAGCAAAACGCCCCACTAGGGGGCGTTTTGAGTGGTTATCCACAGTGTAAATCAAGCGGCTGCTTTGGTAGCCCGTTCGATCTTACGTGTGATGTACCACTGTTGGGTGATGGACAGGCAGTTGTTCACAACCCAGTACAGCACCAGACCAGCCGGGAACCACAGGAAGAAGAAGGTGAAGATGATTGGCATCATTTTCATGACCTTCGCCTGCATCGGATCCGGAGGAGTCGGGTTCAACTGCTGCTGGATGAACATGGTTGCGCCCATGATGATCGGCAGAATGAAGAACGGATCCTTGATCGACAGGTCAGTGATCCACAGCATGAACGGCGCCTGGCGCATTTCCACGCTTTCCAGCAGAACCCAGTACAGCGAAAGGAAAACCGGCATCTGCACGAGGATCGGCAAGCAGCCGCCCAGCGGATTGATCTTCTCTTTCTTGTACAGCTCCATCATGGCTTGCGACATTTTCTGCCGGTCATCGCCATGTTGTTCTTTCAAAGCAGCCAGTTTCGGCGCAACGGCACGCATGCGCGCCATCGATTTGTAGCTGGCAGCCGACAGAGGGAAGAAAAGACCCTTGATCAGCATGGTCAGGAAGATAATCGACCAGCCCCAGTTACCAACGATCGCGTGGATGTGTTGCAGCAACCAGAAGATTGGCTGGGCAATGAACCACAAGATGCCGTAGTCGACGGTCAGTTCCAGACCTGGGGACAACTCTTTCAGCACAGCCTGGCTTTTCGGACCGGCGTACAGCACAGCGCTGGTTTCAACTTTGGCACCTGGCGCAGCGGTCAATGTAGGACCGGTGTAACCGATGATGTAGTTGCCTTTGCTGTCTTTACGGGTCTGGACGACGTTGTTTTCGCCCTTCGCCGGAATCCATGCAGTCACGAAGTAGTGTTGCAGCCAGGCTACCCAACCACCGGTGACGGTTTCTTTCAGCTGCGCCTTGTCCATGTCCTTCATGGACACTTTCTTGTACGGCTCCGAACTTGTCCACAGGGCAGCGCCCAGGTAAGTCGCGGTGCCAGTAGCAGTAGTGGACGAAGGATCGGCACTGTTGTCGCGCTTCAACTGAGCAAACATTGCGCCGTTCCAGGGCTGAGCGCTCTGGTTATCCACAATGTAGGAAACGGCTACGTCATACAGGCCGCGTTTCAGGGTGAAACGCTTGATGTAATTGACGCCGTCCTTGCTGAACTTCAGGTCTACGACCAATTGGTCCTGACCGTCAGCCAGTTGATAAGTCTTCTTCTCCGAGGAGTAGACCGGACGACCGGCAGGATTTGCATCCGGGCCGTTGGTGCCGATCAGACCGCTTTGGGCCAGATAAACACGTTCGCCGCCGTTATCGAACAGCTGGAACGGAACATCAGGACGATCCTGACGACGTGGATACAGAGGCAAGGTCAGTTGAGCGACATCGCCACCTTGTGGATCGATCGCGAGATCGAGCACGTCGGTTTTGATCTGGATCAGGTCCTTGCTGGCGGCTACCGGCGTTTCGGCAGGTGCGCTGGTATCGCTAGCGGCGCGCGGAATATCGTCACTGGCGGCAGCATTATTGCCAGTGGCGGTATCCGGCAAACCGGATGTAGTCGTACTGGAAGCAACATTCTGAGTCGGCAGGGCAGCCTGACCATAGTCCTGGTTCCATTTAAGGACCATAACGTAGGCCACGATTGCCAGGGCGACGATCAGGATCGTGCGTTTGATATCCATGATTACTCGGCCATCGAAGAAGAACGGGAGGTAGGGATAGGTGGAACCGGGTCATAACCACCGGGATTCCACGGATGACAGCGACCTAAACGACGAAAGGTCAGCCAGCCACCGCGCAGAAGGCCATGATTTTCGATGGCTTCATACGCGTAGCAGGAACAACTGGGGTAGAAACGACAGTGACTGGCCATCAAAGGACTAATGGCATAGCGATAAAACTGGATCGGAACGAGGGCCAGTTTACGCATCGGTACTGTCTACCCCTACAGTTTCGGTTTTGACTTCTGGAACTGGCTTGCTGCGTGCCAGACGCTTCCAGAGCTTGCCGAAATGCTGAATCAATTCGGGGTTTTCTACATCGCCCAGACCTTTGCGCGCGACGATAACGATGTCCCAGCCGACCAGTGAATCCTGGTGCAGACGGAACGATTCGCGCATCAAACGTTTGAGGCGATTGCGCTCAACGGAGAGCTTTACGCTCTTTTTCCCGATAACCAGCCCGAGACGGGGGTGATCAAGATCGTTGTTGCGTGCAAGGAGCAGGAGATTTTTCCCCGGAACCTTGCCGGTAGGGGAGTCAAAGACTGCCTTGAAATGCCGGGGAGTAAGCAGACGCTTTTCCCGACTGAAGTCCTGACTCACCTCCAGTACCGGATTATCAAACTGCCAGACGCGCACGACCTTTGGCGCGGCGACGCGACAGGACAGCACGGCCGTTCTTGGTAGCCATGCGAGCACGGAAACCGTGAGTACGGGCGCGTTTGATAGTGCTTGGTTGGAAAGTACGTTTCATGTCGTGTTACCTGGTTCGTCCACAACGGGCCGGAATGGCCCCCGTTTTAAGAGACCGGGGATTCTAGAGAAAGCAAGCCTTCAGGTCAATTTCCAACCAGCGTTTCCTTATAAATAGATATCGGGGCTCTCTCTGCCTGAAAGCTTGTCTGCCAAATATAAAAATAAAGAAGGGAATTATTTAAAGCTTTTCTGTAAAGCTTATAAAAGCTAGGCAGCCCTTCTTCTGTGGATAAGTGACATCAGCCCATGTTTTACCTGATGTACAGAGAATGACAACTACAGTGGAAAACCGTGTTCAGCCTGTGCTGCGCTATCGGATAACCTGTGCGTGGAATGGGCTGTTATCCACAGGCAGGTTATCCACCGAGTTCAGCCCCCAGTTGTCCAGTGCCCTTAGAGGCGGTTATCCACAGAGCTTATTCACACACCGTTGGTCGCCTTTTTCTGATTTAACGCGTTGATAAATCATGTTCACCGGGCAACCTGCATGTGGATAAGTGGACGGCTCGCCGCTACAATGGCCGCTTGTTTTTGCCTCACCGGCTTTCAACTTAGGGGATATCCGTGTCAGTGGAACTTTGGCAGCAGTGCGTGGAGCTTTTGCGCGAGGAGCTGCCTGCCCAACAATTCAACACCTGGATCCGTCCACTACAGGTCGAAGCCGAAGGCGACGAGTTGCGCGTCTACGCACCGAACCGTTTTGTGCTGGACTGGGTCAACGAAAAGTACCTGGGACGGGTCCTTGAACTGCTGGATGAGCACGGCAACGGCATGGCGCCTGCGCTTTCCTTATTAATAGGCAGCAAACGCAGTTCCGCTCCGCGTGCCGCACCGAATGCGCCGCTGGCCGCCGCACAGGTTTCTCAGGCTCAGGCCAATGCCGCGCCTGCGAACACGCCGGCACCCTCGCAGACGCCTGCACCGACGGCCAAGCGTTCGACGCAAAAAAGCCCGGAAGTCAGCGATGAACCGTCTCGCGACAGTTTCGACCCGATGTCCGGTGCTGCTTCGCAGCAAGCCCCGGTCCGCGCCGAACAGCGCACCGTGCAGGTTGAAGGCGCGCTCAAGCACACCAGTTACCTGAACCGCACCTTCACCTTCGAGAATTTTGTCGAAGGCAAGTCCAACCAACTCGCCCGTGCGGCGGCCTGGCAAGTGGCGGACAACCCCAAGCACGGCTACAACCCACTATTCCTTTATGGTGGCGTTGGTCTGGGTAAAACCCACTTGATGCACGCGGTGGGTAACCATCTATTAAAGAAGAACCCGAATGCCAAGGTCGTGTACCTGCATTCCGAGCGTTTCGTGGCCGACATGGTCAAGGCCCTGCAACTGAACGCGATCAACGAGTTCAAGCGTTTCTACCGTTCGGTGGATGCTTTGCTGATCGACGACATTCAGTTCTTCGCCCGTAAAGAGCGTTCGCAGGAAGAGTTTTTCCACACCTTCAACGCCCTGCTTGAAGGTGGCCAGCAGGTCATTCTTACCAGTGACCGCTACCCGAAAGAAATTGAAGGCCTTGAAGAGCGCCTTAAATCCCGCTTCGGCTGGGGCCTGACGGTTGCCGTCGAGCCGCCGGAACTGGAAACCCGCGTGGCGATCTTGATGAAGAAGGCCGACCAGGCCAAAGTCGAGTTGCCGCACGACGCCGCGTTCTTTATCGCCCAGCGTATTCGCTCCAACGTCCGCGAGCTGGAAGGCGCGCTGAAACGCGTGATCGCCCACTCGCACTTCATGGGCCGCGACATCACCATCGAGCTGATTCGCGAATCCCTGAAAGACCTGTTGGCGCTGCAAGACAAACTGGTCTCTGTGGATAACATTCAGCGCACTGTCGCCGAGTACTACAAGATCAAGATCTCGGATCTGCTGTCCAAGCGCCGTTCGCGCTCGGTAGCGCGTCCGCGTCAGGTGGCCATGGCGTTGTCCAAGGAACTGACCAACCACAGCCTGCCGGAAATCGGCGACGTGTTTGGCGGCCGCGACCACACCACCGTGTTGCACGCCTGCCGCAAGATCAACGAACTTAAGGAATCCGACGCGGACATCCGCGAGGACTACAAGAACCTGCTGCGTACACTGACCACTTGATGAACACCAGCGCAGCTTATTAAGGCAAGGGACTAGACCATGCATTTCACCATTCAACGCGAAGCCCTGTTGAAACCCCTGCAACTGGTCGCAGGCGTCGTCGAGCGCCGACAGACCTTGCCGGTACTATCCAACGTGCTGCTGGTTGTCGAAGGCCAGCAACTGTCGCTGACCGGTACCGACCTGGAAGTCGAGCTGGTCGGTCGTGTGCAACTCGAAGAGCCAGCTGAAACAGGTTCCATCACCGTGCCTGCGCGCAAGCTGATGGATATCTGCAAAAGCTTGCCCAACGATGCGCTGATCGACATCAAGGTCGACGAGCAGAAGCTGGTCGTGAAGGCTGGCCGTAGCCGTTTCACTCTGTCGACTTTGCCAGCCAACGATTTCCCGACCGTTGAAGAAGGTCCGGGTTCGCTGACTTGCAGCCTCGAGCAAAGCAAACTGCGTCGCCTGATCGAGCGCACCAGCTTCGCCATGGCTCAGCAGGACGTGCGTTACTACCTCAACGGTATGCTGCTGGAAGTGTCCGAAGGCATCATCCGCGCCGTGGCCACCGACGGTCACCGCCTGGCCATGTGCTCGATGAAAGCCGATATCGGCCAGCCTGATCGCCACCAGGTGATCGTGCCGCGCAAAGGTATCCTTGAACTGGCACGTCTGCTCACTGAGCCGGACGGCAATGTCAGCATCGTATTGGGCCAGCACCACATCCGCGCCACTACCGGCGAATTCACCTTCACCTCGAAACTGGTCGACGGCAAGTTTCCGGACTACGAGCGCGTTCTGCCGAAGGGCGGCGACAAGTTGGTACTGGGCGATCGTCAGGCTCTGCGTGAAGCATTCAGCCGCACCGCGATTCTGTCCAACGAGAAGTACCGTGGTATCCGTCTGCAACTGGCCAGCGGTCAGTTGAAGATCCAGGCCAACAACCCGGAGCAGGAAGAAGCGGAAGAAGAAGTGGGCGTTGAATACAACGGCGGTTCGCTGGAAATCGGCTTCAACGTGAGCTACTTGCTCGACGTGCTGGGCGTGATGACCACCGAGCAGGTTCGCCTGATCCTGTCCGACTCCAACAGCAGTGCGCTGGTGCAGGAGTCCGATAACGACGATTCGGCTTACGTTGTCATGCCGATGCGTCTGTAATCAGCTGATCCTGGATGTCCTTAAGTCGTGTTTCGGTCACCGCGGTGCGCAATCTGCACCCGGTGACCTTCTCCCCCTCCCCCCGCATCAACATTCTTTACGGCGCCAACGGCAGCGGCAAAACCAGTGTTCTGGAAGCCATTCATCTGCTGGGGCTTGCCCGTTCGTTTCGTAGCACTCGGCTTTTGCCCGTCATCCAGTACGAGCAGCTCGCCTGTACCGTATTTGGTCAGGTCGAATTGGCCGAGGGTGGGCATAGCGCTTTGGGTATCTCGCGTGATCGTCAGGGCGAGTTCCAGATCCGCATCGACGGTCAGAACGCCCGCAGCGCTGCGCAACTGGCGGAGATCCTGCCACTGCAGTTGATCAACCCCGACAGCTTCCGCCTGCTTGAAGGCGCACCCAAGATTCGCCGGCAGTTTCTCGACTGGGGCGTGTTCCACGTCGAGCCACGTTTCATGGCCACTTGGCAGCGTTTGCAGAAGGCCTTGCGCCAGAGAAACTCATGGCTGCGGCATGGTACACTTGACGCCGTTTCGCAAGCGGTTTGGGACAGGGAACTGTGCCAGGCCAGCGCTGAAATCGATGAATACCGCCGCGCTTACATCAAAGCCTTGAAACCAGTCTTTGAACAAACCTTGAGCGAACTGGTTGAGCTCGAAGGTTTGACGCTCAGCTATTACCGAGGCTGGGACAAAGACCGGGAATTGAGCGCCGTATTAGCCGGTTCCGTGCAACGGGACCAGCAAATGGGCCATACCCAGGCCGGACCGCAACGGGCTGATTTGCGTCTTAGATTGGGCGCACACAATGCCGCGGACATTTTGTCCCGGGGTCAGCAGAAGTTAGTGGTCTGTGCACTGCGGATTGCCCAAGGGCATCTGGTCAGCCAGGCCCGACGCGGTCAGTGTATTTATCTGGTGGATGACTTGCCGTCCGAGCTGGACGAGAGCCATCGTCGCGCGCTGTGCCGCTTGCTGGAAGACTTACGCTGCCAGGTGTTTATCACCTGTGTAGATCACGAATTATTGAGGGAAGGCTGGCAGACGGAAACGCCAGTCGCTCTGTTCCACGTGGAACAGGGCCGTATCACCCAGACCCACGACCATCGGGAGTGAAGGCATTGAGCGAAGAAAATACGTACGACTCAACGAGCATTAAAGTGCTGAAAGGCCTGGATGCCGTACGCAAACGTCCCGGTATGTACATTGGTGACACCGACGATGGCAGCGGTCTGCACCACATGGTGTTCGAGGTGGTCGACAACTCGATCGACGAAGCCCTCGCCGGCCACTGCGACGACATCAGCATCATCATCCACCCGGATGAGTCCATCACCGTTAAAGATAACGGCCGTGGCATCCCGGTAGACGTGCACAAAGAGGAAGGTGTTTCCGCCGCCGAGGTCATCATGACCGTCCTCCACGCTGGCGGTAAGTTCGACGACAACTCCTACAAAGTATCCGGCGGCTTGCACGGTGTTGGTGTGTCGGTAGTGAACGCGCTGTCCGAAGAGCTGGTACTGACTGTTCGCCGCAGCGGCAAGATCTGGGAACAGACCTACGTCCACGGCGTACCTCAGGCGCCGATGGCCATCGTTGGCGACAGCGAAACCACCGGTACCCAGATTCATTTCAAGGCTTCCAGCGAAACCTTCAAGAACATTCACTTCAGCTGGGACATCCTCGCCAAGCGCATTCGTGAACTGTCCTTCCTCAACTCCGGTGTCGGCATCGTCCTCAAGGATGAGCGCAGCGGCAAGGAAGAGCTGTTCAAATACGAAGGCGGTTTGCGTGCGTTCGTTGAATACCTGAACACCAACAAGACTGCGGTCAACCAGGTGTTCCACTTCAACATCCAGCGTGAAGACGGCATCGGCGTGGAAATCGCCCTGCAGTGGAACGACAGCTTCAACGAGAACCTGTTGTGCTTCACCAACAACATTCCGCAGCGCGACGGTGGCACCCACTTGGTGGGCTTCCGTTCGGCACTGACGCGTAACCTGAACAACTACATCGAGCAGGAAGGTCTGGCGAAGAAGCACAAAGTCGCCACCACCGGTGACGATGCCCGTGAAGGCCTGACCGCGATCATCTCGGTGAAAGTACCGGATCCGAAGTTCAGCTCGCAGACCAAAGACAAGCTGGTCTCTTCCGAAGTGAAGACCGCAGTCGAGCAGGAGATGGGCAAGTACTTCTCCGACTTCCTCCTGGAGAACCCGAACGAAGCCAAGCTGGTCGTAGGCAAGATGATCGACGCCGCCCGTGCCCGTGAAGCGGCGCGCAAGGCCCGTGAGATGACCCGCCGCAAAGGCGCGCTGGACATCGCCGGCCTGCCGGGCAAGCTCGCTGACTGCCAGGAAAAAGACCCGGCCCTGTCCGAACTGTACCTCGTGGAAGGTGACTCCGCGGGCGGCTCTGCCAAGCAGGGACGTAACCGCAAGACTCAGGCGATCCTGCCGTTGAAGGGCAAGATCCTCAACGTCGAGAAAGCGCGTTTCGACAAGATGATCTCTTCCCAGGAAGTGGGCACCTTGATCACCGCACTGGGCTGCGGTATCGGTCGCGACGAATACAATATCGACAAGCTGCGTTATCACAACATCATCATCATGACCGATGCTGACGTCGACGGTTCGCACATCCGTACCCTGCTGCTAACCTTCTTCTTCCGTCAGTTGCCGGAGCTGATCGAGCGCGGCTATATCTACATCGCCCAGCCGCCGCTGTACAAGGTCAAGAAAGGCAAGCAAGAGCAATACATCAAAGACGACGACGCCATGGAAGAGTACATGACGCAGTCGGCCCTGGAAGATGCGAGCCTGCACCTGAACGAAGAAGCCCCGGGCATTTCCGGTGAAGCGCTCGAGCGTCTGGTGAACGACTTCCGCATGGTAATGAAGACCCTCAAGCGTCTGTCGCGCCTGTACCCGCAGGAATTGACCGAGCACTTCATCTATCTGCCGGCCGTGAGCCTGGAAAAGCTCGGCGACCACGCCGCGATGCAGGAGTGGCTGGCCCAGTACGAAGCGCGTCTGCGTACCGTGGAAAAATCCGGTCTGGTCTACAAGGCCAGCCTGCGTGAAGATCGTGAACGTGGTGTGTGGCTACCAGAGGTCGAACTGATCTCCCACGGCCTGTCGAACTACGTCACCTTCAACCGCGACTTCTTCGGCAGCAACGACTACAAAACCGTCGTCACCCTCGGCGCTCAACTGAGCACCCTGCTCGACGAAGGCGCGTACATCCAGCGTGGCGAACGCAAGAAAGCGGTCACCGAGTTCAAGGAAGCACTGGACTGGCTGATGGCCGAAAGCACCAAGCGTCACACCATTCAGCGATACAAAGGTCTGGGCGAAATGAACCCGGATCAGCTGTGGGAAACCACCATGGACCCAAGCGTGCGCCGCATGCTGAAAGTCACCATCGAAGACGCCATTGGCGCAGACCAGATCTTCAACACCCTGATGGGTGATGCGGTCGAACCTCGCCGTGACTTCATCGAGAGCAATGCGCTGGCGGTTTCCAACCTGGATTTCTGATCCCGGTTTGCGTGAAACAAATAAAAGGCCAACGCATTGCGTTGGCCTTTTTATTGGCAGATCAAAAGATCGCAGCCCTTGGTAGTTCCTATAGCTGATCGATGTAGGAGTTTCTAACAGGCGCCAAACTCGCTTATTTTTGGAGAAAAAACGTATCATTCATTGAATTGTTTGTTCCAACTTTAATAGTAGGGTTCGAACTTGTAATAGGGGCGGCTTCGAAGATTTTTAACGCGTAGTCGATATTAGGCACGAAGTGAGATTGGCGTTTTTTGATTAAGCGGAGTTACAGTTTCTATAAGTAGTTAGGATCGGGCTCCATTGGTAGGGTTTTTATTCATTGGGAGTTTTATGTACTCGAAACGTTCGCTAACCACTGTGGCTGGTATCGGTTCAATAGCTTTCCTAGTGCTATATGTACTACTCGGATTTAAGTTGTTTAAAGAATCAGACGTTTTTGCTGGGCATGAAGCTTGCCGAACAGGATCGCATTCGCAAATTCTTTATAGTTCGGATTTTATATTTTTACATGTAAAAAATGATATTGCTGGCAAGGTTCGGATTTCGGGGGGTGTTAATGTCTCTAAGGCAACCTACGATGCATTGAAACTTGAAAGGCATCCGTTAAGACTGAGACTTGAACCTTTACAGCTTAGCTACAGTATTTTTCCACCATTTCCTGAGGAGGTTGAACTCGGCGATTGGACAACGAGCTTTGAAGGCCCTCATGCAAATGCATTTGTTGACTTGAAGCCGAAGCTCATAAAACTATATGGGGACGCAAGCGATTTCCCATTTGAGCATTTCCGCTATGGTTATAGAGCCGTTCTATATATAAATACGCCAGTAGGTGTCAAAGACTTATCTTTTAAAAACTCTTTTACTAATATCGATCTATCTTCTTTTTTTGTACCTAAAGTTTCATCGACTACATTCGACTATATGGGGCCGTCAGACAGTTCGCTCGTGACTGCTGATG
Organism: Pseudomonas fluorescens; assembly: GCF_005938625.1. GTDB lineage: Bacteria > Pseudomonadota > Gammaproteobacteria > Pseudomonadales > Pseudomonadaceae > Aquipseudomonas > Aquipseudomonas fluorescens_BD. The sequence continues at coordinate 354,760 of NZ_VCNJ01000003.1, forward strand.
ATAATAGGGTTTACAGATCTGGCGAATGTGCAGTTAAAATAGAACGAAGTTTTTCGTTTAAACTAATGGTGGTATTGCTTACATTGTTTCTGTTTTTACCAGTAATTTATTCTTTGTTCAGGACAGATAAGCAACCTTCTCTTGATGTGATAGCAACCGTCGTTAGCGTTGCGGCAATTAGAATGTTTTTGATTGGGCCTGTCGAAGATTTTCAGTTCTATAAAATAGATTTTGTATTTGGACTCGCAATAGTCCTCTCAGCTACTGTTCCTCTTATTTTAGGGCTTTGGCAGGGTAAGCCAAAAACTTAACGATTACACCCAGTGTTATGCATCTGTTGGGTGGATATTGGACTAATTAATTGTTTTTTCTGTGAATGTGTCATTTCAACCTCACAAAAAAATGATCTTTTTCCAATGTCGTGGGACTTCACGACTCCGAGATTCTGTTGACCTACATCAGGTTTGCGACATAAAAAAGGCCAACGCATTGCGTTGGCCTTTTTGATTGGCTGCGATCTTTGACTTTTATTCTGCCGCCGCGACACTCTCCAACCGATACCCATACCCATAAATCGTCAGCAACTGCCAACCCCGATCCGCCGTCAGCCCGAGCTTGTTCCGCAACCGGTAGATATGCGTATCCAACGGTCGCGAAGACGCCATCTCTTCATGCGGCCAGAATCGCTCATACAGATAATCCCGCGACAACGGCCGGCCCAGATTGCTGAACAGGCACCGAGCCAGTCGATATTCACGCTCGGTCATGACGATTGGCTTTCCCTCGCGAGTAACGGTCAGTTCGGCATCATCAAACGTCAGGTCATTAAAACTCAGCACTTCCGTCGCCGCCGCACGTTGCTGGCTATGCCGACGCAGCACCGCAGCCACGCGCGCTTTCAGTTCATTCGGCCGGAATGGCTTGCTGACGTAATCATCAGCCCCTGCATTCAACGCCTGAACGATATCGCTCTCGCCATCGCGACTGGTCAGCATGATCGCCGCCGGTGGCGCTTCCATGTGTTCGCGGGTCCAGCGCAGCAGCGCAAGGCCAGTGATGTCGGGCAGTTGCCAGTCGAGGATCAGCAGGTCGAAGGTTTCCCGGCGCAGTTGCCGCAGCAGGTCCTCTCCGCGTTCAAAGCTGTGCAGCGACCACGGCTGCTCGCCGGCGTCGGCCATCTGCAGCAGGGTTTGCTCGACCCGGCGCAGTTCGGCGGGTTCGTCGTCCAGTATCGCAACGCGCATTCGCGGTTATTCCTTGTTGCTGGGGCAGTTGGCGGACAACCATAGTCGCTCGGCCCAAGCTGTGAAAGTAAGCGGCCGCCGTTGGTCGACGTCCGCTATGATTCTTCGGGTCTACGTCTCAGACCTGTGGCCTATGAAACCATTCACCCTGCCCTGCCCTTTTTCCCCATGAACAATCAGCGTCGGCGTGAAAGCCGTGAGCCGAGTCAGGTGCAGCGACTGTTTCGACAGTTGGTGCGTGAGTGGTTGTGGATAAGTCTAGTGCTGTTGCCTCTGACTGCGCTGCTGTCTTATCGCGCGCAGGTCAACCTGCACGATGCGCATCCGGCGATGGGCGCATTGTTGTCGGTCGTTTGGGTGGCAGGCAGTCTAGGGCTGCTGTTATGGCGCCCGCGCTGGGCGCTTTGGGTCACGTTGATCGGCATGGCGTGCGCACTGCTGGCCAGTGCGGGTCTGGCAGAAGTGCGCCATTGGTGGTCCCCGACGCCGGCAGTGCTGGGGATGTTGTTCGGTTATCTGATCTGGAATTGGCGGCGCCTGAGTGTAGTGCTGACCTATTTTGGTTGGGAACTGGCACGGCTGGACAGTGAACCGAAGGTGTTCCCCGAGCGCCGTCGCTCGCAATTCACTGGCGCCGATCGCCTGCAGGGCCAGATCATGGCGCTTGAGCAAGCCATGAGCCGTACCCGCGATACCCGACGGTTCATCGCCGACGGTCTCGAATACCTGCCAGTTGCCACACTGATCAGTGATCCCAGGGGGCAGATCCTGCTGGGTAACCGCAAGGCCCGCGCGCTGTTTGATCATGTTCTTGTGGGGGATGACGTGCTTGATCAGCTGGAGCGCCTTGGTTATCCGGAATCATCCACCGACGCGCGACCGACGTTGTCCGCCCTGCCGCTGTTGGAGTTTCGCGATAGCAAGGAACGCAGCCTGCGGCTCGAGCGTGCCGCGTTGCTGCCAGTCGATGGCGACACCCCGATAGGCTGGTTGCTGAGTCTGACCGACCTCAGCGCCGAACGCGCCGCCGAGGAGCAACGTGGAGTTTTGCTGCGATTCCTCTCGCACGATCTGCGTGCCCCACACTCGGCGATCCTTGCCTTGCTTGATGTTCACCGGCATCAGGCTGGCGCCGATACGCCGCTGTTCGAACAAATCGAACGCCAGGTGCGTCGCGCTCTGGATCTGACCGATGGATTTGTTTTGCTGGCGAGGGCCGAATCCGAGACTTATCAATTTCAACCGACGCTGTTCGCGATGCTGGTGCTGGACGTCATGGACCAAGCGTTGCCGATTGCCCAGCAACAACGCATCGAACTGCTGCATGACATGGATGAGCAATCCCAAGAGCGCCTCATCAATGCTGACCAAGGGCTGCTGACCCGTGCACTGTTCAACCTGCTGGAAAACGCGATCAAATACAGCCCGGCCGATACTACGATAACGCTGCGCGTACGTTGCGACGAAGCATGGTTGCGGTGTGAGCTTATCGACCAAGGCAAAGGCATCGCTGCCGAAGAATTACCCGACCTGTTCAGCCAGTACCGACGTTTTTCCTCGGCACAAGGCATCGATGGCGTAGGCCTGGGCTTGTCGATGGTCAAAGCGGTGGTAGATCACCATGACGGCGTGATCGAATGCCAAAGCGTGGTCGATCAAGGCACCACGTTCCTGCTTGAGTTACCGCTGATCCCAGAATGATCAGGCACAAAAAAACCGGCTATATCAGCCGGTTTTATTACATCCGAAAAAACTTATGCACGTTTTACGGTGTTTTATGAGCTTGAGAAATATATAAGTAAATCAGTCACTTATTACGAATATTCAAGCCTTTTCAACAAAACCGTACACAGGTTATCCACAAAATATCAGACAGCGATCTGGTCATTTGAAGCCGGTGCTTGCGGGGCCGGTGGCAGCGAACCCATTTCGCGCTGAGTCTTCTCATTCCAGGCTTGCACCCGGTCGTTCAACTCGGCGATGGCACGTGGGCCCGTGCCTTCGGCATACATCGGCTCACCGATGACGACAGTGATCACCCCGGACTTCTTGCCCCAGCCGATTTTCGGCCAGAACTTGCCGGCATTGTGTGCAATCGGCAGCACCGGAAGCGCCGCATTCACTGCCAAAGCGCTACCACTGCGGGAGAATTTGCCGACAGTGCCGTAAGGAACGCGTGTACCTTCCGGGAAGATCAGCACCCAAACGTTGTCCTTCAGCAGCTCATCACCCTTGGCCGCGACTTGCTTCAGCGCCGCTTTCGGGTTGTCACGATCAATCGCGATCGGTCGCAACATGGCCATCGCCCAGCCGAAGAACGGCACGTACAGCAATTCGCGTTTGAGCACCTGGCTCAACGGCGAGAAATAAGCAGAGAGAAAGAACGTCTCCCAAGTGCTCTGGTGGTTCGATTGAATCACGCAGGGCCGGTCAGGCACGTTTTGCGCACCTTTGATTTCGTAACGGATACCGAGGAACACCTTGGTCAACCACAAGGCGCAACGGCACCAGTACACGTTGATAAAACGATAACGCGCCTTGAATGACAAAAACGGCGCGATAAAAAAACTCAAGCTGCACCACAGCAGGGAAGTGGTGCCCAGCAGCAGGTAAAAGAGAAAAATCCTGATGGCCCGCAGTATCGACATAGTGACGTTTACCGTTACGGGGCAATGCCCGAATGTTCAAGCGCACTCCCGATCAATCCCTGGTCAGGAACTTCAGAAGTACTCTAGTTGTGGATAAGTTCTGCGGCAATCGCCGCCAGATCGTCAAAAATCAGAGTGCCAACCGGCAGGGTTTTGCCCTGAGTCTTTTCGCCTTTTCCGGTCTTTACCAAAACTGGCTGTGAATCGACGGCTTTGGCGGCCTCCAGGTCACCAAGGCTGTCGCCGACGAACCAGACATTGTTCAGTTCGACGTCGTAATGCGCGGCGATGGTTTTCAACATCCCCGGTTTCGGCTTGCGGCAATCGCAGCCTTCGTCCGGGCCATGCGGGCAATACACGATCAGCCCGACTTCACCGCCCTGCTCCACGACCAGCTCGCGCAGGCGCGCGTGCATGGCATCGAGGGTGGCGAGGTCGTAATAGCCGCGAGCAATGCCCGACTGGTTGGTGGCCACCGCCACCGTCCAGCCGGCCTTGCTCAACTGCGCAATCGCCTCGATCGAGCCGGGCAACGGAATCCACTCCGCCACCGACTTGATGTAAGCGTCGGAGTCGTAATTGATCACTCCGTCCCGATCGAGAATCAGCAGTTTCAACAGCAATCCCTCAACCCAGCAGCGAAATGTCGGCAACGCCGAGGAACAGGCCACGCAGACGCGCCAGTAGCGCGTAACGGTTGGCCCGCACATTGGCGTCGTCGGCATTGACCATCACCGCGTCGAAGAACGCATCCACCGGTTCACGCAATGCAGCCAGGCGTGCCAGCGATTCGTTGTACTGACGGGCGGCGGCCATTGGCTGTACAGCCTGATCCGCTTGCTGGATCGCCGAGTACAGCGAGAACTCGTTGGCGTTGTCGAAGTACTTGGCTTGCACCTCGGTCGGTACCGCGCCTTCGAGTTTGCTCAACAGGTTCGACACACGCTTGTTCACCGCCGCCAGCGCTGCTGCTTCCGGCAGTTTGCGGAAGGCTTGCACCGCTTGCACACGCTGATCGAAGTCCAGCGCCGAACCCGGTTTCAAGGCACGTACCGACAGGTAAGTGGCGACTTCGACGCCTTCGTCTTCGTAACGCGCACGCAGACGATCGAAGATGAATTCCAGCACGGACTCGTTGAGACCGGCAGCCTTGACCTTGGCACCGAATGCGGCCACGGCGAAAGCCACTGCGTCGTTCAGGTCCAGATCGAGTTTCTTCTCGATGAGGATACGCAGAACGCCCAGTGCCGCGCGGCGCAGGGCATACGGGTCTTTGCTGCCGGTTGGCAGCATGCCGATACCGAAGATACCGACCAGGGTGTCGAGCTTGTCAGCGATAGCAACGGCTGCACCGGTCAGGGTGGCTGGCAGTTCTGCCCCGGCGCCGCGTGGCATGTATTGCTCGTTCAGCGCCAGCGCGACGTCTTCCGGCTCGCCGTCATTGAGGGCGTAGTAGTAACCGGCGACACCTTGCATCTCCGGGAACTCGCCGACCATTTCAGTGGCCAGGTCGCACTTCGACAGCAGGCCTGCGCGAGCAGCCCACGAAGCGTTGCCGCCAATGCGTGCGGCGATGTACGCGGCCAGCTTGGAAACGCGCTCGGCCTTGTCGTAGACGCTGCCGAGTTTTTCCTGGAATACCACGTTCTTCAGGCGATCATTGAAAGCTTCGAGTTTCTGCTTCTTGTCTTGCTTGAAGAAGAACTCGGCGTCGGTCAGACGTGGGCGAACCACTTTCTCGTTACCGGCGATGATCTGCTGCGGGTCTTTGCTTTCGATGTTGGCCACAGTGATGAAGCGTGGCAGCAACTTGCCGTCGGCATCCAGCAGGCAGAAATACTTCTGGTTGTCCTGCATGGTGGTGATCAGCGCTTCTTGCGGCACGTCGAGGAAACGTTCCTCGAACGAGCACACCAGCGGCACCGGCCATTCAACCAGCGCGGTCACTTCGTCGAGCAGCGCCGGCGGAACGATTGCCGTGCCTTCCTGACGGGTGGCCAGCTCTTCGGTGCGCTTGCTGATGATTTCGCGACGCTCGTTGGCGTCGGCCAGCACGTAAGCGCCACGCAGGTCGGCGAGGTAGCTCGACGGCGAACCGATGCGCACGCTTTCCGGGTGATGGAAACGGTGACCACGGGAGTCACGGCCAGCCTTCTGCGCGAGGATGGTGCAGTCGATGACCTGGTCACCGAGCAGCATCACCAGCCATTGGGTCGGACGCACGAACTCTTCCTTGCGCGCACCCCAACGCATGCGTTTCGGGATTGGCAGGTCGTTCAGCGAATCTTCGACGATGGTCGGCAGCAGGCTCGCGGTCGGCTTGCCGGCGATGCTTTGGCTGTAACGCAGTTTCGGGCCGCTCTGATCGATTTCGCTCAGATCGACGCCGCACTTCTTGGCGAAGCCCAGAGCTGCCTGAGTCGGATTGCCGTCAGCGTCGAACGCCGCCTGACGTGGCGGGCCGTCGAGGTTGATGCTGCGATCCGGTTGCTGGGTAGCCAGCGCGGTGATCAGCACAGCCAGACGACGCGGCGCGGCGTAAACGGTTTTGCTCTCGTAGCTCAGGCCAGCGGCTTGCAGGCCCTTGTCGATACCGGCGAGGAACGCCTCAGCCAAGGTGTTCAGGGCTTTCGGTGGCAGTTCTTCGGTGCCCAGTTCAACCAGAAAATCTTGCGCACTCATTGTGCTGCCTCCAGCTTGGCCAGTACTTCGTCACGCAGGTCCGGGGTCGCCATCGGGAAGCCCAGCTTGGCGCGTGCCAGCAGGTAGGCTTGCGCAACGGAACGCGCCAGGGTGCGTACGCGCAGAATGTATTGCTGACGCGCGGTCACCGAGATCGCCCGGCGTGCATCCAGCAGGTTGAAGGTGTGCGAGGCCTTCAAGACCATTTCGTAGCTCGGCAACGGCAGCGGCTGATCGAGTTCGATCAGGCGCTTGGCTTCGCTTTCATAGAAGTCGAACAGTTCGAACAGCTTGTCGACGTTGGCGTGTTCGAAGTTGTAAGTGGACTGCTCCACTTCGTTCTGGTGGAACACGTCGCCGTAGGTGACTTTGCCCATCGGGCCGTCAGCCCAGACCAGGTCGTAGACCGAGTCCACGCCTTGCAGGTACATGGCCAGACGCTCGAGACCGTAAGTGATCTCGCCGGTCACCGGGTAGCACTCGATGCCGCCCGCCTGCTGGAAATAAGTGAACTGAGTCACTTCCATACCGTTCAGCCAGACTTCCCAGCCCAGACCCCAGGCGCCGAGGGTCGGCGATTCCCAGTTGTCTTCGACGAAGCGAATGTCGTGGACCAGCGGGTCCAGGCCGACATGCTTGAGCGAGCCCAGGTACAGTTCCTGGAAGTTGTCCGGGTTCGGTTTCAGGACGACCTGGAACTGGTAGTAGTGCTGCAGACGGTTCGGGTTTTCGCCGTAACGGCCGTCAGTCGGACGGCGGCTTGGCTGCACGTAAGCGGCGTTCCAGGTTTCCGGGCCGATGGCGCGGAGGAAGGTCGCGGTGTGGAAAGTGCCGGCGCCTACTTCCATATCGTAGGGCTGAAGTACCACGCAACCTTGCTCGGCCCAGTATTGCTGGAGCGCGAGGATCAAGTCTTGGAAGGTACGCACGGCTGGCGTAGGCTGGCTCACGAAATTCACCTGTTTCTTGGGCTGCGATTTAAAGAGCGGGAGTATACCCGATTCATTGCTGCGCACGCCCCCTGGAGCCTTATGCCACGCTGCTTTTGGTGTACCGAAGATCCGCTGTACATGGCTTATCACGACCAGGAGTGGGGCACGCCGCTACGCGATGCGCAGGGTTTGTTCGAGTTGCTTTTGCTCGAAGGGTTCCAGGCTGGCCTGTCGTGGATCACCGTGCTGCGCAAACGCGAGCGTTATCGCGAGGTGTTGTTCGGCTTCGACGTACAACGTGTGGCGCAGATGAGCGACGCCGAAATCGACGAATTGATGCTCGATCCGGGGATCATCCGCAACCGCCTCAAACTCAACGCCGCCCGCCGTAATGCCCAGGCCTGGCTGGCGCTGGAGGATCCAGTGGCGTTCCTCTGGTCGTTCGTTGGCGATCAACCGATCATCAATCATTTCAAGGATCGCAGCGAAGTCCCGGCGATCACCCCCGAAGCGCTGGCGATGAGCAAAGCCTTGAAAAAGGCCGGGTTCACGTTCGTCGGCCCGACCATTTGCTACGCGCTGATGCAGGCCTCGGGCATGGTCATGGATCACACTCAGGATTGCGACCGCTACGCGCAGCTCGTCAACGGCGGTTAGAATGGCCGCCTCGCGCACCGCACAAGATCAGGAGTGACCTGTGGAAAAGTTTAAAGGCGCCTTGCTGGTAGGCGCTCTGCGGCTGTTTGCCCTGCTGCCATGGCGGGCCGTGCAGGCCGTGGGTTCGGCGATCGGCTGGATCATGTGGAAAACCCCCAACCGCTCCCGCGACGTGGTGCGGATCAACCTCGCCAAATGTTTTCCACAGATGGCTGCGGCCGAACGTGAGCGTCTGGTCGGGCAGAGCCTGAAAGACATTGGCAAGTCGCTGACCGAAAGCGCCTGCGCGTGGATCTGGCCGGCGCAGCGTTCGATCGACCTGGTGCGCGAAGTCGAAGGCCTCGACGTGCTGAAAGACGCCTTGGCCTCGGGTAAAGGCGTGGTCGGCATCACCAGCCACCTCGGCAACTGGGAAGTGCTCAACCACTTCTATTGCAGCCAGTGCAAACCGATCATTTTCTACCGACCGCCGAAGCTCAAGGCTGTGGACGAATTGCTGCGCAAACAGCGCGTGCAACTGGGCAACAAGGTCGCCGCCTCCACTAAGGAAGGCATTCTCAGCGTGATCAAGGAAGTGCGCAAAGGTGGTGCAGTGGGCATTCCCGCTGACCCGGAACCGGCCGAATCCGCCGGGATCTTCGTGCCGTTCTTCGCGACTCAAGCGCTGACCAGCAAATTCGTGCCGAACATGCTCGCCGGTGGCAAAGCCGTCGGCGTGTTCCTGCATGCGCTGCGCCTGCCCGACGGTTCTGGCTACAAAGTAATCCTGGAAGCCGCGCCGGAAGCCATGTACAGCACCGATACCGCCGAATCCTGCGCAGCGATGAGTAAAGTCGTCGAGCGTTATGTCGCGGCGTATCCGAGTCAGTACATGTGGAGCATGAAGCGCTTCAAGAAGCGTCCGCCGGGCGAAGAACGCTGGTACTGATCTGATTGGCATGATCTGTGGATAACCTCACTGGCGAAGTTATCCACAACCGTTCATCAAAGGGCGCAAGAAGATGTCCGAACACCGCAAATCTTTCCGCATCAAAATCACCCACGACAGCTTTGGCGAATGCCTCGGGCAGACGCGTAATCTGTCGCCTACCGGGGTGTTTGTGCAGCATCCGGTTTTGGCTTCCTTGCCCAAAGGCGCAGTGGTTTACGGCCAGGTGCAGGGTTTACCCACAGGCGCGCCGCGGGTGCGGATGGAAGTGGTCACGGTGGATGCCGACGGTATCGGTCTTCGCTACCTTTGACTTACTGCGCCTGACGATCGAGCTTCTTCAGAAACACCGTCATTTCCTTCTCGGCCTGCTTGTCGCCATGGGCACTGGCCGCTTCCAGACCTTGTTCCCACGCCTGACGCGCGGCGGCGTGATCGCCCAGCGCGAGTTGCGCCTTGCCTAACAGTTTCCACGCCGCCGAGTACTTAGGATCGAAACCGACGCAGCGCTGGAAATGCTCGGCGGCCTTCGCGTTTTCCCCAAGATCCAGATAGCCCTTGCCCAGGCCGAAGCGCAGCAGGGAGTTATCCACACCCTTGGCGAGCATTTTTTCCAGGGATTCGAGCATTTTTGCCCCCTCGTTAATGTGATCGTTCCCACGCTCCGCGTGGGAATGCCTCAATGGACGCTCTGCGTCCGCTCTTGGGACGCAGAGCGTCCCGGGCTGCATTCCCACGCGGAGCATGGGAACGATCAATCAGGATCAGAAGAAGCTCAACCCCACATGAAACAGCTTCTCCACATCACGAATATGCTTTTTATCCACAAGGAACAGAATCACATGGTCGCCCGCTTCGATCACCGTGTCGTCGTGGGCGATGATCACTTGTTCGTTGCGGATCACCGCACCAATCGTTGTGCCCGGCGGCAGGCCGATCTTCTCGATCGGTTTGCCGATCACCTTGCTCGACTTCGCATCACCGTGGGCAATCGCCTCAATGGCTTCCGCCGCACCGCGACGCAGTGAGTGCACGCTGACGATATCGCCACGCCGTACGTGGGCCAGCAGCGTGCCGATGGTCGCCAGTTGCGGGCTGATGGCGATGTCGATGTCGCCGCCCTGAATCAGGTCGACGTAGGCCGGGTTATTGATGATCGTCATGACCTTCTTCGCCCCCAGCCGTTTGGCCAGCAGCGACGACATGATGTTGGCTTCGTCATCGTTGGTCAGGGCGAGGAAGATGTCGGCGTCGGCGATGTTCTCTTCCAGCAGCAGATCACGGTCGGAGGCGCTGCCCTGCAACACTACGGTGCTGTCGAGGGTGTCGGAGAGATAACGGCAACGCGCCGGGTTCATCTCGATGATCTTCACCTGATAACGGCTTTCGATGGCCTCGGCCAGCCGTTCACCGATCTGCCCGCCGCCAGCGATGACGATGCGTTTGTAGGTTTCGTCGAGACGGCGCATTTCGCTCATGACCGCGCGAATATTCTCACGGGCGGCGATGAAGAAGACTTCGTCATCCGCCTCGATCACCGTATCGCCCTGGGGCAGGATTGGCCGGTCACGGCGGAAAATCGCTGCCACGCGGGTTTCGACATTCGGCATGTGCTCACGCAACTGGCGCAGTTGCTGACCCACCAATGGTCCGCCGTAATAGGCGCGCACCGCCACCAGTTGCGCCGCGCCTTCGGCGAAGTCGATCACCTGCAAGGCACCGGGATGCTGGATCAGACGCTTGATGTAGTTGGTCACCACTTGCTCGGGGCTGATCAGCACATCGACCGGAATCGCTTCGTTCTGGAACAGCTGTTCTTCGCGATTGAGGTAGGACGCTTCGCGCACCCGGGCGATCTTGGTCGGGGTGTGGAACAACGTGTGGGCAACCTGGCAGGCGACCATGTTGGTCTCGTCGCTGTTGGTTACCGCGACCAGCATGTCGGCGTCGTCGGCACCGGCCTGACGCAGCACCGACGGCAGCGAACCACGGCCCTGCACGGTACGAATATCGAGGCGGTCGCCGAGGTCGCGCAGGCGCTCGCCGTCGGTGTCGACCACGGTGATGTCGTTGGCCTCGCTGGCCAAATGCTCGGCCAGCGAACCGCCAACCTGTCCCGCACCGAGGATGATGATTTTCATCCAGTCACTCCGTTGAATCCGTTTAGCCGCGCGCGGCAGCGATCTTGATCAGCTTGGCGTAGTAGAACCCGTCGTGGCCGCCCTGCTGGGCCAGCAATTGGCGACCATGGGGCTGTTTGATCCCGGCGCTGGTGGCCAGGTCCAGTTCGCGGGCGCCCGGCGTGCGCTCAAGGAACGCGGCGATGACTTCGGTGTTCTCGGTCGGCAGCGTCGAGCAAGTCGCGTAAAGCAGAATGCCGCCGACTTCGAGAGTTTTCCACATGGCATCGAGCATCTCGCCTTGCAGTTGCGCAAGGGCGACGATGTCGTCCGGCTGACGGGTCAGTTTGATGTCCGGGTGACGACGGATCACGCCGGTGGCCGAGCATGGCGCGTCGAGCAGGATGCGCTGGAATGGTTTGCCGTCCCACCACGTTTCTGTATCGCGACCGTCGGCGGCGATCAGTTCGGCGTTCAGACCGAGGCGTTCAAGGTTTTCCTTAACGCGCACCAGTCGTTTGGCTTCCAGATCCACCGCCACTACGCCGGCCAGCGCCGGTTCGGCTTCGAGGATGTGGCAGGTCTTGCCACCGGGGGCACAGCAGGCGTCGAGCACGCGTTGGGCCGGCGCCAGATCGAGCAGGTCGGCGGCCAGTTGCGCGGCTTCGTCCTGCACGCTGATCCAGCCTTCGGCGAAACCCGGCAGGCTGCGCACGTCGGCAGCTGCTTCGAGAATGATGCCGTCGCGGCTGTAAATGCACGGTGTTGCGGCAATCCCGGCTTCAGTGAGCAGACCAAGGTAAGCGTCGCGGCTGTGGTGGCGGCGATTGACCCGCAGGATCATCGGCGGATGCGCGTTGTTCGCTGCGCAGATGGCTTCCCACTGCTCAGGCCAGAAAGCTTTGAGGGATTTTTGCAGCCAGCGCGGGTGAGCAGTGCGCACCACCGGATCACGTTCCAGCTCAGCGAAAATTGTTTCGCTTTCGCGCTGGGCGTTGCGCAACACGGCGTTGAGCAGGCCTTTGGCCCACGGCTTTTTCAGCTTGTCGGCGCAACCCACGGTTTCGCCGATGGCGGCGTGGGCTGGCACGCGGGTGTAGAGCAATTGGTAGAGCCCGACCAGCAGCAGCGCTTCGACATCGGCGTCGGCAGCCTTGAATGGTTTCTGCAGCAGCTTTTCCGCCAGCGCCGACAGGCGTGGCTGCCAGCGCGCGGTGCCGAAGGCCAGATCCTGAGTGAAGCCGCGATCGCGATCCTCGACCTTGTCCAGTTGCGTCGGCAGGGAGCTGTTCAGCGAGGCTTTGCCGCTGAGCACGGCGGCGAGTGCCTTGGCGGCGGCCAGACGCGGGTTCATTGCGCGTCCACCGTTGCGCCGAGCACTGTGCCGACAGCGAACTTCTCGCGACGGCTGTTGAACAGGTCGCTGAAATTCAGCGCTTTGCCGCCGGGCAATTGCAGGCGGGCCAGGCACAGCGCTTGTTCGCCGCAGGCGACGACCAGGCCGTCCTTGCTGGCGCTGAGGATTTCACCCGGCGCGCCTTTACCGTCGGCGAGTGTCGCCGCCAGCACTTTCAGTGCTTCACCGTTGAGGGTGCTGTGGGTAATCGGCCATGGATTGAAGGCGCGCACCAGACGTTCCAGCTCAACCGCCGGACGGCTCCAGTCGATGCGTGCTTCGTCTTTGTTCAGCTTGTGTGCATAAGTGGCGAGTTCATCGTTCTGCACTTCGCCTTCCAGGGTGCCAGCAGCCAGACCGGCAATCGCTTGCACCACGGCCGGTGGGCCCATCTCGGCGAGGCGATCATGCAGGCTGCCGCCAGTATCTTCAGCGCTGATCGGGGTAACGACTTTGAGCAGCATCGGCCCGGTGTCGAGACCGGCTTCCATGCGCATCACGGTCACGCCGCTTTCCGCGTCACCGTGTTCCACGGCGCGTTGAATCGGCGCCGCACCGCGCCAGCGTGGCAGCAGCGAGGCGTGACTGTTGATGCAGCCCAGACGCGGGATATCCAGCACCACTTGCGGCAGGATCAGGCCATAGGCGACCACCACCAGCAAGTCCGGCTTCAACGCGGCCAGCTCGGCTTGAGCGTCAGCGTTGCGCAATGTCGGCGGCTGCAACACCTGGATATTATTTTCCAGAGCCAACTGTTTAACCGGGCTCGGCATCAGTTTTTGCCCGCGACCGGCCGGACGATCCGGTTGGGTGTACACCGCAACGATCTCATAAGGGCTGTTCAGCAGGGCCTTGAGGTGTTCGGCGGCGAATTCCGGGGTGCCGGCAAAAACGATGCGCAGTGGCTCAGTCATGAAGGGAGTCTCATAAAAAGAAAAAGGCTTGCCGCAGCAAGCCTTTGAAGAGGGGCATCAAGCGTTCTGGCGGTGCTGCTTTTCCAGTTTCTTCTTGATCCGGTCGCGTTTGAGTGTGGACAGGTAATCGACGAACAATTTGCCGTTGAGGTGGTCGCATTCGTGCTGGATGCACACCGCGAGCAGGCCTTCGGCAATCAGCTCATAGGGCTTGCCGTCGCGGTCCAGCGCCTTGATCCTGACCTTTTGCGGGCGGTCGACGTTTTCGTAGAAACCCGGTACCGACAGGCAGCCTTCCTGGTATTGCTCCATTTCGTCGGTCAGCGATTCGAACTCGGGGTTGATGAACACCCGCGGTTCGGTGCGGTCTTCGGAAAGGTCCATCACGACGATACGTTTGTGCACGTTGACCTGGGTCGCGGCAAGGCCGATGCCCGGCGCTTCATACATTGTTTCAAACATGTCATCGACCAACTGACGCACTTCGTCGTCCACTACAGCCACAGGCTTGGCAATAGTGCGCAGACGCGGGTCCGGGAATTCGAGGATGTTTAAAATGGCCATAGGCTTTGATTGCTGCACACGTTGAGTAAAGTCGGGCGATGGCCTGGCAGGTCCGAAGATGCAGGCTACCGTTGTGAAGCGTAGCTTGTGCATTTTGCACAAGCGAGCCACGGGGGCTCTGACGGTTCACGCGAATGCACATGATAAAGGGATTCACTGCATGAGGAAAACACTACTCGCCCTGCTGCTGTTGGCTTCGGCCGGCGTGGCGCAAGGGCAAGTGCAACTCAGGGATGGTTTTCCACAGCAATACACGGTGGTTTCGGGGGATACACTCTGGGACATTTCCGGCAAATACCTGCGCGAGCCCTGGCAGTGGCCACAACTGTGGCGGGCCAATCCGCAAATCGAAAACCCCAACCTGATCTATCCCGGCGACACGCTGACGCTCAGCTACGTCAACGGCCAGCCACAACTGATGCTCAATCGTGGCGAATCGCGCGGCACCATCAAGCTCTCGCCACGGATCCGCACCAGCCCGGTAGCCGAGGCGATTCCGAGCATTCCGCTGAAATCGATCAACAGTTTTCTGCTGAGCAACCGTATCGTCGACAAGGTCGAGGACTTCGACAAGGCGCCGTACATCGTCGCCGGCGATGCCGAACGCGTGCTCAGCGGTACCGGTGACCGGATCTTCGCGCGCGGCCATTTCGATCCGGATCAGCCGGTTTACGGCATCTTCCGTCAGGGCAAGGTCTACACCGATCCGCAGACCAAGGAGTTTCTGGGGATCAACGCCGACGATATCGGTGGCGGTGAAATTGTCGCCACCGAAGGCGACGTCGCCACCCTCGCCCTGCAACGCACCACGCAGGAAGTGCGCCTCGGAGACCGCTTGTTCAGTGGCGAAGAGCGTTCGATCAACTCGACCTTCATGCCCAGTGCGCCAACGACCAACATCAACGGCGTGATCATCGATGTGCCGCGCGGCGTCACCCAGATTGGTGTGATGGACGTGGTCACGCTGAACAAAGGCAAGCGCGACGGTCTGGCCGAAGGCAATGTGCTGGTGGTGATGAAAACCGGCGAAACCGTGCGTGACCGTATTACCGGTCAGCCACTGAAAATTCCCGACGAACGCGCCGGGTTGCTGATGGTGTTCCGCACCTACGACAAACTCAGCTACGGCCTCGTTCTCAACGCTTCACGCTCGCTGGCGGTGCTCGACAAGGTGCGAAATCCGTAAGCTTGCTTCACAAGTTACCAACAGAGTTATCCACAGCTTGTTCCGAATGGTTCGGGGCTTATAACGATCAAGGATGATCCATCATGTTGCCTGTCTGTACGCCGGTTTCCCCGGCGGAACTGGAAGCGCGTCTGCGCCTGCACCGTTTGCCGGATGTCGGCCCGAAACGCTTTGCCAAATTGCTCGAAGCCTTTGGCTCGGCGTCCAAAGCCATCAGCGCGCCGGCCAGCGCCTGGCGTTCGCTGGGTTTACCAGCGGCTTGCGCCGAAGCGCGGCGCTGTCCCGAAGTTCGCGACGGCGCCAGCCATGCAATGCGCTGGCTAGAGCGCCCGGAGCATCATTTGCTGATGTGGGATCAGCCAGATTACCCGGCGCTGCTGGCGCAAATTCCGGATCCGCCACCGTTGCTGTTTGTCGCCGGTGATCCGCTGATTCTCGAAAAACCGCAACTGGCGATGGTCGGCAGTCGCCGCGCTTCGCGTCCGGGAATGGACACCGCAGCGGCGTTTTCCCGCAGCCTCGCCGGGGCCGGGTTTGTCATCACCAGTGGTCTGGCACTGGGTATTGATGCCGCCGCGCATCAGGCCGCGCTGGATGTCGGTGGGCTGACTGTCGGGGTACTCGGCACCGGGCTGGAAAACTTTTATCCACAGCGCAATCGACGCTTGGCCGACGCGATGATTGCGTCCGGCAGCGCGGTGCTTTCGGAGTTTCCGCTGGACGCCGGGCCGACCGCGAGCAACTTCCCCCGGCGCAATCGGATCATCAGCGGTTTGTCCCTTGGTGTGCTGGTGGTCGAGGCCAGTGTCGCTAGCGGATCCTTGATCACGGCAAGGCTGGCGGCGGAACAGGGGCGCGAGGTTTACGCGATTCCTGGCTCGATCCATCACCCCGGCGCACGGGGTTGTCACCAGTTGATTCGGGATGGCGCGGTGCTGGTGGAAACCATTGATCACATCCTCGAAGCGCTGCGCGGTTGGCAGCGTTTGCCGCTGTCCACAGACACGCCGCAAGTCGACCATCCACTGCTCATTCTGCTGCATGCCGCGCCGCACACCAGCGAAGGTCTGGCCGACAGCAGTGGCTGGGCTTTACCGAAAGTGCTGGCAGCGCTGACCGAACTGGAAATGGATGGCCGCGCGGTGAGTGAAAACGGCCGCTGGTTTGCGCGGGTGAGCTAGGTTTTACAAGGAAGATCGGTAAACTGCGCGAAACCTGATTGCGGAGAGTTTTTTCATGGTCAACAGTTGGCGTGTGCAACAAGCCGCACGAGAGATTCGCGCCGGGGCGGTGATTGCCTATCCAACCGAAGCCGTCTGGGGGCTGGGTTGCGACCCGTGGAACGAAGAGGCAGTGGATCGGTTGCTGGCGATCAAGAATCGTTCGGTGATCAAAGGGCTGATTCTGGTTGCCGACAACATTCGCCAGTTCGACTTCCTGTTCGAGGACTTCCCGCAAGAATGGATCGACCGCATGGCCAGCACCTGGCCGGGGCCGAACACCTGGCTGGTACCGCATCAAGGCTTGTTGCCGGAATGGGTGACCGGTGTGCACGACACCGTGGCGCTGCGGGTCAGCGATCACCCGCAGGTACGCGATCTGTGTTCGATGGTCGGGCCATTGATTTCGACCTCTGCCAACCCGCAGGGTCGCCCGGCGGCGCGTACGCGTTTACGGGTTGAGCAATATTTCCGTGGGCAGGTGGATCTGGTGCTGGGTGGTAGCCTCGGCGGACGGAAAAACCCTAGCGTCATCCGTGATCTTGCGACCGGTAAGGTCATTCGTCCCGACTGACCCGATTTCTACCTGATGGGCTTGCGAACTCCTCGACTGCATAGACGAGGAGTTTTTCGTCCGCCTGCGATTTATCCCTGAATCTGTCGCGCAAGTTAAACAATCTGTTGTTTATATTGGTTCTTCGTGTGTCAGATAAATCTATAAACAAGAACTTTCAGTAACTTTTCCCACGTCATTATCAGAAGTCGCGCAGTGGCGATATTTCCAAAAGCATCCATTATTTCAATGCGCTCAGGAAACTTCGATAAGTTAACGTCTGCGGAGAAGGAATGGACACTACGAATTTACAACTCAAGGATTATCTGCAGGGGCTTCAGGAAACGCTGAACAAGCAACATGCTGATTATCGAATTGCTATTCTCGATACGGGAGCAGACATAAGCGAGTTTGAACGATTCATCGGCCGCCAGTTTCGTCTGCGGTTAAAGCATTACATGCTGACTTCCAAAGCCAGGGCACTTGAAACGAAGCTGGCGATTTCATCGCGCAGCACGCATTTTCTGTTGTACCAGCGCGATCAATTGACGGCGGTATTAAGAGTGACCCCCGCGCCGTTCGAATGGGTATCGCTGGCCCATCAATATGTCTCGCCGACCGTGGCGCTGGCGCGTCATGTCGAGTTCAGTCGCCTGATTACCCATTCGCAGCAACACCGGCCGGTACCGATCAATGCGCTGCTGGCTGCCGCCACCGAATGGGCGATCGATCGCGGGTATCAAGGCGTTACCGCCTTGTGCAGATCACCTCAACGACGTCTGTTCCAGCGTTTCGGCCTGACGCCGCTCACCTCAAGCTCACTGCATATCGAACAACGCGCTCGTGGTGATTACTGGCTGTTGTCTGCCGAATGGCGGCAAATCCTTACCGCGCTTCAACAGCCCTGCACCATTAACGCCGATTACCCGGAGACTCACAATGAATGCGTCCGTCAGTTTTGAACAACAGTTGATTGTGCTTGATCAGCGAATCGAAAAGACATGGGCCGATATTCTGGATAATTCCCGGCTGGTCAAGGCCATCCGCGAGGGCAGTGTTTCCAGAGCCTTATATGCGATCTATATGATCGAGACGTTTCATTACACCGCGCACAATGCACGAAACCAGGGCCTTGTCGGAGTGCGACATGCCGATAATCCGGTGTATGCAAAGTTCTGTTTTGAACATGCGGCGCAAGAAGTCGGTCATGAAAAGATGGCTCTGCATGATGTTATGAGTCTGGGTTTGAAAAATGAAAGCTTTGATATACCGCCGGCACTTCCGGAAACTGAAGTACTGATTGCGTATTTGTACTGGATTTCTTTTACCGGTAATCCGTTACAGCGGCTTGGATACAGTTACTGGGCGGAAAACGCCTATCACTTCATTACTCCGCTGATCGACAAACTGAGTGAAACACTGGCGCTGAAGCCAGCACAGCTGACGTTCTTCATTGCTCACTCAGATATCGATGTCGAGCATTTCAACGAGATCAAATTGATCCTGCAACGCACCTGCAAGCACCAGGCTGACTGGGATGCCATTGCCACCGTGATGGAAACCAGTCTGCGCCTGACCGGCAACATGCTTGAGGCGGTTTATAAGCAGTATGAGGCCTGGCAAAACGGCTGCGCGCCGCGGTATGAATTCCTTCATGCCCTGGATAAATCATGACGCCCTCGAGTGCGTTCCCGGGATGGGTACGTGGAGGTTGTGATGGCTGAATACTTCAAGCGATTGAACTATGCGCTGGGGGATGAAGACACGGCGCTCGAGTACTCCATTCTGCCCGAGCATGCCCGGCACGTGGCGGGCGTTGCCGGTTGTGGTGGTCGAGTTCTGCCGTTGCTGGCCCGCAGTCCGGCCCGCATGACTTGCGTGGATATCAGTGCGCCACAACTGGCCTTTACCCGCTTGCGTTTTGCCTTGCTGGCGCAGACCGATCACGATTCATTCATGGACTTCATGGGTTACCGATCGGGGACCTCGGCGATAAGGCGCCAGTCCATTTTTCAGCAACTGGACCTGCCCTCGGCGGATCGTCAATGGCTGGCGGACCTGTTTCATTCCCGTCATTGGCAGGCACCGGTTTACATGGGGGCCTTCGAGCAGACCCTGCAGCGATTGGCAAAGATCAACGGACTGTTCACCGGTAAGGCCGGTCGAGCGATTTTCCAGTGCGGCGACCTGGGCGAGCAAGCGGCGTATTACTCAAGCCATTTCCCTCTCAAACGCTGGAAGGCTGTGGTCGCCTTGTTGGGAAATGCAGCGGTGCTGAATTCGCTGCTGTATCGCGGGGCATTTCCTCGCAACAACCTGGGTGTCAGTTCCCGCGAGGTGTATCTGGGTATTTTCCATACCTTGTTTACCACGCAGGTCGTGCGCGAAAGCTTTTTCCTGCAAATGCTGTTTTTCGGTGAACTGCGATATCCGCAAGGCTTGCCGCTTGAGTGTGATCCGCAGGTTTTCCGACAGGCTCGCAAGGCACTTCAGGTGTGCGAGTTGAGCGTGGTGCAGGGGGATATTTTCGACTGCGTTGCCAAGTACAGGGATGTCGATTTTGTCTCGCTTTCCGACGTGACTTCATTCTTGCCCCCAGCGGACAGCAGCCGTGTCCTGCAGCGAATCCAGCCTGCCTTGAGCACGCATGCGCTGACGGTCATTCGCGGCCATTTGCATGTGGTCAGGCCCGATAGCAAAGGCTTCTGCGACGTTACCATGCAGTATCAGGACGCCATCGCACGCGAAAAAACCCAACTCTGGCGAGTACAGGTGTACCGCCATACCTCACCTGTGCAGGTATCTCGATGAATACACCTCATCCGACCGTCAATTGGGTCAGGAACCGCGTTCGTCAGGCGCGTGACGATCAGCAGCAACTGTTCGATGCCGGGCTCAATGGCCTGCAGCTGGTGAAGCGCGAGGGCAAAGTCATAGAGTTGGGCAATGGCGAACAGTTGACCGAGTTTCTTTCATGCTCCTATCTGGGCCTGGAGAGCGATCCCCGTCTGATTCAAGGTGCAGTGCAAACCGTCGAGTCTTTCGGTGTGCAGTTCGCGGCCGCCCGGACCCGAGCGCTGCTGCCGCCGATGCGTGAACTCGATGAGCAGTTGAACCGGATATTCCAGGGGCATACGGTGACGTTCAACTCGGTGGGCAGTGCTCATCTGGGTTGTCTGCCACTGCTGGGCTCCGGCGAGTTGCCGTCGTATCCCTTGCGGCGCGGCCCAGGCTGGATCGTTGACCGCGCCGCCCATGCTTCAATGCAAGTGCTGCAAGGCATCCTGTGGCAGTTCGGCCCGGTCCAGCGCTGCGATTGCAGTGATCTTCAGCAAGTCGAAGACGCCTGCTCCACCGCTGTCGCTGCAGGCAATACGCCCATCATCCTGACTGACAGCATTGGCTCGATGCGCGGGCTTTATCCCGTTAATCGATTGCTGCAACTGGCTGAGCGCTTTGAGGGTTATCTCTATGCGGATGACGCTCACGGCACGTCGATCCATGGCGAAGCCGGAGGCGGCTATGCCCTTGTTGCTGCCACTGAGCCGTTGCGCGCTCGTTTGATCCTGCTGTCGTCGTTGTCCAAGGCCTTCGGTGCAACCGGCGGTGCGATTACTGTGCTGACCGCGGCGGATGCCGAGCTGATTCGGCGCCATGCCTCGACTTATACCTTCGGTGGGCCACTGTCCATGGGCGGTGTCGGCGCGGCCGTCGCCTCGGCCAATATTCATCTTTCTGCACAACTAGGCCGGTTGCAGGCCTCGCTATGGCGAAATGTGGCGGTAATTGATGACCTGCTCGGGCCGGTGCTGGGCAATCACCAGATTGCTTCACCCATACGTTTTGTCCGGGTCGGCGCCGAGCGTGACGCCATCAACCTGGCGGTGCACCTGCGTCGCCACGCCATCGCGGTCACCACTGCCTTGTTTCCGGTGGTAGCCAAGGGTGAAGCCATACTGCGGCTGGCCATCAGTGCGAATCACAGCCACGACCAGTTGGAACATCTGGCCAGTGTCGTCAACGACGGGTTCGCCGAACTGGGCATTCGTCAGGGAGAGCCGCGGCATGCGCAGTGATCCTATGAGGCAGGCCAGTTCGAAGGCCATTCACGCGGCAGCGACAGAGGCCTTCACGAGAAAGTTGGCCCATGCGCGATCCCTGCCATGGTTCTGCACGTTGTATCCGCAGATTCGGCACGTACAGACCGCAGAGGATCTGCATCGGCTACCGATCCTGGCTGTGGAGGACGAACAGGGTGGCTTGCTGTTTACTCAACTCGGCGCAGCGTCACACCGTGCGCCGGGTGGCGGGCTGACCCTGACCTCGGGTGGCAGCACCGGTAACCGCAAGCACATTACCCATTCCTGGGCATTCAACGAAAGCGTCGTGCCCCTTGGGGCGCGGATGTTCGCTGCGACCGATGAGCATCCCCGTGTCGTCATTAATTGCCTCACGCCCGGTGAAATGCAGGGTGCCTTTCAATACGCGGCGGCCATCGTCCAGCACATCGGCGCGCGCCTGCTGCCTGCGGGCGCACTGATGGGCGTTCAGCGCATAGCCGGGGTGATTCAGTCACAAGCGGCCGATGCACTGATCTGCACCCCCTCTTTTGCGGCGGCACTGTTCAATCATGCCGATGTCGATAAGGCGCAGTTGAGCAGTCTGAGATGGCTCTACTACATTGGCGAACCCTGCCGTCAGCCCCTGCGCGAACAACTGGCCCGGGACTGGCCGGCCGTGAGCATACGGTCGTTGGGCTATAGCTCGACGGAGACCGGGCCGATCGGCTTCCAGTGTGCGCACCTCGAACATGGTTTCTACCATCTGCACGCGGATGCGATGCTGCTGGAAGTGGTTAATCCCGTCAGCCTGCGAGCGCTGGCCGACGGTGAAACCGGCGAGTTTCTGCTGACCCCTTTGCTGCCCGATCAGGTGCCGTTGCTGCGGTACCGCATTGGCGACCGTGGTCGACTCCTGGGCAGGCAATCGGACTGTGCCTGTGGCAGCGCTCTGCCAATACTGGAGCTGGAGGGGCGAGTCGAGAGCTCGATCAAGCTGGGCGGTGCGCTCATCACTCAGAAACAGGTTCTGAGCGTGCTCGCAGAGGCGTTGCCCGAACTGCATGCTTCGGATGTGCAGGTGCAAATCGATCGACAGGCCGACGGCGCGCACATGTGGCTGCTCATCGCGCATGAGCGATTGCCGGCCGGTGCAGAACGCATTATCGAAGGGGCTTTGCGCAACGAGGCGCAAGCGAGCGCATTGCTCGGACTGCCAGGTGTGCTGGGCTTGCAGGTGCGGCGTCTGGCTCGGGGTGATTTTGCAACCACCGTGGCCGGCAAAACGCCGTTCTTCGTTGAGTTGCGAGGCGCCTCGGGCGAGTCATGACGACTCGTCCGGGGGCTTCGTTGGCTGGCTATGTGTCAGGGCAGCAGGACGGTGGAGCCGGTGGTGCGCCGTGCCGACAATTCGGTTTGCGCCTTCGCCGCATCAGCCAGTGAGTAACGCTGGCTGATGTCCACCTTTAACTTGCCGCTGATGATCATCTCGAACAACTCATCGGCCATCCGCTGCAGATTCTCGGCATTGTTGGCATAAGTCGCCAGGGTCGGTCGGGTCACGTAGAGCGAACCCTTGGCGGAGAGAATGCCCAGGTTCACGCCGTCCACCGCACCAGAGGCATTACCGAAGCTCACGACCAGGCCACGCGGCGACACGCTGTCGAGGGAAGTCAGCCAGGTGTCCTTGCCGACACCGTCATAAACCACCGGGACTTTCTTGCCGTCGGTCAATTCCAGCACGCGTTGCGCAACATTTTCGTGGCTGTAATCGATCGTCGCCCAGGCGCCGTTGGCCTTGGCCAGTTCGGCTTTTTCTTTGGAGCTGACGGTGCCGATCAGCTTCACACCCAAGGCCTTGGCCCACTGACAGGCCAGCGAACCGACACCACCGGCCGCCGCGTGGAACAGAATGGTTTCGCCACCCTTGAGTTCATAGGTCTGGCGCAACAGGTATTGCACGGTCAGGCCTTTGAGCATGACCCCGGCAGCGGTTTCGAAACTGATTTCGTCGGGAAGGTGCACCAGATTGTCCTGGGGCAGCACATGCAATTCGCTGTAAGCGCCCAATGGGCCGCTGCCATAGGCGACGCGATCACCGACTTTGAACCGGGTGACGTCGCTGCCCACGGCATCGACGATGCCCGCACCTTCAGCGCCCAGGCCGGATGGCAAGGTTGGCGGCGCGTACAGGCCGCTACGGAAATAGGTGTCGATGAAGTTCAGGCCAATCGCCTTGTTGGCCACACGCACTTGATTCGGGCCGGGTGCGGCGGGTTGGTAATCAACATATTCGAGCACTTCGGGGCCGCCGTGGGCGCGGAACTGGATACGCTTTGCCATCTGCCTGCTCTCCTTGGGTCTTTCGTGAGCCCCCTATCCAACTCCCATGCTTGATCTTCGTCAACTGCGGCGCGTCGTTGTGCGGTGGTATGCTACGCACCCATTTGCGTCGCCCGTCTGCCGGGGCGCCGCCCGATTCAAGGTGAAGCCATGACGACCCGCACCGACGCCGTAAAGGCCTATCTGCTCGATCTGCAAGACCGCATCTGCGCGGCTCTTGAAACCGAAGACGGCGGCACGCGCTTCGTCGAAGACGCCTGGGCCCGGCCCGCCGGCGGTGGCGGTCGCACCCGCGTGATCGAAAACGGCACGCTGATCGAAAAGGGCGGCGTCAACTTTTCCCACGTCTTTGGCAGTGGTCTGCCGCCGTCAGCCAGCGCCCACCGTCCTGAACTGGCCGGTCGCGGTTTTGAAGCCCTCGGCGTGTCGCTGGTGATTCACCCACACAACCCGCATGTGCCGACCTCCCATGCCAATGTGCGCTTTTTCATCGCCGAGAAAGAAGGTGAAGAGCCGGTCTGGTGGTTTGGTGGCGGCTTCGACCTGACTCCGTATTACGGCAACGAAGAAGACTGCATTCATTGGCACCGCGTTGCCGAGCAGGCTTGCGCGCCGTTCGGCCCGGACGTCTACCCGCGTTACAAGGCCTGGTGCGACACCTACTTCCACATCAAGCATCGCCACGAACCGCGCGGTATCGGCGGTCTGTTCTTCGATGACCTGAACGAGTGGGACTTCGATACCAGCTTCGCCTTCATGCGCGCCATCGGTGACGCTTACATCGACGCTTATCTGCCGATCGTGCAGCGCCGCAAACACGATGCGTTCAGCGCTCAACAGCGTGAGTTCCAGGAATTCCGCCGTGGCCGCTACGTCGAATTCAACCTGGTCTACGACCGCGGCACGCTGTTCGGTCTGCAATCGGGCGGACGTACCGAGTCGATCCTGATGTCGCTGCCGCCGCAAGTGCGCTGGGGCTATGACTGGAAGGCTGCGCCTGGCAGCGAAGAAGCGCGCCTGACCGAGTACTTCCTGCAAGACCGCGACTGGTTAGCCGAAGCCTGAGGATTTCTGATGGATCGTTACGTTGTTTTCGGTAACCCGATCGGCCACAGCAAATCGCCGATGATTCACAAGCTGTTTGCCGAACAGACCGGCCAGCACCTCGACTACAGCACCCTGCTGGCGCCGCTTGATGATTTCGCTGGCTGCGCCACGGCGTTTTTCCAGGAAGGTCGCGGCGCCAACGTCACCGTGCCGTTCAAGGAAGATGCCTACCGTCTGGCCAACAGCCTGACCGCGCGCGCACAACGGGCCGGCGCGGTGAACACCTTGAGCAAACTGGCCGATGGCTCGCTGCTCGGTGACAACACCGACGGCGCCGGACTGGTGCGAGATCTGACGGTGAACGCCGGGTTCAGCCTGAGCGGCAAACGCATCCTGCTGCTGGGTGCCGGTGGCGCGGTGCGCGGTGCGTTGGAACCGATGTTGGCGGAGAAACCGGCGTCGGTGATCATCGCCAATCGCACAGTGGACAAGGCTGAATTGCTGGCAGAGTTGTTCTGCGACCTGGGGCCAGTGTCGGCCAGTGGTTTTGACTGGTTGCGTGAGCCGGTGGACGTGATCATCAACGCCACGTCGGCTAGCCTGACCGGTGAAGTGCCGCCGATTGCGCCGAGCCTGATCGAGCCGGGCAAGACCCTGTGCTACGACATGATGTACGGCAAGGAGCCGACGGCGTTCTGCCGCTGGGCCAGCGAGAATGGCGCAGCGGTATCGATGGATGGTTTGGGGATGCTCGCCGAGCAGGCCGCAGAAGCGTTTTACCTGTGGCGCGGCGTGCGCCCGGACACTGCGCCCGTGCTCACAGAGTTGCGTCGACAACTGGCCCTTTAAAAGCTTCGCGAGCAAGCTCGCTCCCACAGTGGAATGCGATCAGATGTGGGAGCGAGCTTGCTCGCGAATGGCCGCACCGCCGGTCTTTGATCAATCCTCAAACCGGATCGGACATTTCTCCGGCCCTTCAAGCTTCCTCAACTCCTCCACCACCTGCGGCCGCGCCCGGCGCATGGTCAGGCTGCGATTCTGGCCCAGCAGGCGCCGTGCCTCCTGATGCAGCATCTCCACCCCCGAATAGTCGATGAAGTTGATCTGCTGCGCCTCGATCACCACCCGCGCGCCGTGCATGCGTTGCAGGCGTACTTGCAGATAATGGCTGGCGCCGAAAAAGATCGACCCGCCGACGCGCAACACATCGTCCTCGCCGTCGCGCCAATGCTGCACGCGCGGTTGCGAGGTGCGCTTGAGGTAGAAAAACAGCGAGGCCAGCACACCGGCATAAATGGCCGTCTGCAATTCCAGCAGCAACGTCGCGAGACAAGTCAGCGCCATCACCACGAACTCGGCACGGCTGACCCGCAGCAAGGCGCGAATTGCGCGATGATCGACCAGGCCCCAGGCAATCAAGAGAATGCTGCCCGCCATCGCCGGAATCGGAATGTGCGAAATCAGCCCCGCGCCGAAAATCGCAAACAACGCCACCCATATCGCCGAAAAAATCCCGGCCAGCGGCGAGCAGGCGCCCGCCTCGTAACTCAAACCGGAACGGGTAAACGATCCGGCCGACAACGACCCGGAAAAGAACGCCCCGACGATATTCGACAAGCCCTGCGCGCGGACTTCCTGATTGGCATCGAGCAATTGCTGCGAGCGCGCGGAAATCGAACGGGCAATCGACAGACTGGTAACCAACCCGAGCATGCCCACTGCGACGGCGCTCGGCAGCAGGCGCAAGATCAAATCCAGATCCAGCGGCAACGCACTGAACGGCGGCAACCGTCCGACAAAAGCGCTGACCAGATGCACATGGCCGAACATCGCCGGCCACAGCCACACCAGCAGACTGGCCAGAGCGAGGGTTATCAACAGCGTCGGCCAGCGCGGCAACAATTGTTTCAACACGACACCGACGACCACCGTGGCCAAACCCAATGCTAGCGAAGGCTTATCCACAGCCCTGAGGTGTTGCAGCAGATCCATCAGACTCGCCAGTGCCGTGGCTTTCGCTGCTAACTCCAGCCCCAACAGGTTCGGCAACTGCCCGATGGCGATCACCACCGCCGCGCCGAGGGTGAATCCCAGCACCACCGAATGCGAGACGAAGTTCACCAGCGCGCCGAAACGCAGTAAACCGAGCAGCCACTGGAAAATTCCTGCCAGAAACGTCAGCAACAAGATCAGGGTGATGTAGTCCTGAGACGCCGGAACCGCTAAGGGACTGACACTGGCAAACAGCACAATGGAAATCGCCGCCGTCGGGCCGCAGATCAAATGCCACGACGAACCCCACAGGCAGGCGATCAGCACCGGGATGATTGCCGCGTAGAGGCCGTATTCGGGTGGGAGACCAGCGATCAGTGCGTAGGCAATCGACTGGGGTAACGCGAGAATTGCGCCGCTGAGGCCGACGATCAGATCCCGTCCGACACTGACGCGGGTTTGCCGCGGTAGCCAGGTGAGGAAGGGGAAGAGAGAGTGGCGGCTGGGGAAGGCCATGGGTCCTCGCGGTTGGGGTTTTGTTCAAGGTTATCAGGGTGTCAGGGGAAAGGCCCCTCACCCTAGCCCTCTCCCAAAGGGAGAGGGGACTGACCGAGGTGTCTGGACTGAATACATCGACCTGAAAAATCAGGTCGTACTCGGGTTCTGAAACAGCAAGAGCCCCTCACCCTAGCCCTCTCCCGGGGGGAGTGGGGACTGACCGAGGTGGATGAGGGAGGTACGCTGACCTGAGATATCCAGTCGAACTCGGGTTCTGAATAGCATAAAGATCGGCTCCCTTTCCCCCTCGCCCCCTTGGGGGAGAGGGCTGGGGTGAGGGGGCAAAAATCTCAAGCCAAACCCAATTCCAGCCACCCTTCAATCAAAGCTTCGCTTTCACCGCCGCCAACGCATCCTTCCCGTCAGCTGTCTTCACCCCATCCAGCCACTTATCCAACACCGCCGGATTCGCCTTGATCCACGCCTTCGCCGCCTCGGCATTGCTGACCTTCTTGTTCACCACCTCAGCCATGATGCTGTTCTCCATCTCCTGAGTGAACGACAGATTGGTCAGCAATTTGCCCACATTCGGACACGCCTCGGCATAGCCCTTGCGGGTCAACGTAAACACGCTGCCGGTGTCGCCAAAGTACTTCTCGCCACCTTTCAGGTAATGCATCTTCAACTGCACGTTCATCGGGTGCGGCGTCCAGCCGAGGAAGGTGACGAATTTCTGTTTCTTCACCGCCCGCGACACTTCAGCCAGCATCGCCTGTTCGCTGGACTCGATCAGCTTCCACTGACCCATGTCGAAGTCGTTCTTCTTGATGATTTCCTGCAATGAGATATTCGCCGGCGCGCCCGAGCCGATGCCGTAGATCTTGCGCTCGAACTTGTCCGCGTATTTGTTCAGATCGGCAAAGTTATGCACACCCGCATCCCACACGTAATCCGGCACGGCGAGGGTGAATTCGGTGCCGTCGAGGTTCTTCGCCAGTTGCGTGACGTCACCGGTGGCGACGAACTTGTCGTAGAAGCCCTGCTGCGCCGGCATCCAGTTGCCGAGGAACACATCCACTTGACCGTCCTTCAAACCGCCAAAGGTGATCGGCACTGCGAGGGTGTCGACCTTGGCCTTGTAGCCCATGCCGTCCAACAGAAAACCGGTGATGGCGTTGGTCGCGGCGATGTCGCTCCAGCCCGGATCGGCCATTTTCACCGTGTCGCAGCTTTGCTCGGCGAAGGCCGAGGCGCTGCTCAGCGCGAGCAGGCCAACCGTCACTACTGTGGATAACTTACGCATGGACTTCCCCTTAACATTATTGGTTTTGGCAGGGTTGTGGATAACGTGCTTTGCGTTCCAGATCATCAAGGTCGATGTGGTTGCGCATGTACTGCTGACTGGCGTCCACCAGTGGCTGGTGATCCCAGCTCTTCAGCTTGCCGATGGTTAATGCGTCGGCAACGAAACGGCGGCGGCGCTGGCTGGCGAGGACTTGCCGGTGAATCGCCGGAATGTCCCATTTGGCCCGCGCTTCGGCGAGAAAATCGTCGAACAGCTGGCGATGCAGCGGCGATTGGCTGAGTTCTTCCAGTTCGCGCGGATCATTACTTATGTCGAAGAGTAGGCAAGGGTCGCTTTCACTGTAGATAAATTTGTAGGCGCCGCGACGGATCATCATCAACGGGCTGACGGTGCCTTCGGCCATGTATTCGCCGAACACTTCGTCATGACCGCCCTGCCCTTGCAGGTGCGGAACCAGCGATCGCCCGTCCAGCGGCAAGCCAGGTTCCAGCGTGCCGCCAGCCAGTTCAACAAAGGTTGGCAACAGGTCGGCAGTCGACACGGCAGCGCTCACGCGGGCGGAATCGAATTGGCCTGGGGCACTTATCAACAGGGGCACGCGTGCCGCCATTTCGTACCAGTGCATTTTGTACCAGAGGCCTTTCTCGCCGAGCATATCGCCGTGGTCACCGGAGAAGACGATGATCGTCTCACCCATCAGGCCGGCTTCTTCGAGGGTTTGCAGGAGTTTGCCGACGTTGGCGTCGATATAACTGCACGCCCCGAAGTATGCCCGGCGCGCATCGCGAATCTTATCCACAGGCAGCGGCTTGTCCCACAGGTCGTAGACCTTGAGCAGGCGCTGCGAGTGCGGGTCGAGTTCGTGCTGATCCGGGGTTGTCGGAAGCGGGATATCGGCATCGTCGTACAAATCCCAGAACGCCTTGGGAATCGTGTACGGGTCGTGTGGGTGAGTCATCGAAACGGTCAGGCAGAACGGTTGATCGCCATCCTCGCGTATGTGATCGAACAGGTATTGCTGCGCCTTGAACACCACCTCTTCATCGAAATCCAGCTGATTGGTGCGTACGCACGGTCCGGCCTGCAGCACCGAGGACATGTTGTGATACCAGGTCGGCCGCACTTCCGGCTCATCCCAGTTCACGGCCCAACCGTAATCGGCCGGGTAGATGTCGCTGGTCAGGCGTTCTTCGTAGCCGTGCAATTGATCCGGGCCACAGAAGTGCATCTTGCCGGACAATGCGGTGCGGTAGCCGAGGCGGCGCAGGTAGTGAGCGTAAGTGGGAACATCGGCAGGGAAGTCGGCAGCGTTGTCATAGGCGCCGATCTTGCTCGGCAACTGGCCACTGACCAGGGCAAACCGCGACGGCGCGCATAACGGGCTGTTGCAATAAGCGGCATCGAACACCACGCCTTGGGCGGCGAGGCGGGAAAGATTCGGCAGTTTGATTGGCGATGGGCCGTAGAACGGCAACAGTGGCGCGGCCATCTGATCGGCCATGATGAAAAGAATATTCTTGCGCTTCATGTGATCGCGGCATTCCATAGTGAATATTTATGCGACATTGCTGCGATCGAGCATGGAGTCCATGTTGTGTCGGGTAAAGCCCGCACCGGGCAATGACTAGGATAAGCACAGCTTATGTATGAATCCTTGGGCGATCTGTCGCTCGACCTGCTGCGAGCCTTTGAAGCGGCAGCCCGGCATCGCAGTTTTACCGCGGCAGCGGTAGAACTGGGCACCACGCAACCAGCGATCAGTCAGCAGATCAAACGGCTGGAAGACCAGCTTGGCACGCGGCTATTTGATCGCATCTACCGTGGGATCGAGTTGACCGAAGTCGGCGGGATACTGTTTGAGCAAGTTACCCTCGGTTTGCAGAATATCGATGCAGGATTGAGCGCGATCAGCGCACAGCAGCAACATGAGGTCCTGCAAGTTGCCACCGATTTCGCCTTCGCCGCGTATTGGCTGATGCCACGCTTGCACCGTTTTCACGAAGCCAATCCGCAGGTCGACGTCAGCTTGGTGACCAGTGAACGCAACCACAACATGCTGCGCACCGATATTGACGTGGCAATTCTGTTCGGTGATGGACGTTTCAAACAGGGCGAAAGCCATTGGCTGTTCAGCGAAGAAGTGTTCCCGGTGTGCAGCCCGCAACTGCTCAAGGATCGCGTCCTGCCCCTGCCTGCTCAGGCGTTACTGGAGTTTCCGTTGTTGCACCTGCGCGGGGAAAACAGCAGCAACTGGTTTGACTGGAGCGGCCTGTTTCGCCAACTCGGCATCACCACGCCGCCTGCGCCGGGGCAATTGCGCTTCGACAATTACACTCTGTTGATTCAAGCGGCAATTGGCGGCCAAGGCGTGGCGATTGGTTGGCGGCACCTTGTGGATAACTTGCTGAGTCAGGGTTTGCTGTGCCGACCCATAGCCGAAACGACCCTGTCGCGCCTCGGTTATTACGTAGTGCTGCCGCAACGCAAACGCCGGGGTGCGTTGATTCAGCAGTTTGTCGATTGGTTGATGGCGGAACAGGCGAGCAGTGCTGAGTCGCTTAATGGACTCGCACTGCCTTCGATCGCGGTTTGAAAGTCAAAAAATCGCAGCCTGCGGCAGCTCCTACATCTGGAACGCGGTCCCCTGTAGGAGCTGCCGAAGGCTGCGATCTTTTACGAGTCTGAAGCCGCCACAAAATTTACATGTTCACCCACATGCAAATTCAGCCTTAGCTCATCGGCTATGCCCACCGCCACGCGATTCAAGCGCTCCAGTGGTTCGGCCAGTCCCGGTTCGAGGTTACTGCCGACCTGACTGAAATGCTCGATGGTCAGCCCGGCCACGCCGTGCGGCGCATTCACCAGCGTCCAGTGCAGCGGGCTGCTTTGCACGGCTTCGCGAATTTCCTCGGCGGCGTGGCGCTGCAGGCGATTATCGACATCCGGCTCATCGAGCACGGCAAAATCCCCCACCAGAAACAACCGCGACACATTGGCCGCTTGCAGCCCATCGACCAACGCATCAACGGCCAGCACCTGCTCTACCGGCCCGAGCACGACAGCCCGTTCCACCTGATCGCTACTGAACGGCAACCCCGGCGCATCCAGTAAACAGATGACCGCCGAACTACCGGCCACGCTCTGATTGATCCGCTCCGAGTCGAACAAATCGCCCGTTTTGGTACGCAACCCCGGGCGCGGCGCGAGTGCGGTCAAATTGTCGAGGATGGCAATGACTTCGTGCTGACGCCGCAGCAATTCAGCCATCAACGCGCTGCCCAGGCTACTCATGGCACCATAGAGCACCACCTTTACCGCCGGGGTTTCGGCATTTTTCATGGCTGATCCCTTTTATTGTCCCTTGTATGGCGTGTGACATACGGGCAACGCCGAGGGTTCGAACCGATTTCCGAGGGTTTGCGATGCAAGCGATCAAGGGCTACCACGCCCACGTCTATTTCGACGCCAGTACCATTGAGCAGGCACGGGCCTTGTGTGAGCAGGCCGCGCAGTTGTTTCCATTGAAAATGGGCCGCGTCCACGAACGACCGGTCGGGCCGCATCCGGACTGGAGTTGCCAATTGGCCTTCGGCCCCGAGCTGATTACTGATGTGCTGCCATGGCTGGCGCTGAACCGCAAAGGCCTGGTGGTGTTTTTGCACCCGGATACTGGCGATGACTTGCTCGATCATACGGAGCACGCGATCTGGATGGGCGCGATCCGAACGCTGGACCTGTCTATTTTTTGATCAAAGCGTTTCTTCTGCTTCGCCTGGCAGATGCTCGTCCAGATGCAGCCAGGGCAATTGGCTGTCGGTCCAGATATGTCGTTCGGCGGGTGCCAGCTCGGGGTGATCAAGGGTGGCGATGGTCACGTCTACGCTCTCGGGGCTGAATAACGTGATCAGTGCCAATTGCGCGCCGCAGTGTGGGCAGAAGAACCGCGCGCAACTATCTGAGGAGTCATAGCGCGACGGCGTCCCCGCCAGCCACTGGAAATTCGCCGCCGGCACGGTGATCCACGTCGTGACAATCCCGCCACTGACCTTGCGGCAAATCGAACAATGGCAATGAGCGATGTCCTGCAAGGCCCCACTGAACTGATAACGAATGTGTCCGCAATGGCAGCCGCCGCTGTGCAATTGGCTCATGACCAAAGCCCTCCTTTCCGTGTTTATTGACTTTAGTTCGCATCCGACGGCCGGTTGACCGTTCATTCAAAGCTTTCTTCAGCGAAAGGTAGCTGAAAGCTTCCGCGATTAGGATCGCCTCCACTTCCGGCAACAGACCGGTTGGCCAACGCGTGTGATACCTCGCACGAACGGCCCAATTAACAACAACAATGGTGATTCTGATGTCCTCTGTAGCCCGCCTCCTCGCTTCAACTCCGCCCGTATGTCTCGTGCTTCCCGTTCTGCGCTGATCGGCCCGATCTGCTCATTTAACTAGCCGCGCTACGCCTGGAGTATTCCCATGCTGACTTTCCTTGGCTTCGCCATGGTCATCACGTTCATGTTCCTGATCATGACCAAGCGCCTGTCCGCGCTGATTGCGCTGATCATCATCCCGATCGTCTTCGCCCTGTTCGGTGGCTTTGCACCGAAGATCGGCCCGATGATGCTCGAAGGCATCACCAAGCTCGCGCCGACCGGCGTGATGCTGATGTTCGCCATTCTCTATTTCGCCCTGATGATCGACTCCGGCCTGTTCGACCCGGCCGTGCGCAAGATCCTCAAACTGGTCAAGGGTGACCCGCTGAAGGTTTCGGTCGGCACCGCCGTACTGGCGCTCGTCGTTTCCCTCGATGGTGACGGCGCGACCACTTACATGATCTGCGTGGCCGCCATGCTGCCGCTGTACAGCCGCATCGGCATGAGCCCGCGGATCATGGCCGGTCTGATCATCCTCGCCGGTGGCGTGATGAACATGACCCCGTGGGGTGGCCCGACCGCCCGTGCGGCGAGTGCGCTGCATGTCGATCCATCGGACATTTTCGTGCCGATGATCCCGGCGATGGCTGCCGGTGTGGTGGCGATCCTGCTGATTGCCTACTTCTACGGTAAACGTGAGCGTGCGCGTCTCGGTGAACTGCACCTGGCTGGCGACGAGATCGATCACAGCGAAATCAGCGTCTCGCAATTCCCGGATGCCCGCCGTCCGAAACTGATCTGGTTCAACGGCGCCCTGACCTTCGGCCTGATGTGCACCCTGATCGCCGGCCTGCTGCCGTTGCCTGTGCTGTTCATGGTGGCGTTCAGTATTGCCATGATCGTCAACTACCCTTGCCTGCAGATGCAGAAGGATCGCGTCGCGGCTCACGCCGGCAGCGTGCTGGCAGTGGTCGGACTGATCTTTGCCGCCGGTATCTTCACCGGTATCCTGTCGGGCACTGGCATGGTCGATGCGATGTCGAAAAGCCTGTTGGCGGTGATCCCGGATTTCCTCGGCCCTTACCTGGCGGTGATCACGGCACTGGTGAGCATGCCGTTCACCTTCTTCATGTCCAACGATGCGTTTTACTATGGCGTGTTGCCGGTGTTGGCCGAAGCCGCCAGCCACTACGGGATCACCGCAGTGGAAATGGCCCGTGCCTCGATCGTCGGTCAACCCGTCCACTTGCTGAGCCCGTTGGTGCCATCGACCTATCTGTTGGTGGCCCTGGCCGGCATCGATTTCGGTGACCACCAGCGTTTCACCCTGAAATGGGCGATCCTGGTTTGTATCTGCATCCTGATTGCTGCACTGCTGTTGGGGACTTTCCCGGTGTTCAGCACTCTATAAGCCCAAGACTCACCGTTTCGGGTCCTGGCTTCGCGGTTTGAAGCCCGGACCTTTTTCGGTTTAACAATCGTTCAAAGGAATACACATGGAATGGCTGACCAACCCCGAAATCTGGGTTGCCTTCTTCACCCTGACCGCCCTGGAAATCGTCCTCGGCATCGATAACATCATCATGATTTCGATCCTGGTCAGCCGCATGCCCAAGCACATGCAGCAGCGCACCCGGATCTTCGGTCTTGGCCTGGCCATGATCACCCGCATCCTGTTGCTGCTGTCGATCACTTGGGTCATGCGCCTCACCGCCGACCTGTTCGAAGTATTCGGCCAAGGCATTTCCGGCCGCGACCTGATCCTGTTCTTCGGTGGCCTGTTCCTGCTATGGAAGAGCTCGCAAGAGATGTACCACGCGCTGGAAGGCGAAGACGAAAGCGACGAAACCCCGGGTGGCAAGGGCGGCAACTTCCTCTACACCATCATCCAGATCGCGATTATCGACATCGTCTTCTCGCTGGATTCGGTGATCACTGCAGTGGGCATGGTTTCCCACGTGCCGGTCATGGTGGCGGCGATCGTTGTGGCGGTGCTGGTGATGATGCTGGCGTCGGGCAAGATCAGCGAATTCATCGACAAGCACCCGTCGCTGAAGATGCTGGCGCTGTCGTTCCTGCTGGTGGTCGGTACCGTATTGATTGCCGAGTCGTTCGACGTGCATGTGCCAAAGGGCTATGTCTACTTCGCCATGGCGTTCTCGCTGGCAGTTGAGGCGATCAACATCAAGCTGCGCGGCGCGATGGCCAAGAAAAAACAGCAGCAAGACCCGGTGAAACTGCGCAAGGACATCCCGGGCCAGTAACCCGGTAGTCCAGACGCACGCAATACCCCCTGTGGGAGCGAGCTTGCTCGCGAAGGCTTCGTGTCAGTCGACAGAAATGTTGGCTGGCCCACCGCTTTCGCGAGCAAGCTCGCTCCCACATTTGTTTGTGCAACATTCAGGCACTGCGGACCTTGTGGGAGCTGGCTTGCCAGCGATAGCGGAGTGTCAGGCGACATCAATGTTGGTTGTGCCGACGCCATCGCTGGCAAGCCAGCTCCCACAGGAGGCGGCGTTGATTTAAAAGGGTGTGTATGAAGCGCTTTTCATGACACTTTTGTTTCAATCGACACTTTAGCTGTGCAATGCTGGCGCCCAGACCGTTAGCCAACTACAGCTTAAGTATCAAAAACGTAGAAACCGCGCGGTACCGTCAACTTGCTCCTCTGGGGCACTGCTATTACAGGGGGTCTGCATGCTCACCCTGCTCAATCTGCTTTCCGCCGTGGCCCTGCTGATCTGGGGCACGCACATCGTCCGAACCGGCATCCTGCGGGTGTACGGCACCAACCTGCGCCATGTGATTGGCCAGAACATGTCCAAGCGCTGGCTGGCCTTTGTCGCCGGCATCGTCGTCACCGCGATGGTGCAGAGCAGCAACGCCACCGCCATGCTCGTAACCTCATTCGTCGGCCAAGGCCTGATGGCGCTGACCCCGGCGCTGGCGACCATGCTCGGCGCCGACGTCGGTACTGCGCTGATGGCGCGGGTGCTGACCTTCGACCTGTCGTGGTTGTCGCCGCTGCTGATTTTCCTCGGGGTGATTTTCTTTCTGTCGCGCAAGCAGACGCGCCTTGGGCAGATGGGCCGGGTGTCCATCGGGCTGGGGTTGATCATTCTCGCGCTGCAATTGATCGTTGAGGCCGCCGCGCCAATCACCCATGCGCAAGGTGTGAAGGTGATTTTCGCCTCGCTGACCGGTGACATCCTGCTCGACGCCCTGGTTGGCGCGTTGTTCGCGATGATTTCCTATTCCAGCCTCGCCGCCGTGCTGCTCACCGCGACCCTGGCCGGCGCCAGTGTGATCAGCCTGCCGGTGGCGATTGGTCTGGTGATTGGCGCCAACATCGGCAGCGGCGTGCTGGCGTTCATGAGCACCAGCATGCAGAACGCCGCCGGCCGGCAAGTGGCGCTGGGTAGCCTGTTGTACAAGCTGATCGGCCTGTTGCTGATCATTCCGGTGCTCGACCCGCTGGTGCACTGGATCGACAGCCTCGATTTCAGCCCGCAGGAAATGGTCATCGGCTTCCACCTGCTCTACAACACCGCGCGTTGCCTGATTCTGCTGCCGAGCGTCGGGCCGATGGCGCGACTCTGCGCGTGGTTGCTGCCAGAACGCCCGGAGGTCAACGGTACGGCCAAGCCGCGTCACCTCGACGCGACGGCACTGGTCACGCCGAGTCTGGCGCTGGCCAACGCCGCGCGGGAAACCCTGCGCATGGGTGATCTGCTGGAGAACATGCTCGACGCCACCCTTGATGTACTGCGCGGCAAGCAGACCGCTGTCACCCAGGAAATACGTCGGCTGACCGATGACATCGAATCCTTGTACAGCGCGATCAAGCTCTACCTGGCGCAGATGCCCCGCGAAGACCTCGGCGAGCAGGACAGTCGGCGCTGGGCCGAGATCATCGAGCTGGCGATCAACCTGAAACTGGCCAGCGACCTGATCGAACGCATGCTGCGCAAGATCCAGCAGCAGAAGACCTCGCAGCGCCGTTCGTTTTCCGAAGAAGGTCTGGAGGATCTGGCCGGATTGCAGCAGCAATTGATCTCTAACCTGCGCCTGGGCCTTTCGGTGTTCCTCAGCGGCGACCGCGAAAGTGCCCGGCAATTGCTGCGCGAGAAACGCCGTTTTCGCGCCCAGGAACGCCGTTTGGCCCACGCGCATGTCAGCCGTTTGCAACGCAAGATCGTGCAGAGTATCGAGACCAGTTCGCTGCACCTGGAATTGATTGCCGACATGAAACGCTTGAATTCGCTGTTTTGCGGCAGTGCGTATGTGGTGCTGGAAACAGCGGATACCGGGGCGCTGGCGGCGGATGATATTGCCGACATTACGCATTCGCCTTGAACGTCTGGGGCTGGGTTTAGTCAGTTACATTGATTCAGCCTTCAGGCCGCTATCGCGAGCAGGCTCACTCCTACAGGGGGACGCATTCCAAATGCAGGAGTGAGCCTGCTCGCGATGGGGCCCTGACTGACGACACGGATCTCCAAATCAGCCGTATGGAAGCCTGTTATGCGTTGCCTGTTGTTCGCCTGTCTGTTGCTCGGTTCCCTGCCCGTCTTTGCCCTGGATCGTTTTCAGGTCGAAGGCTATGCGCTGCCCAACGGTTTGCAGTTGCTGCTCAAGCCCGGCACCGAACGCGGGCATGTGGCAATCCGGCTGGTGGTCGGCGTCGGCCTCGATGATTTCGACTGCGATGAAAAAGAGTTGCCGCACCTGCTTGAGCACTTGTTGTTCAGTGGCATCGATGCCACTGGCGAAGGGGGTCTGGAAGAACGCATGCAAGCGTTGGGCGGTGACTGGAATGCCTTCACCAGCAACGCCGACACCACCTTCGTCATCGAAGCGCCGGCGAAAAACCAGCGCAAAGTGCTCGATCTGCTGCTTGCTTTGCTTACGCAAACGCGTATCGACGATAACGCTATCAATGCGGCCAAACGTGTGGTCGAGCGCGAGGACGGCGGCCATTACACACGTCTGCAACGCTTTCTCGATCGTCAGGATCTGGGCCACACCGCGAGCAATCAGCTCGCCGTCGAACTGGGCCTGAAATGCCCGCAGCGCGCCGAGGTCGGCCATCTGACTCAGGAACAACTGGAGAAGGTACGCAAGGCCTGGTACGCGCCAAACAACATGACGCTGATCGTCGTCGGCGAACTCGACAAACTGCTGCCGGCCTATCTGGAACGCACCTGGGGCGCGCTCGAAGCGGTCGATCCGAGCGAGCACCGTGCACTGC
Organism: Pseudomonas fluorescens; assembly: GCF_005938625.1. Classification (GTDB taxonomy): domain Bacteria; phylum Pseudomonadota; class Gammaproteobacteria; order Pseudomonadales; family Pseudomonadaceae; genus Aquipseudomonas; species Aquipseudomonas fluorescens_BD. The sequence continues at coordinate 392,669 of NZ_VCNJ01000003.1, forward strand.
CAGACATCAGCACCAGCGCCGCCCATGAGCGCACCCTCACCCGTGGCTTTATCGGCGACAGCGCCAAGCTGCACTGGCTGGTGCCGGAGCCGGTGATCGATGATCAGTACGACCAGACGTTCGACATTCTCAAGGATTACCTCGACTGGGCGCTGTACCGACAGATCCGCCTCAACCACGGTTTGTCGTACGGGCCGTGGGCCGAGCGTGAAGTGTTTGGTGGCGTTGGCTTCATGAGCCTGAATGCCGATCTTGATCGCGATGACGTCGACGAAGCTATCCAGGTGCTGGAAGACCTCAAGGCTGATCTGCTGAAAAACGGCCTCGACCCGGACACCTTTGCGCGAATCAAGCAGGCCTCGATCGCCCATCAGGCGTGGGCGGTGCAAGGCAATAGCGCGATGGCGGATTACTACTGGAGTGCACTGAGTGATTACGAGGATGGCCGCTTCGCCAACCCGGCGCGGGAGCTGCAAGGGGTGACGCTGGAGGCGGCGAACAAGGCCATGCGTGAGTTGCTGTTGCAGCCGGGGTATTTGCGGATCGAGAAGCCGTTGCTCAGTGATGATCAGGTTTTGTGGTTGAGCGCGGGTGGTTTGGGTGTGGTGTTGCTGATCCTGATCGGCTGGCGTTTGCACCGCAAGCGGGGTTGAAGATCAAAAGATCGCAGCCTGCGGCAGCTCCTACAGGGGATTGCGTTCCAAATGTAGGAGCTGCCGAAGGCTGCGATCTTTTGAGGCCCTGAAATGCACCGAATAAGTGACCGGCAGCCTCGCCACAACGCCCGGCGGGCGCTACTCTGTCGAGGTTTTTTCCTACAGCGTTGTGAACTGCCCAAATGCCAAAAATACAGCTCCTGATCCAGCGCATCCTCGAACTGATGAAGCGCTATCCCGGGGTCATTGCGCTTGGCGGTTTCATCTCCGGGGTCGGCAGTTTCATCATGGTCGATCGTCAGCAAGGGCTGGCGAGCTGGATCACCGTGATCATGCTGCTCAGCTGGATCTGGCTGATGCTGGAGAACACCCTCACCGGCCTCTTCACCCGCGTGTTCAAACGCGAGATTCCCCAGCCGCTGCTGCGTTATGCGACGCAGATGATCCATCAGGAAAGCCTGTTTTTTGTCCTGCCGTTCTTCTTCATCACCACCACGTGGAATAGCGGACAGCTGTTTTTCACCGGCCTGCTCAGCGTCGCCGCGTTGATCTCGATCGTCGATCCGCTCTATTACAAATGGCTGGCGCCACGGCGCTGGGCGTTTCTCGCGCTGCACACCCTGACCCTGTTCGCCGCCCTGCTCACTGCGTTGCCGGTGATCATGCACCTGACCACCGCGCAGAGCTTCAAATGGGCGCTGGGCATTGCCGTGCTGTTGTCGTTCCCGAGTCTGGCGTCGATCTTCCCGATTCGCACGGTGCGCAATGCCCTGGCGATCCTGTGCATCACCGTCGGCATTGGCGGCGTCGGTTGGGCGCTGCGTTCGTGGGTGCCGCCGGCGACGCTGTGGATGACCGACGTGGCGATCAGCACGCAGCTGCAGGATCGCACCCCCGGTGACAGCCTCAACACCGTCAGTGCCGAGCAGATTCGTGGTGATGGCCTCTATGCCTACACCGCAATCAACGCGCCGCGCGGGCTGGATGAGCGGATCTATCACGTCTGGCAATTCAACGGCAAAGAGGTCGACCGCATCGCCCTCGATATCCATGGCGGGCGCAAGGAAGGCTACCGCGCGTGGACGCACAAGCAGAATTTCCCAGGCAACCCGGCAGGCAAGTGGCAAGTGCGCGTGCTGACCGAAGACGGCCAGGTCATCGGCGTGTTGCGCTTCGAAGTCACGGACAGCACAGCGATCAAAGAAAAGTAATCCGGTTCGTGCTATTACGTTAGTTCGCTTAGCAGACGAACAAGCACGGAGCTTATGACCAGCAGCTCGATCAGCGGGAATGCCCAACTGGACACGTCGATCAGCCCTGCCCGCCTGCGCGTGACCGGGGACTGGACGCTTGCCCATTACGCCGAGCTCAAGACCCTCAGCGAAAAGCTCCACGGCCAATACGACGACAACACGCCGATTGATCTGAACAGCCTCGGCGCCCTCGACACCGCCGGCGCTTCGTTGCTGGTCGAACTGCTCGGCTCCGAGCGCCTCGGCAAATCCGCTGAACACCCCGATTGCACGCTGACCTCCGCCGACCGCGCGCTGCTACAAACCGTGTATTGCTCGATGACCGATTTCTGCGTGCCGATCAAGGAGCCGGAAATCAGCGTCAGCGTGCAATTGCTCGCGCGCATCGGCCGCGCCGTCGACACGGTCTGGCAAGACACCCTGCAACTGCTCGGTTTCGTCGGCCTGATTATGGAAACCATCGCGCGCAGCCTGTTCCGGCCCAAGCGCTGGCGGATCACACCGATGATCGCGCACATCGAACAGACCGGCCTCGATGCCGCGCCGATCGTGGCGTTGCTGACTTTTCTGGTCGGTGCGGTGGTGGCGTTTCTCGGCGCGACGGTGCTGGCCAGTTTTGGCGCGACGATTTTTACCGTGGACCTGGTGGGCTTCTCGTTCCTGCGCGAGTTCGGTGTGCTGCTCACGGCGATCCTGATGGCCGGCCGCACCGCCAGTGCCTTTACCGCGCAGATCGGCTCGATGAAGGCCAACGAAGAAATCGACGCGATTCGCACCCTCGGCCTCGACCCGATGGAGCTGCTGGTGGTGCCGCGTGTGCTGGCGATGCTGGTGGCGCTGCCGATGCTGACGTTTCTGGCGATGCTCTGCGGGATCATTGGCGGCGGCGTGGTCTGTGCGGTATCGCTGGATATCTCGCCGGCGATGTTCCTGACGCTGTTGCAGTCGGACATCGGCGTTCAGCACTTTCTCGTAGGCTTGGTCAAAGCGCCGATCTTCGCCTTCATCATTGCCGCGATTGGTTGCCTGGAAGGCTTCAAGGTCAGCGGCAGTGCCGAGTCGGTCGGCGCCCACACTACCTCCGCTGTGGTCCAATCGATTTTTGTGGTGATCGTGCTCGACGCGGTGGCCGCGCTGTTCTTCATGGAGATGGGCTGGTGAGTCGTCTACCCCGCGCGCCCTCGGAGGCGGTGATCGAAGTCCGTGGGCTGTGCAATCGCTTCGGCAGCCAGAGCGTGCACGAGAACCTCGATCTGGATTTGTACAAAGGCGAAATCCTCGCCGTGGTCGGCGGCTCCGGCAGTGGCAAATCGGTGCTGCTGCGCAGCATTGTCGGTTTGCGCCGGCCCAGCGAAGGTATGGTCAAAGTGTTTGGCAAGAACCTGCCGAGCCTTTCCGAGCATGAGCGCTCGCTGGTTGAACGGCGCTTCGGCGTGCTGTTCCAGAAAGGCGCGCTGTTCTCGTCGCTGACGGTGACCGAAAACGTTGCCCTGCCCCTTATCGAACACGCTGGCCTCAGCCGTAACGACGCTGAGCACTTGGCGGCGGTGAAGCTGGCGCTGGCCGGGCTGCCGCTGTCGGCGGCGGACAAATACCCGGCGTCGCTCTCTGGCGGCATGATCAAGCGCGCGGCGTTGGCGCGGGCCCTGGCGCTGGATCCGGACATCCTGTTTCTCGACGAACCCACTGCCGGCCTCGATCCGATTGGCGCGGCGCAGTTCGATCAATTGATCCTGACCCTGCGCGATGCGCTCGGCCTCAGCGTGTTTCTGGTAACCCACGACCTCGACACGCTCTACACCATCACTGACCGCGTGGCGGTGTTGGCGCAGAAAAAGGTCTTGGTCGCAGGACCCATCGACGTCGTCTCGGAAACCGACGACGCGTGGATTCACGAATACTTCCACGGCCCGCGCGGCCGCTCGGCGCTGGACGCCGCCAAATTGCTCAACGAGGTCTGACATGGAAACCCGAGCGCATCATGTGTTGATCGGCCTGTTCACCGTGATAGTGGTGGCAGGCGCCTTGCTCTTCGGTCTGTTCCTGGCCAAGTCCAGTGTCGATACCGAGTTCAAGGATTACGAAATTGTCTTCAGCGAGGCGGTCAGCGGGCTGTCCAAGGGCAGCCCGGTGCAGTACAGCGGGATCAAGGTCGGCGATGTGATCAACCTGCGCCTTGATCCAAAAGATCCACGGCGGGTGCTGGCGCGGATTCGTCTGGCCGGTGACACGCCGGTCAAGGAAGACACCCAGGCGAAACTGGCGCTGGCCGGGATCACGGGGACGTCGATCATCCAGCTCAGCGGTGGCACACCGGAAAGCCCGAAACTGCGTGGGCATGACGGTAATCTGCCGACCATCGTTGCATCGCCCTCGCCTATTTCGCGCTTGCTCAATGACTCCAACGATTTGATGACCGGCATTACTGCGCTGCTGCAGAACGCCAATCAGATGTTCTCTGCCGAGAACGTCGAGCGCGTCAGCAAAACCCTCGCCCATCTGGAGCAAACCACCGGGACGATCAACGATCAGCGCGGCGACATCAAGCAAGCCATGCAGCAACTGGCGGCGGTCGGCAAACAGGCCGGCAGCATGCTCGAACAGACGTCGCTGCTGATGCGCAACGCCAACGGTTTGATCAACGACCAGGGCAAACAGGCACTGGGCAGCGCCGAGCAGGCGATGAAGTCGCTGGAACAAAGCACGACCACCATCAGCACTTTGCTGAGCAAAAACGAAAACTCCCTCGACAACGGCATGCAAGGTCTCAATGGTCTGGCTCCGGCGATCCGCGAACTGCGTGAGACGCTGACCTCGCTGCGAGCTATTTCCCAACGCCTTGAGGCCAACCCCAGCGGTTATCTGCTGGGCCGTGACAAGAACAAGGAATTCACGCCATGAAGCTGACTCGACTCGCCCTCTTCGCTGCCGGTTTTTCCTTGATCAGCGCCTGCTCGATTCTGCCCAAGTCCGAGCCGTCGGACGTCTATCGCCTGCCAATCGCACAGGCGCCCGGCTCGGCCAGTTCGGCATCGGCTCAGTCGTGGTCGCTACGGCTGAACAAGTTGCAGGCCAGTGAGGCGTTGAACCGGCCGACAATTGCGGTGATTCCGCAGGGTGACGTGATCAGCAGCTACAAGGGTTCGCGCTGGAGCGATCCGGCACCGGTGCTGGTGCGTAACCGTTTGCTCGACGGCTTTCAGCGCGATGGCCGGGTGACGCTGCTCAGTACCGATGACAGCAACTTTGCTGCGGATCTGGAACTGGGCGGGAGTTTGCAGGCGTTCCAGACCGAATATCAGGGCTCGCAGGCCAGCGTCGTGGTGCGCGTCGATGCATTGTTGGTGCGCGGTTATGACCAACGGATTCTGGCCAGTCGCCGCTTTGAAGAGCGCCAGCCGTTGAACGATGTGCAGGTGCCAGCGGTGGTCGCCGGGTTTGGTCAGGCCAGTGATCGCCTGACCGCGAAAGTCGTCGCCTGGGCCGTCGACCAGGGCCAGAAACTCGCCCCACCGAAACCTTGATCCCAACACAATCCCCCTGTGGGAGCGAGCTTGCTCGCGAATGCGGCGGGTCATTCAGCGATGGTGTTGACTGACCGGACGCCTTCGCGAGCAAGCTCGCTCCCACAATGGGATTAGTGGTTAGCCGAAGAACCAGTAGCAGACGAAGATCGCGCCAACGACGCCGGCAAACTCCGCCAGCAACGCGCACCCCACCGCATGCCGCGCCCGTTGAATGCCCACCGCGCCGAAATACACCGCCAACACATAGAACGTGGTCTCGGTACTGCCCTGAATCGTCGCCGCGACCAGCGCCGGGAAGCTGTCGACGCCAGACGTCTTCATCGTCTCAATCAACATCGCCCGCGCCGCACTGCCGGAGAACGGCTTGACCATCGCCGTCGGCAGCGCATCGACAAACCGCGTGTCCCAACCGGCCCACTCGACCAGATGACGAATGCCGTCGAGACCAAAATCCAGTGCCCCGGAAGCACGCAGCACGCCCACCGCGCAGAGCATCGCCACCAGATACGGCAGCAGATTCTTCGCGACGTCGAAGCCTTCTTTGGCGCCCTCAACAAACGCCTCGTAAACCTTGACCTTCTTCAACGCGCCAATCAGCAAAAACAGCATGATCAACCCGAACAGCGTGAGATTGCCGAGAATCGACGACAATCCCGCCAAAGCCGTTGCCGAAAGCGTACCCAGTAGTGCCATGAAGCCACCGAGAATCAGCGCGCCGGGAATCAGATAAGCCAACACCACCGGATCCCAGATCCGCAGCCGCTGCATGAACGCCACCGAGAGGAAGCCGACAATCGTCGAGCAACTGGTCGCCAGCAGGATCGGCAGAAACACCAGCGTCGGGTCCGGCGCGCCTTGCTGGGCGCGGTACATGAAGATCGTCACCGGCAGCAGGGTCAGTGAGGAGGCGTTGAGCACCAGGAAGAGGATTTGCGCGTTACTGGCGATGGTGGCACTGGGATTGAGCTCCTGCAGCGCCTTCATGGCTTTCAGGCCGATCGGCGTGGCCGCGTTGTCGAGGCCCAGACCGTTGGCGGCGAAGTTCAGAGTGATCAGGCCAAGGGCAGGGTGACCGGCCGGGACTTCCGGCATCAGCCGCAGGAAAAGCGGGCCGAGCACCTTGGCCAGCCATTCGACGATCCCGGCCTTCTCGGCAATGCGCAGGAAACCCAGCCACAGGGTGAGGGTGCCGAACAGCAGCACCATGACTTCGACCGAGAGCTTGGCCATGGCGAAAATGCTTTCCACCATCGCCGCAAAGATCCCGGCGTTGCCGCCGATCAGCCACTGCGCCAGCGCCGATACGGCTGCCACGATGAAGAAGCCAAGCCACAGGCCATTAAGCATCAGTCAAATCCCCCGAAGAATGCCGCGAATGATAGCGGGGTCGCCAGAAACGACAAACCCCGGATTTCTCCGGGGTTCGTTGGTAAGCCTTGCATCAATCACTGTGGGAGCGAGCTTGCTCGCGAAGGCGGTGGGTCAATCAACACAATTGTTGAATGTGCCGGCCTCTTCGCGAGCAAGCTCGCTCCCACAGGGTTTTGCATTACGGCTTGGAGATTTCACCTGCCGGCAGTTTTTCCTTGCTGCGCCAGTGTGGCAGGGAGTTCCAGTAGCGCTCGCCCTTGGCGTCGTCGTACATGCCTTCCCAGCGTGCGATAACCAGCACGGCCAAGGCATTACCGATCACGTTCAGTGCAGTACGCGCCATGTCCATGATGCGGTCGACACCGGCGATGAACGCCAGACCTTCCAGCGGAATACCGACGCTGCCCAGAGTGGCCAACAGCACCACGAACGACACGCCCGGTACACCGGCAATGCCTTTGGAGGTGACCATCAGAGTCAGTACCAGCAGCAGTTGTTGGCTGATCGACAGGTCGATGCCATACAACTGGGCAATGAAGATCGCCGCGATGCTCTGGTACAGGGTCGAACCGTCGAGGTTGAACGAGTAACCGGTCGGTACCACGAAGCTGCAGATGGCTTTCGGTGCGCCGTAGGCTTCCATCTTCTCGATCACCCGTGGCAGCACGGTTTCCGAGGAAGCGGTGGAGTAGGCCAGCACCAGCTCATCCTTGAAGATGCGCATCAGCTTGATCACCGAGAAGCCGAACAGCTTGGCGATCAGTCCCAGTACCACAAAGGCGAAGAAGGCGATGGCGACGTAAACCAGGATCACCAGTTTCGCCAGCGGCAGCAGGGAAGCGAAGCCGAAGTTGGCCACGGTCACCGCGATCAGGGCGAACACGCCGATCGGCGCGTAGTTCATGATCATGTGGGTGACTTTGAACATGCTTTCCGAGACGCCCTGGAACATCTTCACCAGCGGCTCGCGCAGGTCCGACTGCAGGCTCGACAGGCCGAGACCGAACAGCACGGAGAAGAAGATGATCGGCAGCATTTCGCCGCGGGCCATGGCCGCGAAGATGTTCGACGGGATCAGGTTGAGGATGGTCTCGATGAACGCGTGTTCATGCTGCACTTCGGCGGCGGTCGCCTGGTACTTGGAGATATCCACCGTGCCGAGGGTGCTCATGTCGATGCCTGTGCCCGGATGGAACAGGTTGGCCAGCAACAGGCCGACGACGATGGCGATGGTGGTGACGATTTCGAAATAGATGATCGTCTTCAGGCCGATACGCCCGAGCTTCTTGGCGTCGCCCACGCCGGCAATGCCGACAATCAGGGAAGAGATGACAATCGGGATCACGATCATCTTGATCAGACGGATAAAGATATCGCCTGCCGGTTGCAGGACATTGCTGATCCACCAGGCCTTCTCGGCACTGAAGTGGTTGAGCAACGCACCAATTGCAATACCCAAAACCAGACCGATGAGGATCTGCCAGGCGAGGCTAATTTTTGCCTTCTTCATTATCTTTACCCTTACTTGCGTTTGACTCAGGCACATGCAGGAACTGGAACGCTCTTTAGCGGAAAAGTCTGTGCATCTGCCTCCGTATAAGGTGCCCCGAAGCGAGTATTTACGGCTCTTCGGCAGGCGAAAAAAGGCGCAACTATTCCGATGCAAGGTTGCGCCGTCTAATGCCGTAAACGCCTACCCTATGCCGAATCGGCATGAGCTTTTTTTAATGAAACTGGCGTCCCAACCGGTTCGATTGTGACATTTCGGCCGGCATAAGTGCCGTGAACCGGCCATCACAGCGTAGGTTGGTTGTTTTTTGAACAAGAAAAATCGACAAAAAATTTAGGAAAAAGCCTACGTGGGAAGACTAGAAGTCCTACTGTTTAAACGTTTTTTTTGTCGATATACGGTCGCCAGGAAACACCGCGTAATGTTTTCGCGCGCAGTGTCAGCGATAAAATCAACGAGCTGGACGCTCTGGATCAATGTTTCGTCTGATTGAAAGCTCAGCGCAAGTTCGTCGAACCACTGTGGGTCGGCGAACCTGCGGCGCAGCTTTTACCCTGACCCGGCCCTTGCGCAGGCACTCCCTGTACCCGTAGGTCACTCCGACCCTGCAACAGTCAGAACGTCCCGGCCCCTTGGTCATGCGCCTGCCTTCCTCAGGTGGGCGCAATGGAAAGCAGCAGGGCTGCTGCCTTCATGTTCGAATCAGTACCAGTTTGGATCTTTCTTCAGGGTTTCCATCAGCAGATCCTGCATGCCCTGATCGGGTTTGCCGAAGAAGCGATAGGTCGCATGTCGCGTCGGCGACTTGTCGGACGGCAGGCCTTCGGGTACATCAACCAGCATGCCGTAGGCATCGTCCTTGTCGAAGCTGAACGCGACGATCAAGCGATGGTTGAGGCACTTGTCTGCGTTCTCGCAGAGCGGGCCAACCAGATACTTGTCGCCATCTTCTTCCACCGCGTTCATCTGCTGTTCGGAAGTGCCGGACAGGTTCATCACCCATTCCGGCAGGCGTTCCTCCTTCTTTACCACGCCTTCCCAGGTTTCCCGGTATTGCGGATCGGAACTCAACAGTTCGTTGACTCGCGTCTGGCCGTCATTGGCCGCCATCGCCATGGCACTACCGCCCAGAAGCAGGGCGGCTGCCAGTGTCTTTAACGCACTCATCGTTAACCTCGGCCGCGACGGCCAAAGAAGAAGGAAGCGATGAACATCACCAGGAACACGACAAAGAGAATCTTGGCGATACCCGTGGCGGTGCCCGCGATACCACCGAAGCCCAATACTGCAGCGATGATGGCAATGATCAAGAATGTAATTGCCCAGCTCAACATGGTGATTCTCCTTACTTCTCTATTTAGGGGTGTTACGTGTTCCGGCGCTGTGCGCCCGAATTCGATTGTTTTTTAGAAAACCCAACGCTCTTCACGTGGCAGTTGATCCAGTGGCTGCGCCTGATCGACGTCCATCATGCGCATTGAGGCGCTTTCGGCCTGGCTGCTGCTGACGGCGCTGAAGTGCGTTTGCGTGCTGTGCTGGATCGAGATCAGCGGTTCAACCTGTTGGCTGTTTTCCCAAAGCAGGTATTGCTGACAGGCGATCAGGGTGATCAACAGCGCCAGTACGCCAAACAGACCTTGCTGGATGTGCAGTGGCGAGATACGCACTTGGGCGGCACGTTGGCGAGTCATCCTGGGTTCCTCACTCTTATTCGGTTGGGGCAGTTCATGTTCTGCCCGGGCTGAATGAGGTATTGCAGCCTGCATGCCAGTTTTTTATTTGAAAAATATTCAATAAAAACAATAGGTTACAAGTGCTGCAAAAAGCCTTGGCGACGCATCCTGCACGATGGGTCCTCTGGGATCGTGCGCAATGCACGATTTTTTCGTAGGAGATTTCATTCTTATGGAATTGAGAGCAGGGCGAAGATGTCAGAAAAGTACGCAGGGAATGCCCTGCAAATCTGAATTTGTTTAAAAAACCAACAAAATCAAGGTATTGGCTGTAAGGGCAGGAGAGAGCTACCCTCCTATGGCTGGCATCGTTCAGAATCAACCATGCAACTTGCCCGATTTTTCCGGGACTAACCCAAGACCAATCACTATGGAGCGTAGGAAAAATGGAATCTGCCACTGAGCATCAAGGCCGCATTCTGCTGGTAGACGACGAATCTGCCATCCTGCGTACCTTCCGTTATTGCCTCGAAGATGAAGGCTATACGGTTGCCACAGCCAACAGCGCGGCTCAGGCCGATGCCTTGTTGCAACGTCAGGTCTTCGACCTGTGCTTCCTTGATTTACGCCTGGGCGAAGACAACGGCCTCGACGTGCTGGCGCAGATGCGCATTCAGGCACCATGGATGCGTGTGGTGATTGTGACCGCGCATTCGGCTGTCGATACTGCTGTAGATGCGATCCAGGCTGGCGCCGCCGACTATCTGGTCAAACCGTGCAGCCCGGATCAGTTGCGCCTGGCCACCGCCAAGCAACTGGAAGTGCGTCAACTGTCAGCGCGCCTCGAGGCGCTGGAGGGTGAGATCCGCAAGCCGAAAGACGGGCTCGATTCCCACAGCCCGGCGATGAAAGTCGTACTGGAAACCGCCCGCCAGGTCGCCGGCACCGACGCCAACATTCTTATCCTCGGTGAGTCCGGTACTGGTAAAGGCGAGCTGGCCCGAGCGATTCATGGCTGGAGCAAGCGCGAGAAGAAATCCTGCGTGACCATCAACTGCCCGTCGCTGACGGCGGAATTGATGGAAAGCGAGCTGTTCGGTCACAGTCGCGGTGCGTTTACTGGCGCCAGCGAAAGCACTTTGGGTCGAGTCAATCAGGCTGACGGCGGAACGCTGTTTCTCGACGAGATCGGCGATTTTCCGCTGACATTGCAACCAAAATTGCTGCGTTTCATTCAGGACAAGGAATACGAGCGGGTAGGGGATCCGGTCACCCGCCGCGCCGACGTGCGCATTTTGGCGGCGACCAATCTCAACCTTGAAGACATGGTCCGTGACGGGCGTTTCCGTGAGGACCTGCTCTATCGCCTGAATGTCATCACTCTGCACCTGCCGCCACTGCGCGAGCGCGCCGAGGACATCCTGACCCTGGCCGATCGCTTCCTCGCCCGTTTCGTCAAAGAGTACGCGCGTCCGGCACGGGGCTTCAGCGACGAGGCTCGTGAGGCGCTGTTGGGCTATCGCTGGCCAGGCAACATTCGTGAGCTGCGTAACGTGGTCGAGCGGGCGAGCATCATCTGCCCGCAGGAGCGCGTGGAAATCAGCCACCTCGGCATGGCCGAACAACCGGCCAACAACGCTCCTCGCGTCGGCGCAGCGCTGAGTCTCGACGAGTTGGAGAAAGCCCACATCGGCGCAGTTCTCGCTACCGCCGGCACCCTCGATCAAGCGGCGAAAACCCTCGGAATCGACGCTTCGACTCTGTATCGCAAGCGCAAGCAGTACAACCTGTGAGTGTCGGGCGATGAAACTGGCGATGAAGTTGCGGACCCGTTTGTTTTTGAGTATTTCCGCGCTGATCACTGTGGCGTTGCTCGGGCTGCTGCTCGGGCTGGTCAGCGTGATGCAGATGGCCGGCACTCAAGAGGCTTTGGTGCGCAGCAACTTCGTCACTCTGGATCTGGGGCTCAAGTTGCGCCAGACGCTGGGTGATCAACTGATCATCATGCTCGCGGAAAAGCCTGATCCCGTGGCGTTCGAAGCGTCGAAACAGCATTACTTCGAGTTGCTGGACCAAGGCATCGCCCAAGAGCAAGAGGGCGATGGTCGGCTATACGGCTTCAGTCGGGCAAAAGCGGATTATCTGAGCTTCCTGGAAGCTTTCGATTTGTCCCGTGACCCGGCCAGCTCGATGAGCAGCAGCGCCGACTTCCGGGAGCGCTTCAACACCTTGCGCAACGGACTGATCACCGAACACAAGCATGCACTGGACAACATCAACGCGGTACAACGTGAGGCGCGGGACCGTGCCTTGTTGATTGCGGGTCTGCTTGGATTTGTCGGATTGGCGGTGCTGATCATCGGTTTCATCACGGCCCACGGCATTGCCAGGCGTTTCGGCGCGCCAATCGAGGCGCTGGCGCAAGCGGCGGACAATATCGGTCAAGGCAATTTTGAAGTGACCCTGCCGATTTCGTCAGCGATGGAAATGAATCAGCTGACCAAACGCTTCGGCCTGATGGCCGAAGCACTGCGTGAGCATCAGGCGACTAACGTCGATGAACTGTTGGCCGGTCAGCAACGCTTGCAAGCGGTGCTCGACAGCATCGATGACGGCTTGCTGATGATCGACCGCCAGGGGCATCTGGAGCACCTCAACCCGGTCGCTCAACGCCAGTTGGGTTGGGACGATGATCGCCTCGGCCAAGGCTTGGGCACGGCGTTGCAGCGGCCGGAGCTGGATGCACAGCTGCAACTGGTGTTGCGCGGCGGTACGCTGGAACGCGCACCGGAAGACCTGAGCATCGAGGTCGACGGCGAATCACGTCTGCTCACTTACAGTCTGACGCCGGTGAGCCACACGCAAGGGCATATTCTCGGTGCGGTGATGGTCTTGCATGACGTCACCGAGCAACGCGCCTTTGAACGCGTGCGCAGCGAATTCGTCCTGCGCGCGTCCCATGAATTGCGCACACCGGTCACCGGCATGCACATGGCCTTCGGGCTGTTCCGCGAGCGGGCGAAGTTTGCCCCGGAATCCCGCGAAGCCGACCTGCTCGACACGGTCAACGAAGAAATGCAGCGCTTGATGCAGTTGATCAACGACTTGCTGAATTTCTCGCGCTACCAGAACGGTTTGCAGAAACTCACCCTGGCGCCATGCTCCATCGAGGACTTGCTGGAACAAGCGCAGCTGCGTTTTGCCGAGTCGGCTGCCGAAAAAGGCATCGCCTTGAATGTTGAAGTGCAGAGCCCGCTGCCGCGTTTGCAGGCGGATCAGGCGCAACTCGACCGCGTGCTCGACAACCTCATCGACAACGCCTTGCGCCATACCGCCCGTGACGGCCAGATCCGCTTGCAGGCACGTCGGCATGGCGAGCGGGTGATCATCAGCGTCGAAGACAACGGCGAAGGCATTGCCTACGGCCAGCAAGGAAGGATCTTCGAACCGTTCGTGCAGGTGGGGCGCAAGAAGGGCGGCGCCGGACTGGGTCTGGCGCTGTGCAAGGAAATCGTCCAGCTGCATGGCGGCCGTATGGGGGTTTATTCGCGGCCGGGGCAGGGCACGCAGTTCTATATGGCGCTCGCCGTTTAGGCTTCGTCGTCCATACGCCTTCCCGCGAGGCGTCGGCCACGTGTAATCAGTTCGATGAATTGCACCGCGCTCAGTGCATGGGCGAACAACCAGCCCTGGCCGAACTTCACGCCTTCGCTGCTGAGCAATTGCGCCTGTGATTCCAGCTCTATGCCTTCGGCAATGACCTTCAGATCCAGCGCCTGGGCCATATGAATGATGTGCGGGGCGACGCCGCTGCTCGCTGCGTCATGGCCGAGGGCGTCGATAAAGGCCTTGTCGATCTTCAGGCAATCGACCGGCAAGGTTTGCAGGTAGGCGAGGCTGCAATAGCCGGTGCCGAAATCGTCGATCAATACCTGATGGCCGACATCGCGCAAGGCTTGCAGGTTTTCCCGCGCCACCACCACGTCAATCAAGCCACGTTCGGTGACCTCGAAGGCAATCTGCCGCGCGGCCACCCGATGCAGTGTGAGCAGCCGCGCCATGACCTGACCGATGCGCGGCACCATCACGTCGCAGGCAGCGAGGTTAACCGAGATATACAGTTGCGGATTGGCGCGCAGCAACTGGCCCAGTTGCTCCAGCAGGCGCTGCAGGACGAAGTCGGTCATCTGGCGGATCTGCCCGGTGTTTTCCGCCATAGGAATAAACAGATCGGGGCTGGTCAGCGTGCCATCGGGGCGGCGCCAGCGCAGCAGGGCCTCGGCGCCGACGCAGTTACGACTGTCGAGATCGAATATGGGCTGATAGAGCACCTGCAGCTCGCCGCGCCGGATCGCGCCGTGCAGTTCGGCGTCCAGTGACTGGCGCTGGCGCACCAGCAAAAAAACGAAGAACCCCAAAAATGCCCCAAGCAGCAGACAGGCCGGGATCATCCACCACCAGATAGCCGGAATATGCATGCCGGTTCTGGGTGTGATCAGGACCAGTTGATACTCCGGGTTGTCGGTGGGCATGCGGTAGATCAGTCGGGTTTGCGTGACTTGCAGGGCATCGTGGCTTTTCGGTGGCCAGTGTTCCGTGGGTGGCCAGTCTTGCGCCATGCCGAGCACCGGGATGGCCCGGGTGCCGTGATCGAGCACTACCAAAAGGCTGCTGCCGGGGGACAGATCGACCATGTCGGTCAGATGACCGCGTGACGTGGCCACTCGGAAATTGCCGCGCCCGAGCATCAGCGCCGCGCGGTTTTCATCGGGTTCAGTGGTGGTGTTCAGCCAATAGCTATAGGTTGGGCCTTTGATATCGGGCGCACGAACCACCGACAGACCTTCCTGGCGTGGGCGGTTGGAACAGATCCGTGAGGCGTCCATGTAAGCCGCTTCGTAGACGAAGCGATAGTTGAAGGTGACTTGCTGCAAGGTGGCGATCATTTCATCGTCACAACTGCGCAATGGCTGCGCTTCGAGATCGTCGAGACTTTCACGCAACTGGCCGAACAATTGTTCGAGGCGGGCGAGGAAACGTTCGCCTTGCGCGTTCATTTCCTGACTTTCGCTTTGCTCGACCTGACGCATTGCCACGAACATTCCGCCGGCGATCAACAGGCTGGCACTAAGGACAGCAGCGATCATCGCCAAAAACCAAGGGCGATAAAACCAGCTACGCAGCGTCTCTCGGGTAGCAACCATCATGGAATATCCGAAGAATTACCAATGAGTTATAGCTGCTGATTGCGATTTCGCCCTGACCGTCGGGCGGGCGTCATTATTTTGTCTGATTGAGGACCAGCAACAACGCCGCCGTTTGCACATCCGGCGTGCCATCGAAGCGCGAAGGACGGAAGTGCATCTGGAACGCGGCGAGGACATGGCGCGTCGCAACGTCCAGTTCGCCGGTCTGCGGCGTGTCGTAGCCCAGGTGCGCCAATTGCGCCTGGAACCAGCTGATGCTCGGCAGTTCACTACTGTTGAACAGCGCTTGCTGACGCTTCACCGCTGCTTCGTTTGGCCACACGCCCAAGCCTTCAGCGGCAAGACGCTTCCACGGGAACAACGGGCCCGGGTCGAGTTTGCGCAGCGGTGCGATGTCACTGTGACCGATGATATGGCGCGGGCTGATGCCGTTACGCTTGCTGATGTCCTTGAGGAGGGCGATCAGCGACTGAATTTGCGCTTCGCTGTACGGATACCACAGACGCCCGGTCGGAGTGTCCTTGAAGCCTGGATTGACGATTTCGATGCCGATCGAACTGGAATTGAGCCAGGTGCGGCCCTGCCATTGGCTTTCGCCGGCGTGCCAGGCGCGCTGGTTTTCGTCCATCAGCTTGTAGACGGTGCCGCTCTTGTCGTCGCCAATCAGGTAATGGCTGCTGACTTCACCGTGGGTCAGCAATTGCAGCGAGCGCTCCAGCGAAGCCGACGTGTAATGCACGATCACGAACTGGATGCGGCTGTCGTAATTGGCCGAAGGATGGCTGGTGTTGTAACGCGGAGCGCTGGCACAACCGGCCAGAACCAGCAGCGACGCGAGGAGGGCAAAGAATTTCATGGCAGAAGGCAGTACACGCAAGACAATAATGCAACAGTGTAACGTACTGCCTTGCGTCTCGACGGTCAGCGGGCGGATTTAAACAAAATGGAACAATTTGCTTAGCCGAGCTCGACCCGGTTGCGTCCTGCATTTTTAGCGCGGTATAGCGCCTGATCGGCTCTTTTCAACACAAGATCACTGTGTTCACCTGCACGGAAAGTTGCCAGTCCCATGGAAATGGTGATCGTCACCCGCTCGCCCTTGAAGTGGAAAGGGCAGGCTTCGATCGCTGCGCGCAGGGTTTCCAACAGTTTGGCGCCGACTGCCGGCGGCGTTGCCGGCATCAACAAAACGAACTCTTCCCCGCCGAAACGGGCAATGAAGTCGGAGCCGCGCAGGCGTTTGCGCAACACGGTGGCAATGATCTTCAGCACCTTGTCGCCGGCCAAATGGCCGTAGTTGTCGTTGATGCGTTTGAAGTGATCGAGGTCGAGCATGGCCAGACTCAAGGTGTTGCCGTGCTGCTGCCACTGCTTGATTTCATGCTCGAGGCGTTCGCTCCACGCAGCGCGATTGGGCAGGCCGGTGAGTGGGTCGATCAAGGCTTTCTGGCGCTGTTCTTCGAGGTGTTCACGGAAACCCTGGGCTTCCTGCTCCATATGCGCCACGCGTTCGGACAGGCCTTTGAGCCGCGCTGCCACTTCCTGCTCGCGGGCGTCGCGCTGCTTCTGGTGCTGGTCCATGGTGCCAATCAGGCCTTCAAGATGGTTTTCCAGCACTTGCTTGAGGTCGTCCAGGTCGGCGGCTTCCTGCATGCTGGTCTGCAAGCCGTCGACTTGCTCGCGGATCTGCGTGTCCATGGCCCGGGCCGCCGAGCTGTTGTCGGCATGGCCCTCGCTGGCGGCTTGCAGATTGCTCTGGAATGCTTCGAGGCGTTCGTTGAGTTGCTGCAGGTAGGCTTCGAATTCGTGCTGGCCGCTGTCGGTAATCGCCAGCATCAACGTCGCAAGATCGTCGAGGATCGGGATCAGTTCGTACCAGTTCAAACCGTGTTTGAGCCGTTCGCGCATGGCTTCGGCTTGCGGACGGTGGCGTTCCGGCAGGGTCAGGTCGTCGAGCAGCCCGATCAGGGTGTCTTCGATGTGTTTGGCCACGGAGCTATAGGATGGCTCGGGGGTGTCCGGCAGGGCGAACAGGATGTCGTGCTCGGGCTGCTCCGGGTCGATGGCGGCCAGTGCCTGGGCAATTGGCTCGGGCAGTGGCAGGCTGTCCAGGATCAGTGGTGTCGGATCGCCGGGGTGGATCAGTTCATCAGGATTGAAGGCGGCAGGCGCGATTTCATTCTGAGCAGCAGCCGGGGTGAAAACAGGCTCGGGCTCGAAGTGCTCAGTCTGCTGTTCGACCGGAGGACTGCTGTCTGTGCTGACGACCTTCGGTGGCACAAAGGTAACCACTTCTGCCGGTTCCGGTTCCAACTGAGCCTGGGCGGCTGGCGTCGTTGTTTCGGCAGGTACTGGTGCTTCGATGGCAGAAGGTGCCGTCACGGCTTCGATCGCCGCGACAGGGGCGGGCTGTGCGGCTTCTGCTTCAGGCGCCGGAGGGGCAAGCGGTTGTGGCGGCGTGGCTTG
Organism: Pseudomonas fluorescens; assembly: GCF_005938625.1. Taxonomy (GTDB): domain Bacteria; phylum Pseudomonadota; class Gammaproteobacteria; order Pseudomonadales; family Pseudomonadaceae; genus Aquipseudomonas; species Aquipseudomonas fluorescens_BD. The sequence continues at coordinate 410,332 of NZ_VCNJ01000003.1, forward strand.
CAGAGGCGCGGGTGCTTCTGTCGCTGGCGCTTCTTCGCTGTCGCGGCTACCGAACAGCCGTTGCAGCAGACTCGGGCGACCCGGCTCTGCCGGGGTGTCCAACTGACTTAATGCCTTACCCTGCAAGCCGCTGAGTTCGCTCAGCAGCAATGGCATTTCTCGCGCAGAGCCGACGCGGCCATCCAGTTGTTTGGCGAACTTCTTCAAGGGCTGGGCGACTTCACGCGGCAGCGGCAACGCCTGCAACTGGGTAACCAGCGATGTCAGCGCGGTGCTGACCTGATCAATGCGGGTTTCGCGGCGTTGCTCGGAATCGAGCACGGCTTTTTCCAGGCGCGGCAGGAGGGCGGCGAGGCCGGCGTCCATGTCATCAGTGCGCACCACGTCGCGCATCTCTTTCATGCACTGATCAACGACTTTATCGGTGCCTTCAGCCGCCAGCGTGCTGCGCACCAGGCCGCGACGCAGCAAGTCGAGCCTGGCGGCCCAGCGACGTTCGAGTTTGTCCTGTTGTTCGATGCTTTTGAGGTACTTCTCTTTCCAGCGCTGGGCGTCGTCGCTCATTCAGGGTTTCCGCGAGGGGCAGGACTCAACGCGGGCAATGCATCGGCCGTGAGCGAACCCGGCAGACGAATCTCTACCGCGACCGGCAGGTGATCGGAAATCGGTTGTGCCAGCACTTCGACCTTTTCCAGGGTCAGGGTCGGGCTGAGCAAAATATGATCAAGGCAACGCTGTGGACGCCAGCTGGGGAATGTCGCTTCCACCTGTGGGGCCAGCAGGCCGAGATCGCGTAACGGAGAGTGTTGTAGCAGATCGCTGGCGTGGGTGTTCATGTCACCCATCAATACTTGATGTTTATAGCCGCCGATCAGCTCACGAATGTAGCCCAGTTGCAGGCTGCGCGTACGCGCGCCGAGGGCCAGGTGCATCATCACTACCACCAGCGCTTCCGGGCCTTCGCCGAAACGCAGCAGAATCGCGCCACGACCTTTCGGGCCGGGCAGCGGGTGATCTTCGATCGCCCACGGTTTCAAGCGACTGAGCACGCCATTGCTGTGCTGGGCCAGCCGACCGAGGTTGCGATTTAGTTGTTGATACCAGTAGGGGAAGGCGCCGAGATGGGCCAGATGTTCGACCTGATTGACGTAGCCCGAACGCAGGCTGCCGCCATCAGCTTCCTGCAGGGCGACCAGATCGAAGTCGCCGAGCAGATCGCCGATCTTTTGCAGGTTGCCTGAGCGGCCGTTGTGCGGCAGCAGGTGCTGCCAGCTACGGGTCAGGTAATGCCGATAGCGCTCGGTGCTGATGCCGACCTGGATATTGAAACTGAGCAGACGCAGACGCTGGTCTGCGGGCAGGCCCGTGGATTCCAGGTGATGCTCGTTGACCTGCGGGTCATGCAGGCCAACGATGCGTTCAGACTTCCAGCGGCGCATGGCGGTTGCCGCGCTTAGTTGGCAGCAGCCTTGGTTGCCGCTCGCTCTTTGGCAACCAGTTGGTCAGCCAGTTGCAGAGCTTGCTCGGCACCACCGGCAGAGCCGATGTCGAAGCGGTATTTGCCGTTGACGATCATGGTTGGCACGCCAGTGATTTCATACTTCTTGGCCAGTTCGCGAGCTTTTACGATCTGACCTTTGATGGCGAACGAGTCGAAAGTGGCGAGGAACTTGTCCTTGTCCACGCCTTGGGTGGCGAGGAAGTCAGCCATGTCGTTCTTGTCGGTCAGCTTCTTGTGTTCCTTCTGGATCGCATTGAACACGGCGTTGTGAACCTTGTGCTCGACACCCATGGCTTCGAGGGTCAGGAACATCTGGCCGTGAGCATCCCACGGGCCACCGAACATGGCAGGGATGCGCACGAAGTTGACGTCGGAGGGCAGTTTTTCAACCCAAGGGTTGATCACCGGTTCAAAGGCGTAGCAGTGCGGGCAGCCGTACCAGAACAGCTCGACCACTTCGATCTTGCCAGGCTCTGCAACCGGTACCGGGTTGGCCAGCTCCACGTAAGGGGCGGCAGGTGCTTCGGCGGCTTGAGCGGTCACGCCGAACAGGCTGGCAGCGACGAGAGCGGCGCTGATGATCAGATTACGCATGCTTTACTCCTGGACAATTTTGGTCGCCTCGCGCGACCTGTTTTCAGACAGATCCTGGCGGGCATGAGTTCTGTAGTGTAACGGCAGCGGCCACAAAAAAGGGCGGCCAAAGCCACCCTTTTTATACTTGCTGCGACGGATTAATCGAGCGTTAACGTTGCAGGAGATGTCCGCTCCTGCATTGAGTAGCGTAACCCCCCTGTAGGAGCTGCCGAAGGCTGCGATCTTTTGATCTTCAGCCTCGCTCAACGCCCGATACGAAGCGCTTAGTGCAGACCCTGAATGTAGCTGGAGACCGCAGCGATGTCTTCGTCGCTCAGGCGCTTGGCAATGGTCTGCATGGTCATGGTATCGCCGTCGTTGGTGCGGCCGCCTTCTTCCTTGCGGAAATCGGTCAGTTGCTTGGTGATGTATTGAGCGTGTTGGCCGCCCAGGTGCGGGAAGCCGGCAGCGGCGTTGCCGGCGCCATTCGGCGAGTGGCAGCCGGTGCAGGCTGGCAGGCCCTTGGCGAGGTTGCCGCCACGGAACAGCGCTTCACCGCGTGCGACGATCTTCGGATCAGCGGCGCCGACGCTGCCTTTCTGGCTGGCGAAGTACGCCGCGATGTCGGCCAGGTCCTGATCGCTCAGGTTGGTCAGCAGCCCGGTCATTTCCAGAACGGTGCGCTTGCCCGACTTGATGTCGTGCAGTTGCTTGGTCAGGTAGCGTTCACCTTGACCGGCCAGTTTCGGAAAGTTTGGCGCCATGCTGTTGCCGTCCGGGCCATGGCAGGCTCCGCAGACGGCGGCTTTTGCCTGGCCCGCTGCGGCATCACCAGCAGCATGGGCGAAGCCTGAAATTCCCACGGTCAACAGCAGACTCACGATCAATTTGTTCATCAGCTAATCCAACTACGGCTAAGGGTTAAGTTATGGACCGGGTTTACTCGCTCATCCAAAGGATGATGGCTTGGTAATCCTCGGCACTGCAGTCCATGCACAAACCACGCGGCGGCATCGCCTTGAAACCCTGGGTCACGTGTTGCACCAGCGTCCCCATACCTTTCGCCAACCTCGGCGTCCAAGCTTCCTGATCGCCTCTTTTGGGCGCCATGGGTAGTTGGCCGGAATGACAGGCACCACAAACACGGTTGTACACAGCTTCCGGATCCTGTGTAGCCTGTGCGCTGTAAAGCGGCATCAAGACTCCGGCAGCCAGCAGCCATTTCGTCATAAAACGACCTTTTCAGGGTTGAGAGCGTTCTGCGTTCTAATGCGCAATCAAGGTCTGTCGCTCTCGTGAACTTCATCCTACGCTGGGACAAAGCACACACAAAATCTGCGGCATTATATACTGGCGTCACTGAAACGGAAGCGACACCGCGTTCCGCGCCCAATCCCGGCGCCGCCCACATCGGAAATCCCATGCAACTCAAGAATCCCATCCTCGGCCTGTGCCAACAGTCCACGTTCATGCTCAGTGCCGCCAAAGTCGATCAATGCCCTGACGACGAAGGCTTTGAAGTAGCGTTTGCCGGCCGTTCCAACGCCGGCAAATCCAGCGCACTGAACACCCTGACTCACGCCAGCCTGGCGCGAACCTCGAAAACCCCGGGTCGCACACAGCTGTTGAACTTCTTCAAGCTAGACGAAGATCGCCGTCTGGTCGACCTGCCGGGCTACGGTTACGCAAAAGTACCGATCCCGTTGAAGATGCACTGGCAGCGTCACCTTGAGGCTTACCTCGGTGGCCGCGAGAGTTTGAAGGGTTTGATTCTGATGATGGACATCCGTCATCCAATGACCGACTTCGACTTGCTGATGCTTGACTGGGCCGTTGCGGCCGGCATGCCGATGCACATCCTGCTGACCAAGGCCGACAAGCTGACTTACGGCGCGGCCAAGAACACCTTGCTCAAAGTGCAGTCGGAAATCCGCAAGGGTTGGGGTGATCTGGTCACCATCCAGCTGTTCTCCGCGCCAAAACGCATGGGCCTGGAAGAGGCCTACACTGTACTGGCCGGCTGGATGGAACTCGCAGACAAAGGCGCCGAGGCGGCAGCCGAGTAAGACAATTTCAAAACTGTCTGTGGTGCTGTCAGGCAAGGCGAAAGCACCGCTAAAAAGCGGAGTTTAGGGTACCTAAATGAGCATTTTTAGCGGTGCTTTTAACGCAGCATGACGGCATCACAGCCAGTTTTGGGGCAAAAAAAGCCCCGGACTTCATTGGGGAGGGAGAAGTTCCGGGGTTTAAGTTCCGAACCGCTAGGGCGGGGTTCAGATATCTGCCAACACTTAACACAACATAGGAGCATCGAAGGGCTTCACCAGCCATTCAGTAACTCTGAGTGGTGTCCTTCCAGATTAGTTCAGATTTTTTTCAAAAAGCTTTGGAATAATCCCAAGCGCTTTTTGAAATAAGCCGGTTTTACCGGCGTTGCCGCGACAACAGGTCGCGGCAAACCGTGTTCAAAAGGCTCAGTGAGCCTCATCCCAATTGTTGCCCACACCGACTTCGACCAGCAGCGGCACATCCAGTTTCGCCGCTTCGCTCATGTGCACGCGGATTTCGGCGCTGACTTGCTCGACCAGATCCTCGCGAACCTCCAGCACCAATTCATCGTGTACCTGCAGGATGACGCGAGCGTCCAGCCCGGACGTCGCCAGCCACTCATCCACCGCCACCATGGCTTTCTTGATGATGTCGGCAGCAGTGCCCTGCATCGGCGCGTTGATCGCCGTGCGTTCCGCGGCAGCGCGTTCCTGCGGCTTGTTCGAGTTGATCTCCGGCAGATACAGACGACGACCGAAGAAGGTCTCGACATAGCCCTGATCCGCAGCCTGCGCGCGGGTGCGATCCATGTACTCGCGAACGCCTGGGTAACGGGCGAAGTAGGTGTCGATGTAAGCCTTGGCGGTCTTGGTGTCGACGCCGATGTCTTTGCCGAGCTTCTGCGCGCCCATGCCGTAGATCAGACCGAAGTTGATCGCCTTGGCGCCACGGCGCTGGTCGGAGGTCACTTCGTTGAGTTCGACCTTGAACACTTCGGCAGCGGTGGCGGTGTGCACGTCCAGATTGTTGCGGAAGGCGTTCATCAGGCCTTCGTCCTTGGACAGGTGCGCCATGATCCGCAGTTCGATCTGCGAATAGTCCGCCGCGAGCAGTTTGTAGCCTTTCGGCGCGACGAACGCCTGACGAATGCGCCGGCCTTCAGCGGTACGCACCGGAATGTTCTGCAGGTTCGGATCGCTGGAGGACAAGCGACCGGTCGACGCCACTGCTTGATGATACGAGGTGTGGATACGGCCGGTGCGTGGGTTGATCTGCTCTGGCAGGCGATCGGTGTAGGTGCTTTTCAGCTTGCTCATCGAGCGGTGCTCCATCAGCACCTTCGGCAAACGGTGATCGTCTTCGGCGAGTTTCGCCAACACTTCTTCAGCGGTTGACGGCTGACCCTTGGCGGTCTTCTTCAGTACCGGCAGACCGAGCTTCTCGTAGAGAATCACGCCCAATTGCTTCGGCGAACCTAGGTTGAATTCTTCCCCGGCGATTTCGAACGCTTCGCGCTCCAGCGCCACCATCTTGTTGCCCAACTCGATGCTCTGGATGCCGAGCAGTTCAGCATCAACGAACGCGCCTTGACGCTCGATGCGCGCGAGAACGGGCACCAGCGGGATCTCGATGTCGGTCAAAACGCTGGCCAGACTCGGGATGGCGCTGAGTTTTTCGAACAGGGTCTGGTGCAGACGCAGGGTGATATCAGCGTCTTCGGCGGCATACGGCCCGGCCTGCTCCAGCGCGATCTGGTCGAAGGTCAGCTGCTTGGCGCCTTTGCCGGCGATGTCCTGGAAGCTCACGGTGGTGTGATCCAGGTACTTCTGCGCGAGGCTGTCCATGTCGTGACGGGTGGCGGTGGAGTTGAGCACGTAAGACTCAAGCATCGTGTCGAAAGCGATGCCGCGCACGGTGATGCCGTTGTTCTGGTCGCCACCGATGGCGCAGTTGGCCAGGATGTTCATGTCGAACTTGGCGTGCTGGCCGACCTTGAGCTTGCTCGGGTCTTCCAGAAGCGGCTTCAACGCGCGCAGCACGGTGTCGCGATCCAGCTGCTCCGGCACGCCGATGTAGGAGTGGGTCAGCGGAATGTATGCGGCTTCGTTGGCCTGCACGGCGAACGACAGACCGACCAGTTGCGCTTGTTGCGCGTCGATGCCGGTGGTTTCGGTGTCGAAGGCGAACAGTTTGGCGTTGTTGAGTTTTTCCAGCCAGACGTCGAAACGCGCCTGATCGAGGATCGTCTCGTACGCCGCTTCGGTCGGAGCAGCGGGAGTTTCGATGTCTGGCGCGCTGAACAGATCGCCGGCCGGTGCAGGCTCGCTGGTCGCGCTCAATTCCAGACGTTTGGCGTCGCGATCCAGATCGTTGATCCAGCTTTTGAATTCCAGCAGCGAGTACAGCTCGTAAAGCTTGGCCGGGTCTTCCGCGCCCATCTGTAAATCGTCGAGTTCGACGTCCAGCGGCACGTCGACCTTGATGGTCGCCAGTTGATAGGAAAGGAACGCCATCTCCTTGTGCTCTTCGAGCTTGGCCGGCAGGGTTTTTGCGCCGCGAATCGGCAGGGTCGGGACGATGTCGAGATTGGCGTACAGCTCGGTGAGGCCACCGTTGACGCCGACCAGCAGGCCGGAAGCGGTCTTCGGGCCAATGCCCGGAACGCCCGGAATGTTGTCGGACGAATCGCCCATCAGCGCCAGATAATCGATGATCTGCTCCGGTGCGACGCCGAATTTCTCCTTCACGCCTTCGACGTCCATCGAGCTACCGGACATGGTGTTGACCAAGGTAATGTGGCCATCGACCAGTTGTGCCATGTCCTTGTCGCCGGTGGAGATGACCACCGGGCGATCCGCCGCCGCGCTGCTGCGGGCGAGGGTGCCGATGACGTCGTCGGCCTCGACGCCTTCCACGCAGAGCAGCGGGAAACCGAGGGCGATCACGCTCTGGTGCAGCGGCTCGATCTGCACGCGCATGTCGTCGGGCATGCTTGGGCGATTGGCTTTGTATTCGGCGTACATCTCATCGCGAAATGTCCCACCCTTGGCGTCGAACACCACGGCGAACGGGCTGTCCGGGTACTGCTTGCGCAGACTCTTGAGCATGTTCAGCACGCCTTTGACCGCACCGGTCGGCAGGCCTTTGGAAGTGGTCAGTGGTGGCAGCGCGTGAAAGGCGCGGTACAGGTAAGACGAACCGTCCACCAGGACGAGGGGGGCTTGGCTCATGAGCAGGATCAACCTTTTCGGCGGGTCCGGCGCTAGAATAGCGGGACCGTTGACGACAAAGGGACAAGGTTATCATGCGTACGTTAAATCGCTTGCTGCTGGTCGGTCTGATTGCTGCCTCACCGTTGGCCGCGATGGCGGCGGATGATGCACCGTCGGGAGATCCTGAAGTCACCATTCGCACGGAAGGCGACAAGACGATTCAGGAGTACCGTCAAAACGGCTTCCTGTACGCGATCAAAGTCACGCCGAAGGGCGCACCACCGTACTTTCTGGTGCGCGCAGACGGGACGGATGCCAACTTCATCCGCTCGGATCAGCCGGATATGCTGATTCCGTCATGGAAGATTTTCGAATGGAAGTAAGTTTTTAATTCACCCGGCGCCGCGATTGGCGGCGCCCGTATTGGCAGTTAAAACATGTCTGTGTTCACTCCCCTGGCTCGGCCCGAGCTGGAAACCTTTCTCGCCCCTTACGGGCTTGGCCGTCTGCTTGATTTCCAGGGGATCGCCGCCGGCAGCGAAAACACCAACTTCTTTATCAGCCTGGAGCAGGGCGAATTCGTCCTGACCCTGGTCGAGCGCGGCCCGGTGCAGGAGATGCCGTTCTTCATCGACCTGCTTGATGTGCTCCACGAAGCCGATCTGCCGGTGCCGTACGCATTGCGCACCACCGACGGCGTGGCGCTGCGTGAGCTGAAAGGTAAACCGGCACTGTTGCAACCGCGGCTGTCCGGCAAGCACATCAAGGTCGCCAATGCCCAGCATTGCGCGCAGGTCGGCGAGTTGCAGGCGCACCTGCACCTGGCGACCCAGGGCGAGCGCATGATCAAGCGCAAGACCGATCGAGGCCTGGACTGGATGCTGGAAGAGGGCACCGAGTTTCTCTCGCACCTGAGCGATGAGCCGCGTGCCTTGCTGCAGAAGGCGCTGGATGAAATTACCGAGGGTAAAGACAAGATCCTCGCGCTGCCTCGGGCGAATATTCATGCCGACCTGTTCCGCGATAACGCGATGTTTGAAGGCACGCACCTAACCGGGCTGATCGACTTCTACAACGCCTGCTCGGGGCCGATGCTGTATGACGTGGCGATTGCCTTGAATGACTGGTGTTCGGACGAGGACGGTCTGATTGATGGCCCGCGTGCTCGCGCATTCCTTGGCGCTTATGCGGCGCTGCGACCATTTACGGCGGCGGAGGCTGAGTTGTGGCCGACGATGCTGCGCGTGGCGTGTGTGCGGTTCTGGTTGTCGCGGTTGATCGCGGCGGAGCAATTCGCCGGGCAGGATGTGTTGATTCACGATCCGCAGGAGTTTGAACAGCGCTTGGCGCAGCGGCAGCAGGTTCACACACCTTTGCCTTTCGCGCTTTAAGATCAAAAGATCGTCCGAACGCGGCCCGAGCCTTCGGCAGCTCCTACATGGGATTGGTGTACATCCTGTAGCTGCCGAAGGCTGCGATCTTTTTTTATGGGGCTACAGAGATTCCAGGCACCCGGCCAGATCGTTACCCAGCTTCTCCAACACCTGCTCATAGCCCTGAGCCGTCGCCGGGGTGTACCCGCCCAACGCATCCAGCTCAGCCAGTTTCACCGGCAGGCCAGCCACCAGCGTCTCCGCCAGACGCGGACGCAACGGCGGCTCGCTGAACACACAAGTCTTGCCCACTTCCTGCAAACGCTTGCGCATCGCCGCGACATGCTGCGCGCCCGGCTGCACTTCGGCAGCCACGCTGAACACACCGGCATGCTTCAGGCCATAAGCTTCTTCAAAGTAATCAAACGCCTCGTGGAAGACGAAGTAGGGCTTGCCTTCAACACTGGCCAGACGCTTCTTCAAACGCTGATCCAGTGCATCCAGACGCGCGTCAAACGCCTTGGCATTGCTCTGATAACGCTCGGCGTTGGCCGGGTCGGCAGCGCTCAAATCTGCCGCCATCTTGTCGGCAATCACCCGCGCATTGACCGGCGACAACCACAAATGCGCATCGAGCGTGCCCGGACGGTGGTCGTGATCATGCTCGTCGGCCTCTTCCGCGTGGGAGTGGCTATCTTCAGCAAAACGCCGCAGTTTCATCCCCGGCAGATCCTGCACGGCGACGCTCGGCAGCGTACGACCATTCAGCACGCGCGGCAGGAAACCTTCCATGTCCGGGCCGATCCAGTAGAGCAGATCGACCGATTGCACCTTCCGTACGTCGGATGGCCGCAGGGCGTAATTGTGCGGCGAGGCGCCCGGTGGCAGCAGCACTTCGGGAATCGCTACGCCGTCCTGCACGGCCGCTGCAATCAGCTGCAGCGGTTTGATGCTGGTGAGGACTTTGACCTCGGCCTGAGCCGAACCGATCAGCAGAAAACTGGCGACAAAAGCCACAAAAACAGAAAAAAGTCGGGACACGATGACCACTCAAGGAGGCGAGAACGGGTAACATAATAACGTCTCTATCAAAACTCGTCGCCGCCCATGCCTATTACACCGATCGCCAGCCGTCCCCACGACCACTCTCATTGCGTGCACAGCGCTTTGTCCGAGGCCGATACCTTGTGCGCCCAGAAAGGCTTGCGCCTGACCGCGTTGCGCCGCCGGGTGCTGGAACTGGTGTGGCAAAGCCACAAACCGCTGGGCGCCTACGACATTCTCGCCGTGCTCAGCGAGCAGGACGGCCGCCGCGCCGCGCCGCCAACCGTGTACCGTGCGCTGGATTTCCTGCTGGAAAACGGCCTGGTGCACCGCATCTCCTCGCTCAACGCCTTCGTTGGCTGTGTGCACCCGGAACACGCGCATCAAGGCCAGTTCTTGATTTGCCGCGATTGCCACGCGGCCATCGAACTTGAACAAAAAGTGATCAGCGACGCGATCATCAACAGCGCCAAGGATGTCGGTTTCATCGTCGAAGCGCAGACCGTCGAAGTCGTCGGCCTGTGCTCCGGTTGCCAGGGGGCTTGATGAGCAATGCGCTGATCCGTCTGGAACAGGTCGCCGTCACGTTTGCCGGGCAGGCTGTGCTGGACAACATCGAGCTGAGCGTCGAGCCCGGCCAGATCGTCACCCTGATCGGCCCCAATGGCGCCGGCAAAACCACGCTGGTGCGCGCCGTGCTCGGGCTGTTGAAGCCGGACAGCGGCAGCGTCTGGCGCAAGCCGAAACTGCGCGTCGGTTACATGCCGCAAAAACTCCACGTTGATCCAACCTTGCCGCTGTCGGTGCTGCGCTTTCTGCGTCTGGTGCCGGGCGTTGACCGTCCGCGTGCGTTGGCCGCGTTGAAAGAAGTCGGCGCCGAGCATGTTATCGACAGCCCGGTGCAAAGCGTTTCCGGCGGTGAAATGCAGCGTGTGCTGCTGGCGCGAGCGTTGCTGCGCGAGCCGGAATTGCTGGTGCTCGACGAGCCGGTGCAAGGCGTCGACGTCGCCGGCCAGGCCGAGCTGTACAGCCTGATCACCCGTCTGCGCGACCGCCACGGCTGCGGCGTGTTGATGGTGTCCCACGATTTGCATCTGGTGATGAGCACCACCGATCAGGTGGTCTGCCTCAACCGCCACGTCTGCTGCTCCGGGCATCCCGAGCAGGTCAGCGGCGATCCGGCGTTCGTCGAACTATTCGGCAAGAACGCGCAGAGCCTGGCGGTCTATCACCACCATCACGACCACGCTCACGACCTGCACGGTTCGGTGGTCAAAGGGCCGGTTATTGGCCAACCTCACGTTCACGGAGACAACTGCAAGCATGGCTGATTTTCTGTTGTATGCCCTGCTTGCAGGTCTGGCGTTGGCGATCGTTGCAGGTCCGCTGGGTTCGTTCGTGGTCTGGCGGCGCATGGCGTATTTCGGCGACACCCTGTCCCACGCGGCGCTGCTCGGCGTGGCGCTGGGCTTTTTGCTGGATGTCAGCCCGACCGTTGCGGTCACCGTAGGCTGCCTGCTGCTGGCGGTGCTTTTGGTGACTTTGCAACAGCGCCAACCGCTGGCGTCTGACACGCTTTTGGGAATTCTCGCACCCAGCACGCTCTCTCTCGGCCTGGTGGTACTAAGCTTCATGCATGAAGTGCGGATCGACCTGATGGCCTATCTGTTCGGCGACCTGCTGGCGATCAGCCCGACCGATCTGGCTTGGATTCTCGGCGGCAGCGCGGCGGTGCTGGTGTTGCTGGTGACACTGTGGCGGCCATTGCTGGCGATCACCGTGCACGAAGAACTGGCCAAAGTCGAAGGCTTGCCGGTTGCAGGTCTGCGCATGGCGCTGATGTTGTTGATTGCGGTGGTGATCGCGGTGGCGATGAAAATCGTCGGTGTGTTGCTGATTACGTCGCTGTTGATCATCCCGGCGGCTGCGGCACAGCGTCACGCCCGCTCGCCGGAGCAGATGGCGCTGGGCGCGAGCCTGCTGGGCATGCTCGCGGTGTGTGGCGGGCTGGCCTTGTCGTGGTTCAAGGACACTCCGGCGGGGCCGTCAATCGTTGTGACGGCGGCCGCACTGTTTCTGCTGAGTTTTGTTCTGCCCCGTCGTGGGGTGTAGACTTGGCCGCTTTTTGCGCAAATAGAGAGTCGCAGGAATGAAGCCGTTCGCCTCCCGTTATCTGCTCCTTGTCGCATTTTCAGTGCTGCTGGGCGCCTGCCAAAGCACGCCGCCGGTGGCCGAAGCCCCCGATGCGCGGGCTACGGCCATCGCACAGCTGGAGCAAAGCCTGGCCAGCAGCGAACTGGCCACGGCAGAAGACCAATTGGCCGCTTTGCAGAAAGAAACTCCAAACGACCAATCCCTTGAGCAATACCAGCGGCAATTGGCCGAGGCGTATCTGCGTCGCAGCCAGATTGTGCTGCAGAAGGGTGATGTGAATGCCGCCGCCACAGCGTTGAGCCGTGCCCGTGCGCTAATGCCGAAAGCCCCGGCGCTGACCGGTGGCGTCAATGGTGCCATCACTGAAGCGCGCAAGGTTGAGCTGGAAAAGGCTGAGGCTGCGTTGCTGGCCGCCGAAGCCAAGCCGAAAGCCAGGGTGATCGATCCGACGGCCGAGAGCACCACGGTTGCGCTGAATATCACCGATAGCCGCAAACTTCGTCGTCAACTCGATGCGATCGCCGCTGATGTGGTGAATTATGAGTGTGGGGTGACCATTCAGGCGCCACGCACGAATGACTATCCTTGGTTGGCGACGTTGCTGACCAAGCGGGTCAAGAAATTGAATCCGGATTTTGATCTGGAAATTGAGAAGCAGATCGTGCGCACCGTGCCGGCGCAGATGGTTTTGAGCCCGCGTAAACCGTAAAAAGATCGCAGCCTGCGGCAGCTCCTACATGGGATTGAGGTACACCCTGTAGGAGCTGCCGAAGGCTGCGATCTTTTTTGCTTTTAAGCCGGAATGGCCTTCGCCTTAGGCTCCCGCGCCCAAACCCGATGCTGCCCGATCGCCGCAAAGAACGGCTTGGTCAACGCCGGCACATCCTTGCCTTGCAGCAATCCAGCATCCGCCTCAAGCTTCAGCAGATCCTGCAACTGCTTGGCATCCCCGTGCAACGCAATCGCCTTCAAGTGCTTGTACGCCTCCAGCAGGTAATGCAAAGCCACACCGTCGCCGCTCAATGCCTTGACCGACGCCGCGCCACCCGGCACGAACACCGCATCGAAGATTACTGATGGCATGCCTTCCATAGAAGCATCCACGGGCAACATTTTGCCGTCAGCGGTCTTCACTGGTGCCGAAGTCGGCCCAAGTAACTTGGCGTGTGCGCCTTCAGCGGCCAATGCTTTTTTCATCGCATCAATCGCTGCACCATCGACACCGTTAGCAGCAAGAATCGCCACTTTTCGTGTCTTGATATTTTCTGGCAACAGGTTCGCCTGACTCAATGCCGGCGAATGATCGAACGACGTCTTGCGTACATCGACCGTACCTTTACTCGGCGCAGGCAGACCCAGATTGGCCGCCACACGCTTGGCCAGCTCCAGGTCGATGTTGGCCAGAATCTCGTTCACTTCCCGCGCCCGGATGAACTCGCGCTCAACCTTGCCCAGCTCGAAGCTGTAGGCGGCAATGATGTGCTCTTTCTCGTGGTCGCTCATGCTGTTAAAGAACAACGTCGCTTGGGAGAAGTGATCGCTGAACGACTCGCTGCGCTGGCGGATCTTGTTCGCATCAATGCGCTCTGGATAACTTTCGAAGCCACCGTCCTGCGCGGCAGGCGGAGTTTCTTTCGGCCAGCCGCCATCAATCGAGTTCGGCTCATAAGAAGCGCGACCCTTGTCGATCACCGTACGGTGTTGCGCATCGCGCTGGCCGTTGTGGAACGGCGCCACCGGCCGGTTGATCGGCAACTCGTGAAAATTCGGCCCACCAAGTCGGCTGATTTGCGTATCGGTGTAGGAAAACAGCCGGCCTTGCAGCAACGGGTCATTGGAGAAATCGATACCCGGCACGATGTGGCCAGGACAGAACGCGACCTGCTCGGTCTCGGCAAAGAAGTTGTCCGGGTTGCGGTTCAAGGTCATTTTGCCGAGCGGGGTGATCGGCACGATTTCTTCGGGGATCAGCTTGGTCGGGTCGAGGATGTCGAAATCGAAGTCGTGCTCGTTTTCCTCCTCGATGATCTGCACGCCGAGTTCCCATTCCGGGTAGTCACCCATCTCGATCGCTTCCCAGAGGTCGCGACGGTGGTAGTCGGTGTCTTTACCGGCGAGCTTCTGCGCCTCGTCCCAGACCAGCGAGCAAGTGCCGGCAGTAGGGCGCCAGTGGAATTTGACGAAGCGCGATTTACCCTCGGCGTTGATCAGCCGGAAGGTGTGCACGCCGAAGCCCTGCATGCTGCGCAGGCTTTTCGGGATCGCCCGGTCGGACATCGCCCAGATGACCATGTGCGCCGATTCCGGTACCAGCGAAACGAAATCCCAGAACGTATCGTGGGCGGAGCCGCCAGTCGGGATTTCATTGTGCGGCTCAGGTTTTACCGCGTGAACGAAGTCGGGAAACTTGATCGCGTCCTGAATGAAAAACACCGGCATGTTGTTGCCGACCAGGTCGAAGTTGCCTTCGTCGGTGAAGAACTTCACCGCGAAGCCGCGCACGTCACGCACGGTATCGCCGGAACCACGCGGGCCCTGCACCGTGGAAAAGCGTACGAACACGGGCGTCTTTTTCCCCGGATCCTGTAGGAAACCCGCCTTGGTCAGCTCCGAATGGTTCTCGTAGGCTTGAAAGAAACCATGCGCGCCGGTGCCGCGTGCGTGGACGATGCGTTCCGGAATGCGCTCATGGTCAAAATGCGTGATTTTTTCCCGCATGATGAAGTCTTCAAGCAACGACGGTCCGCGCGGACCGGCCTTAAGGGTGTTCTGGTTGTCGGCGATCTTCACGCCTTGGTTCGTTCGCAGGGCCTGGCCGGTGGCATCGGAGCGAAACTTTTCCAGGCTGTCGAGTTTGGCGTTGGTGTTGGCGCGATCCGGGGCATCGGTTCCGGCCATCTGGCTTTTATCGGTCGTAGGCTTCTTGCTCATCAGTCGTAAACTCCTCGGTTGACCCCGATGCTCGCCGGGGACTCTTGAGTGGTTCCCGGGCACGGCACCCAGGGTATTCAAGTCGCTTACTTAGTGACTGATGGGCTGCTTTGGACGTTCCTTTTTTATGACCTTTGATCTTGTTATTGCCAAATCGAAGGTTAATTGCGAAATAAATGCTAAGAACCTCTATACGGACAGGCTAAAATGCGCGCCCGGCTAACCGCTGATCCTTTTCTAACGCGCCCCACAAGGTTCGCTACGTGATCGAGTTTCAAAACGTCCACAAGACTTACCGCGTCGCCGGTAAGGACATTCCCGCGCTGCACCCGACCAGTCTCTCCATCGAGAACGGGCAGGTGTTCGGCCTCATCGGCCATTCCGGCGCGGGCAAAAGTACCCTGCTGCGTCTGATCAATCGCCTGGAGAGCTCCAGCGGCGGCAAGATCATCGTCGATGGCGAAGAAGTCACCGCACTGGACGCCAACGGCCTGCGCCGTTTCCGCCAGCAAGTCGGGATGATCTTCCAGCACTTCAACCTGCTCGCCTCCAAGACCGTGGCCGACAACGTTGCGTTGCCGCTGACCCTGGCCGGCGAACTGTCGGGCAGCGAGATCGACAAGCGCGTTGCCGAGTTGCTGGCGCGGGTTGGCCTGTCCGACCACGCGAAAAAGTACCCGGCGCAATTGTCCGGTGGCCAGAAGCAGCGCGTCGGCATCGCTCGCGCCCTGGCAACCAAGCCGAAAATTCTGCTGTGCGACGAGGCCACCAGCGCCCTCGACCCGCAGACCACCGCATCGGTTCTGCAATTGCTGGCCGAGATCAACCGCGAACTGAAACTGACCATCGTCCTGATCACCCACGAGATGGATGTGATCCGTCGCGTCTGTGACCAGGTGGCAGTGATGGACGCCGGCGTGATCGTCGAGCAAGGTTCGGTGGCCGATGTGTTCCTGCATCCCAAGCACCCGACCACCAAGCGTTTCGTTCAGGAAAGCGAGCAGATCGACGAGAGCGAACAGCGTGATGACTTCGCTCACGTGCCAGGCCGCATCGTGCGTCTGACCTTCCAGGGCGAAGCGACCTACGCGCCGTTGCTCGGTACCGTCGCCCGGGAAACCGGCGTCGACTACAGCATCCTTGCCGGTCGCATCGACCGCATCAAAGACATTCCGTACGGGCAATTGACCCTCGCCGTCACCGGTGGCGACATGGAAGCGGCCTTCGCCCGCTTCACCGCCGCTGACGTTCACATGGAGGTATTGCGCTAATGGAAGACCTGATCAGTTTCTTCACCAATATCGACTGGTACGAAATCTGGTTGGCCACTGGCGACACCATGCTGATGCTCGGCGGTTCGCTGCTGTTCACCGTGTTGCTCGGCCTGCCGCTGGGCGTGTTGCTGTTCCTCTGCAGCCCGCGCCAGTTGCTGGAAAACCGTGGCCTCTATGCGTTCATGTCGCTGGCGGTGAACATCCTGCGTTCGCTGCCGTTCATTATTCTGTTGATCGTGATGATCCCGTTCACCGTGCTGATCACTGGCACGTCGCTGGGCGTGGCTGGTGCGATTCCGCCACTGGTGGTCGGTGCGACACCATTCTTCGCGCGTCTGGTGGAAACCGCGCTGCGTGAAGTCGATCGCGGCATCATCGAAGCGACCCAGTCGATGGGCGCGACCACGCGGCAGATCATCATGAACGCCTTGCTGCCGGAAGCCCGCCCGGGCATTTTCGCGGCGATTACGGTGACGGCGATTACACTGGTGTCCTACACGGCGATGGCCGGTGTGGTCGGTGCCGGTGGTCTGGGTGATCTGGCCATCCGTTTCGGCTACCAGCGTTTCCAGACTGACGTGATGATCGTCACCGTGGTGTTGCTGCTGATTCTGGTGCAAGTGCTGCAAATGGTCGGTGATCGACTGGTCGTGCATTTCTCGCGCAAATAACCGGTTGTGTATTGAACAGATGAGCCGGCCATTCGCTGGCAGGCGCCAGACGGGCGCCTCATAAGGAGTTAGCTGAATGAAAAAACTGATCGCTGCTTTTGCTGCCGTTGCAGCATTCTCGGCCCACGCCGAAACCCTGACCGTTGCCGCCACTCCGGTGCCGCACGCGGAAATCCTCGAGTTCGTGAAGCCGGCCTTGGCCAAAGAAGGCGTGGATCTGAAGGTCAAGGTCTTCACCGACTACATTCAGCCGAACGTACAGGTCGCCGAAAAGCGTCTGGACGCCAACTTCTTCCAGCACCAGCCGTACCTCGATGAGTTCAACAAGGCCAAGGGTACTAACCTGGTCGCCGTGACCGGTGTGCACCTGGAGCCACTGGGCGCCTACTCGAGCAAGCTCAAGGATCTGAAGGATCTGCCAAGCGGCGCCAACGTGGTGATTCCGAACGACGCCACCAACGGCGGCCGTGCGCTGTTGCTGCTGGCCAAGGCTGGCGTGATCACTTTGAAGGATCCGACCAACATCCTGTCGACCGTCAAAGACATCGCGACGAATCCGAAAGATCTGAAGATCCGTGAACTGGAAGCCGCGACCATCCCGCGCGTGCTGACCCAGGTCGATCTGGCGCTGATCAACACCAACTACGCGCTGGAAGCCAAGCTTGATCCGTCCAAGGATGCACTGGTGATCGAGGGTAATGATTCGCCGTACGTGAACATCCTCGTGTCCCGTGCGGACAACAAGGACAGCGACTCGATGAAGAAACTGGCTGCAGCCCTGCACAGCCCGGAAGTGAAGAAATTCATCACCGAGAAGTACAAAGGCGCGGTGTTGCCGGCGTTCTGATTTGGGTGGCTGCAACGAAAAGGGGACACCATGAGCGTCCCCTTTTTTGTGTCTGGTGTTTGGCTTTGAACCTGCAGTGAAGCGGCCCCTCACCCCAGCCCTCTCCCAGAGGGAGAGGGGGCAGACCGAGGTGTCTTGCGTTCTACATCGACCTGAAAGATCCAGTCGATTATGGATTCGACACAGCACATCGACCTGAACGATCCTGGCGATTATGGATTCAGCACAGCGCTTACAGGTCGGCGTATTTCTTCACCATCCCCCATTCAGTCCCCTCTCCCTCCGGGAGAGGGTTAGGGTGAGGGGCTCTTGGCTTTTAAACTGTCACTTACGGTTAAGCATGACCGGGAGTTGCGCAACCAGTTTGGCGTTGTTCAACGGCGCCCGAATAAACCCCCGCTGCGTCCCGTCCGGCCCGATTACCGCGAGGTTTCCGCTATGGTCGACGGTGTAATTCGGCTTGCTGGTATCCGCCGGAATAAACGGGATACTCACCGCATTTGCGACCTTCTGCAGCTCTTCAATCGAGGTCGGCGTCAGGCCGACAAACTGCGGATCGAAGTAACCCAGATACTGCTTCAACTGCTTGGGGTTATCGCGGTTCGGGTCAACGCTGACCAGCACGATCTGCAACTTGTCCACAGCGTCTTTGGGCAACTCGCTCTTGATCTGCCGCAGCTGCGCCAGCGTGGTCGGGCAGATGTCCGGGCAGAAGGTGTAGCCGAAGAACAACAGGCTCCATTTACCTTTCAACTCATTGATCGCCACCGGTTTGCCGTCCTGATCGGTCATCGTCACGTCCGGCAAATTACGGCTCTGCGGCAGCAGGATGATGCCGGCGTCGATCAGCGCCGTCGGGTCGCCCTGGCCCTTGCCGCTCAGCACTTTGTTGACGGTAAGTCCCAGGATCAGCGCGATCACGGCGACGAGGATGAAGACGGTTTTCTGGGTTCGAGTCATAGGTTCAACAGTAAGTAGTGGTCTACGAGCAGGGCGATGAACAGCAGAAACAAGTACCAAATAGAGTACTTGAAGGTGTTGATCGCCGCGTGCGGCCGAGTGCCACGGTACAGCACCACGGCCCATTGCAGAAACCTTGCGCCCAGAGCGAGCGCGCAAATCAGGTAGAGCACGCCGCTCATGTGGATCACGTACGGCAGCAGGCTCACCGCCAGCAGCGCGAAGGTGTACAACAGAATGTGCACTTTGGTGTAGTGCTCGCCGTGAGTGACCGGCAGCATCGGAATGTCGGCTTTGGCGTATTCCTCTTTGCGATGAATCGCCAGCGCCCAGAAGTGCGGTGGCGTCCAGGCGAAGATGATCAGCACCAGCAGCAACGGTTCGGCGCTGACGTGGCCAGTGGCAGCTGTCCAGCCGAGCAGTGGCGGGGCGGCGCCGGCGAGGCCACCGATGACGATGTTCTGCGGCGTCGCGCGTTTGAGGAAACCGGTATAGATCACCGCGTAACCGAGCAGTGAAGCGAGCGTCAGCCACGCCGTCAGCGGATTGGTGAAGGTCAGCAACAAGGCCTGACCGAGCAGCGCCAGTACCAACGCAAAGGTCAGCGCCGCCGCCGGCGAAACCCGTCCTTCAGCGAGCGGCCGTTTGTGCGTGCGCGCCATCACCGCATCGATGCGCCGATCGACCACATGATTGACCGCCGCCGCCCCACCAGCACACAACGCGATACCCAGATTGCCGAACACCAGCACCGTCCACGGCACCCCGGCACGAGTTGCCAGAAACATGCCGACCAGCGAGGTGATCAGCATCAGCACCACGACTTTCGGTTTGGTCAGTTCCAGGTAATCACGCCAGATCGCCTGATGCGGGCGTTCGCCAATCAGAATCGCCACGGCGTTTCTCCTTTTATTGTGATGGGCGCGGCGGAATGTTTGCGCGGGCTGAGGCGCCAGCGTGCGAGCACCGGTTGTTTGACCCGAACGAGACTGGTTCGCGCGTGATAATTGACCAGCACCATGGTCAGCAGCAGCGCCGCACCGCCAGCGTTATGTGCGACCGCCACTGGCAGCGGTAGATGGAACAACACGTTGCTGATGCCGAGGGTGATCTGCGCCGCGAGGGCGATCAGCACCAGACCGGCCAGCCTTGTCATGCCGACCACTTTCAATTGCCACGCAAGACCGAGCAGCACCAACGTCACCAGCAGCGCGCCGATCCGGTGAGTCAGATGAATCGCCGTGCGCGCATCACTGTCGAGTTGCCCGCCGAGATAATTCGGGCCGATGTGTTGCGTCAGATGAAAGCCATTGGCGAAATCCGCTGTCGGCAACCACTGCCCGTGGCAGGTCGGGAAGTCGATGCACGCCACCGCCGCGTAGTTGGAACTGACCCAGCCACCTAGTGCAATCTGACCAATCACCAACAACAGTCCCGCCGTCGCCCAATACTGCAAACGCTTGGGCACGGTCAGCGCCGGCAGCACCCCGGACAATCGCAACGTCAGTAAAAACAACAGACTCAAGGTCGCAAACCCGCCGAGCAAATGTCCGGTGACCACCTGCGGCCAAAGCTTGAGCGTCACCGTCCACATGCCGAACGCCGCTTGTGCGAACACCACCGCGAGCAGAAACAACGGCAGTTTCAACGGCTGCCCCGGATGACGTCGATTGACCCACGCCCGCCCGGCCAGAATCGAAATCAGCATGCCGAGGGTGCCGGCGAAGTAGCGGTGGATCATCTCGTTCCAGCCCTTGTGCGCCTCTACCGGCGAGTCGGGGTAATGCAGTTCGGCATGGGCCAGTTGGGCTTCGCTTTTCGGCACGCTGATAAAGCCGTAGCAACCCGGCCAGTCCGGACAGCCGAGGCCGGCGTGGGTCAGGCGCGTGTAGGCGCCGAGCAGCACCACAATCAGTGCCAGCAGGGTGGCAAACAGCGCGAGGCGAAATCCAGGTTTGGCCATGACGATGCCCTTATCCGATGTTCGACAGTTTCAGCAGGTGCCGCAGGTCGTTGAGCAGATCCTTGCCTTTCACATTCGGCTCGTAGCGCAGCACGAGGTTGCCGTGCGGGTCGATGATCCACAGTTGCGGCGTGGCTTTATCGCCCGTGGTCTTGCTGAACACACTGGCGTCCAGCGGATAGCGTTGCAGTTGCGGGTATTCGCGGCTCAGCTTGGCGTCGTAATCAGCGCTGACCGGTTGCGCAGCGGCGAGGGCATGGCTGGCGCGGCCGGCATCACGACCGAGGCCGATCTGGATCTGCCGCGCCAGGTACACCAGTTGCTGGCAGTCCACCGCGCAATCCTTCGGCGCGGTGACCAGGATCTGCCAACGCTCTTCATCGGCCTGCACACCGAGGTCGGCGCGGGTCTGGCCGTTGCCGATCAGTTCGCCGTGATAGCTGCGACCTTCCGGCACCCAGAACTGCAATTTGTACATGCCGGTGGCGAGCACCATCGGGCCAATCACGCCGAGCAATATCAGCAGCAATTGAATGCGCCCGCGACGACGGCTGGCGGCAGGTTTCGCCTCAGACATGCTGGGTGGATTCATGGCCGTTCCCATGGTGTTTCTCCTTTGCGTTGTGCAAGCCCAAATAGACGTAGAGGCCGAGCAGGGCGGTGGCCATGGCGAACCACTGCACGGCGTAACCGAGGTGTTTTTCCGGGCCCATGGCGACCACCGGCCAATCGGCCTCGTAGCTGGCCGGGCCGGGTTCGGCGCGTAATTCGTAGGCGAAGCCGTCGCGGTCGAGGGTTTTCCACAGCTTGGCGGGTTCGACGGCGGTGATGGTTTGCGGCCAGGTGCTGCTGTCCGGATCGGCGTGCAGTTGAAAAGTAGCGCCGGGGGCGACGTAGACCCAGGCATCGACATTCAATGCATCAGTGGGCGTGGTGAATTGCGGCGGCACGCGGCGATCCGGCCACGGTAACCAGCCGCGATTGACCAGCATCCAAAGACCGGTGCGTTGATCCTGAAACGGTTGCAGCAACTCGACGCCGACCTTGCCGTTACGTTGGCGGTTATCCAGCAACAAACTGTGCGCAGCATCGAACTGGCCGTGCAGATGCACGCGGCGATAAGCCGGATCGGCGCTGCTCGGCAACTCGGTGCTGGCCATCGGTTCGGCCGCGCGGCGTTCGGCGTAACTGGCGAGCAGGGCGGTTTTCTCGGCGCCCCGGCTCAGTTGCCAGAAGCCCAGCGACACCAGCAGCGGCAGCAACAACGCCACCACTACGGTGGGAATTACGCCCGGACGAAAACGCTTCATGGCTGCGCCACAAAGTCAGTCGTCGCGATCGCTATACTCAACTGCATCGCCTGTCCCCCGGAGTTCTTCCCATGCTCAAAACAGCGATCGTCCTGATGCTGATTGCCACGGTGATCAGCCTGTTCAGCGGCCTGTTTTTCCTGGTCAAGGACGACAGCAGCTCCAATCGCCTGGTCATCGCCTTGAGTGTTCGGGTGGCATTGGCCGCCGCCACCGTCGGCTTGATCGCCTGGGGCTTTTACAGCGGCCAATTGGTGTCGCACGTGACGTGGTAGACACTAGCGGCAAGCGGCAAGCTATAAGTTAAAAGCCTTACCGCTTTGCCTTGAAGCTTGCAGCTCGCAGCTTTTGTTGTGGCTTGCAGCTGTTGTTAAAGTACGTAGACGAAGATAAACAGGCCGATCCACACCACGTCGACGAAGTGCCAATACCAGCTCGCCGCTTCGAAGCCGAACTGGTGCTCGTTGTCGAAATGGCCCTTCATGATGCGCATCAGCATCACAAACAGAATGATTGTGCCGATGGTCACGTGGGCGCCGTGGAAACCGGTGAGCATGAAGAACGTTGCGCCATAAATGCCCGAACCGAGGGTCAGCCCCAGTTCGTGATAGGCGTGCATGTATTCTTCAGCCTGGAAACCGAGAAACGCGCAGCCGAGCAGCACGGTGATCGCCAGCCAGATTTTCAGCGCGCCGCGATGGCCCTTTTTCAAAGCATGGTGGGCGATGGTGATGGTCACGCTGGAGCTGACCAGCAGAATCGTGTTGATCAGCGGCAGGCCCCAGGGGCTGATGACTTCTTTCGGTGGCGGAAACAGTTTCGGATCCGGCGTGTGCAGCAGCGGCCAGGTGAACTGGAAGTTCGGCCAGAGCATATGCGCGATGCCTTTGGTGCCTTCCCCGCCGAGCGCCGGGCCGGAGACGTGGCGCACGTAAAACAGCGCGCCGAAGAAGGCGACGAAGAACATCACCTCGGAGAAGATGAACCAACTCATGCCCCAGCGGAACGAGCGATCCAGCTGCGCGCTGTAAAGTCCCGCGCGGCTTTCCTTGATCACCGTACCGAACCAGCCGAACAGCATGTACGCCAGTAACAGGCCACCGACGAAAAAGATGTACGGGCCGTGGGATTCCGGGCGCGCCGCTTTCAGATCGTTGAACCAGGTGGCGAGGCCGTACACGGTAATGGCCATGCCGAAAGTGGCGATGATCGGCCATTTGCTCTGGGCCGGTACGTAATAGTGCTCATGAGTTGCCATTTATTGTTCTCCTTATCGGGCACGCTCAACCGCCAGTGTTTACAGCCACCGGCGGATGTCGGGCGGTGATATCGAACAGCGTGTAGGACAGCGTCAGGTGCTTCACATCCTTGGGCATGTCGCGGTCAACAATGAAGCGCACCGGCATCTCGATCTGCTGACCGGGCTGCAGCACCTGCTGGGTAAAGCAAAAGCATTCGGTCTTGTGGAAGTACGCCGCCGCATTGCTCGGCGCGATGCTCGGCACGGCTTGCGCACTCATCGGTTTATCGGTGGGGTTGCGTGCGATGAAGATCATCTCGTTGACCGCGCCGGGATTGGCGGTGAGTTCGTCATGCTTGGGGTAGAAGTCCCACGGCATATCGGCGGTGTTGGTCGAGAGAAACTGCACACGGACCTGGCGGGAAGTGTCGACCACTTGCTCACCCTCGTACTGCCCGGCAGTCTTGCCATTGATGCCGAAGGCTTTGCACATCACGTCGTAGATCGGCACCAGGGCAAAACCGAAGACAAACATCGCCACCACTACACCGAGCAGACGAGTGACGAGTTTTTTCAGCGAGATCGAGTCAGCCATGATTTTCAGCCTCCACATGAATCTCTGTGGGAGCGAGCTTGCTCGCGAAGCAGGCGCTGCGGTTTCTCAGTGAAACCGAGTTATCGTTCTTCGCGAGCAAGCTCGCTCCCACAGTCATTTCACTTCCGGCGGTGTGGTGAAGGTGTGATACGGCGCCGGTGACGGCACGCTCCACTCCAGGCCTTCCGCGCCATCCCACGGTTTGGCCGGTGCTGGCGGGCCGCCGCGTATGGTCTTGATAACGATGAACAGGAAGAAGATCTGCGTCGCACCAAACATGAACGCGCCGATCGAGGAGACCATGTTGAAGTCGGCGAACTGCAGGTTGTAGTCCGGAATCCGTCGCGGCATCCCCGCAAGACCGACGAAGTGCATCGGGAAGAAGGTCAGGTTCATGCCGACGAACGACAGCCAGAAATGCAGCTTGCCGAGGGTTTCGTCGTACATGTGGCCGGTCCATTTCGGCAGCCAGTAATAGGTCGAAGCGAAGATCCCGAAAATCGCCCCCGGCACCAGCACGTAGTGGAAGTGCGCGACCACAAAGTAGGTGTCCTGATACTGGAAGTCCGCCGGGGCGATGGCCAGCATCAACCCGGAGAAACCGCCGATGGAAAACAGGATCACGAACGCCACGGCAAACAGCATCGGTGTCTCAAAGGTCAGCGAGCCTTGCCACATGGTGCTGGCCCAGTTGAACACCTTCACCCCTGTCGGCACCGCGATCAACAGCGTGGCGTACATGAAGAACAGCTCGCCCACCAATGGGATGCCGACCACGAACATGTGGTGCGCCCAGACAATGAACGACAGAAAGGCGATGCTCGCCGTCGCGTAGACCATCGAGGTGTAGCCGAACAGCGGCTTGCGCGAGAAGGTCGGGATGATCGAGCTGACGGCGCCGAACGCCGGCAGGATCATGATGTACACCTCGGGGTGCCCGAAGAACCAGAACACATGCTGGAACAACACCGGGTCACCGCCACCGGCGGCACTGAAGAAACTGGTGCCGAAGTGGATGTCCATCAGCATCATCGTCACGCAGCCGGCCAGTACCGGCATCACCGCGATCAGCAGGAACGCGGTGATCAGCCAGGTCCAGACGAACAGCGGCATTTTCATCAGCGTCATGCCGGGGGCGCGCAGGTTGAGGATGGTCGCGATCACGTTGATCGCGCCCATGATCGAACTGATCCCCATCAAGTGGATGGCGAAGATGAAGAACGTCACGCTTTCCGGCGCGTAAGTGGTCGACAGCGGCGCATAGAACGTCCAGCCAAAGTTCGGCCCGCCACCGGGGGTGAACAGGGTCGAGACGAGGATCAGGAATGCCGCCGGCAACAGCCAGAAACTGAAGTTGTTCATCCGCGGCAGGGCCATGTCTGGCGCGCCGATCATCAACGGGATCATCCAGTTGGCGAGGCCGACGAACGCTGGCATCACCGCACCGAAGACCATCACCAGGCCGTGCATGGTGGTCATCTGGTTGAAGAAAGCCGGCTCGACGATTTGCAGCCCCGGCTGGAACAGTTCGGCGCGAATCACCATCGCGAACGTACCGCCGAGCAGGAACATGCAGAACGCAAACCACAGGTACAACGTGCCGATGTCCTTGTGGTTGGTGGTCAGCACCCAGCGCATCAGGCCTTTGGCGGGGCCGTGGGCGTGGTCGGCATGACCATGGTCATCGATTACAGCGCTCATGGCCGGTCTCCTTTACGTGAACAGGCGAGGTGGTTCGCGGCGCTGAGCCGCGAACCGTGGCGGGTAGATGCGATAGGCCGGCTCATTTGTCCCCCGCCTGTTTCATCTCCAGCACTTCTTTTGGCGTGACCATGTCGCCCTTGTTGTTGCCCCAGGCGTTACGTTCGTAAGTCACGACCGCTGCGATATCGACTTCCGACAGCTGCTTGCCGAAGGCCGCCATGGCGGTGCCCGGTTTGCCGAAGACCACGCGATGCAGGTGATCGGCCTTGCTGCCTTTCATGATCAGTTCCGAGCCCTTGAGCGCCGGGAACATCGGCGGCAGGCCCTGACCTTCGGCCTGGTGACAGGACACGCAGGTGGTGTGATAGATCTTGTCGCCACGCTCCTTGAGTTCATCGAGGGTCCAGTCCTTGCTGGTCAGTTCTTTGAGCTGCGCAGCTTCGGCTTTGCGCTCGGCGAGCCACTTGTCGTAGTCGGCCTTCTCTTTGACCTCGACCACGATCGGCATGAAGCCGTGATCCTTGCCGCACAATTCGGCGCACTGGCCACGGTAAATGCCGGGCTTGTCGATGCGCGTCCACGCCTCGTTGACGAACCCCGGAATCGCATCGCGTTTCACCGCGAAGGCCGGCACCCACCACGAATGAATAACGTCGGCGGAGGTCACGAGGAAGCGCACCTTGGCCCCGGTCGGCAGCACGAGCGGCTTGTCGACCTCGAGCAAGTAGTGCTCGCCCTTGGCTTCCTTGTTGTGGATCTGCTCGGCGGGGGTGGCCAGGTTGCTGAAGAACTCGACGTCCTGACCCAGGTATTTGTAGTGCCACTTCCACTGATAACCGGTGATCTGGATATCGATATCCGGCTCACTGGTGTCGTACATCTTGATCAGGGTGGCGGTCGCCGGCACGGCCATCGCCACCAGAATCAGAAACGGTACGACGGTCCAGAGAATTTCGACGGTGGTGCTTTCGTGGAATTTTGCGGCGACCTGCCCGGTAGAACGGCGGTGCACCATCATCGACCAGAACATGGCGCCGAAGACGATGATCCCGATCACCACACAGATCCAGAAAATGGTCATGTGCAGGTCGAATACTGCGTGACTGATTTCAGTCGCTCCAGGCGCCATATTCACAGTCCAGGCGGCGTGCGCCGGACTGAAAATCGACCACAACAGGAGGCCCATCCAGACGTGTGGATGTCGCATCATTGCGGGTTCCCCTTATCGTTCTTGTTATCCCGCCGGCTTTCGCCTGCGGCAAGGGAGCGGCTGCATCAGACTACGAACTTGAATCGCCGGGCCTTGCTGCGGGTGCAGTCGGGCGTCATCAGCTAACTCCATTCAATGGCGAGTATAGACAGCGACGGGAAATTGCAATGTGCACACGTAAATGAACTGAAACAGCTGGCACTTGCGTTCAAGGGCACGAATGGAGAAGGATGCAGACGAGTGGTGGCAAACCGATATAACGCAGGTGCATCAAGGATGAAATAATTATGACAAATGCGTCTTAGCATTTTTCGTAAGCCAGCTAAGTTATGTCTTCCCTATTTCATTGCCTTGTTTCCTGGAGTTTTCATGAACACCGCCGCATTGCGCGAGCAGATCCAAAAAGCCCAACAACACGAAAAAGAAACCGGCCTGCTGACCCGTCAGCTGGAAAGCAAGCTGCCTCATTTACACCCGGCGATCCAATTGCCGGAAGCCGACGCCAATGGTGTGCTGACGCGTTTTGTCGCCGCCTATATCGATGAAGTGCCAGACCTGCTGGATGCAGCCAATGAAGTTGCCAGGGAAGCGGGAATCGAATCGCAGATCAAACCGGTGCTGAAAATCGCCGAGCAGTATTTCCTCCAGCCGCCAGCCATCATGGCCGGGCACGTTGGCCTGGACAGCCTGCTCGACGAAGCCTATCTGGCGCACCGTTTTGTCGAAGAGGTCAACGACCTGTACATCAAGCATTTCGGCCAGCCACTGATCCCCTTGGACATGACGGTCGCCAACTTGATTGCTCACCAATTGATCGGTGAGGAATTTGCCAACCAACTGGACGAAGCGGTGCATCACGCGATCGACGAGATGCTCAACGACGAGAGTTTTGCGCTGGAATCGGTAGAAGCCTACCGCGGCAAACTCAGCAGCCCGGACACCGGTGCGGCGTGGAAACGCTGGCCGTGCATGGGCCGCCGACTGGGTGTGGGCCTGGAACTCGACCAGCCTGCTGCCTGAGTTCACCCGATCCAATGTAGGAGCTGCCGCAGGCTGCGATCTTTTGATCTTGATTGTTAAAAACAACATCAAAAGATCGCAGCCTGCGGCAGCTCCTACAGCGGTTGAGTTCAGCCAGCAAATTTAGCCGGCTGCACCGATGCCTGTTGTTGTGCGAATCCGTCCCTCAAGCCTGCGCTTCAACCCCCGCGACTCGATCGACAGCTTCGACCCCTTCGCCGCATTTGCCCGGCCCCACTCTTCCAGCAACTCCAGACACGAATGGTCGATGTAGCTCAGGTTATTGAGCGGCACATGTACCGTCGTCCCCTGCGGAATACTGCCCAGCACTTGCGTCAGCGCCGGCACCTTGAGGAATGTCGCCGCGCCGACCAGACGCAACTCCATCTCGCCATCCTGCGGCAGATCGATCAGGCTGATCTTCAGGCGCGACGCCTTGAACGCCAGTTTCAACATCGTCAAACCGAAACCGATCAACACGCCTGTCAGCAGGTCAGTGAAGATGATCGCCAGCGCCGTCGCCGCGTAGGTGAACATCGGCATGCGTCCATAACGACT
The DNA here is from genome assembly GCF_005938625.1 of Pseudomonas fluorescens. Classification (GTDB taxonomy): domain Bacteria; phylum Pseudomonadota; class Gammaproteobacteria; order Pseudomonadales; family Pseudomonadaceae; genus Aquipseudomonas; species Aquipseudomonas fluorescens_BD. The sequence goes on from NZ_VCNJ01000003.1 coordinate 438,524, forward strand.
CAGACCTCGAAACGCTTTGAGATCCACCAGTTTGAAACCGGTGTACACCAGCACCCCCGCCAGACTCGCCACCGGAATGCTTTGCAGCACACTCGACAGCAGCAACACGAACGCCAGCAGCCACAGACCATGGAAGATCGTCGAGTAACGCGTGGTCGCGCCGGCCTGGACGTTAGCCGAACTGCGCACGATCACCCCGGTCATCGGCAGCGCGCCGAGCAGACCGCAGAGCATGTTGCCGACACCCTGCGCCGACAGTTCACGGTCGAAGTCCGAACGCACGCCGCTGTGCATGCGATCCACCGCTGCGGCGGACAACAGGGTTTCCGCGCTGGCGATAAACGCCACCGCAAACGCAGCAATCAGCAGCGTCGGGTCGGCCAGGCTGAGCAGGTCCGCCGGTTTCAGCCAATCAATAGCTTCCGCCAGATTCGCCGGCACCTCGACGCGTTTCACCTGCAACGCCAGCAACAGACTCGCCCCGGTCGCCAGACCGACGCCGAGCAATGCCCCAGGCACGAAGCGCAGCGAATGCGGACGAAACTTCTCCCACAACCACATCACCGCAATCGTCGACAGCCCGAGCAGCCCGGCCTGCCAGCCGAACGACGGCAAGGCCTGCGCCACGGCTGCCGGGAATGCCGTCAGGTTATCCAGCCCAGAGGGCTTCGGTGACGCATCGAGCATTACATGCACCTGCGACAGCACGATCAACACGCCAATCCCCGCCAGCATCCCGTACACCACCGCTGGCGCCGTGACCCGAAACCAGCAACCCAGTTTCAAGCGGCCGGCGACCAGTTGCAGAAAACCGGCGAGCAGCAGAATCGGTCCGAGCATCTCGATGCCGTGCTGGCGCACCAGTTCGAACACCAACACCGCCAGACCCGCCGCCGGCCCGCTGACCTGCAACGGCGACCCCGCCAGCCAGCCAACCACCAGACCACCGATGATCCCGGTGATCAAACCCTTGGCCGGCGGCAATCCTGAGGCGATCGCAATACCCATGCACAGAGGCAGGGCGACCAGAAACACAACCACTGAAGCGAGCAGCTCCCGTGGCAACACCGCTTTCAATTGAGCCGCACGCATGGCGATTCTCCCGAAGTTTTCTTCAGGCATGGCAAGGCCGGGTCGCTGAATCAGCGACCGGCGTCAAACCACACAGATGTTTAGGAGGATTTAGAAGCGCGCTTTGGGCGTCGCCACCGGAATCGGATGGCTGCCGTCGAGCGGCAGGAAACGGCCCTGATCCGCGTCGTAAGCTTTGATTTCGCTGGTTTCGATGTCGTAGACCCAGCCATGGATGAACAGATGACCGTTCGCCATGCGCGAGGCTACCGAAGGATGGGTACGCAAGTGCTGCAATTGGGCGATGACGTTTTCCTCGGTGAGGATCGGCATGCTTTCTTTTTCGTCGGCGCAGTTACAGTTTTCATGCACCATGGTTTTCGCGACTTCAGCGTGGCGCAGCCAGGCTTTGACCGTGGGCATTTTTTCCAGGCTGTCCGGGTTGAGCACCGCACGCATGGCGCCGCAATCGGAGTGGCCGCAGATGATGATGTGCTGCACGCCGAGCGCCAGTACCGCGTATTCGATTGCGGTGGAAACGCCGCCGTTCATCTGCCCGTAAGGCGGCACGACGTTGCCGACGTTACGGGTCACGAACAGATCGCCGGGCGAGCTGTGGGTAATCAGCTCGGGGACGATGCGCGAGTCGGCGCAAGTGATGAACATCGCCTTGGGCGCCTGGGCCGTGGCGAGTTTCTTGAAGAGTTCTTCCTGCTGTGGGAAGACCTCATGATGAAAATGCAAAAAGCCGTCTACGATCTGTCGCAGCGCTGCATCGGCGGATTCCGCTTCAGGGGTTTGCGCCGACGCAGCCAACGGCTGTTTATCCTTGTCACTCATGATTCATCCTCTTTGGCGGATTAGGGGAGTCATTCCCATGTATTCCGGTATGAAGCCAGTGGCTGTTTAAAACATCCGGGTCATCCCGACCCGTCAGTCACTCGATGAACAAGGTAGCCGCCGAAACTTAACTCAAACTGAATCAAACGCTCTAGAACGTGTGTTCCAGGTCACAAAAAACGTGACTGGGTGATTTCGGCGGAAGGATTCCAACCCCTCAACCATAGGCCAATTGTCGCTAAATCAACGACATCTGGCGACCCGGCGGACAGAAGGCAGTGCAATCGAGGTTGTAGCCTTCGCGATGATTCATGCCAAGACGCTTGATCGCTTTGGCAAATCGTTGCGCGAGCAGCTCGGCGAACACCCCTTCACCGCGCATGCGCGCGCCAAAACGGCTGTCGTAGAGCTCGCCGCCACGGCTCTGGCGGATCAGGCTCAGCACATGCGCCGCCCTTTGTGGATAGTGCGCTTGCAGCCATTCCTCGAACAACGGCGCCACTTCCAGCGGCAGGCGCAGCATCATGTAGGCCGCGCTTTGCGCACCGGCGGCGTGGGCTTCGGTGAGCAGACTCTCGATCTCGCTGTCGTTGATCATCGGAATCATTGGCGAACACAGCACACCAACCGGAATGCCGGCCTCGCGCATCACCCGAATGGCGCGCAACCGCGCTTTGGGGGCAGCGGCGCGCGGTTCGAGGATGCGTTTGAGTTCGTCATCCAGCGTGGTCAGGCTGATCATCACCGCGACCAGCCGTTGCTGGGCCAGCTCGGTCAGCAGATCTAGATCGCGAAGAATCAGCGAACCCTTGGTGACGATGGTCACCGGGTGCCGATAGCGCAGCAGCACTTCGAGGGTCTGGCGGGTGATTTTGTGTTCGCGTTCGATCGGCTGATACGGATCGGTATTGGAGCCCAGATTGATCGGCGCGCATTGATAGCCTTTTTTCCCGAGCTGTTCTTCCAGCACTTGGGCGGCGTTGGTCTTGGCAATCAGCTTGGTTTCGAAATCCAGCCCCGGCGACATGTCCCAATAGGCGTGGCTGGGCCGTGCGTAGCAGTAGATGCAGCCATGCTCGCAGCCTCGATAAGGGTTGATCGAGCGGTCGAAAGGCAGATCCGGAGAGGTGTTGCGGGTGATGATGGTTTTTGCGGTTTCGATCATCACCTCGGTGCCTTGGGTCAGCGGCACTTCCTGATACCAGCCGTCATCCTCCGCCACCGAGCGATTCGGGGCGAAGCGATTGTGCGGATTGGTCGCGGTGCCGCGACCGCGAGGTGGTAATGGAGTAGACATGAAAACGCCCCGACACTGTATATGCACACAGTATCGGGGCGTCACGCATCTGGCTAGTGCCGTCGGGCGACTGGTCAGTTGTGTTGTGTCACCTGACCGAGGTCATCGCTGGAGGTGTGTTTCATATCCTCCTTGCGCAGCTCGGCAACATCAGCAGCCGTGACCGGCGCACCTTTATTACCCCAACTGCCACGGATGAAACTCACCACATCCGCCACTTCCTGATCCGACAGGCGCCAGGCGAAACCGGGCATGGTGAAGGTCGACGGTGCGGTGTGTGTCGCAGGCAGCGTACCGCCCTTGAGCACGATGTGGATCAACGAAGTCGGGTCTTCCGATTGCAACACCGGATTGCCTGCCAGCGCCGGGAACACCCGGGTATAGCCGTGGCCATCGGTGCGGTGGCACGCCGCGCAGTTGTCGATGTACACCGAGGCACCGCGTTGACTGTCGTCACCGTTCCACAGCGCCTTGGCGGCTTTCTCATCGTACTGATGCGGCTGGTCGTTCGGATCAGTGGCCGGCAGCGATTTGAGGTAGCGGGCAATCGCCGTCAGATCAGCGTCAGTCATGTATTGCATGCTGTGGGTGACCACATCACTCATGCCGCCGAACACGGCGCTGCGATCACTGCGTCCGGTCTTGAGGAATTGCACCAGTTGCTCTTCGCTCCAGCCGCCGAGGCCATCCTTGTGATCGCCGCGCAGGCTCTTGGCGATCCAGCCTTCCAGCGGTGCACTGCCGGCGAGGAAGTTGCTGCCATCGGCAGCGGTCAGGGATTTTTCCTGCATGGTCAGCGCGCGTGGCGTATGGCAGGCGCCGCAATGACCGAGGCCTTCAACCAGATAGGCGCCACGGTCGATCACCGGGTCGGCACTTGTCGTTTTGTAGTCCTCGACCTTCGGCGCAAACATCCAGCGCCAGCCCATCAGCGGCCAGCGCATGCTCAATGGCCACGGAATTTCGCTGGCCTTGTTCTCCTGCGCCACCGGTTCTACGCCGTGCATGAAGTACGCGTAAAGCGCCTGCATGTCGGTTTCGCTGACACGCGCGTAGGAGGGATACGGCATCGCCGGATACAACGTACTGCCGTTTTTGGCGACGCCATGGCGTACGGCCTGATCGAAGTCTTCGAAGCTGTATTCACCGACGCCGGTCTTGTCCGGGGTGATGTTGGTGGAGTAGATCGTGCCGATCGGCGTTTCCATTGGCAGGCCACCCGCGAACGGTTTGCCGTTCTTGGCGGTGTGGCAAGCCACGCAATCACCGGCGCGGGCGAGGTATTCGCCTTGCTTGATCAAAGCTTGATCAACGTCGGCCGCATGAATGGAGGCACTGCCGAGCAGCGCCAAAGTCGCGATAATGAGATTTTTCATGGTCATCGCTCCTTAAGCCTGAACCAGCGGGCCGGGATTTTTCAGGTACTGTTCGCGGATCGCCTTCGCCGACCAATAGGTCAGTGCGGCAACCAGGCCGGTCGGGTTGTAGCCCAGGCCCTGCGGGAACGCCGAGGCGCCCGGGACGAAGACGTTGTGCACGTCCCAGCTCTGCAAGTAGCGGTTCAGCGCGCTCTTCTTCGGATCGGTGCCCATGATCGCGCCACCGTTGAGGTGCGTGGTCTGGTAAGACGCGGTGTTGAAGTGATCGCCGACTTTCTTGCCGATCACTGCAATCGCTTTCGGCCCCATCGCTTCGGCGACCTTGCCCATTTTCTCAACCATGAAGCGGTTCATCTTGATGTCGTTTTCCTGCCAGTCGAAGGTCATCCGCAGCAGTGGCAAACCGTAGGCATCGCGGTACACCGGGTCGAGATCAAGGTAGTTGCCACGGTAGGACTGATGCGCGCCGTGGGCGTCCATCGACACCTGGTGGGTGTAGTAATCGGCGGTTGCACGTTTCCAGGCACTGCCCCACGCGGGTGTGCCCGGCGGGTTCGAGGTGCCGGCAATCGGTCGGCTGCCAGCCTGGTTGACCCACATCGGCGAGCCGCCGACGAAGCCGTGCGGGCCGTGGTCAAAGTTGTCGGCGTTGAAGTCGTCCAGCGCCACGCCGTTGCCGCCGGCGCCGATAAAGTTGTTGGTGTGGGTGTCCTTGTCGAAGAACGCCTTGATGGTCGCCATGTTCTGGTAGGCGAAGTTACGCCCGACCACGCCTTCGCCGCTGATCGGGTCGTACGGCTTGCCGATGCCGGACAGCAGCATCAGACGCACGTTGTGCAACTGGAACGCGCCGAGGATCACAAGATCCGCCGGTTGCTCGATCTCGCGGCCTTGGCCGTCGACGTAGGTGACGCCAGTGGCTTTGCTTTTGGTGCTGTCGAGGTTGATCCGCAGCACGTGGGCATTGGCGCGCAGCTCGAAATTCGGCAGCGGCTTCAGCGCCGGCAGAATGTTCACGTTCGGCGATGCTTTGGAATACATGTAGCAGACATAGCCGCTGCAGAAACCGCAGAAGTTGCACGGACCCATCTGCGCGCCGTAAGGGTTGGTGTACGGCCCGGACGTGTTCGCCGAAGGCAGGTTGTAAGGTTTATAGCCGACTTCTGTGGCCGCTTTGCCGAAAAGCTGTGCGGACACCGTGTTCTTCTGCGCTTCCAGCGGGAACGGGTTGGAGCGATCGGGCGCATAAGGGTTGCCACCCTTGCCCTGACCGACCAGTTGACCTTTCACCGTCCACGCCTGGCCGGAGGTGCCGAAGACTTTCTCAGCGAAATCGAAGAACGGCTCCAGCTCTTCATAGCTGACACCGAAGTCCTGGATGGTCATGTCCTTGGGGATAAAGCTTTTGCCGTAGCGCTCTTCGTAGTGGCTGCGCATGCGCAACTCGATCGGGTCGACGCGGAAGTGCACGCCCGACCAGTGCAGGCCGGCACCGCCAACGCCGTTGCCCGGCAGGAACGCGCCCAACTGGCGGTTCGGCAGGGCGATGTCGTTGACGCTGTGACGGATGGTGACGGTTTCTTTCGAAATGTCCTGAAAGAGTTTTTTGCGCACGCTGTAGGTGAGTTCGTCGATCACCTGCGGGTAGTTGCCGTCGGGGTAGGTGTCCTGCATCGGCCCGCGCTCCAGCGCCAGCACGTTGAGGCCCGCTTCGGTGAGTTCCTTGGCCATGATCGCGCCGGTCCAGCCAAAACCAACGATGACTGCGTCAACCTTCTTCATTACCGTTGCCATGCTTACGCCCTCTCGCCGCGAATCGAAACTGCCGGGAAGGGGTATTGCTCGTTGCGTTCCACCCAATCCATGAAATCGGCGCGGGCGCCGGGGAAGCCGATCATGGTCCAGCCGACCATGCCTTTGTTGCCACCGTGGATCGGGTCGCAGAAAAACCCTTCCTTGGTGTTTTGCAGCAGCAGATTGAAGAAAATCTTCGCCGGAACCGCATCGAACTGTGGTTTGCCGGCTTCAAGTTGCTTGAGCAAATCGTCTCGGGTAGCGCTGTCTTGCTCAGCAAATACTTTACCGTTGAGGGATTTTGCCCACTGATCCGTGGCGGCGATGCCGAGGCGATAGATCTCTTTGGGCACCAGTTTGCTCTGCCAGCCCATTTCCGGAGCGGCGTCGGCGTTGAACGGGCCTTGCATGTACCAGAGGGCGCCGGCGGCGTACGGCGTGTTCATCTGCCGGTCGATGTATTCCGGCACGCCGGCTTCCAGCGCGCCCGGGCCTTGGGCATCGTTGGGGATCAACTGCGCGACGGCGGCATTGATGAACGCCCACTCTTCGGCGGTGAAATAGTTCGGTTGGTAGACGCTGGCGTCAGCACGAACCGGTTGTGGCGCGGGCGCAGCCGGTGCCGCTTCAGGCGCAGCTTGCAGGACGCTGCTACCCAGACCGGTGCCGGCCAGGGTGACCACTGGAATCAGGGTCAGGGATTTGCGCAAAAACTCACGCCGCGGGTTGTCTCGACTTTCATCAGACATGGAGTGCACCTCATCAGGCATCAGGGGTGGCCGTTTCTGCGAACGGCTTGAGGATTTATCGTCGAGACGGATTCGGTCTGACCCGGGAAAGGGGGACGCGTCTGCAACATCGTGTGACAAATGGTAGCAGGCTAAGCTTCGAGGTGAACCGATTCAGTGGAAAAAAGACCGGTTTTTCTTGGCCGAACTCAATGAAACAGCGCTGATTCACGATTCTTTTACAAATGGCTCACGGGGCTTTGACCGCCGAACATCGAAGCTGCGGCTCCTCTCATCGATGAATCCCGACACGGTCACCCAGCATGTCCCGAGTGCGTTTGTTCCCTGCTTTATGGTTATCGCTTGTAGCACTGCTGCACTGGCTGCCGGCCCAGGCTGCGGCAACCGCGACGGCCCGTCCCGCTGATTGGGCGCAACCGGTCGAAGTGCAATACAACCTGTTCCAGATGTCGCCGACGCTCTATCGCAGCGCATTACCGGATGGCGGCGCCGTGCCGTTGCTGAAAAATCTCAAGGTCGCCACGGTGATCAACTTCCTCCCGGAAGCCGACAGCAACTGGTTGTCCGAGCCGGGCATTAACCAGGTGCAACTGCCGTATCGCACTAACCACGTTGACGACGCCGATGTGCTCAAGACCTTGCGGGCTATTCAGTCTGCCGAAGCCAACGGTCCGGTGTTGATGCATTGCAAACACGGCTCCGACCGCACTGGCCTGATGGCAGCGATGTACCGCGTGGTAGTGCAGGGCTGGAGCAAAGAGGATGCCTTGAGCGAGATGACCCAAGGCGGATTTGGTGAAAGCGGGCATTTTCGCGATAGCGTTCGCTACGTGATGCAGGCCGATGTCGACAAGCTGCGCACGGCGCTTGCCAATGGTGACTGCAGCACCAGCGCGTTCGCCACCTGCTCGATGAAGAGCTGGTTTCAGTCGGTCAATCTGAAGTAACCGAGACCTTCCACGACATTGCGTCGTGGAAGGCTAAGCAGCGAATCAGTCTTCGGACTTTTTCTTCAGCTTCGGATTCGGAAAGAACTGCACCGCCTGCACACTCTTGTCCGGCGCAGGTTTGTTCAGCGCGCTGGTATTGACTCGCGTGCCCAGCTCCCTCGGCACCGACAGCCCTTGCTCGTTGAGCGTGTCGGAGTAACCGCAAGCCACACATTCACGGTGCGGCACGCTGTCTTCGTTCCACATCATCAACTTGTCCGGCTCGCTGCACGCCGGGCAGACCGCCCCGGCGATAAAGCGTTTTTTGGTAATCACAGGCCCCTCACTCATGCTGCCGCGTCCTCACTCAGGCCGCTGTGGCGCAACAGTGCGTCAATCGACGGCTCACGGCCACGGAAGTCGACGAACAGCACCATCGGTGCCTGCGAACCGCCGCGCGCCAAAATCGCTTCGCGGAAGGCACGACCGGTTTCTGCGTTGAGCACGCCGTCTTCTTCAAACTTCGAGAAGGCATCCGCCGACAGCACTTCAGCCCACTTGTAGCTGTAGTAACCCGCCGCGTAACCGCCGGCGAAGATGTGCGCGAAGCTGTTCGGGAAGCGGTTATAGGCCGGCGGACGCATTACCGACACCTCGTCACGCACGCCTTCGAGCACTTGCAGCACGCTGCGTCCGTCACCGTGGGTGGCATGCAGTTCGAAGTCGAACAGCGAGAACTCGAGCTGACGGACCATCATCAGGCCGGACTGGAAGTTCTTCGCCGCGAGCATTTTTTCCAGCAGATCCTGCGGCAGCGGCTCGCCGCTTTCGTAATGACCGGAAATCAGCGCGAGGCCTTCCGGCTCCCAGCACCAGTTTTCCATAAACTGGCTTGGCAGCTCGACCGCATCCCACGCCACGCCGTTGATACCGGAAACACCGGCGTGATCAACGCGGGTCAGCAGGTGATGCAGGCCATGACCGAATTCGTGGAACAGGGTGGTCACTTCATCGTGGGTCAGCAGCGCTGGCTTGCCGCTGTCCGCCGGGGTGAAGTTGCACACCAGATTGGCCACCGGACTTTGCAGCACGCCATCAACCGTGCGGCGACGGTCGCGGGCGCCGTCCATCCACGCCCCGCCACGCTTGTTGGCGCGGGCGTAGAGGTCGAAGAAGAAGCGGCCGACGTGCTGGCCGTTTTCCTTGATTTCGAACAGGCGAACATCCGGGTGCCAGGTGTCGAAGCCTTTCTGCTCGGCGATTTCGATGCCGTACAGACGCTGCACGATGGCGAACAGACCGCCCAGCACTTTATCGATCGGGAAGTAGGCGCGCAGGGTTTCCTGAGCAACGCTGTAGCGTTGTTCACGGAGTTTTTCACCGTAGAAACCGCTGTCCCAGCTTTGCAGATCGGCGCAGCCCTGTTCGGCGGCGTAAGCGCGCAGCTGTTGCAGATCCTGCGCGGCGAACGGTTTGCTGCGCTTGGCCAGATCACGCAGGAAGCTCAGCACCTGATCGCTGGACTCGGCCATTTTCGTCGCCAGGCTCAGTTCGGAGAAGCTGGCGAAGCCCAGCAGTTTGGCCAATTCCTGACGCAGGTCGAGGATCTCTTCCATCACCGGGCCGTTGTCGTTCTGACCGGCGTTCGGGCCTTGATCGGAGGCGCGGGTGCAGTAGGCGGCGTAGACTTCTTCACGCAGCGCACGGTCTTGCGCGTATGTCATCACTGCGTAGTAGCTCGGGAATTCCAAAGTGATCAGCCAGCCGTCGAGGCCTTTGGCTTGTGCCGCAGCAGCCATTTGCGCCTTGGCCGAATCGGTCAGGCCGGCGAGGGCTGCTTCGTCGGTGATGTGCTTGGTCCATGCCTGAGTGGCGTCGAGCAGTTGATTGGAGAAGCGGCTGCCCAGCTCGGACAGTTTGCTCTGCACTTCGGCGTAGCGTTTCTGTTCGGCTTCCGGCAAGTCGATACCCGACAGACGGAAGTCACGCAGGGCGTGTTCCAGAATAGTCTTTTGCGCCACGTCGAAACCGGCGGCTTCCGGGCTGTTGGCCAGCGCTTCATAAGCCTGGAACAGCTCGCGGTTCTGACCCATCTCGGTGGAGTAGGCGCTCAGGGCCGGCAGGCACGACTCGTAGGCTTCGCGCAGTTCGGCGCTGTTGCACACGGCATTGAGGTGGCTGACCGGGCTCCAGGCAGCGCCGAGGCGGTCATTGAGTTCGTCCATCGCCAGTACCAAGCCGGCCCAGGTCGGGTTCTGGACTTGGGTCTTGAGGATTTCGGCAATGGCGACGCGGTTGTCGGCCAGGATCGTTTCGATGGCGGGCAGGACGTGTTCGGCACGGATCGTGGAGAACGGTGGCAGGTCGTAGGACTGCAGCAGAGGGTTGTTCACGCTCACGGTTGGCACCTTGGCTGGGGAAACATTGCCCCATCTTAATTACAATCGGCATCATCCGCAGCTATCGGCGACAGAGAGAGAAATTATCGTGTCCGTTCGCAAGTACCAGAATCACACCCCCAGCCTAAGCAAAGGCGCGTTTGTCGACGGTTCGGCGGTGGTGATCGGCGACGTCGAAATCGGTGAAGACAGCTCGGTCTGGCCGCTGACCGTGATCCGAGGCGACATGCACCGCATCCGCATCGGTGCGCGCACCAGCGTCCAGGACGGCTGCGTGCTGCACATCACCCACGCCGGCCCGTTCAACCCTGACGGCTTTCCGCTGCTGATCGGCGATGATGTGACCATCGCCCACAAAGTCATGCTGCACGGCTGCAGCGTTGGCAGCCGAGTGTTGATCGGCATGGGCAGCGTTGTCATGGACGGCGCGGTGGTCGAGGACGATGTGATCATCGGCGCCGGCAGCCTGGTACCGCCGGGCAAGCGTCTGCAAAGTGGCTTCCTTTATGTGGGTAGCCCGGTGAAACAGATCCGTCCGCTCACCGACAAGGAAAAAGCCTTCTTCACCTACAGCGCCGCCAACTACGTGAAGCTCAAGGATCTGCACCTGGCCGAAGGCTACGACCAAATCTGAATCGAATTCGCGACTGCTCAGGAATACTCATGCATTACCAGACCGTACTGTTCGACCTTGATGGCACTCTGACCGACCCGCGTGAGGGCATCACCCGTTCCATCCAGTTTGCCCTCGCCAAGCTCGGTATTGACGAGCCGGATCTGACCAAACTCGAACACTTCATCGGCCCGCCGTTGTTGCAGGCGTTTATGCAGTTCTACGATTTTGATGAAGCCAAGGCGTGGCAGGCGGTGAATTTTTACCGCGAACGCTTCAAGGTCACTGGTCTGTACGAGAACCGTGTGTTTGAGGGTGTTACGCCGTTGCTGGAGACTCTCAGTGGCCAAGGCCGGCAGTTGTACATCGCCACCTCAAAGCCATGGGAATTCGCCCGCGAGATTGCCCGGTATTTTGGTTTTGCCCGGCACTTCAAGGTGATCTACGGCAGTGAGCTCGACGGCACGCGGACCAACAAGGTTGAGTTGATTGCGCATCTGATCAAGGAAGAAGGGCTGGATCCTGCGAATACACTGATGATTGGCGATCGCAAGCATGACTTGATCGGTGCCCGGAGCAATGGGCTGGATGCAGCGGCGGTCGGTTATGGGTTTGGCAGTTTTGAAGAGTTGAATGCCGAAGCGCCGGCTTATCACTTTGAATCACTGGCCGAGTTGCATCAGGCATTTCTGCAGCGCTGATTAAATTGCCTTCGCGAGCAAGCTCGCTCCCACATTTGGAATGCATTCCCCCTGTGGGAGCGAGCTTGCTCGCGAAGGGGCCGGCTCAGCCAATGCGAAATCAGGATTTTGCCAACGCTTTCAGCGCCGCCTTACGCTCAGCCACCGGCAGCCCACCCAACTTCTCTACCTCCGCATAAAACCTCAGCCAATCCCCCCCGTTGTTTTTGAACAACGCTGCAAACGCCGGCACCCACTGGTCATAAAGCCCAAACGGTAACAACCGCGCATTGTTTAACGGTGTATTCACCCAAGCGTCATAACGCTTGTCCCCGGCCCACTGGCTGTCCCTCATCACCCGATAATCCCGGCGAAACTGTTCGAACTCGGCTGCTTTGCGCTCGCGCATTTGCTCAACCGGCATTGACTGCGCGTAGAGCTTTTCCAGCCGTGAGCGGGTATCTAGGACCAATTCTATAAACTGATCGCGCTGCTTCAGCCGTGAATCTGTATCCGCCGGCAACCCGCGAAACGCCCGCCACTGCCGCGTGCCTTCCTGTTCGACAAACGTGGCGAAGGACTCGTTGAATTCGGTGTCGTCCTTCACATAAAAGCGTTGGTGCGCCAGTTCATGAAAGATCAGCGTGGCCAGGCGCTCATCGCCCCAGCCCATCATCGAATTAAGGATCGGGTCGTTAAACCAGCCCAGTGTTGAATAAGCCTCCACGCCGCCAATCGACACGTCCATGCCCTGCAATCGCTGGATTGCCGCTTCGCCGCGTGCGGCGCTCTGGCTGTAGTAACCGCGATAGGCCACGCAGCCGGCAATCGGGAAGCAATGGTTCTGCGGTGTCAGGGAAAACTCCTGAGTAGCGAACACGTTCCACACCACGAATGGCCGGCCAATGTCGGCGTAAAGGCGATAACTCTGGTTGTCCGGCAGGTGCAATTGCTCGCTGGCGAAAGCACGGGCCTTTTGCGACTGGGCCAGGTGGCTGCGCAATTTTTCATCGCGGCTCGGGTCGGCGATGACGTTGTCCACCGGCTCGCGCGCGCGCAGCAATTGCAGTTGGCCGCTGGTCAACTGACTGTAATAGCTGACGCTGGCGCAACCGTTGAGCAACAAAAACAACACACCCGGAAACAAAACCCGAAAAACGCGATCAAGTAACCCAAGGCTTGGAAACGGCCTGCTCAAAATAAGAAATCCCCCGGAGAGTCTGTTCGCAAGACTATCCCGCCTAAAGGAGCACCGCTATGCGCATGTTGATGCTGTCAGGAGGCCTGCTGACGCTGGCCGGTTGTGCCGGATTCGGAATACCCGATCCTGACCCTTCGCAAGCCTGGATCGATCTCGATGCCCGGCAACAGGACACAACCTTGCAAGCGCTGAAGGTCGATAGCAGCGTGACCGACGATAAACGTTATTTTGAAGTGCAGCCCGGCAGCCATGAATTGAAGGTGCGTTATCAGTTTCCGGTGGCGGCGACCAACATCGGTCCCGACGCCGAGCCGCTGTGGCGCGATTGCCAGTTGAGCGTGAAATTCAAGGACTTCAACGCCGGCCAGCGTTATCAGTTGCAGGCCGGCAGTATCGGCTTCCGGCCATGGGCCAAGCTTTATGACGAGCAGCGCAAAGTGGTAGGCCAGGGCACGCCGGCAGGCTGTCAGCGCACCTGATCGGCGCTATGCTGAGGATTCACATACGTGGAAATTCATCATGCGCCAGTTGCTGTTGTTGCTCGCTTCCAGTCTTTTGGCCGGTTGTCAGACGCCTTTGCCTCCGGCCGATCCGCACATGGCCTGGGTCGATTTTTCGACACCGACACCCGGCGGTAAAGTGCTCATGGCCGAGCGTCTAGACAAACAACGACTGAATGACGGGCGCTACTTTCAGGTCACCCCCGGCAGTCACGAACTGCGCGTGCGGTTCGATTTCGAAGTATTTGGTGGTGGCGGCAGCTTGATGAACGGCCCGGTAGAGCGGTTGTGTTACATGTACATCCGCTACGACCATTTCGAAGCCGGCCAGCGTTACACGCTGGAGGGCCGTTCGCTGGCGTTCACCCCGAGTGCCCGGCTCTACAACGCCAAGCGCGAAATCGTCGCCGAGGATTACGAATACAACTGCATTATCTGAGGCAACTCAGCTGTCGTTCTTCTGATAGATGATCGCTTTGGTGCCGTTCTCACATGAACCGACCACCATGGCGATGTCATGTTTTGCCGCTTCTTCCTTGCTTACGATTTCCAGTGTGTAGGATGGCACTGCTTTGGCCTGAATCTTGATTTCGATCTCTTTCTTGAGTTCTTCGCAATCTTTGGGCGCCGCAATGACAGAAGTGGCCAGTGCACTGCAGAGAATCGCCAAGCCAATACGTTTCATGAGTGAAGCTCCCTGAGGCAGCGCGCACGGGCGTGCGCTGAAGCTGCTGTCATTTATTCGACCACATTTTGATGGCGAGGGTTCTGACTTCGCTCACAAGTTGTGTTTCGGTTTCAAGCTCCGGGTTGATTGTGAAATCGCCTTCGCGAGCAAGCTCGCTCCCACATTGGTTCTGGCTAGACCCGTTCATTGTGGGAGCGAGCTTGCTCGCGAAGGCGTCGGCAAAGGCAACGCCTGATTCGAACCTTAAGAAATCAGTGAAGCCTCAAGCGTAATCTTCGCATTCAGCACCTTCGACACCGGGCACCCTTCCTTGGCCTTGTTGCTCAGCTCTTCGAACTGCGCCTGAGTCGCCCCCGGGATTTTCGCCTTCAGGATCAGCTTCACCGCGGTGATCGCGAACCCGCCATCCACCTGATCAAGGGTCACTTCAGCCTGAGTGTCGATGCTGTCGGCCTTGAGGCCCGCATCGCCCAGAATCATCGAAAACGCCATGGAGAAACAACCGGCATGCGCGGCGCCGATCAGCTCTTCCGGGTTGGTGCCCTTACCGCCCTCAAAGCGCGCCTTGAAACCGTAGGGGGCTTCTCTGAGGACACCGGTTTCGGTGGAGATCGAGCCGATGCCGGTTTTCAGATCGCCTGCCCAATGTGCGGATGCTTTCTTCACGATAGCCATGTCTGCCTCCTCAAGATCTGGCGCGGAAACGCCGCGCCGTCGTGGTTTTACTTGCAAGGCTTCTGAGGATAGACGTCGGAACAAAGTTCAGCCCGGCTGAATCGTTGACTTTTTTAGTAGGAAATTTCATCGCTGCTATTGAAACTCGGGTATATGCCCTCATTGCACAAAACACGCTTATGAATTCGGCAGGTTTTCGTTCGCAAGAAAAACCTGCCTCCCGACTCGGAGACGCAGGTTTATGAAGCAACTGTCCGACGTAAAGTTTTCCACCCTCGATCTGGTACCGGTGCGCGAAAACGGCAGCCCGGCGCAATCGCTGCGCAACTCGCTGGATCTGGCGCAGCATGTCGAGAAGTTTGGCTACACGCGGTTCTGGGTGGCTGAACACCACAACATGGACGGCATCGCCAGCTCGGCGACGTCTGTGCTGCTCGGTTATCTGGCCGGCGGTACATCGACCATTCGTGTCGGCTCCGGCGGTGTGATGCTGCCCAACCATGCGCCGCTGGTGATTGCCGAGCAGTTCGGCACGCTGGAAAGCCTGTATCCGGGACGGATCGACCTCGGCCTGGGCCGCGCGCCGGGTTCCGACCAGATGACCGCCCGTGCCTTGCGCCGTGAACGCTCCGGCAGCGCCGATGATTTCCCCGAAGATGTTGCCGAACTGATGCGCTACCTCGGCCCGCGTACCCCGGATCAGCGCGTGATTGCTATGCCGGGCACGGGCACCAATGTGCCGATCTGGTTGCTGGGTTCCAGCCTGTTCAGTGCGCAACTGGCCGGTGAGCGCGGTTTGCCCTACGCCTTTGCCTCGCATTTCGCCCCGCGCTTCATGCATGAAGCGATCCGCGTTTATCGCAATCACTTCAAGCCGTCGGCGGTGCTCGACAAGCCGTACGTGATGCTCGGTGTGCCTTTGGTGGCGGCGGATACCGATGAACAAGCCGATTACCTGGCGACCTCGGTGTATCAGCGCATTCTCGCCTTGATGCGTGGGCAGAGTCTGGTGCAACGTCCGCCGGTGAAAACCATGGATGGCCTGTGGTTGCCCCATGAGCGTGAAGCCGTCGGTGACTTCCTCGGTCTGGCGATGGTCGGCAGCCCGCAGAAGATTCGCGCGAAGCTGGAGGTGCTGGTTGAGCAGACCCAGGCGGATGAGCTGATTTTTACCAGTGATCTCTACGAACACGCCGATCGCGTGCATTCCTATGAGTTGTTGGCGCAGGTCATGAAGGGCTGAAAAGCCGAAAGGCACCCTCACCCTAGCCCTCTCCCGGAAGGAGAGGGGACTGATTGAGGTGTTCTTGCACTCGACATCGACCTGAAAAATCGAGTCGTACTCAGATTCTGAACAACCCCGATCTGCTCCCTTTCCCCCTCGCCCCCTTGGGGGAGAGGGCTGGGGTGAGGGGGTTCAATTTCAAACCCAAAAAAATCTCAAATCCCGGACACAAAAAAGCCGACGCCTTCACGTCGGCTTTTTGTATTTCACACGCGATCAACCGCGTTTGTAGACGATTTCCTTAGTGCCACCTTCACAGGAGCCAACGACCTTGGCGCCTGCATCTGCACCCTTATCGACAATCTCCAGCGAATACCCGGAAACGCCCTTGGCATCCAGCTTCGCCGCAATCTCGCTTTTCAAATCTTCACAAGGCTTACCGGCAGCAAACGCACCACCCGCAAGGCTCAACAAACCTACTGCCAACATGAACTTCTTCATCGGTCGCACTCCCTGGTCGGATTAAAAGAGGCGGGCATCGAGGTTTCACCCGATGCACTCACCCTGTAGCGCTTTGCCATTCCTATGGCACTCGGCCAGCGCGCAAGTTCAGAAGACTAGACCAAACTCAGCTGCTGGCAATGCGGAAGCCGACTTTCAGCGTCACTTGAAAGTGCGCAGCCTTGCCGTCCTTGATGTGGCCACGGGTGTCGACCACTTCAAACCACTCAAGATGCTTGATGCTCTTGTTGGCTTCGGCCAGCGCGTTGTTGATAGCGTCTTCGATGCTGCTGGCGGACGAACCGACCAGCTCGACTTTCTTGTACGTGTGATGGTCACTCATAACGATCTCCTTGGCGTGTGGATTTGAGACTAGCAGTGAATCTGCACTGTGGATTTCGGCGCCCCTGCGCGGACGAAGTTCAGATTTTCTGCACTTTCTCAAACCGCTGAAGTCCCAACCAACACACGCCACTCATCACCAATGCAGGAGAGCCACCATGGCCAACACCTCTTTACGTAAAGCCTCGTTGCAAAGCATGGAAGCCGAGATCGAGAGTCTGCTCAAGTCGTTGGAAAGCCTGAAGGACGACGCTTCGGACGAGTCGCGCAAGACCCTCAAGGCGCTGAAAAGCAATGCCGAAAGCGCGCTGAAACATTCGCGTCACCTGCTCAGCGATGCCTATGAAGAAGTCAAAGTGAAAACCCGCGAAACCGGGATCGCCACCCGTGATTACGCGCAGGAACATCCGTGGACGACCGCCGGTGTCGCAGTCGGTGCGATCGGTCTGCTGGCCGCTTACTTGCTGTTCAAGCGCGGCGAGTGATCGCTCTGTCGCAGCTCGTTCTTGAGCCATTGCGCCAGTTGCCGGGCGCGCCCGTCTGCGGCGCGCTTGGGTAGCCACAACGCCAGTTGCGCCGGGGTTTCACAGAAACCCCACGGCGCAACCAGGCGACCGGCCTTCAAATCTTCTGTTACCAGCGGTTCGGGCGCGATAGCCACGCCAAGCCCAGCAACTGCTGCTTCCAGCAAATAATACAAATGCTCGAAACCCTGCCCCAACCTCAGCGCTTTGGCGTCGAGGTGGATTTGCTGTGCCCAACTCGGCCACGCCTGTGGACGAGAGGTCGTGTGCAGCAGCGGTTCATCCAACAGCGCTGAGGCTGGCGCCGTTTGCAGGCGTTGATAGCCGCTGAACAACGGACTCATGACCGGGCCGATGCGTTCTGCCGCCAGTTCATAAACTTGCATATCCGCAGGCCACGGTGGTTCGGCGAACAGCAGCAAAGCGTCCAGTCCCGGGCGACGAGGATCGAGATCACCTTCACCCGCTGACAGATGCAGGCGCAAGTCCGGCAGATCAGCATTCAACCGCCCCAGACGCGGAATAAACCAGCGCGCCAGCAGGCTCCCCGAGCAACCTAAGACGAACGGCGCATCCGCCGTGCTTTGCGTCAATTCAGCGCAAACACTGCGCAAGCGATCAAACGCCTCGCCACTGGCATCACGCAAACGCACGCCGGCATCTGTGAGTTTCAAGCCGCGTCCATCCTTGACGAACAGACTGACGCCAAGGTGTTCTTCCAGCACCTTTAGCTGCCGACTGACCGCGCCATGTGTGACGTGTAGCTGTTCGGCGGCCTGACTGACACTGTTCAGCCGGGCGGTTGCTTCGAACGCACGCAAGGCGTTCAGCGGGGGAAGGTCGTGGCTCATGGTATCTGTGAGTTTTCCTGACAGGTTGTGGCGATCTTATCGGTTTTCAGCCTGGAAGGTCAGGGGTAGAGTGGTCGTCATTGTCTTTTGACCCGAATTCACCTGGAGCGACCCATGACCCAGACTTCGAACACCTCTGATCTGCGTAACGGCCCGGACGATAACGGCCTGTTCGGCTCGTTCGGTGGCCGCTACGTGGCAGAAACCCTGATGCCGTTGATCCTCGATCTGGCCCGCGAATACGAAGCGGCCAAGGAAGATCCGGCATTCAAAGAAGAATTGGCCTACTTCCAGCGTGACTACGTCGGACGTCCGAGCCCGCTGTATTTCGCTGAACGCCTGACCGAATTCTGCGGCGGCGCGAAGATTTATCTCAAGCGCGAAGAGCTGAACCACACCGGCGCGCACAAGATCAATAACTGCATCGGCCAGATCCTGCTGGCGCGGCGCATGGGCAAAAAACGCATCATCGCCGAGACCGGCGCCGGCATGCACGGCGTGGCCACTGCCACCGTCGCCGCACGTTTCGGTCTGGATTGCGTGATCTACATGGGCACCACTGACATCGAACGTCAGCAGGCCAACGTCTTCCGCATGAAATTGCTGGGCGCTGAAGTGATTCCTGTGGTTGCTGGCACCGGCACTCTGAAAGACGCGATGAACGAAGCCCTGCGTGACTGGGTGACCAACGTCGACAACACCTTCTACCTGATAGGCACCGTGGCCGGCCCGCACCCTTATCCGGCGATGGTTCGCGACTTCCAGGCCGTTATCGGCAAGGAAACCCGCGATCAGTTGCAAGCACAGGAAGGTCGTCTGCCGGACAGCCTGGTGGCGTGCATCGGTGGCGGTTCCAACGCGATGGGCTTGTTCCATCCGTTCCTCGACGACAAGAGCGTCGAAATCATCGGTGTTGAAGCTGCGGGTTACGGCATTGAAACCGGCAAGCACGCGGCGAGCCTGAATGGCGGCGTTCCGGGTGTGTTGCACGGCAACCGTACTTTCTTGTTGCAGGACGACGACGGCCAGATCATCGACGCCCACTCGATTTCCGCCGGCCTCGACTACCCAGGCATCGGCCCGGAACACGCGTGGTTGCATGACATCGGTCGCGTTCAGTACACCTCGGTGACCGACGACGAAGCGCTGGATGCGTTCCACAAATGCTGCCGACTGGAAGGGATTATTCCTGCACTGGAAAGCGCCCATGCATTGGCTGAAGTGTTCAAACGTGCACCGAAGCTGCCGAAGGATCACCTGATGGTGGTCAACCTGTCGGGCCGTGGCGACAAAGACATGCAGACCGTCATGCACCATATGGAACAGTCCCAGCAGGAGAAACACTGATGAGCCGCCTGCAAACGCGTTTTGCCGACCTCAAAGAACAGAACCGCGCTGCGCTGGTGACTTTCGTCACCGCCGGTGACCCGGACTACGACACTTCGCTGGCAATCCTTAAAGGCTTGCCGGGTGCTGGCGCCGACGTGATCGAGTTGGGCATGCCGTTCACCGACCCGATGGCCGACGGCCCGGCGATTCAATTAGCGAACATTCGTGCCTTGGGTGCCAAGCAGAATCTGCTGAAAACCCTGCAAATGGTTCGTGAATTCCGCGAAGGCAACAGTGATACGCCGCTGGTGCTGATGGGCTACTTCAACCCGATTCACATGTACGGCGTACCGCGCTTCATTGCTGAGGCGAAAGAGGCCGGCGTCGATGGTTTGATCGTGGTCGACATGCCGCCTGAGCATAATGCCGAGCTGTGCGACCCGGCGCAGGCTGCGGGTCTGGATTTTATCCGCCTGACCACGCCGACCACCGACGATGCGCGTCTGCCGAAAGTGCTCAATGGCAGTTCCGGTTTCGTTTACTACGTGTCGGTGGCCGGTGTGACCGGTGCCGGTGCAGCAACCCTGGAGCACGTCGAAGAGGCGGTGACCCGTTTGCGTCGTCATACCGATCTGCCGATCAGCATCGGTTTTGGCATCCGCACTCCGGAGCAAGCGGCGTCCATCGCGCGTCTGGCTGACGGTGTTGTGGTGGGCTCGGCGTTGATCGATCACATCGCCAATGCAACGACGCCAGCGCAGGCCATCGACGGCGTGTTGAGCCTGTGCTCGGCACTCTCCGAAGGTGTGCGTAAGGCCCGCGTCAGCTGAAGGTAAAGTTCCTGATACAGAGGAATTAGCGCCTCGCGGCACAGACTAAATGAGCAAGACCGAGGGCTTCAGAACATCGTTCTGAGGCCCTTTTTGCTGTTTGTGCCGTGAGGAAAGACCCGATGAAAATGCCGAAACGTCTGATGGCCGGACTGGGCGTGCTGATGATCAGTGCGACACCGCTGCTGGCCAGCGCCGACCCGCGCGATGATCACGACCACGGCGGTCCGCAGCAGGGCCATTACGATAACCGTGGCGACAATCGCGGTGATGATCACCGTGGTCCGCAGAGCGATCACCGTGGCGGCCCGCCGCCCCGTGACTTCGGACCGGTGCGCCAGACCATTCGCGACAATCATGGCTACTTCGTGCGCGGTGCACCGCCGCCTCCGGGGATTCATCTGGAGCGTGGCCGGCCGTTGCCGCACGGCTATTACGGCGAGCGTCTGGATAATCGGGCGTTAGGTCGTTTGCCGGTGTATCCGGGCTACGAATGGCGCCGGGCGGGGGGCGACATTGTGCTGATCGCGGTGGGCACCGGGATCGTCTACGAAATTCTCGATGGCGTTTTGTATTGATCCGCAGGCAATAAAAAAGACCGCAGCCAATGGCTGCGGTCTTTTTTCAGGGCAGCTCCAGTCCGCCGGAGGCCTTGTGCAGTTTGCGCAGATGCGCGCCAATCTGCTTCACGTTCTCCTCACTGGCCGCTATCTCCGCGGCCCGCTTCGGCTCCAGCAACTTGCGTACTTCGGCGTCCAGATCACCCGACAGTGCCAGCAGCTTCTTCTGCCGCTGACTGCTCTCCGCTTCGAGTCGAGTGAACTCGGTCGGCTGCGGCAATCCGTAACCCTTGGAATCGAGCAATTCTGCCGGACGGCTAAGGAACCCGCTGTTGGCGAGAATTTCCTGCAAGGTCGCGTTGGCCTTGTCCATGCCGCCATTTTCCAGCTCCCGCGCGCCGAGGTAGCGTTGCTTGACCTCATCCTGAGCCAGCAACAACTGGCGTCGATAACTGGCCTGCTCCAACAGCAGCAGGGCGGCGCTGGTGCGCAGGTCGGCGCGTTCGAACCACTCACGGCGTTCTTCGGCTGTCAGCGAAAGCCATTCCTCAACGGTGTTCTGCTTGATTGGCAATTGCTTTTTCAGCACATCGAACATCGCCTGATAGCGATCGCGGAACGAGTCGAAGCGATAGCCCAGACGCAACGCTTCTTTCGGATCATCCAGCACGCTGGTGTCCGCCAGACCACGGCCCTTCATCACTTCCAGCAAGCCGTTGGGCATGATGCTGTCCAGTCCGACGAACTGGTTGTTGTTACTGCCGCTGCGCAAAAGCTTCAGGCCTTCCACTGCACAGTTGTTGGAGAGGAAGAAGTAGTTGCCGTCATAGCTCCAGTGCATTTCCGCAGCGTGTTCGACCACGCCTTCGATCTCGTCACGTGACAGGTTCAACGGCACCGAGGCGAGGCTGCGCAGTTCGGTCTTGGTGTATTCGTCGATGACCTGCGCGAGCGGCAATACGAACAATCGCGACGGGTATTTGCCGACCAGTCCATCCCAGCTCGACAGCTGTACATCGCCGACAAAGGCGCGGTAGGACAACACCAGATGCTGGTCCAGGTCGAGTCGGCAATCCGGCCCACGCGGGCGGCCCGGTGCGCAAATCACCAGGCGCAACATGCTGTGGCCCCAACGGCTGACCCAGTTCTGATTGGCCTCTGCCAGCAGATAGTCAACGGCATACACCCGTTCAGGATCGACCTGCCCCAAGGGTTGCTTGGCGAAGTCGTTGCCGGCATTGAGAAAGGAGAAGGTCTTGCTGCAAGTGTCCTTGGCCGGCGGTGCCCAGCCGAAGTGCTGCTGGTAATAGCGATACAGCGCCGGGCGGCGGCAGGAATAGCTCGGGTCGAGGAGGAAGTACTCCATGTTGACCGCGACGAACTCCTTCGGGCTGGAGATTTCGTACAGGTCCGGGCTGCGCGCGATCTGCCGGTTGTGTTGTTCGCGCTCACCCCGACGGCCGACGTATTGTTGCCAACCGGCGAGGTCGAGCAGGCGCGGATCATCGCTGAGGGTGAAGCGACGGCCGTTCTGGCCACGACACTCATCGGGAATGCCGATCAGCCCGGCGCTGTTGAACCGTCGAGTGCAGCGCTGGATCAGCGTGCGCTCGGCACTCGGCCACAGGCGCGCGCGATCATAAATATGGGTGATTTCATGCAACACCGTGGCGAGCAGTTCCTGGCGCACAGTGCCGTGAGGACGGTTGGTTTTTTCTTTGGCTGCGCTGCCGTCAGTAAGACTGGCGAGCAGTTTTCGATTCAGATCGAGTTCGGCGACCAGTGTGGCCTGTCCGTAGGCGTTGCCGGGCATGTCGTCCGTCCAGCCGACATCGATGCGCCGATCCAGCCGTTCGATAAAGCTCGGCGGCAGCTTTTGCATCGCCTCATCGATCAGCGCCTGGCTGGCCTGTTGTTGGGCGGGGCTCAAACCGTCGGTCTTGAGCCGCAGTTGCAGGCTGGCGTGGGCGCTGTTGCCAAGCAGCAACAACGCCCCGGCCAGCAGCCAGGCGCCGAGTGACTTCACAGTGCGAGGATGGCTTCGGCGAGAACCTGATCGCTGGCGTCGCGCGCTTCCGGTACGCGAGTGCGCAAGGTATTGAGAGCGGCTTCCAGGTGCGCGCCACGGATGTCGCCATTGGACGCTACGAAACTGGCAGCGTCGTCGTGGGCTTCGCGGATGATTTTCGAATCGCGAATCGACGTAGTGGTGTCGGAAGTGAAATCGATGGTGCGCTGGGAGGCACGAACGATGATGTTACTGGTGGCTACCAGGGTGTGCGCCTGGGCCACATCGGCCAACAAAAACAGGCCAAGGGCGGCAGCAATCAGCGGGCTACGCATGGAACGACTCCGGAAGGGCAAGGATAACTGGGGGTACAGGATAACTATTGGACGAGAATTGCTTCTGCCAGTTCAAGGTCGCTGACATGAAGTTTCGGCCGGGTTTTGCGCAGGTAATGCAGCGCGGACTCCAGACGAGCACCTCGCCATTCGCCATCACTGGCAACAAATGCGGCCGCGTCATCATGGGCGGCGAGCAGCAGTTTACGGTCGAAAGGCGCGGAAGACACCATGCTGGTGGCATAACCACTGACGACGGTGCCTTGTGTCGACGCGTTGAAAGCATCAAAGGCATTGGCCGGCGCCGTCCAGCAGGCGGTGAACAATAGGGAGGGAATCAGCAGATTTGGAAGAAAGCGCATCGGACTCGGTAATGGTTGGTGAGCCCAAAGGCTAGCGCAATGCCCGGGCCAGAGCCAGCGCCGAAACATCGGGACACGACCGGCGTGTCCCGATTTGTACCTGGCGCTTAGATCGTCAGGATGGCCTGAGCCAGTTGTGCGTCAGTGGCTTGCAGCTGTGGCGCCTGGTGACGGATGTGATCCAGCGCGCTTTCCAGTTTCACGCCACGGATTTCACCTTCGCTGGCCACGAAGCTGGCAGCGTCGTCACGGGCGGCAAGAACGATCTTGTCGTCACGGAACGACGAGGTGACGTCGGAGGTAGCGTCGGACGAGGATTTCAGAGCGCCGACAACGGCGTCGGTGGTCACGATGAAGCTGGTGGCGCTGGCGTTGGCAGCCACAGCCAGCAGGGCGGCAGCACTGAGCAGACGAAGACGGGACATGGTGTAACTCCTTTGGATAAACCGTAGAGAGAGGTGGCTCGGTATCTGAGGAGTCAGACGCCAGTGACACAGCATTCGCCACGTTCTGCGTGGATATTAGGCCTGCTGGCGAGGTTCGGACAGTGGGCAGAATGCTAGCGCCAGAAGGGCTTATCCAGTTCATGGAGGCGATCGGCGTGGCTGAGGCCAAGATCGGCGAGGTCACGGCCATCCAGTTGAGCCAGCAGTCGCCGCGTTCTGGCGCGTGCCAGGCTGTCCCGAAGCCCGAGAAACAGGCGACGCAGAGCGTTTGGGCGAGGGTAGAGTTGGCTGAAGTTTTCTGAAACATCCTGTAAGTCATTCATGACGAATTCCTTATTGCCGGTGATGGCGGAAGGTCATGTTGAGCCTGCGACAGAAAAAGAGGCAGATACAGCGAGATGAAATTGTACTTGTCCAGATTTATATTTTGTTGAACTGTACTGGTCGGCAATCCAGATAGCTGTATTGAGATTTCCCGAGCCTAAAACGACAAAACCCGTCGTGATTTCCCACGACGGGTTTTGCTTTTTCAATTCGGGTTGCTGGCGGTGGGTCTAACGACCAGAGCCAGCGACGCTACTTAGCGCCAGAACGGCTTGCTCAGCTCTTCGTAGCGTTGTGCTTCGCTGATACCGGCGTCAGCCAGCAGACGCGAATCCAGACGAGCCAGTTGGTGGCGGCTGGAGATGCGGCGCTGCCACAACATCAGGTTGGCGATAACGCGCAGAGGCAGGGAAGCCTGGGTGTTTACAGCTTTGTCTTCGAAGAACAGTTCGGAACTGAGTGTACGTTCCATGGTTGACATCCTTCCGCTTGTGGCGGGATCAGGTAGTGGTTTGACTGGTGCCCATGATCCTCTCGTTTGCCAACTCTCTCTAGATACAGTTCGACTGTATTGTGAGTGACCAGTTAACTGTTTATAGGGGGTGTACGGGTCAAAATTGAGCAAACTGTACCTATCTGCACTTAAGTGGTGCATTTATGCTCAAATCGAGGAGGGGCGTAGGCAATTGCTGTAGGAAAAGACCGGTACAGTAGTACAGTTTTTGTAAGTGGGAGGCGTTGCGAAGAACCGCTGAGGCAAACTGTGTTTGCACCAGCGGATTATCTGTGTGAATCAAACCGCGAGCATGCGACCGGTTTCTTCCAGGTTCATGTGCCAGCTCAAGGCTTCACGAAGGATATGCGGGGTATGACCACCGATTGCACAGGCCGCCGTGAAGTAATCGTTCAGTGCCTGACGGAAGTCCGGGTGCACACAGTTATCGATGATCACTCGCGCACGCTCCCTTGGCGCCAGGCCGCGAAGGTCCGCCAGGCCCACTTCGGTGACCAGAATATCGACGTCATGCTCGGTGTGGTCAACGTGGCTGACCATCGGCACCACGCTGGAAATTGCGCCGCCCTTGGCGATCGACTTGGTCACGAATATCGCCAGATGTGCGTTGCGCGCGAAGTCGCCGGAACCGCCGATGCCATTCATCATCCGCGTGCCGCAGACGTGAGTGGAATTGACGTTGCCATAGATGTCGAACTCCAGCGCCGTGTTGATGCCGATGATGCCCAGGCGCCGCACGACTTCCGGGTGGTTGGAGATTTCCTGCGGACGCAGCACCAGTTTGTCCTTGTACTTCTCCAGATTGCCGAACACATCGCTGTTGCGGCGCTCCGACAGAGTGATTGAACTGCCCGAGGCAAAGCTCAGCTTGCCGGCGTCGATCAGGTCGAAGGTCGAATCCTGCAGTACTTCGGAGTACATGGTCAGGTCTTCGAACGGCGAATCGATCAGGCCGCACATCACCGCGTTGGCGATGTTGCCAATCCCGGCCTGCAATGGGCCGAGCTTGTTGGTCATGCGCCCGGCGTCAACTTCCTGCTTGAAGAAAGTGATCAGGTGCTCGGCGATGGCGTTGGTATCGACATCCGGGGTCGACACGGTGGACGGCGAGTCGGCCTGCTGGGTGATGACGATGGCGACAATCTTCTCCGGCGGAATCGGAATCGCCGTGCTGCCGATGCGGTCGTCGACTTTCACCAGCGGGATCGGCGTGCGCGTCGGGCGGTAGGTCGGGATATAGATGTCGTGCAGGCCTTCGAGATTAGCGTTGTGCGCCAGGTTGATCTCGACGATCACCTGTTTGGCGAAAATCGCGAAGCTCGCCGAGTTGCCCACCGAAGTGGTCGGCACGATATGGCCTTGTTCAGTGATGGCCACAGCTTCGATGACCGCGATGTCCGGCAGCTTCAATTGCTGGTTGCGCAGTTGCTCGACGGTTTCCGACAGATGTTGGTCGATGAACATCACTTCACCGGCGTTGATCGCCTTGCGCAGGGTACTGTCGACCTGGAACGGCATGCGCCGCGACAGTACGCCGGCCTCGGTCAATTGCTTGTCGAGGTCATTGCCCAGGCTGGCGCCGGTCATCAGGCTGATCTTCAGCGGCGTGACCTTGGCGCGCTCGGCCAGTGCGTGAGGGACGGCTTTGGCTTCGCCAGCACGAGTAAAACCGCTCATGCCGACGGTCATGCCGTCCTCAATCAGAGCGGCGGCGTCGGCGGCGCTCATCACTTTATCCAACAACGAAGGCAGGCGAATACGGTCACGGTACATGGATTATTATCTCGGGAAGCGAGTAGCAGGATGCGCAGTCTAGTGAATTTGACGGGCGCCTGTCCCGCTACCAAGGTCGCAAACGAGGCGTCTATTTAGCGGGTTTGAAGTAAAACACCGTTACTGGATCTGCAACAACGCGGCAAATTGTCCGACTGTTTGCGCAAACAAAAACGCCCCGACAAGTCGGGGCGTTCGCTACTGCAGCGGGGAATTATTCGACCGCTTTGACCATGTCTTCGATGACTTTTTTCGCGTCGCCGAACACCATCATGGTCTTGTCCAGATAGAACAGTTCGTTGTCCAAACCGGCATAGCCGCTGGCCATCGAGCGCTTGTTGACGATGATGGTCTTGGCCTTGAACGCTTCGAGAATCGGCATGCCGGCAATCGGCGATTTCGGATCGTTCTTCGCGGCCGGGTTGACCACGTCGTTCGCGCCGAGCACCAGCACCACGTCGGCCTGGCCGAACTCGGAGTTGATGTCTTCCATCTCGAACACCTGGTCGTAAGGCACTTCGGCCTCGGCGAGCAGAACGTTCATGTGCCCCGGCATACGGCCGGCAACCGGGTGGATCGCGTACTTCACGGTCACGCCACGGTGGGTAAGCTTCTCGGTCAGCTCTTTCAGCGCATGCTGTGCACGCGCTACCGCCAAGCCGTAACCCGGGACGATGATCACGGTGTCAGCGTTGGTCAGCAGGAAGGTTGCGTCGTCAGCCGAACCGGATTTCACCGGACGTGCTTCTTTCGCACCGGCCGGGCCGGCATCGGCCGTATTGCCGAAACCGCCGAGCAGTACATTAAAGAAGGAACGGTTCATCGCCTTGCACATGATGTACGAGAGGATCGCACCGCTCGAACCCACCAAGGAACCTGCAATGATCAGCATCGAGTTGTTCAGCGAGAAGCCGATACCTGCCGCCGCCCAGCCCGAATAGCTGTTGAGCATCGACACCACCACCGGCATGTCTGCACCGCCGATCGGGATGATGATCAGCACGCCCATCACGAACGCCAGCGCCAGCATCAGCGCAAACGCGGTGAGGTTGCCGGTGAACATGAAGGTCAGGCCGAGTGCCAGCGTTGCCAGACCCAGCACGGCGTTGAGCTTATGCTGACCGGCGAACTGTACTGGTGCGCCCTGAAACAGGCGGAACTTGTACTTGCCCGACAATTTGCCGAACGCAATTACCGAACCGGAGAAGGTAATCGCACCGATGGCCGCACCGAGGAACAGCTCCAGACGGTTGCCCGTCGGAATCGAATCGCCCAGCTGTTTAACAATGCCCAGCGATTGCGGCTCAACCACCGCAGCGATTGCAATGAACACCGCTGCGAGGCCGATCATGCTGTGCATGAAGGCGACCAGTTCCGGCATCTTGGTCATTTCAACGCGCTTGGCCATGATCGAACCGGCGGTGCCACCGACCAAAAGGCCAACGATCACGTAACCGATACCGGCAGTGGCCAGTTCAGCACCGAGCTTATAGATGAGGCCGACGGTGGTGAGGATCGCCAACGCCATGCCGAGCATGCCGAACAGGTTGCCGCGCCGCGAAGTTGTCGGGTGCGACAGCCCTTTGAGGGCCTGGATAAAGCAGATCGACGCGATCAGGTAGAGCGTCGTGACGAGATTCATGCTCATTACTTCGGCGCCTCTTCTTTTACTTTCGGGGCTTTCTTCTTGAACATCTCAAGCATGCGGCGGGTGACCAGAAAGCCACCGAACACGTTGACCGCCGCCAGTGCCACGGCGAGGGTGCCCATGGTTTTGCCCAGCGGCGTGACGGTTAGTGCAGCAGCAAGCATGGCGCCGACGATCACGATCGCCGAAATGGCGTTGGTTACCGCCATCAAAGGCGTGTGCAGCGCAGGTGTAACGTTCCAGACCACGTGGTAACCGACATAAATCGCCAGCACGAAGATGATCAGGTTGTAGATACCGGGGGAGATAAGCTCTTCCATCGTCTGAATCCCTGCTTAGGCGTTTTTGCGGATGACTTGGCCGTCGCGGCACATCAGGCACGCGGCGACGATGTCGTCTTCGAGGTTGACGTCGAACTGGCCTTCTTGGGTGAACACCAGCTTGAGGAAGTCCAGCAGGTTGCGCGCGTACAGTGCCGAGGCGTCTGCAGCGACTTCACCAGCCAGATTGGTCGGGCCGCAAATAGTCACGCCATTCTCGATCACGACTTGATCAGCCACAGTCAGCGGGCAGTTGCCACCCTGAGCAGCGGCGAGGTCGATGACCACCGAGCCCGGTTTCATCTGCGCCACGGTCTCCGCGCTCAACAGCGTCGGTGCCTTGCGGCCCGGAATCAGCGCGGTGGTGATGACGATGTCAGCCTGCTTGGCGCGCTCGTGCACAGCCTGGGCCTGACGCTGCATCCAACTGGCCGGCATTGGCCGCGCGTAACCGCCGACACCGACGGCGCATTCACGCTCCTCATCGGTCTCGTAAGGTACGTCGACGAATTTGGCGCCGAGGGATTCGATTTGCTCTTTCACTGCCGGACGTACGTCAGACGCTTCGATCACCGCACCCAGACGTTTCGCCGTAGCAATTGCCTGCAACCCGGCCACACCGGCGCCGAGAATCAGCACGCGCGCCGCTTTCACGGTGCCCGCAGCGGTCATCAGCATTGGCATGAAGCGCGGATAGTGGTGAGCGGCCAGCAACACAGCCTTATAGCCGGCAATGTTCGCCTGCGACGACAACACATCCAGACTCTGCGCACGCGAGGTGCGCGGCGCCGCTTCGAGGGCGAACGCGGTAATGCCGCACTCGGCCATCTTCGCGATGGTTTCGTTGTTGAACGGGTTGAGCATGCCCACCAGCACCGCGCCGCGCTTGATCAGCGTCAGTTCGGTATCGCTTGGGGCGACCACTTTGAGAATCAGCTCGGCACCAAACGCGTCATTGGCACTGCCAATGGTTGCGCCTGCCGCTTCATAGGCACTGTCGACCACACTGGCTTTAACGCCGGCGCCGGTTTGCACAGTGACCTTATGACCTTGGCTGATCAGCTTTTTAATGGTTTCCGGGGTTGCAGCAACCCGTGTTTCACCGGTCTGGGTTTCGAGAGGAACACCAATGTGCACGTCAAATCTCCTGCGTGATCTTATTGAGTAAACCCATGCACTACGGATGGTGCGAGTGGGGCGGCCGATCAGCACGATCCCGCCAAATCAGGGCGGGGCGCGGCATTTTGCAGGCGAACTTTATGCCCTTCAAGGGATTATGATGGGTGACGGAAAATTAACTACAAGTCATGCCGTGACCGAATGTCGCAGATGGCCAGCTGAATCCCTTGCAGGCCGTGCCTTGCAAGGATTCTGGCCGATTATGGAAAAATTTCTCATCGGTGACGTGAATAGGCATCAATGCGTCGCCGATGGAGGCTCAAAGCCACGTCTTCAGGCGCTTGTGGGACGTCTGTACGACTTTCGGATACAGTCTGTGCAATTGCGACAAATACTTATATCTGTAGGGCTTTGTATTTCCTGACTACGGGGTTAGTTATCGCTGTGAGCCTTTACCCTTCTAGGCTGTAGCTCTGTGCCTGGGTTACCAGCCAGTCACGAAATGCCTTTAATGACGCTGATTCGACTTTTCGTTCGGGAATCATGAGGTAATAGGCCTTGATGCTTGAGAGTGCCTGGGGGTTGGCAATCACCAGGCGTTTTTCGGCCAGTTCACGTTGGATCAGGAACGGCGGAATCAGCGCGATACCCATGTCGTGCATGGCCGCTTGAGCAAGCATGGAGAATAGCTCGTAGCGTGGACCTGTCATGTCGCGGGGGATATTCAGCTGTTGCGAGTTGAACCACTGGCGCCACGAGTAAGGACGGGTGGTCTGCTGCAGTAGCGGCAGCTCGGCGATGGCTTCGGCTGTCAGATGCGTCTTGTTGCCGAGTAGGGTGGGGCTGCACACCGGCATCGGATTTTCACCCATTAGCCTGTGGGATTCGGTACCCGACCAGTCAGCGTCGCCGAAGTAAATCGCCGCATCGAATTCGGTATCGGCAAACAGAAAGGGCCGGGTGCGGTTGGTCAGGTTGACCGTGACCTCCGGGTGCCTGAGCTGGAAATCCTTGAGGCGCGGCAGCAGCCATTGCGTACCGAAGGTCGGCACCACCGCCAACTCGATCACATTGGTGCCTTGCTGGCCCATCACTGACAACGTATCGCGCTCAACCGCATCGAGTTGCGTCGCGACTCGGCGGCTGTAGGAAAGTCCCGCCTCGGTCAGTTTCACTCCGCGTCGCGAACGTCGGAACAGTTCGACGCTGAGGAATTCCTCAAGGCTGGCGATCTGTCGGCAAATGGCACCCTGGGTGAGGGAAAGTTCTTCGGCGGCGCGGGTAAAGCTTTCGTGACGTGCGGCGGCTTCGAAGCTGATCAGGGCGGTAGTGCTGGGAATCTTCCTGCGCATGTACGTCAACCTCACTAATGCGCCGCATAAAAGGCATTTCGCGACGTTTCGGAGTGAGAAATTAGCACAACAGAATGCGAAATCCTCGTTTGCCGCGACAGCGAACCGCGCCTAGGATCAATGCCACGTTAATTCACCCGATTTGCGAGGACACACTCATGGGCGGTAAAGCTAGCTTCAACTGGATCGATCCCCTGCTGCTGGATCAACAGCTCACCGAAGAAGAGCGCATGATCCGCGACACCGCCGAGCAGTTCGCTCAACAGAGCCTCGCACCGCGTGTTCTCGAAGCTTTCCGTCATGAGAAGACTGACCCGGCGATCTTCCGCGAGATGGGCGAAGTCGGCCTTCTGGGCGCGACCATCCCCGAGCAGTACGGTGGCAGCGGTCTCAATTATGTCAGCTATGGTCTGATTGCCCGTGAAGTCGAGCGTGTCGACTCCGGCTACCGCTCGATGATGAGCGTGCAGTCCTCCCTGGTGATGGTGCCGATCAACGAATTCGGAACCGAAGCACAGAAGCAGAAATACCTGCCGAAACTGGCTTCCGGCGAGTGGATCGGCTGCTTCGGCCTGACCGAGCCGAACCACGGTTCCGATCCGGGCGCGATGATTACCCGTGCACGTAAAGTCGACGGCGGCTACAGCCTGACCGGCGCGAAGATGTGGATCACCAACAGCCCGATCGCTGATGTGTTTGTGGTCTGGGCCAAAGATGATGCTGGCGACATCCGTGGTTTCGTACTGGAGAAGGGCTGGAAAGGCCTGAGCGCTCCGGCGATTCACGGCAAGGTCGGTCTGCGTGCGTCGATCACCGGTGAGATCGTTATGGACAACGTGTTCGTGCCGGAAGAGAACATCTTCCCGGACGTGCGCGGTTTGAAAGGCCCGTTCACCTGCCTCAACTCTGCACGCTACGGCATCTCCTGGGGCGCACTGGGCGCCGCCGAGTTCTGCTGGCACACCGCTCGCCAGTACACGCTGGATCGCCAGCAGTTCGGTCGCCCGTTGGCCGCCACTCAGCTGATCCAGAAGAAACTGGCTGACATGCAGACCGAGATCACACTGGCCCTCCAGGGTTGCCTGCGTCTGGGTCGTATGAAGGATGAAGGCACTGCTGCGGTCGAGATTACTTCGATCATGAAGCGCAACTCCTGCGGCAAGTCGCTGGACATCGCTCGTATGGCTCGCGACATGTTGGGTGGCAACGGTATCTCCGATGAATTCGGCGTGGCCCGTCATCTGGTCAACCTGGAAGTGGTGAATACCTATGAAGGGACTCACGACGTTCACGCGCTGATCCTGGGGCGTGCGCAAACCGGCCTGCAAGCGTTCTATTAATAGGAGAGCGACCATGGGCGCGCTGTCGCATCTGCGGGTACTGGATTTATCGCGCGTTTTGGCCGGGCCGTGGGCCGGGCAGATCCTCGCCGACCTTGGCGCCGAGGTGATCAAGGTCGAGCGTCCGGGTAATGGTGACGACACGCGCGCCTGGGGGCCGCCCTTCCTTAAAGACTCTTATGGCGAGAACACGTCAGAAGCGGCTTATTACCTGTCGGCTAATCGCAATAAGCAATCGGTGACTATCGACTTCACACGCCCTGAAGGGCAGAAGTTGGTGCGAGAGTTGGCGGCGAAGTCGGACATCCTCATCGAGAACTTCAAGGTCGGTGGTCTGGCGGCTTATGGGCTGGACTATGAGTCGCTGAAGGCGATCAATCCGAACCTGATCTATTGCTCGATTACCGGATTCGGGCAGACCGGGCCGTACGCCAAGCGCGCTGGCTATGACTTCATGATTCAGGGGTTGGGCGGGCTGATGAGCCTGACTGGTCGTCCCGAGGGTGATGAAGGTGCCGGGCCGGTGAAAGTGGGTGTGGCGTTGACGGATATCCTCACCGGTCTGTATTCGACGGTGGCGATTCTGGCGGCGCTGGCTCATCGCGATCACGACGGTGGTGGTCAGCACATCGATATGGCGTTGCTGGATGTGCAGGTTGCATGTCTGGCCAATCAGGCGATGAATTATCTGACCACGGGCAACGCGCCTAAGCGTCTGGGCAATGCGCATCCGAACATCGTGCCTTATCAGGACTTTCCTACGGCTGACGGCGATTTCATTCTTACCGTGGGTAATGACGGGCAGTTCCGCAAGTTTGCCGAAGTGGCAGGTCAGCCACACTGGGCTGACGATCCGCGCTTTGCTACTAATAAGCTGCGCGTGGCGAACCGGGCGGTGTTGATTCCGCTGATTCGCCAGGCAACGGTGTTCAAGACGACTACCGAATGGGTTGCCGAGCTGGAGCAGGCGGGCGTGCCTTGTGGGCCGATCAATGATCTGTCGCAAGTGTTTGAGGATCCGCAGGTGAAGGCGCGCGGCCTGGCGATAGAGCTGCCGCACGCACTGGCGGGGATGGTGCCGCAGGTGGCCAGTCCTATCCGTATGTCGCAGACGCCGGTTGAGTATCGTCGCGCCCCTCCTTTACTAGGTGAGCATACGCTGGAGGTTCTTCAAGGTGTGCTGGGCTTGGGCGCGGGTGCAGTGGCTGAGTTGAAGGCGGCTGGGGTGCTTTGATGATCCCTTCTTATATATAGGTGCATTTGGTGGTTTTTTAGCCGATCTGCAAGTGATTGAAAGAAAAGCGAAATTAACGGTTGACGGCAGATTTCAGATGTCTATAATTCGCCCCACTTCCGGCGCAGTCGAAACGGAAAACTCCTTGAGATTCAATGAGTTATGTAGGTTTCGACAGCGGGTTGCTTCAGTTCATCGAAGCCGAAAGGAAGTTGAAAAAGAGGTGTTGACAGCAGCGTGTAACGCTGTAGAATTCGCCTCCCGCTGACGAGAGATCGGA
>NZ_VCNJ01000004.1 GCF_005938625.1 Pseudomonas fluorescens
ACCGGTCTCTACAGTGAGGGTCGCTCTTTGTCACGGTCTGGTGACAAACCCCGCCCCCTTCGTTACAAGCCCACCCCGACCCGTTGTTTAGACTTCCCGCAGTCATAACAACAAAAAAGGCCACCCATGGATCGCTTCCAACCCGGCTTCAGCAGTTGGCTGAACGCCCCTGCCCACCAGCAATGGCTCGCCGCCGAAGGCCTGCGCCTGCTGGATTTCGCCAAGGCATCAAAGCTGCCCGAAGGCTTCGGCAACCTCGACGAACGCGGCCGTCTGCCAGCCAACGCGCAAGCCGAAACCATGAACACCGCACGCATGACCCACAGCTTCGCCATGGCCCATATTCAAGGCCTGCCGGGTTTTGCCGAACTGATTGATCACGGCATCGCCGCCCTGCGCGGGCCGTTGCGTGATGCGTTACACGGTGGCTGGTTCGCGGTCGCCGAACACCGCGACGACAACACCGGCAAGAACGCCTATCTGCATGCCTTTGTCGCGCTGGCGGCCAGCTCTGCCGTGGTTGCACAGCGCCCCGGCGCACAAGCGCTGCTGGACGATGCCATCGACATCATCGACACGTATTTCTGGAGCGAAGAAGAGGGCGCCATGCGCGAATTCTTCAATCGCGACTGGAGCGAAGAAGAGGCCTATCGAGGCGCCAACAGCAACATGCACGCCACCGAAGCGTTCCTCGCGCTGGCCGATGTCACTGAAGATCCGCGCTGGCTGAGCCGCGCGCAACGCATCGTCGAGCGGGTGATCCACGGTCATGCTGCCGCCAACGGTTACATGGTCATCGAGCATTTCGATCGCGACTGGCAGCCGCTGCGTGAATACAACCACGACAATCCTGCCGACGGTTTTCGCCCGTATGGCACCACGCCCGGCCACGGTTTCGAGTGGGCGCGGTTGCTGTTACACCTCGAAGCTGCACGGGTTCAGGCCGGCATGCTCACACCCGGTTGGCTCGCCACCGACGCGCAGAAACTGTTCGAGAACAATTGCCGCAACGGTTGGGACGTCGATGGTCTGCCGGGCATCGTCTACACCCTCGACTGGGACAATAAATCCGTCGTTCGCCATCGCCTGCACTGGACGCACGCCGAAGCCAGTGCCGCTGCCAGCGCCTTGTTCAAACGCACCGGCGATGCGCAATACGAAACCTGGTACCGACTGTTCTGGGAATTCTGCGAGACGAATTTCATTGACCGCTGCGACGGCAGCTGGCACCACGAACTCAATCCGCAAAACCTGCCAAGTGCCGATATCTGGCCGGGCAAACCTGATCTGTATCACGCCTGGCAGGCCGTGCTGATCCCTCGTCTACCCTTGTCACCCAGTATGGCGACTGCGCTGGCACAGTTATCCCAGAGCAGTCCTGTGTAACCATGTGGTGACATTCGCGCGTCCCTTCGTTACCTGCGAAGGGAAACGTCCTGTTTAAACTCCTGTGCAGCGCAAGCACCAGACTTGCATGCATAACAACAAGAAAGGTACATCTCAGATGAATGCGATTTCTCGCCTCGCTACTGTCATTTCTGTCGCCTCCCTGTTCCCGCTCGCAATTCTGCCTCTCAGTGTTTCCGCTGCCGAATCCAAAGGTTCGGTCGAAGTCGTGCACTGGTGGACGTCCGGTGGCGAAAAAGCCGCTGTTGATGTGCTCAAGGCCCAAGTCGAAAAAGACGGTTTCACCTGGAAAGACGGCGCTGTCGCCGGCGGTGGCGGTGCGACTGCCATGACCGTGCTGAAAAGCCGTGCAGTCGCCGGCAACCCGCCTGGTGTTGCTCAGATAAAAGGCCCGGACATTCAGGAATGGGCATCCACCGGTCTGCTCGACACCGACGTGTTGAAAGACGTCGCCAAGTCGGAAAAGTGGGACAGCCTGCTCGACAAGAAAGTCTCCGATACCGTGAAGTACGACGGTGATTACGTGGCCGTACCGGTGAACATTCACCGTGTGAACTGGCTGTGGATCAACCCGGAAGTGTTCAAGAAAGCCGGGATCACCAAGAACCCGACCACCCTCGAAGAATTCTATGCCGCTGGCGACAAGCTGAAAGCTGCGGGCTTCATTCCGCTGGCCCACGGCGGTCAGCCTTGGCAGGACAGCACCGTGTTCGAAGCCGTGGTGCTTTCGGTCATGGGTGTCGATGGTTACAAGAAAGCCCTGGTTGATCTGGACAACGCCGCGCTGACCGGTCCGGAAATGGTCAAGGCGCTGACCGAGCTGAAGAAAGTCGCGACCTACATGGACGCCGACGGCAAAGGTCAGGACTGGAACCTGGAAGCGGCCAAAGTCATCAACGGCAAGGCTGGCATGCAGATCATGGGTGACTGGGCCAAGTCCGAATGGACTGCCGCCAAGAAAGTCGCCGGCAAGGATTACGAGTGCGTAGCTTTCCCGGGCACCGACAAGGCGTTCACCTACAACATCGACTCGCTGGCCGTGTTCAAGCAGAAGGACGCCGGCACTGCGGCCGGTCAGCAGGACATCGCCAAAGTCGTGCTGGGTGAAAACTTCCAGAAAGTCTTCAGCATCAACAAAGGCTCGATCCCGGTTCGCAACGACATGTTGAACAACATGGACAAGCTCGGCTTCGATTCCTGCGCGCAGACTGCTGCCAAGGACTTCCTGGCAGACGCCAAGTCCGGCGGCCTGCAGCCAAGCATGGCGCACAACATGGCGACCACGCTGGCGGTGCAAGGCGCGTTCTTTGATGTCGTGACCAACTACATCAACGACCCGAAAGCCGACCCGGCCGACACCGCCAAGAAACTTGGCGCAGCGATCAAGTCGTCCAAATAAGCCGTAACGGCAAGCTGCGAGCTGCGAGCCGCAAGCTACAAGCTTGAGCTCTAGCGGTCTTGCAGCTTGCAGCTTGCGGCTTGTAGCTGCTCTTCACTTTTTTTGATGGATTTCCCCATGAGTTCTGTTGCTGTGTTCAGCAAGGCCTCGCCGTTCGATGCATTGCAGCGCTGGCTACCCAAACTGGTGCTGGCGCCGAGCATGTTCATCGTTCTGGTGGGCTTCTATGGCTACATCCTGTGGACGTTCGTGCTGTCGTTCACCACCTCGACGTTCCTGCCGACTTACAAGTGGGCCGGACTTGCGCAATACGCGCGGTTGTTCGACAACGATCGCTGGTGGGTCGCGAGCAAGAACCTCGCGGTGTTCGGCGGCATGTTCATCGGCATCACCTTGGTAATTGGCGTGTTGCTGGCGGTGTTCCTCGACCAGCGCATCCGTCGCGAAGGCTTTATCCGCACCATTTACCTGTACCCGATGGCGCTCTCGATGATCGTCACCGGTACGGCGTGGAAGTGGCTGCTCAACCCGGGCATGGGCCTGGACAAATTGTTGCGGGACTGGGGCTGGGAAGGCTTCCGTCTCGACTGGCTGATCGACCCGGATCGCGTGGTCTACTGCCTGGTGATCGCCGCTGTCTGGCAAGCCTCGGGCTTCATCATGGCGATGTTCCTCGCCGGCCTGCGTGGCGTCGATCAATCGATCATCCGTGCCGCGCAGATCGATGGCGCGAGCATGCCGACGATCTACTGGAAAGTAGTGCTGCCAAGCCTGCGTCCGGTGTTCTTCAGTGCCGTGATGATTCTGGCGCACATCGCGATCAAGAGCTTCGACCTGGTCGCGGCGATGACCGCCGGTGGCCCGGGTTATTCCTCTGACCTGCCGGCGATGTTCATGTATTCCTTCACCTTCAGTCGCGGCCAGATGGGCATGGGCTCGGCCAGTGCGATTCTGATGCTCGGTGCGATCCTCGCGATCATCGTGCCTTACCTGTATTCCGAGCTGAGGACCAAGCGCAATGACTAGTCTCGCTGCCAAACCTGCTATCAGCCTGAGTCGCATCGCGATCTACGCGGTGCTGATCATCGCCGTACTGCTTTATCTGGTGCCGCTGGTGGTGATGTTGCTGACCAGCTTCAAGACCCCGGAAGACATCAGCACCGGCAACCTGCTGAGCTGGCCGACCGTGGTCAGCGGCATCGGTTGGGTCAAGGCCTGGGCCACCGTTGACGGTTACTTCTGGAACTCGATCAAGATCACCGTTCCGGCGGTAATTATCTCTACCGGCATCGGCGCGTTGAACGGCTATGTGCTGTCGTTCTGGCGCTTCCGTGGTTCGCAGTTGTTTTTCGGTCTGCTGTTGTTCGGTTGCTTCCTGCCGTTCCAGACCGTGCTGCTGCCGGCTTCGTTCACCCTCGGCAAAATGGGTCTGGCGAGCACCACCACCGGCCTGGTGTTTATCCACGTGGTTTACGGTCTGGCGTTCACCACGCTGTTCTTCCGTAACTACTACGTGAGCATTCCGGATGCGCTGGTGAAAGCTGCACGCCTCGACGGCGCAGGTTTCTTCACGATTTTCCGCCGCATCATTCTGCCGATGTCGACGCCGATCATCATGGTTTGCCTGATCTGGCAGTTCACCCAGATCTGGAACGACTTCCTGTTCGGTGTGGTGTTCTCCAGCGGTGATTCGCAACCGATCACGGTGGCGCTGAACAACCTGGTCAACACCAGCACCGGCGCCAAGGAATACAACGTTGATATGGCAGCGGCGATGATCGCCGGCCTGCCGACCCTGCTGGTCTATGTGGTCGCAGGCAAGTATTTCGTGCGCGGGCTGACGGCCGGCGCAGTCAAGGGGTAATCATGGCAACGCTCGAACTTCGCAACGTAAACAAGACCTACGGTGCCGGCCTGCCGGACACCCTGAAGAACATCGAACTGTCGATCAAGGACGGTGAGTTCCTGATCCTGGTCGGCCCGTCGGGTTGTGGCAAATCGACCTTGATGAACTGCATCGCCGGTCTGGAAACCATCACCGGCGGCGCGATCATGATCGGTGACCAGGACGTCAGCGGCATGAGCCCGAAGGATCGCGACATCGCCATGGTGTTCCAGTCCTACGCGCTGTACCCGACCATGAGCGTGCGCGAGAACATCGAATTCGGCCTGAAAATTCGCAAGATGCCGCAGTCGGCGATCGACGAAGAAGTCGCGCGCGTGGCCAAGCTGTTGCAGATCGAACACCTGCTCAATCGCAAGCCGGGTCAGCTCTCCGGTGGTCAGCAACAGCGTGTGGCGAT
This sequence comes from Pseudomonas fluorescens, assembly GCF_005938625.1. Lineage (GTDB taxonomy): Bacteria > Pseudomonadota > Gammaproteobacteria > Pseudomonadales > Pseudomonadaceae > Aquipseudomonas > Aquipseudomonas fluorescens_BD. The sequence goes on from NZ_VCNJ01000004.1 coordinate 5,110, forward strand.
GGGGCGTGCACTGGCGCGGCGGCCGAAGATCTATCTGTTCGACGAACCGTTGTCCAACCTTGACGCCAAGCTGCGCGTCGAGATGCGCACCGAAATGAAACTGATGCACCAGCGCCTGAAAACCACCACGGTCTACGTGACCCACGACCAGATCGAAGCGATGACCCTGGGCGACAAAGTGGCGGTGATGAAGGACGGCATCATCCAGCAGTTCGGCACGCCGAAAGACATCTACAACAACCCGGCCAATCTGTTCGTGGCGAGCTTCATCGGTTCGCCGCCGATGAACTTCATTCCGCTGCGTCTGCAACGCAAGGACGGTCGTCTGCTGGCGCTGCTCGACAGCGGTCAGGCCCGTTGCGAGTTGCCGATGAGCATGCAGGATGCTGGTCTGGAAGATCGCGAAGTGATTCTCGGCCTGCGCCCTGAGCAGATTGTTTTGGCGAACGGAGAGGGTAACGGCCTGCCGAGCATTCGTGCCGAAGTGCAGGTCACTGAGCCGACCGGTCCGGACACCTTGGTGTTCGTTAATTTGAATGAAACCAAAGTCTGCTGCCGTCTGGCGCCGGACGTGGCACCGCAGGTGGGCGAGAACCTGACGCTGCAATTCGATCCGTCGAAAGTGTTGTTGTTCGATGCCAACACCGGCGAGCGCCTCGGCACTGCCGGTCAACCACAGACCGATGCGCGGTCTGCGAACGTGGCGCAATTCAAAGGCCGCTGAAGAACAGTGTAGGAGTGAGCCTGCTCGCGATGACGGTGTATCAGTCGACAGAGATGTTGAATGTAAAACCGCTATCGCGAGCAGGCTCACTCCTACAAGGAGCACGCGGTGCCCGGCCTGTCGAGCATCGCAATTTATGTAAACCGCGTTAGATAAAAACAGTTAATAACAATAAAGACGAGGATGTAGGGATGAAAAAGAAACACGTCAATGCCCGGTTGATCTGCCAAGTGTCAGCTGCGGCGGCATTGGTGCTGGCCGGTAACGCCATGGCGGCGGATGCCTTCAGCTCCGACTCGAAATGGATGACCGGCGACTGGGGTGGCGAGCGTACCAAGCTGATCGAGCAGGGTATCGACATCAAGGCTGACTACGTTGGGGAAGTCGGTGGCAACCTGAACGGTGGCTACAACGACGACAAGACCGCGCGTTACGCTGACCAGTTCGGTCTGGGCGTGGCACTCGATCTGCAAAAGCTGTGGGGCTGGGATAACACTCAGGCGAAGATCCAGCTGACCAACCGTAACGGCTACAACATCTCCAACGACCGCGTTGGCGATCCGCGTGCCGGCACCTTGAGTTCTTCGCAAGAAGTTTACGGCCGTGGCCACATGGTGCGTCTGACCCAGTTGTGGATTCAGCACCAGTTCTTCGACAACAAACTCGACGTCAAGGCTGGTTACTTCGGTGAAGGCGAAGACTTCAACACCTTCCCGTGCGACTTCCAGAACCTGGCGTTCTGCGGTTCCCAAGTGGGTAACTGGGCGACCAACATCTGGTACAACTGGCCCGTCAGCCAGGCCGCGATCCGTGTGAAGTACAACATCAACGACGAGCTCTACGCGCAGATCGGTGCGTACAACCAGAACCCGTCGCAGCTGGAACACGGCAACGGCTTCAAACTCAGCGGCAGCGGCACCAAAGGTACCGTTCTTCCGGTCGAGCTGGTCTGGTCGCCGAAGGTCAACAGCCTGCCGGGCGAATACCGCGTCGGTTACTACAAGAGCACGGCCGATGCCGACGACGTTCGCGAAGACGTCAACGGTTTCGACGCTGCTACTACTGGCGATGCCTACAAGACCCACAGCAGCAAAAGCGGCTACTGGTTCGTCGCGCAACAGCAACTCACCAGCCACAACGGTGATGCGACCCGCGGTCTGAACATCGCGGCCAATGCCACGTTCCACGACAAGGACACCAACTTCATCGACAACTATCAGTCGGTGATGTTTGTCTACAAAGGCCCGTTCGACGCGCGTCCGAAGGATGACGTCGGTATCGGCGCGGCACGTATCCACGTCAACGACGACGTGAAGAAAAACGCCGAGCTGTTGAACGCTTCCAACGGTGTGTCGGATTACGACAACCCGGTGTTCTCGCCGATTCGTGAAACCGAATACAACTACGAGATCAACTACGGCTTCCACGTCACCAACTGGCTGACCGTACGTCCTAACCTGCAGTACATCACTCACCCGGGTGGTGTGGATGAAGTGGACAACGCTTTGGTCGCTGGCCTGAAAATTCAGTCTACGTTCTAACGCGTCTGCGATAAGCTCCTCTCTATGTGCGCATATTTGCGGACAGCCAAGGCTGTCCGCTTTTTTTTGGGGCAAGCGCCGCCCTGTGAAAGTCGAGTTCAGGACCGTGGCAAATGCATGAGCATCCGCTACAACGCTTCTTCAAATCCCTGCGTGAACAACCGGTGTTCGCCTGGGAACGCTATCAGATGCGCGACGTGTTGGTGATCGATCACCCGTTGTGTCAGGCGGTGTTCAGTCGTCAGGGCGCCCAGTTGCTGCACTTTCAACCGCGCGGGCAAAAGCCGTGGTTGTGGTGTGCGGCGAAGTGGCCGCACGTCGGTGCCATTCGCGGTGGTGTGCCGGTGTGTTGGCCGTGGTATGGCCGTCATCCGAGCGAAAACGCCTGGCCGTCCCATGGTTGGGCGCGTTTGCTCGACTGGAAGTTGCTCGACAGCAGCAGCGCCGAAGATGGCGTGCGCCTGCACTGGCAATTGCAGCTGTGCGACTGGCAGGTTGACCTGCACGCACATCTGGGTGAACGCATGGAACTGCGCCTGAGCACCGAGCATCAGGACGACATGCCGTGCCAGTTGAGCCAGGCTTTGCATGCTTACTGGCGTATTGGCGATATCGGTGAGATAGCGCTGTCTGGGCTCGAAGGGGCGCAGGGTTATGACCAGTTGAATCGCCAGGTTTGCCAGCAGGAAGGTGAGTTGCGGGTGGATGGCGGCTGTCAGCGGGTGTTCCAGCACGACGGCGAATTGCAGCTGAAAGATCACGCCTGGCAGCGCGAGTTGTGCATTGATACCGGTGACAGCGCGGACACGGTGGTCTGGCATCCTGGAGCGCGGCCGTTGTTGGGCGTGACGTGGGATGAGATTTCGGAGTTTGTCTGTGTTGAAGCGGCGGCGGGCGGCACCGACAGTTTGCATCTGGCGCCTGGGGAGAAGGCGCATTTGAGTTTGCAGGCGTGGGCGGCGGCTTGATGATCGTTCCCACGCTCTGCGTGGGAATGCCTCAAGGGACGCTCCGCGTCCAGTGACGCGGAGCGTCACGGGCTGCATTCCCACGCAGAGCGTGGGAACGATCAACCCCAGTAGGAGCTGCCGAAGGCTGCGATCTTTTACGCGAAGCGTCCTAATTAAACTCGTCACCCACCGGATACCGGCTGGCATTCAGGCTCTCTTTGATCTTGCGCAAATGCGGCTGGAAATCCACCCCGCGACGCAACGTCATCCCCGTCGCCAACACATCCAGCACCGTCAACTGAATGATCCGCGACGTCATCGGCATATAGATGTCGGTGTCTTCCGGCAGCGGAATATTCAGGCTCAAGGTACTCGCCTTGGCCAGCGGCGAATTCTCTGCCGTCAGACCCAGCACCGAAGCACCGTTCTCGCGAGCAATACGCGCCACCTCGACCAACTCACGGGTGCGTCCGGTGTAGGAAATGATCACGAACAACTCACCGGTGTGCGCCACTGAAGCAATCATCCGTTGCATCAACACATCCGCGTGCGCGGTGACGGCGAGGTTGAAACGGAAAAACTTGTGCTGCGCATCCAGTGCCACCGGTGCCGAAGCGCCGAGGCCGAAGAAGTGGATCTGCCGCGCCTGAATCAACAGGTCGACGGCGCGGCTGATCAGATTTGGATCGAGCGCCTGGCAGGCACTGTCCAGCGACGCGATGGCGCTGCCGAAAATTTTCTGCGTGTACGCCTCGGGATTGTCATCGGCCTCGACCGCGCGGCTGACATACGCCGCGCCGCTGGCCAGGCTCTGCGCCAGTTGCAGCTTGAGTTCGGGGTAACCGCTGACGCCGAACGAACGGCAAAAACGGTTGACCGTCGGTTCGCTCACCGAGGCGGCCTGGGCGAGGGCGGCGATGCTGAAGCGGGTGGCCTGCTGCGGGTTGAGCAGGATCACCTCGGCGACTTTGCGTTCGGCCTTGTTAAGGTCTTCAAGGCGACTCTGGATCTGTTCCAGTAAATTTCGCACGCGGTCCATATGGAATTCCTAATTCACCTGCGCAAAGGTGCGCCGGGCTATGCAAATTGGGCCTTTGATATGGCCCGTAACGGTGGCCTATCCTACTGATGGCTCCGACCGACCACCACTCGGAATCTGTATTTTGCGAAAATGTTGTGGTTATTACTACATTTTCCCTTGAGTGATGCCTTGAAAAAAGGTATTTGTAGCTTAACTTGATAAAAGAACAAACATCATGCCTTCGATTACGGTTGAACCGTGCACCTTTGCCTTGTTCGGCGCGCTTGGCGATCTGGCCCTGCGCAAGCTGTTTCCTGCCCTTTATCATCTTGATGGCGCCGACCTGCTGCACGAGGACACGCGCATCATCGCGCTGGCCCGTGAAGAAGGTTCCGAGCAGCAGCACATGGCGTTTATCGCCGCCGAACTGCGTCGTTATGTGGGCAAAGAGCTGAACGAGGCCGTCGCCGAGCGTTTTCTCGCACGCCTGACCTACCTGCACGTCGACTTCCTCAGATCTGAAGATTATGTGGCGCTGGCCGAACTGGCTGGCAGCACGCAACGCATGATTGCCTACTTCGCCACACCGGCAGCGGTGTATGGCGCGATCTGTGAGAACCTGGCGAAAGTCGGCCTGGCAGAAAACACCCGCGTGGTGCTGGAAAAACCGATCGGCTCTGACCTCGAATCGTCGCGCAAAGTGAATGACGCCGTGGCGCAGTTCTTCCCGGAGAACCGCACCTACCGCATCGACCATTACCTGGGCAAAGAAACCGTTCAGAACCTGATCGCCTTGCGTTTCGCCAACAGCCTGTTCGAAACCCAGTGGAACCAGAATTACATCTCCCACGTGGAAATCACCGTGGCCGAGAAGGTTGGCATCGAAGGCCGCTGGGGCTACTTCGACAAGGCCGGCCAGCTGCGCGACATGATTCAGAATCACCTGTTGCAACTGCTCTGCCTGATCGCCATGGACCCGCCGGCCGACCTGTCCGCCGACAGCATTCGTGACGAGAAAGTAAAAGTGCTCAAGGCGCTGGCACCGATCAGCCCGGAAGGCCTGACCACGCAAGTGGTGCGCGGCCAGTACATCGCCGGCCACAGCGAAGGCAAATCCGTACCGGGTTACCTCGAAGAACCGAATTCCAACACCCAGAGCGACACCGAAACCTTCGTCGCCCTGCGTGCCGACATCCGCAACTGGCGCTGGGCCGGCGTGCCGTTCTACCTGCGTACCGGCAAGCGTATGCCGCAGAAACTGTCGCAGATCGTCATCCACTTCAAGGAACCGTCGCACTACATCTTCGCCCCTGAGCAGCGTTTGCAGATCAGCAACAAACTGATCATCCGCTTGCAACCGGACGAAGGCATTTCCTTGCGCGTGATGACCAAAGAGCAGGGCCTGGACAAAGGCATGCAACTGCGCAGCGGCCCGCTGCAACTGAATTTCTCCGACACCTGGCGTAGCGCGCGGATCCCCGATGCCTACGAGCGGTTGTTGCTGGAAGTGATGAACGGCAATCAGAACCTGTTTGTCCGTAAAGATGAAATCGAAGCCGCGTGGAAGTGGTGTGACCAGCTGATCGCCGGGTGGAAAAAATCCGGTGACGCGCCCAAGCCGTATGCGGCCGGGTCGTGGGGGCCGATGAGCTCCATTGCATTGATCACGCGGGACGGGAGGTCGTGGTATGGCGATATCTAATGTGCAACTGCCTGCGGGCGTGAACGCTCACGAATTCAAGAGCCCGGTGCTGTTGGCCGAAGGTCTGGCGCTGAACGTTGCCAAGCAATTGAGCGACGCCATTGCCGCGCGCGGCAACGCGGTGCTGGTGGTGTCCGGCGGTCGTAGCCCGGTGGCGTTTTTCCAGCACCTGGCCAAGCAGGATCTGGACTGGTCGAAGGTCGTCGTGACCCTCGCCGATGAGCGCTGGGTACCGGTTGAACACGCTGACAGCAATGCCGGTTTGCTCAAGCAATACTTGCTCAAAGGCCCGGCGGCCAAGGCACAGTTCCTCAGCCTTTATAGCGCTGCGGCGAACGTCGAGCAGGCTGCTGAACAGGCTGACCGCTTGCTCGCCGAATTGCCGCCGATTGACGTGCTGGTGCTGGGCATGGGCGATGACGGCCACACCGCGTCGCTGTTCCCCGACAGCCCGAATCTCGCCGAAGCGCTGCAAGCCGATGGCACTCGCCGTTGCTGGCCGATGCTGGCGCCAAGCGTGCCGCGTCAGCGCCTGACCATGAGCCGTGCGCTGCTGGCGTCGGCGAGGCACAAGATTCTGTCGATTTCCGGTCAGTCGAAACTGACCACACTGAATGCCGCACTGGCATCCGACGACGTCGCCGCCATGCCGGTTCGCGCGTTTCTGCAACCTACGTTAGAGATTTACTGGTGCCCATGAGCCAAGGAACAGCCGCTATGACAACCCCATCCCCGACCGTTTCCATGGCGGACAAAGTTGCCCTGATCGACAGCCTCTGCGCCAAGGCGCGGATCCTGCCGGTGATCACCATCGCTCGCGAACAGGATGTGCTGCCGCTGGCCGACGCCCTGGCCGCCGGTGGTCTGACCGCGCTGGAAGTGACCCTGCGTTCGCAGTTCGGCCTCAAGGCCATCCAGATCCTGCGTGAACAGCGCCCGGAACTGATGACCGGCGCCGGCACCGTACTCGATCGCAATATGCTCGCGGCAGCCGAAGCCGCCGGTTCGCAATTCATCGTCACCCCGGGCATCACCCGTGACCTGCTCGAAGCCAGCGTCGACAGCCCGATTCCGCTGTTGCCGGGCATCAGTAACGCCTCCGGCATCATGGAAGGCTATGGTCTGGGCTATCGCCGCTTCAAGCTGTTCCCGGCTGAAGTCAGCGGTGGCGTGGCGGCAATCAAAGCCCTTGGCGGCCCGTTCGGCGAAGTGAAATTCTGCCCGACAGGCGGCGTCGGCCCGGCCAACATCAAGAGCTACATGGCGCTGAAAAACGTCATGTGCGTGGGCGGAAGCTGGATGCTTGATCCGGAGTGGATCAAGAACGGCGACTGGGCCCGTATTCAGGAATGCACCGCCGAGGCACTGGCGCTGCTGGACTGATTGTTACCAGACACTTCGTTGTGTGTTCTACGGCTTTACGGTGCGCTTGGTCGGTGCACCGTTTTTTTTTGCCTGAAAATTGCTATGTAGAAGCTATGTAGGAGCTGTCGAGTGAAACGAGGCTGCGATCTTTTGACCTTGCTCTTGAGCGCCAACATCAAAAGATCGCAGCCTTCGGCAGCTCCTACATCGACACCGTTACGACGCGATACATAGTTACCGCACAACCGCGTTGGCGTGGCGCTAATCTGCGTTCATCTTACGGAAGAGAGAACGCCTCATGGACGACCATCAATCAGCAGACTTGCCCCATCAGCCTCTTCGGCAACGGCAAACGCATATCCCTGGCAGCATCGATTGGCGCGAAACCGAAGAAAAGGTGCGCAACATCAGCCGCGGCGTCGAAGGCCTGCCACTGGTATTGCGTCTGGCCCTGGTCGACGCCATGACCGGTGAGCCAGTGGTTGGCGCCCAGGTCCGGATCGAACAGAACATTGGCGCCGACAGCTTGTGCGGCGCCCAGTCGACCGACAGCCAAGGCATCGTGCGGTTTACCAGTATTTACCCGGATCAGCACGCTGGAGGGGCCTCGTGCATCGCCATGACCGTGTGCATCGCCAGTGATGATCAACTTTTGCAGTCACCTCAGGAGGCCTGGGCAGGACGGCTGCATCTTCCGGATGTCTGTAACTGTGAAACGGCGGGGGATGATGCTTCGCCGCTGGTATTGCGACCGATTGGCGGGGAAGGTCTTGAGGACGGTTATTTCGGCAGCCTGACGATCGGCGTCGACACCTTTGCGGTGTCGTCGCAGATCGGCCTTGCAGGCTACGAGAAGTCTACGGGCGCGGTGTTTTAGCGCAGTTCGTTCAGCGCGCGGACCAGCAACTGCATGTCGCCAGCGGTGCTGGTCAGTCCCGGTGTAATGCGGATGCTCGGCCCGCTGGCTGCGCCGTTGCGCACCACGGTGAACAGGTTGTAGTCGTTGAGCAGTCGCTCGGCCATCGCCTGTTGATTGTCGTGCCGGGTAAATCGCAGCGATGTGATGCCGCAATACAGCCTTGGATCGTCTGGCGTCATTACCTCGATACCCGGCAAGTGCCGCACCGCGCTGACCCACAGGTTGCGCAGATAATTCAGGCGAGCGCCTTTGGCCGGCGCGCCGCCGAGCGAACGGTGCTCTTCGAACACCAGCGGCAAGGTCATCAGCGCGGGAATGTTAGGCGTGCTGTATGAGGTGCGCGCGCGGATGTCATTAACCGGGTAATGCATTTCATCCATGTCCGGATCGATATCGGCCAGGCGTTGCGGCGCGATATAGAGGAAACCGAGGGTGAGCGGTGCGCCGATCCATTTGTGCAGGTTGAAGCCGGCGAAAGAAATGCCCAATGCTTCAAGATCGAACTCGATCTGACCGAGCGCATGGGCGCCGTCGAGGATGACATCGACGCCATGCTCTTTGGCGAGGGCGGCGATGGCTTGTACCGGCATGACCAGACCGGTGCGGTGAGTAACGTGAGTCAGGGCCATCAGCTTGATCTTCGGGTGACCGGCAAAGGCTTCGCGGTACGTCTCCAGCAGGCTGTCGTAGCTCGCCGGGTGCGCGTGGGCAATCTCGATCACCTCGGCGCCACGATGTCTGGCCAGCCAGCGCATGGCGCCTTTGACCGTGTCGTATTCCAGATCACTGATCAGCACCTGATCGCCCGGCTGCAAGCGGTTGTAGTTACGGATCAGCGATTGCAGGCCTTCGGTGGCGTTGCGGGTGAACGCGACGCTCTGGGCGCGTACGCCGATCAGCTCGGCGAGTTGCGCGCGGATATCAAGGTTGTCGTGCTGCTCGAAACGCTGGCGCACGTACACCGAATTGCTGGTATTGATCAGCTCGATATTGCGCTGGTACTCCTCGATTACCGTGCGCGACATGCGCCCGAAGTAACCGTTTTCCAGGTTCACGGGGCCGGGTTGAACGTCGTAACGGTCGGCGAACGTTTGCCAGAAGGCTTCGTCACGGGCGCGGCGGGTGTTGTCGGGCATGGTCGGCTGACTCTAAAGAGGAGGGCGCTTCAATGGCGCGGGGCAGGTTTGCCGTGTTTGGCGCGCAGCGGTTCGAGCAAGTCCGAGAGGCCGTTATGGTCGATCTCCTGCATCAGCGCGAGCAGGCCGCCGAGTTCGCCGTGAGGGAAACCTTCACGGGCAAACCAGTTCAGGTACGGCCCCGGCAGGTCGGCAATGATCCGGCCCTTGTACTTGCCGAAGGGCATTTCGCGGGTGATCAGCAGTTCGAGTTTTTCGGGATTCATCAGGGATTTCGTCTGGCTTCAAATCAGCTTGGAAAATACAGGCATTCTGCATGCAGGCCAAATGACAGATCATGCAAATAACCGTGATACAGATAGTTCACTTATCTTTAAAGCGTTGATATATAACGAAATTTCATAAATAAAAAAGCTGGCACGCACACTGCAATATCCCTTGCATCTTCAACCAATCGCAAGGAATTGAAAAATGACCGACATGAATAAAGAAGCCATCTCTGTACTCAATGACCTGATTGAAACCAGCAAGGACGGTCAGGAAGGGTTCAAGACTTGCGCTGAAGACATCAAGCATCCAGAACTGAAAACCCTGTTTGTCACCCGCTCTGCCGATTGCGCAACCGCTGCAGCAGAACTGCAAGCCGAAGTTCGCAAGCTGGGCGGCGATCCGGAAACTTCCACCAGCGTCAGCGGTGATCTGCACCGTCGCTGGGTCGATGTCAAAGCGATGTTCACCGGCAAAGACGAAGAGGCTGTTCTAAACGAAGCCGAGCGCGGTGAAGACCATGCGCTGAAGGCTTATCGTGAAGCCATCGAGAAGATCAACAAGCACAATCTGGTAGGCATTCGTGATCTGGTTGAACGTCAATACCACGGCGTACAACGCAACCACGATCAGGTGAAAGCCCTGCGTAACCAGGCTCGCGCCCGTTCTTAAGCGTTTGCCGGTTATAAAAAACGCCAGCTAGTCTGGCGTTTTTTTTGTGTCCGGGAAAAGCAAAGCCCCTCACCCTAGCCCTCTCCCAGAGGGAGAGGGGACTGAACGAGGTGTTCTTTCGAGCTACATCGACCTGAAATATTCAGTCGAACTCAAAATCTGAAAACAGCGGAGACCGGCTCCCTTTTCCCCTCGCCCCCCTTGGGGGAGAGGGCTGGGGTGAGGGGGAAAAGCTCCCACTGACACCCCACCAATCAATCAGCCAATGCTAATCGCCGGCAGTGTTGGCAACGTCACCGTCTGCTGCTTGCGCGGCGCCAGAATCTCCGCCTCGCCATCCACCACCAACTCATCACGCTGGTTAAACACACGAGTGGCGATGCGCACACGAAACTTCGGCAGCTTCTCGAGGATTTCCAGACGCACGGTCAACGTGTCGCCAATCTTCACCGGCTTCTGAAAGCTCATCTGCTGGCCGATATAAATAGTGCCCGGCCCAGGCAACTCGCACGCTACTGCAGCACTGATCAGCGCACCGCTGAACATACCGTGGGCGATACGCTCCTTGAACATGCTCGCGGCGGCAAACTCGGCATCCAGGTGCACCGGGTTGTGGTCGCCCGACATCGCGGCAAACAGTTGAATGTCGCGTTCTTCGACAGTCTTGCTGTAGCTGGCGGTCTGGCCGACTTCAAGGGCTTCGTAAGGGATGTTGGTAACCTGGGTCATCGGTCTCAATTCCTGTGACGGATTCAGTGAATCCACAAAAAATTATTCGCTGCGCTGAGGGCGCGGATGGCTCAGGGCCTGATCGATCCAGGCCAGCACATCAGCGATCACTTCGTCGCGATTGGTTTCGTTGAACAATTCGTGCCGCGCCTGCGGGTAGATCTTCAGTTGCAGGTGCTGGCTGCCGGCCGTGCGCAAGGCATTGGCCAGATCTGTCAGACGCTTGCCTTCACTCACCGGATCACATTCGCCGCCGATTACCAGCAGCGGAAGGCCCGGGTCGATCTGCGCGAGATTGGACGCTTTGCTGATCTGCTGCAAGCCGCCGAGCAGGTCGATCCACAGTTGATTGGTGCAGCGAAAGCCGCACAACAGGTCGTTGGCGTACAGGTCGACTTCGGCGGGATCACGACTCAGCCAGTCGAAGCGTGTGCGCACCGGTTTGAATTTGTTGTTGAACGAGCCGAACGACAGCCATTCGATCAGCGCACTGCGGCCCTTGCCACCCTGACGCAGTTTTTCCAGACGGGCGATCTGCCGTGCGGCGCCGTACAGCGCGACGGGTTGTAAGTTGGAACCACTGAGGATCGCCCCGTGCAGGCTGGCGCTGTGGTGCAGTAAATAGCCTTGGGCAAGATAGCTGCCCATGCTGTGCCCCAGCAAAATGATCGGCACGCCGGGGTGCTGCTGGCCGATGTGCTGGTTGAGGCTGGCCAGATCGCCGAGCACCTTGCACCAGCCGTCGTCATCGGCGAAGTGGCCGAGGGTGCCGTGATTGGCGGTTCTGCCATGTCCGCGCAGATCCGGGGCGTACACGCCATAGCCTTTGTCGCAAAACGTTTCGGCCAGTCGCGCATAGCGGCCGCTGTGTTCGGCCATGCCATGGGCCAGCAGGATCACCGCCTTCAATGGCGCGGCGGGCAGCCATTGATTGATGAACAGGCGGCTGCGGTCACTCGCGTCCAGCCATAGCGTGTCGTGGATCATGGCGATTCCTTTGCTCAGAGTCGGATCATTGTATAGCGCGTCTGATCAGCCCACGCCACGGCAGGAAGATTCACACGATCAATGACGGCTTTGTCCATATTTGCCTCAATGGCCATAGCTGCTAGTGTCCGTGAAGCTCCGCTTTTTCAGAAATGACAGAAAGCGGCCCCGGATCGGCTCAGGTAAAGAGGACAAGAACAATGCAACCTGATTTCTGGAACGACAAGCGCCCGGCCGGCGTACCGCTGGACATCGACATGGGTGAGTTCAAGTCGGTGATCGAGGTGTTCGAGCGTTCCTGCAAGAAGTTCGCGGATCGCCCGGCGTTCAGCAACATGGGCATCACCCTGACCTACGCCGAGCTCGAGCGCCAGAGCGCTGCCTTCGCCGGTTACCTGCAAGCACATACCGATCTGGTGCCGGGGGATCGCATCGCCGTGCAGATGCCCAACGTCCTGCATTACCCGATTGCCGTATTCGGTGCACTGCGTGCCGGGCTGATCGTGGTCAACACCAACCCGCTGTATACCGCGCGGGAGATGCGCCATCAGTTCAAGGATTCCGGCGCGCGAGCGCTGGTGTACCTGAACATGTTCGGCCAGAAAGTCCAGGAAGTGCTGCCCGACACCGACATTCAGTACCTGATCCAAGCGAAGATGGGCGACCTGATGCCCACCGCCAAGGGCTGGCTGGTCAACACCGTAGTCAGCAAAGTGAAGAAAATGGTCCCGGCGTATTCACTGCCGCAGGCGATCTCCTTCAAAAGCGCACTGCGCATGGGCCGAGGTCTGGGCATCAAGCCGCTGAAAGCCAGCCTCGACGACATCGCCGTGCTGCAATACACCGGTGGCACCACCGGCCTGGCGAAAGGCGCGATGCTGACCCACGGCAATCTGGTGGCGAACATGCAGCAAGTGCGCGCCTGTCTCGCTCAACTCGGCCCGGACGGCCAGCCGCTGCTGCGCGAAGGCCAGGAAGTGATGATCGCGCCGCTGCCGCTGTACCACATCTATGCGTTCACCGCGAATTGCATGTGCATGATGGTCTCCGGCAACCACAACGTCTTGATCACCAATCCACGCGACATCGCCGGGTTCATCAAGGAGCTGAAGAACTGGCGCTTCTCGGCGCTGCTGGGCTTGAACACCTTGTTCGTGGCGCTGATGGATCACGCGGATTTCAAGACCCTCGATTTCTCCAGCCTGAAGCTCACCAACTCCGGTGGCACCGCGTTGGTCAAGGCCACCGCCGAGCGCTGGGAGCAGATCACCGGTTGCCGCATCACCGAAGGTTACGGCCTGACCGAAACCTCGCCGGTGGCCTGCACCAATCCGTACGGTGATCAATCGCGACTGGGCACGGTCGGTTTGCCGGTGCCAGGCACACTGCTCAAAGTCATCAACGATGACGGTGTCGAGCAGCCGATGGGCGAGCGCGGTGAGTTGTGCATCAAGGGCCCGCAGATCATGAAGGGCTACTGGCACAAACCCGAAGCCACCGCCGAAGTGCTGGATGCCGAGGGCTGGTTCAAGTCCGGCGATATTGCGGTGATCGATCCGGATGGTTTCGTGCGCATCGTCGATCGCAAGAAGGACATGATCATCGTCTCCGGTTTCAACGTGTACCCCAACGAAATCGAAGACGTGGTGATGGCGCACCCGAAAGTTGCCAACTGTGCGGTGATCGGCGTGCCGGACGAGCGTTCCGGGGAGGCGGTAAAGCTGTTTGTGGTGGCGCGGGAAACAGGGGTCAGCCTCGAAGAACTCAAGGCTTACTGCAAAGAGAATTTCACTGCGTACAAAGTGCCGAAACACATCGTGTTGCGTGAGTCATTGCCGATGACGCCTGTCGGGAAAATTCTGCGGCGGGAGTTGCGCGATATCGCGTAAAAGCCAAAAACACAAAGATCGCAGCCTTCGGCAGCTCCTACCTTGGAATGCATTCCTGTAGGAGCTGCCGAAGGCTGCGATCTTTTGCTTTAAGTCCCCGAAAACCGGGGTCTTCAAGGTTTTATAGGATTTTTGCTCTAAAATGACTGCTAGGTAGTCTTGAGTCATGATAATGACTGTAGGGGCCGCTTTTGGCTCTAGTCGACCCTTGGCAAAGCTGCTACTCTCGGCGCGCTTTGTGACTTCTCGGCCTATGTAAAAGCCAGATTCACCAATACCAAACACACACCAATAATAATCGCATCAAATGCGGTGAAGAATTCGCGTTGCTGAGGAGTGGGCTTCCATGATCGAAGACTTTTGGAAGGATAAATACCCGGCTGGAATTGCTGCCGACATCAATCCGGACGAGTATCCGAACATTCAGGCAGTGTTGAAGCAATCCTGCCAACGCTTCGCCAACAAACCGGCTTTCAGCAACCTGGGCAAGACAATCACCTACGGTGAATTGTACGAATTGTCCGGTGCATTTGCCGCGTATCTGCAACAGCATACCGATTTGCAGCCCGGTGATCGAATCGCCGTGCAACTGCCCAACGTTCTGCAGTACCCGGTGGCCGTCTTCGGTGCGATCCGCGCCGGGCTGATCGTGGTCAACACCAACCCGCTGTACACCGCGCGGGAAATGGAACACCAATTCAACGACTCCGGTGCCAAAGCCCTCGTTTGCCTGGCAAACATGGCGCACCTGGCCGAAGCCGTGGTGCCGAAAACCGGCGTCAAACACGTCATCGTCACTGAAGTCGCCGACCTGCTGCCGCCGATCAAGCGCCTGCTGATCAACAGCGTCATCAAGTACGTGAAGAAAATGGTCCCGGCCTATCACCTGCCCAAAGCCGTCAAGTTCAACGACGTGCTGAGCAAGGGCCAGGGCCAGCCTGTGGCCGAAGCCAATCCGGACAGCGGCGACGTTGCCGTGCTGCAATACACCGGCGGCACCACCGGCGTGGCCAAAGGCGCGATGCTGACCCATCGCAACCTCGTCGCCAACATGCTGCAGTGCAAAGCGCTGATGGGTTCCAACCTCAATGAAGGTTGCGAGATCCTGATCACGCCGCTGCCGCTTTACCACATTTACGCGTTCACCTTTCATTGCATGGCGATGATGCTGATCGGCAACCACAACATCCTGATCAGCAACCCGCGTGACCTGCCGGCGATGGTCAAGGAACTGTCGAAGTGGAAGTTCAGCGGTTTCGTTGGTCTCAACACGCTGTTCGTGGCGCTGTGCAACAACGAAGGTTTCCGCAAGCTGGATTTCTCCGCGCTGAAAGTCACCTTGTCCGGCGGCATGGCCTTGCAACTGGCCGCTGCCGAGCGCTGGAAAGCGGTCACCGGTTGTGCCATTTGCGAAGGTTACGGCATGACCGAAACCAGCCCGGTGGCCACGGTCAACCCGATCCAGAACATCCAGATCGGCACCATCGGTATTCCGGTGCCATCTACTTTGTGCAAAGTCATCGACGATAACGGTGTCGAGCAGCCGCTGGGTGAAATCGGCGAGCTGTGCGTCAAGGGCCCGCAAGTGATGAAAGGCTACTGGCAGCGTCAGGAAGCCACCGATGAAATGCTCGACAGCGAAGGCTGGTTGAAGACCGGTGACATCGCGCTGATCCAGCCGGACGGCTATATGCGCATCGTCGATCGCAAGAAAGACATGATTCTGGTCTCCGGTTTCAACGTCTACCCGAACGAACTGGAAGACGTGCTGGCAACGCTGCCGGGCGTGTTGCAGTGCGCGGCCATCGGCGTGCCGGACGAGAAGTCGGGGGAGGCGATCAAGATCTTTATCGTCGCCAAACCGGGCGTCACGCTGACCAAGGAAACTGTGATGGAGCACATGCGCGCCAACGTCACGGGCTACAAGGTGCCGCGTTCGGTGGAATTCCGCGATGCGCTGCCGACCACCAACGTCGGCAAGATTTTGCGTCGCGAGCTGCGGGATGAAGAGCTGAAGAAGATCAAGGCCAAGTCCGCCGCTTAAAACAAAAAGCCCCGCAGATGCGGGGCTTTTTGTTGGTCAGGTGATCGTTCCCACGCTCTGCGTGGTAACGCATCCCGGGACGCTCTGCGTCCCTGCAGTACTGGACGCGGAGCGTCCGGGGCGGCATTCCCACGCGGAGCGTGGGAACGATCAGCGTAGAAGGGTTACTGACGAAACGGCGCAAAATTCACGTTAGTCCCCGCCGGACGCATGTCCTGCAGATACGAATCCTTGTCCGCACTCAATTCCAGGCTCAACGCCGCTTTGCGCTTGCCTTCGTTGCGAATCACCAGCCCTTCAAGCTTTTCACGCAGGAACACTGTCGGCACTTTCAGGTGCAGCAGCTCGTCAGTGGCCGGCGTGTGCATCAGCAGGTGAATCCACTCGTACTGACCGATCGCCAGACGTGACACCGGCAGGTCGAACCACCAGATGTTGCGGTTACGGTTCAGTTCGGCGAAGTGGCAGTTGTTGGTGCCGAGCACGGCACCGCCCAGTTCCTTGTTGCGTCGGGCGATGGCCTGCGTTTTATCGAGTTTCATAACATTCCTGCGGGATCGGTTCCTGGCGCTTGGCGCCCATATGTTGCGCATTCTCGGGGCTACGCACGCAAACATAAAGCCCAACCTGCACGCCACGACGAAATGAACCCCTGAAAATAAATGAAACTTGGCGCAAACCCGGCCAGTCAATCATTACGTACTGACTTTTCCCCCTAATTGCACCAAGGAGAAACACCATGAGTAGCACAGGCGATAAAGTAAAAGGCATGGCCAACGAAGCGGTCGGCAACGTCAAGCAAGGCGTCGGTAAAGCCACCGACAACACCAAGCTGCAAGCCGAAGGCAAGATTCAAGAGAAAAAAGGCGAAGCCCAGCAAGCGGTCGGCAAAGCCAAGGACGCCGTCAAAAAAGGTGTCGACAAGGCGTAACTCAGCCTTGAACGAAATACATGAGCGGCCATCCAAGGATGGCCGTTTTTGTGTCAAAAGCCTGCAGCGCCCCGACGAGGTTCGCCAAACAGGCTACCGTGATGTAAAAAACGGCCCCTGAGTCGCCACGACTTCAACCTGTATTGCGGCGAAAGGAGACGCGAATGATTTTTCCGGACATGAAAGGTCTGCCCCTGCACCGGGTGATGGTGCGCACGGTCACTGAATTCGTCGACGACGAGATGTCGACCTACGCCTCGGCACTGGCCTACCAGATGCTGTTTTCGCTGTTCCCGTTCATTCTGTTTCTGATCGCCCTGATCGGTTTCCTGCACCTGCCGGACTTCTTCTCCTGGCTGCGTCTGCAATCGGAACTGGTGCTGCCGCCGCAGGCACTGGAGCAGGTCAATCCGGTGATCGACCAGTTGCAGCAATCCAAGGGCGGCTTGCTCTCGGTCGGTATTGTCATTGCCCTGTATACCGCATCCGCCGGTGTGCGCTTGATGATGAGCGCGATGAACGCCGCGTACGACGTGGTCGAAGGGCGACCGGTCTGGAAGCGTTTCCCGCTGTCGATTGTCTACACCGTTGGCATTGCCGGCATGCTGCTGGTGGCCGCCGCGTTGATGGTGCTCGGGCCGCAGGTAATGGGCTGGATCGCCGCGCAGGTGGGGCTGGAAGACTTCATCGTCACCGTCTGGACGATTGCGCGCTGGCCGGTGATCGTGATTCTGATGATGGTCGCGGTGGCACTGATCTACTACGTCATGCCCGACGTCAAACAGGAATTCCGTTTCATCACGCCCGGTTCGGTCCTGGCCGTGGTGGTGTGGATCATCGCTTCGTTGGGTTTCGCGTTCTACGTGAAAACCTTCGCCAACTACAACGCGATGTATGGCAGCATCGGTGCGATCATCGTGCTGTTGCTGTATTTCTACATTTCCGCCGCGGTGCTGTTGCTCGGTGCCGAGATGAACGCGGTGATCGAGCACATGTCCAGCGAGGGCAAGGACCCGGGCGAGAAAGTCCCCGGCGAACTCGATGAACAACCCAAACAACACGTCTCGGGCCTGGGCCGCGATCATTCGCTCAAGCCGGACACTGACGAAGCCAGATCATGATTCGTGAAATTCTGAAAATGGGCGACGAGCGCCTGTTGCGCATTGCGCCGCCGGTGCCGGCCGAGATGTTCGACAGCCCTGAACTGTGGCAACTGATCGACGACATGTTCCAGACCATGGAAAGCGTCGGCGGCGTCGGCCTGGCCGCGCCGCAGATCGGCGTCGATCTGCAACTGGTGATTTTTGGTTTCGAGCACAGCGAACGTTATCCGGATGCTGAAGCGGTGCCGCAGACGATCCTGATCAATCCGCTGATAACGCCGCTGAGTCCGTTGATGGAGGAGGGCTTTGAAGGCTGTCTGTCGGTGCCGGGTTTGCGCGGAGCGGTGGATCGTTATCAGCAGATTCGCTACGAGGGTGTTGATCCGAAGGGCGAGCCGATTGTGCGCACTGCTTCGGGCTTCCACGCGCGCGTTGTGCAGCACGAGTGCGATCACCTGATCGGCCGCTTGTACCCGTCGCGGATCACCGACTTCACTAAGTTCGGTTTTACCGAAGTGATGTTCCCGGACCTCGATCCCACAGCCGACGACTGATCTTGCAAACACCACGATCCCTAGTGGGAGCGAGCTTGCTCGCGAATGCGATACATCAGTGACGTCTTCATTGACTGACACTACGCCTTCGCGAGCAAGCTCGCTCCCACAGGTTTTGCGTTGCACATCAGGGTTGTGAGGGGCTCAGCTCCATCGCAATCATCGGCTTGCTCCGCGCATACCGGCTCAAGCGCTCCGCCATCGCCTGGGGCAGCGCCGGATCGAACGTAAACCCGCGCCGTTCATAAAACTCACGCAAATCAGGATGACAAAACAGCCAAACCGGCTCGTTCACATCCTGCACCGCCGCTGCGATCAGCTGTGCGGCAACGCCCTGTTCACGACACCCCGGATCCACAAACAGCCCGGTCAACCATTGCCCGCCGGACACTGGCCGCAAGCACAACGCGCCCACAATCTCTCCGCGCCGCGCGACCCATAACTGTGCCTCGCGAACAGCTTTCATCGACGATTGATGGCTGCGGTAAAACTTGTTCATCAACGGCCAAAGCGACTCGTCGAGCAGGCTGTATTGGGTGTCGGGCATGGGATCGGACTGTCGGTGGGCAAAGCGCCGATTATAAAAGAACGCACGGCTCTGGATAGGTGTATACCTGACCTCACATCCCCTGTGAGTGGAGTACGCATCATGTCCAAAGGTATGGATTCAAAGAAAGCCGCGAAGAAGAAACCGGCCAAGACCGCGATTGAAAAACGCGCAGAGAAGAAAGCCAAGAAAGTCGACATCTTCGGTCACTGATCACACCTTTCCGGAGCCCGGTTCTCGGGCTCCTGCCTGAACCCGAAAATAATCTGCAAGATTGCCCATGGTCGTTGCACAGAAGGGGAAGAATCCCGTTCCGAGCAATGCCATGCCCCATTACTTTGACGCCGCCCATCGTCAGCAGATCGAAACCCTGCGCCAACGCTTCACCGCCCGCACCGAGTGGCCGACCTGGCTGTTGCTGATCGGCGTCTATGGCGGCTGGTTTGCCATTGTTCTCAATAGTCATTGGCTCGGTCGAGCCTTGAGC
Source organism: Pseudomonas fluorescens (assembly GCF_005938625.1). Taxonomy (GTDB): domain Bacteria; phylum Pseudomonadota; class Gammaproteobacteria; order Pseudomonadales; family Pseudomonadaceae; genus Aquipseudomonas; species Aquipseudomonas fluorescens_BD. Next base: position 24,678 of record NZ_VCNJ01000004.1, read on the forward strand.
ACGCTGTTGCTGATCCCGCTGCTGGTGTTGTGGCTGTCGGTGCAGCACGAGTTGCTGCACGGGCATCCGACGCGCTGGGTTCGCCTCAACAAGATCCTCGGCTACGTGCCTTTTGCCGTGTGGTATCCGTACACGTTGTATCGCGACAGTCATTTGCTGCATCACCGCGATGAGGATCTGACTGTGCCCGGCGTCGATCCGGAAAGCCGTTACCTGACCCGCGCTGGCTGGCAGGGCAGTTCGCTGTTTGAACGCAGCTTGCACTGGTTGAACAAAACCGTGTTCGGGCGCTTTGTGATCGGTGCACCGCTGGCGCTGATGGCAATGGCCAAAGAAGAGCTGCTACGGCTGAAAAATGGGGAACTCCAGGCCTGGTCGATGTGGCTGACCCATGGTCTGTTCACGTTATTGATGCTGTGGTTCATCGCCCGATTCAGCGTGCTGCCGGTCTGGCATTACCTGCTGCTGATCAGCGTGCCGGCGCTGTCGATCGCGATGATCCGCTCCTATTATGAACATCGCCCACATGCGCAACCTGAGCAGCGCACGGTGTTGAACGAGGCGAGTTGGCCGTGGCGCTGGTTGTTCCTGAATCTGAATTTTCATCTGGTGCATCACGACTTGCCGAAGCTGGCGTGGTACGACTTGCCGACGGTTTACCGGATGCATCGCGAGCAATGGATCGCGCGCAGTGGCGGGTTTCTTGTGCAGGGGTATGGCGAGTTCTGGCGGCGCCATGTTTTGAAGCCAATCGACAGCCCCGAGCATCCTTACCACTGACCCAAGAACACCACAAAACTCTGTAGGAGTGAGCCTGCTCGCGATAGCGGTGTGTCAGGCGCCGAAGATGTCACTGATGCACCGCTATCGCGAGCAGGCTCGCTGCCACATTGGATATTTGTAGCCCGGGGAAAATGTGTATGACCCAACACCACACCGAACTCCTGATGTACGTCGCCCCCGAGCCAATCCGCGCGGCCAATGAGCGCTGGATTGCGCGCATTCTCGAGCAACTTGGCCACACTCGCCTGAGTGCTGAAGGCCTGTCATTGCCCGAGCTCTGGTTATCCCCCGATCTGCTGCTCACGCAAACCTGCGGCTACCCGCTGATGACTGCATTGCGCGGACAAGTGCGCATCGTCGGCCGACCTCGCTACGAACTCCCCAACGCCAGCGCCGGCAATCATTGCAGCCTTATCCTCGGCCGTGCTGACGACCCACGCACAACCCTGGCGGAGTTCCGCGGCAGTCGCGGGGTGATCAACAGTGACGACTCCAATAGCGGCATGAACCTGCTGCGTCAACGCTTGGCGCCGCTGAATCAGGACGGACGATTCTTCGCCTCGGTCGGCATCAGCGGCGGCCATCGCGAGAGTCTGCGCTGGTTGCGGGAAAACCTTGGCGATCTGGCCGCTATTGATAGCGTCACCTACGCCTACCTCACCCGGCATGTACCTGAAGAAGTCTGCGGCTTGCGGGTGGTGGCGCGCAGCGCGTTCAGTCCGACCCTGCCGTTCATTACTGTCGCCAGTGCTTCGGATGAGCAGGTTGAGGCATTGCGCCAAGTGATGAATGAAACCCTGCGTGAACTCCCTGATGTCGTGCAGACCTTGGGATTGCCTGAGGTACTTGCGGCGAGCGAGCGCGATTATCAGATCCTGCTCGATTATCAGCGCGAGGCTGAAGAACTCGGCTATAGCCGCTTGCGCTAAAAGATCGCAGCCTCTGGCAGCTCCTACAGGGGCTCGGTGCAGGAGCTGACGAAGGTTGCGATCTTTTATTCATAAATCGAATATAAAAATGATATTTAAATATTATTAAAGAATAAGGCGCCTTGCTACGATCGCGCCACCGGAACACCGGACATTCAGCGACCCCTCATCAAGGAGCCCCTATGTCCGGCGCCGAGCTTTCCCATCGCAACACCGTGGACGATCTGTTTCGCGCCCACTATCGCTGGCTCTGTGCTTATCTGCGCGGTCATCTGCACGACGCGGCTGGCAGCGAAGACATTGCCGCCGAGACCTTTGCGCAATTGCTCGAAGCCCCGGCGCTAAGAGCCATCCGCGAACCCCGCGCCTTGCTGACGACCATCGCCCAGCGCCTGCTCTATCAACGCTGGCGGCGCGGTGATCTGGAGCGTCGTCATCGCCAGCAGCTTGATGTCGATTACGCCGTCTCGCCTGAAGACCTCGTCACGCTTTCGCAAACCCTCAATCGCCTCGATTGCAGCTTGCAGCGCCTGCCCGACAAGGTCCGCACGACGTTTCTGCTTGCCCGCATCGACGGCCTGACTTACCCGCAAATCGCTGCCGAACTGGGCATCTCCCAGCGTTCGGTCAGCGTGTACATGAGCCGTTCCCAAGCGCTGTGCGATCGCCACAGCGCCAACCAATTCCTGCAAGACAAGAGGTCCGCATGAGATCGATCAAAACCCTGCTCGGCACGTCGTTGTTGGCCCTGAGCCTTAGCGTCGGCGCTGTCTCGGCGGCGGAGAAAACCGCGCCGATCCACTTCGGCGACATCACTTGGGAAAGCGGCAGTTTCATCACCGAAGTGCTGCGCCTGATCGTTGAAAAAGGCTACGGCTACCCGACTGACACTTTACCCGGCAGCACTGTCAGCCTGGAGGCTGCACTGGCGAAAAACGATATCCAGGTGATCGGCGAAGAATGGGCCGGGCGCAGTCCGGCGTGGATCAAAGCGGCCGCCGAAGGCAAGGTGTTCGGTTTGGGCGACACGGTCAAAGGCGCCACCGAAGGCTGGTGGGTGCCGGAGTATGTGATCAAGGGCGACCCCGAGCGGGGCATCAAAGCGTTGGCGCCGGAGTTGAAATCGGTGGCCGATCTGCCGCGCTACAAAGATGTGTTCCGCGACCCGGAAGATCCGTCGCGCGGACGCTTCCTCAACAGCCCGACCGGCTGGACCTCGGAGATCGTCAACAGCCAGAAGCTCAAGGCCTATGCGCTGAACGACAGCTTCGTCAATTTCCGCACCGGTTCCGGCGCGGCACTGGATGCCGAAGTGGCGTCGTCGATCAAACGCGGTAAACCGGTGCTGTTCTACTACTGGTCACCGACGCCGCTGCTTGGCCGCTTCAAACTGGTCAAACTGGAAGAGCCGCCGTTCGATGCCGAGGCCTGGAAAACTCTGGCCGATGCCAATAACCCGAATCCCAAAGGCACCCGGTCGATGCCGGCAAGCCTGGCGATTGGCGTGTCGGCGCCGTTCAAGGCGCAGTATCCGGAGTTGGTGACGTTCTTTGAAAAGGTCGATCTGCCGATTGATCTGCTGAACCAGACCTTGGCCGGGATGAGCGAAAAACGTTTGCAGCCGAGATTGGTGGCGCAGGCGTTCTTGCGTGATCAGCCGCAAGTCTGGAAGCCTTGGGTACCTGCGGAGGTGGCGACCAAAGTGGCTGGAAGTCTGTAAGGCGTTTCTGTTGTTTTTGTAGTGCTGCAACTTTTGCCTTCGCGAGCAGGCTCGCTCTCACAGGAGAAATGCATTCCAGTGTGGGAGCGAGCTTGCTCGCGAAAGCGTCCGCCCCGCCAACAATTCTCCCCGCGCTGAACCGTTTCTTGTGCAAAAAGTGCCAGATACTGGCCGACTAGTGGCCTTGCGCAAGGCTTCCCGCTGGCTATGCTTCCTGTAACTAACTATGTCGACCGTCATGTCAAAACATGGCTGAAACACATCGTTGGTCCGTGAATTCATGCTGCCAGAGTGCGCAACCCAAGGCACCGACACTGAACCAACAAGGAGCGTCGCTTACATGGAAGTTCTTCAACGCGTTAGGGCTGGCCCGCGTGCGGGCTATCAAGAGAAGGATGTCTTGATTAGAGCGTCGCTGCATGGACTCTCCGATTGATCATCATTTATCACCTGACAACTTCCTCCCGTGGAGGAATGCGTGTGCCTGTTCTGTGGAACGTAGTGGTGGATCGTGAAAGAACTGAACTTTCATCAAATCAAAAGTCCGCGCGGAAGGTGATACAACCATGTTCAACCTACATCACAAGGCTGACCTGCAGGAAATCGAGCGCTTCAGCTGCGCCCTGACCGAGGCCAACGCGAAGTTGGCTGCGATCAGCCGTTCGATGGCCATGATCGAGTTCAGCCCTGACGGCATCGTTATCGATGCCAATGAAAACTTCTGCAAGACCATGGGCTACAGCGCCGATGAAGTGCGCGGCAAACATCACCGGATCTTTTGTGAAGAGGCGTTTTACCGCAGTGAGGAATACGCAAAACTGTGGCGCGACCTGGCTCGCGGTGAGCCGATCAGCGGGACGTTTCTGCGTTTGAACAAGGCCGGCAGGGAAGTCTGGCTCGAAGCCAGTTACATGCCGGTGTATGGCCCGGACAAGCAAGTCAGAAGCGTGATCAAAGTCGCTGCCGACATCACCGCTCGGGTGAATAAAGAACACGAAGAAGAAAGCATGCTGGCGGCGATCAGTCGCTCCATGGCGGTGATTGAGTTCACCCCGGAAGGCAATGTCATCACCGCCAACGACAACTTCCTCAAGACCATGCAGTACTCGCTCAACGAAATCGTCGGCCATCACCACAGCCTGTTCTGCCACCGTGCCGAAGCCGAGTCTGCGCAGTACAAGGCGTTCTGGGCCTCGCTCAACCGTGGCGAATATCACTCGCACCGTTTCGAGCGCAAGAACAAGTCGGGACAGATGGTTTACCTCGAAGCGTCGTACAACCCGTTGTTCGATGCCAAGGGCCGCTTGTACAAAGTGGTCAAGTTCGCCAGCGACATCACCCATCAAATGACCACGTTGCAGAACGCTGCCGAATCGGCGCACAGCACCTCTGTACAAAACGATGCCTGCGCGCAAAAAGGCTCACAAGTCGTGCAGCAAACCGTGCAGATCATTCAGGACATTTCCCGCGACCTCAACGAAGCAGCGGCGAGCATCGATGCGGTGAGCAAACAGTCGGACATCATCGGCACCATCGTCCAGACCATTCGCGGCATTGCCGATCAGACCAATCTGCTGGCGCTCAATGCTGCGATTGAAGCGGCGCGGGCCGGGGAGCATGGGCGTGGCTTTGCGGTGGTTGCGGACGAAGTGCGCAGCCTCGCGGCGCGGACCAGTCAGGCGACCCTGGAAATTGTTGATGTGGTACGCAAGAACCACGACCTGTCGCTGAGCGCGGTGTCGAGCATGCAATCAAGTCTGAGCCGAACCGGGCTTGGGGTGGAGCTGGCGAACGAGGCGGGGGAGGTGATTCTGGAAATTCAGCAGGGCTCACGGCATGTGGTGGATGCGATCAGTCAGTTCAGCGAAACCCTGCAACTGAACTGATTCCACAAAGTGGCCTGTAGGAGCTGTCGAGTGGAACGAGGCTGCGATCTTTTGATTCGTTGGTGGAAGCAAGATCAAAAGATCGCAGCCTTCGGCAGCTCCTACAGGGATACCGTGCGGTAGCCAGGAATCCGTGGTCTCAGAGTGCAGCGAGAAACTTGTCCGCCTGCTTGTCGCTGTCCTTCACATCGTTGTCTTTCTCCGCCTGCGCCAGCTTCATCTTGTCCTGCAAGCGCTCGGCGATCTCTTTGCCGATGGCCAGTTGTTTCTCTGGTGGCATGGCTTTGATGTCGTCTTCGGTCAGCCCCATCGACTGCAGGATACTGTCGCGCAGACGCTGTTCCGGCGTCTTGCTCATGTAGTCCTTGAATTCGTCAGTGGCGGATTTCGCCGAGGCGGTGGTGGCGTCGGTCGATTGCAGGTTCACGCGGGTCTTGGCGAAGGCTTCGTCGACGTTGTCGCTGATGCGTGTGGCTTCGCTGACTTGCTGGGTGGCGATCTGCGTGGCCGAATCCTGCACCTTGGCAGTGGCTTCAGCGGTTTGCGCCTGGGTCTGGTTTTGCAGGGTTTGCAGCATGGCGCCGTGCAAGCCACCTTGCAGACCGGCCGCTGCCGTTGTGGTGGCATCGTCATTCAGTGCTTTGGGCAGGTGAATGATTTGCTGTTGTTTGGCACTGATCAACATGATGTGTAGGCCTGTAGGTAATTGCTGACTGGCGTAGTAGAGCAATTACCGTGCCTTCTGAGTAAGTCCTTTTATTTCAATAGGTTGATCATTGATAAGGTCTGCGTAGCGGTCATCCCTTGCCGATAAGCGGCAGAGGATGACCGTTGCGCCCGTCAGCGATGGGCAATGTTCTCCAGTGCCAGATTGCGCGTGCGCGGGCCGAACCAGCCGATGGTCAGCATCACGATCAGCATGCTGCTGACGATGAATGCCAACACTCCCGGCGTGCCGAAATTATCCAGGAACATCCCGATCAACAAACTGCTGAACACCGTCGACAAACGACTGAACGAATAACAGAAGCCGACGGCACGGGCGCGGATGTTGGTCGGGAACAGTTCGCTCTGATACGAGTGGTAACTGAAGCTCAGCCAGGCGTTGCAGAACGTGATCATCACTCCGCAGAAGATCAGCCCGAAGGCACTGGTCTGCAGGGCGAACAAGGTGCCGAAGGTCATCGCACCGAGGGCCGAACCGACGATTTGCCACTTGTTCTCGAAACGGTTGGCGAACTTCACGAACAGCAGCGGCCCGAGCGGGTAGGCGAGGGTGATGATGAACGCGTACATCAAACTGTGGGTGACGCTGACGCCTTGGCCGGAGAGCAGCGCCGGCAGCCAGTTGCCGAAACCGAAGAAACCGATGGCCTGGAAAATGTGGAAGACAATCAGCATCAACGCGCGACGACGGTACGGCGGCTGCCAGATATCGGCAAAACGGCCCTTGCCTTCGACGTCGACCGGAACGGTTTCCGGCGTATCCAGCGGTTTACCGTGATCCTTCTCGCAGCGTGCTTCGATGCCATCGAGAATCCGCTTGGCTTCATCAAAGCGGCCATGCTGCGCGAGCCAGCGCGGCGATTCCGGCAGACGCTTGCGCAGCCACCAGATAAACAGCGCAAACACTGCGCTGGCCAACACCACCCAGCGCCAGCCGGACACCCCGAACGGCGCTTGCGGCACCAGCCACCACGACATCAGCGCCACCGCTGGCACCGACAGGAACTGCACGAAAAACGCAAAAGCAAATGCCGAACTGCGCATGCGTTTGGGCACCAGTTCCGAGAGGTAAGCGTCGATGGTCACCAGCTCGATACCCAAACCGATGCCAACCAGAAAACGCATGCAAATGATGCCCAGCGCTGAACTCTGAATCCCCATCAACACCGTCGCCACCGTGTACCAGACCAGGGCGAAGGTGAAGATCGCGCGACGACCAAAACGATCGGCCAACGGGCTGAGCAGGCTGGCACCGAGGAACAGACCGAGGAACGTCGCCGAAGCAAACGCCGCTTGATCGGAGAAACCGAACACGCCCTGATTACCAGTGGCAAAGATGCCATCGCGGATCAGCCCGGGGCTGATGTAGGCGGTCTGAAACAGATCGTAGAGTTCGAAGAAACCACCGATCGACAGCAGCGCCACCAAGCGCCAGATCGTCGCGACCGCCGGAAGGCGATCGATGCGGGCGGACACTTGGGCGGCGCGTATCGGGTCGATGCCGTCGCTGTGCGCGGCGGCGGGGGCATGAGCAGTCATGGGCTGATCCATTTTTTATTGATGGAAAAGCTTAGCCTGCTATCGGAGTTCACGGATTGTGAATATCGGCGGTTTAACCGGGTAAACCGCTGATTTTCAGCAATATCCACTTACGAATTAACGATTTATGCCGCCGCTGCCGAATCCGGCAGTGCGGAGGTTGGCAGCCCGAAGATCCGGTCAAACAGCCAGTTGAAAGCAAACGTGTAGCACGGGATGAAAATGATCAGCGCCAGATCCAGGAGAAACGCCTGCACCAGACTGATGTTCATCCACCAGGCAATCAACGGAATCAGGAACACGATCAGCGTCAGTTGAAAGCCGACGGCGTGAGCAATGCGGCGTTTCACCGTGCGCGTGCGCGACACCTGGCGGCTTTCCCAGTGCTCGAACAACGAGGTGTAAATGAAGTTCCAGGTCACGGCGATGGTGGTGATGATCACCGCCAGCGGCCCGGTGCTGCCCGGTGACGTGCCGGATAACAGCGCCAGACCGAGGGCGGAGAAGGTCATGCCGATCACTTCGTAGAGCGACACATAGACCAGTTTGCGTTTGACGCCTTGCATTGGATTTTGCCTCTTTCTTGCCGTTTGTTGGCCAGTGGGACTGGCGAAGGCGGCGAAAGATAGCTTCAATAGGGCTGACAGAAAAAGTCAGCTACTTTCAGTTCTATTGATAGGTGTTCAGGGTGAATTTCAACAGCGACAGCATCGAGCTGTTTCTTGCCGTGATCGAACGCGGCTCGTTTTCGGCGGCGGCGCGTGCGTTAGGTCGGGTGCCTTCCGCCGTCAGCATGGGTATTGGCAACCTTGAAGCCGAACTCGGTTATCTGCTGTTCGACCGCAGCCATCGCGAACCACAGCCGACGGCGATGGCGCTGTCACTGGTGCCGCACGCGCGGCTGATTGCCGAGCAGCTCAAGCAATTGCAAGTGCATGCCGTGGAATTGTCGTTGGGGCTGGAGAGCAAGTTGTCGATCGGCGTGGTCGCGGACATCGACCGGCACCGTTTGCTGGCGGCAATCAAGGTGATCGCCGAGCGCCATCCGCTGCTCGATATCGAGGTGCTGACCGCGCCGCAAGATGACGTGCTGGCGATGTTGCACAGTGGCCGGGTCAGCGTGTGTCTGGCGTTCGCCGGGCTGAGCATGAATGTGCTGGAGCGTTTTCAGTTTGTCGGCAGCGAGCGGATGATCGCTACGCTGGCGGCGGACAGCCCGCTGTTGCAGGGGCAGGATCTGTTTCTCGAAGACCTGGTGCATGTGCGGCAGATCATCGTCGCCAGTCGCGACTTGCCGATCAGTGAAACGCGACCGTTGGTGGCGGAGTCGTATTGGCGCACCGACAGTCTTGAGACAGCGATGGAGATGGTTGAGGCGGGATTGGGTTGGGGTAATTTCCCGCTGTCGGTGGTGCAGTCGCGACTGGACAGCGGACGGCTGAAACGGCTGAATTTCCGCAACATCGAAAATGGTTTGGTGATGCCGGTGCATGCGGTGTGGCTCAAGAGCCAGCCGCTACAGAAAGGCGCACTGGCCCTCGTTGACTTGCTCAGCCACTGAGCTCAACACAAAACCTCTGTAGGAGTGAGCCTGCTCGCGATAGCAGTGAGTCATTCAACACATGCATCGCCTGACACACCGCTATCGCGAGCAGGCTCACTCCTACAGGGATTGTGTTTCAACTCAGCATATGTGAGCACCACATAAAATTGTAGGAGCTGCCGAAGGCTGCGATCTTTTGATCTTGTTTTTAAGAGCAAAATCAAAAGATCGCAGCCTTCGGCAGCTCCTACGGGGGGGCGACAGCGTCAGGTGCTTTCACGAATCTTCAGTTCGAAGCCCATGTCTTCAACCGGACGTGCCACGCTGTTACCCGCCATCAACGTCAGCATCTGCTCCGCCGCCCGTCGGCCAATTGCTTCACGCGGGGTGTTGATGCTGCTCAGGCGCGGCACCATGTGCTCGGACATCGGCAAGTCGTTGAAACCGAGAATCGCCACCTGTTCGGGAATCTTGATGCCGTGGCGCAGTGCTTCCAGCAACGCTCCCTGCGCCAAATCGTCGTTACCAAAAAAGATTGCATCAACGTCCGGATGCGCCGCCAGCAATTGCATAAACAGTTCCCCGCCCAAGCCCACCGACGAAGCGCGAGGCGTCAGCACTTCCAGATCCGGGTCATAACGCCCGGCCTTCTGCAACGCTTTGCGGAAACCTTCACCGCGCAACAACGTGCGCTGATCGAGCTGCGCGCCAATGTAAGCCAGACGCTTGCGTCCACGGGAGAGCAAATGCTCGGCCGCCGTTTCACCAGCACTGAGCTGCGAGAAGCCGACGCAATTCACCCCGGCAGCACTGTCCAGTTCCATCATGTACACGCAGGGAATGTTGCTCGCCTCGATCATTCGCCGCGAACTTTCCGTGCGGTCAAACCCGGTCAGCAAGAAGCCGCGCGGCTGATAGGCCATGTAGTTGCGCAGCAGGTTTTCTTCTTCATCGCGCGAGTAGTGGAAGTTGCCGATCAGCACTTCAAAGCCTTTGGGCGTCAGCACCCGATGAATGGCTTCCAGCGTATCGATGAACAGCAAGTTGGATAACGAAGGCACCAGAACCACCACCGAATGGCTCTGCGCCGAGGCCAACGCACGGGCAGCAGGGTTCACTACGTAGTTGAGCTCACTGGCTGCTTTCTGCACTTTTTCCACCAGTTCGGTGGCGACCGTGCTGACCCCACGCAAGGCGCGGGAAGCGGTAATCGGGCTGACACCGGCCAGGCGGGCAACTTCATTCAGGGTGGGACGGCCGGTGGTGCGAGTGTTTTTATCGTTTTTAGGGGTGGTCATCGACGGCTTGCCAAACAAAAATCAAGGCACTAAGGTAGCGCTGTCCTGATGCAGCTGTAAATGCGTAAGCGAGGTCCTGCCTGATCTTCGCTTTTTGGCGTTGGGAACAAACCTGCTGCAACCCAAAAAAACGACAAGAAGGCGTCGGCAACTTCTGCCTGTGCACTAGAGTCATAGCTAGCAAAGGTAGCGCTGTCTGCGCGCTGAGGTGTTATATGAGTCATCCCATCACCGCCCTGGTCATCATGGGCGTTGCCGGTTGCGGCAAGACGTGCGTCAGCGAGGCCCTGTGCCAATTGAGCGGCGCCACTGCCATTGAAGGCGATACTTTCCATCCGGCCGCGAACATCGAAAAGATGAGCGCGGGGATCCCCCTGAACGACGACGACCGCGCCGGCTGGCTCGACAGCCTGTGCGATGAACTGCGTCGCGTCGACGCGCTGGGCGAACGCCCGGTGCTGACCTGCTCGGCCCTTAAACACACTTATCGCGAAGTGTTGCGCAGTGCCTTGCCGGGCCTGGGTTTCGTGTTTCTTGAATTGACCCCTGAAGTCGCCGCTGAGCGTGTGTCCCATCGTCCGGGCCACTTCATGCCGGCCACGTTGATCGAAAGCCAGTTCGCCACCCTCGAGTCGCCCAAGGGCGAGCCGTTGACGTTGGCCCTGAATGCCTCGATCCACAGCGTTGAAGAACTGGCGTCCCAGGCTCATGTCTGGTGGCAGGCCAACGGTCTGAAACAGGCGGTATGAGTGTGTTGAAAGAGCTAGCGCTGTCCTCCCGACTTCTGTTTAACCCGCTTTAATAACAACAACAATCCAGGAGACACCCCCAATGTTTGGCATGTCCCACGACGCGTTTCTGCTGCTTGATGCAGTGGTCACCGTGATCGGACTGATTGTCCTGATCACCAAGTTCAAGCTGCACCCGTTCATTTCCCTGACCATCGCTGCCGCGTTCCTCGGTCTGACCTCCGGCATGCCGATCGGCACCATCATCAAAGCGTTCCAGGACGGCTTCGGTGGCGTGCTCGGTTTCGTCGGCATCATCCTCGCGCTGGGCACCATGCTCGGCAAAATGATGGCTGAATCGGGCGGGGCAGATCAGATTGCCCAGACCCTGATCCGTGCGTTCGGCAAGGACAAAGTCCAGTGGGCAATGATGTTCGCCGCGTTTTTGGTGGGCATTCCGCTGTTCTTCGAAATCGGCTTCGTGCTGCTGATTCCGCTGGTGTTCATCGTTGCGCGTCGCACCGGCGTGTCGATCATCAAGATCGGTATCCCGCTGCTCGCCGGCCTGTCCGCCGTGCACGGTCTGGTGCCACCGCACCCGGGGCCGCTGCTGGCCATCGGCGTGTTCGGCGCGGACATCGGCAAGACCATTCTTTATGGTCTGATCGTGGCGCTGCCAACCGCGATCATTGCCGGTCCGATCTTCGGTACCTTCATCGCCAAGCACATTCCGGGTCACCCGAATCAGGAACTGGTCGATCAACTGGCCCGCGAAAACGACGACTCGGCCAAGCTGCCGAGCTTCACCATCACCCTGATCACCGTGCTGCTGCCGGTGTTCCTGATGCTGCTGAAAACCTTCGCTGACGTGGCGTTGCCGGACGGTCACTTCTTCCGCACCTGGATGGACATGATCGGTCACCCGATCTCCGCGCTGCTGCTGGCGTTGCTGCTGTCGCTGTACACTTTCGGGCACAAGCAGGGCATCGGTTCCCAGCAAATGCTCAAGTGGCTCGACGCAAGCCTGGCGCCAACCGCGGCGATCATCCTGATCATCGGTGCTGGCGGTGGCTTCAAGCAGATGCTGGTCACCAGCGGTGTAGGCGACGTGATTGGCCACATGGCGGTCAGCGCACAGATCTCGCCGATCCTGCTGGCGTGGCTGGTGGCAGCGGTGATTCGTATCGCCACCGGTTCGGCGACTGTGGCGACCATTACCGGCGCGGGCATTGTGGTGCCAGTGGTGGGGATGATCCCGGGTGTTAACCGTGAGTTGCTGGTGCTGGCGACTGGTGCCGGTTCGTTGATTCTGTCGCACGTGAATGACGCTGGTTTCTGGCTGGTGAAGCAGTACTTCAACATGACCGTGGCCGAGACGTTCAAGACCTGGACGGCGATGGAAACCATCCTGTCGGTGGTTGCGTTGGGCTTTATCCTTCTGTTGTCGCTGTTCGTTTAAGCGCCTCTTTCAGGCACAAAAAAACCGCAGCGATGCGGTTTTTTTGTGGTTGGAGATATCACGGCTGAACACACAACCAATGTGAGAGCGAGCTTGCTCGCGAAAGCGGTGGGTCAGTCAGCACTGATGTAGCTGACACGACGCCTTCGCGAGCAAGCTCGCTCCCACAGGGGGCAGGTGTCAGTTACCGGATTTCGGGACTAAGCCATCCGCCCGGAACATCCCGCGAATCCCGCGTACAGCCTGACGAATGCGGTCCTGGTTTTCGATCAGCGCGAAGCGCACGTGATCGTCGCCATACTCACCAAACCCCACCCCCGGCGAGACGCAGACTTTGGCCTCGGCCAGCAGTTTCTTGGCGAACTCCAGCGAACCCAGATGCGCATAGGCCTCAGGGATCTTCGCCCAGACATACATCGACGCCTTCGGATTTTCGACCATCCAGCCCAGTTCATGCAGGCCTTTGACCAGCACATTACGACGCTGGCGATACTGCTCGGCGATATCCCGCACGCATTGCTGATCGCCTTCCAGCGCAGCAATCGCCGCCACTTGCAGTGGGGTGAAGGTGCCGTAGTCGTGGTAGCTCTTGATCCGCGCCAGCGCGTTGACCAGTTCCGGGTTACCGACCATGAAACCGATGCGCCAGCCGGCCATGTTGTAGCTCTTGGACAGGGTGAAAAATTCCACGGCGATGTCCTTGGCCCCCGGCACTTGCATGATCGACGGGGCTTTCCAGCCGTCGTAGACGATATCGGCGTAAGCCAGATCGTGAATCACCAGCACATCGTACTGCTTGGCGAGGGCGATTACCCGCTCGAAGAAATCCAGCTCCACGCACTGCGCGGTCGGGTTCGACGGGAAGCCGAGGATCATCATTTTCGGCTTCGGGATCGAACCGCGAATGGCCCGTTCAAGCTCATCGAAGAAGTCCACGCCCGGCACCAGCGGCACCGAACGCACCTGGGCGCCGGCAATCACCGCACCGTAGATGTGAATCGGGTAGCTCGGGTTCGGCACCAGCACGGTGTCGCCCTGATCCAGGGTCGCCAGCATCAAATGCGCCAGGCCTTCCTTGGAACCGATGGTGACAATCGCTTCGCTTTCCGGGTCGATATCGACCTCGTAGCGCTGCTTGTACCAGTTGGAAATCGCCCGGCGCAGGCGCGGAATGCCCTTGGAAGTGGAGTAACCGTGGGTGTCTTCGCGTTGGGCAACTTGTACGAGCTTTTCGACAATGTGCGGCGGCGTAGCCCCGTCGGGGTTGCCCATGCTCAAGTCGATGATGTCTTCACCACGACGACGCGCGGCCATCTTCAGCTCGGCGGTGATGTTGAAAACGTAAGGGGGGAGTCGATCTATGCGCGCAAAGCGGCGCGGCGAACCTTGTTCAGCCATTGTTGCCTCGGATAACGTAAGCGCCCGGAACCGTCCGAGCGACGCTGGTCACTGCGGTGACCTGTGGCGGAAGATAAGGGCTGTGATGGCATACTGTCCAGCGCGTTTTTCAAACATATTTGCCCAAGGAAATCGGTAGATGGAATTCACCAGCGGCTTCTTGCTGAGCCTTTCGCTGTGCCTGGATATCGGCGTGGCCAACATCGCGATGATCACATTGGCGATGCAGCGCGGTTACTTTCAGGGCTTCGCGCTGGGCCTCGGCACCTGTGTCGGCGACCTGATTTATGCGGTGCTGGCGCTGGCCGGGATGACGGTTCTGTTGCAGTACGAGACCGTGCGCTGGGTGTTGTGGATTGGTGGTTCGGCGCTGCTGATTTATTTCGCGGCGAAGATGATCTACTCGGCGATCCATCACGAAGCGTTGCTGGCCGAGACGGCGGAAGTGGGGCACAACTCCCATCGCAAGGAGTTTTTCCGGGGGATTTTTCTGGCCATGTCGTCGCCGAGTGCGATTCTCTGGTTCGCGGCGGTTGGCGGCACGTTGATCGCGCGCTCCGGCGGTGGTGGCCCGCTCAGTTCGGCGCTGTTCCTTGGCGGTTTCCTTTGCGCCGGGCTGCTGTGGTCGGCCGGTTTGTGCTTCGCCGCGAGTCATGGCGGCAAGCTGCTCGGTGACAAGCTTCTGCGTTACTCCTACATGGCATCTGCAGCGATCTTCTGCTATTTCGCGGTGTACGTGATCGTATCTGGCTATAACGAATTCGTCGGTTCTGCTGCCGTCGAGCAGTTGCACGCGTTGTAGGCGTGCGAATTGGATTGGGCTTTCTATACTCCCAGCCGAACCCCTTTTTTTGTGCCAGGAGTCGAGTCATGGATGAGCAAAAAAGCGTCGAAGTGGCTGAACCTCGCTTCGAACATGGACACTTCCTGCTGATTGCAGGTTTTCGCGGTCGATTTACCCAAGACAGCGCAAAGGACATCCCGGCTCTGTGGGAAAAGTTCTTGCCGAACCTGGGAAAGATACCGGGGCAAAAAAACGAGGTGACCTACGGCGTCTGCAGTAACTTCGACGGCAAGGGTGGTTTCGATTACATCGCCGGGGTAGAAATCAGCAAGCTCGATGATCTCGACCAGAAGGTCTACCAGTGGGTCGAAGTCCTGCCCCGGCACTACGCGGTGTTTGAACACCAAGGGCCACTCGATGAGTTGCCGCAAACCCTGCAATACATCTACAAAACCTGGCTGCCGACCTCTCATTACGTGGAGCTCAACGCCCCGGAGCTGGAACGCTACAGTGCCGATTTCAATCCGAAGCTGCACACCGGCAAACTGGAAATCTGCGTGCCGGTCGATACCAAGGTTTGAGCAGACAACCATGCGGCTGATCAATGATCCGCCGCATGGTTTCAACGCTGTTTACGCCGCGTGCGCAGCAGGTCGACCGCCAGCGTGATGAAGCCGAAAGTACTGATGCCCAATACCATCAACAGACCGATCTGAACGCTGCTCATAAGTTGCTTCCCCCAAGGGTGATCAGAGACACCCCTGAGAAATAGCCCGCCCCGACCCCGAAGAAAAGCGCTTATACGCAGGCTTTACGCCGCCCGTGCGCATCGATATGCAGGCCTTATTCCTTTATGCTTTCAGCTCTTTCTTCTGCTGATTTCCGAGCTGCCATGAACACCGTTATCCGCAACGTCACCGCCGCCGATCTGGACCGCTGCTACGCCATCGAAACCGTCGCCTACGAAGGTGACGAAGCGGCTACTCGCGAGAAGATCGCCACGCGCATTGCCACTTGGCCGGAAGGTTTTATCGTTGCCGAGGTGGGCGGTGAGGTCGCAGGCTTCGTCAATTCCGGCGCGGCGTTTGATGTGCAAATGTCGGACGAGGCGTTCAAGGAGCTGATCGGCCATGACCCGAAAGGGCCGAACGTAGTGATCATGTCGGTGGTGGTGCACCCGGATTATCAGGGGCAGGGTTTGGCCAAGCGTTTGATGGGCGAGTTTATCGAGCGTATGCGCGGGATGGATAAAGCGACCATTCATTTGATGTGCAAGGAAAAGCACATCCCGTTGTATGCCGGGTTTGGCTTTGCCTATATCAAACCGTCGGAGTCGGATCACGGCGGCATGGCGTGGCACGAGATGATCCTGACCCTCTGACCCATGTCTTCCTGCCAATGATCGTTCCCATGCTCCGCGTGGGAATGCAGCCGGGGACGCTCTGCGTCCCAAAATCGTGACGCAGAGCGTCACAAGAGGCATTCCCACGCAGAGCGTGGGAACGATCATTCCAAGGGGCCGTGTTGTGTCAGTAGAGGGTGTCACTTACCCGTTTCGGCGCTTCACGGTCGTAGGTTTCGGCATCGAACTGGCCGTCATTCAAGCGCTTATGAAACGCGCCAGCAGAGGGCAGGGCCGAGCGCGGCAGGTGGGTTTGCGGGTTCCACGCATCCGAGCGTACAAACGCTTTTGAACAATGAAAGAACGCCGCCGCCACTGTCACCAGCAACACCGTTTTCGCCGGTTTGCCATTCACCGCAAAACTCTCCAACAACTGCGGCTCCGCGCTGATCGTCGCCGTGCCATTGACCCGCAACGTCTCGCCAATCCCCGGAATGATGAACAGCAGCGACACCCGCGAATCCTGCAGCACATTGCGCAAGGTATCGATGCGGTTGTTACCGGGGCGATCCGGCAGGGCCAGCGTGCGCTCATCAATGATCCGCACAAACCCCGGCGCATCGCCGCGCGGCGAATTGTCGAGGCCATCGGCGCCCACCGAGCTGACGATCACCAGCGGCGAAACCCGCACCATCGCCTGATAATCCTCGTTGAGAAAACCGATCTGCTTGCGCACCGCCCGCTCGTGGGGCAGTCCGTAAATCGCCTCCAGTGCTTCGATTGAATCGATCATCGTGTTTCCCTCGATGACTTAGAAAAACAACCCCATGCGCCGTTCGTAACCGATCCGGCCCTTGTACGCTTCGCCGCTGTCGACGTAGCCGTGCTTGGCGTACAGCGCGATGGCTGCGTCGTTATCCGCGTCCACCGACAATTCCAGTCCTTTGATCTCCGGCCAGGCCTGACGCGCGACTTCGGGCAACGCTTGCAGACACGCCTTGCCGAAACCCTTGCCCTGCGCCCGGTGATCAACCTGCAATGCATGCAAGGTGGCGCTGTGCTCATCAGCCCAGGCCGGCAACACTGGCGGGCGTTTGAGCAGCAGAAACGCCACCGGCACGTCATCCGCCAACAAGGCAAAACCTTTCACGCCCGGGCCGGGTTTCGACAGCAGAGTGTGCAAAGCGCCATGGATATCACCGGAGAACTTGATCTGCTCGGCATGGATTTCAATCGCCTCGACTTGCTGACGCTGCAAGGCGTTCAGGCTGTCGTACGGCACGAGTTGGGCTGACACGGGAATTTCCTTTTTCCTACAAAGATGAGCCTCGGATTCTAGCGATTTTGGCCGCAGTGGAAATTTTTTGTTTCGACTGTCGATCTGCCTGTTTGCCGAACGACTAAAGGTGTCTTCACAACAAAAACCATGGAGAACACCATGAGCGCACAAGCTGAAATCCAGACCCTGATCAACACCTACCGCGAAGCCGTCATGACCAAGGACGTGGAGAAAGTCATGGCGTTGTACGCCGACGACATCGTCTCTTTCGACGCAATCAAGGCCTTGCAATTCAAGGGCAAGCCCGCCTACCGCGCGCACTGGGTCGAGTGCATGCAAATGTGCCCCGGACCGCACATCTTCGAGTTCCATGAGATCGCCATCGAAAGCGCTGACAACATCGCCTTCGCCCACTGGGTAGCCAATTGCGGCGGCACCAATGACAAAGGCGAAACCCAGAGCTGCTGGATGCGCGTCACCGCTTGCTACCGGCAGGTCGGCGGGGCGTGGAAAATCGCCCATGAACACTGGTCGGCGCCGTTCGATCCGATGAGCGGCGCGACCCTGTTCGATGTGACCCCCTGATCTTCAGCCATAGTTGAACCGTCCGCTTCAGGAGAACGCCATGAAGTATTTATGCCTGGTCTACAGCGATGAACAACTGCTGCATTCGTCGCCCGACAGCCCGGAAGACGCCGAGTGCTGGGCCTACGCCGAGTCGATTCAAGGCAGTGGGCGGATGGTTGCCGCCGAGGCGCTGGAGTCAGTGCAGACCGCCACCACGGTGCGTATGCGCAACGGCAAACTGTCGATCACCGACGGCCCGTTTGCCGAAACCAAGGAGCAACTGGCCGGCTTTTACCTGATCGACGCCAAGGACCTCAACGAAGCGCTCCAGGTCGCCGGCAACATTCCGGCGGCGCGGGTGGGCAGCGTTGAAGTGCGCCCGGTGCGGCAGTTGAATGTCTGAGGTCAGGGCGCGGGTCGAGCAGGTCTATCGCGAAGACTCGCGGCGGATTCTGGCAACGCTGATTCGCCTGCTCGGTGATTTCGACCTCGCCGAAGAAGCCTTGCACGAGGCGTTCTTCGTCGCGGTCGAACGCTGGCAACGCGACGGCGTGCCCGACAACCCGCGCACTTGGCTGGTGTCCACCGGGCGCTTCAAGGCGATTGATGTGTTGCGCCGGCGTGCTCGCTTCAAGGCTTCACAGCCATTGCTGCTGGCGCAACTAGAAGAACTGGAACAGGCCGACTGGAGCGGTGAAGACGTGGAAGATGATCGCCTGCGGCTGATCTTCACCTGTTGTCACCCGGCGCTGGCGGCGGATGCGCAAGTACCGCTGACCTTGCGCGAAGTCTGCGATCTGACCACCGAGGAAATCGCCCGTGCATTTCTCTGCGCGCCAGCGGCGATTGCCCAACGCATCGTGAGGGCGAAGGCCAAGATCCGTGATGCGAAAATCCCTTATCAAGTACCGAGCCTGAGCGAATTGCCTGAACGCCTCGACAGCGTGTTGCGGGTGATTTATCTGGTGTTCAACGAAGGGTATTCGGCGTCGGGCGGGGCTGAGTTGACCCGTGAAGATCTGACGCGTGAGGCGATCAGGCTGGGGCGGCTGTTGATGGAGTTGCTGCCGGAGCCGGAAGTGATGGGGCTATTGGCGATGATGCTGTTGCACGAATCGCGACGGGCGGCGCGCACTTCGCCGAGTGGTGAACTGGTGCTGCTGGATGATCAGGATCGATCTCAGTGGGATGCCGGGTTGATTGCTGAAGGTTGTGCGTTGGTCGAGCGTGCGCTGACCACGCGGCGGTTTGGGCCGTATTGTTTGCAGGCGGCGATTGCGGCGGTTCATGCTGAGGCGCCGTCGGCGGGGGAGACGGATTGGGAGCAGATCGTTGGTTTGTATGACGTGCTGTTGCGCGCGGTGCCTTCGCCGGTGATCGAGTTGAATCGGGCAGTGGCGGTGGCCAAGCGTGATGGCGCGTTGGCAGGGTTGAATCTGATTGAAGGGATTTTGGCGCGGGGCGAGTTGCAGGATTATCACTTGGCGCATTCAGCGCGGGCGGAGTTTTGTCGGCAGTTGGGCAGGGTGGAGGAGGCTCGGGCGGCGTATTTGCGAGCCTTGGAGCTGACCCGACAAGAGCCGGAGCGGCGGTTTATTGAAGGGCGACTTTCGGCGCTGGAATTGCCCTCACCCTAGCCCTCTCCCAGGGGGAGAGGGGACCGATTGGGGGATGCTGTAGAAATACGCCGACCTGAAGGCTCAGCAGTGAATCCGTGACCGAACCAAATTTCACGACCCTATATACCGCAGCAATGAATCCATAATCGACTCGGTCTTTCAGGTCGATGTCTGACGCAAGACACCTCGGTCGGCCCCCTCTCCCTCCGGGAGAGGGCTGGGGTGAGGGTGGCTCGATCTTCAACCGCTATTCCAGCATCTTGCTCAACAACCAGCTCCCCGCCGGCCCCGGCGGATACAGCCGCGACCACAAGGCATCGACAAACACCGGTTTCGGCCAGCCGCGCACCTTCAACTCCACCAGTAAATTGTTGCCAAAGCGCTGCGCCAGCCAACGCGGCAACGGTGCCCAGCCAAAACCTTTCTCGGCCATTTCCAGCAACATCAGATAACTCGGTGCCGACCACACCCGACCTTTGCCACGGCTGTCATACGGATTGACTATGGTCGCCAGACGCAATTCGCGATGCTGCTCGAGGATCTGCTGATCAACGTGATCAAGCTTGGCCAGTGCATGGTCGCGATTGACGAACAGGGCGATTTCGGTACGCTCGGCCACCGTCGACGTCGCCAGATCCGCCGGATAGTTTTCCTGCATTTCAGCGAACGCCAGATGCGCGCGACCACGCTGCACCAGTTCAATCAAGTCATCGCATTCGGCGATCAAACACTCCAGTTCCAGATCCGGATAACGCTGTTCAAACCCGACCAACGCCGCTTCGAATCGGTACGACTGATAGGTATCGGAAATCGCCACCGTCAGTTTCGGCTCGACGCCTTGGGACAACTGCCGTGCGGTCATTTCCAGGCGACTGCTGGCCGCCAGAATCGCTTCGGCACGTTGCAGCATCACATGCCCGGCCGGGGTCAGCGTCGGTTTGCGACTGCTGCGATCAAACAACAGCAGATCCAGATCGATCTCGAGGCTGGCCACCGCCGCGCTGATGGTCGACTGACTGCGCCCCAACTTGCGCGCCGCCGCCGAAAACGATCCTTGCGTGGCCGCCTGCACAAACGCCAGCAGCACTTCTTGCGAAATCATCAACTATCGCCTTGATCGATGGTTATTGGTTATGAAGTATCGGCGCGAGCATAGATCATGGCAACCATCTTCACTCAAGGAGTCAGGCCATGACTGCCCACAAATCCATCTCTGAACGTATTTTCCAGGCCATCGGTTTCGAATTGCTGGCCATCCTCATCTGCACACCGTTGCTGGCGTGGATCATGCAAAAACCGATGCTTGAAATGGGCGCGGTGACCGTGATGATCGCCCTGTTGGCGCTGGGTTGGAACGTGGTGTTCAACCGCTTCTTCGACCGTATCCTTGAGCGCATGAGTGTTGCGCACAACGCTTGGGTGCGCGTGGTGCACGCGTTGCTGTTCGAGGGGGGCTTGATCGTGATGGGCGTGCCGCTGATTGCCTGGTGGCTGTCGGTCAGCCTGTGGCAGGCGTTTTTGCTCGACATCGGTGTGCTGCTGTTTTTCCTGCCGTACACCTATGTCTATCACTGGGGCTACGACGTACTGCGCGAGCGCTTCATGACCCGCAACGCCTGCCAGAATTAACCCTGATCCCCGTGTAGGAGCTGCCGAAGACTGCGATCTTTTGATTTTGTTTTTAGAGACAAGATCAAAAGATCGCAGCCTGCGGCAGCTCCTGCAAGGGAAGGTGTTTCAGCGTTGGTTAGAGGAACATGCCGCCAGAGGCTTCAACCCGTTGGCCGTTGATCCACTGCGCCCCCGGCGACAGCAACAACGCCAGCGCTCCGCCAATATCATCCGGCTGACCGGCGCGACCCAGCGCGGTGTTGTCGGCGACCATCGCATTCACCGCCGCATTGTCGCGAACGGTGCCGCCACCAAAGTCGGTTTCAATCGCACCGGGCGCCAGGGTATTCACGGCAATTTGCCGTGCGCCCAACTCTTTCGCCTGATAACGGGTCAGCACTTCGATCGCGCCTTTCATCGCCGCATAAGCACTAGCGCCCGGGATGGTGAAGCGCGCGAGCCCGCTAGAAATATTGATGATCCGGCCGCCGTCATTAATCACTGGCAAAAGCTGCTGAGTCAGAAAGAACGGCCCTTTGAAATGCACGTTCATCAACATGTCGAATTGCTCGACGCTGGTCTCGGCGAAACTGACGTGCAGGCCGACCCCAGCGTTGTTGATCAGGAAATCGAAGCGCTGGCGGTCGAAAGTTTGCAGTAACGCTTGCTCAACCTTCGTACCAAATTCAGCAAAGCTTTCGCTGCGGCCAACGTCCAATTGCAGCATCACGGCTTTGGCGCCGAGCTTTTCCAGTTCCACGACCAGCGCCTGAGCTTCATCAGCACGGCTGTGGTAAGTGCCGATGATGTCGATGCCCTGAGCGGCGAGGTGCAGGGCGGCGTTTTTGCCCAGGCCACGACTGGCGCCGGTGATCAATGCGATTTTGCGATTCATGAAGGCTTCCTCGATTGCGGTGAGTGGTGATGGGACTCAGTTTATTTATCCGCTGTGAGGTGATAAACAGAGCCAAACCGGAATCACTGATCGGCTCAGACGAACAATCCACAGGTGCCTCATGAACAAACTGGAACTGCTGCGCACCTTCGTGCGGGTCAGCGAACTGTCGAGTTTCACCCTCGCTGGGGAAAATCTCGGGCTGCCGCGCTCCACCGTGTCGGAACATGTGCAGGCGCTGGAAGCGTTAGTCGGCACGCGCCTGCTGCAACGCACCACACGCAAGGTGCAGGCGACGCAGGACGGTCTGGTGTTGTACGAGCGCAGCAAGGATCTGCTCTCGCATATGGATGAGATCGAGGGCTTGTTTCGCCAGGACGAGGCCTCGCTGACGGGGCGTATTCGTGTCGACCTGCCGAACATTCTCGCGCGACGACTGGTCATGCCGCGCCTGCCGCAGTTCATGGATCGCCATCCGAATCTGGAGCTGGAAATCAGCAGCACCGATCGCCGCGTCGACTTGCTCAGCGAAGGCTTCGATTGCGTGGTGAGGATTGGCGCGCAACCGGATCAATCGGTGGTCGAGCGACATCTCGGTGACTTTCCTATGGTCAACTGCGCCAGCCCCGCCTACCTCGCGCGCTATGGCGTGCCGCAGACGCTGGAGGATTTGGCGCAGCATCGGCTGGTGCATTACGTCGGCGTATTGGGTTCGCGTTCGGAAGGGTTTGTGTACGAGGAGGGCGGTCAGGTGAAACGCTTGCCGATGGCAGGCAGCATTACTGTCAACAGCACTGACGCTTACGAGTCGGCGTGCCTCGGCGGCTTCGGTCTGACGCAGGTGCCGCGTACCGGCATGCAGCCGCATCTGGAAAACGGCGAACTGGTGACGGTGTTGCCGCAATTCACCGCGCCGGCGATGGGCATTTCATTGTTGTATGCCCGGCAACGGCATTTGCCGTTGCGGGTGCGGGTGTTTATGGACTGGCTCGGCGATCTGATTCGCTCCGCGCTCTAACCAACACCACACATCCAAATGTAGGAGCTGCCGAAGGCTGCGATCTTTTGATTTTGCTTTTTAAAAACAAGATCAAAAGATCGCAGCCTTCGGCAGCTCCTACAGGGGATTTGTGGGGGGTTAGAAAATCTGGGTGAACAGCCAGTAGAGGCTGCCCGACAGCAGAATGGCGGCCGGCAGTGTCAGCACCCACGCCATCAGCAGATTACGGATGGTCTTCATCTGCAACCCGCCACCGTTGGCAACCATCGTCCCCGCCACACCCGACGACAACACATGCGTCGTCGACACCGGCAAACCAAACATGTCTGCCGCACCAATGGTCAGCATCGCCACGGTTTCCGCCGAGGCACCCTGCGCATACGTCAGGTGGGTCTTGCCGATCTTCTCGCCGACCGTCACCACAATTCGTTTCCAGCCAACCATGGTGCCCAACCCCAGCGCGATGGCCACGGCAATCTTCACCCACAGCGGAATAAACCGCGTGGCGTTGTCGATCTGCTGCTTGAACAGTTGCAGTTTGCTGCTGGTGTCGGCATCGAAATTGCCGACCTTGTTTTTGTCCATCAGGCGAATGCTTTCGCTGGCCAGGTACATGTCATTACGTACGTTGCCCATGGCCTCGGCCGGGACTTTCGCCAGCGAGCCGTAGCCCCTGACTTCTTCGCCGATGTGCCCGGTGAGTGCGGCGAGGGCGGGGATCAGTTGCGGCGTGGCTTCCTTGCTGCGCACGTAATCGGAGAGCACTGCACGCGGATCGGCCGGCGTCGGCAGCGGCGCACTTTTCACCAGCGCTTGCTGGGTGACTTGCGCCACAGCGGCAAATTGCAGCGACTGTTCTTCCGGCATGGTCCGGTTCAAGGCGTACGCCATCGGCAGCGTGCCGACCAGAATCAACATGATCAGGCCCATGCCTTTCTGCCCGTCGTTGGAACCGTGGGCGAAGGACACACCGGTGCAGGTCAGAATCAGCAACCCGCGAATCCACCATGGCGGCGGGGTGTTGCCTTCCGGTGCCTTGTACAGCGAACGATTCTTCACGAACGCCCGCAGCGCCAGCAGCAACAGCGCCGCACAGCCGAAGCCCACCAGTGGCGACAGCAACAACGCGTAACCGATCTTGGTCGCCTGCGCCCAGTCGACACCGCTGGTGCCGTCGCGGCCGTGCATCAAGGCATTGGCCACACCAACGCCGATGATCGAGCCGATCAGCGTGTGCGAAGACGACGCCGGCAAACCCAACCACCAAGTGCCGAGGTTCCACAGGATCGCCGCGATCAGCAGGGCGAAAATCATCGCGAAACCGGCGGACGAACCGACCTGTAGGATCAGCTCTACCGGCAGCAAGGCGATGATGCCGAACGCCACCGCACCGCTCGAAAGCAGCACGCCGAGAAAGTTGAAGAACCCCGACCAGACCACCGCGACATTCGGCGGCAGCGAGTGGGTGTAGATCACTGTCGCGACAGCATTGGCGGTGTCGTGGAAGCCGTTGACGAACTCGAAACCCAGCGCAATCAGCAGCGCCACGCCGAGCAGCAGGAACGGCGTCCAGGTGGTGACGACCGTGCCGAGTTCGTGCATGTCGTGCATCAGGCTGTAGGCGGTGAACAGCATCCCCATCGCCAGCACGGCGAAAAAGATCACGTAGGTGAACGGACCGGTTTTCTTGTCGAGGGCCGGCCTGCCATTGGCGGCGGACGTGGGGCTGGCGGTCAGGGAGGGAGTAGCCATGAGCGGACAATCCTGAGCGAGGGAAGGAGTGTCGCCCATGATCGTTGCAGAATGTTACAGAGAGACTGCGCCATGTCAGTGTTTGGCTGATTAGCCCAACCGTCGGTCTTCTGCTCGTTCCCACGCTCTGCGTGGGAATGACGCCCGGGACGCTCCGCGCCCCTGTGACGCAGAGCGTCACTTGATGCATTCCCACGCAGAGCGTGGGAACGAGCGTTCAGGCGTCAGTAGTCTGCGCGTTTGCGAAACGCCCAACGCCCGGCAATCACGGTAAACGTCGCCACCAGTGCCACCAATATCCAGAACCCCTCCGGGTCCTGCGACAACGGCACCCCGCCCACATTCATCCCGAAAAAACCGGCAATGATGTTGATCGGCAACGCCAGCACAGTCACCACCGTCAGAGTAAACAGCGTGCGGTTGCTCTGTTCGTTGAGGTTGGCGGCGATCTCTTCCTGCAACAGTTTGATCCGCTCACCGAGGGCGGTGAGGTCGTTGATGATCAGGGCAAACTCCTCGGTGGATTTGCGCAGCTCCTTGACGTCCTCCTTCTGTAACCACGGCGGCGGCCGATTGAGCAGGCGCAGCAGCGAACCCGGCTCCAGTGCCAAAAGCCGTTGCAAACGCACCAGCACACGCCGGTTGGCGCCGAGTTCGGCGCGGTTGGTCGACAGCCGTGAGGAGAGCAATTCGTCCTCGACCTGATCAACGCTCAGGCTGGTCTTGCGCACGATTTGCGTGAGCACTTCGCCCTGATCGCGCAGCAGATGCACGAGCAGTTCCGAGGGCGAACGAAAGCGTTCGCCGGCCTTCACCGACGAGCGCAATTTGTCCACCGAGTGCAGAGGTTGCAGACGCGCGCTGACGATCAGTTTGCTGCGCACACAGACCCACAGCGTCGACACGTCCGACGAAACCATGCTGCTGAGGTTGAACACCACATCGTTGACCACCGCCAGCAACGCCGAGTCGACATGCTCGATGCGCGTCGACCGCGAACCTTCGTGCAGCGCTTCGAAAAACTCTTCAGGCAATTGCAGATGGCTTTTCATCCAGCGCTCGCACGCCGCATGCGCCAGATTGAGGTGCAGCCAAAGAAATTCGCCACTGTCGCTGTCGTCCTGCAAACAGCGCAATGCCGTCGCCGAGTCAACTTCGCGACCGCGTTCGCCGGGGAGGAAGCGATAGCCGTAGAGCAGGCCAAACAGATCGGGATCGCGATGGCTGATATCGAGGCTGTGGTTCATGAAGGCTCGCTGCGAGGAGGGTGCGTCGGTGCGCAAATGGCAGGTTCACTGAGCCGCATCATCGCAATGTCACATGACGTTTGTGTGACAGCAAAATGACGTCAAATCAGCGACTTGCCGACGGTCGGATTTTCTTCAAGAAGCGCTCTGGCGCGCCGATCACAGGTGCGTTAGGTTGCGCGCCATTGGCCATGAGCCAAGGCTCGCCGACATGGATGTCCGGCACAATTTCACGCCTTACCGGGCGTGCCTCATTCTTGTCCTGAGTATCTTGCGATGCTGCAAAAATCCCTGAGAGCGCAAATTCTCGCCCTGCTGAGCGGCAGTCTGCTGGCGATGCTGTTGATCGCGCTGGCCTGTTTTCATTTCCTGTCCAACGGCGTGCAAAGTTACAGCCAATTGATCGCCGGCCCGTTGCACACCTCGCAATTGATCGACGAAGCCAACCTGCAATTCAAGGTGCAGGTGCAGGAGTGGAAAAACGTCCTGCTGCGTGGCAAGCAACCGGCGGATCTGGCCAAGTACTGGGGCCAGTTCGAAGACCGTCAGCGCGATGTGCAGAATATCCTCGGCGAGCTGGCCGGGCAGAAAGGCATTGAGCCGAGTCTGAAATCGCGCATCGAACGCCTGCGCGACGAACACCGTCAACTGGGTAGCGCTTATCAGAAGGGCCGCGATGCCTACGTGGCGGCCGGTGGTGATCCAGCGGCAGGCGACAACGCCGTCAAAGGGGTCGACCGGGCCACCAGCGATCAGATGAGCGAACTGGTCAGCGAGTTGCGCAAGCAGGGTAGCGCACAGTCGGCGCTGATCAGTGCCGAGGCCGATCGCACGGTGTTGTTCGGTTTGCTGGTGATGCTCGCATCGGGCCTGCTGATCGGCCTGTTGAGCCTGTGGCTGGTCAACCGCAACCTGATCGAGCCGATCCGCAAGCTCATCGATTACGTCACCCAATTGAGCCGCGGCAAACTGGCCGAGCGCGTGGTCAGCGAGCGCCAGGATGAGTTGGGCAACCTCGCGGCTGCCGCCAACACCCTGCGCGACTTTCTCGCCGAAACCTTCACCCGTTTGCAGCGCAGTGCCAGCGATCTGGACAGCGCTAGCGGCGAGTTGAATGCGATCGCCACCACCATGGCCGGTGGCACCAACGAGCAGTTCAACCGCACCGATCAGGTGGCCACGGCAATGAATGAAATGTCCGCCACTGCGCAGGAAGTGGCGCGTCATGCCGCTGACGCCGCACGTGCTGCCGACGATGCCGACCAGTCTGCCCAACAGGGTGAGAAGGTCATGCAGAGCACCATTCACTCGATCACGCAGATGCGCGGTGAAATCGCCAACACCGCGACCGTCATCCGTCGCCTGGAAGCTGATAGCGGCCGTATCGGCAAGGTGCTGGAAGTGATTCGCGGCATCGCCGAGCAGACCAACCTGCTGGCGCTCAACGCTGCGATCGAAGCGGCGCGCGCCGGTGAGGCCGGGCGTGGCTTTGCCGTGGTCGCCGATGAAGTGCGCAACCTCGCACAGCGCACTGCCGAGTCGATCATCGAGATCAACCAGATCATTCAGAGCGTGCAGACCGGCGCGGTGGACGCGGCGCAAGCCATCGACAGCGGCCAGACGCGCAGCGAAGAAAGCGTCGAGCAAGTGACCCAGGCTGGCGCAATGCTGGAGCGCATCACGCACGCCGTGGAAGCGATCCGCGACATGAACCGTCAGATCGCTACTGCTGCCGAAGAGCAGACCTCGGTGGCCGAGGACATCTCGCGCAACCTCACCGAGATCACCTCGATCGCCAGCACCAACCTCGACAATGTGCAGCGCACTGAAAGCGCCAGCCAGAACCTGCATAGCCTGTCGGGGCAGTTGAACGAAGTCACCGCGCGCCTCAGCGCCTGAGGTCATTGAGCGTGTACCGATTCGGATACCGAGTCGGTACACAGTCGATCTCAATTACCTGCGGCCATGGTCGATGACCGGTTATCTATAACCGGCATTGGAGCCTTTCCATGGTCAGCATCACTTCAGTTTCGATCAATCAGACTGTCACGACCCCCACCAGTAAAACTTCGATCAGTGACATCGGCGACGACACTTCCACCAGTGCAACCGCCAGCACTGGCGCAGCCACCGACGCGCCGAAAGCGGCTGGCGGCGCAGCACCTTCGGGCGGCAGCAGTTCCAGCAGCAGCGAAGAATCGGATTCGGTGAAGGAGCTGCGCAAGCAGATTGCCGAGTTGCAGAAGCAATTGCAGGAGGAGCAGCAAGCCTTGCAAGCGGCCCAGGCGAAGCAGGAAAGTTCTGATGCCAAAGCCGCCGAAGTAGCCGCCGCACAGGCGCAAATCACCGCCACCTCGGCCTCCCTGTCCACCGCCACCGCCTCGCTGTTGCAGGCGTTGCAGGATTCCGACTCGAGCACCTCGGGTTCGCTGGTCAGTACCTCGGCGTGATGCCGTTTCCCCTCACCCTGGCCCTCCCGAAACGTCGGACCGCCCAGAGGGCGAGGGGACTGACCGTGGTGTTCTTTCGAGGTACGCCGACCTGAAATATCGAGTCAAACTCAGGCCCTTGTTGTTTCCTTGTCGGCTGCAAGATTGCGAGTCGCACTCAGGTCTTGAATAGCCCCCGATCGGCTCCCTTTCCCCCTCGCCCCCTTGGGGGAGAGGGCTGGGGTGAGGGGGAGAAAATCTCACTGACAACACATCAACAAAGCCAAACACCAAACACAAAAAAAGCCGCACGATTTCTCAATCGTGCGGCTTTCCATATTCGATGTATCAAGTGTCTTGCTTGTTGCTCAACACCTTGCCAGTGGTGGCATCAAAGTCCACATCGAACTCTTTGCCATCAGCCGTCTTCAGTTCAACTTCATACTCATAACCATTGAAGTGGTTATCCAGGTCAGTGTCAGTAATAGTCGCACCCGGATGCAGTTTCAGCGCTTCGGCGTTCATCGACTCCAGCGACTTGATCTCGCCTTCCTTGACCAGTTGCGGGATCTGGTCGACGCGAACATCAGCCTGGGCCAGGCCAGCGGTGAGGGTCAGGGCAGCGGCAGTAAACAGGGCAGTCAAAGTTTTCATCGGTTCAATCCTTTAGGTATTTGTCTGAGCGGGTGTGCTGTTTCAGTGAGTTCAGATTAAACGCCGCAACTTAATTCACCCTTAAAACGCTGCACTCGATTGCGTCGTTTGTTCAATTAGCCCA
Organism: Pseudomonas fluorescens; assembly: GCF_005938625.1. Lineage (GTDB taxonomy): Bacteria > Pseudomonadota > Gammaproteobacteria > Pseudomonadales > Pseudomonadaceae > Aquipseudomonas > Aquipseudomonas fluorescens_BD. Next base: position 53,990 of record NZ_VCNJ01000004.1, read on the forward strand.
TGCAATGACATTTCATGCTGTGCCTTCAATCAATGGAGGTGCACATGAAACGTATCGTTGCCGGGTTGTACGCGCCGCTGTTCTGGGGCGGTTTTATTGGCGGCGGGTTATGGCTGGCGCAGTGGTCGGCGTTGTGGTTGTTGCCGCTGTTTGTTGCGGCGCTGTCGGTGTCGTTCGCGGCGGAATGGCTACTGCCTTATGAGACGGTCTGGAACCGCCCGGTAGGTGATCGTCGACGCGACATTCTGCATGCGCTGGTCAACGAGGCGTTGAGTGCGCTGGGCCTGCTGGCATTGCCCGGGCTGGTGGCGTTGCTGGCGATTGACGGTGTCTGGCCGAGAGGCTGGCCACTATGGCTGCAACTGGGTCTGGCAATTTTCATCGCCGACGCGGGTATCAGCCTGATGCATTACGCCAGCCATCGCGTGGCGTGGTTGTGGCGATTACACGCGGTGCATCACAGTGTTGAACGGCTCTACGGTTTCAACGGTTTGATGAAACATCCTTTGCATCAATTGCTGGAGGCGTCGGCTGGGCTGTTGCCGTTGCTGGTGCTGGGCATTCCTTTGCCGGTGGCGACGTTGCTGGCGTTTGCCATTGCGATTCAACTGTTGTTGCAGCATTCCAACGTCGATATGCGCGTCGGTTTCCTCCGGTGGGTTTTCGCCTGGGCGCCGCTGCACCGCTTCCATCACATGAAGTACGGACGCGCCGGTGACGTCAATTTCGCGCTGTTCTTCACCGTGTGGGATTGGTTGCTGGGCACTGGTTTTTACACCGAGGAGTATCGGATCGGGCAGGGCGATCTGGGCATTGGCAGCCGTCCGGATTTTCCCAGGGATTACATGGCGCAACTGCTTGATCCATTTGACTCGGTAACGCTGGTTGGCGAACCGACAGTGCCCGAGGCGCTGCGTCGTTGAATCAGCTCAACAGTTTCAACTCGATGTGTTGAAGCGCCTGGCGAGCGGTGACTCCGAAGAGTTTTTTCAGGCTGCGCGAAAAGTGCGCCGAATCGGCAAACCCGGCAGCGTGCGCCGCCGTGGTCACCGGGCTACCCGCGAGAATCGCGGCCATGGCCATCCGTAAACGCCGCCACAGCACCAGCCTGCGCACCGGCAAACCGACCTGATCGACCAGCAGTCGTTGCAATTGGCTCAGGGACAAATTCGCTGAATCGGCCACCGAGCGGGCGGCGACTTTGCTGCCCAGCGAGGCATCGACGGCGGCCAGTGCACGTGCGATGCGCGGATCTTTCAATGAGCGACGCGGGCATTGGCGTAGCGTGAAATCGAGCGCAGCTAAAGACAGTTCGGCGTTGAAAACGGCTTCACGCAGTGTCTCAGCTTCGAACAGCAACGGCTCCGCATAAACACTGAACAGCGGATCCGGTGCATCAACGATTGCGTGACGCACATTTGAAGCGATCAACAGCCGAGAGGTGCTGACAGTTTCGCCCTCAATCCATACCGTTGCCGGTCGCTCGGGGGCGAGGATGATCTGATGGGCATAGTGGCAATGGGGTGCAGTGCGCCCCGACACTCCGTGGATCAGGCCATAGTCGTGCCCCAGCCAGAGGCGGCCTGTCCACTCGGTGTTTGCGGTCATTCAGAAACCGTTGTTCTTCAACACCTGATCAACACTGGCGGCTGCCGGACGTTTGTAGAACTTCAACAGTTCGCTGGCGCGGTTGGTGAAGATACCGTCGACACCGTCCGCCATGACTTTCTCGAAGTCCACCGGCTCATCAACGGTGTAAACGTGCACCAGCATGCCCTGGTCGTGGGTGTATTGGTTCATCCACGGTTGCACCAGATCCGAATAGCTCTGATCGCCGCCCTTGGTCAGCTTCGCCGACGGACCGGTGCCGATGGCACCTTGAGCCTTGGCGTAGTCCACCCATTGCTTGAATTCGGCTTCGGACTTCGGCTCTTGTTTGCCGTAGAAAACGTTTTTGTCCTTCTCGCCGGACTCGGCAAACGTCACCTTGGATTTCGGCTCGATGCTGCCTGCCCCAACCCACAACAGCAGAATCTTCGGCACTTGCGGCATTTCTTTTTCCAGCAGTTCGAGGCTGTTTTTCTCGAACGTCTGCAGGATCACCTTGCCTTTGCCCTGACCAACACCCAGCGCACTTTTTGCCAGTTTCGAACCGGCCGGGCTCAGCCAGCCGCGATCCTGCAGTTTTTCCTTGAGGTCTTTCTCGATCCCGGGAAACAACTGCGGTTCTTTGGTTTCGATGTACAAGCCTGGCTTGTGTTGCGGATTGGCCTGGGCGATGTCGATGATTTCATCGAGAGTCAGAATTTTCAGCCCGGCGTAGGACGGGCGGGCGCGATCCGGATACTTGGTGTTGAACCAGCTGCCGGCGTCGAGGGTTTTCAGTTCGGCCATGGTGAACGCGGTGGCCGAGGCATCCTTGCGCTCTGGAAACTTGCTGGCGACGTCGGTAGTGCGTTGCAGGTTGTCGTCGTGCAGGGCGAACAGCACGCCGTCCTTGCTGCGCTGCAAATCCATTTCCAGGTAGTCGGCCCCCAGATCACGCGCCAGTTTGTAGGAGGCAGCGGTGGATTCCGGCGCATCGAAAGAGGCGCCACGGTGGGCGATCACTGCTGGGTGCGGGATGCCGTGGGCCGCAGCAACTGCGTCGGGATCAGTCTGACTGGCGGCGTGCGCCTGACCGAGGCCGAGCAGCAGGCTCAGGACCAGAGCGCTTTTGGTGAAAGTAGCGGGCATGTTCGAGTTCCTTTCGCAGGGCATTTTCAAAGACGTACCTTTTAACAACTGAATCGATCGCGTGCTATCGCCAGACCGACATAAACGTATTAAAAGCGATTTTTCCTGCACTTTTGTGGCGCGGTTTGCAGTACGCTTGCCCACGGCAGACGCTCCGGCAGAGGGCGCGCCGTGCTGTTGCCCTGCGTGTAAACCATCGATCATTTTTCGTGAGGTTTACCATGCGCATCACCTCTCAACTCATCTGCCAGGCCGCCGACGATCTCAAGGGGTTTGTCGGCCTTAACCGCAAAACCGGTCAGTACATCGTGCGCTTCAGCGAAGATTCGTTCGGCATGGACGTGGCCGATGACGGCATTATTCCTGTGAATGAATTCGTCTGGGCCCCAGCGACAGCGCAGACCATGACGCTTAAACGCGAGTTGATTCAGTTGTTGCTGGATCAGAATATCGATGACCGGATCAACATCACCGAGCCGCTGCGCGTTTATATGAGCAAGGTTGAAGTGCCGGAGATTGAGGCGGTGCGCAGTCTGGTGCGCGGCTGAGACGCTCTGTGACAGTGCTGGCCTCTTCGCGAGCAAGCTCGCTCCCACATTGGATCTGCGTCGATCACAAATCCATTGTGGGAGCGAGCTTGCTCGCGAAGGCGGCCGAAAGTATGACCCTGCAATTACTGGCTGAACCGATACTCACGCTCAACCCGGCACACCCGCGTATGAAACGCCGAATACCATTCCGAGCGCCCACGCGCTTGAATCACCCGATGCTCAGGATGCTGCCGCCACGCCAGAATCGCCGCTTCGCTGTCCCAGTACGACACCGTAATCCCGACGCCATCGGCTCCTCGAACCGACTCGACCCCAAGAAACCCCGGCTGCTCACTCACCAACGCGGCCATACGCTCAGCCGCCTCGGCATACCCGTTGTCACCCTCGGTTCGAGTCGACGTAAAAATCACCGCAAAGCAATCAGTCATCAACGTGACTCCACACAAGCTTCAACAAACGCGCGCACCAGCGGCGGCATCTGCCCTTTGAGCGCAGCACGTTCCGGCTGAAACAGTGTCGCGACAAAAAAACGGTGATCCTTGAGTTCAATCGCGCGTAAATCCCCTGACGAATCATGACCGACAGCTTGTAGCCGATCATTCAACAGTTCCCTTTCGAACAGCGGATTCACACCGAAGCGGCAGCGATAACCTTCACGAATCTGCGACGTTTCGTACGCCTTGGCGATCAACGAGTCGGGAACCAAGTGAATACTGTCCACCGCTTCGACCAGCGCACAGGTCAACGGCGTGAGTACCGCGCGGTCAAAGTCGGGCGATGTTTCACCGTGTTCCGCATCCGTCCAGCCCAGCACGTTGCGGGAAAATTCCAGCACGGCATGCTGAAAACCGCCACAGGTACCGAGGAAAGGGCGCTGCTGTTCGCGGGCAAAACGGATCGCGCGCAGTGCGCCGGCTTCACTTTTGTAGGGGCTGGCCGGTACACACCAGAAACCGTCGAAGTGCCTGAGTGGCTTATCGGCGTGGATCTGCTCGGTGGGCAACCATTCGAATTGCACGTTGCGGTTGAGGTGTTCGGCGACCAGACCGAGGGCGAAGGGAATGGCTTGGTGGGCGGTGACCTGCGGGTCGTAATCGCCGATCAGAGCGATAAGGATGGCGCTGTTTTCCATGGGATTTCCCTGCGCTTGTTGATTGATGGCACTCACTATAGATTGGCGTTCACGCACTCAATATGGGCGTTTACCCAAGTGATCAATGCAGCGACGCACTATCAGCTCGACTACCCCGATCTGGCCCTGATTCTCGCCCTGGTGCGAGGCGGCTCTCTGGCCCGCGCTTCACAGCTGTTGAAGGTCGACGTGTCGACGGTGTTTCGTGCCGTGCGCCGTCTCGAAGCTGCACTCGGTCAGCAACTGTTCGAAAAAAGCCGCGCCGGTTACCTGCCGACAACCCTCGCGCAAACACTGGCCGAGCAAGCCGAACGCGCCGAACAGGCACTGGAGGCCGCGCGCGTTGGTGTGGAGCAGGGCGGCGAAGTGGTCAGCGGCACGGTGCGCCTGACCTGCACTGATTCTGTGTTGCAAGGCTTGCTGCTGCCAGCACTGGCGCAGTTCATGCCGAATTACCCTGCGTTGACCATCGAACTGAGCACCTCCAACGATTTCGCCAATCTCAGCCGTCGCGATGCCGACATCGCCCTGCGCCTGACGCGTACGCCGCCGGAGCATCTGGTCGGACGGCAACTGGCGAAGATTTCCTACCGGGTCTGCGCCAGTACGCGCTATCTGCAGAACGTCGATCGCAACAATCTCGCTGCGCTGACCTGGATCGCCCCGGATGACTTCCTGCCGGATCACCCGACCATCGCCTGGCGTCGGCAACACCTTCCCGGCGTGACCCCAGGCTATCGCTGCAACAGCATGTTGTCAGTCACGGAGCTGGTTCGCGCAGGCCTCGGTGTGGCGGCATTGCCGGACTTTCTGATCACCGACGGTTTACAGGCATTGAGCGAGCCGTTGCACGGTTACGACACCGCGCTGTGGCTGCTGACCCGCCCGGATTGCCGGGCCTTGCGCTCGGTGGTGACGTTGTTCGATGAATTGGGGCGGGCGCTGCGGTTGCCGTGATCAGCGCTGCGGGTTCTGGCGCATGTGATCGTGCAACTCGCTGGTCAGGCTGGCGATGCGTTCGGTGAGGTTTTTGGTCATCTCGGTGAGGCGGGTGTTCTGCTCCAGTAGTTCAAGCAGTTGCGCGGTGTTCTTCGCCGCTTGGGCCTGACGCTCGGTATTGGCCTGTGCCAGCGCTTCACGGTGTTGCGCGTCGGCATCGGCCTGCGCCTTGTCGCGGGCGGCCTGACGGGTTTGTGCCAACAGAATCAACGGCGCGGCGTAGGCCGATTGCAGGCTGAAGGCGAGGTTCAACAGAATGAACGGGTAGACATCGAAGGTGGTCACGCCAAACGCGTTGAGACAGACCCACAACAGCACAATCAGGGTTTGCGCACCGAGGAACATCGGCGTACCGAAGAAACGCGCAAACGCCTCGGCACGCAGAGCGAATTTGTCGTTGCCGAAAGTGGTGCTGAGGTGGGCGTGGGGGCGGTGGAAGCGCAGGTGATCGACGGGAGCTGTTTCTGGCGATGCGGGTTTTTCAGTGGTCATGGTGCACTCGGCAGGGCGTGGGACGTGTCGTCACTATAGCCCTGCGTTGTGGCGACCGGCCCTTTCGCGAGCAAGCTCGCTCCCACAGGATCAGCGGTCGGCACACAAAAATAGTGGTCGACTCAATCTCTGTGGGAGCGAGCTTGCTCGCGAAGGCAACGACGCGGTCTACCTGCCTTTAACCCGGGGCCCGCTCATTGGCAAACATGCTCACCGCATCCACCGCCTCACTGGCGCCATCGCGAATCTGCAAGATCACCGTGCCCGCCTGATTCGCCAACTCGACCCCTTCAGCCGCGCGACCCCGGGTGCCTTCCATGCTCTTGATGGCCTGGCGGGTCTCGTTCTGGATCAGACCGATCATGTTGGAGATCTCTGCCGTCGAACCACTGGTTCGAGCCGCCAATTGCCGCACTTCGTCAGCGACCACGGCAAAACCGCGACCCTGTTCACCGGCGCGCGCTGCCTCAATCGCGGCATTCAGCGCCAACAAATTAGTCTGGTCGGCAATCGCGCGGATGGTGTTGACGATGGCGGTGATCTGCTCGGAGCGTTCCCCCAGTTGTGCAATCAGCGTTGAAGACTCGGCAATGTCTTCGGCGATTTCACGCATTTCACTGGCGGCTTGCTGGATCACCTGCGTACCTTGTTCGGCGACTTTTCGCGTCGCTACCGAGATGTGATACGCCGCGCTGGCACTGCGTGCGTCCTGCTCGTGTTGCTCGACTCGGGCGGTCACATCAGAAGCGAACTTCACCACTTTGCACAAGCGCCCGGCCGCATCGTAAACCGGGTTGTAGTTGGCTTCGAGCCACACCGTTTGCCCGCGTTTATCCACGCGCTCGAACTGGCCCTGGAAAAGCTCGCCCTGATTCAAACGTCGCCAGAAATCCTCATAGGCGCTGCTGTTGACCAGTGCCGGCGTGCAGAACAAACGGTGGTGTTTGCCTTTCAGCTCGGCGAGGGTGTAACCCATGCGCGTCAGAAAATTCTGATTGGCCGTAAGAATACTGCCGTCGAGACTGAATTCAATGACCGCCATGGCCCGGTCAATCGCTTGCAACTTGGCATTGGCCTCACTTTCCTGCTGCACCTTGGCGGTCACGTCCAAGGCGTACTTGACCACTTTTACGACGCGTCCCGAGGCGTCCTTGATCGGGTTATAGCTGGCCTCAAGCCAGATCGGCTGGCCTTTGCCGTCGACTCGTTCAAACGTACCGGACTGAAACTGGCCGTTTTTCAGGCGAGACCACAAATCCGTGTACTGAGCACTACGCCCGAACTCTGGTGTGCAAAAGCGCCGATGCGGTTGGCCGATCGCTTGTTCGGCGGTGTAACCCATGGTCTTGAGAAAGTTGTCATTGGCACGCAGCACCACGCCATCGAGGTCGAACTCGATCACCGCCATCGAGCGATTGATCGCGTCGAGCAAGCCGGCTTGTTCGGTGAGGGTGCGCTGAAGGTCATCGACGACGGCTTTGTGGCGATTGAAGAACATGCTCGCAGTACTCTGGAAGTGGGGAAGATCGAGGATTCAGTCCCTATTTCCGCGCTGGCAGACCGAATGCGCGGGCGGCATTCGGCGGTGACTGCTCAATGCCAGCATTCCTTAACTGGCAGATGGCTACTTATACAAAACTTCATAAAGTTGTACAAGAAAGTAATTATTTGTAATTTTGTATAACTTTTTAGGCGCTGGTGTTGTCTGTCGCGGTACGGCTCAAGGCCACGCTGATAGTGTTGCGGCCCGTATGTTTGGCGGTGTACAGCGCTTTATCGGCATCGTCCAGCCAGTCGAGGGCATCCTTGTACAAAGGCTGATACCGCGCCAAACCGATACTCAGACCCACTCGCAACCCTGACACCTGCGGATGACGATACTGCTGCAGTGCCTCGCGCAACTGCTCCATCAGCGCTTCAGCCTTGTGCAGCGGCAGTGTCGGCAGGATCACGCAGAACTCGTCACCGCCGTAGCGTCCGGCCAACTCGTGTTGATCGAGCAGGCATTTGAGGTCGTGACTCAATTGCCGCAGCACCGCATCGCCAACGATGTGCCCGAAGCTGTCGTTGATGTCCTTGAAATGGTCAATGTCGATCAACGCCAGCGTGGCTGGGCTGTTGTGTTGGCGGCACTGCTGGAACTTCAGGTGCAACAGGTCCTTCCAGGCACCGTGGTTGAGCAGGCCGGTAAGACTGTCGGTACGGCTGAGGGCGCTCAGCGCGCGTTTGTGTTGGGAGAGTTTGATCGCCAGGCGATAACAGACCATGCCCAGCGCCAGCGGATAAAGAGTAAGCATCGGCAGGCACGCCCAGACTTGCTCCTGGGTCATCGTCAGGCTGAATTTGACACCAAAGATCATCCAGCCCAGCAATACGCCGGCGAGTTGGGCGAGGGCGCCGAACACGAACAACCGATAGCCACCGGCGGCGACGTTGTTCATGGTCATCATCGACAGGATCGTCACGGTGGTCAGCGGACTGAACTGAAAACTCGCCGCCCAAAATCCCCCGCATAGCGAGTCGTACAATAAATTGCGGCGTTCAGCCTGATACGGGAACGCCGAGCGAGTGGAGAGCTGATAAGCCAGATGTGGCCAGGCGAAGCCGTTGAACAACAACAGTCCCCAGATCCAGCCGGGCATGTTCAGCGGATACAACGCAGCACCGACGCTGAAGAAACCGATCCCCAGACCGATGGCCCTGGGCAGGTAAATGCGTCGGGCGAATGACAAGCCTTTGCCGCGTTGGTTTTCCATGATGCCCTGCGCGAAATTCATCCTGAAATACTTTGCAGTATTTTCTCAGGCTAACCGTTCGTCGGTCGATTGTCGGACATTGTCATTTATTCCAACGGGAATAATCAGTGTCCTTCCGAGCCATTTAATCAGTGGCTCGCGCAGGAGAAGGGCGATTTAGAGCTGATAACAGGCCAGAAACATCTCCAGCGCCGATTCGGCGACGGTGTTTTGCATGTCGACATCGAGAGCGGCGCGGCCCATCGACATCTGCGGCCAGAAGCCAAAGGTCTTGAGCAAGCCTTGTACTTGATGGGCGGCAAACTCCGGGTCGACCGGTTTCAATCTGCCGTCGGCCTGCGCGGCGCGAATCCACACGGTCAGGCCTTCTTCGCGCTCGCCCATACGCTCGACCATGTTCTGTGCGCGCTCCGGCGAGTGAATGGTGGCGGCAATCGCCACGCGTGCCAAGGTCAGAAAGTTTTCGTCGGCCATCAGCTGCACTTTGGCTTGGAGCATCTTGCGTAACTGCTCGCGCAGAGGCTGATCGCGGTTATAGACCACCGATTGCTCGGCGCTGATTCGTGCCCACAACTGGTTGAGAATTTCGGCGAACAGCTCTTCTTTACTGGGGAAATGGTTGTAAACCGTGCGCTTCGACGCACCGGCTGTGGCGGCGATCTTGTCCATGCTGGTGACTTCAAAACCGTTGGCCCGGAATTCGGCAATCGCCGCCTGAATAATGGCTTCGCGTTTACGGTCGGTGAGGCGCTGTGGAGCTGTCATAAGTACGCTTCGGCAGAGAAAAGATGAAATTACACTTGGCAGTTTACTTGTCATCCGCTTTGATGCAACCTAGAAACTACACCGATCAGTGTAATGTTGCGTTAATCCTCGCAGCCTAAAAAACAGACAGTTCGGCCTATGCGTGCAGCTTTGGCCATTTATCGTCCCACCGTGGAAAACCGTGAATTGCGCGGTTTTCTGGAGTCATTCAGTCATGGCCAATCCAGTTTCGATCCCGGATAACACATCCACGCCTGAAGCCTCGCGGCAAAATCAGGGGCTGTTTCGCAATCACGCCCCCGTGCAACGCGAAGGCGTACGCAAAATGCTGCGGATCATGTGGAACATGATTTTCCATAAACCCCGCAACACTCGGCCCGCCGCGCCTATCCCGGTGCAAACATTGACCCGAGAAGAGCTGTTGGCGGCACCCAACCACAGCGTCTATCGCCTCGGTCACTCGACCTTGCTGCTGAAGCTGCGCGACAAATTTTTCATCACCGACCCGGTCTTCGCCGAGCGCGCGTCACCAGTGCAGTGGGCCGGCCCGAAACGTTTCCACCAGCCACCGATCAGCATCGATCAGTTGCCGCCGATTGAAGCGGTGATCCTGTCGCACAACCATTACGACCACCTCGATTACCAGGCCGTGCTCAGATTGGCCGCCAAAACCAACCTGTTCCTGACCCCGCTTGGCGTTGGCGACACACTGATCAAATGGGGTATCGATGCCAGCAAAGTCCGCCAGTACGACTGGTGGCAGGGCGCGGAAATTGCCGGCATCCGCTTCGTCGCTACACCGTCACAGCACTTTTCCGGCCGTGGCCTGTTCGACGGCAACAGCACGCTATGGGCATCCTGGGTGATGATCGACGGTGACACGCGGATCTTCTTCAGCGGCGACAGCGGCTACTTCGATGGCTTTAAACGCATCGGCGAACAGTACGGCCCGTTCGACCTGACCCTGATGGAAACCGGCGCCTATAACGTCGAATGGCCGCATGTGCACATGCAGCCCGAAGAAACCCTGCAAGCGCACATCGACCTCAAGGGCCGCTGGCTCTTCCCGATCCACAACGGCACTTTCGACCTGGCGATGCACGCCTGGCACGAACCGTTCGACCGGATCCTGGCATTGGCGTGGGAACGCAGTGTTTCGATTACCACGCCGCAGATGGGTGAGGCGTTTAACATCGCTCAACCGCAACGCGGGGAGGCGTGGTGGTTGGCGGTTGAAGGGGAGAGTGAGGGCGTTGTGCAGAGCGCTTGATGAACTCTGATCGGTTCGCGCCTAAGGGGGCGAAGCGGTTGCTCCAGAACCAAGCCCTGAAATCTTGATGTTGTAATCGGCCATCGTAGTAACGGGTACCTCCCGGAATTTTCCACGAAGGATTTGCTGGAGATTCTCCAGAGGTATTCCCAGTCTTTGTGCAGCCTCAGATTCGCTCACGTCGCTGGACTCGATGAGCGAGATCAATTTTGTCGCGTAGTCGGACTTGATCAGCATCTCGCCTGCATGCTCAAGCCCTAAATCTTGATAAACATTGTCTGTGCTTTCTTCGATCTCGCTCATGTTTTTATCCTTACTCAGCCATCGCAAAATCCCCACGTCCCACCGCTTCCGACGAAACGCTCTGAAAACTTGCACTACGCCCCGGCGCGAACCCCGGAAAGAACACCAGCCCCTGCGCCTCAAACCGGTAAGCCAGCGCCAGTCGCGCCGCATCCGCTACATCCTGCTGCGCTTCAAACCGTTGAATGTCTTCCACCGAAACCTCTGCCTCCCGCGATAGCTGTTCCGCGCTCCAGCCCAGCATCGCTCGGGCCTGGACGCAGTGCGTCGGGGTGAACTGGAAAAGGGCAATGCGTTCGAGGATGTGGTTCATCGCAAGAGAGGCCATGGTGTGCTCCGGGCTCAAGAGTGCTGATTGAAAATGTACTGTGTTTTTGTACAGTTGTTTTCGGCCGGGATCAAACGCATTTTTTGATTTGCGCTAATTCGCCGCCTCCAACCAGACGGACGGTGCCTGCCCGAGGATCCGCCGGAACATCGTCGAGAACGCTGCCGGGCTTTCATAACCGAAGTCCAGCGCGATGCGCGTCACCGCTTCACCCGAGGCCAAACGTGCCAGCGCCAGGACCACGCAGGCGCGTTGACGCCATTGGCTGAAACTCAACCCGGTTTGTTGGCGAAACAGTCTGTTGAAGGTACGCAAGCTTATGTGTAATTGGTCAGCCCACTGCTGTGGCGATTGGTGGGCGTACGGCTGATGCAGAAAGTTCTGACATAGAGAGAGGAGTTTTCCGTCAGTCGGTAGCGGGATGTGCAAGGGCAGCGGCGCACTGCGCGTCAATTCATGCAGTAGCAGATCGATCAACACGCCGTCGCGTCCGACCAAGTCATAGGTCAGCGGTAACTCCACGGCTTCCATCAGCAAATGCCGCATCAACGGCGACACACTGATCACCTGACAGCGCTCCCCCAAATCCACTGCACCCGGTTCGATGTACAAGCTGCGCGTGCTGACCCCAAGCATCAACACCTCGTGCGCCACCCCCGGCGGAATCCACACCGCCCGCTGCGGCGGCACCACCCAGTTACCGTCATGGGTGCTGACCTGCATCACACCGGTCGCGCCGTACAACAATTGCGCTCGTCGATGCGTATGAAAAGGCAGCAAGTGGCCGTGGGAATAATCCGTACCGATCGCCACCACCGCGCGCGGCGTGTCATCCAGCAGATTGATCGAAACATTGCGCATCAGGCGTTTCCCAGTGGTTGGCGTAAACGCAAATATTATTGGCTGACTTGCTGAAGCAGGCCAAGCGCCGTCGCTCTATCGTCGACCGCTCTTCCACCACGGACGCCTCGACATGTTCTATTTACTGCTGACCCTCTTCGGCTGCCTGACCGGCATCACCGCCGTCCTGTTCGGCTTCGGCGGCGGCTTCGTCATCGTGCCGCTGCTGTATCGCCTGCTCACCGCCAGCCACGGCGCCGACGACCCGATCGGCCAGTCGGCGATGCACATCGCCGTCGCCACTTCGACCTGCGTGATGATCGTCAACGCCCTGATCGCCACCGACAAACACCGCCGCGCCGGCAACCTGATCCGTCATTACCTGTGGCCGTTGGGTGGGTTTATCGGCCTGGGTGCAATCGCGGGTGCAATGGCGGCGGTGTGGGTCAGCGGCGAAGTGATTCGCTACGCGTTCATCGGCTACCTCGGCGTGACCATCGTCGACTGCCTGCTGCGACGCGGCTTTCTCACGCAAAACGCAGACGTCATCCCACGCCGACTTGGCGCTACGGAAACTTCCGCAGGCGGTGTAGGCATCGGCGCCATCGCGACGTTTCTGGGTGTAGGAGGCAGCGTCATGACCGTGCCGCTGTTGCGCCGTTGTGGATTGAGCATGTCGCAAGCGACGTCCATGGCCAATCCGTTGAGTGTGCCGGTGGCAGTGGCCGGCACGCTGACATACATGGCGCTGGCCGGGTTTAGTCAGGCTGACCTGGGCGTGTGGTTTGTCGGGTATGTGGATCTGCTGGCGTTTGCGGTGCTGACGGTGGGGGCGCTCATCGGGATTCGATTGGCTGCGCCATGGATTGGGCGGATTCCGGATCGGGTGCATGCCTGGGTCTATATCGGGCTGCTGATTATTGTGCTGCTGTGCATTTCGCTTAAATGAACCATTGCCAGGTTACGGCGGAAGAAATCAAAATTGATAACCGAACGCTGTCCTCCAGCAATGACCAGAGAACCAGGATGTTGATCTTCAATTGCACCGAAGCCGCCAGTAAATTCTTCAGCCGTGTTCACAAAGGTAAAAAGATTACGCCGGTGGACAACAAACCGCCGTCGCCGGCCATCGAAGATGACGAAGCCTCCAGTTCCGTAGAGCAGTGGCTAGTCCATGCGATCACTGTGCAACGCAAGCATGTTTTGTTGGTTATCCATGTGAAAACCCGTTATTGCATGGTCTTCGCCAATGCGCAAAAGGCTGACACAGAAGGTTTCGTTGCCTGGTTTGCTGATCGTTGGCGTGAAGGATTGATCCGCGATGCGATCAATCACGGCCTTATGGATTGGGTCGATGGCGGCATCATGCCGGAGCGTATGGATCAAGTCTGTCGCGACTACAAGTTTTATCGGCGCAGCCATCGCAGTGCACAAAAACATATTGATGAAATCGCTTGGTATTTCCAGGGCAATGCAGCGGAGTGGGGCTGTTTACCACAGAGTGAGCGTGAAGAGATTGGTTTCGATGCCGCAATGAATGACACGCCCAGGAGTAGCAAAGGCCAGAAAGATACCTACTGGCCGAATGTTGAAATGGTCGCTCACTGGTTGCGTGAATATTGCGTTGTTGATGAGGCGGGTATCGAAAGTGCTTTGAAGCGTCGCCTGGAGGCATGGCGAGAGATCAGGGCTTTTCATTAAGCGCCAAAGTGCAGCCGAAATGTGCGGTTGCACTCGATTCTCTGGCTTGGCCTCGCCATAATCCGCCCCGACTTTCTCCGGGCCGGCGTGCAAACCCCAGGCGCGGCCTTCTCTTCTTTCAAGGATCGATCAATGCTCAAGGGACTGATGCGCCTGGCAACCTGCGCCGCTGTGCTGTTCTCGCTGCTATCCACCGCGCACGCCGAAGATAACCGGATGGTGTTCACCGGCACGTTGGGCAAAATGCCGATCGTGTTCGAAGTCGACACCAGCGACCCGGAGCAGGTCACCGGTCGCTACTTCTATGAGAAATTTCACCGCGATCTAGAGCTTAACGGCACCTATAAAAATGATGTCTTGCTGCTCACAGAGGGCAGTGATCGTATGGACCCGGACAAGCCATTACCGACCCTCAAACTGAAACCGATTGAGGCCGGCTGGAAGGGCGAATGGCAAAACGCTAAAGGCAAAAAACTGCCCGTACTGGTCACCGATACGGCACTCCCCGAAGTGCCGGCGAATGCTCTTCCCTACATCGCCAAGTTGCCCAAGACCGAGCCCTATGAATATCTGCGGCTTCAAGGACTGAAACTCAAACCCGGTAAACAGCAGGACTTCATGGGCTACTCCCTGCAATGGTGGGAAGAGCCTGATACCAAGATGTCCATGTTCAGCATCGAGTCCGGGATGCCAAAAGAAGATCTGCAACGGGTTAACCAGCAGTTGCTCGGGCGCTTGTGGGACGAGGCCATCAGTTATTACGGATGCCAGTTGCGAGGTCGCGGCTATGCCGAATTCCTCCAGGACGTTACTCCGACGTTTATCTCGCCCAGTGTCATCAGCCTGAACATTTCCACCAGCTACGATTGCGGCGGCGCGCACCCGGACTTCGGCGATTCCCCACTTAACATTGATGTGAAAACCGGCCATCCGCTGTCGCTCGAAGATGTGCTCTGGGTGGGCGAGGGTCAGCCAATCCTTCATGCTGATCGCTACCGAGGCGGTGACCAGCCGTTGACCGAGGCAGAAGACGCGGCGCGCTCAAAGTATCAACGCGAAGTCTTCGGGCCGTGGCTGATCAAACAACTCACCGCGTTGTACCCGGATGAAATGAAGAAACCGGTAGAGGGAGATGAAGACAGTTGCGACTTCACCAACGAAAACAACTGGGGCTATTCCAACTGGCACTTCACTGAAAAAGGTTTGTACCTGGGCGCGTACTTCGCCCGCGTCGAGCGAGCCTGCGATTCACCCGACTGGTCAGTCCTGCCGTACTCGCTGATCAAACAACACCCCGGCGCCGTCAAACTGCAACTGCCCCAAGGCTAACCGTCACTCCAGCCCCGGCGCTTCACGAATAATGAAGTGGTCCAGGTTCTCGATATTGGCATTGAAGACCTCGAAAGGCTTTTCGGGGTTCTTCTTGCCGGGCACCTGCTTCAACTCCGGCGTCACCCCATAGAAGAAACAGAACAACGCCTTGTCGCTTTCCACCGCGTGCTTGATCTCCTCCAGAAACGCCTTGCGCTTGCGGTAGTTGTCGATCAGCTTCTTGTTCAGATAAACACTGACCGGATACGGCTTCTTCTTACTGTCTTCGGGCTTCTTGAACCAGACCTTGTCCTCGAAATCGATACGAAAACTGGCACTGTGGAAGTCCTCGATCTTCTTGATCCGCCCCCAGTAAATCAGCCCCTTGTTGTCCGTCAGATACTCGATCTTCTTGAAGAACGAACTGTACGGCGCCGAATGCTCGCCGACCTTCAACGGCATCCGCTTAAGCAACTCCTTGTCGGCGAAGTTGGAAACAAAACACTCCACCGGATGCGCAAACACACTGGTCTTGTCCGGCGCCGATTCACGACCCGCCGACTCTTTACCACTCTCCGCCGTCACCCGCACCGGATCATCCCGCAACACATCCGCCGCCCCCGCTGGCGCGACAGGCTTGCGCACATACTCACGCCGGGTCAGTAACAACTCTGATGGGAAGTGTTCCTCACGGCCGTCATCCACCTCGCCACCCGCCGTCTCAACGCCAGACGCTGAAGCCTTCAAACTCACATACGGACAACCCGCCACATGCTGCGTAGTCGGCAGATTCTTGAAGTGCGGCGTGCGCACGTAATTCACATTCTTGGCGTTGAACGTACCCAACTCGTTGGAAGCCTCGAACGCCGAACGACAGGCATCGTTGGGGCACTGGAAGTGTTCCTTCGCCGAGTCAAACGCCACCGTCTCATCGAAATTGAGATCGCGAACGTCATAGATCGACAACTTGTCGTCGAGGCTGAGGCAGTAGGCGAGATCGAATTTCATGGTGGGGCTCGGGTCCTTGAGTGGGGGAGGGGTATTAATAGCGGGAGGCGGCGCGGGTTGCACTGATTGTTTTCAGGATGATGCGGGATTTGTGGGAGTCAGCCTGCTGGCGATTGGTGGTATCAACTCATTACCGAATCCAGACACCCGCCCGGCAGCAACACGTTTCAATTGTGGAGAGGGGATTTATCCCCGATGGGCAGCGGAGCTGCCCCAAGAACAGCAAATACGGTTAGTCAGATAAACCGCGATTATTCCTTCTCGAGTCTTCCAACGTTGTCATACAGCCAAGCAGTGAAAGCCTCTCTGTCGTCAGAATGGTGGCAGCGTCGATGACAGTTTGGGCACAGCGCTACGGTGTTGGTCTTGAAGTCCGTCCCGTTGTCCGACAAATGCTTAACGTGGTGAACCTCAAGGTAAGGTTCTCCATTCATTTCAAACGGACCTGGATGTCCACATCCCTCACAGACACCCTTGGCGTTGAACAGAATCCAATCTTTGACTTTAGATATGCGGGCGTAGGTTCTGGTTGTCCTGACGATTTGCTGAGGTATCTGCACACCCTCTGGCTCACTCACAAAATCACGTTGTTTTTCTCGTTGTACATTTCGAAGTGATGATTCTTCTTGCGTGGAAGGTGTACCCGAATCCAGCGTAATGAGGCCTTTCGATTCTAGGATTTTGATCAGGCGCGCGGTAATCCCTGAACCGAGATTCACCTTTGGTTTGTAGCTAGAGATCGTTTTCAGCCCAAGATCTTCGAACAAAGCGGTAATGTTCTGCAGTCGATAGTCAATCGACTTGGTGTTTCGCCCGGCGAGTACGCCATTCTGCAGACGCTTGTGCTCCAAGGACTTATTAAATTTTTGATCCTTTGGGTAGCGAGCCTGAATATCGAGATAGCCATCAACCGAAGCTTCAAGCTCCTCATCCGTCCAGCCACTATTTTCCTTTTCCGTATCCATAAAATCGCCGAGGGTTGAAAACCCTCGGACGATACTGAGTGGCCATTACGGCTGTCTAGGAAAATTCCTACAGAGATTTGCGACAGTTCTCGCAAGTGATCTCACAAGCAGCACCTAACTCATCAGATGCTTCGACGACTGAAATACCTCTGCAGCCTTCCTCCACCAAGACTTCGGGGCAGTCGCTCGCTGCTGTGTCTGACCCTGCACCAGATACGGCATATCTCGTAGCCGAATCCAGCTTTCATCCTGCCAATGCAACAGACTCACAGACATCTCAGGCCATTTCAAAAAACTCAGCAAAGGTAGATCTGAATTTGCTGAGGACGCAGCATCGCGTAAGGCCGGAACCACCTGATGGGTCAGCCATTCACGCAACAGCCGATTCCCTGGGACGTAGTGATACACCAACAGCGCATACACGCCTGACTCACTGAGCATCAGCTGCTTTTCAGGTTGCCGGTGATACTCAAGCCACAGAAAACGATGTTGATCCTTGTCCAGTTTGCTGACCATCCGATCACTGAGATGGACGCCCATCAACCGACCAATATCGCGTGCGCAAAACCATGGCTGGCCTTCAAGGAGGAGGGCGTGGAGAGAGTTTGTGCAGAGTGAAGACAGTCGAACTGTGAGGTTCAGACATGGCAGGCCTCCAATGCTGGAAGCGTGTAGATCATCTTGAGGTTGAAGCTGATTTCCTTCGTGCCGAAGGAGACATTTTTAGGCATATCCATTTACCTCTGTGTGATGTCAGCTTTCTTAAGGCTGGGTGCCGGGAGCTAAGAAACCCCACACAGAGGGCCGGACATATTCCCCTTTCGGGTCTTGTATTCGCCCACTCCCGGCATAACAGAGTTTTTGATGCGCACGGGGAAACCGTAGGCACAAAAAAGCCGCGACTGTCGGGTGCGGTGAGTCCGCTGTGTGAGGTGTTTCTTAGGCACCAGACAAAAGGGTAGGGGGTGGGGGATAGATGGTCAAGGCTAACCTCTGACGATTATTGTGTTTCAAAATAGAGCTTGGCCTGAGGCTCTCTGCTAGCATGAGTTCTGAATTCGAGCGTTGGCAGTACACGGTAGGTAGTGATAGTAATGAGAAATTATCGAGAGCTAAGTAAGATCTTTTCAACCAGTAATGTGGAAGAACTTGCTAGTGGGAATGTCGAGCATATTATTAATGTTGCGCACTCTTACACCGATTTTTTGTCTAAGGGCTTTACTCCTGCCGAGGTCTACGATGTTTGCTACAAGGATCTCAGTAGAAATTATAGGTTCGAGTATTTTTTTAAGAATGTTGTGGCTAATAAAATAGTTATTGGTCGTCATAGGCTTTCTACTGCCACTCTGCTATCCGAGTTTAGAGTAGGTAGTAATAAGGCTGATTGTGTTGTTTTGAACGGCAATAGTACTTGTTATGAAATAAAAACTGATCTTGATAATTTTTCCAGATTGAATGATCAGCTTGAGGCATATGCAAAGATTTTTGATAAGACGTTTGTAGTTGTTGCTGAAGGTCACAGGGAATATGCGCTGAACAATGTCGCTGATAATGTCGGGGTTATAGTTCTTACCGGTAGAAATACTCTGTCGGAAGTGCGTAGTGCGAGAATTGTTAGTAGTAAAATTGATCCTGAGGTTTTGGTTAGATCGTTACGCCGTTCAGAATATTTTTCAATTGCTTGCCAGATTGAAGATGCTCCGAAGGGGCTTTCAAATACAGAGGTTTTTAGTTGGTGTGAGTCTGTTTTTAAGAGGGCAGACGCGGCGTTGCTGAGATCCCTTTTTTGCAAGACTTTAAAGGAGTCGCGGCGAAAGAATCCGGATTTTTCGCTCGCCCTACCACGAACATTGTTAATGGCTAGCCTGAGCTTGAAGTTATCAAGCGCTAAAAAAAATAACCTCATGAGGGTGCTTCACTCTCCAATTTAAAGGGATGTTTGATGTATTTTCCAATATTAAAGGGTAAGCAAAATGAGTTGATTGCGTTGCGTGAGCTTTCAGAGGTGATCGACTCTCGATATATAAAGCCTGTTATTGAGCCTGTGAGGGAAAATATTGCTCCTTTGAAAAGGACGATAAAGAAGCTCGCTGAAAATGGAATAGTACCACTGGTCGTGATTAATCCTTCGTTAGGCGACTATCTCGGAGGTGAAATTTCGATTAGTCAGCTTTTAGAGACTGAGTATGGGCAATATTTGCCGTGTGTGAAAATAAAAAATCCTCAGGATCTCGCTGCAATTAGGCTTTTTCAGTCGTTCGAAGGTCGCGCTGCTGTATATCTGGAAAGTAGTATTGATAGAGCTCTGGTTGATGTGGTCAATGAGTCTATATTTACTCTTGTGAACCAAGCCAGAGTTAACGCGGTCGCGTTTTCACAACTTCGTAATAAAGTCGTATATGGTGATTTTTTCAAGAAAGAGGTTAAAAACTCTGATTATGCGGATGATTCTCTGTTTTCGGGGCTGCATACTGAGTATCGAAATATCGAAAATGCTGTAGGGTTTGGTGATTTCACTATTCTTAGTGAGGATTACTCTGAGTCGGGTGGCCCGGCATATGTTGTGGCGGTGCATTTGTCATATGTAAATCGAGATGAGTATGACGCAATGCACGTTCGGCATTTTTCTTCCTATGACGATCGCACACCTACCAACCCCGGAGGGAAGTTTATGGATGCGTTGAACAAACTTGTTCAATACGTTTCCGCTAATCCAGGAAAGTTTGTTAGGACGTCTGGTCTAGATGAATTCTTCTCTCTCCAAAATTCAAGGCATTTCCCCGGTTTGGGCAGCGTAAAAAAAATCTCAATAAAACATCATATCGAAACTACGTGTGATTATATACAGGGGCATTGAAAATGGCGAAGTGCTGTATTCATTGCTTTAATGATTCAGTTTTGATTGAGATGGCGTCAAGGGGGGAGGTTGCGAACTGCTCGTTTTGTGGTGCAGTTAGAGTGCCCACGATTAGCTCCGATACTCTGTTTTCTTCGGTTGAGTTGATTTTGTACGGCCTGGAAGTTTCTGAAGGTGGTGAGGATCTAACGTCGCTGCTTTACAATCAATTTGGTTTGCTTAATCCTGCAGTTGTCAAAGACGCTCAAAGGCTGGTGCGTGAAATTTTTGGAGAAGAGATCGCAGATTTAAAGTATGTATTTAAATTTGATGTCTCTTTGTACTCTAGTCAATGGTTGAGCTTCAAGGAAGAACTGAAACATAAGAATAGATTTTTTCCCCGTAGTGCATTGATTTCTCAGGTACTGAACCCGTCGTCAAGCAACTCAAGCTTTGGAGTTTTTCTGGCGCTGCTTGAGCAGTTAAAGGCTCCTTTCGAAAGGGGGGAGCTACTTTACAGAGCTAGAATATCTGAAAGCGCTCTAACCGCTGAAAAAATGGGAGCCCCGCCTCCGATGGTGGCTTCTGGGGGGCGAGCCAACCCAATTGGAATACCCTATTTATACCTCGCGCAAAATTTAGAAACTTGTGTTGCAGAGGTTAGGCCGAATAATGCTAGCTCTATATATGTATCTGAATTTGTGGCTGTTAGGGATTTAAACCTTCTTAGCCTTACTGATCCTAGATGTGACTCTTCAGTATTAAAATTTGAAGAGCAGCAAATGCAGGATGTTCTGTGTTTTTTAGATTTGTTGGAGCGTTTCTCATTGGAACTGTCCAAGCCAATATTGCCTGATAAATCTCATATAGAGTACATACCGACTCAGTATATGTGTGAGTTCGTTAAGTCGGTTGCAAACTATGATGGCATTGTCTTTAATAGTTCTTTTGGGCAAGGCCGAAATTACGTCATATTTGACAGTGATACATTCTTAGCTAAGGAGCCCTATCGGGGGCAAGTAGTTAGTACTCGCCATGATTTTTTAGCTGATCCTGTGTGATTACTAATCATTAGTTATATGATTGTGTGAGTCATAAAGTTGCCGATATAAAAAAAGCCCCGATATTTCGGGGCTTTTTTTATATTGGGTTATGCAGAGTAATCAATCCCAGCTCAACGCACCACCAGTCTGATACTCAATAACCCGCGTCTCAAAGAAATTCTTCTCTTTCTTCAAGTCCATAATCTCGCTCATCCAAGGGAACGGGTTAGTCGTCCCTGGATACTCTTCCTTCAAACCAATCTGCGACAAACGACGGTTAGCGATGAACTTCAGATAGTCCTCCATCATCGCCGCGTTCATGCCCAGTACGCCGCGAGGCATGGTGTCACGCGCGTATTCGATCTCCAGCTGCGTACCCTGCAGAATCATCTGGGTCGCTTCTTCCTTCATTTCGGCATCCCACAGGTGTGGGTTTTCGATTTTGATCTGGTTGATCACGTCGATGCCGAAGTTCAGGTGCATCGATTCGTCGCGCAGGATGTACTGGAACTGCTCGGCGACGCCGGTCATTTTGTTGCGGCGGCCCATGGAGAGGATTTGGGTGAAGCCGCAGTAGAAGAAGATGCCTTCCAGAACGCAGTAGTAGGCGATCAGGTTGCGCAGCAGCTCTTTGTCAGTGTCCGGGGTGCCGGTTTCGAACTTCGGATCGGAGATCGAACGGGTGTATTTCAGGCCCCAGGCCGCTTTTTTCGCGACCGATGGGATCTCGTGGTACATGTTGAAGATTTCGCCTTCATCCATGGCCAGCGATTCGATGCAGTACTGGTAGGCGTGGGTGTGGATCGCTTCTTCGAAAGCCTGGCGCAGGATGTACTGGCGGCATTCCGGGTTGGTGATCAGGCGGTACACGGCCAGTACCAGGTTGTTGGCAACCAGGGAGTCGGCGGTGGAGAAGAAGCCGAGGTTGCGCATGACGATGCGGCGCTCGTCGTCGGTCAGGCCTTCCGGATCTTTCCAGAGGGCGATGTCGGCGGTCATGTTGACTTCTTGCGGCATCCAGTGGTTTGCGCAACCGTCCAGATACTTCTGCCAGGCCCAGTCGTACTTGAATGGCACGAGTTGGTTGAGGTCGGCGCGGCAGTTGATCATGCGCTTTTCGTCAACGGCGACACGGGCGGAGGCGCCTTCGAGTTCGGCGAGGCCTTCGGCGACGTCGAGGGAGTTCAGTGCAGCCTTGGCGCGGGCAACAGCGGCCGAGTCGTCGGCGGTCACGGCGCGAGCTTCGATCGCGGCGGCACCGCCAGCGTTGTCGAGGCGGTCCATGTTGGCTTCAGTAGCGTGGCCGGCGTTGGCGCCTTTCACGGTTGCTACTTCACTGTCTTCTTTGTCGAATTCGTCCCAGCTCAGCATGACGTGTCGTCTCCTGCGTGAGGGCCTGTCGCCCGTGTGAAACCTGATTGGTTGGTTTTTCACACGGTCGTACAGACCGCGTTGGATCTTAAGGAATCGTTTTTTGCAGCAGCTAAGGCAGGCAATAAAACAGAATTTTGTACGGGTTTCCGAGAGCCTCTGACGGGCGCAGATCACGTTGAACGCGACTGCGGGGCTTCAGAATGGCTTTTGATCCCTGTAAGGGAATATTGCTGACCCGATTAGGGCGGCATTATAGGGAAAAAAACACGCGCGTGGGGGGAGGCGAATCAGCACAGGGCGGTCGATCAGGAGGGGTATTTCAGTCGGAGCGAGGGTTTACAGGGCTTTCGCGGATGTTGGCTCGTTAGATTTTTTTTTGATTAATTTTTTCGCCGGGCTTTGGTTGCTCAAGAAATGAGCAAAAAACCGCGTTTTTCACTATATCTTGTGTTTTGCAACCCTTTTCAACGACTCCAGACACAACTGAGCCCGACCGAAGTCGGGCTGGAATCGACCCTCAATGAAGCGCTGAGAGATCCAATTCGGTGCAGTCTGCAATCATTAATTGGTGCAACCGTTACCCATCACGCTGTAGCGCAGGATGTGACGCTGACCTTTGGAGTCGTCGTACTCCATTTTTGCCGGTACTACTTCGCAGACGTTGGGAATTTCACTCATCGATACGACGTTGGCGATGTCCAGGTGAGTGGAGTAAGTGTATTCCTCGATAACCGGTTGTTGCTGGGCGACATCAGTCGGGACCTCATCTGCCATGGCGGTTGCGCACAGACTGCTGAGGGCCAGAACCAATAAAGCTTTCATTTCAATTTTACCTTTTTGAGGTCGAGTGGGGTCACGCAACCTTTATGGGGTTGCGTGTGTAACTTCATCGTTTGCAGTTATTACTTGAGAGCTGGATTAACGGCCTTCGTGGGGGCTGTAACGTTGTTAATCGCGTTTGCCTTGTCGGCGAGGTGAATTCTAGGGAGGTAGGGCGGGGGTAAACAGAGCGGGTTTTGATAAACACCTTTGGCAGATTTGGTAACAATCCCCGAAATCACCCCAATCCTCATGTAGGAGCTGCCGGAGGCTGCGATCTTTTGATCTGGACGTTTAAAGGCAAGATCAAAAGATCGCAGCCTTCGGCAGCTCCTACAGGGGGTGTGTGGGTGGGCGAGGGCTTGTTACTACCATCGTCGAATGGTTCTATGGCCCCCGCCCCGTTACAACAGGGTCATACAAAAACAACTATTACACCGAGGTAGGAAAGATGAGTGCGGCTTCTCTGTATCCCGTTCGTCCCGAGGTTCTGGCTAACACGCTGACTGACGAGGCGACCTACAAAGCCATGTACCAGCAGTCGGTCGTCAATCCTGACGGCTTCTGGCGCGAGCAAGCTCAGCGTCTCGACTGGATCAAGCCTTTCACCACGGTGAAACAGACGTCGTTCGACGATCACCATGTCGACATCAAGTGGTTTGCCGACGGCACCCTGAACGTTTCCTACAACTGCCTCGACCGTCATCTGGCCGAGCGCGGCGATCAAGTCGCGATCATCTGGGAAGGCGACGATCCTTCCGAGAGCCGCAACATCACCTACCGCGAACTGCATGAACAAGTGTGCAAACTGGCCAACGCCCTGCGTGGTCAGGACGTGCACCGCGGTGACGTGGTGACCATTTATATGCCGATGATTCCCGAAGCCGTGGTCGCCATGCTGGCCTGCACCCGCATCGGCGCGATTCACTCGGTGGTGTTTGGCGGTTTCTCGCCGGAAGCCCTGGCCGGTCGCATCATCGACTGCAAATCGAAAGTGGTGATCACCGCTGACGAGGGTATTCGCGCCGGCAAGAAGATTTCCCTCAAGGCCAACGTCGACGACGCGCTGACCAACCCGGAAACCAGCAGCATCCAGAAAGTCATCGTCTGCAAGCGCACCGGTGGCGACATCAAGTGGAACCAGCATCGCGACATCTGGTACGAAGACCTGATGAAAGTGGCGGGCACTGTCTGCGCGCCGAAAGAGATGGGCGCGGAAGAAGCGCTGTTCATCCTTTATACCTCCGGCTCGACCGGCAAGCCGAAAGGCGTGCAGCACACCACTGGTGGTTATTTGCTGTATGCGGCGATGACTCACGAGCGCGTGTTCGACTACCGTCCGGGCGAAGTCTACTGGTGCACCGCCGACGTCGGCTGGGTCACCGGCCACAGCTACATCGTCTATGGCCCGCTGGCCAATGGCGCGACCACGCTGCTGTTCGAAGGCGTGCCGAACTACCCGGACATCACCCGGGTGGCGAAGATCGTCGATAAGCACAAGGTCAACATCCTCTACACAGCACCGACCGCGATTCGCGCGATGATGGCTTCGGGTCAGGCCGCCGTTGAAGGCGCGGATGGCAGCAGCCTGCGTCTGCTCGGTTCCGTGGGTGAGCCAATCAACCCGGAAGCGTGGGACTGGTACTACAAGAATGTCGGCAAGTCGCGTTGCCCGATCGTCGATACCTGGTGGCAGACCGAAACCGGCGGCAACATGATGAGCCCGTTGCCGGGTGCTCACGCGCTGAAACCGGGTTCGGCGGCGCGTCCGTTCTTCGGTGTGGTGCCGGCGCTGGTCGACAACCTCGGTAACATTATCGAGGGCGAGGCTGAAGGCAATCTGGTGATTCTCGATTCGTGGCCGGGTCAGGCGCGCACGTTGTATGGCGACCACGACCGTTTCGTTGATACCTACTTCAAGACGTTCCGTGGCATGTACTTCACCGGTGACGGTGCGCGTCGTGATGCCGATGGTTACTACTGGATTACTGGGCGTGTCGATGATGTGCTCAACGTGTCTGGTCACCGTATGGGCACGGCGGAGATCGAGAGCGCGATGGTTGCGCATCCGAAAGTCGCCGAGGCGGCGGTGGTCGGGGTTCCGCATGACATCAAGGGGCAGGGCATTTATGTCTATGTCACGTTGAAGAATGGCGAGGAGCCGACCGAGCAATTGCGTCTGGAGCTGAAGAACTGGGTGCGCAAGGAGATCGGGCCGATTGCTTCGCCGGACGTGATCCAGTGGGCGCCAGGGCTGCCGAAGACGCGTTCGGGCAAGATCATGCGCCGCATTCTGCGCAAGATTGCTACCGCGGAATATGACGGGTTGGGGGATATCTCGACGCTGGCGGATCCGGGTGTGGTGCAGCATTTGATTGATACGCACAAGACCATGAATGTTGCTTAAGCAATGATTCACAGAAGCCCTGTCCGGTTTGCCGGGCGGGGCTTTTTTGTGTCTGGAGGTTTTGTGGTGGCTGGGCTGGCCTCTTCGCGAGCAAGCTCGCTCCCACAGTTTGACCGAGTACCTTCAGACGAAATGCAGATCTCTGTGGGAGCGAGCTTGCTCGCGAAGGCAATTTGTCAGACGCCGGTGTAGTCCCTCGTCGGAGCGCGGTCTCACCCAACCAATAATTATCGATCTCCCCCGTAAGACATTTCCCGCTGTTACCCGCCGCCTTCCACGTAACCGAATGTGTAACCGCCCGCCCCGGAGCGGGGCAAAGGGAAACGCATCGCCCCGTTCTAGAGCCTCAAAAGCCCCGGTGAAAAATAAGACACAACGCTGCGCTTGCCGGATTAGAAGGGTTTGCGAATAATAGGCCCGCAATTTGCAGCATAGATCGGTTCACTGTCTTTCGCTCTTGCATGAAATTGCAGGGCTGTCAATGTGCCAAAGTCGCTTTCTCTGTGCATCTGTAATTAGTTGTCGCATTGAAGAAATATCGGCTTCCGGCCTGTCGTTAGAATGCCGATCACTCGCTCATCGTGGCTGACGTTGAAACCTCCTTCGGTTTCAATGGGAAATTTCCCACCGGTGCAGCAACCGATTTCCCGATTCACCCATTCGCATATTGGGCTGTCGCTCACTCTGCCGTTTTTGCCCTTTACCGATGGAGTCCCAAGATGAAGAAACTTGTGCTGCTTGGCGCCCTGGCACTGTCCGTGCTGTCGATGAACGCCTTCGCTGACGAAAAACCTCTGAAGATCGGTATCGAAGCGGCTTACCCTCCGTTCGCTTCGAAAGCACCGGATGGCAGCATCGTCGGTTTCGACTACGACATCGGCAACGCTCTGTGCGAGCAGATGCAGGTCAAGTGTGTGTGGGTCGAGCAAGAGTTCGACGGTCTGATCCCGGCACTGAAAGTGCGCAAGATCGACGCCATTCTGTCGTCGATGTCGATCACTGAAGACCGCAAGAAGTCGGTCGACTTCACCAACAAGTACTACAACACCCCGGCACGTCTGGTGATGAAGGCCGGTACTCAGGTCAGCGAAGGTCTGGCTGAGCTGAAGGGCAAGAACATCGGCGTGCAACGTGGCTCGATCCACGAGCGTTTCGCCCGCGAAGTCCTCGCGCCACTGGGTGCCGAGATCAAGCCGTACGGCTCGCAGAACGAAATCTACCTCGACGTGGCCGCCGGTCGTCTCGACGGTACCGTGGCTGACGCTACCCTGCTGCAAGACGGCTTCCTCAACACCGACGCTGGCAAAGGCTTCGCGTTCGCAGGCCCGGCGTTTACCGACGTCAAATACTTCGGCGACGGCGTAGGCATCGCGGTACGTAAGGGCGACGCCCTGAAAGACAAGATCAACGCTGCCATCGCGGCCATCCGCGAAAACGGCAAATACAAAGCAATCCAGGACAAGTACTTCGCCTTCGATATCTACGGCAAGTAAGACGTCTCTGCGACAAGTCCGAAATGGCGCAAGCAACAGGATCTCTGCGGTTTGCGCCATTTTTTCATCCCAACTTTCGAGGACCTGAATCATGTTGAAAGGCTACGGGGCTGTCATCCTCGATGGCGCATGGCTGACGCTTCAGCTCGCCTTGTCGTCCATGGCTCTGGCCATCGTTCTCGGGCTGATCGGTGTCGCGTTGCGCCTGTCGCCGGTGCGCTGGCTGGCCTGGCTGGGCGATCTGTATTCCACGGTGATCCGCGGGATTCCCGATCTGGTGCTGATCCTGCTGATCTTCTACGGCGGTCAGGACTTGCTCAACCGCGTGGCACCGATGCTCGGCTATGACGACTACATCGATCTGAATCCGCTGGCCGCCGGTATCGGCACCCTCGGTTTCATCTTCGGTGCGTACCTGTCGGAAACCTTCCGTGGCGCGTTCATGGCCATTCCCAAAGGTCAGGCCGAAGCGGGCATGGCGTACGGCATGAGCAGTTTTCAGGTGTTCTTCCGGGTGATGGTGCCGCAGATGATTCGCCTGGCGATTCCGGGCTTCACCAACAACTGGCTGGTACTGACCAAGGCCACCGCGCTGATTTCCGTGGTCGGTCTGCAAGACATGATGTTCAAGGCCAAGCAGGCGGCAGATGCCACCCGCGAGCCTTTCACCTTCTTCCTCGCAGTGGCGGCGATGTATCTGGTGATCACCAGTGTTTCGTTGCTGATCCTGCGTCAACTTGAGAAGCGCTACTCGGTAGGCGTAAGGGCGGCTGATCTATGATCTTCGACTACAACGTCATTTGGGAGGCCATGCCGCTGTACCTCGGCGGCCTGCTGACCACCCTCAAACTGCTCGCGCTGTCGCTGTTTTTCGGTCTGCTCGCGGCCCTGCCGCTGGGGCTGATGCGCGTCTCGAAGAACCCGGTCGTCAACGGTGCGGCGTGGCTTTACACCTACGTGATCCGTGGCACGCCGATGCTGGTGCAGCTGTTCCTGATCTACTACGGTCTGGCGCAGTTCGAAGCGGTCCGCGAAAGCTTCTTGTGGCCATGGCTGTCCAGCGCAACGTTCTGTGCGTGCCTGGCCTTCGCGGTCAACACCAGCGCCTACACCGCGGAAATCATCGCCGGCAGCCTCAAGGCCACGCCGAACGGTGAGATCGAAGCGGCGAAAGCCATGGGCATGTCGCGCTTCAAACTGTACAAGCGCATCCTGCTGCCATCGGCCCTGCGCCGGGCACTGCCGCAGTACAGCAACGAAGTGATCATGATGTTGCAGACCACCAGTCTGGCCTCCATCGTCACCTTGATCGACATCACCGGCGCGGCACGTACCGTCAACGCGCAGTTCTATCTGCCGTTCGAGGCGTACATCACCGCTGGCGTGTTCTACCTGTGCCTGACGTTCATTCTGGTCAAACTGTTCAAACTGGCCGAGCGTCGCTGGTTGAGCTACCTGGCCCCGCGGAAGCACTGATATGGAACGCATCGACCACTTATTGCCGTGGAGCCATCTGGGCAGCGAGCGCAAGATTTCGGTGTTCCGTTTCGGACGCGGCGAGCGCAAGGCCTACATTCAGGCCAGCCTGCACGCTGATGAATTGCCGGGCA
This sequence comes from Pseudomonas fluorescens, assembly GCF_005938625.1. GTDB lineage: Bacteria > Pseudomonadota > Gammaproteobacteria > Pseudomonadales > Pseudomonadaceae > Aquipseudomonas > Aquipseudomonas fluorescens_BD. The sequence goes on from NZ_VCNJ01000004.1 coordinate 82,729, forward strand.
TGCGCACCGCCTGGGAGCTGAAAAAGCGCCTCGGCGAACTCGAAGCCAAAGGCTTGCTCAACGGTGTCATCGAGTTAGTGCCGGTCGCCAACCCGTTGGGTCTTGGGCAGTTGCTGCAAGGCAATCACCAGGGCCGTTTCGAGGCCGGCAGCGGCAAGAATTTCAACCGTGATTTCGTTGAGCTGAGCGCGCCGGTTGCGGCCGCTTTGGCTGAAAGCCTCGGTGATGATCCGCACGCCAATGTGCGCCTGATTCGTCAGGCCATGGCCGACCACTTGGCCGCATTGCCGGAGGCGAGCAGCCAGTTGCAAGGCATGCAGCGCGTATTGCTCAGCCATGCCTGCACTGCCGATGTGGTGCTCGATCTGCACTGCGATGCTGAAGCTGCGCTGCACATGTATGCGTTGCCGCAACACTGGCCGCAGTGGCGCTCGCTGGCCGCGCACCTGAATGTGAAGGTCGGATTGCTCGCGGAAGATTCCGGCGGCAGCTCGTTTGACGAGGCGTGCTCGTTGCCGTGGCTGCGACTGTCGCGGCAGTTCCCCGATGCGCAGATTCCGCTGGCGTGTCTGGCGACGACCATTGAGCTGGGCGGTCAGGCCGACACCGGTCGCGCCGAGGCCGAGGCGTATGCTGAAGGCATTCTCGCGTTCCTCGCCGAGCAAGGCCTGATCACTGGCGAGTGGCCGCACCCGGCGCACGAAGCCTGTGAAGGCATGCCGTTCGAAGGCACTGAATTGCTGCTCGCACCGCACCCTGGCGTGGTGAGTTTTCTGCGCAAGCCCGGCGAATGGGTCGAGGCGGGCGACGAGATTTTTGAAGTGATTGATCCTGTGTCCGATCGGGTCAGCACGGTGTGTGCTGGTACCTCCGGGGTGCTGTTTGCCATTGAACGGCTGCGTTATGCCCAACCCGGTTTCTGGCTGGCCAAGGTGGCGGGGCGCGAAGCGCTGCGTCACGGGCGCTTGCTCAACGACTGACTGACTGTTTTTGTGAGAACCGACCGCATGTACAAACTTGAAGTCCAAGACCTGCATAAACGCTATGGCAGTCACGAAGTGCTCAAGGGCGTGTCCCTGAAAGCGGCAGCCGGCGATGTGATCAGCATCATCGGCTCCAGTGGCTCCGGCAAAAGTACTTTCCTGCGCTGCATCAACCTGCTCGAGCAGCCGCACGCGGGCAAGATCCTGCTCAACAACGAAGAGCTGAAGCTGGTGGCGAACAAGGACGGCGCGCTGAAAGCCGCTGATCCGAAACAGCTGCAACGCATGCGTTCGCGCCTGTCGATGGTGTTCCAGCATTTCAACCTGTGGTCGCACATGACCGCGCTGGAAAACATCATGGAAGCGCCGGTGCATGTACTCGGCGTGTCCAAGGCCGAAGCCCGCGAGAAAGCCGAGCATTACTTGAACAAGGTCGGCGTGGCCCATCGTAAAGACGCCTTCCCTGGGCACATGTCCGGTGGCGAACAGCAGCGTGTGGCGATTGCCCGTGCGCTGGCGATGGAGCCGGAAGTGATGCTGTTCGACGAACCGACTTCGGCCCTCGACCCGGAGCTGGTGGGCGACGTGCTGAAAGTCATGCAAGCGTTGGCGCAGGAAGGTCGCACCATGGTTGTGGTTACGCACGAAATGGGTTTTGCCCGTGAAGTGTCGAACCAGTTGGTGTTCCTGCACAAAGGTGTTGTTGAAGAGAGCGGCAACCCGCGTGAAGTGCTGGTCAATCCGCAATCGGAACGTTTGCAACAATTCCTCTCGGGCAGCCTCAAGTAATCGCTGCCGTTATGCACCAGATTAGGTCATGCTTCGCGACCTAGAGGCTGGCCGAAATTCCCTGTAGGAGCTGCCGCAGGCTGCGATCTTTTGACTTTGCTTTTAAGATCAAAAGATCGCAGCCTCGTTTCACTCGACAGCTCCTACAGTTGACCGGTGTTGGTCTCAAGATTTGTGTTCATTTACGGGCTAGCATTGGCCCATGCCTTCATCACTGTTCCTCGTTTCGGATTGCCCGCCCATGACTGCCCATCGAATTGGTTTCCTGATTTGGCCCAGCACTAAAGCGTTGACGCTGGCGCTGGCGGAGGAAGCCTTGCGTGTTGCTCAGCGTGTGCACCCGGACGTGGTTTACGAACTGTCGTTCCTGCAGGCCGAAGCCGTTACAGGAACCGGGACCGAAGGCGCCTGGCAATTGCCCGGCGAAGCCTGGACCGGCAAACTCGAAAACTTTCAGAAACTGTTCCTGCTCGCTGACGAACCGCCGACCACGTTGGCCCCGGCGCTCAGCAGTGCGCTCAAGCAACTGGTGCGTGCCGGTACGGTCATCGGCGGCTTGTCCGCCGGTGTGTACCCGTTGGCGCAACTCGGTCTGCTCGACGGTTATCGCGCTGCCGTGCACTGGCGCTGGCAGGACGATTTCGCCGAGCGCTTCCCGAAAGTCATCGCCACCAGTCATCTGTTCGACTGGGACCGCGATCGCCTGACCGCGTGCGGCGGCATGTCGGTGCTCGATCTGTTGCTGGCGGTACTCGCCCGTGATCACGGTGCGGAACTGGCCGGTGCAGTTTCGGAAGAGCTGGTGGTCGAACGCATCCGCGAGGGCGGCGAGCGTCAGCGCATCCCGTTGCAGAACCGTCTCGGTTCCAGCCATCCGAAGCTCACCCAGGCGGTGTTGCTGATGGAAGCCAACATCGAAGAACCGCTGACCACCGACGAAATCGCCCAGCACGTGTGCGTGTCCCGTCGTCAACTGGAGCGGATTTTCAAGCAATACCTCAACCGTGTGCCGAGCCAGTACTATCTGGAACTGCGCCTGAACAAGGCCCGGCAGATGTTGATGCAGACCAGCAAGTCGATCATCCAGATCGGCCTCTCGTGTGGCTTCTCCTCGGGGCCACATTTCTCCAGCGCCTATCGCAACTTCTTCGGTGCCACGCCGCGGGAAGATCGTAACCAGCGGCGCAGCAGCAGCCCGTTCGAATTGTCGTCAGTGCCGCCCGAGCGTGGCTAAGTCACGGAGCGTCGTCGCCAGACTGATGCTCCGTGTTGTCGAGCAATAGAGCTAATCGGAAAACGACATATCCCTGAAGTCATCCAGCGCTTTGGAAAGGCTGGCCGACCTTTCTCGTTCCTCACGCAGCCGTGTTTCATTGGCAGCGTTGTAGATTGTCAAACGCTGCTGGCTCTGCGGGCTTAACGGGTTGTGACTGAAATCATAGGTTGCCCCTTTGCCGTCAGCAGGAGAAGGCAGCGGGTCGGGAAGCTCGGTAATGGCGTTAGCCGACAGATCGGCATAACCCAGACGCGGCATGTCGAACAGCCCGGGTGGTATGTCGCTGAGTCCAGTGTTTTCCAGGTGCACCGAGTAGCACATCTGCAGGTTCCGCAAGTTCGGCGTCAGCCCCAGCGGGTTATGGCTCAAGTCCAGTCTTTGCAGGGTTTCCATGCGGGCCAGTGCGCTCACGGTTTGCGCGTTCAGAACGAGCTTGCAATAGGGCAGTTCCAGGTCGGTCAGCTTGCTCATGTTGAACACTGCCGGGGGAATCTCGTTGAGCTGATACGCCCGAATGTCCAGGCTCTCAAGCTTCGGAAACAGCTCAAGCAGGCGGTCAACCCGAGGGTGCAAAGGTGCCGTGCTTGTCAGTGTCAGCTTACTGATCTGCTCGAACCGCCCGCTCAGTGGCGGCAGTTCGCCAATGAAAGACAGGTCACATGTCAGGCCCGTGGATGAATAACTTTGCGGAGCCTCACGCAGGCTTCGCTCGATGCCATCATTGAACCAGGTTCTTTTGGCGTTTTCCTGGCGTAAGGCTTCGCCTTGCAGGGGGGCACCTGTAACCGGGTCGCGCGGCACTTCCTTCGCCCACACATCGAGCTCGCCGAGCAATGTGGTGAGGTCGTTCTGACGGCGCAGCAACTCGAGATGCCCTTCGGCCAGAGTGCCTGGCAAGCTATAGATCAGATGGTTTGCATCGGCTGTGCTGATGCGCGGGTACAGGGCTTGCGTCAGGGCAATGTCCGCTTCGTCGGCCATAATGCCCAGCGTCCGAAAGGTGATCTGGTATTCGGCTTTTATGCGGTTTCTGGCGGCAGCGGACAGCGGATTGGCCCTCAGGTCAACGCCGTTGCCGGCAAACCCTGTCATGTCTTGCGGCAAGTCGACAATGGCATTTTCGCTCAGCAATGCGTAGCGCAGCCGCGGCAATTGCCCCACACCGGCGGGAATCTGACTGATACCGGTGCGGGTCAAGTCGAGTGTCGTCAGGGCTCGCAACGCGCTGATATCCGGCGCGGAGCCCAGTGGGTTGTTGTACATGTCCAGCGCCTTCAACCGAGTCATTGCGGTCAGCATGGCCTGGCCGGCCGTATCGAGCACAATGCCGCAACTGCTAAGCGTTAACGTTTCCAGCGTCGGTGCGAGGGTTTGAGGAATTCTGCCTTGCGCGAAACCACGCATTTCCAACACTTGCAGTCCGTTGAAGCACGACAGGAAACCAGCGGATGCCTTGAGGGTCGGATTGCCCTGCATGGTCAAGCGAATGACGTGGCTGAAATCGGCGGTCAGGGTCGGCAATTCACCTGTGAATTCGAAGGGGGCGTGGATATCCAGCGTGTTCAGCCTTAACTCGGGTTTGTTCGGGTTTCTGTCGCGCCAGAACGCCTCCAGTTGCTCGCTGAATTGCTTTCTGTTGCTCTGTTCGAGCGCTCTGCGCAATGCTCCCCAATGTTCACCGGTCACGGGGTCGCGCACAGGCACACGTTCTGACCAGGCGCTCAAGTCGCTGATCATTTGGCTGATTTCCGTTTCCCAGCGCAACAGTTGAGCAGTACCGGCCTGCAAGGTGCCAGGCAGGTGATAGATCATGTGACTGGCATCGTCGACATCCATCAATGGATGCAGCCTTTGCGCGCTGGCCAGATCGCTGACGTCCGGCATTACGTCAAAGTGGCGTCCGTGCTCGACGTAATAGGTCTTGATGCGTTCGCGAGCGGGAAGCGAAAGCGGGTTGCCCCCAAGGTTCAGCCCATCGGCGAGATCCAGATCCAGGTCGAAAAACGCTTCGGGGAGATCAGTGATGCGGTTGCCATTCAACAGGGCATTTTTCAGGCTCGGGTGACTGGAGACACCATTGGGCAGGGCGGTAATACCGGTATGTGACAGCAGGATGTCGCGCATGGCAGGGTGAGATTGAAGGTCAGGTATCGCTGCCAGTGGGTTGTGACTCAGGTCCAGAAGTTCCAGGTTCTGCAGAGTGGCGAGCGTTGTCTGGTCGGCTGGGGTGAGTGTCACTGCGCAGTCTCTCAGCGAGAGCTCCGTCAGCCTCGGCAGGTGGGTCACGGTTTGGGGTATTTCACCCAGCGGAAATCGTTGCAACTCCAGTTCCCGCGCGTTGACGAACAAATCGATGAACGCCCCTGGTGCACCGATGGCGGCGTTGCCTTTGAGCTTCACACCCAATACATGGCTGAAATCCGTTGTCAGTTGCGGGAAATCACCAAAGAACCTCAGGTCGGACTCTAAAAAGTCGGCGCGCATCCCCGATTCGCCATAGCGGTGACGCCAGAACCGTTCCAATTGTTGGCCGAACTCGGACCGAGCGGCGTACTGGTCAAACAGTTCAATGGCTGTGAGAACCTCGCCCGTGACAGGGTGGATGCTGGGAACCTGAGGTGCCCACAAGGTTAGGTCGGTGGTCATCTGATTGATTTCGGCACGCCATTGAACGAGTTGGGTGCGGCCATTGGCCAAGGTGCCTGGCAAGTCATAGAACACATCGCTGGCCTCCTGTTCGTCCAGAGAAGGAAACAGTTGGCGCATGAGGGCGATGTCGCCGTCTTCGGCACGCACGTCGAAATCGAGTCCGGTGCGTCGGTAGTAGGTCTTTACCTTGTTGCGCGTGGCGGTCGACAGCGGGTTGTCAGAAAAGTCGAAGTTATCACTCTGATTGGCTGACAGCTCGAAAACCGCATCGGGGATTTCGCTGATGCGGTTGCCGCTGATAATCGCGGTGCGCAAATTGGGATGGCTGGCCAGCCCTTCAGGCGCCACGTTGAGGCCGCAATTGGACAGATCAAGGTAGGTCAGTTCGGGGAGCAGGTTCAGATCGGGGAAAGTCCCCAAGGGGTTTTTGCTCAGATCCAGCGTATGCAGGTTGTTGAGGGAAACCAGTGCGGCCTGATTTTCTGCAGTCAGTATTACGCCGCAATCATTGAGCTCCAATGCGCTGAGACGAGGCAAGCTGATCTCCGATAACGCAACCGGTTCCAGGTCGAAGGCGTGCAGCTCCAGGGTGGTCAGATTCTGAAAGCGTTGAATGAATGGCAGTGTTGCGGTGATGTTTTTATTGCCTGTCAGCGTCAGCCGGGACACATGGTCGAAGTTGGCGCTCAGCACCGGGAAGTCGCCCATGAATTCCAGCGTGGCGGTCATATCGCTTTCTCTCACGGACACCGACCGGGAGCGCCAGAACCCTTCCAGCCTTTGCCGGAATGTGTCCCGTGCAGTGCGCTCCAGCGTTTGTTCGTCGAGCGTCAGAGGTCGTCTGAAAACGGGATCGAGCGCAGGAATCCGGTTGACCCATTCATCGAGTTCGGTCTGCAGCGTAGTGAACTCGGCCTCCCAGTTTGTGAGTTGAGCGCGGCCTTCAACCCATGTGCCGGGAATCCGATACAGCAGCTCACTGGCCTGGTCTGCATCCAGAGCAGGGAACAACGTTGTAGTGCGCAGGACAACCGCCGGTTCCGGGCGTACCCCGAAGTGTTTGCCGGTGTGGTTATGAAAGTTTTTTACCTTCTCGAGGGTGGCTGCCGACAGCGGATTGTTGGCAAAACCGAAACCGTCACTGAGGGAGCTGGTCAGGTTGAAAAAAGCGTCCGGTATCTCCGTGATCTGATTGCCGTCGAAGTTGCCGGTGATCAGTCGCGGGTGATCCAGCAGATTTGCCGGCAGTGTGGAGATGCCTGTTTTCGTCAGGTTGAGGTAGCGTAGTGAGGGCATCGCGCTGATGTCGGGAGGCGTGCCCAATGCATTGCCTCGCAGATCCAGCAATGAGAGATGGGGCAATGACGCGAGCACGGCCTGGTTCGCCGCCGAGTGGGTAATACCGCAGTCGCGCAAAATCAACTGGCGTAGATTCGGCATGGCAGTCAGAGACTGGGGCAGGTTCGGCAGGTTGAGGTTTTGCGCATCGAGGTACAGCACGCCCGGAAAGCGTTGCATCAACACATCGACCGCCCCGGTGTTGACACTGCCATTGATGGAGAGCATGGCGACGTGGCTGAAGTCCGCTTCCAGTGCGGGCAGGTCACCGAGTATCGGTTGCTCCATCTGCAATAGGTAGCCGGCGGGGCCACGGGTTTGTCGGCGCCAGCAACGCAACAGCGCGTCTCTGAACAGGCTGCGATTTTGCAGGGCTGCCCGACGCTCGATGTAGGTCAACGGCGCGCCGCTGAGCGGGTCGTTGGCGGGAACGTCGATTTCCCAGCGACGCAGGTCGTCACTGAGCTTGATGTATTCATCGCGCCGTCGGGCCAGTTCGGCGTTGAGCGCCGCCGGATCATTCTGAAAAGCAGCGACAACATTTCGCGCCTCCTCGGCGGACATGCCGCGAAAGATTTCTTGTACGCGCTCCTCGGGACGGATGATCCGCTGGCCCGTGGTGGTCAGATTGTCCTGGTTTTCAATGCCGATCGCGCCGAATTCGCCGGCCTCAAAAAAATCGGCATCCTCAATGCGTCTTGGTGGGTTCGGCCGCTGATTGCCAAATCCTTCCAAGCGCAGCGTGTCCACGGCAGGTTGCTGAATCGGCGCCTCGAACAGCACTGTGCGTAGCTCGTTGCGTTCCAGTGTTTGCTCACGAATCGCCGCTTTCAGTGCATCTCCCTGGCCGATCTGGAGGTTCAGGCTTTGGCGCTCGCCGTCCGGCAGCGCTTGTAAAAGGCCGGAGTAAAAATCCGTGGCCGAATGCAGTTCCTGGCCGCGCTCGTCGTATGGCTGATAGTGGCCATCCTTTTGACGAACCAGCACTTTCTGTGTGGGCGCATCTTCGCGCCCGATACTGTCGAGCAACGGCCCTGCGTAACGTCCGTCGCGAATTTCCAGGCGCACGTCGCCGCTCCAGCCCGGCAATAGCTTGAGGCTGTGCAACGCAAGGGAGTCGGAGTCGGGGTTATTCACGGCCTTCAATTCGAGGCCTTCGTAAGCGCGTGTTACGCGCACCTCCTGATTGGCCAGTTGCATGAGCGTCTGCTGTCGCGGCGGCAGTTCGCCGTTGCTGATCTGCATCAGTTCGCCGCCGCTGGCGGTGTCGAGCAATTCGCGGGTGATGCTGGCTGGCAGTGTCGAATCGTGGCTGACGATTGGTCGGGCCAATGGGTCGTCGATACGCTGGAGGGCGAGGTAGTGCGATTCGAACAGCGAGCTTCTGTGTCGCTGGGCGAGACGGGCGAGTTGCTTGCGCAGGGTCTGGCTGCGGGCGTCCAGCGAGGGGGTGGGCCCGCCGAACGGTTCTGCGAGCAAGGCTTTGATTTGCTGTTCGTCGAGGGAGCCCAGCAGAGTCTTCAGCAGGTCGCCGCCGATCAGACTGCTTTGATCAAGCTCGGTCAGCGGCAAGCTTTCGTCCGTCGAAGATTGCCAGATCAGTTCCCCTTGTTGATCGACCAGGCGCAGGCGTTCGGTGCTTGGCCAGCGACCGTGCTGACTCAGCAGTTGCAGTTGGCTGGCGGGATCGGCCCGCAGGAACTCTTCGGCCACGTCGCTATCAAGCTGGTCGATCAAGCGTTGCAGTTGCTGATCGATTTTGAAGCGCTGAATGCTGTCCGCGAGCAATGGCGGAGGCGTTTGCTGATCGACGTGCATTTTGCGCAGGGTATCTTCGTTGACCCCGCTGACCCGAAGAATCTTCTCGCGCTCGGTGGGCGAGAATGCTTCGACTGCCGGGCCGATTCGCCTAAGCGCCGTGTCGGTGTCCCACTCCAGCGGTTTCTCCAGCTCGGTATGCCAGGCGCCGGCGCCGTTGTGCCGAACCATCGGCTGATAAGCGTCGGGACGGGTCGGGTGTTCAATACGGTATTGGCCAGGAACCGGACTTTCACTGACGGCAAAATGAGTGTTCTCAAGTGGCAGCAGTTGCTTGCCTTGATGTGGGTGCAGGCCCAGTTCGTTGGGTGTCGAACTCGCATCGGGGGCTGCCGGATGTTCGTAGCGAGCGAGATCAGGATCCCAGTAGCGGGTCTTGCCATTGACCAGTTGCACCGGTTTGAAACGGTCGATGAAGGCGACGACCTCTTTGGGCAAGACCTTGCGAAACTCAGCGGCACCAATCGCCCCTCCCATGCCGAAGATGCCCAGCTGGATCAGCGACTCCAAAGTGCCCATGAGGTGCCCGAAAGCTTCAGTGGCGCGACCTTGTCCCCACTCGACAATGCCTTCAAAGGCTTCATCGAGCATTTGATACGCCATGTACGCCATCATCGCCTCACCGAGTACCGGCACGAACGGCGCGACAATCAGCGCGGCGGTCTGCACGATGCTCGAGAGGATGTTGCTCACCGAGTCCCAAAAGGCCCAGCGCGCTTTTTGATCTACCACGGCGGTGGGCACGGCGATTATTCGGGCGTCGTTGAAGATCTTGTTCAGTTTCGCTTGATAGAGGTGTTGCCACAGATCGCCATTGAACGCTGTCAGCGTGGTTTGCAGGTCCGGCCGCACGACGGGCGTTTCGCGCCACGCCGGCAGCGAACTGCCGGGCTCGGCTGGATGCCATGTGATCTGGCTCAGGCGGCTGTTGAGGGTGCTGAAGAAAAAGCCTCGATGTTCATGGTTCACGAATCGGCTGAAAAACGCTTGGTAGTCTTTCGAGCGCAACTGGCGGGTCAGTTCGGCGATCAGGTCATAGGTCGAGGCATATTCCTTGAAGGGATGCTCGGGGTCATCCGGGACGTAAGCCACCACCCGTGCAGGGTTTCGCGATACATACAGGTCGGGGGCAAACACGACGATGCCGGTGAGCGGCGCGCACAGCATCCCCATGTCATGGCGCAACACGGGTGCGCCGCTGACATACAGGCCCTTCATGCCGTCGAGCACGGCGTCGATCAGGCGAAAATAACTTTCCGACACATCGCGGTTCATCCGCGCCCATTGCAGGGCGGCTTTCATTGCGGCTTTCTGGCTGTCGTCGATTTTGCTGCGCAGTACGGTGGCAACCATCGGATCGGTATAACCGAGGTTGTCTTCGAGATGGGTTTTGTATTGCGCGCCGATATCCAGCTTTCGACACAACCTGGTGAAAGCGGCAATGCTCAGTTTGGCCTTGATCGCCGGCAGGGTGGTGAACTGGCCGGTGGCGGAGGGGCGGGTGACGAAGGTCGAGTCAGCTTCGAAGGCATCGTCACGGGTTTCCGCTTCCTCGAAGTTGTGCAGCGCGGCCTCCAGTAACGAGACGGTCCAGGCGCGCGTGCCGGTGCGGATCGGAAACCAGGGTGTGGTCGCGGGGATGTACAGGCGCACAAAGGTGTTGCGCACATCCAGATCCAGGCTGAAGTTTTTTTTCAGTTGTTCTTTGAGCAAGGGCTCGGCAAAGGCGCTGGCGTCCTGCAGGTGTTCCAGGCTCTGGTCGACCTTGCTTTGCGCGGCCCAGTGGTCGGCGTTGAGGGTCTCCATCTGTTGATGGTGTTCGGCAGGTGCCGATTGCAGCGAAGCGGACAGACGGGGCAGGCTGTTCTGGAATACCTGACGGCGGGTCGGTGTCGCGTTGCCGAGCCATTCGGGAACGACGTTTTTCAGTGGCAGGTAATGATCGTCTTGATGCTGCGCGTCGCTGGCGACGGTCGAGGTCGTCGCAGGGTGTTGCTGAGTCAGGTGCATGGGCCAATCCTTGGCGTTGAGAAGAACGCGTAGCAAATCAGGAAGTGGCCAGCCTCGTGCGGTACATATTTATATCTTGGTCGCGGGGTTGAGTTGGTATTCTCAGCAGCCTGCCGCAAATCGGTGGCACCCGGTAAACTGCGCCTTTGCGACGCTATTTGTCGCATTGCCGTAAACCCGGGAAAATCCGGGGTTTGCGCTATAAGAAGTTGTCGCTTGGCGACAAGGCCGGGCAGAAAACTGTCCTTACAATCCCCCCATCGCTCGCCAGTTTCAGGCGGGTGGCCCTCATCAGGAGACTCCGATGTCCGTTGAGCACGCTGCGGTACAACGCGCCGATTTCGACCAGGTAATGGTTCCCAACTACGCGCCTGCCGCTTTCATTCCGGTGCGTGGCGCCGGTTCCCGTGTCTGGGATCAGGCCGGCCGCGAGCTGATCGACTTCGCCGGCGGGATTGCCGTTAACGTATTGGGCCACGCGCACCCGGCGCTGGTCGGTGCACTGACCGAGCAAGCGAACAAGCTGTGGCACGTATCCAACGTGTTCACCAACGAGCCAGCCCTGCGCCTGGCGCACAAGCTGATCGACGCCACGTTCGCCGAGCGCGTGTTCTTCTGCAACTCCGGCGCTGAAGCCAACGAGGCCGCGTTCAAGCTGGCCCGTCGTGTGGCGTTCGACCGTTTTGGCACTGAGAAGTACGAAATCATCGCCGCGCTGAACAGTTTTCACGGCCGTACCCTGTTCACCGTCAACGTCGGTGGCCAGTCGAAGTACTCCGACGGTTTCGGCCCGAAAATCACCGGCATCACCCACGTGCCTTACAACGACCTGGCCGCGCTGAAAGCAGCGGTGTCCGACAAGACCTGCGCGGTCGTGCTGGAACCGATCCAGGGCGAGGGCGGCGTGCTGCCAGCCGAACTGGCTTACCTGCAAGGTGCCCGCGAGCTGTGCGACGCGAACAACGCGCTGCTGGTGTTCGACGAAGTGCAGACCGGCATGGGCCGCAGCGGCAAGCTGTTCGCCTACCAGCATTACGGCGTGACTCCGGACATCCTCACCAGCGCCAAGAGCCTGGGCGGCGGTTTCCCGATCGCGGCGATGCTGACCACCGAAGCGCTGGCCAAACATCTGGTCGTCGGGACTCACGGCACCACCTACGGCGGCAACCCGCTGGCGTGTGCGGTCGCTGAAGCGGTGATCGACGTGATCAACACCCCTGAAGTGCTGAGCGGCGTGAACGCCAAGCATGACAAGTTCAAGGCGCGCCTTGAGCAGATCGGCGAGAAATACGGCCTGTTCACCCAGGTGCGTGGCCTCGGTCTGCTGATCGGTTGTGTATTGAGCGAAGCCTGGAAAGGCAAGGCCAAAGACATCTTCAACGCCGCTGAAAAAGAAGGCCTGATGATTCTGCAAGCCGGCCCGGACGTGATCCGTTTCGCCCCGAGCCTGGTGGTGGAAGACGCTGATATCGATGCTGGGCTGGATCGTTTCGAGCGCGCTGCTGCAGCACTGACGCAAGCCTGATAGACCCTTCGGCGCCTGGAGTTTTCAGGCGTCGACCAAAATTTTATGCCGGACCCGATCAACTGTAGGAGTGAGCCTGCTCGCGATTGCGGTATGTCAGTCGACTCATTGGTTTCTGACAAACCGCAATCGCGAGCAGGCTCACTCCTACATTGATCTCCATGTAGGCCCGGTTATTTCTTCTGTGGATTGATAAGAGAAAAGGAGTGACACCATGCTGGTGATGCGCCCCGCGCAAATGGCTGATCTGGGCGAGGTACAGCGTCTGGCTGCGGACAGTCCGATTGGTGTCACTTCCTTGCCGGATGACGTGGAACGTCTGAGCGACAAGATCGCCGCGAGCGAAGCCTCGTTTGCCGCCGAAGTGAGCTTCAACGGCGAAGAGAGTTACTTCTTCGTTCTCGAAGATTCGACTACCGGCAAGCTGGTCGGCTGCTCGGCAATTGTCGCCTCGGCGGGTTACTCGGAACCGTTCTACAGCTTCCGCAACGAGACCTTTGTGCATGCTTCGCGCGAGCTGAAGATCCACAACAAGATCCACGTGCTCTCGCAGTGCCACGACCTGACCGGCAACAGCTTGCTGACCAGTTTTTACGTGCAGCGTGAGTTGGTCGGTTCGCCGTGGTCGGAACTCAATTCCCGTGGTCGTCTGTTGTTCGTCGCCAGCCATCCGGAGCGTTTCGCTGATTCGGTAGTGACCGAGATCGTTGGTTACAGCGATGAGAACGGCGACTCGCCATTCTGGGATGCGATCGGTCGTAACTTCTTCGACCTCAACTACGCCGAAGCCGAGCGTCTGTGCGGGCTGAAAAGCCGTACGTTCCTCGCCGAGTTGATGCCGCACTACCCGATCTACGTACCGCTGCTGCCGGACTCCGCCCAAGAGGCGATGGGCCAGGTGCACCCGCGTGCGCAGATCACCTTCGACATCCTGATGCGCGAAGGCTTCGAGACCGATCATTACATCGACATTTTCGACGGCGGCCCGACCCTGCATGCGCGTGTTTCGGGGATCCGTTCGATCGCCCAGAGCCGTGTGGTGCCGGTGAAAATCGGCGAGCCGGTGAAAGGTGCCGGGCGCCAGTATCTGGTGGCCAACGCGCAGTTGCAGGATTACCGCGCGGTGCTGCTGGAGCTGGATTACGCGCCGGGCAAACCGGTGACTCTGGATCTGGAAGCGGCCGAAGCCCTGGGCGTCGGTGAAGGTGCCAGCGTGCGCCTGGTGGCGGTTTAACGCCTTAGCGAGTTTCACGGGTGGCGAAGGCGGCCCGTTTGAGGAGATAGCATGATTGTTCGTCCCGTACGCAGCAGCGATTTAGCCGCTCTGATCGACCTGGCCCGCAGCACCGGCACCGGCCTGACCACATTGCCGGCCAACGAAGAACGTCTGGCCCACCGGGTCGGCTGGGCCGAGAAGACCTTTCGCGGCGAAGCCGGCCGGGGCGATGCGGACTACCTGTTCGTGCTCGAAGACGATGACGGCCGCGTGGTGGGGATTTCCGCCATCGCTGGCGCCGTCGGTATGCGTGAGCCTTGGTACAACTTCCGTGTCGGCCTGACGGTCAGCGCTTCGCAAGAGCTGAACATCTATCGCGAGATTCCGACGCTGTTCCTGGCTAACGACCTGACCGGTAATTCCGAGCTGTGCTCGCTGTTCCTGCACGCCGATTACCGCAGTGGTTTGAACGGTCGCATGCTGTCGAAGGCGCGGATGCTGTTCATCGCGGAATTCCCTGAGCTGTTCGGCAACAAGATCATCGCCGAAATGCGCGGTGTCTCCGATGACGCCGGCCGTTCGCCGTTCTGGGAAAGCCTCGGTCGGCACTTCTTCAAGATGGAGTTCAGCCAGGCCGATTACCTGACAGGCGTGGGCAACAAGGCGTTCATCGCTGAGCTGATGCCGAAATTCCCGCTGTACACCTGCTTTCTGTCCGAAGGCGCGCGTCAGGTCATCGGCCAGGTTCACCCGGACACCGAGCCGGCCTTGGCGATGCTCAAGGGTGAAGGTTTCAGCTATCAGGGTTACGTCGACATCTTTGACGCCGGCCCGGCCATCGAATGCGAAACCGGCAAAATCCGCGCAGTGCGTGACAGTGAAGCGCTGGTGCTGGCCGTGGGCACACCCGGCGACGACGCCACGCCGTTCATCATCCATAACCGCAAGCGGGAAGACTGCCGCATCACCGCTGCGCCGGCGCGTCTCGCTGCCGGCACGCTGGTGGTTGATCCGCAGACCGCCAAACGTCTTCAACTCAACGCGGGCGATCAAGTACGCGCCGTGGCGTTGTCCGCTGCACGGGAGTCGAAATAGTGAATTCGCTATACATCGCAGGTGAGTGGCTGGCCGGTCAGGGCGAAGCCTTTCAATCGCTGAACCCGGTGACCCAGCAAGTGCTGTGGTCGGGGGAGGGCGCCACCGCTGCTCAGGTTGAATCGGCGGTGCAGGCTGCGCGTCAGGCGTTTCCGGGTTGGGCACGTCGTTCGCTGGAAGAACGCATCAGCGTGCTTGAGGCTTTCGCCGCGTCGCTGAAAAACCACGCTGACGAACTGGCTCGGACCATTGGTGAAGAGACCGGCAAACCGCTGTGGGAATCGGCGACCGAAGTCACCAGCATGGTCAACAAGATCGCGATCTCGGTGCAGAGCTACCGCGAGCGTACCGGCGAGAAGAGCGGCCCTTTGGGCGACGCCACTGCCGTGCTGCGCCACAAACCGCACGGCGTAGTCGCGGTGTTCGGCCCTTACAACTTCCCCGGCCACTTGCCGAACGGTCACATCGTTCCGGCATTGCTGGCGGGTAACAGCGTGCTGTTCAAGCCAAGCGAGCTGACCCCTAAAGTTGCTGAGTTGACGGTCAAGTGCTGGATCGAAGCCGGTCTGCCAGCAGGCGTTCTCAACCTGTTGCAGGGCGCTCGCGAAACCGGCATCGCGCTGGCGGCGAACCCGGGCATCGACGGTCTGTTCTTCACCGGTTCCAGCCGCACGGGCAATCACCTGCACCAACAATTCGCTGGTCGTCCCGACAAGATCCTCGCGCTGGAAATGGGCGGTAATAACCCGCTGGTGGTTGATCAGGTCGCGGATCTGGATGCGGCGGTTTACACGATTATTCAGTCGGCGTTCATTTCTGCCGGCCAGCGTTGCACCTGTGCACGCCGCTTGCTGGTGCCGCAAGGCGCGTGGGGCGATAGCCTGTTGAAGCGTCTGGTTGAAGTCAGCGCGACCATTGAAGTCGGCGCATTCGATCAGCAACCGGCGCCGTTCATGGGCTCGGTGATTTCCCTCGGCGCGGCGAAAGCGCTGATGGACGCTCAAGAACATCTGTTGGCCAACGGCGCGGTGTCGCTGCTGGAAATGACTCAGCCGCAGGCACAAGCCGCGCTGCTCACGCCGGGCATTCTCGATGTGAGCGCTGTTGCCGATCGTCCGGACGAAGAACTGTTCGGCCCGTTGTTGCAAGTGATTCGCTACGTCGATTTCGAAGCGGCGATCGCTGAGGCGAATGACACCGCTTATGGTCTGGCCGCTGGTTTGTTGTCCGATTCCGAAGCGCGTTATCAGCAGTTCTGGCTGGAAAGCCGCGCCGGGATCGTCAACTGGAACAAACAGCTGACCGGTGCTGCGAGCAGCGCGCCGTTCGGCGGTGTGGGTGCCTCGGGTAACCATCGCGCCAGCGCCTATTACGCAGCGGATTATTGCGCGTACCCGGTGGCGTCGCTGGAAACACCGAGCCTGGTGTTGCCATCGGCCCTGACGCCTGGCGTGAAGATGGCGTGATGCCCCTCCGCGAGCAAGCTCGCTCCCACATTGGAATGCATTTCCCTGTGGGAGCGAGCTTGCTCGCGAAGGCTGCGCCTCGGTCGTACTGAATTGTTACCTGAAGCCTATAACAACAGATTCTCGTGGAGCCTCGCTGATGAAATCCTATGAAGTCAATTTTGACGGTCTAGTGGGGCCGACCCATAACTACGGTGGTCTGTCCTACGGCAACGTTGCCTCGCAGAGCAACAGCCAGCAATCCTCGAACCCGAAGGAAGCGGCGCTGCAAGGCCTGGCGAAGATGAAAGCGCTGATGGAAATGGGCTTTCAGCAAGGTGTGCTGGCACCGCAGGAACGTCCGGACGTGGCCGCTTTGCGCCGTCTGGGTTTCAGCGGCACCGACGCGCAAGTGATCGAGCGCGCCGCCAAAGAAGCCATGCCGCTGCTGGTCGCCAGTTGCTCGGCGTCGAGCATGTGGGTGGCCAACGCCGCGACGGTCAGCCCGAGTGCCGATACCGCTGATGGCCGCGTGCACTTCACCGCCGCCAACCTCAACTGCAAATATCACCGCAGCATCGAGCACCCGACCACCAGTCGCGTGCTCGGCGCGATGTTCGCCAATCAGCAACACTTCGCCCATCACGCCGCGTTGCCGGCAGTGGCACAGTTCGGCGATGAAGGCGCGGCCAACCACACACGTTTCTGCCGTGACTATGGCGAGGCGGGCGTCGAGTTTTTCGTGTTCGGCCGCAGTGCGTTCGACAACCGTTTCCCGGCGCCTCAGAAATATCCTGCCCGCCAGACCCTCGAAGCCTCGCAAGCGGTTGCGCGTCTGCACGGTCTGCGTGATGAAGGCGTGGTCTACGCCCAGCAGAACCCTAACGTGATCGATCAGGGCGTGTTCCATAACGACGTAATCGCCGTGGGCAATGGCGAGGTGCTGTTCTATCACGAGGACGCGTTCCTCGACACCGAATCGATGCTGGCAGAGCTGCAAAGCAAACTCGCCAAAGCCGGCGGCAACTTCCAGTCCGTGTGTGTGCCTCGTTCGGCAGTCACCGTGGATGACGCGGTGCGCTCCTACCTGTTCAACAGCCAATTGCTGTCGCGTCCTGACGGTTCGATGCTGCTGATCGTGCCGCAAGAGTGCCAGGCCAACGAGCGCGTATGGGCATATCTGCAAAGTCTGACCAGCTCTGGCGGTCTGATCCGCGAAGTGAAAGTCTTCGATCTCAAGCAAAGCATGCAGAACGGCGGTGGCCCGGCGTGCCTGCGTCTTCGCGTCGCGCTTAACGAAACCGAACTGGCGGCGGTCAACCCAGGGGTTATCATGACGCCACCGTTGTACGGTTCGTTGACCGCATGGGTTGAAAAGCACTACCGCGACCGCTTGAGCGAAACCGATCTGGCGGACCCGCAATTGCTGCTTGAATGCCGGACGGCACTGGATGAACTGACGCAAATCCTTAAACTGGGCGCGGTTTATCCATTCCAGATCAATTGATGGCCGGCGCGTTGCCTGAACGCGGCGCGCGGCTTGTCTCACCAAGAGAGTAAAAACATGAGCGATTCCCTGCAGCTGATCCTTGAAGACACCGACGGCACGCAACTGGAGACCTCCTGCACCCGCGTCGCGGTCATGTGGCAAGGCAAAGAGCTGTGGATCCAGCAGGACGGCCGTGGCCAGCTGCTGATCGGCGTGGACGTTGAAGAAGGTGACGCCGAGTACGCCAACCTGCTGCTGCGCCCATTGGCGACTAATCTGGTAAGTCTGCAACTGGAAATGGAACCGGCTGACGTCGGCGACGACGAAGACCACGTGCACGGCCCGGATTGCAACCACGACCACTAAGGAAACCGCTCTATGCTCGCCCTCGGCAAACTGCTTGAACTGACCCTCGCCGGCCGCGAACCGGCGGAGAAGACTCAACTGACTGTCGAAGGCGTGCGTATGCGCTGGTTGAGCGAAGGTGCGCTGGAAGTCCGGCCGCCGGAAGCACGCGACAATGGCCTGGACCTGCTGCTCTCGGCAGGCATCCACGGCAACGAAACGGCACCGATCGAGTTGCTTGATCGGTTGCTGCACGACATCGCTCGCGGCGATCTGAAGCCGCGCGCACGCATTCTGTTCCTGTTCGGCAACCCGGAAGCGATTCGCAAAGGCGAGCGTTTCGTCGAGCAGGACGTCAATCGGCTGTTCAACGGCCGTCATGAACAAAGCAGTGGCTCAGAAGCGCTGCGTGCCTGTGAGCTGGAGCGTTTGGCGGCAAGCTTTTTCAGCAAGCCGGATCGCCAGCGCCTGCATTACGACCTGCACACCGCTATTCGCGGTTCGAAGATCGAGCAGTTTGCCTTGTATCCGTGGAAGGAAGGTCGTCAGCATTCACGCCTTGAGCTGGCGCGCCTGCGCGCTGCCGGGATGGAAGCGGTGCTGTTGCAGAACAAGCCGTCGATCGTGTTCAGCTCTTATACCTACGACAAACTCGCTGCCGAGTCCTTCACGCTGGAACTGGGCAAGGCGCGGCCATTCGGGCAGAACGACGGAGTTAACGTCTCGCTGCTGGAAACCCGTTTGAAGCAGATCATTGAAGGCACCGAGCCGGAAATGGCTGAAGCGCAGCTGGACGGTTTGCAGCTGTTCAGCGTCGCCCGGGAAATCATCAAGCACAGCGATGCGTTCCGCTTGAACCTGCCGCAGGACATCGAGAACTTTTCCGAGTTGGAAGTGGGTTATGTGCTGGCCGAAGATCTGGCCAATACCCGCTGGATCATCGAGGAAGAGGGCGCACGGATCATTTTCCCCAATCCCAAGGTCAAGAACGGCTTGCGCGCAGGCATCCTGATTGTCCCGACCACCGATGAAAACCTCGCCTGACCCAATTTCCGGTCTGACATATAACCCTCTGGGAGCGAGCTTGCTCGCGAATGCAATCTGGCATTCAACATTTGAGTTGGCTGTCAGTCCGCTTTCGCGAGCAAGCTCGCTCCCACAGGGGAATGAGTGAGACCACAGATCTCACTCATCGTGTTTAAACGGCTACAGCATGCGGCTCGGTGCGGCGCAGAGCGCGAACCTTGCGCAGCGTATCCGCGCAAGTCCGCGCCGCTTCTTGACCCTTGTGCACAAAGTGCTCGAAGAAGAACTTCTGATGCTCGTCGCCAGCATGGAAGTGATGCGGCGTCAGCGACACCGAGAACACCGGCACTTCAGTTTCCAGTTGCACTTGCATCAAGCCGCTGACCACCGACTGGGCGACGAACTCGTGACGGTAGATGCCGCCGTCGACAACCAGGGCTGCGGCGACGATGCCGGCATAACGACCAGTCTTGGCCAGCAACTTGGCGTGCAGGGGCATTTCAAAGGCGCCGCCGACTTCGAAGATGTCGATGTCCGATTCCTGATAACCCAAGGCAATCATTTCGGCGACGAAGCCTTTACGGCTCTGGTCGACGATTTCCTTGTGCCAGCAGGCCTGGATGAACGCGACGCGCTCGCCATGAGGGTGTTTGTTTTTGCTGTCGATAGCGGTGGGTTGCATGTTCTGACTCCTGTTTGTGTGAAAAACAGGGCGTTATGAATCGAAAGGGATTCAAGGGTGCGCACACGCACAACATCGCGCGGACGGCCCTTTGGCGTTAATCCCGTTCTCTCTTCATCCGGACTATGACCGTCGGCCCCGGAATCACACCGGGTCTGCTGACCTTGCCGCTGATCACAACCCAAGCCGTGTCAGTCGCCAAGCGCTCGCGGGCTATGCGCATTGCGCGCAATTACCGCCGGTGGGGAATTGCACCCCGCCCTGAGAACGTTTTTGCCGCCCTTTCTCGGGCGGCGCAGCGTTTTTAACACAGATTGTGTGTCTGTGCATTGCGCCTTTCTGATGATTGTCATCGAAATTTTTGCAGCCTCGAAACGACTTTTCCTTGCGCAAGGGTTGATTAATCCACGCGATGACCGCAGTAATTCCACTTCGTAAAGGGATTTCCCCTGCTGATTAGAGGCCAGGTTCATGAGCGTTATCGATCTTCGCAGCGACACCGTCACCCAACCGACTCCCGCCATGCTCGACGCGATGACCGCGGCGGACACCGGTGATGACGTGTACGGCGAAGATCCGACGGTGAATCGTCTGGAAGCGGAGTTGGCTAAACGTTTGGGCTTCGCCGCAGCGTTGTTCGTGCCGACCGGCACCATGAGCAACTTGCTGGGGTTGATGGCGCACTGTGAGCGCGGCGACGAGTACATCGTTGGTCAGCAGGCGCACACCTACAAGTACGAGGGCGGTGGCGCGGCGGTGCTCGGTTCGATCCAGCCACAGCCGCTGGAAGTGCAGGCTGACGGTTCGCTGGATCTGGATCAGGTCGCGGCAGCGATCAAACCTGACGACTTCCATTTCGCCCGCACCCGCTTGCTGGCGCTGGAAAACACCATGCAAGGCAAAGTGTTGCCGCTGGAATATCTGGCTCGGGCCCGCCAATTCACTCAAGACCACGGTCTCCAGTTGCACCTCGACGGCGCGCGTCTTTATAACGCGGCGGTCAAGCTGGGTGTCGATGCGCGGGAAATCACCCAATATTTCGATTCGGTGTCGGTGTGCCTTTCCAAAGGCCTCGGCGCGCCGGTGGGTTCGGTGCTATGCGGCGCTGAGCAGTTGATCGGCAAGGCTCGCCGTCTGCGCAAAATGGTCGGCGGCGGCATGCGTCAGGCCGGACTGCTGGCAGCAGCGGGGCTGTACGCGCTGGATCACAACGTCGAGCGTCTGGCGGATGACCACGCCAACGCGCAGTTTTTGGCCGACGGTCTGCGTGAAGCAGGTTTCATCGTCGAACCCGTGCAAACCAACATGGTTTATGTGCAAATGGGCGACAAAGCCGAAGCAATCAAGGCGTTTGCTGCCGAACGCGGGATCAAGTTGAGCGCCGCCGCGCGCCTGCGCATGGTTACGCACATGGACGTCAATCGCTCGCAAATCGAGCATGTGATCGCGACATTCGTCGACTTTTCGCGCAAGTGACAGCGTTAGCCGTCCAATTGACCGTTTCTATCGTATAAACACGCTGTACCCCGCGCGCAGGGCCGATATAATGCGGCCCTTTGCCGTCGCTTCGTCTGTTGACGTTTCGAACAGGCCTTTGGCCGCAGCCTCCGTGGAAGAACCTAATGAAAAGCGCAGAAATCCGTGAAGCCTTCCTTCGCTTCTTCGAAGAGCAAGGCCACACCCGTGTAGCCTCCAGCTCTTTGATTCCGGGCAACGACCCAACCCTGCTGTTCACTAACGCGGGGATGAACCAGTTCAAGGACTGCTTCCTGGGCCAGGAAAAACGTGCGTACACCCGTGCGACCAGCAGCCAGAAATGCGTGCGTGCCGGTGGCAAGAACAGTGACCTGGAAAACGTCGGTTATACCGCTCGTCACCATACATTCTTCGAAATGCTCGGTAACTTCAGCTTCGGTGACTATTTCAAGAAGGACGCGATTACCTACGCGTGGACCTTCCTGACCGGCGTTCTGCAACTGCCGAAGGAAAAGCTCTGGGTCACCGTTTACGCCTCCGACGACGAAGCGTATGACATCTGGACCAAAGAGATCGGAGTGCCGGTCGAGCGCATGATCCGCATCGGCGACAACAAAGGCGCGCCGTACGCCTCCGACAACTTCTGGACCATGGGTGATACCGGCCCGTGCGGCCCATGCACCGAGATTTTCTATGATCACGGCGACCACATCTGGGGCGGCCCACCGGGCTCGCCGGAAGAAGATGGCGACCGTTATATCGAGATCTGGAACAACGTGTTCATGCAGTTCAACCGCACCGCCGATGGCGTGTTGCATCCGCTGCCAGCACCGTCGGTCGACACCGGCATGGGCCTGGAGCGGATCAGTGCGGTGATGCAGCACGTCAATTCCAACTACGACATTGACCTTTTCAAGAACCTGCTGAAGGCCTCGGCTGAAGCGATCGGTTGCGAAAACGGCGATCAGTCCTCGCTCAAGGTTGTTTCCGACCACATCCGTTCGTGCGGTTTCCTGATTGCCGACGGCGTGCTGCCATCCAACGAAGGTCGCGGTTATGTACTGCGCCGGATCATCCGTCGCGCTTGCCGTCACGGTAACAAGCTGGGCGCCACTGGCAGCTTCTTCTACAAGATCGTTGCTGCACTGGTTGCCGAGATGGGCGAAGCCTTCCCGGAACTGAAGAAGCAGCAGAGCAACATCGAACGTGTGCTCAAAGCGGAAGAAGAGCAGTTCTCCAAGACTCTGGAGCACGGCCTGAAGATTCTTGAGCAGGATCTGCTGGAACTCAAAGGCACCGTGGTGCCGGGTGACGTGGTGTTCAAACTGTACGACACCTACGGTTTCCCGATGGACCTGACCGCCGACATCGCCCGCGAGCGCAGCCTGACTGTCGACGAAGCCGGTTTCGAACGTGAGATGGAAGCCCAGCGTGTTCGCGCGCGTTCGGCCAGCTCCTTCGGTCTGGACTACAACACCCTGGTCAAGGTCGATGTGGCCACCGAGTTCACCGGTTACAAAGATACCAGCGGTTCGGCAAAAATCGTCGCTATCTATAAAGATGGCCAGTCGGTCGACGTCTTGAATGAAGGCGAAGAGGCGGTGATCGTTCTCAATCAGACACCGTTCTACGCTGAATCCGGCGGCCAGATCGGCGACTGTGGTTATCTGCAGGCAGGCAACGCACGTTTCGACGTACGTGACACGACCAAAACCGGCGGCGCATTCCTGCACCACGGCGTGCTGGATTCGGGCAGCCTGACCATCGGCGCCCCTGTGGAAACTCACGTCGATGCCGAAGTGCGTCACGCGACTTCGCTGAACCACTCGGCCACCCACTTGCTGCACGCGGCACTGCGCCAGGTACTGGGTGAGCACGTTCAGCAGAAAGGTTCGTTGGTGGATAGCCAGCGCCTGCGTTTCGACTTCAGCCACTTTGAAGCGATCAAGCCGGAACAGATCAAAGCACTGGAAGACATCGTCAACGCCGAGATCCGCAAGAACTCCGCGGTTGAAACCGAAGAAACCGACATCGAAACCGCGAAGAATAAAGGCGCGATGGCGCTGTTCGGCGAGAAGTACGGCGACAACGTACGTGTGCTGAGCATGGGCGGCGATTTCTCCGTCGAACTGTGCGGCGGTATCCACGCCAACCGTACCGGTGACATTGGCCTGCTGAAAATCATCAGCGAAGGCGGTGTGGCATCGGGCGTGCGTCGTATCGAGGCAGTTACTGGTGCTGCGGCACTGGCCTACTTGAACGCGGCAGAAGAACAACTCAAGGAAGCGGCCAGCCTGGTCAAGGGCAGCCGCGACAACCTGATCGACAAGCTGTCGGCTGTGCTAGAGCGCAACCGCCAACTGGAGAAGCAACTCGAGCAGTTGCAAGCCAAGGCTGCCAGCGCTGCGGGCGACGATCTGTCGTCCTCGGCTCTGGACGTCAAAGGCGTGAAGGTTCTGGCCGCACGTCTGGATGGTCAGGACGCCAAAGCACTGCTGGCGCTGGTTGATCAGTTGAAGAACAAACTCGGCCGCGCAGTGATCCTGCTCGGCAGTGTCCATGAGGAAAAGGTCGTACTGGTTGCAGGCGTAACCAAGGACCTGACTGGCCAACTCAAAGCCGGTGATTTGATGAAGCAGGCTGCTGCGGCAGTGGGCGGGAAGGGCGGTGGTCGTCCGGACATGGCGCAGGGCGGCGGTATCGACGCCGGCGCGCTGAATGGCGCATTGGCGCTGACCGTTCCATTCGTCGAGCAGGGTTTATAAGGCAGTCCGTCCGGCCCGCAGTCTAGTGGCGGGCCGGGCGGCTGTTCGAGTGATTATTGGGCGCCCTTCATGGGCAGAGGCGGCTTTGAAATGGCTTTGATCGTACAGAAATTTGGAGGCACCTCGGTCGGTACCGTCGAGAGAATCGAGCAGGTTGCCGACAAGGTTAAGAAATTCCGCGATGCCGGCGATGACCTGGTGGTTGTGCTGTCTGCAATGAGCGGCGAAACCAACCGTCTGATCGATCTGGCCAAGCAAATCAGTGGCGACACTCAACCGGTTCCGCGTGAACTGGACGTGATCGTTTCCACCGGTGAGCAGGTGACGATTGCCCTGTTGGCCATGGCGCTGATCAAGCGCGGTGTGCCGGCGGTGTCGTACACCGGTAATCAGGTGCGGATCCTGACCGACAGTGCGCACAATAAAGCGCGTATCTTGCAGATTGATGACCAGAAGATTCGTGGTGATCTGAAAGCCGGTCGCGTGGTGGTTGTCGCTGGTTTCCAGGGCGTCGACGAGCACGGCAACATCACCACCCTCGGTCGCGGGGGTTCCGATACGACTGGCGTGGCACTGGCTGCTGCGTTGAAGGCTGACGAGTGCCAGATCTACACCGACGTTGATGGCGTTTACACCACCGACCCGCGTGTTGTGCCGGTCGCTCAGCGTCTCGACAAGATTACCTTTGAAGAGATGCTGGAAATGGCCAGCCTCGGTTCCAAGGTGTTGCAGATCCGCGCGGTGGAATTCGCCGGCAAGTACAACGTTCCGCTGCGCGTACTGCACAGCTTCAAGGAGGGTCCGGGCACCCTCATTACTATTGATGAAGAGGAAACCATGGAACAGCCGATCATTTCCGGCATCGCTTTCAACCGCGATGAAGCCAAGCTGACCATCCGTGGCGTGCCAGACACCCCGGGCGTGGCGTTCAAGATTCTCGGCCCGATCAGTGCCGCGAACATCGAAGTCGACATGATCGTGCAGAACGTTGCGCACGATAACACCACCGACTTCACTTTCACCGTGCACCGCAACGACTACCAGGCCGCACAGACCGTGCTGGAAAACACCGCTCGCGAGATCGGTGCCCGTGAAGTGGTTGGCGACACCAAGATTGCCAAGGTCTCGATCGTCGGCGTCGGCATGCGTTCCCACGCAGGTGTCGCCAGCCGCATGTTCGAATCCCTGGCAAAAGAAAGCATCAACATCCAGATGATCTCGACTTCGGAAATCAAGGTTTCCGTAGTCATCGAAGAGAAGTACCTGGAACTGGCCGTGCGCGCCCTGCACACGGCTTTCGAACTGGATGCTCCGGCCCGTCAAGGCGAGTAATTCCATTTCTTGAAGGGCGCGGTCTGACCGCGCCCTTTATTTTTTGAATGGCGCGAGCCCTGAACTGTTCTTTTGCTCGCGCTGGTCAATACTCAGGCATGTAGGGCTACGATCGCTCCGGTTGTAGGTCGGGTGCCTTTTT
The DNA here is from genome assembly GCF_005938625.1 of Pseudomonas fluorescens. GTDB lineage: Bacteria > Pseudomonadota > Gammaproteobacteria > Pseudomonadales > Pseudomonadaceae > Aquipseudomonas > Aquipseudomonas fluorescens_BD. Next base: position 108,130 of record NZ_VCNJ01000004.1, read on the forward strand.
TTTGCAGACTGTTGTCCCTGAACTGAATTGCGTGAGGAGAAAGGTATGCTGATTCTGACTCGTCGGTGCGCAGAAAGCCTGATTATCGGTGATGGCGAAATCACCGTGACCGTGCTCGGCGTTAAAGGAAACCAAGTGCGTATCGGCGTCAACGCCCCGAAAGAGGTTGCCGTGCACCGTGAGGAAATTTACCTGCGTATAAAGAAAGAGAAGGACGAAGAACCAAGCCATTAATTTTTATCGATTTTTATGTTTGCAAACGGGGAAAAGGTTGGTTAAGATACGCCCCGTGTTGCGGAGAGCTGGCCGAGTGGCCGAAGGCGCTCCCCTGCTAAGGGAGTACACCTCACAAGGGTGTCGGGGGTTCGAATCCCCCGTTCTCCGCCATTATTTGCTTAGTACGTCGTAATCTGGCTTTTTCTGTAAGTTGTTGAAATTAATAGAAAAAGTGGTTGGAATAGAGATTAGACGGGCTATAATGCGGCGCAACAAATGCACTCGTAGCTCAG
>NZ_VCNJ01000005.1 GCF_005938625.1 Pseudomonas fluorescens
ACCCGGTCTTTACCCACCCTAGCCCTCTCCCAGAGGGAGAGGGGACTGACCGGGGGATGCTGCAGATCTACACCGACCTGATCTTGCTTCACCGAATCCATAATCGACTCGATCTTTCAGGTCGATGTACAACGCCAGACACCTCGGTCAGCTCCCTCTCCCTTGGGGAGAGGGTTGGGGTGAGGGGGCTTTTGACTGGCATTGAAATATCGAGTCGAACTCAGGCTTTGAAAAGCCCCCGATCTGCTCCCTTTCCCCCTCTCCCTTAGGGAGAGGGCTGGGGTGAGGGGGCTTTTGACTTTAGCTATACACCCGGCCAAGGAGCTGCCGATGGCTTTCAAACTGATCGAGCACATCGCGCGTGATCTGATCCTGCGTGAAGCCCATCAGGTCGTAATCCTGGCTGCCGTTGTGCAGATAAACCTCGGCGCGGTAGTAACGCTGGCGTGCTTCATCGGACTGGGCCGATTCGGTCGGGGTCGCCAGATAGCCATCCAGGCTGACTTCGTAGACGAAAGGGTTGCCCTCTTCCATCTCGACTCGCACGCCCATGCAGCGCTTGGATTTACCCAACAGCGTCTGCACTGTCAGACCCTGCGCACGCATCTGCGCGGTGGCATCTTCCAGCGCCGGGCTGACCTGCTTGTCCATAAAGCGCTGCACCACCGATTGGCTCGGTTGCAGATCCAGTTGCGTCAGGCGCTCGCTGAAACCACGACGACCGCGTTCTGCCAGTTGCGCTTGCTCCTGTTCGATCTGCACGTCTTGGCGCATCGCCTTGTGCAAGCCAAACATGAAGAACACCAGCACCACCGAGAACGGCAGACCGGCCAGCACCACCATGGTTTGCATGGCTTCGAAGTTACCGGCAAACAGCAGACCGATGGTCACCAGCGTGATCACCACCGACCAGAAGATCCGCAGCCAGTGCGGCGCATCTTCATCGACGTTGCCGCCCTTGCAGGACAGATTCGCCATCATCACCGCGCCGGAGTCGGCCGGGGTCAGGAACAGTACAAAGCCAACGAAGATCGACACACCGATGACGACTTTCGACGCCGGGTAATGTTCAAGCAATTGATAGATCGCCATCGACGGCTGTTCCAGCGCCGTCTTGCCGAGCTCCACCGCCCCATGGTTCATCACCAGGTCCAGCGCCGAGTTACCGAAGATCGACAGCCAGGCCAAGGTGAAGCCCAGCGGAATCAGCAGCACGCCAGCCACCAGTTCACGCACGGTACGACCACGGGAGATACGCGCGATGAACATGCCTACGAATGGCGCCCAGGAAATCCACCACGCCCAGTAGAACAGGGTCCACAGGCCCATCCAGCGCTCGGATTTGGCGTTGTCGCCTTCGTACACATAAAGGTCGAAGGTTTTCAGCACGATGCCATTGAGGTAGTCACCAATGTTCTGCACGAAGCCATTGAGCAGGTGCAGGGTCGGGCCAAACAGCAGGACGAAAATCAGCAGACCGCTGAACAGCACGATGTTCAGGTTGGACAGACGACGGATGCCGTTTTCCACGCCGGACACGGCAGCGATGGTCGCCACGGTGCTCATCACGATGATCACGATCAACAGGTTAGTGTTGCTGTGCTCCATGCCGAACAGGTTTTCCAGGCCCGAGGACACTTGCAGCGAGCCAATCCCCAGGTTGGTCACCAGACCCAGCAGGGTCACGAACATGCCGAAGCCGTCCACCGCGTGACCGGCCGCGCCCTTGACCCAACGCTCGCCGACCAGCGGATACAGCGCCGAACGCAGTGCCAGCGGCTGGTTATGACGGTAAGCAAAGTACGCCACGGCCAGACCGACCAGTGCGTAGATTGCCCAGCCGTGCAGGCCCCAGTGCAGGAACGTCAGCTGTACAGCCTGACGCGCGGCCATGTTGGTGGCCGATGCGCCTTCCGGCGGATTGAAGTAGTGATCCAGTGGCTCGGATGCGCCGAAGTACAGCAGCGAAATACCGATACCCGACGAGAACAGCATCCCCGCCCAGGCGCCGTAACTGAAATCCGGGGTGTCGTCCTTGCTGCCCAGTTTAAGTTTGCCGTACGAGGAAAACGCCAGGCCCACCACAAACACCAGGTAGGCGGCGATGACCACCATGTAGTACCAGCCGAAGCTGCGCGACAACCAGGCCTGAGCGATACCCAACAGTCTGCCGGCCTCTTGCGGGGCGATAATCAGAATGGCGGTCAACAACAGAATCAGCGCGGTAGAGGTGTAAAACACCCAACCGTTGACCGTCACCTTCTCGGGCGGGGTCTTTATAAGCGAGGCAGAACTCATGGCACAAATGCTCCAGGCAGTGCGAGAGAAGAACACAAGGCAACACGGAACCCGACCAATCGGTTAGTTGGCAGCCGACCGGCGGGTGATATAAAGACACCCCGAAAAAAGCCCGAACCTGCCGAAATGGCGCTGCGAATCGCTTTCGTGGCCGAAGGTGGACGGACGTTCATCCGAAACCTGGCCCTGAGCGTCTTGCCCTTTCAACACGTCCATCGAATCGCGAACCGCGCCATGCCCCATACAGGTTTCGAGCATTTTTGGATGTCGGTTTTATCGCCACTTACACGTAGGAAAAATCTGTAGGCAGCGACGATTTGTCGCAGATCTTATTCTTTGTTGATTGAACGTTCAATCAAAACAAAATAGACTGGCCGTCAATCCGATAGGCGTCATTCGCCGCTCGGAAGGCCTAAGGAGATGTGCAAGATGCCCAAGGTCGGTATGCAACCCATCCGCCGCCAACAACTGATCGAAGCCACTTTGCAGGCGGTCGATCAGGTCGGAATGGGGGACGCCAGCATTGCGCTGATCGCCCGTTTGGCCGGTGTCTCGAATGGCATCATCAGTCATTATTTTCAGGACAAGAACGGCCTGATTGCCGCCACGATGCGGTATCTGATGACAGCCCTCAGCGAGAGCGTCACCGCGCGCCGTCAGGCGCTGGCAGATGACAGCCCACGGGCGCATCTGCAGGTGATCATCGAAGGCAACTTCGACGCCAGCCAGGTCAATGGCCCGGCAATGAAAACCTGGCTGGCCTTCTGGGCCACCAGCATGCACCAGCCGTCTTTGCACAGGTTGCAGCGGATCAACGATCACCGTCTGTATTCCAACCTGTGCTGCGAGTTCCGCCGTGTGTTGCCGCTCGAAGATGCGCGCAGCGCAGCGCGTGGCCTGGCAGCGTTGATTGACGGCTTGTGGTTGCGCGGCGCTTTGTCGGGAGACGCCTTCGACACGGCGCAGGCGCAACAGATCGCTTACGAATACATGGATTTCCAATTGGCCAAGAAGGTGAGCTAGAGCACACAGAAAACGCTCGGCCCCTGAACGCCACCGCAGCCTCACCGCGGTGGTCAACGCCAACCACCAATGCACTTGCGAGGACACTATGGCCCGTTTCGAACTGCAAAAACTTTACATCGATGGCGCGTACTCCGACGCCGGCAGCGATGCCACCTTCGAAGCCATCAACCCGGCTAACGGTGAAGTCCTCGCACTGGTGCAACGTGCGACCAAGGAAGACGTCGAGCGCGCCGTGGTCAGTGCTGAAAAGGGCCAGAAAATCTGGGCCGCGATGACCGCCATGGAGCGTTCGCGCATCCTGCGTCGTGCCGTCGACATCCTGCGCGAGCGCAACGATGAACTGGCCGCGCTGGAAACCCTGGACACCGGTAAATCCTTCTCCGAAACCAAGTACGTCGACATCGTCACCGGCGCTGACGTGCTGGAATACTACGCAGGCCTGGTGCCGGCCATCGAAGGCGAGCAGATTCCTCTGCGTGACACTTCGTTCGTTTACACCCGTCGCGAGCCGCTGGGCGTTGTCGCCGGTATCGGCGCGTGGAACTACCCGATCCAGATCGCGCTGTGGAAATCCGCGCCAGCCCTGGCGGCCGGTAACGCGATGATCTTCAAGCCAAGCGAAGTCACCTCGCTGACCACCCTGAAACTGGCTGAAATCTATACCGAAGCCGGCGTTCCAAACGGTGTGTTCAACGTACTGACCGGCAGCGGCCGTGAAGTCGGCACCTGGCTGACCGAGCACCCGCGCATCGAAAAAATCTCCTTCACCGGCGGCACCGACACCGGCAAGAAGGTGATGGCCAGCGCTTCGGCTTCGTCGCTGAAAGACGTGACCATGGAACTGGGCGGCAAGTCCCCGCTGATCATCTGCGACGACGCCGATCTCGATCGCGCTGCCGACACCGCGATGATGGCCAACTTCTACAGCTCCGGTCAGGTCTGCACCAACGGCACTCGCGTGTTCGTTCCGGCGCACCTGAAAGCCGCTTTCGAAGCCAAGATCGTTGAACGCGTTGCACGCATCCGCGTTGGCAACCCGGAAGACGAAAACACCAACTTCGGCCCGCTGGTCAGCTTCGCGCACATGGAAAGCGTGCTGGGCTACATCGCCAAGGGTAAAGAGCAAGGCGCCCGCGTCCTGTGCGGCGGCGACCGTCTGACCGACGGCGAATTCGCCAAAGGCGCATTCGTGGCTCCAACAGTGTTCACCGATTGCACCGACGACATGACAATCGTCCGTGAAGAAATCTTTGGCCCAGTGATGGCGATCCTCTCCTACGAAACCGAAGAAGAAGTGATCCGCCGTGCCAACGACACCGACTTCGGCCTGGCCGCCGGTATCGTCACCAAAGACCTGAACCGCGCACACCGCGTGATTCATCAACTGGAAGCCGGTATCTGCTGGATCAACGCCTGGGGCGAGTCCGACGCAAAAATGCCGGTTGGCGGTTACAAGCAGTCGGGTGTTGGCCGTGAAAACGGGATCAGCTCTCTCAACAACTTCACGCGCATCAAGTCCGTGCAAGTCGAACTGGGTGAGTACGTTTCAGTTTTCTGATGAGCTGATCAGCTCCAAGCGGCAAGTTTCAAGCTGCAAGTAAAAGCAGTTTGGGGGTTGCCGCCCTCCCCGATTTCGAAGCCACCGCTCGCTGCTTTTTCTTGCAGCTTGAAGCTTGTGGCTTGCAGCTCCCTCAGGAGAACTTATGACTCAAGAATACGACTACATCATCATAGGGGCAGGTTCTGCAGGTAACACACTTGCGACCCGTCTGACTGAAGACGCCGGCGTCACCGTTCTTCTGCTCGAAGCAGGCGGCCCGGACTACCGTTTCGACTTCCGCACGCAAATGCCGGCCGCCCTGGCCTTCCCGCTGCAAGGTCGTCGCTACAACTGGGCTTACGAAACCGACGCCGAGCCACACATGGACGGTCGCCGGATGGAATGCGGTCGCGGCAAAGGCCTCGGCGGTTCCTCGCTGATCAACGGCATGTGCTACATCCGCGGTAACGCGATGGACTACGACGGCTGGGCGAAACTGCCGGGCCTGGAAAACTGGTCGTACCTCGACTGCCTGCCGTACTTCCGCAAAGCCGAAACCCGTGACATCGGCCCGAACGATTACCACGGTGGCGAAGGCCCGGTCAGCGTGACTACGCCGAAGGCGGGCAACAACCCGCTGTTCCACGCCATGGTTGAAGCTGGCGTACAGGCCGGTTACCCGCGCACCGAAGACTTGAACGGTTACCAGCAGGAAGGCTTCGGCCCGATGGACCGCACCGTGACGCCGAACGGCCGTCGTGCTTCCACCGCCCGTGGCTACCTCGACACCGCGAAAAAGCGTTCGACCCTGACCATCGTCACTCACGCCCTGACCGACAAGATTCTGTTTGAAGGCAAACGTGCTGTTGGCGTACGTTACCTGGTTGGCGACGCTGAAGAGCGTGTTGAAGTCAAAGCGCGCAAAGAAGTCCTGCTGTGCTCCGGCGCCATCGCTTCGCCGCAGATTCTGCAGCGCTCCGGTGTCGGCCCGGCCGAACTGCTGAAGTCGCTCGACATTCCGGTCGTTCACGATCTGCCGGGCGTCGGTGAAAACCTGCAGGATCACCTTGAGCTGTACCTGCAATACGCTTGCACCCAACCGGTTTCGCTGTACCCGTCGCTGCTCTGGTACAACCAGCCAGCCATCGGTGCCGAGTGGCTGTTCAACGGCACCGGCATCGGCGCCAGCAACCAGTTTGAAGCCGGCGGTTTCATCCGTTCGCGTCCGGAATTCGAATGGCCGAACATTCAGTACCACTTCCTGCCGGTGGCGATTAACTACAACGGCAGCAACGGTGTGAAAGAGCACGGTTTCCAGGCGCACATGGGTTCCATGCGCTCGCCAAGCCGTGGTCGCATCCAGGCCAAGTCGAAAGACCCGCGCCAGCACCCGAGCATCCTGTTCAACTACATGGCCACCGAGCAAGACTGGCAGGAATTCCGCGACGGCATCCGCCTGACCCGTGAAATCATGCAGCAGCCGGCACTCGATCAATACCGTGGCCGCGAAATCAGCCCGGGTATTGAAGTGCAAACCGATGAGCAGCTGGACAAGTTCATCCGCGAGCACGCCGAAACCGCGTTCCACCCGTCCTGCTCGTGCAAGATGGGCACCGACGAGATGGCTGTAGTGGATGGCGAAGGTCGCGTGCACGGCATGCAGAGCCTGCGTGTGGTCGATGCCTCGATCATGCCGATCATCACCACCGGCAACCTGAACGCGCCGACGATCATGATCGCCGAGAAAATCGCCGACAAGATCCGTGGTCGCCAGCCGCTGCCGCGTAGCACCGCGCCGTACTACGTTGCAGGCGATGCGCCGGTCAAAGGCAAGCCGATGCGTGATATCACCCCGGCTGCTCAGTAAGTTGAAGTGATCGTTCCCACGCTCCGCGTGGGAATGCATCCCGTGACGCTCTGCGTCATACAGCGGACGCAGAGCGTCCATGGCGGCGTTCCCACGCAGAGCGTGGGAACGATCTCCTGCCTCGCACAGTAAATCTTCCTACACCCCCTCTTCACTTGATCCTACCCCCACGCAGGCCTACTCTAGACCTCGCGCAACCGTTTCACCCCCTCCCCGCCGCTGCTCTACCGCTTCCCCCTGACAAGGAGGTTCCCGAATGTTCGATTTCCACCCCCAGCTCAAGCAGCGCTTCGCTGCCTTGCGCACGGGCGCTGAGTTCTTTTCCCTGCGGTATGTTCGCGAATCCGGCCAGTACCTGTCGGTGCGCAAGAATGTTGCCGAGCCGCCGAGCCTGAGCCGCGACGAAGGCGCGATGCTCACCGTTCGTGTCAATGGCGTTGAGGCCTACGCGGCGACCAACGACCTCTCGCAACAAGGCCTGCAAGCCGCGCTTGAACGCGCCGAGCTGCAAGCCCGCCGGCTCAAGCCGCACGCCTTGCTCGACCTGCGTGATCAGCCGGTGTCCAGCGATCGCGCTGATTACTTTTCACCCAATCTCGAACAAGCCTTCCCGTCCCTGAGCGAATGCTTCGAGCTGCTCGGCGCGGAATCCGCCTCGGTGCCAAAGGATGAGCGCCTGGTGAACTGGCAAGTGAGCATCGGCATCACTCACGTCGAGCAGATCTACCTGAGCAGCGCCGGGGCTGAATTGCGCCAGGCCCAGCGCTTCGTCTATCCGGGCCTCGACGTCACTGCCTACGACGGCAACGACAGCCAGACCCGCAGCCTCGGCCGCGAGAACTTCGGCCAACAGGGCGGCGCTGACGTGATCAGTCGCTGCGGTTTGATCGGCGCCGGCCCGCAAGTCGCCGATCAGGCCCTGCAACTGCTGCTCGCGCCGAACACCCCGCAAGGCCCGCGCGACCTGCTGTTGATGCCCGACCAAATGATGCTGCAGATCCACGAATCCATCGGCCACCCGCTGGAACTCGACCGCATCCTCGGCGACGAACGCAATTACGCCGGCACCAGCTTCGTCAAAGCCAGCGACTTCGGCAGCCTGCAATACGGCTCGAAGCTGCTCAACGTGACCTTCGATCCGGGCATTCCCGAAGAACTCGCCAGCTATGGCCACGATGACGACGGCAGCAAAGCGAGCAAACAATTCCTGATCCGCGATGGCCTGTTGTTGCGTCCGTTGGGCGGTGCGCTGTCGCAGTTCCGCGCCGGTCTCGATGGCGTCGCCAACAGCCGCGCCTGCGGCTGGAACCGTCCGCCGATCGACCGCATGGCCAACCTCAATATCGAACCGGGCGATCAGCCGCTGAACACACTGATCGAGGGCATCGAGAACGGCATCCTGATGAGCACCAACCGCTCCTGGTCGATCGACGATGCGCGCAACAAATTCCAGTTCGGCTGCGAATGGGGCCAGTTGATCGAAAACGGTGAACTCAAAGGCGTGGTAAAAAACCCGAACTACCGGGCGATTTCCGCGCACTTCTGGAAAAGCCTGCGCGCGGTCGGCGACGCCAACACCGTCAAGGTGCTGGGCACGCCAAACTGCGGCAAGGGCGAACCGAACCAGGTGATCCGCGTCGGCCACGCTTCGCCGGCCTGCGTATTCAGCAACGTTGATGTGTTTGGGGGAGACGCCTGATGAGCATTTCGAAGAGTCAGTCCGACGCCTTCAAGGTCATGGTCAATTGGCTGCGCGACAGCGTGCGCGAGCCGGAACAGTTCACCCTCAGCTTTGCCGCCGAATCCTCGGCGTTTGTGCGTTTTAATCACGCCAAGGTGCGTCAGGCCGGGCAAGTGCAGCAGGCCAACATCGTTCTGAAACTGATCAACGACGGGCGTCATGCAGACCTGCAAGTCACCCTCTCGGGTGATCAGGAAGGCGATCTGCAACGCCTTGCCGAAGGCCTGCAACAACTGCGCGAAACCTTGCCGTTGCTGCCGCAGGATCCGTATCTGCTGCTCAACCACAACGGCTGGCAGAGCCAGAATGTGCAGGAACATCCGTTGCCGGACACAGAACAGGTGGTCGATGAAATCTGCGCCGCCGCTGAAGGTCTGGATCTGGTGGGCTTCTATGCTGCCGGGCCGATCAGCCGTGGTTTCGCCAGTTCTTCGGGGGCGTTTGGCTGGCATCAGGCCAACAGCTTCAACTTCGATTTCAGCTTGTTCCACGAGAACGGCGAAGCGGTGAAAGCCAGCTACGCCGGGCATGACTGGAGCAGCGAAGGTTTCGCCAAGCGCTTTGGCCAGGCACGCGAGCAACTGGAATTTCTCGGCCGCCCGTTGCGCACGTTGGCGCCGGGGCAGTACCGCGCGTATCTGGCTCCGGCAGCGCTGGAAGAAATCATGGGCATGTTGAGCTGGGGCGGTTTCTCGGCGCAGTCGATTGCCAGCAAGAGCAGCCCGTTGCAGAAGCTGTACGTCGGCGATCAGGCCTTCAGTCCGCTGGTGTCGCTGGACGAGAAAGTCAGCGAATCGCTGAGCCCGGCGTTTTCCGGTGAGGGTTATCCGCGCAGCGATCTGCGTTTGATCGTCGAAGGCAAGGCCGGTGATCAACTGGTCGGCTCGCGCAGTGCGGCGGAATATGGCTTGGCCGCCAATGGCGCCGGTGGCGGTGAAATGCCAAGCGCATTGAACATGGCGGCGGGGGATCTGCCGCAAGCAGAGATCCTCAAGCAGTTGGGCACAGGGCTGTACATCAGCAACCTGTGGTACCTGAACTACTCGGATCAACCGGCCGCGCGCATGACCGGCATGACCCGGTTTGCGACCTTCTGGGTCGAAAACGGCGAGATCCAGGCGCCGGTCAGCACCATGCGCTTCGACGACAGCGCTTACAGCCTGCTCGGTTCGCAGCTCGAAGCGCTGACCACCGAGCGTGAGTTGCTGCTGTCGGCGAGTACCTACAGCCAGCGCAATACCTCGTCGGCATTGCTGCCGGGGGCGCTGGTCAGCCGACTCACGCTAACCCTCTGACAGCGATCGTTCCCACGCTCTGCGTGGGAATGCAGCCCGGGACGCTCTGCGTCCCAGCCAAAAGCGGACGCGGAGCGTCCGTTGAGGCATTCCCACGCAGAGCGTGGGAACGATCATCAAACAGACAACAAGAGGTTCCATGCCCAACCGCCCGCCTCTCGACGCCATCACCGCCCGCTGGTTGCCGTGGGTCGTCGCTATCGCTTTCTTCATGCAGTCCCTCGACGGCACCATCCTCAACACCGCCCTGCCCGCCATGGCTCGCGATCTGGCCGAAGACCCCTTGCGCATGCAGGGCGTGATCATCGCCTACATGCTCACCGTGGCCTTGCTGATCCCGGCCTCAGGCTGGATCGCCGACCGCTTCGGCACCAAGAAAATCTTCTTCGGCGCGATTCTGCTGTTCAGTTTCGGCTCACTGCTCTGCGCGCTGTCGAGCAGCCTGAGCATGCTGATCGGCGCACGGGTGATTCAGGGTCTGGGCGGCGCATTGATGCTACCGGTCGGGCGACTGGTGGTGCTGCGCGCCTACCCGCGATCCGAACTAGTGCGGATCATGGGTTTCATCACCATCCCCGGTCTGCTCGGCCCGTTGATCGGCCCGACCATGGGCGGCTGGATGGTCGAATACCTGACGTGGCATTGGATCTTCCTGATCAACCTGCCGGTGGGCGTGATCGGTTGCTACGCGGTATGGAAATTTATTCCTGACCTGCGCGGCACCGAGCGCACGCGGTTCGATAGCCTGGGTTTCCTGCTGTTCGGCGCGGCGATGATTTTGATCACCATCGCCATGGAAGGCCTCGGCGAATTGCACCTGCCGCACCTGCGGGTGATGTTGCTGCTGTTCGGTGGCATGGCCTGTCTGGCGGCGTACTGGTTGCGCGCCGGGCACATCGAAAACCCGCTGTTCGCACCGTCGCTGTTCAAGACCCGCACGTTTGCCGTCGGTATTCTCGGCAACCTCTTCGCGCGTTTGGGCAGCGGTGCTCTGCCGTTTCTGGTGCCGTTGCTGCTGCAAGTAGCGCTGGGTTATTCACCGTCGCAAGCGGGGATGAGCATGCTGCCGCTGGCCGCAGCGGCAATGATCGCCAAGTGGGTGGCGCGGCCGCTGATCGAACGCCTTGGCTATCGCATCGTCCTCACCGGCAACACGCTGGCGCTGGGGATCATGCTGGCGAGCATGGGCCTGGTCAGCGAGCAGACGCCGTACTGGCTGCTGTTGTGCCTGCTGGCGATTCTCGGCGCGATCAACTCGCTGCAATTCACGGCGATGAATACGGTGACCCTGATTGATCTGGACGATGCAAGCGCCAGCAGCGGCAACAGCTTGCTCTCGGTAGTCGCGCAGTTGTCGCTGAGTCTTGGGGTTGCCTGCGCCGGTGCGTTGCTCGGCGGCTTTACCGCAGAGATTGGTAACGATGGCGTGGAAACCGTACTCGGTGCGTTCCAGCTGACCTTCGTCACCGTCGGCATCATGGCGATGCTCGCTGCGACAATCTTCTCGCAACTGTCGAAAGAAGACGGCCGCCGCGCCAAACGCCCGCAAGAGCACATCGAACATTAACCGCTGTTCGTCCAGAACTTTCGAAGAAAGTGGCACGGGGCTGCTACACTGCGCGACATTTTGTTTTGCAGGCCAGTCCCGTGACCACCATCGCCACCGCTTTTAATACTCTGCCGCTGTCCGCCGCCATGCTGGCTAACCTCGAATCCCTCGGTTATGCCCAGATGACGCCGATCCAGGCGCAGAGCTTGCCGGTGATCCTCAAGGGGATGGACCTGATCGCCCAGGCCAAGACCGGCAGCGGCAAGACCGCTGCGTTCGGCATCGGCCTGCTCAATCCGATCAACCCGCGCTACTTCGGTTGCCAAGCGCTGGTGATCTGCCCGACGCGTGAGCTGGCCGACCAGGTCGCCAAGGAAATTCGTCGTCTGGCCCGTGCCGAAGACAACATCAAGGTCCTGACCCTGTGCGGCGGCGTGTCGTTCGGCCCGCAGATTGCTTCGCTGGAACACGGCGCGCACATCATCGTCGGCACCCCGGGGCGCATTCAGCAGCACCTGCGCAAGGGTTCGCTGGTCCTCGATGGCCTGAACACGCTGATCCTCGACGAAGCCGACCGCATGCTCGACATGGGTTTCTACGACGCCATCGAAGACATCATCGTCAAGACTCCAGAGCGTCGTCAGACCCTGCTGTTCTCCGCCACCTACCCGCTGGGCATCAAGCAACTGGCGTCGAAATTCATGCGCGATCCGCAAACGGTGAAAGCCGAAGCGTTCCACGATGACACGCAGATCGAGCAGCGTTTCTACGAGATTTCCCCGGAAGATCGCATGAGCGCAGTGACCAAAGTCCTGCACCACTTCCGTCCGGCGTCCTGCGTGGCGTTCTGCTTCACCAAGCAGCAAGTGCAGGAAACCGTCGATCACCTGACCGCCAAAGGCATTTCCGCCGTCGGCCTGCACGGCGATCTGGAACAGCGTGACCGCGATCAGGTGCTGGCGATGTTCGCCAACCGCAGTACTTCGGTACTGGTTGCCACCGACGTCGCCGCTCGTGGTCTGGACATCGATGCGCTGGACATGGTGATCAACGTCGAACTGGCGCGTGATTCGGAAATCCACATTCACCGCGTTGGCCGTACCGGTCGCGCTGGCGAGAAAGGCATCGCGATCAGCCTGGTTGCTCCGGGCGAAGCGCATCGCGCCCAAGCCATCGAGCAATTGCAGAAATCGCCGCTGAACTGGGATCAGGTCGATAACCTCAAGTCCCAGGGCCTCGCCCCATTGCAGCCGCCGATGACCACGCTGTGCATCGGCGCGGGCCGTAAAGACAAAGTGCGTCCGGGCGACATTCTGGGTGCATTGACTGGCGATGCTGGCATTCCGGGTGCGCAGGTTGGCAAGATCGCGATCTTCGATTTCCAGGCTTACGTAGCCGTGGATCGCACCGTAGCCATGCAGGCCTTGCAGCGTTTGAACGACGGCAAGATCAAGGGCCGTTCGCTGCGCGTACGCATCCTCTGACCTGATCGTTCCCACGCTCTGGGTGGGAATGCATCCCGTGACGTTCCGCGTCACATAACAACGGACGCAGAGCGTCCATGGCGGCATTCCCACGCAGAGCGTGGGAACGATCATTGTGTGAGGACACCGTTTTGCGCTCTACCGAAGTCGTGATCATTGGCGCTGGCGCCGCTGGGTTGATGTGTGCACTGACCGCCGCCGGGCGTGGGCGTCAGGTATTGCTGCTCGACCACGCGAACAAGGCCGGCAAGAAAATCCTGATGTCGGGCGGTGGCCGCTGCAATTTCACCAACATGTACACCGAGCCGAGCAATTTCCTCTCGCAGAATCCGCATTTCTGCAAATCCGCGCTGGCGCGTTACACCCAGTGGGATTTCATCGGCATGGTCGGCAAACACGCCGTGCCGTACCACGAGAAGAAACTCGGCCAGTTGTTCTGTGATAACAAATCCAGCGACATTCTCGAAATGCTCCTCACCGAGTGCGATCAGGCCGGCGTCGAGCTGCATCTGGACACGTCGATTCAAACGATCGAGAAGCTCGAAAGCGGTTACCTGCTCGACACCACCCTCGGTCAGGTTCAATGCCAGTCGCTGGTGATCGCCACGGGCGGCTTGTCGATCCCGACGCTGGGTGCCACCGGTTTCGGTTATCAGGTCGCCAAACAGTTCGGCCACGAGTTGCTGCCGACCCGCGCCGGGCTGGTGCCGTTCACCATCACCGATCAGCTCAAGGAACTGTGCACCGAGCTGTCCGGAACGTCGGTGGATTGTCTGGTCAGCTGCAACGATCAGAGCTTTCGCGAGAACATCCTGTTCACTCACCGTGGCCTCAGTGGCCCGGCGATTTTGCAGATTTCCTCGTTTTGGGAATCCGGCGACACCGTGGAGATCAACCTGCTGCCGGATCACGACGCCGCGAGCTGGCTGCAGCAGCAAGTGGCCGAGCGTCCGAACAGTGAATTGAAAACCCTGCTGGGTGAGATTTTCACCAAGAAGATGGCCAATCTGCTGGCGGACAACTGGTTTGCGTCCAAGCCGATGAAGCAGTACACCCATGCGGAACTGGCGGAAATTGCCGAGAAGCTGGGCAGCTGGAAAGTCGTGCCGGCGGGGACTGAAGGTTATCGCACGGCCGAAGTGACTCTCGGTGGCGTAGATACCCGCGAAGTGTCGTCGAAAACCATGGAATCGCTGAAAAGCCCGGGTCTGTACTTCATCGGCGAAGTGCTCGACGTCACCGGCCACCTGGGCGGCTTCAACTTCCAGTGGGCCTGGGCCTCCGGCTACGCTGCTGCGCAATACGCCTAACTCAGAGCCAAATACAAAACCCTGTAGGAGTGAGCCTGCTCGCGATAGCGGCCTGTCAGCCAATAAATTCGGTGACAGACACAACGCTATCGCGAGCAGGCTCACTCCTACAGTTGTTATGTGTGATGCAGTAAGGAACACTTTTTGCTGTCAGATGTGATCGGCGCCATTGCGTCGGCGTCATTACTGGCTCAATTTAGCGGCATCGCCTCGGAAGGCCTTCGCACTTCATGTCCTCGACCTCGTTTCGTCAGTCTTTGCGGCGCCTGTGGGCGCTGGATAAATTCAGCTACAGCGTGCGGGTGTTCATCGCCCTGACCGGCAGCATGGCGCTGTGTTGGTATCAGGATGAAATGGGCCTGCTGATCCCGTTGTTCCTGGGGATTATCGCCAGCGCCCTGGCCGAAACCGACGACAGTTGGCAGGGCCGCCTCAACGCCCTCGCCGTAACGCTGGTGTGTTTCAGCATCGCCGCGCTGTCGGTGGAATTGCTCTTCCCCTACCCCATCGTGTTTGCCATTGCTTTGGCGCTGGCCAGTTTCGGCCTGACCATGCTCGGGGCGCTCGGCGAGCGTTATGGCGCGATTGCCTCGGCGACGCTGATTCTGTCGGTGTACACGATGATCGGCGTTGATCAGCGCGGCGGCGCGGTCACCGATTTCTGGCACGAGCCGATGCTGTTGGTCGCGGGCGCCGCGTGGTACGGCTTGCTCTCGGTGTTGTGGCAGGCGATGTTTTCCAATCAACCGGTGCAGCAAAGTCTGGCGCGGTTGTTCCGCGAATTGGGTTTTTACCTGAAGCTGAAATCGTCGCTGTTCGAGCCGATCCGGCAGATGGACGTCGAAGCCCGGCGCCTGGAACTTGCCCAGCAAAACGGTCGCGTGGTGGCGGCGCTGAACAGTGCCAAGGAAATCATCCTGCACCGCGTCGGCAATGGCCGCCCCGGTTCGAAAGTCAGCCGTTACCTGAAGCTGTACTTCCTCGCTCAAGACATCCACGAACGTGCCAGCTCTTCGCACTATCCGTACAACGCGCTGGCCGAAGCGTTCTTCCACAGCGACGTGCTGTTCCGCTGCCAACGCCTGTTGCGCCAGCAAGGCAAAGCCTGCCGCGCCTTGGCCGAATCGATCCAGATGCGCCAGCCGTTCATTTACGACGCGAGTTTCGCCGAAGCCCTGAGCGACCTCGACGCCTCCCTCGAACATTTGCGCATCCAGAGCAACCCGGCGTGGCGCGGACTGTTACGTTCGCTGCGCGCACTAGCGGCCAACCTCGGCACCCTCGACCGCTTGCTCAGCGACGCGAGTAATCCCGATGCCTTGGCCGATGCGACCGACAGCAGCCTGCTCGACCGCTCGCCGCGCAACCTCAAGGACGTCTGGATTCGCCTGCGCACGCAACTGACGCCGACGTCTTTGCTGTTCCGCCACGCCCTGCGCCTGCCATTGGCGCTGAGTATCGGCTACGGCATGGTGCACTTGATTCACCCGTCACAGGGTTACTGGATCATCCTCACCACCCTGTTCGTCTGCCAGCCAAACTACGGCGCGACGCGGCGCAAACTCGGTCAGCGAATTTTCGGCACCGCCATCGGCCTGACCGTGGCTTGGGCACTGTTCGATCTGTTCCCAAGCCCGTTGGTGCAGTCGTGCTTCGCCATCGCCGCCGGCGTGGTGTTCTTTACCAACCGCACCACCCGCTACACCCTGGCGACGGCGGCGATCACCATCATGGTGTTGTTCTGCTTTAACCAGGTCGGTGACGGTTACGGGCTGTTCCTGCCACGGTTGTTCGATACCTTGCTGGGTAGCCTGATTGCCGGTCTGACGGTGTTCCTGTTCCTGCCGGACTGGCAGGGTCGGCGCCTGAACAAAGTGCTGGCCAACACCCTGACCTGCAACAGCATTTACCTGCGCCAGATCATGCAGCAATACGCCGCCGGCAAGAGCGACGACCTCGCCTATCGGCTGGCCCGCCGCAATGCGCACAACGCTGATGCAGCGTTGTCGACGACGTTGGCGAACATGCTCATGGAGCCGGGGCATTTCCGCAAAGAAGCGGATGTCGGTTTCCGCTTTCTGGTGCTGTCGCACACCTTGCTGAGTTATCTGTCAGGGTTGGGTGCGCATCGCGAGACTCAGTTGCCAGCGGATGTGCGCGAGCATTTGATTGATGGCGCCGGGGTGAAACTGGCGACGAGCATCGACGAAATTGCCCAAGGGCTGGCGAACAAGCAGCCGGTGGCGATTCAGAGTGACGAGGAAGAAGCGCTGGCCAATGAGCTGGAGCAGATGGCCGATGAGATCGATGAAGGGCAGCGGTTGGTGCAGACGCAGTTGGCGTTGATCTGCCGGCAACTCGGACCGTTACGTACCCTGGCGGCTCATCTGATCAAGGACACCAGTGAGGTCAGCGCTGGCTGACAGGACGCCTTCGCGAGCAAGCTCGCTCCCACATTTGTTCTGTGTCGTTCACGAATCCAATGTGGGAGCGAGCTTGCTCGCGAAGAGGCCATCAGCCACACAGAGAATTCTGGATCAGCCTTCACATCCCATGCTGCCTCAACAACTTGTCATAACTGCCATCCTCCTTCATCGCCGCAATCGCCTTATCAAACCCCGCAACAATCTGCTCATGCTGCGGATTCTTCAGACTGACCAATATATGCAGGCTGTTCTCACTCAACGGCTTGGGCAAAAACTCCACCGAATTGCGCACCTTGGCGGATTCCCGCGCCAGGTAATACTTCGCCACATACTCATCTTCCAGCGTCAGCTTGACCCGATCCGCCGCGAGCATGCGCACGGCCATGGCGAAGTTATGCACAGGGACTTTCTGCAACGCCGTGTCGGCATCGAACGGCGGCGAATAGGCGTAGCCGCGCACCACCGCAATCGGATAGGTGTGCAGTTGTTGCAGGTTGGAATAATCGAGTGGCGTGTCTTTGCGCTTGAGAAAGCGGATGCGGTTGAGCAGGTATTCCCCGGAAAACTGGCCGAGCCTGGTTCGCTCGTCGTTGTACCAAGCGTTGACCAGCACGTCGTAACGGCCCTCGCCAACCCCCAGCAGCGCCCGCGCCCAAGGCACCTGCTCATAACCGCTGGCATAACCGGCCCGGGCCAGCGCCGTGCTGACGATGTCGGTGGCCAGACCGCCGTTGACCAGCGTGTCGTCGGTAAAGGGTGGCCAGATATCAAACACCAGCCGCAGCTTATCCGCTGCAGCGCTCTGACTCAGCAAGAGCAGTCCGATCAAAGCAAAGGCTCGATGCAAACGCGGCATGCTTGAAATCCTTAGCGGGCAGGTTGCCCGGCATGTTTTCAGCCAAAACCCCAAGGCCCCTTACCGGCAAAACCCAGGCCCTAACATTAGCTCATTGCAGCCAGTGCACAGGGCTCTCCAGCAGATTACACAAAGTCGCCGAGGCTGCGAGAAAGGAATGATGGCATTTTGACCTTTGTCACAGACTCTTACGCCATAAAGACATCTTTGCCGCAGGCGCTTAGTATCGGGCGACACGTTCAAGGAATCGGCACATGACAATCGAATGGGTCTGCAAACATCACAGTGATCTGGGCAAGGAACAGCTGTACGCGCTGTTGAAGCTGCGCTCGGACGTGTTCGTGGTTGAACAGAAATGCGCTTATCCGGACCTCGACGGCCAGGATCTGGAAGGCGATACCTATCACCTGATGGGTTGGGAAGATGATCAGTTGATGGCGTACCTGCGCCTGCTGGATCCGGAATCCCAGGGTGGCGACGTGGTGATCGGCCGGGTGATTACTGCACCGCAGGGCCGCGGCAAAGGGTTGGGGCACGAAATGATGGAGCAGGCGCTGAAACAGGCGGAGAAGCATTGGCCGCAGGTGCCGATTTATCTGTCAGCGCAGGCGCATTTGCAGGGGTATTACGGCAAGTACGGGTTTGTTGTAGCGGGTGAAGAGTATCTGGAGGATGACATTCCGCATATCGGCATGCGTCGCGCTTGAACAGCCCTCACCCTAGCCCTCCCGAAACGTCGGACCGCCCATAGGGAGAGGGGACTGACCGAGTTGTGCCGCACTATCCGCCGACCTGAAAAACAGTGTCGATTATGGATTCAACGGCGCTCGTTCACGTCGGCGTAACTCTCAAATATCCCCCAATCGGCCCCCTCTCCCTATGGGCGGTCCGACGTTTCGGGAGGGCTGGGGTGAGGGGCTCTTCAGGGATACTCCAGAACAGCCTTGATCTGCCGCAAATTACGTTCGATCCACCCACGATCAATCGCTCCCCACTCGCGAATCCGATAGCGCCCGGCATGGTTGCGCGCGCCCTCTTCCTGCTCGAATTCACACACGATATCCAGATCCGCCAACGCCGCAATCGTGTCCTGCGCCGTGCGCCGGGGCATGCCGGTCACTTCGGTCAGCGTCGGCACACTCGGGGCCAGACCGCTATCGATCAGGTACGCCACATACAAGCGGCGGTAGAAACTGCTTTTGGTCTTGCTGACGTCCATCCCCACCTTCCTGGTTGCGTACGATTAAGCCTGCATGTCCCGCCAAGTCAGGTACACACGCAGATCGAACTCGACCTGGTGATACCCCGGCAGCATGTGCTCGCACAATTTATAGAACGCCTTGTTGTGATCCGACTCCTTGAAGTGCGCCAGTTCATGCACGACGATCATTTTCAGAAAGTCCGGCGCGGCATCCTTGAACAACGAGGCGATACGAATCTCTTTCTTGGCCTTGAGCTTGCCGCCCTGCACCCGTGAAACCGTGGTGTGCAGACCCAGTGCACGGTGCGTCAGGTCGAGGCGGTTGTCGAACAGCACCTTGTCGATGGCCGGGGCGTTGCGCAGGTATTCCTGCTTCAGGTCCAGCGCGTAGTTGTACAAGGCCTTGTCGCTTTGCACATCGTGTCGCCCCGAATAGCGTTGATTCAGGTATTCACCCAGACGCCCTTCGGCGATCAGTTGGCGCACCTGATCCTGTAATTGCGCGGGATAGGCCTGGAGGTACTTCAACACAGTCATGGACAAGCGACACGGTTCGAAAAGGTGCGCCAGTGTAGCGAATTCAACCGGGCAGCGCGCTCCAGTCAAACGGCTCGGCGAAGCTCGCAGCGTCCTCGGCGATCAGTGGCCGCGCCACGAGGAAGCCTTGCACGTACTCGCAGCCATGGGCTTGCAGCCATTGGTATTGCTCGATGGTTTCCACCCCTTCGGCGATCACCAGCAAACCGTATTGCTTGCACAGACTGATCACCGTGCTGACCAGTGAGGCGTCGCGTTTCGAGTCCGGCAAGCGCGCAATGAGATGGCGATCAAGCTTGAGCGTATCCAGCTCCAGATCGCGCAGATGCGCCAGCGAACACGGCCCGGAGCCAAAATCATCCAGCGCCACGCGCACGCCGAGATTGCGCAGCAAGCGCAACTGCTTACGGGTTTCGTCGGGGTTTTGCATCAAGGCTTCTTCTGTAACTTCGACCTCCAGTTGCCGAGGCTGCAAGGCGTGCCGCTCCATGACCTGGCGTAACTCGGTGACCAGATTCGGCAGGCTGAACTGGGTGTTGCTCAAACTCACGCCCAGCACCAGATCTTCGGCAAACAGGGTTTCCCAGGCTTTGCGCTGACCGGCACCACGATGATAAATCCAGCTGCCGAGGCGACTGATTAATCGCGCCTCCTCCAGCAACGGCAAAAACAGCCCTGGCGGCACATCGCCGACACTTGGATGCTGCCAGCGCAGCAAGGCTTCAAAACCGCGAATCTGGCCCGTGTCGATGGCCACTTGCGGTTGATAGACCAGATTGAAATCGCGGTTCTCGATGGCCGCGCGCACGCTCTCCTCAAGCATCAGCCGCGAACGCGCCCGACCGTTCATTTCATGATCATAGAAACGATATTGCTGACGCCCGGCGCGCTTGGCTTCGTACATGGCGATGTCCGATGCGCGCAGCAATCCGTCGAGATTCGAGCCGCAGTCCGGATAAGTGGCAATGCCGATGCTGGCGCCGAGGGCGATGTCCAACCCTTCGATCTGCTGACAGATCGACACCCGCTCGATGAGCTTTTCGGCAATCTTCGCCGCTTGCTCGGGAAACTCCAGATCGAGCAACGCAGTAAATTCATCACCGCCCATGCGCGCGAGAATGTCGAACGGTCGCAGACAGGCCTTCAATTGCTCGGAGACCCAGCGCAACACCCGATCGCCGGCATCGTGACCGAGTGAATCGTTGACCCGTTTGAAGCCATCAAGATCCAGATACAGCAAGACCCAACTGCTATCACTGCGCTCACCACGCAACAGCAGATTTTCAACGGTCTGGTAAAAGCCGCGACGGTTGAGCAAACCGGTCAGTGGATCGGTCACTGCTTGAAATTCGAGCTGCTGGTGCAGGTGACGCACCACCGACATGTCCAGCACAGTCACCACCATCGCGTGTTGCTCGGCGGGCAACGCCGCACAGGACAGCGCCACCGGCACTTGCTGGCCGGGCGCCGTGCGCAGCAAGGCGTCGTGCAGCCTCAACGTCTCGCCACGCTTGTAGCTGGCATAAAATTCGGAATCAGCCCACAGCGGAATGTGCGGCTTCTGTAGAAAATCGAGAAACTCCTTACCTTCCAGCTCCTTCACCGGTGCATTCAGCAACCGCGAAATCGCCGGGTTGGCAAAGCGAATCAAGCCGTCCTCGCCCACCACCAATATTCCCTCGGCAGCGTTATCCAGCACCGAGGCATTGAAGGCGCGCGCCACTTCCAGGTCATGACTCAGGCGCTGTAACGCGCGGCGATTGCGCTGGTGTTCCAGCAACGCCTGCACTTTGGGCTTGAGGATCTGTGGGTCGAACGGTTTGAACAGGTAATCCACCGCGCCACTGGCGTAGCCCTTGATCACGGCGTCCTGGGATTGCTCGTTGGCGGTCAGAAAGATGATCGGCGTCAGGCGCGTGCGCTGGCTGCCACGCATCAGGCGCGCCACTTCAAAGCCGTCCATGCCCGGCATCTGCACATCCAGCAGCACCAGGTCGACGTCGTGCGAGAGCAGAATATTGAGCGCTTCGAATCCGGAGGCTGCGGTGAGGACGTGCCAATCCTGGCGCTGCAGCAACGCGCGCATGCTGATCAGATTTTCAGGGTAATCATCAACGATCAAAAGGACAGAGCTGCCTTCACCTGGCGGGGGTTGCGCGCATTCCATGCTGCTTCTCTTGTCGGGACTTTTGGTCGGTTGCCGGTAAAAACCGCACACATACTGAGCCTTCACTCTAGTACTGGATCCAAGAAAGCAGAAGCTGTCATCAGGCCATCATTTAACCAAAGCGTGAATTTGCCGACTAACGGTCACCGCTCAAGCCCCCGGAAACCGGCACAGATGGCATTTCGACAGGATGTTGACGTCAATCATCTGCCAAACGGGCGTTAACAAATTTTCCCTCTACGCTTATAAAGGCCGCCCCAAAACGTGCGGGCTAGAGCTTCTGGCACGTACGTGCAGTGAAACTTGGTGGAAGAACCGACATGATCGATCTCGCAACCTGGAACCTCAGCGTTCCCGTTGGCAGCCCGCCATACACCGTCGAAACCTCCAAACTGGTGAACGGCTTCAAAGATCAGTACTTCCATTCCGACACCGGCACCTTGTTCTTCTGGTCACCGGTTACCGGGTCAAAAACCGAAAACGCCATCTACCCACGCACCGAATTGCGCGAAACCTACAGCAACGGCACCCTGCGCAACTGGTACTACCCGGATGCCGACAACTCATTGCGTGCGACCGTGACGGTGAACAAGGTGCCGAGCTCCGGCAAGATCGTCATCGGCCAGATCCACGCGTATGAAAGCCAGAAGCCGATGGTCAAACTTGAATACCAGTACAAGACCAAAACCGAAACCGGCAACCTGGTGATCAAAGTTCGCATGCACCCGGACGAGGATGAGAGCCGCGTCATTACCCTGGCTACCGGGATCAAGCTGGATCGCGAATTCAACTACCTCATCCACTTAAGCCCCGGCGGCGCACTCGGCATCAGCGCGGCGGGTTATCAGTGGGACTCACAGATCAGTGCGACATGGCGCAACAAGCCGTTGTATTTCAAGGCTGGGGTTTATGTGCAGGACAACACCGGGTACACCAGCGAAGGTGGCCAGGTAACCTTCTCCAAACTCGACATCGATCACGACAAATAACCCGCCCGCCCAACGCATTCTCCCGGCAGAAGCTGCCGGAGGCTGCGATCTTTTGATCTTGTTTTTGATTCTTGAAAGACAAATCAGAAGATCGCAGCATTCGGCAGCTCCTGCAGGTTTCAGCACCCACTCCCGCTGCGATCAAACGGACTTAAAAAACATAGTGAAATCCAAAAAAAGTATAAAAACCTGTCAGACCTGACAGTTGGCCCTGGTAATCAACCCCGATAACGTTGGCTGACACGTCAATCCGCCAAGAAGCCACGCCATGCCAGGTCCACTCGGAAACTTCTGCAACGACGACAACAGCTTCTGCATAGACATTACCCATGCAAACGCAAACAACGGGCAGTTGTGGGGCACGCTGAAAGACAATGCTCTGAGCTACCCGATTGCAGGGTCTTATTACCACCGAGACAGCACCTACACCGACGTTTGGTTCATGACCGACAACGCCGATGCAAAAGACAGCTGGCAAGGAGAAATAGACTGCTTGAGAGGTTACCCGACACTCAGCGCCATCCGCGCTCATGCGACGGGAGAAGGTCGCCACGCCTTGACCGGTTATCACTTGAAAGAAAGGCCTGCTCCCCAGTCAATTCACTGCGCTCATTCAAGTACGCAGACACCGCTTTACGGTGGGTTACTCGTTCAGTTGAAGCG
Organism: Pseudomonas fluorescens; assembly: GCF_005938625.1. Classification (GTDB taxonomy): domain Bacteria; phylum Pseudomonadota; class Gammaproteobacteria; order Pseudomonadales; family Pseudomonadaceae; genus Aquipseudomonas; species Aquipseudomonas fluorescens_BD. Next base: position 22,950 of record NZ_VCNJ01000005.1, read on the forward strand.
CTGGATGATTGGTTGAGCCGTTTTAGTTCCAGCCTTTAAACAGCGCTGTTTAGATCTGTCCGCAGTTACTTCCGGATGCCTACAACAGCTTGCGTCGTTGCCTACCACTACGCCAGAATCCGCCGGCTTGTGCGCCTGGCGGGCCATCGGTAACTTGATTCGCGTCACTGATTTCCAGTGATCGGGTTTAGTAGCCCGTGGTGTTTTTCAGTTATGTGCAAAGCGCGTTCGTCGGTCATTGCTGTCCGACTTGATGGTGGCTGTGTGCAGGGCGCTTCGGCGCGCCGGTTAATGCTGAATACTCCCCGGTCTACTAACCTGCGCACAGCTGCCACCCTTCTTTTAGTAGAGAAGATGAAGCGGCTCCATCAGGAGTATTCAGCTAATGATCAAATCAACGCCGCACCCGCCAGAAACAGATCCCGCATCCCCCTACGAATCCCTCGATTCCAAAAAACTCAACGACGCCGCCGAGCGCGCCCTCGACCATTACCTCAAACCCTCCGCCTTCATCATGGCGAGCACGCATAAACCCGAACCCATGTACCTCGCCAACCCGAAGTACAACACCGAATCCCTGCTGGCCAACGCCAGCGAAACCCTGGGTTCAGCCAGCGAAATGCTCAACAACTTCGCCGCCATGCTCGACACCTCACACCGCAAGACAGCGTTGGGCATCGCGCAGGTGGTCATGCTCGGTGAACTGGCGGTGAATCAGGCGCTGGATCACGTTGAACTGAAGGAATAGCCGCCCACAAAAAAACCCGCTTCACTGCGGGTTTCTTAAGCCAAATGGATTAAATGTTCCGCATACGCTACATTGAGATCAAAATGTTACGGTAGCGCAACATGGATTACTCTCTATTGATCACCCGTCTCGGCATTCAATTACGTGAAAAACGTATAAATCGTGGCCTGACGCAGGCGCAGCTTGCCGATCTGGCGGGACTGACGCGATACAAAGTCATCGCGGTGGAGAAAGGCACCCTTTCTGTCGCCATGATCGCTTACGCGCGGGTTTTAGCTGCGCTGGACTGCGAACTCTCGGTGGTTCCAGTAACGATGCCAACCCTTGAAGAGCTTGGAGATTTATTCGAATGAAAATGTCCTCTCTTCAAGTCAGTACCCCTGAGGGTAATAGCGGCAGACTGTTCAGCGATGCCGAGGATTTCACTTTCCGTTATCACGAAGATGCATCGCCACAAATGGCGATCAGCCTCTCGATGCCTGTGCGACATGACGAATTTCGTCGGCGCGAGCTGCACCCTGTTTTTCAGATGAACCTGCCAGAAGGCTATGTATTGGAGCAGTTGCGCAACCGCTTGGCCAAAACTGTGAACGTCGACCCGATGCTGCTACTGGCGCTTTCCGGCAGTACATCGCCGATTGGCAGGGTTCATGTACGCTCTGAAACCGTTGATGCATTGTTGCAGGCGCAAGATTTTCCGGGAGAAAAACTCGAAGAGATTCTCACGTGGGACGGTACGGAAGATATCTTCGCCGACATGCTTGATCGCTACATCCTGCGGGCGGGCATTTCAGGTGTTCAACCCAAGTTGCTGGTGCCGGAGCGGCAAGAAATAGAATTGCCGAGAGTGACATCCAAAACCTCGGATCTGATCATCAAGAGTGGCAGAGACGAATTTCCGGGCCTGGCGATCAACGAATTCCTTTGCATGTCCATGGCGAAAGAGGCGGGTATTCCCGTTCCACCGTTTTACCTTTCCGACAACGCCAAACTGTTTGTCATGCGTCGATTTGACCGCGACGACCAGCTCAACCCCATTGGGTTTGAAGACATGGCCGTGCTGATGGGGCTGTCGGCTAATCAGAAGTACAGCAAAAGTTATGCGGCAATCGCCAAGGCTGTCCGAGTGTTTTGCCCGGTGAGACACTTGCGTACGTCGCTTGATCAACTCTTCGATAGCGTCGCCCTGAGCTGCATCGTCGGAAACGGCGACGCTCATTTGAAAAATTTCGGATTGCTCTATTCAGAACCCACGCAACGCGATGCGCATCTGGCGCCGGCTTACGACATCGTCAACACCACGGCCTATATTCCAGAAGATGTTTTGGCATTGGATCTGGCGGGCAACAAGTCAATGTTCGCCTCACGACAAGGGCTCCTGGAATTCGCTCACACCTGTGAAATCGACCAACCCAAAGAGCGTATTCAGCATCTGCTTGCCTCGATTGAAGCGGTGCTCAAGCGCTATCCTAAATATCGTGAACAAGCGCCTCATGTGGTCAACGCCATTGAGCAAGCGGCAGCGCCATTTTCTCTGACCTTTGGATAGCGTCGTAACCGCAAGAAATCACCGCCCACTAAAACCCGCCTAACGGCGGGTTTCTTTTAAAGCAGTTTAACGGTCAGGCTTATTTAACCTTGGCGCTCAACTCCCCTCCAGATAACGCGGAAAAAACGCTTCCAGCAAAATCTTAATTAATAAATCCGTCCCCCTTTGACAGACAGAATTTCAAAACTACCAGCTCCTTAGTGAACAGCACATTCAATACCTACTCCTCAACCATGGATGCGCCAAGGGTGCTTCTAATAATTAAACCTTACGGACAGAGCCATAAATCCTGATGTCCTTTGATTTTTGATCTGCCCCGCAATTACTTATAGCCATTTAGTGAATCGCCCGACCAGAACATCGCGAATAACTATAAAAAACTGTCATTTCTATCAGGTTACAGAAGCCCGCCTTCAACCTAACCTCATCAACGTGATACGAAAAAACCACTTCGGACTGGCATGCAGCCCGAGCCTTAAATATCGCGAACGAAAGGTTAATATAATGCCTACTTATCAAGGTACCGTCTCTGATACAGGCGAAAGCAATTGCGCCACACTGACATTTGACGAACCAAGCCAACAAAACGGACAGTTAAGCCATGGCAAAATGCAATATTACGGGTTCAACTTTACCGTCACCGGAAACTACACCGCGAAGAACTCAAGGACCTTTAATCTTCAAGCCAAAGCAAAGGCCTCAGATGGAGATGAATATGGGCATGGCGACAGTTCACTCACCATCAGCTTAAAATCGACCGACGCCAACGACAGTAATTTGAACGGTACTGTCAAGGTTGTATCAGGCGGGCCGAATGTGGGTAAAACCTACAATATGAACTTCACAAAAGGGTAACAACAGTGCACAAAAAACCCGCCTCACGGCGGGTTTTTTATGACACAGGAGAGTCCGAAGGCTTAGTTAACCTTGGCGTTCAACTCACCCTTCAGATAACGCTGGTACATCGCTTCCAGCGAGATCGGTTTGATCTTCGAAGCATTACCGGCAGTACCGAACGCTTCATAACGAGCGATACACACATCACGCATCGCCGTAACAGTGGCGCCGAAGAATTTACGCGGGTCGAATTCGCTCGGGTTGGTGGCCATCAGGCGACGCATCGCACCGGTGGACGCCAGGCGCAGGTCGGTGTCGATGTTGACCTTGCGCACGCCGTGCTTGATGCCTTCGACGATTTCTTCAACCGGTACGCCGTAGGTTTCTTTGATGTCGCCGCCGTACTGGTTGATGATCGCCAGCCACTCTTGTGGCACCGACGAGGAACCGTGCATCACCAGGTGGGTGTTCGGGATGCGCTTGTGGATTTCCTTGATGCGGTCGATGGCCAGCACGTCACCGGTTGGTGGCTTGGTGAACTTGTAAGCGCCGTGGCTGGTGCCGATGGCGATGGCCAGGGCGTCGACCTGAGTGCGTTTTACGAAGTCAGCGGCTTCTTCCGGGTCGGTCAGCATTTGGCTGTGATCCAGAACGCCTTCGGCGCCGATGCCGTCTTCTTCACCGGCCATGCCGGTTTCCAGCGAACCCAGGCAGCCCAGCTCGCCTTCTACCGAAACGCCGCAGGCGTGCGCCATGGCCACGGTTTGTTGAGTAACACGTACGTTGTAGTCGTAGTCGGTCGGGGTCTTGCCGTCTTCGCCGAGCGAGCCGTCCATCATCACCGAGCTGAAGCCCAGTTGAATCGAGCGCTGGCAGACGTCAGGGCTGGTGCCGTGGTCCTGGTGCATGCACACCGGGATGTGCGGGAACTCTTCGATCGCGGCGAGGATCAGGTGACGCAGGAATGGCGCGCCGGCGTATTTGCGAGCGCCGGCCGAAGCCTGGACGATCACCGGGGAGTCAGTCTTGTCAGCGGCTTCCATGATGGCGCGCATCTGCTCAAGGTTGTTGACGTTGAAGGCTGGAACGCCGTAGCCAAATTCGGCTGCGTGGTCCAACATCTGGCGCATGCTGATAAGTGCCATTGTGTGTGTCTCTCCCGGTTGAGGGTCGTTAATCGTGCCAGCCTGCCGGAGCGGCGGCGGCTATTCAAGTGATTGCAGATCGGGGGTTGAGGCCCGGTCTGGTGATTCGATAAAGCAAAATCCTGAGAGCTACACAGAACCCCTGTGGGAGCGAGCCTGCTCGCGAAAGCAATCTTGCAGTCGCTGATGCAGTGCCTGTCAGACCGCTTTCGCGAGCAGGCTCGCTCCCACATTAGAACTGTGGTGTGTCAATTACTGCGCCTTGCAGCCGCGGCCGATCAGGTCATTGGTGGCGACCCAGTACACCAGGCCTTCCTCTCCCTTGACGTGAAACGCCAGCATGCCGTCGCTGTACAGCGTGCCCGAAGCGCCTGGCTCTTCTTTCAGGCGATAGACCTGATCACCGCCACCCAGTCGAACGTCGACTTCCTTCTGACCGGCATCGGCGTAACGCCACAGCACCTTGGCCTGGCTGTCGCAGGTCCAGGTGGTCCAGTTGTCCGCCGGGGCAGACGACTGAAACAGGTTCAACTGCGCGCAACCGCCCAACAATGCCAACGCCGCAATGGCGATCAAGCCTTTCATCCGTGTTCCTCGACTGACGGCGCATGCCGCCAGCCCTGAGTTAAAGAGTCAGACCCGTCAAGGACAACCATGTTCCTTGGCCGGGGTTTGCGTCTCGTATTTGTCCAGACCGTCCGGCCCCGAACGCTTGTTCAGCACCGGGTTGGTTTCAGCCTGCCAGTCAGCCTGATAACAGCCCTTCTGCGACTCGCTCGGCGCCGGCGTGGCCTCGGCCTTCGGGTTACTCCCGCAGGCCGCCAGCGTACCGGTCAGCAACAACAGCGCTAACGACTTGACCATGTAAACACTCCTTTGCCTGGCCAAACGGGCGGCCTCAGGCCTTGGCCCGGCTTTCCAGGACTTCAACGGCGGGCAGCACTTTGCCTTCGACGAATTCGAGGAACGCGCCACCACCGGTGGAAATGTAGGAGATTTGCTTAGCCACGCCATATTTATCGATCGCAGCCAGGGTGTCGCCACCGCCAGCGATGGAGAACGCCGAGCTTTCAGCGATGGCCTGGGCCAGCACTTTGGTGCCGTTGCCGAACTGGTCGAACTCGAACACGCCGACCGGGCCGTTCCACAGAATGGTTTTCGACGATTTCAGCAGTTCAGCGAAGTTGGCTGCAGTTTGCGGGCCGATGTCCAGAATCATGTCATCAGCCGCGACGTCAGCGATCAGCTTGACGGTCGCTTCAGCAGTTTCGGCGAATTCCTTGGCAACCACCACGTCAACCGGCAATGGCACGCTGACTTTGGCAGCGATGGCGCGCGCGGTGTCGAGCAGGTCCGGTTCGTACAGCGACTTGCCAACCGGGTGACCGGCCGCCGCGAGGAAGGTGTTGGCGATGCCGCCGCCGACGATCAGTTGATTGCAGATCTGGCTCAGGCTGTTCAGCACGTCGAGTTTGGTCGACACCTTGGAGCCGGCAACGATGGCTGCCATCGGCTGAGCCGGTGCGCCCAGCGCTTTGCCCAGTGCGTCCAGTTCAGCGGCCAGCAACGGGCCAGCAGCGGCGACTTTGGCGAACTTGGCCACGCCGTGGGTCGAACCCTCGGCGCGGTGGGCGGTGCCGAACGCGTCCATCACGAACACGTCGCACAAAGCCGCGTATTGCTGGGCCAGTTCGTCAGCGTTCTTTTTCTCGCCCTTGTTGAAGCGCACGTTTTCGAACAGCACGATGTCGCCGGCCTTGACGTCAACGCCGCCCAGGTAATCAGCGACCAGCGGCACTTCGCGGCCCAATGCTTTGCTCAGGTAGTCAGCGACAGGCTTGAGGCTGTTCTCGGCGGAGAATTCGCCTTCGGTCGGACGGCCAAGGTGCGAGCAGACCATCACGGCCGCGCCTTTTTCCAGGGCCAGCTTGATGGTCGGCAGCGAAGCCAGGATACGCGCATCGCTGGTGACAACACCGTCCTTGACTGGGACGTTGAGGTCTTCGCGGATCAATACGCGCTTACCTTGCAGATCGAGGTCGGACATCTTCAACACGGTCATGGGTCGCACTTCCTACGGTTTTTTTGAAGTTGCTGTTTGCAGATAGTGTTCTGCAACGTCCAGCATTCGGTTGGCAAAACCCCATTCGTTGTCGAACCAGGCCAGGATGTTCACCAGCCTTGGGCCGGAAACTCGGGTCTGACTGGCATCGACGATGGCCGAATGTGGGTCATGGTTGAAATCACAGCTGGCGTGCGGCAACTCGGTATAGGCCAGCAGGCCTTTGAGCGGGCCATGGGTGGCGGCCTCGCGCAGAATCCGGTTGACCTCATTGGCGTCGGTCGCGGTGGCGGTCTGCATCGTGATGTCGAGGCAGGACACGTTGACCGTCGGCACGCGTACGGCTTTGGCCTGAATTCGCCCGGCAAGTTCCGGCAGCAGACGCTCGATACCGCGCGCCAGACCAGTGGACACCGGGATCACCGACTGGAACGCCGAACGGGTGCGGCGCAGGTCTTCGTGGTGATAAGCGTCGATCACCGGTTGATCGTTCATCGCCGAGTGAATGGTGGTGATCGACACGTAATCGAGGCCGATCGCCTTGTCGAGCAGGCGCAACAGCGGCACGCCGCAGTTGGTGGTGCAGGAGGCGTTGGACACCAGCAGTTCGTCGCCGGTCAGGCAATCCTGATTGACGCCGTAAACGATGGTGGCGTCGACATCCGCCTCGCTGGCCATCGGCTGCGAGAACAACACGCGTGGCGCGCCGGCGTCGAGAAAGCGCTGGCCGTCTTCACGGGTGTTATAGGCACCGGAACACTCAAGCACCAGATCGACGCCCAGCGACGCCCAATCGATGCCTTCGGGGGTGGCACTGCGCAGGACCTTCACGCAGTCGCCATTAATATAGAGACAATCGCCTTCTACTCGCACTTCGCCCGGAAAGCGGCCGTGGGTGGAGTCGAAGCGTGTCAGGTATTCGATGCTGGCCATGTCCGCCAGATCGTTGATCGCGACAATTTCAAACCCGGCTTTTTCGCCTCGCTCAAACAACGCACGCAAGACGCAACGACCAATCCGGCCGTAGCCGTTGAGTGCAACTTTGTAGGGACGCGGTTGAGGCATGGGGTTCTCGATAGTATTCGCTACAACACAACCCCCTGTAGGAGCTGCCGAAGGCTGCGATCTTTTGATCCTGTTTTTTTTAAGATCAAGATCAAAAGATCGCAGCCTCCGGCAGCTCCTACAGGGGAATGCGGTGGCTGGGGCCACCGCATTCGTACTGCTTAGTCTTCCAGCAGCTCTTCAGCCTGACCCAGGATGTTTTCCAGGGTGAAGCCGAACTCTTCGAACAGTGCCGAAGCCGGAGCCGATTCGCCGTAAGTGGTCATGCCGATCACGCGACCTTCCAGACCCACGTACTTGAACCAGAAGTCGGCGTGAGCCGCTTCGATGGCAATACGCGCGCTCACCTGCAACGGCAGCACGGCTTGCTTGTAGCCAGCGTCCTGAGCATCGAACACGCTGGTGCAAGGCATGGAAACCACACGCACCTTGCGACCTTGCTCGGTCAGTTTGTCGTAAGCCTGAACCGCCAGACCCACTTCCGAACCGGTCGAAATCAGGATCAGCTCAGGCTCGCCTGCGCAGTCCTTCAATACATAACCGCCACGGCTGATGTCGGCGATCTGGCCGGCATCGCGTTCCTGGTGTTGCAGGTTCTGACGCGAGAAGATCAGCGCCGATGGGCCGTCCTTGCGCTCCAGAGCGTTTTTCCAGGCCACGGCCGATTCAACGGCATCGGCTGGACGCCAGGTGTCGAGGTTTGGTGTGGTACGCAGGCTGGTCAGTTGCTCGATCGGCTGGTGCGTCGGGCCGTCTTCGCCCAGACCGATGGAGTCGTGGGTGTAGACGTGAATCACTTGCTTCTTCATCAGCGCCGACATGCGCACGGCGTTGCGGGCGTATTCCATGAACATCAGGAAGGTCGCGCCGTAAGGCACCAGGCCGCCGTGCAGGGTTACGCCGTTCATGATTGCGGTCATGCCGAATTCGCGCACGCCGTAGTACATGTAGTTGCCGCTGGCATCTTCAGCGCTGACACCTTTGCAACCTTTCCACAGGGTCAGGTTGGAACCGGCCAGGTCAGCGGAGCCGCCAAGCAGTTCCGGCAACAGCGGGCCGAACGCGTTCAGAGTGTTCTGGCTGGCTTTACGGCTGGCGATGGTTTCGCCTTTGGCCGCAACTTCAGCGATGTAGGCCGAGGCTTTTTCGGAGAAGTCAGCCGGCAGTTCACCGCTCAGACGACGGATCAGTTCGTTGGCTTCGGTCGGGAATGCAGCGGAGTAGGCAGCGAAACGCTGATCCCACTCGGCTTCGGCCGCGCGACCTTTTTCCTTGGCATCCCACTCGGCATAGATGTCGGCCGGGATTTCGAACGGGCCGTGGTTCCAGTTCAGCGCCTGACGGGTCAGAGCGATTTCCGCGTCGCCCAGTGGAGCGCCGTGGCAGTCCTCTTTGCCCTGCTTGTTCGGCGAGCCGAAACCGATAGTGGTCTTGCAGCAGATAAGCGTCGGCAGCGGGCTCTTGCGCGCGGTTTCGATAGCGGTCTTGATCTCTTCCGGGTCGTGACCGTCAACGTTGCGGATCACTTGCCAGTTGTAGGCTTCGAAACGCTTCGGGGTGTCATCGGTGAACCAGCCTTCGACTTCGCCGTCGATGGAGATGCCGTTGTCATCATAGAACGCAATCAGCTTGCCCAGACCCAGAGTACCGGCCAGGGACGCGACTTCGTGGGAAATGCCTTCCATCATGCAGCCATCACCCAGGAATACGTAGGTGTGGTGGTCAACGATGTTGTGGTTCGGGCGGTTGAACTGCGCTGCCAGAACTTTTTCTGCCAGAGCGAAACCGACGGCGTTAGCCAGCCCCTGACCCAGCGGGCCGGTGGTGGTTTCAACGCCCGGGGTGTAACCGAATTCCGGGTGGCCCGGGGTGCGGCTGTGCAATTGACGGAACTGCTTGAGGTCGTCGATCGACAGGTCGTAACCGGTCAGGTGCAGCAGCGAGTAGATCAACATCGAGCCGTGGCCGTTGGACAGCACGAAGCGGTCACGGTCGGCGAACGATGGATTGCTCGGGTTGTGCTTGAGGTAGTCGCGCCAAAGCACTTCGGCGATATCTGCCATACCCATAGGGGCACCGGGATGGCCGCTGTTGGCTTTTTGCACGGCATCCATGCTGAGGGCACGAATGGCGTTGGCACGCTCACGACGGCTAGGCATCGCTGATCTCCTGGGTTCTGGTAAGTCGAAACGGAAAAAAGGAGGGCATTTTCCCTCACCGGAGCGCCTCGGGGCAATGACAGATAGTCATCGGGGGGCGTTTTTCCAATGGATAGCGGCGCTTTCTGTTGGTGAAACCTTTCCGCTACTCGTTTGTAGAGTTAACCGCTTGGTGAGAAGTGCCATTTATCGAGCAATATCAAAACTTTTTGATATTGCCCTTGCGATGAATTCCCCCCGTCACTAGACTGCGGCCCTATGAATTTACGCGTGCCTTCCATTCGCCATGACGATTGCGACGAGCTGGCGGCCCTGTGCAAGGCCGGCGGCGATCCGTTGCGGCTGAATGTATTGCGCGCGCTGGCCAACGACTCGTTCGGTGTACTGGAGCTGGCGCAGATTTTCGGCATCGGCCAGTCAGGCATGAGTCATCACCTTAAAGTGTTGGCGCAGGCCGACCTGGTGGCGACACGCCGCGAAGGCAACGCGATTTTCTATCGCCGCGCCCTGCCCCACACCGAACTGTTGGGCGGCAAGTTGCACGCAGCATTGTTAGAAGAAGTCGACAACCTGACGCTGCCTGACGATGTGCAGACGCGCATTGAACAGGTGCACGGCCAACGTGCGGCGGCCAGTCAGGACTTTTTCGCCCGGGTCGCGGAGAAATTTCGCGCCCAGCAGGATTTGATCGCAGGCTTGCCGCAGTACCGCGAAAGCGTGCTGGCCCTGCTCGACAAACTGAATTTCGATGGTGCTGCCACGGCCATTGAAGTCGGCCCCGGCGATGGTGCTTTTCTGCCGGAACTGGCGCGTCGTTTCGGCACCGTAACCGCGCTGGACAACAGCCCGGCGATGCTCGAACTGGCGCGTCAGGTATGTGAACGTGAACAGCTGGCTAACGTCAGCCTGCAATTGGCCGATGCATTGAATGGCACAAGCCTCAAGGCCGATTGCGTGGTACTGAACATGGTGCTGCACCATTTCGCCGCGCCGGCCGATGCGCTCAAGCACATGGCCGACCTGCTGCAACCGGGCGGTAGCCTGCTCGTGACAGAGTTATGTAGCCACAACCAGAGTTGGGCCAGGGAGGCCTGCGGTGATCTCTGGTTGGGGTTTGAACAGGACGATTTGGCCCGTTGGGCCACCGCTGCGGGACTCGTTCCCGGGGAAAGCCTCTATGTAGGCTTACGTAATGGTTTCCAGATCCAGGTCCGCCACTTTCAGCGACCGGCTGGCGACACTCACCATCGGTAAATTCAGGAAAACATCGAGATGAGCGAATACTCCCTCTTCACCTCCGAGTCCGTGTCCGAAGGGCATCCGGACAAAATAGCCGACCAGATTTCCGATGCGGTGCTGGACGCCATCATTACCCAGGACAAACACGCACGCGTTGCCGTGGAAACCCTGGTCAAGACTGGCGTGGCCATCGTTGCCGGTGAAGTCACCACCAGCGCCTGGGTCGATCTGGAAGAGATCGTGCGTAACGTGATTCTCGACATCGGCTATAACAGCTCCGACGTCGGCTTCGACGGCGCGACCTGCGGCGTGATGAACATCATCGGCAAGCAGTCCCCAGACATCAACCAGGGTGTTGACCGTGCCAAACCTGAAGATCAGGGCGCCGGCGACCAGGGCCTGATGTTCGGCTACGCCAGCAACGAAACCGACGTTTTGATGCCAGCGCCGATCACCTTCTCGCACCAGTTGGTACAGCGCCAGGCCGAAGCCCGTAAATCGGGTCTGCTGCCTTGGCTGCGTCCAGACGCCAAGTCGCAAGTGACTTGCCGTTACGAAGGCGGCAAGGTTGTCGGTATCGACGCCGTTGTTCTGTCGACCCAGCACAACCCTGAAGTGTCGTACAAAGACCTGCGCGAAGGCGTGATGGAGCTGATCGTCAAGCACGTGCTGCCTGCCGAACTGCTGAGCAAAGACACCCAGTTCCACATCAACCCGACCGGCCAGTTCATCATTGGCGGCCCGGTAGGTGACTGCGGTCTGACCGGTCGCAAGATCATCGTCGACAGCTACGGCGGCATGGCCCGTCACGGCGGCGGCGCGTTCTCCGGCAAGGATCCATCGAAGGTTGACCGTTCGGCCGCCTACGCTGGCCGTTACGTTGCCAAGAACATCGTCGCGGCCGGCCTGGCCGAGCGTTGCGAGATTCAGGTTTCCTACGCGATCGGTGTGGCTCAGCCTACTTCGATCTCGCTGAACACCTTCGGCACCGGCAAGATCAGCGATGACAAGATCGTCAAACTGGTGCGTGAAGTGTTCGACCTGCGTCCATACGCAATCACCACCATGCTCGACCTGCTGCACCCGATGTACCAGGAAACTGCAGCGTACGGCCACTTCGGTCGCACGCCAGAGACCAAGACTGTTGGCGAAGACACCTTCACCACCTTCACTTGGGAAAAAACCGACCGCGCCGACGCCCTGCGTTCTGCTGCTGGTCTGTAAGACTTTCCCGGTTGCACAAAAAGCCCCGCACGGTTCGCGCCGTGCGGGGCTTTTTCATGCCTCGAAAAGAGCAAAAGATCGCAGCCTTCGGCAGCTCCTACAAATGAAACGCACGCCTCGTGCAGGAGCTGCCGAAGGCTGCGATCTTTTGATTTTCATAACTGAAACACGATGCAAAACACCCACCCGTTGCTGCTCTGAATCCTGACTAATCTTCAAGCATTCCCCTGAGCAAGGACGCTCAACATGCTTGCCACGCTGCGCCTTTTTTCAATTCTTCTGCTGAGCTTCACCCACCTGATCGCTTACGCCGCTTGCCCTGACTGGCCTGTCCCCACCGCGCAAAAAGAAATCGCCACCCTGCAAACACAGATCGACCAATGGGACGACGCCTATCACCGCGAAGGACGCTCGCTGATTGCTGACGAACTTTACGATCAGTCACGTCTGCGCTTAAGCGACTGGAGGCGCTGTTTCGATCTGCCATCCCCCCCTGTGCCACTGCGCACGGCCTCAGGCTCAATCGCACATCCCATCGCCCATACAGGCCTGGATAAACTGCACGAGGCGGCTGCCGTGGAAACGTGGCTGCGCGACCGCGAGGATGTCTGGGTACAACCCAAAGTCGATGGCGTCGCGGTAACGCTGATATACCGCGCGGGCGTTTTGCATCAGGCAATCAGTCGCGGTGACGGGGTTCGTGGTCAGGACTGGACGCCGTCAGCACAGAAGATCGGCGCTATCCCTCAACGCCTGTCACAACCATTGGATCTGCTGGTGCAAGGTGAACTCTACTGGCGCTTGAGCGAACACGTGCAAGCCAGAGCGGGGAGCGTCAACGCCCGCGCCACCATCGCCGGATTGATGAGCCGTAAATCCCTGAATGCAGAACAAGCCGCCGGTATTGGACTGTTCGTTTGGGACTGGCCGCAAGGTTCTCCGGACTTGCCCGAGCGAATAGCCAGGTTGGCGGCACTGGGCTTCGCCTCGACTGAGCCGTACAGCCAGCCCGCCAGCGATTTCGCAGAGGCACAAAAATGGCGCGACCACTGGTATCGCTCGCCTCTACCATTTGCCACCGACGGCGTGGTGCTGCGCCAGAGTCAGCGCCCGCCCGCCGAGCGCTGGCAAGCGCGCTCACCCTACTGGGCAGTCGCCTGGAAGTACCCGTTTGCTCAGGCATTGGCTGAAGTCCGCAAGGTCAATTTCAAGATCGGGCGCACCGGCCGCATCACACCGGTGATCGAGTTGATCCCGGTCACACTCGATGACCGCGAAATCAAACGGGTCAGCGCCAGTTCGTTGAAGCGCTGGCAAGAGCTGGACATTCGCCCCGGCGATCAGGTTGCGATCAGCCTCGCCGGCCTGACCATTCCTCGGCTCGACAGTGTTGTACTGCGCTCCACCGAACGCACAGATATCGATATCCCCAACGCCGATGACTTCCACGCCCTGAGCTGTTGGCAACCGACCCCCGGTTGTGAAAGCCAGTTTCTCGCCCGTTTGACCTGGCTCAGCGGAAAAAACGGACTGGCGATGCATCATGTCGGTCGCGGCACCTGGGAGAAACTTCTCGAAACACGCCGCGTGAATAACCTGCTGGATTGGTTGACCCTCGACGCGCCAGAGCTTGCTAACATTGCCGGCTTCGGCGAGCGCAGCAGCGAACGCCTGATGAACAGTTTTCACAGCGCGCGCCAACGGCCCTTCGCCCAATGGCTCAAAGCCTTGGGCTTACCGCCAACCGGACAGGCAGCACTTGCTGACTCCTGGCAGGCGCTGGCACAACGCAACACGGAACAATGGCAGGCAGAAGCCGGTATCGGCCCGGGACGCGCAGCGCAATTGAGCGCATTCTTTCGCGACCCGCAGGTACTGGCCTTGAGCGAAACCTTACATGCCGCCGGAATCGACGGTTTCTGACTACACAATCCCGGCGCGCCGGGAACCCATCGGCCACCCAGGCGCTCCAACAGCGCAGTGCCTGACCGACCCGATTGCCTTTGCACATGGAGCTTTTATGAAATTTTTCGCACCGCTCGCCTTGCTGACCCTTTGCGGCGTAATGGCCGCCCCTGTGATGGCCGACGAAGACGCCCCGGGCCTGACCGGCTGCGCTGCCAAGAAGCAGGGCATCATGAATCAGATCGAACAGGCCAAATCGCGCGGCAATGCCGATCAGCAGGCCGGCCTGCAAACGGCTCTGGATGAAGTGACAAAAAACTGCACCGACGCGGGTCTGAAGAAAGAACGCGAAAACAAAGTGCTCGAAGCCAAGCACGAAGTGAGCAAGCGTCAGGCTGATCTCGACAAAGCCATGAAAAAAGGCGATCCGGAGAAGATCAACAAGCGCAAAGACAAGCTGGCTGAGTCGCGCAAAGAACTGCAAGACGCGCTGGACGAAATCGATAAGTAAAAATCAAAAGATCGCAGCCTGCGGCAGCTCCTACCCTGATCAATGCAGGAGCTACCGCAGGCTGCGATCTTTTAACTATCAATGATCGCGAAACTGTTTATGGCAAGCACTGCAGGCATCTTCAACTTTCTGCACCGCCGGCCCGAGATTGCTGGCCTTGTACGGCTGAACCTGACTGGCAATCACCAATTCACCGGTGGCCGCTTCAAGGTTGCGGGCCATTTCCTGAAAACGCGCCTGCTGCTTCCAGACATCGTCCTTGGCGCTGGTGTGATCTTCTTCACGCACCTGCGGGAAATGCTTCCACGGTTCATGGGACAACGCATCGAGCTTGACCGCGCCTTCGGCGAACTTCGGCCCGTCGAACGGAATGCGCCCACGCAACATGCCGCCCAGGTCTTCGCCGGTTTTGAGCATTTGCTTGAAGATAGCCTTACGCTGGCCCAGCGGGGAATTCGGATCGACACCGCCACAGGCGGACAAGGTCAGACAGGCCAGCAATACAACAGAAATGCTTTTAAGAGTCATGGTGGCTTCAGGTCACGGAATTCGGCGGCCAGTATCCTCGCGTCCCCGCCAAACACCAATAGCCCTATTAAAAATACGGGTTGTTCGAGCGCATGGAGCACTCGGCCAACCGGCACAGGAATCACTCCATGAACAGCCGCTTCCAGGCCTGGCGTTACCCGCTGATCGCAACCCTGCCACTGCTGGCAATCCTCGCCGGCTGCACCGGCGGTGACAGCGCCAAGCCAAAAACCCACGCACTGGCCACTTATTCCAGCGCCACCTGGGAAGCATTGCCGGCAGTGTCCGATAGCGATCTGGTCGCCGGCTTCGGTTCGTGGCGCAGCGCGTGCACCCGGCTCAAGGCTGACGCCGTCTGGGGCAGCACCTGCGCCGCCGCGGCCAACGTCCCGCAAAGTGCTGGCGAGATTCGCGCCTTCCTCAAACAAAACCTCGACGTCTACGGCCTGCGCGCTGAGAACGACAACCCCAACGGCTTGATCACCGGTTACTACGAACCGGTCTACCCCGGCAGTTTGACGCCGACCGACACGGCCAATGTGCCGGTGTACGGCGTGCCGGAAGACATGATCATCGTCTCGCTGGACAGCATTTACCCGGAACTGAAAGGCAAGCGTCTGCGCGGTCGCCTCGAAGGCCGAGTGCTCAAGCCTTACGACGACGCAGCCACCATCGAATCCAAAGGCGTCAAAGCCCCCGTGGTTGCCTACCTGACCGATCCGATGAATCTGCAATTCCTGCAAATTCAGGGTTCAGGGCGGATTCAGACCCAGGACGGCAAACAGCTGCGCATCGCTTACGCCGACCAGAACGGCCATCCGTACCGGCCGATCGGCCGCTGGCTGGTCGAGCAGGGTGAGCTGAAGAAAGAAGACGTGACCATGAACGCGATCAGCAACTGGGCAAAAGCCAACCCGGCGCGGATCCCGGAACTGCTCGGCAGCAATCCGAGCTATGTGTTCTTCACCCGCAACCCGGACAGCAACGAAGGCCCACGCGGTTCGCTGAACGTACCGTTGACGGCGGGTTACAGCGCAGCGGTGGATCGCAAGGTGATTCCCTTGGGCAGTCTGCTGTGGCTGTCGACGACAAAACCGGATGGTACGGCACTGGTGCGTCCGGTGGCGGCGCAGGACACCGGCGGCGCGATTGCCGGTGAGGTCCGTGCAGATCTGTTCTGGGGCACGGGTGATGCGGCGGGGCAATTGGCCGGAGACATGAAACAGCAAGGGCAGATCTGGATGCTCTGGCCAAAAGGCGCGGCGTTGCCGCAAGTGCCGCAGGTGGCCGACAAACCTTAAAAAGCAAAAGATCGCAGCCTTCGGCAGCTCCTACAGGAGTACGTATTCCTCTGTAGGAGCTGCCGCAGGCTGCGATCTTTTGATCTTGCTCTTTTTACACCGACACGAAGAAGAACGAAGCAATCAATCCCATCCCCACAAACCACACCAGCGAACGCAGGATCGCCCAGTCTGCCAGATAGCAAATGATGTACAGCAGGCGACTGGTAATAAACATCACCGCCAGCACATTGACCGTCACCAACTGCGCGGTTCCCACCAGATGCGCAATGATCACCGCCGCTGCAAACGCCGGCATCACTTCAAAGCTGTTCAGTTGCGCCGCGTGCGCCCGACGGGCCACACCGTTGAGACTTTCGAGAAAGTCGCGCGGATCGTGGTTGTCACTCAACCGGTAGCCACCCACGGCTTTCGCCACGCCAGTGCAGATGTACGGCAGAAAAATCGCAATCAACACACACCACAGAGCCACCGTCATATCGCCGTCCTTTTTTCGAGTTATAGAATTCGCGAGCGGTCAGAACTTCATCACCAACATGCCGATCAGCACCAGCCCACAGGCTAAGAGCCGTGGACGGCCGAAAGGTTCTTTCAAGTAGCGCATGCCGAACAGCACCACCAGAATCACGCTGATTTCGCGCAATGCCGCGGCCTCCGCAATCGAGCCCAATTGCATCGCCCACAGCACCAGAGCGTAGCTGGCCAATACGCAGAAGCCCACCGCCAACCCCAGCTTCCATTGCTCACGCCAGAACAACATGAACGCCGGACGCTTGGCGACCCACGCCAACAGCGGAAACGGCCAGGCGCTGAGCAGCGTGACCCAGACCAGGTAATCGAGTGGATGCGACCAGCGCCGCAGCGCCTGGCCATCGATGTAGGTGTAGCAACCGATACACAGGCCAATCAGCGCCACTACCGGCAACATCGACCATGGCAAATGCTTGCCACCGCCGCCCTGCCAAAGCAGGCAGGCCATGCCGAACGGAATCAGCATGATGCCGAAAATTTGCTGCGGGGTGAGCACTTCACCCGCGAAGATGAGAGTCAACGCGAGCACCACCAAAGGCGATAATCCGCGCATCAGTGGATAGACCAGTCCGAGATCGCCGACCCGGTAGGCTTGAATCAGCAGATAGCGATAAAGCAGTTCGAAGGCTGCCGAAGCGAGAATCCATGGCCAGATTTCCACGGGCGGCAAGCTCACGAATGGAAACGCGATGGCAACGACCAGCAGCGCCACGGTGTCCATGCACGCCACCACCAGCAACCGCTCGGCGCTGAACTTGATTAATGTATTCCACGTCGCATGCAACAACGCCGCCATCAATACCAAAGCTGTCGCCAGCACGTCTTACCCCTTTTTTTTATGAGTTCCCGTGTGGGAGCTGCCGCAGGCTGCGATCTTTTGATTCTGATTTTTTAACAACAAGATCAAAAGATCGTCCGAACGCGGCCCGAGCCTGCGGCAGCTCCTACAGTGAATCATCGAATAGTCAGATTATTGATTCGCGATGTGTCAGCAGCTGTTTATACTGCAAGCGACCACGCCGCACTCAGTTGCGCACAGAAAAATACCAATAATTCCTGCCTGCACCGGCCTCCATCGAGATCGGTCGTCGGCCTGCGTATGCCTGATCAAAGCGTCAAGACTACCGACAGAGACCTTGCGCATGCCACTCGCCTTGCTTGCCCTCGCTGTTGCCGCGTTCGGCATCGGCACCACTGAATTCGTCATCATGGGCCTGCTGCCCGATGTCGCCCGTGACCTCGCCGTGAGCATTCCCCACGCGGGCCTGCTGATCACCGGTTACGCGTTGGGTGTGGTGTTCGGCGCGCCGATCCTGGCGATCGGCACCGCGAACATGCCGCGCAAAGCGACGTTGCTGGGCATGACGCTGATGTTCATCCTCGGCAACATACTCTGCGCACTGGCGCCGAACTACGCGACGCTGATGGCCGCTCGCGTAGTCACCGCGCTGTGCCACGGCGCGTTCTTCGGCATTGGCTCGGTGGTTGCCGCCGGGCTGGTCGCACCGAACAAACGCGCGCAGGCGATTGCGCTGATGTTCACCGGCCTGACCTTGGCCAACGTCCTCGGCGTACCGCTGGGCACGGCGCTCGGGCAATACGCCGGCTGGCGTTCGACTTTCTGGGCGGTCTCGGTGATTGGTGTGATCGCCGCTCTCGCGCAGTGGCTGTGGTTGCCGAAACACATCCCGATGGACAAGGCCAACCTCGCCAGCGAGTTCAAAGTGCTGGGCAAGGTCAACGTGCTGCTGGCACTGGGCATGAGCGTGTTGGCGTCGACCAGCCTGTTCAGCGTGTTCACTTATATTGCGCCGATCCTGCAGGACATCACCGGTGTCAGCCCGCACGGCGTGACAGTGATGCTGCTGTTGTTCGGCGTCGGCCTGACCGGCGGCAGCATGCTCGGCGGGCGTCTGGCTGATAGCCGTTTGTTGCCTTCGCTGGTCGGTGTGGCCCTTGCAGTGGTGGTGATTCTGGCGGCGTTCAGTCAGACCAGCCGTTCGGTGGTGCCGGCGGCGATCACCTTGGTGCTGTGGGGGATTTTCGCTTTTGCGCTGTGTCCGATTCTGCAATTGCTGATCATCGATCAGGCCCATGAAGCGCCGAACCTCGGCTCGACCTTGAATCAGAGCGCTTTCAACCTCGGTAATGCGGCGGGTGCGTGGCTCGGCGGACTGGTAGTTGCCAGTGGCGCGGATCTGGCGGACTTGCCGTGGACCGGTGCGCTGGTCGGTGTGTTGACGGTGCTGACGGCGCTGTTTTTCATCTATCTGCAACGTCGCGGCGCTGCTGCGGTCAATGTGTCCGGTTAATCGTGTTGTGCCAGACAGCGCCCTCACCCTAACCCTCTCCCAGAGGGAGAGGGGACTGAATGGGGGATATTGGGAAGGTACGCCGACGTGAACCCGCTTTGCTGAATCCATAATCGACTCGGTTATTCAGGTCGATGCATGCCACAAGACAATAAGGTCGGCTCCCTCTACCTCCGGGAGAGGGCTGGGGTGAGGGAAGCTTGTGCCCTCTGTCGCCCTCAGCCCATCAAACCCCTGCGCCCAAGCATCGGGCGCGCTCCACTCACCCCTCATCCAAAGGACCCCGGATGCTTGAGCTTGTCGCCGCTTTCATCTGCCTCACCACCCTCCTGACCTTCGTCAACTTCCGCTTCATCGGCCTGCCGCCGACCATCGGCGTGATGGTTACCGCGCTGTTGTTCTCGCTGATCCTGCAAGGCCTGAGCGTGCTCGGCTACCCCGGTCTCGAAGAACGCGTGCAGCAACTGATCGGCCAGATCGACTTCGGCGATCTGCTGATGAACTGGATGCTGTCGTTCCTGCTGTTCGCCGGCGCCTTGCACGTTAACCTCAACGATCTGCGCAGCTACCGCTGGCCCATCGGCCTGCTGGCGACCTTCGGCGTGTTGATTGCCACTGCGGTGATCGGCAGCCTCGCCTATTACATTTTTGCCCTGTTCGGCTGGCACGTGAGCTTCTTGTATTGCCTGCTGTTCGGCGCGCTGATTTCGCCAACCGACCCGATCGCGGTGCTCGGCGTGCTGCGTACCGCCAATGCGTCGAAGCCGTTGAAGACCACCATTGTCGGTGAGTCGCTGTTCAACGACGGCACTGCTGTTGTGGTGTTCACTGTATTGCTGGGCATCGCCCAACTCGGCGAAACCCCGACCGTCAGCGCCACCGCGATGTTGTTCGTTCATGAAGCCATCGGCGGTGTGCTGTTCGGCGGTCTGATCGGTTATCTGGTCTATCGAATGATCAAAAGCGTCGAGCAGCATCAGATCACAGTGATGCTGACCTTGGCGCTGGTCATCGGTGGTTCGGCGATGGCCACCGAGATTCACGTTTCCGCGCCAATCGCGATGGTGGTGGCCGGTCTGATCATCGGCAACCTCGGGCGCAATCTGGCGATGAACGACATGACTCGCCGTTATCTGGACGGTTTCTGGGAATTGCTCGATGACATGCTTAACGCGCTGCTGTTCGCGCTGATCGGCATGGAGTTGTTGCTGCTGCCGTTCAACTGGCTGCACGTAGCGGCGGCGAGTGTATTGGCGGTGGCCATTCTGCTCTCGCGCCTGCTCACTGTGGCCCCGGCGATTCTGCTGCTGCGCCGCTGGCGGACAGTGCCCGCCGGCACCATCCGGATTTTGACCTGGGGCGGTTTGCGCGGCGGTGTCTCGGTGGCACTGGCGCTGGCCCTGCCGCTAGGCCCGGAGCGCGATCTGCTGCTGAGCATCACTTACATTGTGGTGCTGTCGTCGATCCTGTTGCAGGGACTGACCATCGGCAAACTGGTCAAGCACGCGACGCGCAACGAGCCGAGTGCTGCGACCGAAACCGCGCACTGACACATCACTGCGGCGCAGTCGTGGAATACTTTCATGGCGGGTCGCAGAGTAATTCGAGCAGATGTCGCATCGCCAACGGGCGGTGCGGCGTCGAGCTGTGCATCACCACCAGTTCCCGCGAATAACGCTGCTCCTTTTCCACCGGCAGGACATACATTCCGTCCAGCGCCATCCCGGCCCATTGCGGCACCAGTGACACTCCCATCCCCTGAGTCACGAGCATGACGATGGTTTCCAGCGCATCCAGTTCACACAGCACATTCGGCTCGATCGCCTGCTCGTCGAGGTATCGCTGAGCGATCTGCCCGCCCCATGAGCGTGCGTCATAACGAATGAATGGACCTTCGCGCAGCAGTGTTTCCAGCGACTGTCCGACGCGCGCCGCCGGCGCAATCAGAACCAGCGGTTCGACCTTGAGCACAGCCAGCACCAATGCCTTCGGCGGCTGGAACGGCGGCCTGACCAGAATTGCCGCGTCCAACTCGCCCGTCAGCACTTTTTCGTAAAGGCTTTTTGAATCTCCGGGCGTGATCTTCAATTTGAGCGCCGACGCCGAAAACGCCAATCGCTCGATCAACCCCGGCAAAACCCCCGTCAACGCCGTCGAGATCGCGCCAATCTTCACCTCTCCCGTCAGAGCATCGTGGTCCCGATCGTTTTGCAACGCCTGCGCCTGTTCGATGATCGCCCTGATTTGCGGCAGCACCTGCAGACAGAGATCCGATGGCCGTACGGCATGCGCGGTGCGCACCAACAAGGCATAACCCAGTGACCGTTCGAGTGCCTGAACTCGCTGACTGATCGCCGCCGCCGTGCGGTTTTCGCGGCGCGCGGCGGCCGCAATCGAACCGGTTTCAACTACCGCGATCAGGCTTTGAAGAAAGCGCACGTCCATAAGTTTTCCTTTCGCTCAGAACAAGGCGAAGCCGTTTTGCCCCGCCGCACGGCCTGTTTACCCTGAGTGCTCCTTCACTCAGGGCTATCACATGAACAGACCTTTTCACGCTGCATACCATGTTTGCGACCTGGAACAGACGCGGACTTTTTATCGAGATGTGTTGGGCTGCACTGAAGGCCGCAGTACAGAGACGTGGGTCGACTTCGACTTTTTCGGCAATCAACTCTCGCTGCACCTGGGCAAACCCTTCGCGACAACCCGCACCGGGCAGGTCGGCGAGCACAAGGTGCTGATGCCACACCTCGGCGTGGTGCTGCCTCTAGAGGAATGGCTGGAACTGGCCGAGCGCCTGAACCGCTTGGGCACTCACTTTGAAATCCCACCGGTGATTCGTTTCGCCGGCGAAGCGGGCGAGCAACGCACGATGTTCTTCCTTGACCCCAGCGGCAACCCGATCGAAGTCAAAGGCTTCAAGGACTTCAACGGTCTGTTTGCGCATTGATTCCAACCCCAACAAACACAATAAAAAGGGGCACAGCATGAGTAGCAAAACATCCACCAGCCTGGTCACTCGCATCATGATCGGGCTCGCCGCCGGGGTCGTCGTCGGCATCCTCCTCAACCAGTTTCCCGAACACAAGACCTGGTTTATCGACAACCTGCTGCAACCGGCGGGCGACCTGTTTATCAGGCTGATGAAAATGATCGTCGTACCGCTGGTCTTTGCCTGCATGGTCGTTGGCATTGCCGGCGCGGGCAGTACCAAGGCCTTGGGACGGGTCGGGATAAAAACGCTGGTGTATTTTTTCACGATCACCAGCATCGCCATCGTCTTCGGGCTGATCATCGGCAACGTATTCCAGCCCGGCGCTGGCGCGGATTTCAGCAGCACCTTGCAAGCACCGGTCACCGGCCTGGCCGCTACGGGTGAAACGCAAAACCTGGGTCGAACCTTGGTCAACATTGTCCCGGACAACATCGTATTGGCCATGTCGCAGGGCAAACTGCTGTCGGTGTTGTTCTTTGCCATCCTGTTCGGCTGCGCCTTGTCGATGCTGCCCGAGCAACAGAAGGCGCCGCTGATCGCGGTGATGCAAGCGGTTTCCGACACCATGTTCAAGGTCACGCATCTAGTCATGCACTATTCGCCGATCGGCATCTTCGGCCTGATCGGCGTGACCGTGGCCAGCTTCGGTTTGAGTGCCTTGCTGCCGCTGGCCAAGCTGATCGGCATCACTTACGTAGCCGTGCTGCTGTTCGCATTCTGCGTGCTCGGGTTGGTCGCAAGAATCGCGGGTATCCGTTTTTTCCATCTGATTCGGGAAATACGCAGTGAACTACTACTGGCCTACAGCAGCGCCGCTTCGGCCACGGTGATGCCGCAACTGATCGAGAAAATGGAGCGCTATGGAGCGCCGCGCCCGATTACCAGCATGGTCATTCCGCTGGGCTACTCGTTCAACCTGGACGGCGCATCACTGTTTGCAGGGCTGGGCACGTTGTTCATCGCTCAGGCCTATGGCATTGATCTGGGTCTGGCAGATCAGGCGATGCTGGTGCTGATCATGGTGCTGACATCCAAAGGCGCGGCGGGCGTGCCGGGCTTCATGTTCATCATTCTGACGGCAACGCTGACCGCCGCCGGATTGCCAGTGGAAGGCGTGGCGATCATCGCTGGCGTTTACCGGTTGATGGACATGCCGGTGACTGCGCTGAACGTGTTGGGCAACGCGCTGGCGCCGCTGGTCATTGCACGTTGGGAAGGTCAGCTCAAGGCGCCTGAAAGCGAGCCGGCCGCGTCACCGGTCAGCCCGCCGTTCAACGCTTGAAACTATCGGCTTTTACTGCCTGAATCATCCTCGCGGGATTCGCCAGAGGCGGGTTTATCCGTCTTTGGCGCCCCGCTCTCACTGCGAATCTGCGCATGGCTGATCAGCGCAAAGATAAAGCTGCCACCAATGATGTTCCCCGCCAGCGTCGGCCCTGCGAAGACCATCCAGAAATCACTCCACGGCAATTCACCGGCAAACACCAGGTACGACACTTCTGCCGAACCCACCACGATGTGGGTGAAGTCGCCGAGCGCCATGAGATAGGTGATGAGGATGATGATCCACATCTTCGCGCTCTCCATGGACGGGATCATCCAGACCATGGTGGCGATCATCCAGCCGGAAACGATGCCTTTGGCGAACATCTGGCTGGCGTGGTTTTCCATGACCTTGCGGCCGATTTCGAGGAAGGCGTGGTCTGTCTTGGTGTCAAAGATCGGCAGTTCGAGCATCACGTACGCGACCAGAATCGTGCCGCACAGGTTGCCGACCAACACTACTGTCCACAGGCGGATCAGCCGGCCGAAGTTGCGAATCGTCGGTTTGGTCATGACCGGCAGCACGGCGGTCAGGGTGTTTTCGGTGAACAGTTGCTGACGGGCGAGGATCACCGCGAGGAAACCGGCGCAGTAACCGAAACTGGCGATCACTTTGAACTCGTCACCGTCGGGCAGGCGCGAGTTGAGCAGGCCCATGCCCATCAGCGACAGACCCATGGTCAACCCGGCCGCCAGTGCCGACCACCAGAGTGCGGCGATGCTGCGCTCCAGCTCCTGATCGCCTTGGCTGCGGATGATTTCATGCAGGACGGCCGCGCGAGGCGGCTGGCTTTTCTCGACTTCGTGCTGCTCTTTGGCCGAGAGGTCGGGGGTCTTGCCGTCGGTGGGGATGGTCATGGCGTGAGAACCGTGGGGGGTAGTGTTTACCTACGACCCCGGCGGTTCATGGCTGTTCAGTGGCCAGATCAATCTTCAGTGACTTTGAAAGCGCTTTCGCGAGCACGCTCGCGCCCACAGGTTCACGCTATACCTGTGGGAGCGAGCTTGCTCGCGAAGGGTGTGACGCCGATGTCACTTGGTGACGAGTTCATCTTCCTGAAACTGGTCTTTGACGTACTTGATCTCGGTCCGCCCGTGCGGTGCCGGCAAGCCGTCCTCACCCAGATTGACGAAAACCATCTTCTCAACGGTGAGAATGCTCTTGCGGGTGATCTTGTTGCGCACTTCGCAGGTGAGGGTGATCGAGGTGCGGCCGAACTCGGTGGCGGTGATACCCAGTTCGATAATGTCGCCCTGGCGCGAGGCGCTGACGAAGTTGATTTCGGAAATGTACTTGGTCACCACGCGCTGATTGCCCAACTGGACGATCGCGTAAATCGCCGCTTCCTCGTCGATCCAGCGCAACAGGCTGCCACCGAACAGGGTGCCGTTGGGGTTGAGGTCTTCGGGTTTTACCCATTTGCGGGTGTGGAAATTCATCTTCACTCCTGAGTGTCTTGCCGAACGATGGACGGTATCTTGGCAGACTGAGCGGTCAGGCTCCATGCGGCTTCGACTATGGTCGTCATTAACGATCTTCATCTGGCCGACAGAAACCCTTTGGAAGATCAGTCTAGACGGCTATAATCGCCCCCGTTTCAAAACGGTAACGTTCACTTGCTACCGTTTTCCCGCCACCTGTCCGAGGGGCGCTGCAGCAGGTTCAACCTGTCAGGCTCGGATGGGGCGTTGACTGGCCACGGCCGGACACTAAACGCACAACGGCGCCCATTCGCATACATTACGAATGGAGGCTCTTCATGAGCGCTGTTATCACGCCTGCAGATTTTAACGATTACAAAGTTGCCGACATGTCCCTGGCTGCCTGGGGCCGTCGCGAAACCATCATCGCCGAATCGGAAATGCCGGCTCTGATGGGTCTGCGTCGCAAGTACTCCGGCGAGCAGCCGTTGAAAGGCGCCAAGATCCTTGGCTGCATCCACATGACCATTCAGACTGCCGTGCTGATCGAAACCCTGGTTGCCCTGGGTGCCGAAGTACGCTGGTCGTCGTGCAACATTTTCTCGACTCAGGATCAGGCTGCTGCCGCTATCGCTGCTGCCGGCATCCCGGTTTTCGCCTGGAAAGGCGAGACTGAAGAAGAGTACGAGTGGTGCCTGGAACAAACCATCCTGAAGGATGGCGCGCCATGGGACGCCAACATGATCCTCGACGACGGCGGCGACCTGACTCAGCTGCTGCACGACAAGTACCCACAAGTACTGGATCGCGTTCACGGCGTGACCGAAGAAACCACCACTGGCGTACACCGTCTGCTGGACATGCTGGCCAAGGGCGAGCTGAAAATCCCGGCCATCAACGTCAACGACTCGGTGACCAAGTCCAAGAACGACAACAAGTACGGCTGCCGTCACAGCCTGAACGATGCGATCAAGCGTGGTACCGACCACCTGCTGTCCGGCAAGCAAGCGCTGGTCATCGGTTACGGTGACGTGGGCAAGGGCTCCGCTCAGTCCCTGCGTCAGGAAGGCATGATCGTTAAAGTCTCCGAAGTTGACCCGATCTGCGCCATGCAAGCGTGCATGGACGGTTTCGAACTGGTTTCGCCGTTCATCGACGGTATCAACAACGGCACCGAAGCAAGCATCGACAAAGCGCTGCTGGGCAAGATCGACCTGATCGTGACCACCACCGGTAACGTTAATGTTTGCGACGCGAACATGCTCAAAGCTCTGAAAAAGCGCGCCGTGGTCTGCAACATCGGTCACTTCGACAACGAAATCGACACCGCTTTCATGCGCAAGAACTGGGCATGGGAAGAAGTGAAGCCACAGGTACACAAGATTCACCGTACCGGCCCGGGCGCTTTCGACGCACAGAACGACGACTACCTGATCCTGCTGGCCGAAGGCCGTCTGGTAAACCTGGGTAACGCCACTGGCCACCCAAGCCGCATCATGGACGGTTCGTTCGCCAACCAGGTTCTGGCGCAGATCTTCCTGTTCGGCCAGAAGTACGCCGACCTGTCGCCAGCCCAGAAAGCCGAGCGTCTGACCGTTGAAGTACTGCCGAAGAAACTTGACGAAGAAGTGGCCCTGGAAATGGTTCGCGGCTTCGGCGGCGTGGTCACGCAACTGACCAAGCAACAGGCTGACTACATCGGCGTGACCGTCGAAGGCCCGTTCAAGCCGCACGCTTACCGCTACTAAGTTTAGAGCAGCTGCGAGCCGCAAGCTTCGAGCGGCAAGTAAGGTCAAAAGCCGGACTTGCCGTGCGAAGCCTGAGGCTCTGCCCCCAATTAAAAACAGTGTCAGGCCGCAAGCTTCAGGCACGAGAGACCAGCGCACCTCCGCTGCTCTTGCAGCTTGAAGCTTGCAGCTTGTAGCTGGAGGTTCCCTCCATGTCCCAAGACCGTCGCTACAGCTTCGAGTTCTTTCCGACCAAGACCGATGCTGGGCATGAAAAACTGCTCGCCACTGCGCGTCAGCTGGCCACTTACAACCCCGACTTCTTTTCCTGCACCTATGGCGCTGGTGGTTCGACTCGTGATCGCACCCTCAATACCGTCCTGCAACTGGAAAGCGAAGTCAAAGTACCGGCCGCACCGCATCTGTCGTGCGTCGGCGACAGCAAGGACGACCTGCGCGGCCTGCTGAACGAGTACAAGGCTGCCGGCATCAAGCGCATCGTTGCCCTGCGTGGTGACCTGCCGTCCGGCATGGGCATGACCAGCGGTGAGCTGCGTCACGCCAATGAACTGGTTGAATTCATTCGTGAAGAAACCGGTGACCATTTCCATATCGAAGTCGCTGCTTACCCGGAGATGCATCCGCAAGCACGCAACTACGAAGACGATCTGGCCAACTTCGTGCGCAAGGCTCGCGCCGGCGCCGACAGCGCGATCACCCAGTACTTCTTCAACGCCGACAGCTACTTCTACTTTGTCGACCGTTTGCAGGCGCTGGGTGTCGATCTGCCGATCGTCCCGGGGATCATGCCGATCACCAACTACAGCAAACTCGCGCGCTTCTCCGATGCCTGCGGTGCGGAAATCCCGCGCTGGATCCGCAAGCAACTGGAAGCCTACGGCGATGACACGCAGAGCATTCAGCGTTTTGGTGAGCAAGTCGTCAGCGAGATGTGCGAGCGTCTGTTGCAGGGCGGCGCACCGGGGCTGCACTTTTATTCCATGAACCAGGCTGAACCGAGTCTGGCGATCTGGAATAACCTGAAGTTGCCTCGTTGAAGCAACGGCAAGCTTCAAGCTGAAAGTGACAAGCAAGATCAAGAGATCGCAGCCTTCGGCAGCTCCTACAGGGGTTGTTGAGGTTGCGATTTTTTACGTTTAAAGGCCCGAAACAGAGCTTGTTCAGGCACTTTCTGGCTCTTTCGCGTTTCTCGTCGTAATCTCAAGCCATGCCTTTGATCACGCAGTTATTCGCCGTGCTGGTTTTTGCTTGCCTGAGCTTCGCCGCTCGAGGCGAGAAGCTGCGTATTGTCACCGAACCGTGGGCGCCTTACGTTTATGAAGACGGCGGCAAAAACCTCGGGCTCGACTACGAAACCACTGCCATTGTCTTCAAACGGCTGGGCATTGAAGTCGATTGGCAATTCCTGCCATGGAAGCGCTGCCTGTCGATGCTTGAGACCGGTCAGGCTGATGGCGCGCTGGACATTTTTCACAGCGAAGAGCGCGACGCCACCCTGCTTTACCCGAGCGAACCGCTGTCGGACGTCGAGTTCGTGATGTTCTACGCCAACGACCGGCCGCACCCGTTCAGCAAACTCGAAGAACTCAAAGGCCTGACCATCGGCACCTCGCCGGGTTATCTGTACAGCCCCGATTTCAGTGAATCAACGTTGTTTAGCCGTGAACCGGCACCGACCCACGAAGCCAACTTCGGCAAACTGGTGCGCGGTCGCATCGACTTGCTGATCACCGATCGCCGCGTCGGTCAGCATTTGCTCGATGAATTGAATATTCGCGATCAGATCACTGAGAACCCTACCGTTATTAGCCGTCAGAGCCAGTTTCTCGCGGTTCGGCGCAATGCCGGCATGGATTTGCTGGTGCAGCGTTTCGGTGCCGAACTCAAACGTTTCAAGCGCGAACCGGCTTACGCCGAGCTGAGCGCACGCTACGGCGCCGCCCCTGCCAGCAGCCCGTCAATGAATTCAGCCACGGCCAACAGCAAAACCGTTGAGCAGCAGGAAAGCAGCGCGCAGTGATTGCTCTGTTATACTCCGGCGTTCCCGCCAGGCTCACGCCCGGACGCCCGGAACCGTAACAGGCCTCTCGACCCGCTACAGCGCAGCTTTGCAGCCCGCGCGAGCGCTCCAGACGTGCCTTCGGAACCGCAGCAGGACCGGACGGGATTGCGTCCTCTTAAACGCCATTCGCGCCAGGCAAGACTCCCATTGGGCCAAGCCCTAACTAAAACAGGATTACTCATGTCCTTTGCTTCCCTCGGTCTCTCCGAGGCTTTAGTCCGCGCCATCGAAGATGCGGGCTATACCGAGCCTACTCCGGTGCAACAGCGGGCCATTCCCGCCGTGTTGCAAGGTCGCGACCTGATGGTTGCGGCACAGACAGGTACCGGTAAAACCGGCGGTTTCGCCCTTCCGATCCTGGAGCGGTTGTTCCCCAACGGTCACCCGGACAAATCCCAGCGTCATGGCCCGCGCCAACCGCGCGTACTGGTCCTGACCCCGACCCGCGAACTCGCGGCCCAGGTTCACGAGAGCTTCAAAATCTACGCCCGTGACCTGAAATTCGTCAGCGCCTGCATCTTCGGCGGCGTCGGCATGAACCCACAGGTTCAGGCCATGTCCCGTGGTGTCGACGTGCTCGTCGCCTGCCCGGGTCGCTTGCTCGACCTCTGCGGCCAGGGCAGCGTTGACCTGTCCCACGTGGAAATCCTCGTCCTCGACGAAGCCGACCGCATGCTCGACATGGGTTTCGTGCACGACGTGAAGAAAGTTCTCGCGCGCCTGCCGTCCAAGCGTCAGAACCTGCTGTTTTCGGCGACGTTCTCTAAGGACATCACCGACCTTGCCGGCAAGCTGCTGCACAACCCGGAACGCATCGAAGTCACGCCGCCGAACACCACGGTCGAGCGCATCGAACAACGCGTATTCCGTCTGCCGGCCAGCCACAAGCGTGCGCTGTTGGCGCACCTGATCACCGCCGGCGCGTGGGAACAGGTGCTGGTCTTCACCCGCACCAAGCACGGCGCCAACCGCCTGGCCGAGTACCTGGACAAGCACGGCCTGCCGGCTGTGGCGATCCACGGTAACAAGAGCCAGAACGCGCGCACCAAAGCGCTGGCTGACTTCAAGGCCAACCAGGTGCGCATCCTGGTAGCGACCGACATCGCCGCACGCGGTCTGGACATCGATCAGTTGCCACACGTGGTCAACTTCGAACTGCCGAACGTCGATGAAGATTACGTTCACCGTATCGGCCGTACGGGCCGTGCCGGTCGTTCGGGCGAGGCGATTTCGCTGGTCGCGCCGGACGAAGAAAAACTGCTGAAAAGCATCGAACGCATGACCAAGCAGAAAATCGCCGACGGCGACCTGATGGGCTTCGATTCGAGCACCATTGAAGCCGAGAAGCCGGAAGTGCGTGAGCGTCCGGACGTGCGTAACCCGCGCAATCCACGTGGCCCTCGCGGCGACGGGCCGAATGGCGGCGGTGGTGGCGGCGGTCGTAAAGACAAAGGCAAAGACAAGGGCAAAGAGAAGCCGGCCGGTGAACGTGGCGAGCGTCCTGCCCGTCAGCAGAAGCCGCGCGAAGGCACCCCGGCCCGCGAACAGCGCCCGAGTCAACCGCCACGTGCGGCGGCTGATCGTGCGCCGGACGAGTTCCTCGACGACGATGTGGATAACTTCGGTAACCGCGTTGACTACGTACCGAAGCCTGCTCCTGCCGGCGGCCGTGGCCGTCGTCCAGGCGCACCGGCTCAGGGCGCAGGCGCAGGTTCGGGCGCACCACGCGGCGGTCAGTCGCAGGGTCGTCAGAATGGTCCGCGCAACAGCAACGGCTCGAGCACCGGCACCCCGCCAGCCAAACGCAGCGGCGGCCCGCGCAACGGCGCACCGCGTGATGGTCAGTCGGGTCGTCGCGACGATTCCGCCTCGTCCTCGCGCAACCGCCGTCCAGCCCGTGACGATCAGCCTCGCAGCGAGCCAGCCGTGCAGAACCCGCGCAGCAACGGCCCGAAGATCATGCACAAGGAGTCGAAAGCCGACCGCTTCCCGACGCCTGAGCAACTTGATCAACTGCCAAGCCGCCCGCGTGGCGAAAAACCAGCGCTGCTGACTCGCAATCGCTGAGTTAACGCCGCCATAAAAGATGCCCCGCCTCGCAAGAGCCGGGGCATTTTTTTGCCACCGCGAATCCCTGCATCACCATAATCCCCATGTGGGAGCGAGCTTGCTCCCACAGTGGATATGCGGTGGTCTCAAGTCATGTGACGGGCAATAAAAAACGCCCCCGGCCTTTCGACCGGGGGCGTTTTTGTGTGGCGGACGAAAGTTATTTAACTTTCACGCCTTCCAGCGAGATGTCCAGATCCGCAGTTTGCGAGGTAGGACCTGGACCCTTGATCCCGAAATCGTTCAGGTTGAGGGTGGTCTTGGCATTGAAGCCAGCACGCTCGCCGCCCCATGGATCCTTGCCTTCACCGTTGAACGTGGCCTTGAAGGTCACAGGCTTGGTTACGCCGTGCAGGGTCAGGTCGCCAGTCACGTCAGCAGTCTTTTCACCGGTCGATTTAACGGCGGTGGAAACGAACTTGGCATCAGCAAACTTGCCCACGTCGAGGAAGTCTTTGCTGGCGATGTGCTTGTCACGTTCAGCGTGGTTCGACCACAGGCTGGCGGTTTTCACATCAACCGAGATCTTGCTGGCTTCAGGCTTGGCCGAATCCCACGAGAACGTACCGTCGAAATCTTTGAAAGTACCGTGGATGAAGCTGTAACCCAGGTGGCTGATTTTCCAGTCAACGAAGGCGTGCTGACCTTCCTTGTCGATTTTGTAGTCCGCAGCCATGGCCTGACCAGCCGAGAGCAGTGCAGAACCGATTGCCAGAGCGGCCAGAGTCTTTTTCAACATGCTTTCTTTTCCTTTGAGTCGAGGTTGAATTTCAGGCTTTGCGACCGAGCATTCGCGTCAGGGTCGCATCACGATCGATAAAGTGGTGCTTCAATGCTGCCAACGCATGGAGACCGGAAAAAATTACCAGCGCCCACGCCAGCCAGAGATGAATCACCCCGGCGGTATCTGCCTGATCCGGTAGCCCGGAAACCAGTGCAGGAACTTCAAACAGGCCAAACACCGGGATCCCGACACCGTCTGCGGTGGAAATCAGGTAACCGGCAAGCATCACAGCGAACAGCGCCAGATACAGAAACCCGTGGCCGAACTTGGCGCCGATACGGGTCATGCGACTGTAGCTTTGCAGCGTCGGTGGCGGTGGGCTGATAAAGCGCCACAGCACCCGCAACACCATCACGGCCAGCAACACTAGGCCGATACTCTTGTGCAGATCCGGCGCTTCTTTGCGCCAGCTGCTGTAGTAATCCAGCCCGACCATCCACAGACCCAGCGCGAACAGCCCGAAGACCACCAGCGCCACGCCCCAGTGCATGAAGATGCTGACCCAACCATAGCGCGAAGAAGAGTTACGTAGCTGCATTGCCCAAATCCTGTGAGAACTGCGAACCAAGACTAGCGAGTTATCTATCGAATTAAAGCGGAAAATTTCGCTTTGAAATATCGAGAAATACGATCAAGAGTCTGGAAGTGACGTGTTAAGGAAAGATTAAAGGCGGTTTTTCCGCACAGCGCTCGGGCCATGCTGCTCGATTCTCGCTGGCTGATCCGACGCTCCCAGGAGCAGATGGCGATCGCAGGAAAGTCGTCGCCAGAGAAATTCTCAATCGATAACTATGTATCGCTAGTTGTACGTCTGCACCTGATCAAATGATGACTCAATCATTCTTTGAAACGGTGAACAACATGGCTCTTCGTTACACCCCCTTTCAAGCAAGTGGCACTTCCGAGTTACCGCCCAACCAAACCTTGACACCAGGCCAATATCTGCAATCCGAGAACGGCCAATTCCGCCTTATATTGCAGACCGATGGAGATCTGGTGATCAAAGAAGGTGAAGCGGTAGTGTGGATTGCCGATAACCATCAGCCTTACAGTTTAACTTTGCATCCAAAAAAGATGCGTGAGCCACTGCAGTTTGTCATCAGCAATAACGGTTTTCTCTACGACCCTTCCCGACGGCGCCTATGGATTGCTGAAAGCACTCACAGCCTCGACAAATCGCTCTGGTACAACACGTACATGACGCTCCAGGACGATGGCAACCTGGTCATCTACGATCAGCGCAACGGGAATCTGCGTTGGGCCCGCTTCGGTTTTGTCCCCGGGCGCATTCGAAAACCCAAGCAACGATGGCTCCGAAAATTACCGAACGGCACGGAGTTCTTCAAATGGGACTTTTAACAAGCGTTAGTTAGTTTTATTGATTAGTTGGTGAACACCGCCGGCGGCTGCAAGCAATCCGCGCTATATGGATCTATCTTGCATTGATGGGCAAGCTCAGCGCCATAACCCCCAGGAAAGAAACGCCCATTGGCACAACCAGAAAGTGTCATCAACAGAAGTATTGCCGTTAGCCTTTTCATCACGCGCCTCCAATTTCTTCAAGCATAAAGTTGGAGATCAGGCACCCGCTATCGTTTCGTTCTGATTGTTTTGTGGGAAGTGTCCTGCGCAAAGGTAAGCCTTGAGACTGCACCGGGAAGGATTGCAGCGCGCGCTTCCGGCAAAAAAAACGCGGCCCGTATGGCCGCGTTTTTTATTGAAGCAAAGGCTTACTGCGCCTTGGTCTCGGTCGTTGCAGCAGGCTTGGCTGCTGGCTTCTTCGCCGGTTCGGCCTTTTTCGCTGCCGGTTTGGCCGGCGCCTTCTTCGCCTCGGTTTTAGCTGCAGGCTTCTTCGCCGCTGGCTTGGCCGCTGCTTTCTTCGCCGGTTCAGCTTTCACCGGGGTCGCTGGTTTCGGTGGTTCCACCGGAGCTGGCGCGGGTGCCGGGGTCGGCGCAGGCGCTGGAGCGACCGGAGCAGGAGCCGGCTCTGGCGCTTTCACAGGCTCAGGCTTCTTCTCGTCATCCGAACCACCAAACAGGTTGCTGAAGAAGTTGCCCTTCTTCGCCGCCACGGCACCCGCCGCGCCTGCCGCTGCTGCGGCCGGTACCACCTTCGCCGGCTCAAACGACTTGCCCGCCGCCAGATCTTCAACCTGACTGGCAGCACGCTGACCGGTGCGGAGTGCGCCTTCCAGCGTGCCCGGGTACAAGGTGTCTGTGTGTTCGCCAGCGAACGTCACGCGTTGCAGCGGATGTTCCCACAGGCGCCAGAACTTGCTGATCTGGCCCGGGCCATAAGCCAGGTACGCGCCGCCCATCGACGGGTCGGTGCTGTAGCGACGAATTTCATAGCCGGTGAACGAGCCACGGGCCTGTGGATAAAACGCGTGCAGACGAATCAGCACCTGATCGACCATCTGCTTGTCGCCGAACGCCTGCATCACGCGGGCATTGTCGCCGGACAGGTTGATCACCACGTTGGCGCCGCCCTTCAGGGCAGGCTCGATCCACAACATGCCCAGACCAGTGTTGCTGTAGATTTCGCCGGACATGCGCGCCTTGCTTTCCCACACCGGCGTCTTGAACTTCAGCATGATCTGGTCGCGCCAACCGTAGTTGGTGCCCTTGATCGCGGCCATGTGCTGGGCATCCAGCGCCGGCGTCAGCGCAATCTTGTTCAGTGCGCGCAATGGCACGGCCAGTACGACGTAATCAGCCTGGTATCCAACACTGCCGACCTTGACGGTCACGCCGTCCTTGTCCTGATTGATCGCCGACACTGGCGAATTGGTCTTGATCGTCTTGATCTGTTTGACGAACGCCTGCGCCAGCACCTGGCTGCCGCCGACCAGACGCGAAGCGCGCAGATCACGGTCGGAGATGCCGCGATAGACACGGTTCTGCTGCGCGAAGTACAGCAGCGACAAACGCGAAGGTTCGTCGTAGTGGGTGCGGATGTCCTGGTTGATCAACTGGCGCGCGGTGGCCGGCAGATTCTGCTTGTCGAGCCAGCTCGACACGGTGATCTGGTCCAGCGCGTGCAGGGTGGCGGTCGCCGCCGGGTTCTGCGGGTCGTCGATCGAGCGCGCCAGATCGTCGAGGGTTTTCTGATAGCGCTTCAGGGCATCGGCAGTAGCCGGTTGCTTGGTGGCTAGATCGGCGGCAGAGAAATACTCGCCGTCGATCAGGTAGCCCGGGGTACGCACGAATTCCGGAGCCGGCGTGGTACCGAGCTTGAACGTCGAAACGTACTTGTTCAGCACCGGCTGGGTCTTGTCGTTGCCGATCCACTCGCTGGTGGCCATGCCCGAGCGTCCGCCCATGCTCGGCTTGGCTTCCAGCAGGGTGACCTGCCAGCCTTTGTTTTGCAGTTCATAAGCGGCAGTCAGGCCCGACAGGCCGCCGCCGATCACGATTGCGGTTTTATCCTTGGCCAGCGCTGTAACGCTGAACAGCCCCAACATCACCAGCGCACAGGCGCGCAGCCAACCGACAGACATTCAGCGAACTCCGGAAATACACGTAGGAAAAAGCAGTTTTGCGGGTCAGACGACCCAAAGAACCGCGAAGAATACGTTAGCCATCAAAACGCCGCCAGCGACGTCTATCGGCTCATACAAAGTAGCTCAATCGACACAATGGGTTGTCCCCGCGCGACGCATTGCATAGGCTTGCGCGATTGTTTGCCCGCGCCTGACGCGAGCCGCCTCGAGGAGACTGTAAATGGGCCTGAATAACCAGTGGATGCAACGCGACCTCGCGGTGTTGTGGCATCCCTGCACCCAGATGAAAGACCACGAACAGCTGCCGCTGATCCCGATCAAGCGCGGTGAAGGCGTCTGGCTCGAAGACTTCGAAGGCAAACGCTACCTCGACGCGGTCAGCTCGTGGTGGGTCAACGTATTCGGCCACGCCAACCCGCGCATCAACCAGCGCATCAAGGATCAGGTCGATCAACTTGAGCACGTGATTCTGGCCGGCTTTAGCCATCAACCGGTGATCGAGCTGTCCGAGCGTCTGGTGAAGATGACCCCGGAAGGGCTGAACCGGGTGTTCTACGCCGATAACGGTTCGTCCTGTATCGAAGTCGCGCTGAAAATGAGTTTTCATTACTGGCTCAATCGCGGCCAACCGAACAAAAAGCGCTTCGTCACCCTGACCAACAGCTACCACGGCGAAACCATGGCGGCGATGGCGGTCGGCGACGTGCCGCTGTTCACCGAAACCTACAAAGCGCTGCTGATGGACACCATCAAAGTGCCGAGCCCGGATTGCTACGGCCGCCCCGAGGGCATGAGCTGGGAAGAGCATTCGCGCAACATGTTCGCGGCCATGGAACAGACCTTGGCCGAGAACCATGACAGTGTCGCGGCAGTGATCGTCGAGCCGCTGATTCAGGGCGCAGGTGGCATGCGCATGTATCACCCGGTGTACCTGACGTTGCTGCGCGAAGCCTGCGACCGTTACGGCGTGCATTTAATCCTCGACGAAATCGCCGTTGGTTTCGGTCGCACCGGGACGATGTTTGCCTGCGAAAAGGCCGGCATCCGCCCGGACTTCCTCTGCCTGTCGAAAGCCCTGACGGGCGGCTATTTGCCGCTGGCGGCGTGCCTGACCACCGATGAGGTCTACAGCGCGTTCTACGACGACTATCCAACCCTGCGCGCGTTCCTGCATTCGCACAGCTACACCGGCAACCCGCTGGCGTGCGCGGCGGCATTGGCGACGCTGGATATCTTCGAGCAGGACAACGTCATCGAGAACAACAAGGCATTGGCCCAGCGCATGGCTTCGGCGACGGCGCATCTGGTCGATCACCCGAACGTGTCTGAAGTGCGTCAGACCGGCATGGTGTTGGCCATTGAGATGGTCAAGGATAAAGCCACCAAAGAGGCCTACCCTTGGCAGGAGCGTCGCGGTTTGAAGGTGTTCCAGCATGCGCTGGAGCGTGGCGCATTGCTGCGGCCGCTGGGCAGCGTGGTGTATTTCCTGCCGCCGTACGTGATCACCCCGGAGCAGATCGACTTCCTCGCCGAAGTGGCTAGCGAAGGCATCGACATTGCTACGCGTGACAGCGTCAGTGTGGCCGTGCCGAAAGACTTCCATCCCGGTTTCCGCGATCCGGGCTAACCAACTTCTCGTGCCCACGCGCAGCAAAGGCATGCAGCCCAGGACGCTCCGCGTCCCAAAGCGGACGCAGAGCGTCCATCGAGGCATTCCCACGCAGAGCGTGGGAACGATCTAATCTTTCCAGAGACCCGAAATGAGACTGTCCCGCTTCTTTATCGACGCCCCCCTGAGCACCGGCGAACACGAATTGCCGGAGGCTCAGGCGCATTACATCAGCCGCGTGCTGCGCATGGCCGAGGGCGATGCAGTGCAGTTGTTCGACGGTTCCGGGCATGAGTTTCGCGGCGCTCTGCTGGAAGTCGGCAAGAAACGCGTGACCGTGCAGATCGACGAGCAATTCGCCGGCCAGGTCGAATCGCCGCTGCACATCCACCTCGGCCAGGGCTTGTCCCGTGGCGAGCGGATGGATTGGGCGATTCAGAAAGCCACCGAACTGGGCGTGAATGAAATTACGCCGATCTTCAGTGATCGCTGCGAAGTCCGCCTCAAGGACGAACGTGCCGACAAGCGCCTGCTGCACTGGCGTCAGGTGGCGGTCAGCGCTTGCGAGCAATGTGGGCGTTCGCGGGTGCCGGTGATTCATCCGCCGGTGTTGTTGGCGGACTGGATCAAGCAGACTGAAGCCGAGTTGAAGCTGGTGTTGCACCCGGTGGCCGAGCCGTTAGTGAGTCATGCCAAACCGGCGACGCTGGCGTTCCTGATCGGGCCTGAAGGTGGTTTGACGGACGCCGAAGTCGAGCAGGCCAAAGGCAACGGCTTCCACGCCGCCCGCCTCGGCCCTCGCGTGTTGCGCACCGAGACCGCGCCAGTGGTTGCACTGGCGGTGGCTCAGCAGCTTTGGGGTGATTTCTAAACCTTTTTGCCGGACTGATCGTTCCCACGCTCTGCGTGGGAATGCAGCCCGGGACGCTCCGCGTCCCAAACAGCGTGACGCAGAGCGTCACAGGAGGCGTTACCACGCAGAGCGTGGGAACGATCAGTAAGCCGGGCTACAGGACATAAAACAGAATCGCGACAAAGTGCAGCAAACTCCCGGCAATCACGAACAAATGCCAAATCCCATGCGCATGCCGCAACCGGTGATCGAGGGCAAAAAAGATAATCCCCACCGTGTACAAAACCCCGCCTGACGCCAGCCAGGCAAACCCGGTCGTACCCAGCGCCGCAATCAGCGGCTTGACCGCCACCAACACAATCCAGCCCATCACCGCGTAAATCACGATCGACAGAATCCGCGCCTCCGAACGCGGTTTGATCTCTTGCAGAATGCCGATCAGCGCCAGCCCCCAGACAATCCCGAACAACGTCCAGCCCCACGGCCCGCGCAGGGTCACCAGGCAGAACGGTGTATAGCTGCCGGCAATCAACAGGTAGATCGAAAAGTGATCAACCTTCTTCATGATCGCTTTCTTGCGCCCGCGCACGCTGTGGTACACGGTTGATGCGCTGTAGAGCACCAGCAGGGTAAACGCGTAAATCGCCACACTGACAATCTTCCACGGGCTGCCATCCAGGCAGGCGATCACCAACATCCACACGCCGCCGACAAAAGCCGCCACTGCCCCGACCAGATGGGTCCAGGCGTTCAATCGTTCTCCGTGATACATGTATCGCATACCTCATATTCATTACCGCAGCGCGCAAGGCTCGGGCCTTGGGCGTAAAAGCGCAATCAAAAGATCGCAGCCTTCGGCAGCTTCTACCTTCGAACGCATTCCAATGTAGGAGCTGCCGAAGGCTGCGATCTTTTGATCTTCAAGGCACAATCGACGCATTCCAAAAAGAGTCCGCGCCATGCTGATCGACGAAGAATTGACCCTGAAAAAACTCGAGGTGTTCCTCGCTTTCATGCGCACCGGCAACCTCGCCCGTGCTGCTGCCGAGCTGCAGACCAGCAACGTCAGCGTGCACCGCGCGATTCACTCGCTGGAAAGCGCCCTGCGCTGCCCGCTGTTCAAACACGAAGGGCGCAACCTGACGCCGCTGGAAAGTGCTTATGTACTCGAAGAGCGCGCACAGAAGCTGATCAACGACGTCGTCGAAAGCGTACGCCTGACCCGCGAAGCCGCAGGGTTCTCGGCTGAACGCTTCAAACTCGGCTCCCTGTATTCGCTGACGGTGAAAACCGTACCGCAACTGATCATGGGCCTGAAAATCCGCCGCAGCGAACTCAACATCGACCTGATACTCGGCTCAAACATCGACCTGCTCTACAAGCTGAAGAACATGGAAGTCGACGCGATACTGGTGTCGCTGGACGACAGCATCAACGACCCGGATTGCGAGCAGATTGCACTGTTTTCCGATGACATCTTCCTCGCCACCCCGGCAGATTCAAAGTTCGCCCAGCGCAATGAAGTGGATCTGGCCGAAGTGCGCGATGAAACCTTCATCACCCTGACTCAGGGCTTCGCGACCCATCAGGACGGTAACCGGGTGTTCAAGCAAGCGGGGTTCGAGCCGAAAGTGGCGATGCAGGTGAATGACATCTTCACGCTGCTGAGCATGGTCAGCTCGGGGGTGGGTTATGCGTTGCTGCCAGGAAGGATTGCGGCGGTGTATGAGAATCGGGTGAAGCTGATTCCGTTGCAGGAGAAGTACCGGTTGCAGCAGCACATTGGCGTAGTGTTTTTGAAAGCCAAGGAGCGCGATCCGAATTTGCTGGCGTTGTTGGCGGAGTGTCGGATGTATGCGAATCGGCAGGCTGGGGCTTAGATCAAGATCAAGAGCAACCCCCGCACCCCAGCCCTCTCCCCCAAGGGGTAGAGGGGGAAAGGGAGCAGATCGGGGGCTTCTCAGAACCTGAGTTCCACTCAGAAATTTCAGGTCGATGTACCTCCTCCATCCACCCCGGTCAGTCCCCTCTCCCCCCGGGAGAGGGCTAGGGTGAGGGGCTTTTGATCTTCAGCCAACAATCCCGCGAACGATGAAGAACAACAGCGATGGCCCAAGCAAACACCCAAGCCCGGTATGAAACGTAGCCGTCAACGCCCCATAAGGCACCAACCGTCGATCCGTCGCCGCCAGCCCAGCAGTCACGCCGCTGACAGTCCCGGCCAAGCCACCAAATACCATCGCCGAACGCGGGTTATCCAGCCCCATCCAACGCGCCGCGACCGGCGTGCCGACCATCACCAGAATCGCCTTGATCAACCCGGTGGCAATCGACAGCGCCATCACATCCGAGGTCGCGCCAATCGCCGCGCCAGTCACCGGCCCAACAATATAAGTCACCGCTCCCGCGCCAATGGTGGTCATGCTCACCGCATCGCGATAACCGAACGCCCAGGCCATGCACGCGCCGACAATGAACGGCAGGATCGTGCCCAGCAGCAAGGCAATGACACCGATCAACCCGGCCTTCTTCGCCTCGGTCGCCTGCACTTCAAACGCGGTGGCCACAATCGCAAAATCACGCAGCATCGCCCCGCCCATCAGGCCGATACCCGAGAACAAAGTCAGATCCGCCAGGCCTTTCTGCCCGCCGGTCATGGTGCCGCCGACCCATGCCAAAACCAGACCGATGACGATGGCAATCGCCGAGCCGTGAATGCGTCCGAACGTCAGGCGTTTGGACAGAATCACCGACACCCACATGATCACGCCGACAAAAGCGAAGGCAGTGACCAAGCCGTTGTGTTCCAGACCTTTCTCGATGAGATCCCACATATCAGCGGCCTCCTACTGGCGTGCCGACCGGGGAGATTTCCGCCGGCTCGTCAGGCAATGGTTCGCCTTTATGGGTGCGGCTGATCAAGGCAATCGTGCAGCCACAGACCACCACTGAACCGATCGCCGCCAGCACGGCCACCGGACCGCCATGCAACGCGGTGACGACGTTCTGCTGCGCGGCCATGGCCACCACCACCGGAATGTACATCGCGCCCCAGAAGCCGACGCCCATCTCGCATTCCTTGGTCATGCCGCCACGCTTCTGCATCCACAACCGCGCGCAAAT
Source organism: Pseudomonas fluorescens (assembly GCF_005938625.1). GTDB lineage: Bacteria > Pseudomonadota > Gammaproteobacteria > Pseudomonadales > Pseudomonadaceae > Aquipseudomonas > Aquipseudomonas fluorescens_BD. The sequence goes on from NZ_VCNJ01000005.1 coordinate 63,597, forward strand.
CAGCAGGATCATGGCGATGCCGACCCCGCCGACGTTGGATTTGACGCCCAACAACACGCCGAGCATGTCACCCATGATCACCCCTGCCAGCGTACAGATCGCGAGCAGCGCCACACCGTAAATAATCATTGTTGTAGTCCTCAAAGTGCATCGTCGAATGTTGTTTTTGTTGTTCGAAGCTTGAGTCGGCGGTTTTAGAGTTGGCGGCCACCCTCCTCACGCAAAAGCGCTTGCAGGGTGTCGAGGCGCGCACTGTCGAAGGCTGTGACCGTGCCTTGCTCGAACACCCGGCGCGCCAGCCCGGTCAGCACCGCACCGGGCGGCAGTTCGATCTGTAAACGCACGCCGCGCTCATAAGCGCTTTGCACGGTGCCGCGCCAATCCACTACGCGACACATGTTGAAGGCGAGGTCGTCGCGCAGCGCTTCTACTTTGGTCACAGGGCGTGCGCGACTGCCGCTCAGGTAAGCGATTTTCGGGGTTTTCAGTTCGACCTTGGCGAAAGCTTCGGCGAGGGTTTGCGCCGGTTTGTCCAGCAATGGGCAGTGCGACGGCACGCTTACCGCCAGACGTTTTGCCAGACCGGCGCCACGACTGCGCGCCAGTTCGGCCAACGCTTGCATGGCCTTGTCACTGCCGGCAATCACCACCTGATTGTCGGCGTTGATGTTGGCCAGATACACCGGCGAATCTTCACTGTGCACCTGCGCCAGCAGCGTTTCGACTGTGGATAACTGCAGGCCGATGATCGCGGTCATGCCGTAGCCTTGTGGATAAGCCTGTTGCATCAGTTCGCCGCGCAGGCTGACCAGATGTAGCGCATCGCTGAAGCTCAAGGCCCCGGCGACCACCGCTGCCGGGTAAGCACCGATGGACAGGCCTGCGACGTAGTCCGCCGTCAGTCCGTCCTGCAACAACTGCCGCGAAGCAGCGACGCCGGCGATCAGCAGACAGAGCTGAACCGCCCTTGTCGTGCGCAACGCTGCGCTGGAATCCAGCAGCGATACATCTTCACCGAGCACATCACTGGCCTCGGTCAACGACTCCCGAGGCAAGCGCTGCAGCATGCCCGCTTGCTGCGCGCCCTGGCCGGGGAATACCAGCAGACTGCTCACGCTGCCTGCTCCTGCGGGTTCCACGGGTCAGTCACCAAACAGGCCTGATACTCGTTTTTCAGCAGCACGCGTGCCGATCCGCTGGCCCACTCGCGCAATGCGACCGCACCGAACGGCGTCTGCAACTGCATGTCGATCCGGCACACGGCTTGATCGAAAATCGCGACGAATTTGCGTGCCTGATTACGGGTGATCAGTTGCGGTGTACGCAGAATCAAATCGAGGTCGCTGACCGCGTGCATCGCGGTAAAACCACTGGCCAATTCAAACCCGACACTGCCGCTGACACCCCAGACCCAACCGCAATCGTCGAGCATTGGCCGCAGTTGTTTGAGTGCCTGCATGACCGGCAGATCGCGCTCGCTGTCGACGTGACACAGCGCTTCCGGACTGACCCGACAGGCAATCGAATCGACCGCCATAAACGCTGCCAGCCGCTGTTCGCGCAACACACCGCGCACGCCGACCGCGACAAAACCTTCTGCACTCAACGCCCGCCGCACCACCACCGGTTGCCCGGCGGCCAATGACTCGACTGCCCACAGCGGCGCATCCGCCGGCAACTGCGCCGGGGTCATGCCCCAGAGCAGATCGTGGGCCAGAGGCGTGCTCACCACTGCGCCCTCAACAGTTCGCGAACCTTGCTGGAGGCCGCACGATTTTTCGCGCCGAGGCGATTGCTCAAGTCAGTGCTGGCGATATCGCCGATGGCCTGTTTCAGGCATTCGTTCACCCGCGCCAGATCCTCTGTGGTCGGCTGTTCAATCTGCTGCACAGACAGGGTTTCCCAGAGCAATCCGAGGCTCGCATAACTGTCGATGTCATAAGCCATCGGCGGCACACTGGCGGCCAGCGCTTCCAGTTCTTCAACACTGCGCAAGGTCACCCGCGCCGCCGACGCCTTGCCCATCGCATGCACCATCACGCCCGGATCACGCAGCGCGATCAAACGATTGGCCTGGTAACCATGAGCCAGAAACGCCCCGGACATCGCTTTACCGACCAACAACGCAATCACCGGATGCCCGGCCAAACGCGCACGGGCGTAACTGTCCGCCGCACCGGCCAGCGCCTGATGAATGCCGAGGGCTTCTTCGCGCCGACCATAAGCCTGGCTCGGCACATCGACGATGGCGATGATCGGGCGCTTCTGCGCTTTATCGCGATCAACGCTGATCGCATCATCCACAGCCTTGGCCAGACCCCAGCCTTCGAGCAAACCGACTTCGCCATTACGAGCGCGCGGGAAACGATTGTCCGGGTCAGCGACCACAGCGATAAAACGCCCCAGCTCACCGTCACCCACCTTCAACGATGGCGGCAGCCCTTCGACCGCGACAGCGCCCGCGCTCAAGGCGTTGAACCAGTTCAAACCGCGCAGCGAATAACCGCTCATGAGCGCTCTCCTTGATACAGATCGCGAACCACCGACGGTTCGATTTGCGGGTCAGTGTTCAGATTGCCGAGGCGTTGCAGAAACCACTCGGCGCGCTGGCTGCGTGGTTTCGCTGGCAAACCCTGCTGCAGTAATTCACCAACCTGCTGACGAATCTTCGCCACGTCATCGGCGACGTAACGATCCACCAGACCACTGGCAAAACGCTGCTCGCCGCCAGTCAGGCTCCAGATGAATGGCCGGTCGCGGGAGTCGTATTCTTCGATCCCCGCTTCCTGTTCGATAACCTGCGGGCCGTTCAAGCCGAGGCGCGCTTCCTGAGTCACCAACAAATAGCTGCACAGCGCGGCAGCAATCGACATGCCGCCGAAACACCCAACGCTGCCCGCAACCACACCGACCACCGGTTGGTACTGCTGCAAATCGACAATCGCTGCGTGAATATCGGCAATCGCCGCCAGCCCGAGATTGGCCTCCTGCAAGCGCACACCGCCGGTTTCCAGCAGCAACACCGCGCGGGTCGGAATGCCTTTGCGGTTGTCTTCAGCCGCCAGTTCCAGCGCGCCGGCAATCTTCGCCCCGCCGACTTCGCCAAGGCTGCCGCCCTGAAATGCGCCTTCAATTGCGGCAATGACTACCGGCAAACCGTCGAGGCTGCCCTTGGCGATCACTACACCGTCATCGGCCTGCGGCACCACGCCCTGACGTTCGAGCCACGGCGACATCACCCGTTGAAACGGATCGAGCAACTCACGAAAGCTGCCGGCATCGAGCAAGGCTTTCGCCCGTTGCCGCGCGCCGAGTTCGACGAAGCTGTGTTTGTTCAAAAGCGCTGCGCTGTCAGTCATGGCCGATCTCCTCGAAACCTTGTTCCAGACGCAAGCGCACCACCCCCGGCGTCGCGCCGAAATCGTGGATATCGATGGCCATTGCCGGCGGCGTGGTGCCGTCGAACATCCGCGCAAACAGATGCTGCCAGCGCAGTTGTGCGCCGTTGACCGAGGTCTGCACATTGATCGTCAGCTTGCCGGCCAGGCCCGGTTCGATCAGCACTTCCAGATCACCCGAGCCGACACAACCGACCAGCGCGCGACCGCGTGGCGGCTGCCCGGCGGGGAATTCAAACGATAGGCTTTCCATCAAAACGCTCCCTGAGAGTTGCCGTCGCGCTCGATACGGTCGAGCAGCAGCGTGGCGGCGAGCAAGTCGGCGGCGCCACCGGGCGAGGCATTCAATGCGATGAGTTGTTGATCCAGTTCGTGCAAGCGACGACGACCGCTGAGGCTGGCGCTGCCACCGGCGTCGAGCACGGCTTGCGCGCCGGACTGCATGGCGTGCAGGCCCTCTTCACCGGCGCGGTAGAGCACGCAGGTGTCGGCCAGATTGGTCATGATTGCGAGCAAGGCGTCGAGCCGGGCGTTTTGTTCGCCGCTTGCTTGGGCACGGCTGCGTTTGAGTTGTGGCAGGCCGCGTTGCAGCACCGAAGGGAAGCCGAGTTGCGCTTCTTCACGAGCACCGCGTGCGCCGTAACGCAGGGCGACTTGCGCGCCGTGGCTCAAGGGTTTGGGTGCGTGGCGATCGTCCAGCAAGGCCAGACGTGCGGCGCGTAGGGTCACGGCATTGGCGCTGGAGGATTGCGGTTCCAGTGCAGCGGCGGTCACCAATAATCCCAAGGCCCAGATCGCCCCGCGATGCGTGTTCACGCCGTTGGTGGTCGTGAGCATGGCTTGCTCGCCTTCACGACCGATCCGGCCAATCGCTTCGCGCAACGTTGAATCGACTTCACCGATTGCAACCGCCGCTTCAGCCATTTCCTTGAACGCCGGCCACAACGCCAGCGCGGAAGCATGCATCAGGCCCAAGTGCAAATCGGTGTGCGCGCCATTGCCGCGACGGTCGACCAGTGCCGGTTTCGGCGACAGATCGGCCTCGTCGATCAACGCGTCCACCGCCAGGTCGGCCAATCGATCAGCCAGGGACAGCGGTTTCGCTTGCAGGTTAAATGCGTGCATTACCAGCTCCTGAATTTCGCGGGCGGGTTGTACAGGCCACCAGACCACTCGACCAAATCGGCCACGCTTTTCGCCGCGAGCAATTCGCGGGTGGCGTCGGTGCGGCGGATACCGAGGTCTTCGGGCAAAGCGATCAGGCCTTCGCGGCGCATGCGTTCGGTGTCTTTCGGGTTGTGGCGCAGGCCGATGGCGGTGACGCCGGCGACCGCGGCGATCATCGCCTGGCGCTCTTCCAGCGAGCGTGCCTTGTACAGGTAGGCGATGCCTTCTTCGGTGAGCAGGTGGGTGACGTCGTCGCCGTAAATCATGATCGGCGCCAGCGGCATGCCGCTTTTCTTCGCCACTTCTACCGCGTCGAGGGTTTCAACGAAGGTCGGTTTGCCGCCCTCCTGGAACGTCTCGACCATTTGCACCACGAGTTTTTTGCCGCGTTCGAGCATCGGCTGCTGCGAGTCGTCGTGACGCATGTCCAGCCACGCCGGGGTGCCGTGACGGCGACCGCGCGGGTCGTGGCCCATGTTCGGCGCACCGCCGAAACCGGCGAGGCGGCCACGGGTGACGGTTGAGGAATGGCCATCGCCATCGACCTGCAACGTCGCGCCGATAAACAGATCCACCGCGTATTGCCCGGCCAGTTGGCAGAACATTCGGTTGGAACGCAACGAGCCGTCACGGCCGGTGAAGAACACGTCCGGGCGCGCGGCGATGTAGTTTTCCATGCCCAGTTCGGTGCCGAAGCAATGCACGCTTTCGACCCAGCCACTTTCAATCGCCGGGATCAACGTCGGGTGCGGGTTGAGCGTCCAGTTGCGGCAGATCTTGCCTTTGAGGCCGAGGGATTCGCCGTAGGTCGGCAGGATCAGCTCGATGGCGGCGGTGTTGAAACCGATGCCGTGGTTGAGCGACTGCACGTTGTGTTTTTCGTAGATGCCGCGAATCGCCATCATCGCCATCAGCACGTGTACAGGTTTGATGTGGCGTGGGTCGCGGGTGAACAGCGGTTCGATGTAGAACGGCTTGTCGGCGACCACGACGAAATCGACCCACGACGCGGGAATGTCCACGCGCGGTAGCTCGCTGACGTCGTCGACCAATTGGTTGACCTGGACGATGACGATGCCGTCGCTGAACGCGGCCGGTTCGATCAGTGCCGGGGTGTCTTCGGTGCTGGGGCCGGTGTAGATGTTACCGGCGCGGTCGGCCATGAACCCGGCCGAGAGCACGACGTTGGGGATCAGGTCCACCACCAGCCGGGCGTAGAGTTCGATGTAAGTGTGGATCGCGCCGACTTCCAGCAGGCCGTCTTCGAGCAATTGGCTGATGCGCAGGCTTTGGGTGCCGGCGAAGGAGAAATCGAGTTTGCGAGCGATGCCGCGTTCGAACAGATCCAGATGCTCAGAGCGGCCAACACTTGGCATGATCATGTGCAGGTCGTGAAGCTTTTCCGGGTCGGCTTTGGCCAGCGAGCGCGAAAGGAAATCCGCCTGCTTCTGGTTGTTACCCTCCAGCACCACACGGTCGCCGGGATGGATCAGCGCTTCGAGCGCGGCGACGATCTTGTCGGTGGGCAACACCACACCGTCGGCCAGCGCGCGCACCTTGTCGAGGCGGCGCTGCTTCTCATCGCGCCGCCGCGTCCAGCGCGAGTCGGGGGAAATTGTTGTTGTCATGCTCACTCCACGGGGTTCGCTGTCGTGGAGCTAAGGTAGGCGCGTGGGGTGGGGGCATCAATCAAGCGCGGTGGTGAATCATTACGCTGAGCGTAACGATCAAGAGCACCCTCACCCTAGCCCTCTCCCGGAGGGAGAGGGGACCGATTGGGGGATGCTCAAGGGATACGCCGACCTGATCGTGCTTTACCGAATCCATAATTGACTCGGTTTACCAAACTCATAATCGACTCGGTTTTTCAGGTCGATGTATAGCGCAAGACACCTCGGTAGGCCCCCTCTCCCTACGGGCGGTCCGACGTTTCGGGAGGGCTGGGGTGAGGGTCGGCTTTTAAATCACTCCGTCGGCACCAACCTATCCAACAAACGGTTGACGGCCATCTCCGCCACCATCACTACCTGCGCAATACCTTGCACAGTCTTTCGGTGCGTACCTTCCACCATTGCCGCATGGTTGTTGAGCATCACCGTAGCCGAGCCAAGGGTTTCGCTGGCGTCGGCCAGCAGGGATTCGGTGTCGGCGTTGGGGTTGGCCATGTACAGCGTGTTGGGGGTGTAAGGCGTGGCCATCAGATCGGCGTTGGTAGGGCCAAGGTAATGATCGAGGGCGCGCTCGGCGGCTTCGTGGAATTTCTTCGAATCGGGGGATTCGTAGGGGGATGCCGGGTCGGTGAGCGGCGGGTTTGGCGTTACTTTGAACATTTACCAGATCCTCATTCGGGCTAGCCACCGCTTCCCTACTAAAAGAAGTGGAGGCAGCTGTGCGCAGGTTAGTAGACCGGGGATCTGGGAAACCGGCGCGCCGAAGCGCCCTGCGCACAACCACCATAAAGTGCAGGTATGGAGTACCTGACTGTCTGATGAGCTATACGCCCCAAATATGACGGGCTACTAAACCCGATCACTGGAAATCAGTGACGGAATCAAGTTACGCAGCATGCCAAAGGCGCACAAGCCGGCGGATTCTGGTACATGCGTAGGCAGCGGCGCAAGGATTTGTAGGCCAGGGAGCCGTAACACCGGGTGTCTTTAAACAGATGTGCTGGATGGTGTTTATTGCGCACAGCGATTGAGGATTTGTCTGTCGGATTGAGGTGTAGCGACTGACGCCTTCGCGAGCAAGCTCGCTCTCACAGGAGATCTTCAGAGATCGCAGATTTTGTGTACGACATAAACCCACTGTGGGAGCGAGCTTGCTCGCGAAGAGGCCAGCCGAAGCAGCGCAAGTTCTGGATCACCCCGCGGATGATCGTTCCCACGCTCTGCGTGGGAATGCCTCAACGGACGCTCTGCGTTCGGCTTTTTGGGACGCGGAGCGTCCCGGGCTGCATTCCTTTGCTGCGCGTGGGAACGATCAATCAGTCAACGAGACCAGCATCCACCAACAACTTCTCCAACCCCAACAAATCCGGCACCTTCGCCACCTGTTCCCCGACCTGCACCGCCGCTTGCTCCAGCCCACACAACGGCACATCGACATAGCTCAACTGACTGTCGAGCTTGTAAGAGCGCGGAATCCCCTGCACCAGCAGCGCTATGAACTTCAGCTCCGGCAACCCGCCGAGGGCATTGAGGATGACAATCCGCGCGCGCTCGCCAATGACGATTTTCTGCCCGCACGCAGACTCAAAACTGAGCAACGGAATCTGCCGCTCGCGCCACTTCACGCGCCCCAGATACCACGGCGGCGTATCCAGATCGAAAGCGCTGGCCTGGTAATCGATCAATTCAGCAACAGCGACGTTAGGCAAAATCAAATTGCGATCCGCCAACGGCAGCAACAACCCGGTGAGCTGACTGGTGCGCTGATTATGCCGGCGCTCATGCATGTTTCTTGCTCCACTGGGCAATGCTTTCAAGCAGCACCGACTCTTGATACGGCTTGCCGAGGTAGTCGTTGACGCCAATCGCCATCGCGCGATCGCGGTGTTTCTGCCCGGTGCGCGAGGTGATCATGATGATCGGCAGGTGTTGCAGGCGCTCGTCGTTGCGCACCTGGGTGGCGACTTCGAAGCCGTCCATGCGCGGCATTTCGATGTCGAGCAGCATCAGGTCGGGCATGTGCTCTTCCAGCAGCAGCATGGCGTCGACACCGTCCTTGGCGGTCAGCACGTTCATGCCGTGGCGTTCGAGCAAACGGCTGGTGACCTTGCGCACGGTGACCGAGTCGTCGACTACCATCACCAGTAGCGGTTTGTGTGGTTCGCTGTCGATTTCCGGCAGCGTCGGTGTCTGCGCAACCCGCGCTTGCATCGCCCGAATCGGTGCGAGCAAATCGAGAATCAGCACCACCCGGCCATCACCGAGAATCGTCGCCCCGGACACACCCTGCACCGCCGCGAATTGCGCACCGAGGCTCTTGACCACGATCTCGCGGGTGCCGGCCATGGTGTCGACCTGCACGGCGATGCGCCGGTCGTTGTAGTGCACCAGCAGCACCGGCAAAGGCAGATTCTGGCCCAACAGTTTCGGTCGCGGCGCGGTTTTCAGCAGTTCGCCGAGGTAGCACAGTTCGTAGGTCTGGCCGCCGTATTGGTAGCGCGGCGGATCAACCCGGAAGTGCCCTTCCAGATCATTTGGCAACACGCGAACAATGCCTTCGATGGTGTTCAGCGGAATCGCGTATTGATCCTCGCCACACTGCACCATCAGCGCACGGTTGACCGACAGGGTGAACGGCAGACGAATGCGGAAATGCACGCCCTGCCCCGGCACCGAATCGATACTCATGCTGCCGCCGAGCTGCCGCACCTCTTCGTGCACAACGTCCATGCCGACGCCGCGCCCCGAAATCTGGGTGATCTTTTCCGCTGTGGAAAACCCCGGTTGAAGGATGAACTGCAACACGTCGCGGTCGCTGATCTCGGCTTCCGGCGCGAGCATGCCGCGCTTGATTGCCTTCTTGCGCACGGCTTCCAGAGGCACCCCGGCACCGTCGTCGCGAATATCGAAAACAATGTCGCCGCCCTCGCGGGACAGGTCGAGGCTGATCTGCCCTTGCGCCGGTTTACCCGCCGCCAGCCGCACCTCGGCAGACTCCAGACCATGGTCGACGGCGTTGCGCAGCATGTGCTCCAGCGGCGCGGCCATGCGCTCCAGTACGTTGCGATCCATCTCGCCTTCGGCGTTGCCGACGACGAAGGCGACGTCTTTGTTCAGCTCTTCAGCGACCTGGCGGACGATGCGTTTGAGGCGCGGCAACATGCGCTCGAACGGCACCATGCGCGTACGCATCAGGCCTTCCTGCAACTCGGTGTTGATGCGGCCCTGTTGCTGCAACAGGTTCTCGGCGTCGTGATTGCGGCGGTCGAGGGTTTCCTTGAGATCGAGCAGGTCGGAGGCCGATTCGAACAGCGCCCGCGACAGTTGCTGCAACTGCGAATGGCGGTCCATTTCCAGCGGATCGAATTCTTCGTAACCGAGGCGTTCGGCGTCGACTTGCTGACGGCTGAGAATCCGCCCCTGGGTTTCCGTGTCGAGACGGCGCAGCTGATCGCGCATGCGTTCGATGGTGGTTTCCATCTCTTTCAGCGCGATCTGTGCGTCGTTGACTTGCTGTTCGATTCGACCACGGAAGATCGAGGTTTCCCCGGCCAGATTGACCAGTTCATCAAGCAGTTCGGCGGAGACTTTGACCATGTCCGCGCCAGCCTCGGCAGCCGGCGGTGCAGGTTCGGTCTTGGCGGGCAGCGGCAACGCTGGCGGTGTTTCGACCGTTACCGGATGACTGAAATTCTGGATCGCGTTGATCAACCGATCCGCCGGCGGGCACGGTTGCCCGGCGCGCACGCCATCGAGCATTTGCGCCAGACGGTCATGGCCGCGCTGCACCAGCGCGAACAGCTCCGCCGACGGCTGCAAAGCGCCGCTGGAAAGACTTTCGTAAAGGTATTCCAGCTCATGGGCGAGGTCGCCGATCGGGCCGATCTCGACCATCCGCGCGCCACCCTTGAGTGTGTGCAGATCGCGCAGCAGGGTTTCCACTTCCTGACGATTGCCCGGCTCGGCCTGCCAGCGCAGCAGCGCGGCGCCGGAGTTTTCGATGATGTCGAAACCTTCTTCGAGGAAGATCTCCAGCAACTCGGGATCGTGACCGGCGCTGTCGTGCTCGGTTATTGCTGGCGGCGTTTCGGCAACGACCTGACCTTGGCGGACCTGACGGATGACTTCGATCAGATCCAGCGCCGGGGTCAGCGGCTGATGGTTTTGCAACTGATCAAGCAACAGCGCCAAGCGGTCATGGCTCTTGAGCAGCAAGCGCCCCAGGCTTTCGCTGTAGTGATAACGACGATCGACCAGACCTTCGTAAAGGCTTTCCAGCTCCTGGGCCAGATCGCCGATGGCCTCGACTTCGGCCATCCGCGCGCCACCCTTGAGGGTGTGCAAATCACGCTGCAACGAGGACAGTGGCGCTGTGTTGTCCGGATCGCTCAGCCAGCGCTGCAGGGCTTGGCCGGAACTGTCGAGAATGTCCACGGCCTCTTCAAGGAAGATCTCGACAATCTCGTCATCGGGCTCAAGCGCCGTTGCCTTTTGCTGCAACTCAGCGGTGGCGCTGCCCAGTTCGCGGATGCTCAGGGTGCGGCTGCCATCGCTGCGGATCAAGCCCATGGACGATGGGTCGAGACTCTCATCGAGCAGGTCATGCAAGGCACGAATCCGCTCTGGTTGCGGCGTGACTTCCTGCCCGGCAGCCAGTTCATCGAGCATGTTGATCAGCGCTTCGTGAGCGTTCTGCGCTTCCTGGAAAAACCGTTCGCTGACCGCCAGGCTGCTTTCTTCCACCGCGCCATACAGGTCGAGCAAGGCTTCACACAGCACGTCGACCGGCAGCAGGTCGGCCATGTGCGCGCCTTCGCCGAGGGTGGTCAGCTCATCCAGCAACGCACTGAGTTCCTGACGCTCGCCGGGATGTTGCTGCCAGCGCTGCAAGAGATTTTCCGCGTCAAGGAGAATGTCCATGCCTTGGGCGAGGAAGTTGTTGATCAGTTGTGGATCGCGCTTGATCCGCAGGCCGGTGTGCGGCGCATCGAGGATCGACGCCAGGCGCTCGGCGAGCAGGGTTTCCGAGCGTTTGATCAGCGACTGCGCGCCGACAATCGGTGCCAGCGGATCATGCTTGAGCTGACGCAGACCGACGCGGAACAGGCCCTCGGCTTCAAGTAGCAACTCCACTTCGTCGAGGTCCAGCGGCAACTGGTGCGCCTTGAACTCGCGGGCCAGTTGATCGAGCGGTGCCGCGAGTTCGGCAATCGGCAATACGCCGGCCATCGACGCACTGCCCTTGAGCGTATGCAAGGCGCGTTGCAACTCGTCGCTGGCCTGCAACGGCACATGCTCGGCGGCTTGATCGAGAAAGCGATTGAGGCTGGCGAGGTGGGTCTCGGCCTCTTTGCGGAAGATCTCCAGCAACAGCGGATCGAGTGCCGCGACATCGCCGATGTCTTCGGCAGCCAGCGGCTCGTCACCTTTGGCCAAGGCGTGGGCACGGGCAGCGAGTTGATCGACATCGCTGCGCTGCCGTTGGCTGTTAGTGGCGAATTCGCTGATCAGCTCGGGCAGCAACAGCACGGTGTCGGTCAGCACTTGCTGCACCACCGAGCCCGGCTCGACACTTTGTTCGAGCACGCGGTTGAGCAGGTTTTCCACCGACCACGCCAGCTCGCCGAGGATCAGCGCGCGGACCATGCGCCCGCTGCCCTTCAAGGTGTGGAAGGCCCGGCGCAGTTCAGTCAGCGCATCGCGGTCCTGCGAATTGGCGATCCAGCGCGGCAAGTATTCGTGGAGAACTTCGAGGACCTCGTCGGTCTCTTCAAGGAACACTTCGCGCAGTTCATCGTCGACCGGTTCTTCACCGGCCGGCGGCGGCATCAGACTGCCGGGCGTCATCAATGCAGGCGGATTGAGCGCTGACACCGGGCTGGCCAGAACGTCGGCCAGCGACTGTACGGTTTCCGGATCATCGAGCGCCTGCATGTCCTGCATCACCAGCGCTTCGCTGGGGCTGAGCACATCTTCGAGCACAGGCACGTGCGGTTCATTTGGAAAGAAACCCAGACTGGCAAGGGATTTCTGCGCGACATCCAGCAATTGTTCGCCCGGTGCCTGCGGGTCGTCGCTCAAGCGTTCGAGGTAGTACTCAAGGCTGCTGATGACATCGGCCAGACGATCCAGTTGCTCCCAACCCGGCTCGTGCGGGTCGAGCAGCAAATGTTCGCGGATAAACCCGTTGCACGCTTCGACCAGACTCGCCGCGCGGCTGAGCGGAATCATCGCCAGCGCACCGCGTACTTGAGTCAGCAGCGCCGGCAACGCTTGCAGGTGCTGGCGATCCCAATCGGCGTCGATGTAGTCGACGATCATGTCCTTGGCCTGTTGCAGGCAGATGCGTGCTTCCTTGATGACGATCTGATGGATCTGCGTCAGGTCGGTGGTCGGCAGGCGCTCGTCTTCCGGGCTTTCCGGCTCGACGGTGCCGACCATGCCGGCCAGCGTCGCTTCGACGTAGAGCAAGGCGCCGGCGACGTCCATCAGGATTGCGTCATTCGGTTCGCGCTGGCCCTGGGCAAGGCTGAGCACCACGGCCAATTGATCGATGATGACTTTGCGCGGCTGGCCGAAACCGAGCACGGCGAGGGTGTCGGCGATCTGCCGCAACGGCGCCAGCAAACTCTCCAGATCCGAAGTGTGCTGACGGTCGCTGCGCACGAACAGGTCGAGGCGTTCCTTGACCCGCACCAGTTCTTCGCACAGAGCTGCCAGCACCGAGCGCATCGCATCGCGGTCGGGGCCGGCCAGGCGTGCGCGTTCTTCGTCGACCATCGCGCTGTCGGGCAACGCGTCGTCCAGCGAGTAGCGATCTTTCATGGTCAGCATCTGCCCGGTGGGATGTTCGGCTTTGGCAATATAGAACAACAGGCTTTTCAGCAGCTCCGCCGGCGCCGGCTGATTGAGGCCGGACAGGCCTTGTTCGAGCAGGCGCTTGAGCTCTTTGTCGGCGTCCTTGAACAGGCTGCGCAGCGCCGGGCTGTTGGCAATCACGCCTTCGCGCATGCCTTCGACCAGCGCCGAAGCGACCTGCCACAACGGGCTCAGGGGTGAATCGCCGCTCAGCGCTTCGAGGCGGGTAAAAACTTTCGCCAGATAGTCGAGATGCGTCCGGTCATCCTGTTCGCGCAGCAAACCGACCAAAGCCATTTGCAGCATCTGGCGCAACTTACGCAGCACGTTCGGCAGCTCTGCCGGTTCAAGCAGCGCTAGCGCATCAGCGCTCAAGGGCGGTAGCTCGGGCAGTTGCGGGCTGAACAGGCTGGTCTCCGAGAGCAGGCTTTCACCACGAGCACTACGCAGATCGTTGATCAGCGGCAACACCACCAACGGCAGATCTCGGCGGGCGCTCTGCACGCGGTCGAGGTAGATCGGCAATTGCCCAAGGGCTTGCAGCAACAAGTGCAGCGCTTCGTCGCGATGGCTGACGCGCTCGTGCTGCAAGGCTTCGACCAGATGTTCCATTTCTTCGGCGAGCAAAGCGGCGCCGTAGAACTCGACCATCTGCAGGCTGCCGTGGACCTGATGGATATACGCCAGGCACTCGTCCAGCCCCGGGAAGGCCTGCGGATCGTCGAGCACGGCTTCAATCGCCTGATGCGCCTGCCTCAGCGTTTCGGCAATTTCGCCTTTGACCCATTCGAGGGCCACATAGTCGTGCCGATCACCCATAACCACTCCACTCACGCTTTATCTGTCGCCGCCGGCAAGGTGAATCCGGACACCGAACGCCGCAACTGACTGGCCATTTTCGCCAGGTTACCGATGCTTTCCGCAGTGGCCGTGGAGCCGGACGACGTCTGCGAAGTGATCTGCTGGATCACGTTCATCGTCAGCGAGATCTGCCCGGCCGAAGACGTCTGCTGCTGCGCCGCGTTGGAGATGCTTTGAATCAGCGCCGCGAGGGTCTTCGATACGCCTTCGATTTCTTCCAGGGCCACACCGGCATCCTGCGCCAGTCGCGCGCCGCGCACCACTTCGGTGGTGGTTTGTTCCATCGAAATCACGGCTTCGTTGGTATCGGTCTGAATTGCCCGCACCAGGGTTTCGATCTGCCGAGTGGCGGCGGAGGAGCGTTCGGCGAGGCGCTGCACTTCGTCGGCCACCACAGCAAAACCGCGCCCGGCATCGCCGGCCATCGACGCCTGAATCGCCGCATTGAGGGCGAGGATGTTGGTCTGGTCAGCGATGTCGTCGATCAGGCTGACGATGTCGCCGATTTCCTGCGATGACTCGCCCAGGCGCTTGATGCGTTTGGCGGTGTCCTGAATCTGTTCGCGAATATTGTCCATGCCATGGATGGTGTTGTGCACCACCTCGTTGCCCTTGTTGGCGATTTCCACGGAGCGCTCGGCGACTGCCGAAGACTCGGCGGCGTTGGCCGAGACCTGATCGATGGATTCGGCCATGTCGCTGATCGCCGTCGAGGCTTCGGAAATCTGCTGGGCCTGATGCTCGGAGGCCTGGGCCAGGTGCATCGCGGTGGCCTGGGTTTCCTGCACCGCAGCGGCGACCTGGCCGGCGGTGAGGTTGATGGTCGCAACCAGATCGCGCAGTTGGTCGACGGAGTAGTTGATCGAATCGGCGATGGTGCCAGTGAAATCCTCGGTCACCGAGGCGGTCACGGTGAGGTCGCCGTCGGCGAGGTCTTCGATCTCGTCGAGCAGACGCATGATCGCGTTCTGGTTGCGCTCGTTCTTCTCGGCGGTTTCGCGTAACTGGCGATTGGTTTCCCGGACCATCACCAGACCGATGAGGATGATCGACGCCAGCGCCAGCAAACCAAGGACATAGCCGCCGATGGTGTCGGTGTTGCGCCCACCGGCAAGGTTCTCAAAACCGGTGGCCAGGTGCGAGGCTTCATCGAGCAGGGTTTGCGAGAGGCTGAAGATGTTGCTCGCCGATTCACGAACCTTGAACAGCTCGGGCGAGGTTTCAAGGATTTCATCCACCGAGCCGGAGACAAACTGGAACAGCTCGGAGATTTCGCTCAAACGCGCGCGGGCGTCGCGGTCTTCGACCTGGCTGATTTTCAGCGTCGGGTTGCCTTGCAGCATGCCGTTGAGCACTTGGCCAAAACGCGTGGCGTCGCGGCCAAAGGCGTCGGCGGCTTGCTGCGAGTTTTCGTCGCCGGCAAGCACGGTGTTGACCGCGCCGAGGATGCGCTCAGCCAGCAGCGATTGGCGCTGGGCCATGGCGACCTGCGCCGCCGGGGCGCCACGTTGCAGGAGGATTTCGACGACTTTTTCGTATTCGATCTGCAACTGTGGCACGGTTTCGGCCAGGGTCGCGGCGACCTGATGCAGCGACAGCACAGTCTGTTCGCTGGAGAGAATCGCGTCGGTGTTTTTCAGCAGGCGTTCCCAGTCGAGCTGCACGGCGCGCATTTCCGGGCGCACGGTGGCGGGCGCTGGCGGCAGGCCGGTAACCGGGTCGCCCTTCTTCAGGTAACCCCAGCGCTGGGCAAAATCGTTGCGTGCATCGCTGAGTAATTTGAACGCGGCAGCCTTACCGGCGGCGGCTTCGGTGGCGTTCTTGGCAATGCGTTGCGAGAGCACACGCAGCTCACCGGCGTGGCCGATGTACTGTTTGTCGTAGTTCGCCTGGGTGTTGAGGTAAGCGAAATTGGCGAACAGCAGCATGATGAACACGATCAGTGCGATGAACAGCACGATGATCTGCGAGCGACTGCGCGATCCTTCCGCCGGCTTGCCTGTTTTTGCTTTTGTCATCGGTCCTCGCCTGTTTGAAGCTCACCGGTAGAACCTGTAGGAGTGAGCCTGCTCGCGATTGAACGATAACGCGGTGTACTTGATACACCGCGGTGCCTGAATCGCGAGCAGGCTCACTCCTACAAGGGATCTTTGTTGTAACGGCTATATCGCGACGCTCATGAACACCGGAGATTTGGCCAGGGCAAACAGGCTGAACACTCGCCAGTTCTGCTCGCGCCGAAAATAGCCTTTGACGAACTCGGCCTTGGAACCCTGGCGCTTGCTGATCGAGATCGGTTCGAAGCTGTCCTGCTCGAAATGCTGCAGACCAATAACCTCATCGACCATCAGCCCGGCAAACACTTCCCCATGTTCCACCACCAACACCCGCCGCTGTTTACGCAACGGCGACAGCTCATGGCCGAAGAAACCGCACAGATCCATGATCGGCAGCAGGCGCCCGCGCAGGTTAGCCACGCCTTTGACCCACGGCTTGACCCCGGGCAATTGCGTGAAGCGCGGTTCGTGCAGCACTTCGCTGACTTCGCCCATCGGCGCCACATACCAATGCTCCCCGAGGCGAAAGCCGATGCCGCTCCAGCGATCCTGACGCGCCGGTTGCGACGGCAGATCCGCCGCCAGCAAGCGGCAGCGCTGGTCGATTTGCCAGAGCAGTTCGAACGCGGTCAGCGATTCGCTCATGGTTGCGCGATCAGCCTTTGAGCACGTTGTTCAGGGTCTTGATCAGGGTGTCTTCGTCGACCGGTTTGGTCAGGTAGTCCTTGGCGCCCTGACGAGTGCCCCAGACCTTGTCGGTTTCCTGATCCTTGGTGGTGATGATGATCACCGGGATGTGGCTGGTGTCGGCATCCTTGGTCAGCTGGCGGGTGGCCTGAAAACCGTTGAGGCCGGGCATGACGATGTCCATCAATACCGCGTCGGGTTTTTCCTGACGGGCCAGGGCCACGCCGTCGGCGCCGTTTTCGGCCTTGAGCACTTCATGGCCGTGCTTTTCGAGCATGCCGGTGAGTTTGTACATTTCAGTCGGCGAATCATCGACGATCAGGATACGTGCCATGGTTTTCCCCATTTTTCTTGTCGACGCCCGGCCCGCTGGCCGAGCGTCACTGTACGTGTCTTACTGCGGCAAAACGGCGGCGAAGCCCGGAACATGGGCCTGGATCGCGTTGAGCAGTTCTTCCTTGCTGAAAGGCTTGGTCAAAAATTGATCAGATCCGACAATCCGCCCCTTGGCCTTGTCGAACAGCCCGTCACGCGATGACAGCATGATCACCGGCGTCGCTTTGAACGCACTGTTGTTCTTGATTAAAGCGCAGGTCTGATAACCATCCAGACGCGGCATCATGATGTCGACAAAAATGATCCCGGGATGGTTGTCGGCGATCTTCGCCAAGGCGTCGAAACCGTCGATCGCCGTGATCACTTCGCAACCGACATTCTTCAACAATGTTTCGGCGGTGCGACGAATCGTTTTCGAGTCGTCGATCACCATGACCTTCAAGGCGCTGGACTGCTGTTCCATAAGAGGGCTCTACCGTCGCCTTTGCGAATCAATTTGTCCGTTTTGCGGTTATGAATGGCTCGAAACCCTTGATGCTCAAGGGCCAGCACGCTACGCCAGCCTTTTTAGCACAGTCTCCAGATGCAATCTATCGACGGGTTTTTCCTTGACCGAAAACCCGCCCGGCGCCACTCTGGCGGCACTTTTTCAATACCGATCCGGTAGCCAATTTTCGAGGAAAACCCAATGAGCGTTCGCGTCGGGATTGTCATGGACCCTATCGCCAGCATCTCCTATAAAAAGGATAGCTCGCTGGCCATGCTGCTGGCCGCGCAGAAGCGTGGCTGGGAACTGTTCTATATGGAACAGCGCGACCTGTATCAGGGCGAAGGTCAGGCCCGCGCGCGCATGAAGCCGCTGAAAGTCTTCGCCAACCCGGAAAAATGGTTCGAACTCGACGCCGAGCAGGACAACCTGCTGAGCGATCTGGACGTGATCCTGATGCGCAAGGATCCGCCGTTCGACATGGAGTTCGTCTACTCCACCTACCTGCTCGAACAGGCCGAAACCGCTGGCGTGCTGGTGGTGAACAAGCCGCAGAGCCTGCGCGACTGCAACGAAAAACTGTTCGCCACGCTGTTCCCGCAGTGCACACCGCCAACCGTGGTCAGCCGCCGCGCCGACGTGCTGCGTGAGTTCGCCGCCAAGCATGGCGACGTGATCCTCAAGCCGCTGGACGGCATGGGCGGCACGTCGATCTTCCGTCACCGCGCGGGCGATCCGAACCTGTCGGTGATTCTGGAAACCCTGACCGCCCTCGGTGGCCAGCAGATCATGGGCCAGGCTTACCTGCCGGCAATCAAGGACGGCGACAAACGCATCCTGATGATCGACGGCGAGCCGGTGGATTACTGCCTGGCGCGGATTCCGGCGCAGGGCGAAACCCGTGGCAACCTCGCCGCCGGCGGCCGTGGTGAAGCGCGTCCGCTCACTGAAAAGGATCGCTGGATCGCCGCTCAGGTCGGCCCGACCTTGCGTGAGAAAGGTCTGCTGTTCGTCGGTCTCGATGTGATCGGCGAAAGCCTCACCGAAATCAACGTCACCAGCCCGACCTGCATCCGTGAAATCGACAATGCTTTCGGCACCGATATCGGCGGCATGTTGATGGATGCGATCGAGAAGAAGCTGCAAGCCTCGAGCCGTAAGCAGCAAGCCTGACGGCCAGCTACAAGCCGAAAGCCATGAGCTACAAGCTTTACTTGCAGCTTGCCGCTGAAAACTTGCAGCTGCCCTTATGTCGCTTGCCGCTTGAAGCTTGCAGCTAAAAACCAACATTGCGTTATCATGCCGAGCCCGTAAAAACGCGATGTTGGTTTTTCTGTCATGACCCTCCCGTCCGATCTGCCCGCAGAACTCGCCCACCGTGGCGTGCGCCCGGCCGATCGCCTCGGATTTACCCTGTTTCTCGCAGCGCTGATCCATTTGGCGCTGCTGCTCGGCGTCGGCTTCACGATGGTCGAGCCGAAGCAGATCAGCAAAACCCTGGAAATCACCCTCGCCACCTTCAAGAGCGAAAAGAAGCCGCAGAAGGCTGACTTTCTCGCACAGGAAAATCAGGAAGGCAGCGGCACGCTGGACAAGAAGGCGATCCCGAAGACCACTGAGGTCGCGCCGTTCCAGGACAATCAGGTCAAGAAAGTCACCCCGCCACCGGCCGCCAAGCCGGAAGTGCAGGAAGCCGCCCCGAAGGCTGCGGTGACCACGGTTGCACCGAAGCCGAAAAAAGCGCCGACCAAGAAAGAAGAAACCAAAACCGAAGTCAAACCGACAGTCGACGCGCCAGAATTCGACAGCTCGCAGCTGTCCAGCGACATCGCCAGCCTCGAAGCCGAACTGGCCAAGGAACAACAGCTGTACGCCAAGCGCCCACGGATTCACCGTTTGAGCGCGGCGTCGACCATGCGCGACAAGGGTGCCTGGTACAAGGACGACTGGCGCAAGAAGGTCGAGCGCATCGGCAACCTCAATTACCCCGAAGAAGCACGGCGCAAGCAGATCTACGGCAATTTGCGCCTGATGGTCTCGATCAACCGCGACGGTTCGTTGTATGAAGTGCTGGTGCTGGAGTCTTCCGGGCAGCCGTTGCTGGATCAGGCGGCGCAGCGCATTGTCCGGTTGGCGGCACCGTTTGCCCCGTTTACCGGGGACTTGTCGGATATCGACCGCCTGGAAATCATTCGTACCTGGAAATTCGCCCGGGGCGACAAGCTCTCGAGCAACTGACACACCACAGAAACCTTGTGGGAGCGAGCTTGCTCGCGAAGAGGCCGGCACATGCACCATTGATATTGCCTGACCTGGCGCCTTCGCGAGCAAGTCGAATCGTCGCACCGTCGCTCCCACATTTGATCTGCGTTGTTCTCTGATCCTCAGCTTGTCAGTTTGCCCCTTCGACGCCACACTAGCGCACATGAAAAACGTCAGCCCCAGCTACCTCAAGCATCAATTCCTGCTCGCCATGCCTCACATGGCCGACCCGAACTTTGCCCACACCTTGACCTACATCGTCGAGCACACGGCCAATGGCGCTATGGGGATTGTGGTCAACCGGCCGCAAGAGCTGAATCTGGCCGACATCCTTGAGCAATTGCGCCCGGACATCGACCCGCCAGCACTCTGCCAGCACGTACCGATTTTCATCGGCGGACCAGTGCAGACAGATCGCGGCTTCGTCCTGCACCCGGCGGGCAAGACCTTCCAGGCCACCGCGCAACTGGACGGCGATCTGGCGCTGTCGACCTCGCAGGACGTGCTGTTCGCCATCGCGGACGGCGTCGGCCCGGCGAAAAGCCTGATTGCCCTCGGTTACGCCGGTTGGGAAGCCGGGCAACTGGAAGCAGAACTCGCCGACAACGCCTGGCTGAACTGCCCGTACGACGCCGACATCCTGTTCAACACCAGCAGCGAACTGCGTCTGGAAGCGGCGGCCAGGCATTTGGGGATCAACCTCAGCCTGCTGACCAGCCAGGCAGGTCACGCCTGATGGCCCTGCGCCTGATTCTCGGCTTCGACTACGGCACCAAACAGATCGGCGTCGCAGTCGGCCAGGTGATTACCGGCCAGGCCCGCGAGCTGTGCACCTTGAAGGCACAGAACGGCGTGCCGGACTGGAACCAGGTCGAAGCCCTTATAAAAGAATGGAAACCCGACGCCGTCGTCGTCGGCCTGCCGCTGAACATGGACGGCACACCGAGCGACATGTGCGTACGCGCGGAAAAATTCGCCCGCCGCCTCAATGGCCGCTTCAACCTGCCCTTCTATACCCACGACGAACGCCTGACCACATTCGAAGCCAAAGGCGAGCGCCTGGCCCGTGGCGGCCAGAAAGGCAGTTACCGCGACAACCCGGTGGACGCCATCGCCGCCGCTCTGCTGTTGCAGGGCTGGCTCGATGAAAACTCTGCATTGTTTGAATCCTGACAAGCGCTTCGGCGCTTTTCTTTTGAGTGAAAAACCGAGCCGCGTCCAAGGACCCGGCTCGCCCCCAACAAGGAGCAACCATGAGCCTGCCAAATCCCGCCGATCTGATCAGCCAGATGGCGACCCGCCTCAAGGCGCACCTTGTCCAGCGTGACATCACTGAACCGCGTTACATCGGCATTCGCACCGGCGGCATCTGGGTCGCGCAGGCCTTGCTCAAGGAATTGGGCAGCGACGCGCCACTGGGCACGCTGGATGTTTCCTTCTACCGCGACGACTTCAGCCAGAACGGCCTGCACCCGCAAGTGCGCCCGTCCGCCCTGCCCTTCGAAATCGAAGGCCAGCATCTGGTGCTGATCGACGACGTACTGATGAGCGGCCGCACCATCCGCGCCGCCATGAACGAATTGTTCGACTACGGCCGCCCTGCCAGCGTGACCCTGGTCTGCCTGCTGGACCTCGACGCCGGCGAGCTGCCGATCCGCCCCAACGTGGTTGGCGCGACCTTGTCGCTGGCCGCCCACGAGCGGGTGAAGCTGTCCGGCCCTGAGCCGCTGACGCTCGAACTGCAAGACTTCAACCTTTAATCCGCCCTATTGAGAGTCCCCTTCGCGATGACGCCTCTAGATACCAAGCGCCCGCTGCAGCTCAATGATCAGGGCCAGCTGCGCCACTTCCTCTCGCTCGACGGCCTGCGTCGTGAGTTGCTGACGGAAATCCTCGACACTGCCGACTCGTTCCTCGAAGTCGGTGCCCGGGCGGTGAAGAAAGTCCCGTTGCTGCGCGGCAAGACCGTGTGCAACGTGTTCTTCGAAAACTCCACGCGCACCCGCACCACCTTCGAACTGGCGGCCCAGCGGCTGTCGGCGGACGTGATCACCCTGAACGTGTCGACCTCGTCGGCCAGCAAGGGCGAAACCCTGCTCGACACCCTGCGCAACCTCGAAGCCATGGCCGCCGACATGTTCGTCGTGCGCCACGGTGATTCCGGTGCCGCACACTTCATAGCCGAGCACGTGTGCCCGCAAGTGGCGATCATCAACGGCGGCGACGGCCGTCACGCCCACCCGACGCAGGGCATGCTCGACATGCTCACCATCCGTCGGCACAAGGGCGGCTTTGAAAACCTCTCGGTGGCCATCGTCGGCGACATCCTGCACTCGCGGGTCGCGCGCTCGAACATGCTCGCGCTGAAAACCCTCGGTTGCCCGGACATCCGCGTGATTGCGCCGAAAACGCTGCTGCCGATCGGCATCGAGCAATACGGCGTCAAGGTCTACACCGACATGACCGAAGGTCTGAAGGACGTCGACGTGGTGATCATGTTGCGCTTGCAGCGTGAACGCATGACCGGCGGCCTGCTGCCGAGCGAAGGCGAGTTCTACCGCCTGTTCGGCCTGACCACCGCGCGTCTGGCCGGGGCTAAACCCGATTGCATCGTCATGCACCCGGGGCCGATCAACCGTGGCGTGGAGATCGAGTCCGCAGTGGCCGACGGCCCGCACTCGGTGATCCTCAATCAGGTCACCTACGGCATCGCAATTCGTATGGCCGTGCTGTCCATGGCCATGAGCGGGCAAACCGCGCAGCGTCAATTCGAGCAGGAGAACGCCCAGTGAAGCTCAGCATTCTCGGCGCACGCGTCATCGATCCAAGCAGTGGCCTGGATCAAGTTACCGACATTCATGTTGAAGCCTGCAAGATCGTCGCCCTCGGCGCCGCCCCAGCGGGTTTCACGGCAGTAGAAACCATTGATGCCCAAGGCCTTGTCGCCGCTCCGGGCCTGGTTGATCTGAACGTGGCCCTGCGCGAGCCGGGTTACAGCCGCAAAGGCTCGATCATCAGCGAAACCCGCGCAGCGGCCGCCGGTGGTGTGACCAGCCTGTGCTGCCCGCCGAAAACCAAACCGGTGCTCGACACCTCCGCCGTCGCCGAACTGATCCTCGACCGCGCCCGCGAAGCCGGCAACACCAAGGTGTTTCCGATTGGCGCGCTGAGCAAAGGCCTGGATGGCGAGCAACTGGCTGAGCTGGTTGCATTGCGCGACGCTGGTTGCGTGGCGTTCGGCAATGGTCTGGAGAGCTTCCGCAATACCCGCACGCTGTGCCGGGCACTGGAATACGCAGCAACTTTCGACCTGACGGTGATTTTCAACTCGCAGGATCATGATCTGGCTGAAGGTGGTTTGGCCCATGAAGGCGCGGTTGCCAGTTTCCTCGGCCTGCCGGGGATTCCGGAAACCGCTGAAACCGTAGCATTGGCCCGTGATCTGTTGCTGGTCGAGCAGACTGGCGTTCGTGCGCATTTCAGTCAGTTGACCAGCGCTCGCGGTGTTGCCCTGATTGCTCAGGCTCAGGCCCGTGGTTTGAAGGTGACGGCGGACGTGGCGTTGTATCAGCTGATTTTGACTGACGAAGCGCTGATCGACTTCAGCAGCCTGTATCACGTGCAGCCGCCGCTGCGTACGCGTGCTGACCGTGATGGCTTGCGTGAAGCGGTGAAGTCCGGCGTGGTTTCGGCGATTTCCAGCCATCACCAGCCGCACGAACGCGATGCCAAACTGGCGCCGTTCGGCGCGACAGAGCCGGGCATCAGCAGCGTTGAGCTGTTGCTGCCATTGGCGATGACGCTGGTGGAGGATGGTTTGCTCGATCTGCCGACCTTGCTGGCGCGTTTGAGCGCAGGCCCGGCGGAAGCGCTACGTCTGCCGGCTGGCAAACTGGCCGTGGGTGGGGCGGCGGATATCGTGCTGTTCGATCCACAGGCGTCGACGGTGGCCGGTGAAAACTGGTTGTCGAAGGGTGAGAACTGCCCGTTCATTGGGCACACTTTGCCGGGTGTGGTTCGCTACACC
Organism: Pseudomonas fluorescens; assembly: GCF_005938625.1. Taxonomy (GTDB): domain Bacteria; phylum Pseudomonadota; class Gammaproteobacteria; order Pseudomonadales; family Pseudomonadaceae; genus Aquipseudomonas; species Aquipseudomonas fluorescens_BD. The sequence continues at coordinate 87,407 of NZ_VCNJ01000005.1, forward strand.
CTGGTGGACGGGCGGATCAGTCACCAGGTTTGATACCGGGTTGCCCCCATTCGCGAGCAAGCTCGCTCCCACAAGGATCACCGCGAACCCTGTGGGAGCGAGCTTGCTCGCGAAGCTTTACTGGAAGGCGCCTCTACCTTCAGCGTTACGCACCGACACCTGATCATTCAGCGTCCAGAAGTCATACAACACCCCCAGAAAGAACAACCCGCCTGTCAGCAGATAGATCAGCCCGCTGATCCACTTTCCCTGATACATCCGGTGCACGCCCAGCGCACCAAGGAACGTCAGCAGAATCCACGCCACGTTGTACTCGATCGGCCCGGCGGTAAAACGCAGATCCGCCTCGCGATCCATCGCCGGGATCAGAAACAGGTCGATCAACCAGCCAATGCCCAGCAAACCGAAGGTGAAGAACCAGATCGTCCCGGTCACCGGTTTACCGTAATAGAAGCGGTGGGCGCCGGTAAAACCGAAAATCCACAGCAGATAACCGATGATTTTGCTGTGCGTATCTTGCGGCTGACCAATTTGTTGATAGGGGTTCATGAAGACCTCGATTCACGCGATAGATAAATATTCTTGAATTCTTTGTGACTTTTTTACAGGTAGCCGACGTACGGCAAATGTTACCGTTGCTACCGTCAAAGCCTTATAGCACCTGACTTCTGTCCGACAATTGCGTCCATTTGCCGCTTATTTGGTTCCGTTGGCCGCCAACTGAATCGACCAACGGACTCGGAATGAAAAAAAACTCTGTTATAAAGTTGCGCGCTATCACTGAAGAGCCACGCCTAATGCGACCATTTTTCAAGACATGGCTAACCATCTGCCTATTAATGCCACTGGCCGCCCACGCCACCAATCGTGAGCAACGTCTTCCCAACGTTAACGGCTTCACCCCTAAATCCCATGCTTCGGCTCCTTCGAGCAAAAGCAGCAAAAGCAAAACCACCACGCTGAGCAGCAAGAGCCACAGCAAGCTGGTGCCACCGATGGCCAGCAAGGAAAGCAGCAATGTGCTGAGCCGTGCGGTAAACGTTCTCGGTACACCTTATCGTTGGGGCGGCAGCAGCCCAAGTAAAGGCTTCGATTGCAGCGGTCTGGTGAAATACGCGTTCAACGACGCTACGTTCGACCTGCCACGCACCTCGAACGCCATGGCCAGCGGCCACGGCGAGAAAGTCGAGCGCAAGGATCTGAAGCCAGGCGACCTGATTTTCTTCAACATCAAGAGCCGTCGGGTCAACCACGTTGCCATCTACCTGGGTAACGACCGCTTCATCCACGCGCCTCGTCGTGGCAAAGCAGTGAGCATCGATACGCTGAACAAGCCGTACTGGCAGCAGCATTACGTGGTTGCCAAGCGTGTGTTGCCGAAAGAGCAGAGCCAGATGCGCGTGGTTCAGCGCTAACACCATACCGATCGTTCCCACGCTCCGCGTGGGAATGCCTCAATGGACGCTCCGCGTCCGCTTCGGCAGGGACGCAGAGCGTCCCGGGCTTCATTCCCACGCAGAGCGTGGGAACGATCACTCCCTCAGAAATTATCCGGCGTCCGCGCCTTCTCCCGCGCGTGCTCGCGGCTGATCAAACCCTTGGTCACCAGATCCTTCAGGCACATGTCCAGTGTCTGCATCCCCAACGACCCACCCGTCTGAATCGCCGAATACATCTGTGCGACCTTGTCCTCGCGGATCAGGTTACGGATCGCCGACGTCCCCAGCATGATCTCGTGCGCCGCCACCCGCCCGCCGCCGGTCTTCTTGATCAGAGTCTGCGAAACCACCGCCAGCAACGACTCCGACAGCATCGAACGGACCATCGACTTCTCGTCCCCGGGGAACACGTCGACCACGCGGTCGATGGTTTTCGCCGCTGAAGTGGTGTGCAGCGTGCCGAACACCAGATGTCCGGTCTCAGCGGCAGTCAGCGCCAGACGAATGGTTTCCAGATCGCGCATTTCGCCAACCAGAATCACATCCGGGTCTTCGCGCAACGCTGAACGCAACGCGGTGGCGAAACTGCGAGTATCACGGTGAACTTCGCGCTGATTGATCAGGCATTTGCGCGATTCGTGGACAAATTCGATCGGATCTTCAATGGTCAGGATATGGTGATGACGGTGGGTATTGAGGTAATCGATCATCGCCGCCAACGTGGTCGATTTGCCGGAACCGGTCGGCCCGGTGACCAGCACCAGCCCACGCGGCGCATCGGTGATCTTGCGGAAGACGTCGCCCATGGCCAGGTCTTCCATGCTCAACACTTTCGACGGAATGGTACGAAACACCGCCCCGGCGCCACGGTTCTGGTTGAAGGCGTTAACCCGGAAACGCGCGACACCCGGCACTTCAAAGGAAAAGTCGGTTTCCAGATGTTTCTCGAAGTCGACGCGCTGGGTGTCGTTCATGATGTCGTAGATCAATTCGTGCACTTGCTTGTGATCCAGCGCCGGCAGATTGATCCGCCGCACATCGCCATCAACACGGATCATCGGCGGCAGACCGGCCGACAGGTGCAGGTCGGAAGCGCCCTGTTTGGCGCTGAAGGCCAGCAATTCAGTGATATCCATAGCGCTCCTCAATTCCAGTAGAATGCCGCGAACCTTCAGACCGCCGGCGCCTCTTGATGTCCACGATAGCAGACAACATTCTCCACGTTGGTTCGCGCATCCAGACCGCGACCCAAGCCGCACACCGTCCTGAAAACAGCGTCCAGTTGCTCGCCGTGAGCAAAACCAAACCCGCCGAGGCGCTGCGTGAAGCGTATGCCGCCGGCCTGCGCGACTTTGGCGAGAACTATCTGCAGGAAGCCTTGAGCAAACAGCTCGAACTGGCGGATCTGCCCTTGATCTGGCACTTCATCGGCCCCATTCAATCGAACAAGACTCGCGCGATTGCCGAGCATTTCGACTGGGTGCATTCCGTGGATCGCCTGAAAATCGCTCAACGTCTGTCCGAACAGCGCCCGGCTGAACTGCCGCCGCTGAACATCTGCATTCAGGTCAACGTCAGCGGTGAGGCGAGTAAATCCGGCTGCACGCCTGACGATCTGCCGGCATTGGCCGCTGCCATCAGCGCATTGCCGCGTCTGAAACTGCGTGGCTTGATGGCGATTCCGGAGCCAACCGACGACCGCGCCGAGCAAGACGCGGCCTTCGCCGCCGTGCAGAAATTGCAGGCCAGCCTCGAACTACCGCTCGACACACTTTCAATGGGCATGAGCCACGACCTTGAGTCGGCCATCGCCCAAGGCGCCACCTGGGTGCGTATCGGTACGGCCCTGTTTGGCGCGCGCGACTATTCCCAATCTTGAACGTTTCCAGATAAGGACCACACATGAGCAACACACGTATTGCGTTTATCGGTGCGGGCAACATGGCGGCCAGTCTGATTGGCGGCCTGCGCGCCAAAGGGCTGGAAGCGGCGCAGATCCGCGCCAGTGATCCGGGCGAAGAAACCCGCGCCAAGGTCAGCGCCGAGCACGGCATCGAAACCTTTGCCGATAACGCCCAGGCCATCGACGGCGTCGATGTGATCGTGCTGGCGGTCAAGCCGCAAGCCATGAAAGCGGTGTGCGAAGCCCTGCGCCCGAGCCTGAAACCAAATCAACTGGTGGTGTCGATTGCCGCCGGCATCACTTGCGCGAGCATGACCGCGTGGTTGGGTGAGCAGCCAATCGTGCGCTGCATGCCGAACACCCCGGCGCTGCTGCGTCAGGGCGTCAGTGGTTTGTACGCGACCAGCGAAGTGACCGCCGAGCAGCGTCAGCAAGCCGAAGAGCTGCTGTCCGCCGTCGGCATTGCCCTGTGGCTCAACGAAGAGCAGCAACTGGACGCGGTCACTGCCGTTTCCGGTTCCGGCCCGGCGTACTTCTTCCTGCTGATCGAAGCCATGACCGCCGCCGGCGTCAAACTCGGTCTGCCGAAGGAAATCGCCGAACAACTGACCTTGCAAACGGCGTTGGGCGCGGCACACATGGCCGTATCCAGTGATGTCGATGCTGCCGAACTGCGTCGCCGCGTGACCTCGCCAAATGGCACCACCGAAGCCGCGATCAAATCATTCCAGGCCAATGGCTTTGAAGCCCTGGTCGAAACCGCACTCGGCGCCGCCGCGCACCGCTCGGCCGAAATGGCCGAACAACTGGGCAAATAAGGAGCCTTACATGATTGGATTGAACACTGCAGCGGTTTACGTGCTGCAAACCCTCGGCAGCCTGTACCTGCTGATTGTGCTGCTGCGTTTTGTGCTGCAACTGGTGCGGGCGAACTTCTACAACCCGCTGTGCCAGTTCATCGTCAAAGCGACCCAGCCACTGCTCAAACCACTGCGCCGGATCATTCCGAGCATGTTCGGTCTGGACATGTCGTCGCTGGTGCTGGCGATTCTGGTGCAACTGGCGCTGATGGCGCTGACCCTGCTGCTGACTTACGGCACCACCGGCAATCCGCTGCAACTGTTTATCTGGTCGCTGATCGGCGTGACCGCGCTGTTCCTGAAGATCTTCTTCTTCGCCCTGATCATCAGCGTGATTCTGTCGTGGGTTGCACCGGGCAGCCACAATCCGGGCGCTGAACTGGTCAACCAGATCTGCGAGCCGGCATTGGCGCCGTTCCGCAAATTCCTGCCGAATCTTGGTGGTCTGGATCTGTCGCCGATCTTCGCCTTCCTCGCGCTGAAGCTGATCGACATGTTGGTGATCAATAATCTGGCGGCGATGACGATGATGCCGGAAATCCTCCGTCTGCTGATGTGAGCTGGTTTCGTTGGGACGGTGACGACTTGATCCTCGAGTGTCACCTGCAACCGGCAGCCCGTAGCGATGACTTCGCCGGGCTGCACGGGGATCGCCTGAAGATCCGTCTGACCGCACCGCCGGTCGAGGGCAAGGCCAATGCTTATCTGATGGGCTTTCTGGCCAAGGCGTTTGGGGTGTCCAAGAGCCAGGTGAGTTTGCTCAGCGGTGAGTTGAACCGGCAGAAGCGGGTGAAGATTTGTTCGCCGAAGAAGTTGCCGGATTTGCCTGACCTGGTGCGCTGATCGTTCCCACGCTCCGCGTGGGAATGCATCCCGGGACGCTCCGCGTCCCCCGCCGAAGCGGACGCAGAGCGTCCAATGAGGCATTCCCACGCAGAGCGTGGGAACGAGCGCAGGTAGTTGCTTGCCGCTAACCCCCCCGGTCTTTAGACTTACGCCTCATTTCAACGAGAGCAGGGTCGATGCCAACTGCCTTTCCCCCCGATTCTGTTGGTCTGGTGACGCCGCAAACCGCGCACTTCAGCGAACCGCTGGCCTTGGCCTGTGGCCGGTCGCTGGCCGCCTATGACCTGATCTACGAAACCTACGGCACGCTGAACGCGCAGGCGAGCAATGCCGTGCTGATTTGCCACGCCTTGTCCGGCCATCACCACGCTGCCGGCTATCACAGCGTCGACGACCGTAAACCCGGTTGGTGGGACAGCTGCATCGGCCCCGGCAAACCGATCGACACCAACAAGTTCTTCGTGGTCAGCCTGAACAACCTCGGCGGCTGCAACGGCTCCACCGGCCCGAGCAGTATCAACCCGGAGACCGGCAAACCGTTCGGTGCCGACTTCCCGGTGCTCACCGTGGAAGACTGGGTGCACAGCCAGGCGCGTCTCGCCGACCTGCTCGGCATCGGCCAGTGGGCAGCAGTGATCGGCGGCAGCCTCGGCGGCATGCAGGCGCTGCAATGGACCATCACTTACCCGGATCGCGTGCGTCATTGTCTGGCCATCGCCTCGGCACCGAAGCTGTCGGCGCAGAACATCGCCTTCAACGAAGTCGCGCGTCAGGCAATTCTCACAGACCCGGAATTCCACGGTGGTTCGTTCCAGGAAGCGGGCGTGATCCCCAAGCGCGGCTTGATGCTGGCGCGCATGGTCGGGCACATCACTTACCTGTCCGACGACTCGATGGGCGAGAAATTCGGCCGTGGCCTGAAGAGCGAGAAGCTCAACTACGACTTCCACAGTGTCGAGTTCCAGGTCGAAAGCTACCTGCGTTATCAGGGCGAAGAGTTCTCCGGACGCTTCGACGCCAACACGTATCTGTTGATGACCAAGGCGCTGGACTACTTCGATCCGGCGGCGAACTTCGACGATAACCTGGCGAAAACCTTCGAGAACGCCACGGCCAGGTTCTGCGTGATGTCGTTCACCACCGACTGGCGTTTCTCCCCGGCCCGTTCGCGGGAACTGGTGGATGCGTTGATGGCGGCGCGCAAAGACGTCAGCTATCTGGAAATCGACGCACCGCAGGGCCACGACGCCTTCCTGATTCCGATCCCTCGCTACTTGCAGGCGTTCGGCAATTACATGAACCGCATCACGCTGTGAGAAAGCCATGAGAGCTGATCTGGAAATCATCCAGGAATGGATCCCCGCCGGCAGCCGCGTCCTCGACCTCGGTTGCGGTGACGGCGAGCTGCTGACCTGGCTGCGCGACAACAAGAACGTCACCGGTTATGGCCTGGAAAACGACGCCGACAACATCGCCGAGTGCGTGGCCAAAGGCATCAACGTCATCGAGCAGGATCTAGACAAGGGGCTGGGCAACTTCGCCAGCAACAGTTTCGACATCGTCGTCATGACCCAGGCCCTGCAAGCCGTGCACTACCCGGACAAGATCCTCGACGAAATGCTGCGGGTCGGCCGTCAGTGCATCATCACTTTCCCGAACTTCGGCCACTGGCGCTGCCGCTGGTACTTGGCGAGCAAGGGCCGCATGCCGGTGTCCGAGTTTCTGCCGTATACCTGGTACAACACGCCGAACATCCACTTCTGCACCTTCGAAGACTTTGAAGAACTTTGCCGCGAACGTGATGCGAAGGTCATTGATCGGCTTGCTGTGGATCAACAGCACCGTCACGGGTGGGCCAGTAAGCTATGGCCTAATCTGTTAGGTGAGATCGGTATCTACCGCGTCAGCAGCCCGCAGCTTGCAGACCACAAAGTCGCGGTCTGAATCCCGTCATTTCGAGGAGCACGATCATGGGTCGTTTAGCGTTGTTGTTATTGACTGCCTGCCTGAGCGCCAGCGCTCTGGCGGCCGACGTCATCAAAGGTGAGCGCAAAGAAACCTTTGGCGACGTGACGGTGCACTACAACACTTTCAACTCGACGTTCCTGCAACCGGACATCGCCAAGGCCGCAGAGCTGGTGCGTAGCAAGAATCAGGGCGTGATCAACGTTTCGGTGATCAAGGACGGCAAACCATTGATCGCCAGCGTCACCGGCACGGTCAAAGACCTGACCAGCCAGAGCGTGCCGCTGAACTTCCGCCAGATCACCGAACAGGGCGCGATCTACTACATCGCTCAGTACCCGGTGGAACAGCAGGAAACCCGCACCTTTGAAATCAAGGTGCAGAACGGCGACAAGATCAACACCATCAATTTCAACCAAGAACTCTTTCCCGGCGAATGATGAACATCAAGCAGCTCGTACTGGCCAGCCATAACGCCGGCAAACTCAAAGAACTCCAGGCTATGCTCGGCGACTCGGTGCAACTGCGCTCGATTGGCGAGTGGAGCAAGGTCGAACCGGAAGAAACCGGTCTGTCGTTCGTCGAGAACGCGATTCTCAAGGCGCGTAACGCCGCACGGATTTCCGGGTTGCCGGCGCTGGCCGACGATTCCGGTCTGGCGGTGGATTTCCTCGGCGGCGCGCCGGGCATCTATTCGGCGCGTTATGCCGACGGCAAGGGCGATGCGGCGAACAACGCCAAACTGCTCGACGCGCTGAAGGATGTGCCGGAAGCCGAGCGCGGCGCGCAGTTTGTTTGCGTGCTGGCGCTGGTACGTCACGCCGATGACCCGTTGCCGATCCTCTGCGAAGGCTTGTGGCACGGGCGCATCCTCACTGCCGCCAGCGGCGAGCACGGTTTCGGCTATGACCCGCTGTTCTGGGTGCCGGAACGCGACGTGTCCAGCGCCGAGCTGAGCCCGGCCGACAAGAACCAGATCAGCCACCGCGCCCGTGCAATGGATCTGCTGCGCCAGCGTCTGGGCTTGAAATGACCCGTGACTCTTCTGCGTCGTCGCTGATTGTCGGCGGCGCCGCCTCTTCGCCTCGGGCGCCGTTGCCAACGCTGCCGCCCCTGGCGCTGTACATCCACATCCCGTGGTGTGTACGCAAATGCCCGTATTGCGATTTCAACTCGCACACCGCCAGTCCGGTTTTGCCAGAGCAGGAATACGTCGACGCCTTGCTGGCCGATCTCGATCAGGATCTGCACGCGGTTTACGGGCGTGAAATCAGCTCGATCTTTTTTGGTGGCGGCACGCCGAGCCTGTTCAGCGCCGAAGCGCTTGGGCGTTTGCTGGCAGGCGTCGAGCAGCGGATCCCGTTTGCTGACGACATCGAAATCACTCTGGAAGCCAACCCGGGAACGTTCGAGCAAGAGAAGTTTGTCGCCTACCGCAAACTGGGGATCAATCGCCTGTCGATTGGTATCCAGAGCTTCCAGCAGGAAAAGCTCAAAGCGCTGGGCCGAATTCACAACGGGGACGAAGCGGTGCGCGCGGCAGGCATGGCGCGTCAGGCCGGGTTCGATAACTTCAACCTCGACTTGATGCACGGCTTGCCCGATCAGTCGCTGGACGATGCCTTGAGCGACCTGCGCCAGGCTATCGAGCTGAATCCGACGCACATCTCCTGGTATCAACTGACGCTGGAGCCGAACACAGTGTTCTGGAATCAGCCGCCGGTGCTGCCAGAGGACGATACGCTGTGGGACATTCAAGAAGCCGGGCAGGCATTGTTGGCCGAGCACGGTTACGCGCAATACGAAGTCTCGGCTTATGCACAGGCCGGACGCCCGGCGCGACATAACCTCAATTACTGGAGTTTCGGCGACTTCATCGGCATTGGTGCGGGTGCGCATGGCAAGCTCAGCCATCCGGACGGGCGCATTGTGCGTACGTGGAAGACCCGTCTGCCGAAGGACTATCTCAATCCGGTGAAAAGCTTTCAGGCCGGCGAGAAAGCGCTAACCAATGACGAAATGCCGTTCGAGTTTCTGATGAACGCCTTGCGCCTGACCGCTGGCGTCGAATCGCGCCTGTATCCGCAGCGCACTGGCCTGTCGCTGCAAAGCCTCGCCGAAGGCCGGGCAGCGGCAGAACAAAGCGGTCTGTTGCAGGTCGAACCGTCACGTCTGGCGGCCACCGAGCGCGGACAGCTGTTCCTCAACGACTTGCTGCAACAATTTCTGAACTGAGCCCAACCCTCAACTTCAGCCCCAAGGAAAACCCATGGATTTGATACTCGACCTGCTCGCCACCGTCTCCCGCTGGAGCCGCAGCAACCTCTCGGAAATCGCCTTGGCGCTGGTCGGCTGCCTGCTGGTGCTGTTCGGCGCCGACTTCAAAGGCTGGGTCGAGCAACGCCTGGGCAGCATCGCCGGCGCCCTGCGCATACCGCTGATGTCGCTGCTGTGCGTGATCGGCAGCGGCGCGGCGCTGATCTACGCCACGCCGTGGGTAATCAAAGGCCTGAGCCAGTTCAACAACTACAGCCTGGCGCCGGTGCTGCTGGTAGTCCTCGTCCTCATCGGCGTAGTCGCCGACCGCCGCTAACACCACAAAACAACTGTAGGAGCTGCGGCACGCTGCGATCTTTTGATCTTGAAAATCAGGAACAAAAGATCGCAGCGTGCCGCAGCTCCTACAAGGGTTGGCGTTCTATTTTTTGCCGGGAATCAGAGACGTTCATGAGTAAAAAGTTGCTGGACGAGACAAGCAAATTTCTCAGCTTCGTGTTGCGTCACGAACCTCAGGCGATCGGCTTGGCGCTTAGTGCTGAGGGCTGGGCGAGTATCGACACCCTCATCAGCGGGGCTGCGGGTGACGGCAGGCAGTTGAGTCGCGAGCTGATTGAAAGCGTCGTGGCCAGCAGTGACAAGAAGCGTTTTGCGATTTCTGCAGACGGCCACTCTATCCGCGCGGTTCAGGGGCACTCGACGAAAAGCGTTGACCTGCAATTCGAGCAGAAACAGCCACCGCAAACGCTGTACCACGGGACCGCGACGCGTTTTCTCGACTCGATCCACGAACAGGGACTGATTCCCGGGCAACGCCATCACGTGCACTTGTCCGAGGAGATCGCCACCGCCTCGGCCGTGGGTCAACGCTACGGAACGTTAGTCGTTCTGCAGGTTGCGGCGCAGCAGATGGACGAGCAGGGCTTCAAGTTCTATCAGGCCGAGAATGGCGTCTGGCTGACTGAGCAGGTGCCTGCTCGATTTCTTTCGCCCGTGTAATTCTCGGGTACTCAAAACAACTGTAGGAGCTGCGGCACGCTGCGATCTTTTGATCTTGAAAATCAGGATCAAAAGATCGCAGCGTGCCGCAGCTCCTAGAGGGGGGTATTGCCTAGGACTCAGGACTGTTTTTCGAACTTCAGATCCCACACGCCATGGCCAAGACGTTCGCCGCGGCGTTCGAACTTGGTGATCGGGCGTTCGGCCGGGCGCGGCACGCATTTGCCGTCTTCGGCGAGGTTGCGATAGCCCGGAGCGACGCTCATCACTTCCAGCATGTATTCGGCGTACGGTTCCCAGTCGGTGGCCATGTGCAGAATGCCGCCGACCTTCAACTTGCTGCGCACCAGTTCAGCGAACGACGCCTGAACGATACGGCGCTTGTGGTGACGGCTCTTGTGCCATGGATCCGGGAAAAACAGCATCAGGCGATCGAGGCTGTTGTCGGCGATGCAGCGGTTAAGCACTTCGATCGCGTCGCAATCGTAGACCCGCAGGTTGGTCAGGCCCTGCGTCAGCACGCCATTGAGCAGCGCGCCGACACCCGGACGGTGAACTTCCACGCCGATGAAATCCTGCTCCGGGGCCGCCGTGGCCATTTCCAGCAGCGAGTGGCCCATGCCGAAACCGATCTCCAGCGAGCGCGGTGCCGCACGGCCGAACACTTGATCGTAATCCACCGGGGCGTCGGCCAGCGGCAGCACGTACAGCGGCGCGCCCTGATCCAGACCGCGTTGCTGGCCTTCGGTCATGCGCCCGGCACGCATCACGAAACTCTTGATGCGGCGGTGTTGGCGCTCGTCGCCTTCTTCCGTCTGGATAGGCGTGTCGTTCGATTCAGTCATCAATGGCTCTTACTTGATCAGACCATCCAGCGGCGAAGAGGCGCTGGCATAGAGTTTTTTCGGCATACGGCCAGCGAGGTAGGCCAGACGGCCTGCAACGATGGCGTGTTTCATGGCTTCAGCCATCATCACCGGCTGCTGGGCGTGGGCGATCGCCGAGTTCATCAGCACCGCATCGCAACCCAGTTCCATGGCGATGGTGGCGTCGGAGGCAGTGCCGACACCGGCATCGACCAACACAGGAATCTTGGCTTCTTCGAGGATGATCTGCAGGTTGTATGGGTTGCAAATCCCCAGACCGGAACCGATCAGACCGGCCAGCGGCATGACCGCGATGCAGCCGATTTCTGCCAGTTGACGAGCAATGATCGGGTCATCGCTGGTGTACACCATCACGTCGAAACCTTCCTTGACCAGCGTTTCGGCAGCCTTGAGGGTTTCGATGACGTTAGGGAACAGGGTTTTCTGGTCGGCCAGTACTTCCAGCTTCACCAGGTTGTGGCCATCGAGCAGCTCACGGGCCAGGCGGCAGGTGCGCACGGCTTCGATGGCGTCGTAGCAACCGGCGGTGTTCGGCAGGAAGGTGTAGCGCTCCGGCGACAGCACGTCGAGCAGGTTCGGCTCGCCTTCGATCTGGCCCAGGTTGGTGCGGCGCACAGCGAAGGTGACGATCTCGGCACCCGAGGCTTCGATGGCCTGACGGGTTTCTTCCATGTCACGGTACTTGCCGGTACCGACCAGCAAACGCGACTGGTAAGTACGACCGGCCAGCACAAAAGGCTTGTCGCTACGAACGATGCTCATGGGGAATCCTCTTTAGGGGTGAGGGTCTTGCAGAATTCTGTGCCCTTGCGGGCCGCACAATCAGCCGCCGCCGATGGCGTGCACGACTTCGACGTTGTCACCGTCATTGAGCGTGGTGTCGGCATGCTGGCTGCGCGGGACGATATCCAGATTGAGTTCGACTGCCACCCGGCGTCCGGTCAGTTCCAGACGGGTGATCAGGGCCGCAACGGTCTCGCCGTCGGGCAGTTCAAGGGATTCGCCGTTCAATTGAATGCGCATGCACAACGCCGCCATCATTTTTAGGGGCTGGCATTCTAGCCCGATCATGACCTAAAGGTCAGCACCAAGCGTCAAGCGGTTGGTTGCAAGCGCCAGGCGGCGAGACCCAGGCAAACCCAACCGGCCAGAAATGCCAGACCGCCGAACGGGGTGATGATGCCAAGCTTGCTGATACCGGTCATGGTCAGCACGTAGAGGCTGCCGGAGAACAACAGGATGCCCGCAGCGAAGGAAAAACCGGCCCACGCGACCAGTCGCCCCTGAATTTGCGTGGCCAACAGCGCTACACCGAACAGCGCCAAAGTGTGCACCAGTTGATAAGTGACGCCGGTATGGAAAATCGCCAGATACTCGGGCGTCAGGCGGTTTTTCAGGCCATGGGCGGCGAATGCGCCCAACACAACACCGGTGAAACCGAAAAAAGCAGCCAGCATCAAAAAGCCACGCAGCATTGGGAACTCCAGTCAGACGCGATCGGCAGGGTCTGTATAATGGCTCGCTCCACCGGTTCGGCCAAGCCATCTCTATGCTGCGTACTATTTTCCGTCGTCTTACGAAGGCCCTGCTCTGGTTCGCCGGCGGCAGCATCTTGCTGGTGCTGGTGTTTCGCTTCGTGCCGCCGCCGGGCACGGCGTTAATGGTCGAGCGCAAGGTCGAATCCTGGGTCGATGGCGAGCCGATTGATCTGCAGCGCACCTGGAAGCCGTGGGACGAAATCTCGGACGATCTCAAAGTCGCAGTCATGGCCGGTGAGGATCAGAAGTTTCCTGAGCATTGGGGCTTTGACTTCAGTGCGATCCAGGCAGCGCTCGCCCATAACGAACTCGGCGGCTCGATTCGCGGGGCCAGCACCTTGAGCCAGCAAGTGTCGAAAAACCTGTTTCTGTGGGCGGGTCGCAGCTATCTGCGTAAAGGCCTGGAAGCCTGGTTTACCGCGCTGATCGAAGTATTCTGGCCCAAGCAGCGGATTCTTGAGGTGTACCTGAACAGCGTCGAGTGGGATGACGGGGTGTTTGGCGCGGAAGCTGCGGCCCGACATCACTTTGGCGTGAGCGCGAAATCGTTGTCGCGGCAGCAGGCGAGTTATCTGGCGGCTGTTCTACCGAATCCTCGCGTCTGGAGTGCCAGCCATCCGACCGCTTATGTCTCGCGCCGGGCCGGGTGGATTCGGCAGCAGATGAGCCAGTTGGGTGGGGATAGCTATCTGCTGGGGCTCAATGATTCGCGGCGAGCACCGTGGTCTCGATAACCGATCAAAGATCTTCCAAACCCTGAAGATCCCTGTGGGAGCGAGCTTGCTCGCGAAGGCGGTGGGTCATTCAGCAGTGGCGGTGACTGACACTCCGCCTTCGCGAGCAAGCTCGCTCCCACATAGGTTTTGTGTGAAGCCAGAAATGAAAAACGCCCCGATCATCGCTGATCGGGGCGTTTTTTATTGCCTGCTCGCCGGTTATGCGGCGATCGACAACTTGAGCTTGTTCATCGCGCTCTTTTCGAGCTGACGGATCCGCTCGGCCGACACGTTGTACTTCTGCGCCAGGTCGTGCAGCGTGGCTTTTTCTTCTGCCAGCCAGCGCTGGTAGAGGATGTCGCGGCTACGCTCGTCCAGCACTTCCAGCGCTTCGTGCAGGTTGTGATTGGAGTTGTCGCTCCAGTCGGCATCTTCCAGTTGACGCGCCGGGTCGTACCGGTGGTCTTCCAGGTAGTTGGCCGGCGACTGGAAAGCGCTGTCGTCGTCGGCTTCAGCAGCCGGGTCGAAGGCCATGTCATGGCCGGTCAGGCGACTTTCCATCTCGCGCACTTCCCGCGGCTCAACGCCGAGGCTTTCCGCCACACGGTGGACTTCCTCGTTGTTCAGCCACGCCAGACGCTTCTTCTGGCTGCGCAGGTTGAAGAACAGCTTGCGCTGGGCCTTGGTGGTCGCGACTTTCACAATGCGCCAGTTGCGCAGGATGAACTCGTGAATTTCCGCCTTGATCCAGTGCACGGCGAACGACACCAGACGCACACCCATTTCCGGGTTGAAGCGCTTTACGGCCTTCATCAGGCCGACGTTACCTTCCTGGATCAGGTCAGCCTGAGCCAGACCGTAGCCGGAATAGCTACGGGCGATATGTACGACAAAACGCAGGTGGGCGAGCACCATCTGCCGAGCCGCCCCCAAATCCTGCTCATAGTAGAGACTCTCGGCCAGTTCACGCTCCTGCTCCGGCGTCAGCAATGGAATGCTGTTGACGGTGTGCACGTAAGCTTCCAGGTTCGCACCCGGAACCAACGCATACGCAGGCTGCAAAGAATTGGTCATACGAAAAAACCTCCCACTTACATACTCGTGCCTCTCGGCACTGCGAAAAATTGACCGGGAACTCAAGTACAAGTTCCCAAAAAAACCGTGAGGTCAATCACGCGCAAAAAAGATTCTACTTCGGCGCCAACTCCCTGAGATGACGTGCGACTGCAATCCATGCACCGATATAACCCAACAGCACCGCGCCAAGCAAGAGCGACAGACCGTCGGCAACTGGCACTCCGGCCAGCGCGAAATCACTGCCGTACAAGCCGGCCAGTCCAACCACCGCATCGTTCAGCCAGTTCAGGCCGAACGCCAATACACCCCAGGACAATAGTCCCGCACCGAAGCCATATAGCGCGCCCATATAAAGGAAGGGGCGCCGCACATAGCTGTCAGTGCCGCCGACGAGTTTAATCACTTCTATCTCTGTGCGGCGGTTTTCAATATGAAGACGAATGGTATTGCCTATCACCAAAAGTAATGCAGAAACCAGCAGCACCGTCAGACCGAAGACAAAACGATCGCCAAGCTTGAGGATGGCAGCCAGACGCTCGACCCAGACTAGATCAAGTTGCGCCTGTTGTACCTTGGGCAGCTCGGAAAGTTTTTGTCTTAATGCTTCCAGCGTTGGCTTGTCGACTTCGTTCGGGGTAACCAGCACCACGCCCGGCAACGGGTTCTCCGGCAGCTCGCGCAGGGCTTCGCCCAGTCCGGACTGTTGCTGGAACTCCTCCAGCGCCTGATCACGGCCGACATATTCTGCATCAGCTACGCCGGGCATGCCTTTGATCTGCTCGCGCAGCGACTCGCCTTGCGCCGGGCTAGCGTCGAGTTGCAGATACAAGGATATCTGCGCCGCCCGCTGCCACGAACCGCCGAGACGCTCGACGTTGTTAAGCAACAGCGAAAGCCCCATCGGCAGGCTCAGTGCGACCGCCATCACCATGCAGGTGAAGAAGCTACCGATCGGCTGTTTGCCCAAGCGACGTAGGCTGTCGAGCAGGCTGGCGCGATGGCTTTCGACCCAGGCGCGGAACAGCGTGGCGAAGTCCGGGCCATCGTCTTCGTCGTGTTTTTTCTTCTTCGGCGGCTGCGGATCGGCGGCTTTCGGGGCCACGCGCTCGGAAACTTTCGGACTGCGTGTCGCACTCATTCTCCGGCCTCCCCGTCGCCAATCAATCGGCCGCGTTGCAGGGTCAGCATGCGGTGACGCATGCGCGCGATCAGCGCCAGGTCGTGACTGGCGATCAGCACGCTGGTGCCCAGACGGTTGATGTCTTCGAACACGCCCATGATCTCGGCCGCCAGACGCGGGTCGAGGTTACCGGTCGGCTCGTCCGCCAGCAGCAAGGCCGGGCGGTGCACGATGGCGCGGGCGATGCCGACGCGCTGTTGCTGACCGGTGGACAGATCGCCCGGGTACAGATCGGTTTTATCCGACAGCGCCACGCGCTCAAGTGCCGAATCGACACGCTTGGCGATTTCGGCCTTGGACAAGCCAAGAATCTGCAGCGGCAAGGCGACGTTGTTGAACACCGTGCGATCGAACAGCAACTGGTGATTCTGGAACACCACGCCGATCTGCCGGCGCAGGAACGGAATCTGCGCGTTGCTGATGGTGCTCAGGTCTTGCCCGGCCAGCAGCAGTTTGCCGCTGGTCGGACGTTCCATCGCCAGCAACAGGCGCAACAAGGTGGATTTACCGGCACCGGAGTGGCCGGTAACAAACAAGAACTCGCCACGACGGACTCGAAAGCTCAGCTCATGCAAGCCGACGTGACCGTTCGGGTAGCGTTTACCGACCTGTTCGAAACGAATCATGAACGCTCCCGCTCGGCAAACAGTGCCTGGACAAAGGGTTCGGCTTCAAAGGTACGCAAATCGTCGATGCCTTCACCGACGCCGATGTAGCGGATCGGCAGGCCGAACTGCTTGGCCAGGGCGAAGATCACCCCACCCTTGGCGGTACCGTCGAGTTTGGTCAGCGCCAGGCCGGTCAGTTCGACGGTCTGGTTGAATTGCTTGGCCTGGTTGATCGCGTTCTGGCCAGTACCGGCGTCGAGCACCAGCAGCACTTCGTGCGGCGCGTCGGCGTCGAGCTTACCGATGACCCGGCGAACCTTTTTCAGCTCTTCCATCAGGTTGTCTTTGGTGTGCAGACGACCGGCGGTGTCAGCGATCAATACGTCGATGCCACGGGCCTTGGCGGCCTGCACGGCGTCGAAGATCACCGAAGCCGAGTCGGCGCCAGTGTGCTGGGCGATCACCGGAATCTTGTTGCGTTCGCCCCAGACCTGCAATTGCTCCACAGCGGCGGCGCGGAAGGTGTCACCGGCGGCGAGCATGACTTTCTTGCCTTCCAGTTGCAGCTTCTTCGCCAGTTTGCCGATGGTGGTGGTTTTGCCGGCGCCGTTGACGCCCACCACCAGAATCACGAACGGCTTGTTCTGCGAGACGATTTTCAGCGGTTGTTCGACCGGTTTGAGCATCGCGGCCAGTTCGGCCTGCAGGGATTTGTACAGCGCGTCGGCGTCGGCCAATTCCTTACGAGCAACCTTCTGGGTCAGGCGCTGGATGATCTGCGTGGTGGCTTCGACGCCGACGTCAGCGGTCAGCAGACGGGTTTCGAGGTCATCAAGCAGATCGTCGTCGATGGTTTTGCGGCCGAGGAACAGGCTGGCCATGCCCTCGCCGATGCTGGCGCTGGTTTTCGACAGGCCTTGCTTGAGGCGGGCGAAGAAGCCGGCTTTGGTTTCTTCAGTGCGCGGGGCTTCGACGGGCGCTTCTGCAACCACTTCGACTGGCGCAGCGGCGACAAGTGCAGGTGCAGGTGCAGGTGCAGGTGCAGGTGCAGGCTCGGGCTGTTGAATGACCGGGGCAACAGGGGCGACAACTACTGGAGCAACAGGCTCGGGAACAATAGTTTCAGCGACTACAGGTTCTGCAACAACCGGCGCAGGCTCGACCAGCGGCTCAATAACAGCCGGAGCAACTTCGGCCACAAACGCAGCAGGCGCAGGAATCACTGGCGTAACGTGTGGCGCAGCCTCTTCAACCAATGCCACCGGCTCTTCCGCCACCGGCAAGGTCAGCCACGGCTCGGCCGCCGGGGTCAGCGGCAGTTCGGCCGCGACAGGCGCTTCAGACTCTGGCTCAGCCGGTTGCAACACCGGTTCGGCAAGCGGCAGCACAATCGGTGCCGGCTCTTCTTCTATTACCGGAGCCGGCGCGGGAGCGGGTTCAGGAATCGCGGGCGGCTGTTCGACGACGGGTTCCTGCGGTTTCTTACGCAGCCATCCGAACAGGCTTTTCTTCTCGCCAGCCGCAGCTGGGGTCTTCTTGTCGTCGTTGGAACCAAACATGGAGGACGGCTATCTCACGGTAGCGACGCGCCATAAGGGCGCCCCGGCAAATAAATATTCGATGCAGAACAGACTGTGTTTCATCCAGCTTGTTCACGCGCAACATTTTGTCGAGGCGCCAGAGGCACCTCAAAGGTCGATTAATACGAAGGACTGGAACGGCATCGTCGGCGAAAACGCAGAGTTTAGCTGACAAACTCAAAGCTTCTGCCGGGAACCCATACAACCTATCGACCGATCAGTGGCTTGATAGGCGTGGCCGCCAGTAAAACGGATCAGTATCCTAGCACCCTCTCGCCCGCCGACGCTAAGACCAAGCGGGCAGCCCAACAGGTTAAAAAACGAATGAATGCTCTAGCCCGCCGCGCTGCAGGCCTGCTGCTCAGCACAGTCTGCCTGCCCCTTTCGGCCCTGGCGGCCGACCCGCAACCGACTCACGAATTCACCCTCGACAATGGCCTCAAGGTCGTCGTGCGCGAAGACCATCGCGCGCCGGTGGTGGTGTCGCAGGTCTGGTACAAGGTCGGTTCCAGCTACGAAACTCCGGGCCAGACCGGTCTGTCTCACGCGCTTGAGCACATGATGTTCAAGGGCAGCGAGAAAGTCGGCCCCGGCGAAGCGTCGCTGATCCTGCGTGATCTGGGCGCCGAAGAGAACGCCTTCACCAGCGACGACTTCACCGCTTACTACCAAGTGCTGGCCCGCGACCGTCTGGGCGTTGCCTTCGAACTGGAAGCCGATCGCATGGCCAATCTGCGCCTGCCGGCCGACGAGTTTGCCAAGGAAATCGAAGTCATCAAGGAAGAGCGCCGCTTGCGCACCGATGACAAGCCGATGTCCAAGGCCTACGAGCGCTACAAGGCCATGGCCTACCCGGCCAGCGGCTACCACACGCCGACCATCGGCTGGATGGCCGACCTCGACCGCATGAAAGTCGAAGAGCTGCGCCACTGGTACCAATCCTGGTACGTGCCGAACAACGCCACGCTGGTGGTGGTCGGCGATGTCACCCCGGATGAAGTGAAAACCCTCGCCCAACGCTACTTCGGCCCGATAGCCAAGCGCGACGTGCCACCGGCGAAAAAACCACTGGAACTGGCCGAACCCGGCGAACGCCAGATCACTCTGCACGTGCAGACGCAATTGCCGAGCCTGATGCTCGGTTTCAACGTGCCAAGCATCGCCACCGCTGAAGACAAGCGCTCGGTCAACGCCCTGCGCCTGATCTCGGCGCTGCTCGACGGCGGCTACAGCGGGCGCATCCCGACACAACTGGAGCGCGGCGAGGAACTGGTTTCCGGCGGTTCGTCGAGCTACGACGCCTACACCCGTGGCGACAGCCTGTTCACCCTGTCGGCAACCCCGAACACGCAGAAGAAAAAGACCATGGCGCAAGCCGAGGCCGGCCTGTGGAAGCTGCTCGAACAGCTGAAAACCACCGCGCCGTCCGCCGCAGAACTGGAGCGCGTGCGTGCGCAGGTAATCGCCGGCCTGGTCTTCGAACGTGATTCGATCACCAGCCAGGCCACGGCGATTGGCCAACTGGAAACCGTCGGCCTGTCGTGGAAACTGATGGACACCGAACTCGCCGATCTGGAAAGCGTGACCCCGCAAGACATCCAGAACGCCGCCAAGCTGTATTTCACCCGCGAACGTCTCAGCGTCGCCCACGTCCTGCCACTGGAGACGACTCATGAGTAAGCGCAAATCCCCACGCCTGCTGCTCGGCCTGATCGCCGTGGCGGTGATCGGCTCTGCCGCTCTGTACCTGTCGCCAGGCGCTGACAGCAATGCCAGCGAAGCCTTGGACAACGCCAAGTCCAGCCAGAAGCTGCAATCGCTGACCGAACTCGACGGCAAGGCCCCGGCCAGCCGCAAACTCGACGTACAGACCTGGAACACCGCCGAAGGCGCCAAAGTGCTGTTCGTCGAAGCCCATGAGTTGCCGATGTTCGACATGCGCCTGATCTTCGCTGCCGGCAGCAGCCAGGACGGCAACGCGTCGGGGCTGGCGGTACTGACCAACGCAATGCTCAACGAAGGTGTCGCCGGCAAAGACGTCGGCGCCATCGCTCAGGGCTTTGAAGGCCTCGGTGCGGATTTCGGCAACGGTGCGTTCAAGGACATGGCGCTGGCCTCGTTGCGCAGCCTGAGTGCTGCCGACAAGCGTGAACCGGCGTTGAAGCTGTTCTCGGAAGTCATCGGCAAACCGACCTTCCCGGCCGACTCGTTCGCGCGCATCAAAAACCAGATGCTCGCCGGTTTCGAGTACCAGAAACAGAACCCCGGCAAACTCGCCAGCCTTGAGATGATGAAGCGCCTTTACGGCGATCACCCGTACGCGCATTCCAGCGACGGCAATCCGCAAAGCGTGCCGAAGATTACCCTCGCGCAATTGCGTGAGTTCCACGCCAAAGCCTACGCGGCTGGCAACGTGGTAATCGCGCTGGTCGGCGACCTGTCGCGTGCGGAGGCCGAGGCAATTGCCAATCAGGTCTCCAGCGCCCTGCCCAAAGGCCCGGCGCTGGCAAAGATCGCTCAGCCGCAGGAACCGAAAGCCAGCGTCAACCATATCGAATTCCCGTCGAAGCAGACCAACCTGATGCTCGCGCAACTGGGCATCGACCGTGACGACCCGGATTACGCGGCGCTGTCGATGGGCAACCAGATCCTCGGTGGCGGCGGTTTCGGTACGCGCCTGATGAGCGAAGTGCGCGAGAAGCGCGGCCTGACCTACGGCGTGTACTCGGCATTCAGCCCGATGCAGGCACGTGGCCCGTTCATGATCAATCTGCAGACCCGCGCGGAAATGAGCGAAGGCACCCTGAAACTGGTGCAGGACGTGCTCGCCGACTACCTGAAAACCGGGCCGACGCAGAAAGAACTCGATGACGCCAAACGCGAGCTGGCCGGCAGCTTCCCGCTGTCCACCGCGAGCAACGCCGATATCGTCGGCCAACTCGGCGCCATGGGCTTCTATAATCTGCCGCTGAGCTACCTGGATGATTTCATGCGTCAGTCGCAGAGCCTGACGGTGGAGCAAGTCCGCGACGCCCTGAACAAACACCTGAGCACGGACAAAATGGTCATTGTTACCGCGGGTCCAACCGTGCCGCAAAAGCCGTTACCGGCCCCATCTGATAAACCTGCCGAGCAACCGCTCGGGGTTCCGGAGCATTAATGGCAACTCGTTCCCCTAAAAAACCTGCGCATAACGTCCACAACGGTGTGAACCAGTTGCGCATCATTGGCGGTCAATGGCGCAGTCGCAAGCTGAGCTTTCCCGACGCACCGGGCCTGCGCCCGACGCCGGATCGCGTGCGTGAAACCCTGTTCAACTGGCTCGCACCTTACGTTGAAGGGGCCAAGGTCCTTGATCCATTCGCCGGCAGCGGCGCGCTGTTTCTCGAAGCACTGTCCCGTGGCGCGGCCATGGGGCAGGCGCTGGACGCGAGCAACATCGCTGTCTCCAGCCTGAAGGAACATCTCGGCACCCTACGCTGCAGCAACGGCCAGGTGCAAACCGCCGACGCCCTGCGTTATCTGGAAACCCAGACCGCCAGCGCGTTCGACCTGGTGTTCCTTGACCCGCCGTTCAACCAGAACCTGCTGCCGGCCGTTTGCACCTTGCTCGAAGAGCGTCAGTGGCTGGCGCCCGACTCGTGGATCTACACTGAAAGCGAAACGGCACCATCGACGCTGGGCCTGCCGGGCAACTGGCGCCTGCACCGCGAACAGAAATCCGGCCGGGTTTATTACGCGCTGTGGCAACGTACGGCAGAGATCGCCGGTTAACCGACCGGTTTGAACAAGCGGCGCGCTTCGAACGAGGCCGCCGCGCTGCATCGAGAATCATCGTGTCCCCTCCTTCAGAACGCTTCACCCCCGCCTTCGGCCTCGGCAATCCGCACCTGCAAACCTTGTGGGGGCCGCTGTGGCGCAAAACCGTGCATATCGAGCGTGAACGCGAACGCCTGTGGCTTGAAGATGGCGACTTCCTCGATCTCGACTGGCACGGCCCGCACACCGCCGATGCGCCTCTGGTGCTGGTGCTGCATGGGCTGACCGGCTCTTCCAATTCACCTTATGTAGCGGGTATCCAAAAGACCTTGGCCGATCAAGGCTGGGCCAGTGTCGCGTTGAACTGGCGCGGCTGCTCCGGCGAACCGAATCTGCTGCCGCGCAGCTACCATTCCGGTGCCAGTGAAGACCTCGCCGAAACCATCAGACACCTGCGCGCCAAGCGGCCGCTGGCACCGTTGTATGCCGTTGGCTATTCGTTGGGCGGGAATGTGCTGCTCAAACATCTGGGCGAAACCGGTAGCGCCAGTGGCGTGCTCGGCGCTGTGGCGGTGTCGGTGCCGTTTCGCCTTGATCAATGCGCCGACCGCATCGGCCAAGGCTTTTCCAAGGTCTATCAGGCGCACTTCATGCGCGAGATGGTCGCCTATATCAAGAACAAGCAACGGCAGTTTCAGCATGACGGTCGCGAAGACGGACTCGCCGCGCTGGCAGCCCTCGGCTCGCTGGAAAACATGCGCACCTTCTGGGATTTCGATGGCCGGGTGACCGCGCCGTTGCACGGTTTCAATGATGCCGAGGATTACTACCGGCGCGCTTCGAGCCGTTACTTCCTTGGCGAGATCCGCACGCCGACGCTGATCATTCAGGCGGCGGACGATCCGTTCGTGTTCCCGCACAGCTTGCCGCAGGCCAGTGAGCTGTCGGCCTCGACTGCCTTTGAATTGCAGGCACGCGGCGGGCATGTCGGCTTCGTCGACGGCTCGATTCGTCAGCCCGGTTATTACCTGGAACGACGCATCCCGCAGTGGCTGGCGCGCGTGCCCGCATGAGCGATCAGGGCGAGTCGATCCGTTTCTGGCAAACCGCGCCGCTGGCCGGGGTCGAGTTGCTCTCGGCGCGCTACATCGAGCAGCGCTTCGCCCCGCATGTGCACGACGGATTCGTGATCGGCATGATCATGGCCGGCGCCCAGCGTTATCGCTATCGCGGCGCCGAACATCTGGCCGGCAGCGGCACGCTGGTGTTGATCAATCCCGACGAACTGCACACCGGGCATAAGGGCACCGAGGATGGCTGGCTGTATCGGGCGTTTTATCCCGATACCTCACAGATCGTTTCGTTGCTGGATGAGCTAGAGCTGTCCACCACCAACCTGCCGGCGTTCGGCGCCACGTTGTATAGGGATGCGGATCTGGTCAACGGGTTCGCGCAGTTGCACCGTTTGCTCGAAAGCCCGGCCACCGCGCTGCAACAGCAAACAGTGTGGCGCGAAATGATGTTGCTGCTGTTGCAGCGCCATGCGGCAGTGCCGGTGCCCGGTCGAACCGGCAAGGAACACCGCGCGGTGCTGTTGGGCAAAGAATTGCTGCACGCGCAACTGGCGGCGCCACCGTCACTGGAAGAACTGGCGGCAGCGGTCAATCTGTCGCCCTTCCATTTCGCCCGGGTGTTTCGCCGCGCCACCGGCATGCCGCCGCACACCTGGCTGATGCAGCAACGTATCGCTCAGGCGCGCGCACTTCTGCAGCACGGCTGCCTGCCGGTGGAGGTCGCCACACAATTGGGGTTTGCCGACCAGAGCCATTTGAGCCGGCAGTTCAAGCAGGCTTATGGCGTTGGACCCGCCGCGTACCGCAGCGCCCGGATGGAAAGCTAAAAGATCGCAGCCTTCGGCAGCTCCTACAGGAAAATGCATTCCAATGCAGGGGCCGCCGAAGGCTGCGATCTTTTGATCTTATTCGCCGATGGCGATACCGCGCGAAGGCTCGTTGATCCACTCGCTCCACGACCCGGCGTATAACGAACCCAATGGATAACCCGCCAGGCACAAGGCAAACAGGTTGTGACACGCCGTCACCCCAGACCCGCAATAGGCAACCAGATCCGCTGGCGAACGTTCACCGAGCTTCGCGGCAAAACGCTGCTTGAGTTGCTCCGCTGGCAGGAATCGCCCATCGCTGCCGAGGTTGTCGGTGAACGCCGCGCATTGCGCGCCGGGAATATGTCCCGCCACTGGATCGATCGGCTCAACTTCCCCCTTGAAGCGCGGCAAGGCGCGGGCGTCGAGCAGGGTCAGCGTTGGCTGCCCAAGGCGTTGCTGCAATTGCTCGGCGTTAAGCAGCAGTTGCACATCCGGCTGGCCACTGAAGTTGCCCGTCATGACCGTCGGCGCATCCAGGCTCAGCGGCAGCCCCGCCGCATGCCACGCCTTGAGTCCGCCATCGAGAATGAACACGCCATCGCGCTTGCCCAGCCACGCCAGCAACCACCACGCCCGCGCGGCGTAGGCACCGGGACCGTCGTCGTACAAAACCACATCGCTGTCGTTGTTGATGCCCCACGCCTGCAGACGCTCGATCAGCTCTGCCGGCTCGGGCAACGGATGACGACCGGTCACGCCTTTGACCACGGTGCCGCTGAGGTCACGCTCAAGGTCGGCGAAGCTCGCCCCGGCAATGTGCCCTTCGGCATAGCTGCGCTGACCGTAGTCCGGGTCTTCGAGGGCAAAACGACAATCGAGAATCACCAGCCCCGGCTGCGCCTTGCGGGCATCCAGTGCTTCGGGGCTGATCAGTTGCGCAATCGGCATAACAGGCTCCTGGGGGATTTCAAAAGAACGGTTTATTTCACGTCTTCAAGGGCCTGGGCCAGCGGCACGTAGAACTCCTCGAACAACGCATTGACCTCGTCACGCGCCTGCTCAGTGACAAACCCGGCTTCCAGCACCAGCACCTGATACACGCCACGTTTAATGGCTTGCTCACTGAGGTGGTTGGAGTTTTCGCGGGTGGTGCACAGGAAGCGCACCCACGACGTCAGGATGATCCAGGCATTGAGGGTCAGGGATTCGATCTGCACGCGATCCATGTCGAGAATCCCGGCGGCGACAAAACCTTCGTAGATCGCCGCGCCCTGAATCACGCAGCGTTGGGAAAAGCGTCGATAGCGGGCGGCCAGTTCCGGATCACTGTCGAGCAGATGCTCCAGATCGCGGTGCAGAAAACGGTAGCGCCACATCGCCGAGAGCAATTCCTTGAGATAGAAACGCTTGTCCTCGACCGTTGCCGCGCGCCCCTGCGGCGGGCGCAGAAAGCTGTCCACAAGGCTTTCGTACTCACTGAACAACACGGCGATGATCGCCTGCTTGTTGGGGAAGTGGTAGTACAGGTTGCCCGGAGAAATCTCCATATGGGCGGCAATGTGATTGGTGCTGATGCTGCGCTCGCCCTGTTGATTGAACAGCTCAAGGCTGTTCAGCACGATACGCTCGCTGGTTTTTATTCGTGGGGCCATGGCTTGAGCTTTAATTCAGAGTGCGTTGGGGGGCATCTTACGACCTAACCGGAAATGGATAAAACACTGCTGTGCAAGGAAGTCATTTGACTTTCTAGAGCATAGACTCTAAAAAGTTCATCACTACAATAAATCCGGAGCAGACCATGACTGCCGACATTGCCTACCTGCAAACGCTGCAACAACCGCTGGCCGAGCTGGACCGGTTGTTCGAGGCGCAGCGGGCCGCGTATGCCGCCAATCCGATGCCGCCCGCCGCCCAGCGCCAGCAATGGCTCAAAGCGTTGAGCGATTTGCTGAGCAATGAACGCCAGGCATTGATCGCGGCGATCAGCTCCGATTTCAGCCATCGCAGCGCCGATGAAACCCTGCTCGCCGAGCTGATGCCAAGCCTGCACGGCATTCACTACGCCAGCCGCCATCTCAAGGGCTGGATGAAAGCCTCGCGGCGCAAGGTCGGCATGGCGTTTCAGCCGGCGTCGGCGAAAGTGGTCTATCAGCCCCTCGGCGTGGTTGGCGTCATCGTGCCGTGGAATTACCCGTTGTATCTGGCCGTCGGCCCACTGGTCGGCGCCTTGGCGGCGGGCAACCGGGTGATGCTCAAACTGAGCGAATCGACCCCGGCCACCGGTTTGTTGATGAAAGAGTTGCTGGCGCGAATTTTCCCCGAAGACCTGGTCTGCGTGGTGCTCGGTGAAGCAGACATTGGCGTGGCGTTCTCGCGTTTGCGCTTCGATCACTTGCTGTTCACCGGGGCCACCAGCATCGGCAAACACGTGATGCGCGCCGCCGCCGAAAACCTCACCCCGGTGACACTGGAACTGGGCGGCAAGTCGCCAGCTATCGTCTCCCGCGATGTGCCGCTCAAGGATGCCGCCGAGCGCATCGCCTTCGGTAAAACCCTCAACGCCGGCCAGACCTGCGTGGCCCCGGATTACGTGCTGGTGCCGGAAGATCGGGTCGGCGCTTTCGTCGAAGCCTATCGCCAGGCGGTGCAGGGTTTTTATCCAACGCTCACCGACAATCCGGACTACACGGCGATCATCAACGAACGCCAATTGGCGCGACTCAACGGCTACGTCAGCGATGCCACCAGCAAGGGCGCGCTGTTGATTCCGCTGTTCGAGCAGGGCCAGGGCCGACGAATGCCGCACAGCGTGCTGCTGAATGTCAGCGACGAGATGACGGTGATGCAGGACGAAATCTTCGGTCCGCTGCTGCCGATCGTGCCGTATCAGGATCTCGACCAGGCATTTGCTTACATCAATCAGCGGCCACGTCCTCTGGCTCTTTACTACTTCGGCTACGACAAACGCGAACAGAACCGTGTGCTGCACGAAACCCATTCCGGCGGCGTGTGCCTGAACGACACGCTGCTGCATGTGGCTCAGGACGATATGCCGTTTGGCGGTATCGGCGCTTCGGGCATGGGTCACTACCACGGTCACGAAGGCTTTCTGACCTTCAGCAAAGCCAAGGGCGTGCTGATTAAACAGCGCTTCAACGCAGCCCGACTGATTTACCCGCCCTACGGCACATCGATTCAGAAACTGATCCAGAAGCTGTTCATTCGCTAAACCTTCGTCACCGCCGGGTAATAAAAACAATGCACCCAAGCCTGACCGAAACACCTGCACTGTCGCGCCGTGGCCTGCTGAAATTCAGCCTCGGCGCCACCGCGTTTCTCGCCACCGCCGGACTCGGCGCCAGCCTCAGCGGCTGCTCATCGAGCGTCGCGGCCAACGGTTTTGTCTCGTTGCGTGACGGCGATTTGCTGTTTCTGCGCGCACTGATTCCGGTGATGCTCGAAGGCGCCGTGACGGCGGAAAAAATGCCGGCCGCCGTCGATGGCACGCTCAAGTCGCTGGACTACAGCCTCGATCACCTGTCGCCGGAAATGCTCAAGCTCACCCGGCAGTTGTTCGACGTCCTCGGCATGGCCGTGACGCGCGGGCCACTCACCGGGATCTGGGGCAGTTGGGAAAATGCCAGCCCGGAGACGATGCGGCATTTTCTTGAGCGCTGGGAAAACAGTTCATTGAGTTTGTTGCGTATGGGGCATAGCTCGCTGCAACAGATGGTGATGATGGCCTGGTACACCCGCGCCGAATCGTGGGCGCATTGCGGTTATCCCGGCCCGCCTACCGTTTGAGATCGGCGGCGCGGCCTTCGCGAGCAGGCTCGCTCCCACAGGAGTTCGCATTCCAATGTGGGAGCGAGCTTGCTCGCGAAGAGGCCAGTCGCCACACCTTGCATCCAAAATAATAAAGAGAACCTGACCGATGCCCGTACCCGACCCGTTCCGCGAAGGCCTCGCCCGAGGCTGGAAAACCTACAACGGCGCACAACTGACCGACGACCTGACCCTGGAAGCCGACGTGGCCATCATCGGCAGCGGCGCGGGCGGCGGCACCACGGCGGAAATCCTCAGCGCTGCCGGCTACAAAGTCCTGCTGATCGAAGAAGGCCCACTGAAAACCAGTTCCGACTTCAAAATGCTTGAAGACAAGGCCTACAGCAGCCTCTATCAGGAAGGCATCGGCCGCATGAGCAAGGACGGCGCGATCACCATCCTCCAGGGGCGCGCGGTCGGCGGCACGACGCTGATCAACTGGACATCGAGCTTTCGCACGCCCGAACCGACCCTCGAACACTGGGCCAGGGAGCACAACGTCAAAGGCCACAGTGCCGCCGAGATGGCGCCGTGGTTCGAAAAAATGGAACAGCGCCTCGGCGTCGCGCCATGGATGGTCCCGCCCAACGCCAACAACGATGTGATCCGCAAAGGCTGCGAACAACTCGGCTATAGCTGGCACGTGATCCCACGCAATGTGCGCGGCTGCTGGAATCTCGGTTACTGCGGCATGGGCTGCCCGACCAACGCCAAACAATCGATGATGGTCACGACCATTCCGGCGACGCTGGAAAAGGGCGGAGAGTTGCTCTATCTCGCTCGCGCGCAGAAGCTGCTGATCAGCGGCGACAAGGTCACCGGCCTGCAATGCGTGGCGATGGATGAGCGCTGCGTTGCACCGACCGGGCGCACAATCACCGTCAAAGCGCGGCATTACGTATTGGCCGGCGGAGGCATCAACAGCCCGGCGTTATTGCTGCGCTCGGACGCCCCGGATCCGCATGAAAACCTCGGAAAACGCACCTTCCTGCACCCGGTGAACATGTCAGCCGCGCGCTTCGACGCAGTCATCAACCCGTTCTACGGGGCGCCGCAGTCGATCTATTCCGACCATTTCCAGTGGAAGGACGGCACCACCGGACCGATGGCCTTCAAACTCGAAGTGCCGCCTCTGCATCCGGCGCTGGCGGCCACCCTGCTCGGCGGCTTTGGAGAGGAAAGTGCGCAACACATGGCTGACCTACCGCACACCCACGCCATGCTGGCCTTGCTGCGTGACGGTTTTCACCCGGACAGC
The DNA here is from genome assembly GCF_005938625.1 of Pseudomonas fluorescens. Taxonomy (GTDB): domain Bacteria; phylum Pseudomonadota; class Gammaproteobacteria; order Pseudomonadales; family Pseudomonadaceae; genus Aquipseudomonas; species Aquipseudomonas fluorescens_BD. The sequence goes on from NZ_VCNJ01000005.1 coordinate 116,009, forward strand.
ACGGGCGGTGCAGTCGAGTTGCGGGGCGATGGTTCGCCAGTACTCGACTATCAGGTTTCGCCATATGCATGGGAAGGCCTGCGCCGGGCCTTTCAGGTCATGGCCGAAATCCAGTTCGCCGGCGGCGCCAAAGCGGTGATGCCGATGCACGCCGACGCACGTTACGTAAAAACCCTGGCCGAAGCACGCACGTTGATCGATGGTTTGAGCCTTGAGCTGTACCGCACCCGGCTCGGCAGTGCGCATGTCATGGGCGGCTGCGCGATGGGTGAAGACCCGAAAAGCGCCGTCACCGACAGTCTCGGCCGGCATCATCAACTGGCCAATCTGTCGATCCATGACGGCTCACTTTTCCCCACCAGCATCGGCGCCAACCCGCAGCTGTCGGTGTATGGCCTGACCGCGCAACTGGCGACGTCCCTCGCCGATCGGCTGAGAAACCCGTGAAAAAACCGATTATTGCCATCGTCTATAGTGCTTTCTTACCCAACAGGCGACTTGGCCGACCGGGACGGCTGCGATACCATCCGACTCCCCAACGGACTCCCGCCAGGACGACGCGATGAACCGAGTGTTGTACCCAGGTACCTTCGACCCTATTACCAAGGGCCATGGCGATCTGGTCGAACGCGCCTCGCGCCTGTTCGACCACGTGATTATTGCAGTCGCTGCCAGCCCGAAGAAAAACCCGCTGTTCCCGCTGGAACAACGGGTCGAACTGGCTCGCGAGGTCACCAAACACCTGCCGAACGTGGAAGTGGTCGGTTTCTCGACGCTGCTGGCGCATTTCGCCAAAGAGCAGAACGCCAACGTGTTTCTGCGTGGTTTGCGTGCGGTGTCGGATTTCGAATACGAATTTCAACTGGCCAACATGAACCGCCAGTTGGCCCCGGATGTGGAGAGCCTGTTTCTCACCCCATCCGAGCGTTATTCGTTCATTTCCTCGACGCTGGTGCGGGAAATTGCTGCGCTGGGCGGCGATATCAGCAAGTTCGTCCACCCCGCTGTGGCCGATGCGCTGACCCTGCGCTTCAAAAAGTAGGCGCTGCCGAAAGCTCGGGCTGCGATCCTGGCTGTTGATTACAGCCCTTGATCGCAGCAGCGTGCACTGCGCGCGCCAATGCGGCACAATTGCGCGCATTGATTTATAGCGCCCGGGCCTGCCGCCCCGGCTGGAGTTAGCATGTCCCTGATCATCACCGACGATTGCATCAACTGCGACGTCTGCGAACCCGAGTGCCCGAACGCCGCCATCTCCCAAGGCGAAGAGATCTACGTGATCGACCCGAACCTGTGCACCCAGTGCGTCGGCCACTACGACGAACCGCAGTGCCAACAGGTTTGCCCGGTGGATTGCATTCCGCTGGACGAAGCGCATCCGGAGACTGAAGAACAGTTGATGGAAAAGTACCGCATCATCACCGGCAAGGCCTGATCCGCCGGATTTGTAGCGCTCTTTCGGGCCTCTTCGCGAGCAAGCTCGCCCCCACATTTGAAATGCGCTCCAATGTGGGAGCGAGCTTGCTCGCGAAAGGGCCATCAGTCGCAGCGCAAAACCCTGATCAGCTCACTCACGCTGCTCAAACCCCTCCCCCGTACACCCCAGACACCGCACAAACGCCGCTTTCGCCGGATCCACCACCAACGCCTGTCCCGCATCGCCAATCCCGCCACCCAGCGCGGTAAACGGCAACGACACGACAAACGCCCCCGCACCGATGACCGTCGCCACCACCAGCAAAGGTCGGGCAATCAGCAAATCGCCAAGCATGGCGTAGGCCGGTGGATTCTGGATGGTGTAGCGCGGATCACCGCTGCCGTTTTCCGTGGCCTGAACAGCCAGACTGGAACACAGCAGCAGCGCAACAAAGAGGACTTGCAAGGATTTCATGGCACGATCCTTCGGGCTGAACAGTGAGACAACTCACTATAGACCGTAGGACTTTTTCAGCTTTTTGCCTCAGCTCTGACAACGCGGGCAGAACACACTGGCACGCTGACCCAGCTTCACTTCTCGTAGCCCGGTGCCACAGACCTTGCAGTGTTCACCACCGCGGCCATAGACAAACAGCTCCTGCTGGAAATACCCCGGCTGCCCGTCACCGCCAATGAAATCACGCAACGTCGTACCGCCACGCTCAATGGCAGCGGCAAGAATGCGTTTGATCTCGATCGCCAGTTTCAGGTATCGCCCCCGGGAAATCCCACCGGCCTCGCGGCGCGGGTCGATCCCGGCAGCAAACAGCGCTTCGGTCGCATAGATATTGCCGACGCCCACAACCACAGCGTTGTCCATGATGAACGGTTTTACCGCCATCGAACGCCCGCGCGACAGCTGAAACAAGCGCTCGCCATCGAACAGATCAGTCAGCGGCTCCGGACCAAGGCGAATCAGCAGTTCATGATTGAGTGGATCATTGCTCCACAACATCGCGCCGAACCGTCGCGGATCGGTGTAACGCAGCGCCAGCCCCGACTCCAGTTCGATATCGACGTGTTCATGCTTGAGCGCCGGCAAACCGACTTCGACCAGACGCAAATTGCCCGACATGCCCAAATGACTGATCAGCGTGCCGACTTCGGCGTTGATCAACAGGTACTTGGCACGACGCTCGACCAGCACGATGCGCTGCCCCGACAGGCGCACATCGAGATCCTCGGGAATCGGCCAGCGCAATCGCCGATCACGCACGATCACCCGACTGACACGCTGGCCTTCCAGATGCGGAGCAATCCCGCGACGGGTGGTTTCGACTTCCGGCAGTTCAGGCATGGCGTTCTCGAATCAATGCGCGCCGAGGTCGCGGATCGTCTGTTTGAGAGTTTCGAAGTCGTAATCCGACAGTCCTACATAGTCGAGTACCAGCGGCCCGACGGCGTTCCATTCGAAATCTTCGGTCTGGTTGCCCAGCACTCGGTACGAAGCGCAAATATGTTCGGCCATTTTCAGGATCGCCAGCAGGTTTTTCAGCTGGCTGTTGCGCGACGATTCATCGCTGAAAATCGCCAAGGCATTGTGGTGATTGGCGATGGCCGCGCTGACATGCTCCGGCAGGCGCCAGGACTTGGCGGTGTAATAGCCGACCACCGCGTGGTTGGTGTTGAACTCGCTGTTCTCGGTGTCCACTACTCGACATTCGGCGCTGGCATTGGCGTAAGCCTTTTCCAGCACCGTCATGTAATTGGGAAACCGCTGCAACATCAAAGGCACGCCGCAATCGTGGAACAGGCCCAAGGCGTAAGCCTCGTCACCCGCCTGAGTGCCAACACGCTTGGCCAGCGTCAGGCAGGTCATCGCCACGTCCTGGGCGGTGTCCCAGAAACGGTTGAGGGTGACGATGGTGTCGTCGTTCATCTCGCCTTTGATCGACTGCGCGTTGATCAGGTTGATGATCGAGCGGCTGCCCAACAGGTTCACCGCGCGCTGAATCGAGGTGATCTTGTTGCTCAAGCCGTAATACGGCGAATTGACGATTTTCAGCAGCGAACCGGACAAGCCGGGATCCTGGGCGATCAGCTTGGCGATCACCTCCAGGTCCGGGTCGGGCATGTACTGCTCCATTTGCAGATCCACCATGATCTGCGGTTGCGCAGGCACACTGATGCCTTGCAGCGATTGTTGAATCTGTTCGGTGGTCAGCTCTTGGGACATAAGTACACACTCTGGGACAGGCGGCGATTCTAACCTCTAAAAACCGCGAGACGACACACCAGTGGGCAATTGTCAGGAACTTTCATTCAGGCCACGGCTTCGGAATCTGTAATGCCCAATGGATCACTCCGACCCCTTGCGGCGGCAAACTCCCACAGACTCAGGAGCTTATCGATGGCCACTTCCCTCAACGGCAAACGCGTCGCCTTTTTGGTAACAGACGGTTTCGAGCAGGTCGAATTGACCGGTCCCAAGCAGGCGCTGGAGCAAGCCGGCGCCCAGGTCGACATCCTTTCCACCGAGGCTGGCAAGGTCAAAGGCTGGAATCACGACAAACCGGCGGACGATTTCAAGGTCGACCAGACGTTTCAGGGCGCCAGCAGCGAGCAGTACGACGCAATCGTCCTGCCGGGCGGCGTGCAGAACTCCGACACCATCCGCATCGATCAGGACGCCCAGCATCTGGTCAAGACCGGCGCCTCTGCCGGCAAACCGATTGCGGTGATCTGCCATGGCGGCTGGTTGCTGATCTCGGCGGGGCTGGTCAACGGCAAGACCATGACCAGTTACAAGACGCTCAAGGACGACCTGATAAATGCCGGGGCCAATTGGGTCGATAAAGAAGTGGTCAAGGACGGTCACCTGATCAGTAGCCGTCAGCCAGATGATATTCCGGCGTTCAACAAGGAGCTGATCGACGCACTGTTGGCGTAGAAGTCAAAACCGCTTCGCGAGCAAGCTCGCTCCCACACTGGTCTTGTGTCCGCCACAAATCCCCTGTGGGAGCGAGCTTGCTCGCGAAGGCGTCGTCAGCGTTTCATCGCTCTCCAATCCCGGCACCAGCCCCAACACGCTATACTCCCGCTCTTTTTTCCGGAGCGACGTCATGTCCCTGCCTAGCCTGCGCCTCAAAGCCAACGCCGACCGTCGCCTGCGCAACGGCCACTTGTGGGTCTACAGCAACGAAATCGATGTTGCCGCCACCCCGCTGCACGGCTTCCAGGCCGGCGATCAAGCCATCCTCGAAGCCGCCGGCGGCAAGCCGCTGGGCATCGTTGCGATGAGCCCGAACAACCTGATCTGCGCCCGCCTGCTGTCGCGCGACATTAAAGTTGCGCTGGACAAATCGCTACTGGTGCACCGTTTGAACGTGGCCCTGTCGCTGCGCGAGCGCCTGTTCGACAAGCCGTTCTATCGTCTGGTCTATGGTGATTCCGACCTGTTGCCTGGCCTGGTCGTTGACCGTTTCGGCGACATCCTCGTGGTACAGATCGCTTCAGCAACCATGGAAGCACACAAAGATGACGTGATCGCGGCATTGACCCAAGTGCTCAAGCCAAGCGGCATCCTGTTCAAGAACGACTCTGCTGCGCGTGATGCTGAAGGCCTCAACCGCTATGTCGAAACCGTGTTCGGCCTGGTGCCGGAGTGGGTGGCGCTGGAAGAGAACGGCGTGAAGTTCGAAGCCCCGGTCATTCAGGGTCAGAAAACCGGCTGGTTCTACGACCACCGCATGAACCGCGCCCGCCTGGCCCCTTACGCCAAAGGCAAACGCGTCCTCGACCTCTATAGCTACATCGGTGGCTGGGGCGTGCAGGCTGCCGCGTTCGGCGCCAGCGAAGTGTTCTGCGTCGATGCTTCGGCCTTCGCCCTCGACGGTGTCGAGCGTAACGCCGCGCTGAACGGTTTCGCCGACAAGATGACCTGCATCGAAGGCGACGTTTTCGAAGCCCTGAAAGAGCTGAAAGCCAGCGAAGAACGCTTCGACGTGATCGTTGCCGACCCGCCAGCGTTCATCAAGCGCAAGAAAGACATGAAAAACGGCGAAGGCGCCTACCGTCGCCTGAACGAGCAAGCCATGCGCCTGCTCAACAAGGACGGCATCCTGGTCAGCGCATCGTGCTCGATGCACTTGCCGGAAGATGATCTGCAAAACATCCTGCTGACCAGCGCGCGTCATCTGGATCGCAACATCCAGTTGCTCGAGCGTGGCGGTCAGGGCCCGGATCACCCGGTGCACCCGGCCATCGCCGAGACGCGCTACATCAAGAGCATCACCTGCCGCCTGCTGCCCAACAGCTGATCCATGCGGATGACGGGGAGCCAACAGGCTCCCCGTTTGCTTTGCGCAACACCTTCCCTTCGTTATTCCTCAATACTTCCTACAATTATTTTCCCGCTAACGTGCAGGATATTTCCTTACGTCTTTTAATTACTGAAACTTGCCCTACAAGTTCACTTCCAGCTAAAGACTGCTCCGACAAAATTACTGGAAATTTCCTACTTAATATCCCCTTGCCAATAATCCATTACAAACTATTATGAAGTTGTCACCACGAGGTGACTTCAACTATCAATGAACAAGGAGTTCACATCATGAAAAACATTTCTCTGGAAAGTAAAAAAATCGCAAACCTGGCTTTTCTGGTTGCCCCTAAAGCCCGCTAAGTAAGTCAGGACGCTGGGGAGTGCCGGCAACCCGGCGTCCTTTTGACTGCTCCCAGAGTGAATCGACCGACATGCACATCAATCCTTACTTGTTTATATTGCCGCGCCCGCCCGGACAAGTTGTGTGGAACTATAAAAACCACACACAACACGAACTTGACCTTAACCATGCAATTCGCCTTGCACAACTCATCAACAACCCGGAACTGTTCGACACTCAAAACATAATAGACACACAACTATTGAGCGCGGACATTCTAACCGTTTCAAAAATAGACAACCCGCAATGGGGCTGGGATGAGCTGTCGAAGATTTATCACATCGGCACACAAAATATTCCCTGTGAACATACCCCGCAAAATATTTACGAGTGGTCCAGACAATATCTGGCGCACTGCAATGAAGTATTGGCCACGCCGACGCCCGTAACAGATCGCCCAACGTTTGAAACCGAGCAGCGGATAACCCTGCCCGCGCCGTGCGCATTGAATGACGACGGCCTGGGAAATGTTCTGCTCCAGCGCAAAACCTGCCGCAGCTACACAGGCGCAGCAATAACGCTGAATGATGTCGGCACCCTGCTTTACCTTTCCCTCGGTTATCTCCACGAACGTGACAATGATCGCGACGACAGTATCGCCGTCGGACTCAGCGCACGTCGCAGCAGTCCTTCCGCGGGTGGCCTGAACGCTTGCGAAGGCTTCCTGCTGGTGCAGAACGTCGATGGACTGGACCCGGGCATCTATGTCTATCATCCGGCCGAACATACCTTGAGCCGGGTCAATCCATTACCTGAACCAGCGCTGGGCCACTTGCTCGGCGGTCAGCATTTCATCAACAACCTGCCGCTGGGGTTGTTCATCACCGCCCGGTTTGACCGGCTCTGGTGGAAATACGAACACTCGCGGGCCTATCGCATGGCCTTCGTCGAAGCCGGTCATCTGTCGCAAACCTTCCAACTGGTCGCCACGGCACTGGGCCTCAATACCTGGCTGACCGGCGCGTTTGCCGACCAGCAGGTCGAAGCACTCCTCAATATCGAGGGCAGCGCTGAACAACCGCTGTTTTTTGTTGGCTGTGGAGAAAGCGACGGGCAAGTGATGTGCCACGAAATGCGCGAGCTGTTGCGTGAGGGGCAAGCATGACCCTCTCAATTGCAGAGCCGGATGAAGCCCCGGTGTCCTGGGCGCTCAAATTCACCCTGGGAGACTGGAAGAGCCGCGCCTCCGTGCGCAGCAGTACCCATGACTATCTGTTGCCCGACGATGTGCCGCTGCAACTGCAAACCCGCCACTGGTTTCCACCGGCGTTTCTGCCTTATCTGGCTCATCCGGCCATCCAGGCGGCGGGGCGCGATGTGTTGCACCGGCTGTCAGCCAACCACCTGGTGCACTTTCTCGATTACACCACTCTGCTCGAACACCGTATCGTCAATCGTGCCGTGGAAGTCATCGTGCACCGGGAACTGCCCATTTACGTGCCTCTGCCGATGAAACATGCGGCCCTGCAGCTCTACACCGACGAGGGTTATCACGCGCTGTTCTCCAATCGCCTCGCCGAACAGATCGCCGCGTTCTACGGGTTCACCGGGCGCCCGGTGATTCCAAAGCGCATCTCCCGCATGAACGCTCTGATTGATCGCACCCCGGAAAAGAACCGGGCACTGGCATGGTTTCTGCTGGGTTTCGTCTCGGAAACCATCATTGCCCGGGAACTGCTGGACGTCTGCCGCGACAGCCTGGTGTCCAGCGTCAACGACATGCTGCGTGACCATCTGGCGGACGAAGCCCGCCACAGTCGCTACTTCGCCGAAGCGTTCCACTACTTCTGGCTGTCGATGAACAGCCGCCAGCGCACGTTTGCGAGCAGAACATTGCTGGAAATCATCGGGATGTTTTTCGAAGCGGACGAACGCTGGCTGCAACAGAGCTTGCGTGGAGCCGGCATTGCTGACAGCGACGTGTTGGAAATTGTCGGCAGCATGGCAACGGTGCACGCCAATCGTGCGCGTGCACGATCAGGTTCCATCGCTACGCTGGATGCGTTGCGCAAGGCCGGTTTTTTTGCCCTACCCCATAACCAGAAACTTTTTGCGAAGGCAGGACTGATCGATGGATAAAGGAAAATCCGTGGCAACCACACGACAGCGCCGCGCCGCTGTCAGCCTGTTACTGGCCATGGTGCTGTTGGGCGTGTTTCCACTGGATGTGCTGCTTCCTTCCTTTCCGGCACTGGCGACCCACTTTCGCCATTCACCGGCAGACATCGCACTGTCAATCAGTCTGTTCGCCGTGGGGATCGCGTTTGCTCAGGTCCTGATCGGCCCCCTCTCGGACGTGATCGGGCGCAAGGGCTTGTTACTCGTCGGCATGAGCGTATCGATGCTTGGCGCGCTCGGTTGCGTGATGACCTCCGATTACTCGCTGTTCCTTATATTTCGGGTGATGCAGGCCCTGGGATGTGGATGTTTCGTGCTGTCCCAGGCGCTGGTGCAGGATCTGTTCGAAGGTGAGGAGCGCGACCGTTTGCGGATCCTGATGGTCACGGCCACCGGGATATTCATCTCGGTATCGCCGCTGGCTGGCACCTTTCTGCAGGCCACACTCGGCTGGCGCGGCAGCTTCTGGGTTTTTACCGCGCTGTCCGCCACGGTGCTGGTCAAGGCCTGGTTGTTTTTACCAAACAGCCGTCCGGCCTACAGCGGCACACGGCTCGGTTTCATTCAGTCCTACCGACGCGTGCTGGGGGATTTCGAGTTTGTCGGCTACTGGCTGATATCAGCGTTCGCCTTCGCCTGCCACTTCTCGTTCATCGTGATTTCGCCGCTGATTTTCATGGATCAACTGCAACTCGCGCCTTATGACTTTTCACTGATTCTGCTGGTCTACGGTGCCGCTTATGTGGTTGGTGGCATTCTGGCCGCCGTACTGAATCGACGGATCACGCCGGTTCAGCAAATCTTTACCGGGCTGACCCTGATACTGCTGTCGGGACTGGCGATGCTGTACCTGGCGGCGAATCATGCGTTGGCGCCGGCCACGGTATTGATCCCGATGCTGATCTGCACCGCGGGCACCACCATTGCCCGCCCCGCCGCCACCTCTCGGGCCATGGGCCTGTTTCCTGAGAACGCCGGCACCTCGGCCTCGGCGGGCAGTACGATCATCTTTATTTGTGGCGGGCTTATCAGCGCGCTTGTCAGCCTCAGCCCGGCCAATCTGCAGTCGACGCTGGGTTACAGCTTTGTGCTGCTGAGCGCGATAGCACTGCTGCTCAACAACCGACTCGGCCGGCGTGCGAAAAAACTTGAAGCCGATGTCGTTGCACAGACCGGCGGTGATTAAACCCGCCGGTCGTCATCCCACACACGCCGTCTGCACTGGAACAACGCTTTGCGCCATTCCCTCCAGACGCCAGCGGTGTAGAATCGGCTGATTCATCGCCATTCATCCCCCGGCGGGTTTATGAGCTCAGGCTGAGACCAGCGGCGATCCCGCAACGTCATCGGCAACTTCACGGACACACGGTCATTTCTGAGTGTTCCAGACGTCAATAGAAGCTCACTCCCCTTTTGCACCTGATTAGTAAGTGATTAGCCGCCCGGAGTGCTCCATGCCAGATTACCGCTCGAAAACATCCACCCACGGCCGCAACATGGCCGGCGCCCGCGCACTGTGGCGCGCCACCGGGATGAAAGATGACGACTTCAAAAAGCCGATCATCGCCATTGCCAACTCGTTTACCCAGTTCGTACCGGGCCACGTGCACCTCAAGGATCTGGGCCAACTGGTCGCCCGTGAAATCGAACGCGCCGGCGGTGTGGCGAAAGAATTCAACACCATCGCTGTGGATGACGGCATCGCCATGGGCCACGACGGCATGCTGTATTCGCTGCCGAGCCGCGAGATCATCGCCGACTCTGTCGAATACATGGTCAACGCTCACTGCGCTGACGCCATTGTCTGCATCTCCAACTGCGACAAGATCACCCCGGGCATGTTGATGGCTGCCCTGCGCCTGAACATTCCGGTGATCTTCGTTTCCGGCGGCCCGATGGAAGCCGGCAAGACCAAACTCGCGTCCCACGGCCTCGACCTCGTCGATGCCATGGTGATCGCCGCCGACGAAAGCGCTTCTGACGAGAAAGTCGCTGAGTACGAGCGCAGCGCCTGCCCGACTTGCGGTTCGTGCTCAGGCATGTTCACCGCCAACTCGATGAACTGCCTGACCGAAGCATTGGGCCTTGCATTGCCGGGCAACGGTTCGACCCTCGCCACCCACAGCGACCGCGAACAACTGTTCCTGCAGGCCGGCCGTACCATCGTCGAACTGTGCAAACGCTACTACGGCGAAAACGACGAATCGGTATTGCCGCGCAATATCGCCAACTTCAAGGCGTTCGAGAACGCGATGATGCTCGACATCGCCATGGGCGGTTCGACCAACACCATCCTGCACTTGCTCGCTGCTGCCCAAGAGGCGGAAATCGATTTCGACCTGCGCGACATCGATCGTCTCTCGCGCACCGTTCCGCAGCTGTGCAAAGTCGCGCCGAACATCCAGAAATACCACATGGAAGACGTACACCGCGCCGGCGGCATCTTCAGCATCCTCGGCTCGCTGGCCCGTGGCGGTCTGCTGCACACCGACCTGCCGACCGTGCACAGCCGCAGCATGGAAGAAGCCATCGCCAAGTGGGACATCACCCAGACCACCGATGAAGCGGTGCATCACTTCTTCAAGGCGGGCCCTGCCGGTATCCCGACCCAGACAGCGTTCAGCCAGTCGACCCGTTGGGAAACACTGGATGATGACCGTGAAAACGGCTGCATCCGCAGCTTCGAACACGCCTATTCGCAAGAAGGTGGGTTGGCCGTGTTGTACGGCAACATCGCCCTCGACGGCTGCGTGGTGAAAACCGCCGGTGTCGACGAATCGATCCACGTCTTTGAAGGCAACGCGAAGATCTTCGAAAGCCAGGACAGCGCGGTGCGCGGCATCCTCGCGGACGAAGTGAAGGCTGGCGACATCGTCATCATTCGCTACGAAGGCCCGAAAGGCGGCCCGGGCATGCAGGAAATGCTCTACCCGACGTCGTACCTGAAATCCAAAGGCCTGGGCAAAGCCTGCGCCTTGCTCACCGACGGGCGTTTTTCCGGCGGCACCTCGGGCCTGTCCATCGGTCACGCTTCGCCTGAGGCTGCTGCCGGCGGCGCGATCGGCCTGGTGCAGGATGGCGACAAAGTGCTGATCGACATTCCGAACCGTTCGATCAACCTGTTGGTCAGCGACGAAGAACTGGCGGCACGCCGCGCCGAGCAGGACAAGAAAGGCTGGAAACCGGTCGAGATTCGTCCACGCAAAGTGACCACCGCCCTCAAGGCTTACGCCCTGCTGGCGACCAGCGCCGACAAAGGTGCTGTGCGTAACAAAGCGATGCTCGACGGCCTGTAAGCCTTAAGCGACGAATAGAAAATGCCCCGCCTGAGTGCGGGGCTGATCGTTCCCACGCTCTGCGTGGGAATGTCTCAAGGGACGCTCCGCGTCCAGTGACGCGGAGCGTCACGGGCTGCATTCCCACGCAGAGCGTGGGAACGATCAACCCGATCCCTTCTGGGGGTTACTGGATTTCTTCAGGCTTGACGATCACCCAATTCTTGTCTGCCGTCACCGGTAACCCTTCTTTCGCCTGCGCCGCCGCGTGCTTGGCCATCATGCCGTTCAACTGCGTCATGTACTTGTCCTTGCGGTTGATCCACAAGTGAATCCCGCCCTTGGCCACGTCGACATCGTGGAACAGCATGTAACCGTCGCTGGTCGGCGTATCGCCACCGACCAATACCGGTTTTTTCCACTCATCAATGTAAGTAAGAATCGCCGCGTGCTTGCCGGCCATCCACGTCGCCGGGGTCCACAGATACGGCGTCAACTCCAGGCCCAGGTTGGCCTTCTCGTCATATTTGCCGGCAGTGATCTGCTTGCGCGCGGTGGTCAGTTCGTTGGTTTCACGGTTTTTCAGCAGCGTGGTCACACCAATGACGTTCTGCGGTTTGACGTTGTAGCCGTACTTCGGATCAGCCGCGACCATGCGCACCAGCTCCTCGGAAGCAGCGGTCATCACGTAAACCTCGATGCCGTTCTCCATCAGCTTGTTGTACAGCTCAACCTGACCGGTGAAGATTTTCGGCGGCTGCACATCAAGGGTTTTGACCACATCGCCTTCGTAATAAGTCGCCGGCACCGGTTTGCCCGAAGCCATCAGCTCATCGACGTAGCCTTTGAGTTCCTTGAGGGTGAAACCGGAGAACACCTGCGCCACCCACGGGTAGCAGACCATGTCGTCGACTTCGCAGAGGCGATAGTAGTAACTGAACAGGCTTTCCTTGTGGTCGGCGGTGTCCTTGAACGGCATCAGTTTCAAGGAGGGGTCGAGTTTGTCGCGGGTGATCAGGCCCTTGTTTTCCATGAACGGCAGTAACGACTCTTCGAGGTCGTAGCGGTAACTGGTGTTGTCCATGTCGAACACCGCGTAGTTACCTTTGTTGGCGTTGGCCGCGATCATCGCGTCCAGCGCTTTGGCCTGATCGGCGGGCCAGTGTTTCAGGTCGGTGGCGAAAGCCTGAGAAGCCAGGCCCATGCCCACAGCCAGTGCGACAGCCAGAAATTTCGGTGCGAACTTCATCGACGCTTTCTCCCTGATGTAAAAGCATCGACGCTAACAAATGTGTATGACAGTCCTCGTCTGTCAGCGACCGCCCACGCCGCTATTTGCGCCAGATGCATTGCCGAGAGCGACACGCGCTTATTCCAAAAACGACGGACACCCTAAGATTTCGGTATTAAATCATTGCAAATCAAGCTGTTAGGCTTACCGGTTCGCAGCAGCCCCGGAAGGCTGTTGGCAAAGTCTTTCTGGAGTTCTCATGAACCTACCGTTGATTCTCAACCTGCTGGTGTTCCTCGCCCTGCTGTTCGGTCTGGCGCAAACCCGCCACACCACGTGGAGCCTGGCGAAAAAAGTCCTGCTCGCACTCGCGCTGGGCGTGGCCTTCGGCGTGGCGTTGCACACCGTTTACGGTGCCGGCAACCCGGTGCTGAAAGCTTCGATCGGCTGGTTCGATCTGGTCGGCAACGGCTACGTGCAGTTGCTGCAAATGATCGTTATCCCGCTGGTGTTCGCCTCGATCCTCAGCGCCGTGGCGCGTCTGCACAACGCGTCGTCGTTGGGCAAAATCAGCTTCCTGACCATCGGCACCCTGCTGTTCACCACCGCGATTGCGGCGCTGATCGGCATCGGTCTGACCAACCTGTTCGGCCTCACCGCTGAAGGTCTGGTCGCCGGCACCCAGGAAATGGCCCGTCTGCAAACCATTCAGACCGACTACGCCGGCAAGGTCGCCGACCTGAATGTGCCGCAACTGCTGCTGTCGTTCATCCCGCAAAACCCGTTCGCCGACCTGGCCCGGGCCAAGCCGACCTCGATCATCAGCGTGGTGATTTTCGCCGCATTCCTCGGGGTTGCCGCGCTGCAACTGCTCAAGGATGACGTCGAGAAAGGTCAGAAAGTGATCAACGCCATCGACACCCTGCAAGCCTGGGTGATGCGTCTAGTGCGTCTGGTGATGAAGCTGACTCCGTACGGTGTGCTGGCGCTGATGACCAAAGTGGTCGCTGGGTCCAACCTGCAGGACATCATCAAACTCGGCAGTTTTGTCGTGGTGTCGTATCTGGGTCTGGGCCTGATGTTTGTCGTACACGGTTTGCTGGTGTCGGCGGCCGGGATCAATCCGCTGCGATTCTTCCGCAAGATCTGGCCGGTGCTGACGTTCGCGTTCACCAGCCGTTCCAGCGCGGCGAGCATTCCGCTGAGTATTGAGGCGCAGACCCGTCGATTGGGGATTCCGCAATCGGTGGCCAGTTTTGCGGCATCGTTCGGTGCGACCATCGGCCAGAACGGTTGCGCCGGTCTGTACCCGGCGATGTTGGCGGTAATGGTTGCGCCAACCGTGGGCATCAACCCGCTGGATCCGCTGTGGATCGCGACGCTGGTGGCGATTGTGACGTTGAGTTCGGCCGGTGTGGCCGGTGTCGGTGGCGGCGCGACGTTCGCGGCGCTGATCGTGCTGCCGGCGATGGGTTTGCCGGTATCACTGGTGGCGTTGCTGATTTCGGTTGAGCCGCTGATTGATATGGGGCGCACGGCGTTGAACGTGAGTGGTTCGATCACCGCTGGCGCGATTACCAGTCAGGTGATGCAGCAGACTGATAAAGAATTGCTGGATGCCGATGAGCATGCGGAGCTGGCTCAGGCTTAACTGCAACACATACTTGTGGCGAGGGGATTTATCCCCGTTGGGTTGCGTAGCGACCCCATTATTTTGGGGCTGCTGCGCAACCCAACGGGGATAAATCCCCTCGCCACAATTTAGGCTTTCTCCCAAACCTCAAAGCTGTACGCGGGTTTATCGCCCTCAGCTGGATTCGGCACGTTCGACACCAGTTTCCACTGGTTCAAATCAAACTCCGGAAACCACGCATCCCCTTCCGGGCTCAACGCCACGCGCGTCAGATACAGACGATCCGCCTGCGCCAGCCCTTGCGCGTACAACTGCGCGCCACCAATCAGCATCAGCTCATCAACGCCCTGTTCCTTCGCCCATTCTCCGGCGCGAACCACCGCGGCTTCCAGCGACGGATACACCTCGGCACCTTCCAACACCAGATCGGCCTGACGGCTGACTACGATGTTCAAGCGCCCCGGCAGCGGTCGGCCGAGCGAATCCCAGGTCTTGCGACCCATGATGATCGGCTTGCCCAAGGTGGTGGCCTTGAAGTATTTGAAGTCCCCCGGCAGGTGCCAGGGCATGCTGTTGTCGACGCCGATCACGCGGTTTTCACCGAGGGCTGCGATCAGGCTGAGGGGGAGTGATTTAGTCATGCCGGCGAGGATACCAGAGCCGCGCTTACCCCGATAAGCGCCACAGCGGTTATGCTCAGCGCTGGATTAAGCGACGGGATGCCGCGTGACTGAACTGACTCCACTGCAAAACCTCTGGCTCACCGAGACCGTGCGCCTGCGCGAAGAACACGCTGGCACCCTGGATGATCTGGAAGCCAATCGACTGGCCCGCACCGCCGGCGGCGATCTGCCGAGCCGCATTCAACGCCGCGCGTTATGGCTGGCCGAACGTGACGGGCTGACGGCTGCCCTCAAACACTGGCTGCAAGGCGCGCGTCTGGCGCTGGTGTTGCTGATGATCTTCGCGGTACTGAGCGGCGCCGGTCTGGCCTTCGCCGCACTCGGCCAGACGCCGGTCAATGTGTTCTGGGCCTTGGGCAGCCTGCTCGGGCTGAACCTGATTCTGCTGCTGAGCTGGTTGCTGGGCTTGATCTTTGCCGGCGAACACGGCGCCACGCTCGGACGATTGTGGCTGTGGCTCAGCGAAAAAATGGCCCGTGACGCCAAAGCCGCGCAACTGGCGCCGGCACTGTTACTAATGCTGCAACGCAAGAAACTCAATCGCTGGGCGCTCGGGACGCTGGTCAACGGTTTGTGGTTGCTGGCGATGCTCAGCGCGCTGATTCTGCTGCTGACGCTGATGGCGACCCGGCGCTACGGCTTCGTCTGGGAAACCACGATTCTCAGCGCCGACACCTTTATCCATGTCACTCACGCATTCGGTTATCTGCCGTCGCTGCTCGGTTTCAACGTGCCGACGGTGGACATGATCCGCGCCAGCGGCGACGGCGCGCTCGACATCGAAAGCGCTCGTCAGGCCTGGGCGACCTGGCTGGTTGGCGTTTTGGTGGTGTACGGCGTGCTGCCGCGTCTGCTGCTGACGCTGTTGTGTTTCTGGCGCTGGAACAGCGGCAAAGCCGCGCTGCGTCTGGAATTGAACCTGCCCGGCTACGCGCAATTGCGTGAACGCCTGATGCCGACTAGCGAACGCCTCGGCGTCAACGATCCGGAGCCTGCGCAAATGCATCGTGTCGAAAGCAGCGTTGGCGAATTCGCCAGCGAAGGCGCGCTGCTGGTCGCCATCGAACTCGATGAACAACGTCCATGGCCGCCGGCATTGCCGAAAAATGTCAGCAACGCCGGCATCCTCGACAGCCGCGAGTCACGGCACAAACTCCTCGAACAATTGAGCCGCTTTCCGCCAGCACGCCTGGCGATTGCCTGCGATCCACGGCGCTCGCCGGATCGTGGCAGCCTCGCGCTAATCGCCGAGCTGGCGCGCAGCGCTGGCGAAACCCGCGTGTGGCTGCTGCAAGCGCCGCCCGGTGAAGCGCTGGATGGTGAACGCCTCGGCGACTGGCACATGGCGCTGCAACAACTGGAGTTGCCGTTCGCCGATTGCGCGCCGTTGAACTGGCTGGAGACGGGTCATGACTGATGCCTGGAAAGCGCCGCTGAAACTCGCCGTGGTCGGCCACACCAACGTCGGCAAGACCTCACTGTTGCGCACGCTGACCCGCGACGTCGGTTTTGGCGAAGTCTCCCATCGCCCGAGCACCACGCGGCATGTCGAAGGCGCGCGGTTGTCGGTGGACGGCGAGCCATTGCTCGACCTCTACGACACGCCGGGGCTGGAAGACGCCATCGCCCTGCTGGATTTTCTCGAGCGCCTGGAACGCCCCGGCGAACGCCTCGACGGCCCGGCGCGACTGGCGCGGTTTCTCGACGGCAGCGAGGCGCGCCAGCGTTTCGAGCAGGAGGCGAAAGTGCTGCGGCAACTGCTCGCCTCCGACGCCGGTTTGTATGTGATCGACGCCCGCGAGCCGGTGCTGGCCAAGTACCGCGATGAACTGGAAGTGCTCGCCAGTTGTGGCAAACCGCTGCTGCCGGTGCTGAATTTTGTCAGCAGCGCCAACCATCGCGAGCCGGATTGGCGCGAGGCGCTGGCGCGGCTGGGGCTTCATGCGTTGGTGCGTTTCGACAGCGTGGCGCCGCCTGAAGATGGCGAGCGGCGGCTCTATGAAAGCCTTGCGCTGCTGCTGGAAAATGCTCGTCCGCAACTGGAGCGCTTGATTGCTGATCAACAGGCTCAGCGCCTCGCGCGTCAGCAAAGTGCGGCGCGTTTGATTGCTGAATTGTTGATCGACTGTGCGGCTTGTCGGCGCAGTGTGGTCAGTGAAGCGGCGCAGGAACAGCAAGCCATCAGCGAACTGCGCAAGGCTGTGCGCCAGCGCGAGCAGAAGTGTGTTGAAGCGCTGCTCAAGCTGTATGCGTTTCGTCCGCAGGATGCGGCGGCGAGTGATTTGCCGTTGCTCGATGGGCGCTGGGGCGACGATCTGTTCAACCCGGAAACCTTGAAGCAACTTGGTGTGCGGGTGGGCGGCGGAATTGCTGCCGGTGCGGCGGCAGGGGCTGGTGTGGATTTGCTGGTTGGCGGGATTACCCTTGGCGCAGCGGCGTTGGCAGGGGCGATTGCTGGTGGTGCGCTGCAGACGGCGCGCAGTTATGGCAGTCGCTTGCTCGGCAAGATCAAAGGGCAGCGTGAGTTGACGGTGGATGACGGGGTGTTGCGGCTGTTGGCGCTGCGTCAGCGGCAGTTGGTGTTGGCGCTGGATCAGCGCGGGCATGCGGCGATGGACGCGGTTCAGGTGGCGACGCCGCAGGATAAAACCTGGCGCGAGGGCAAGTTGCCGGAGGCGCTGAACAAGGCGCGGGCGCATCCGCAGTGGTCGTCGTTGAATCCGCAGGCGAAGTTGAATCAGGCGGAAAGGCAGGAGCAGGTTGAGTCTCTGGCCAAAGATTTGTAGCGGCTGATCTGGCGCTATCGCGAGCAGGCTCACTCCTACAGTGGATCGCGTTCACCTTGTAGGAGTGAGCCTGCTCGCGATGGCAGCACCTCGCTCCAGCGACTTACGCAGCCAACAATCGCGCCGCTTTCTCCTTCAATAAGGCCAGATCAATCACCGGCACCGCGCTCTCCTTGGCCAACTCATCCCACTGCCTCATCCGCAGGCTGACGGCACACAACGGATCGCGCTCAAACTCATCCGCCTCCGCCTCGGTCATCACCCCGCCCTGATACTCCAGCGTCCGCCGACTCGCCTCACTCAAGCGCTCGAAATACCCCGGCTCACGCAGCGTCAGATACCGCTTGGCCTGTACGTGATATTCCACCAGCCGCGCCATACGCTCGCTGAAACCGGCCTCACGCAAATAATCCGCGCCGAGCCTTTCATGGCTGACCACGCCATAGCCGCCCATGTTTTCCGCGCCTTCGCCACACAAATGGCCGATGTCATGGAAGAACGCCGCCAGCACCACTTCATCATCAAAGCCCTCGGCGATCGCCAGTTCGGCGGCCTGGGACATGTGTTCGATCTGCGACACCGGTTCGCCGATGTAATCGCTGGTGCCAAAACGCTCATACAGCGCGAATACCCAGGCGACGGTTTGCTCGTGACCTGTCATCAAATCTCCTCCAGCAACTGCGCAATGTTGCGCTCGGCCAGCGCCGGGCCGACGCTCATGCCGACGCCGGTGTGCATCAGCGCCACACTCAACCCCGCTGCCGGGCGCAGCAACGAAAACGGCCCCGGCCCCCGAGCACCATAGACGCCCTGCCAGCGCTCGACCACTTGCACCTTGCAGCCCAGGGTCTGCTCGGCCAACTCAATCATCCAGTTGTCCACTTGCTCGGCGTTGAACGGTGAAGGATCGCTGCCGTAATGGTGCGAGTCGCCGATGATCAGTTCGCCGTACGGCGTCGGACTGATCAGCAGGTGAATGCCGTTGTCATGCAGGTGCGGTTGTTCACGCAGGATCTGCGCCTGCACCGCCGCCGCTTCCGGCAGATCGGCGAAGGCGCCGTAGTGCACGCAACTGAGGCCGGTGAGCAAGGCGTGTTGCAGATTCAGATCGATCTGCGGTTTGGCGCGGAGCATTTGCAGGCGGCAGATTTGCGGGTCGAGGGCGGCGATTGGTTCGGCCAGCAACGTCTGATAATCATGACCGGAGCAGATGATGATCTGCTTGGCGGTAAAACTGCCGGCGGTGCTGTGCAGGTGACCGGGTTCGACATCGCGCACCAGTGTGGAGAAGTGAAACTCGACGCCGAGGTCGCGGCGCAGGTAATCGATCAGCGCCGGGATCGCTTCGCGCGAGTACAGCTGTTGATCGTCGATGCCATGAAGCGCGGCGCGGTGATGACTGAACTGGCCGTTGTAGAGATCGCGCAGGGCGGCGCCGCGCAGCAGTTGAATGTTGTAACCGTGCTCCACGGCGCGACCGTTGCAGAAGGCTTCGAGCAGATGTTCTTCGGCTTCAGTGCGGGCGAACAAATACGAACCGTTGCGCTTGATTTGCAGGCCGGCGAGTTGCGCCCAATCGCCCCAGATGTCGCGGCTGGCTTTGGCTAGATCAAGCATTTGGCCCGGTGGCTGGCCGGTGACCAGGGCCTGGCCGAAATTGCGCACCGAGGCGCCGAGGGGTGTGGCGGTGCGTTCGAAAACGGCGACCTTGAGGCCGCGTTTGGCGGCGGCGTAGGCGTGCGATAAGCCGAGAATGCCGGCGCCGACGATGAGCAGGTCTTTGTGTTGTGTCATCTGGATGATGTCCTGAATGAAAGACCGTAATCGCGAGCAGGCTCACTCCTACAGTTGGAATGCGTTCCCCTGTAGGAGTGAGCCTGCTCGCGATGAGGCCCGGTCAGACTACGAAGATTTACTTGGCAGCGACTTTCTCGGACTTGCCGTCATAACGCTTGCGCCACTCAGTCAGGATCTCGTCGCGATTCTTCGAGGCCCAGGCAAAGTCGTTCTTGATCAAACGCTGCTCATAATCCGCCGGCAATTCGGTCTGCGGCTTGGCAATCCCCGGCTGCGCAAGAACCGCAAAGTTCTCTTTGTACAAATCCATCGCCTGAGCACTCGCCGAGAAGTCAGCGAGTTTCTTCGCCGCGTCTTCATGCGGCGTACCTTTGATCACGGCAGTCGCTTCGATCTCCCAGCCCAGACCTTCTTTCGGCAGGATGATGTCCAGCGGCGCGCCCTGACGCTTCAGCTGTACCGCCGGGTATTCAAAGGAAATCCCGATCGGGAACTCGCCCGCCGCCGCTAACTTGCAAGGCTTGGAACCGGAGTGAACGTACTGGCCGATGTTCTGGTGCAGACCGTCCATGTACGCCCAACCCTGCTTCTCGCCAAAGGTTTGCAGCCACGCGCTGACGTCGAGGAAACCAGTGCCGGACGACGCCGGGTTCGGCATAACAATCTTGCCCTTGTACTCAGGCTTGGTCAGATCCTGCCAGCTCACTGGCTTGGTCAAACCCTGCTTCTCGGCTTCTACAGTGTTGAAGCAAATCGTTGCGGCCCAGACGTCCATGCCGACCCACGCTGGCGGGTTTGCGGCGTCGCGGTAGTTCGCGCCGATCTTGCCGAGATCCTTCGGCGCGTAGCTTTGCAGCATGCCTTGCTGATCGAGGATCGCCAGGCTGGAAGCCGCCAGACCCCACACCGCGTCAGCCTGCGGACGGGCCTTTTCGGCGAGCAGTTTGGCGGTGATGATCCCGGTGGAATCACGCACCCATTTGATCTCGACGTCCGGGTTGGCTTTTTCGAACGCTTCTTTGTAGGACTTCAGTTGCTCGGCTTCGAGGGCGGTGTACACCGTCAACTCGGTTTTTGCCGCGAAGGCATTCAGGCTGAAAGTAGCGAGCACAGCAGCGGCCAGGGCCATAGGCTTGAACATGATCGTTTTCCTGTAATGAGTTGAACGGGATTGGAATCAGTGACCGGGCGCGGTTTGCCGCCAGGCTTGAGAACGGCGCAGCAAGCCGCGCGACGCCCACGCCAGCAGCAAGGACACGCCCGCCGAGGTGAACAGAATCAGGGTCGACATCGCCGCCGCGCCGCCGACGTTGCCGGCGTCATCCATGTTCAGCACCGCGACTGCCGCGAGGATGGTGTCGGGGCTGTAGAGGAAGATCGCCGCCGACACCGTGGTCATCGCCGAGACGAACAGGTAGCGCACGATGTCGAGCAACGCCGGCAGGCAGATCGGTACGGTGACGCGCAGGTAGTGGCGGTACAGCGGCGCCTTTAGCGACAGCGCAGCGGCTTCGAACTCGGCGTCGAGTTGGCGCAGCGCGGTGGTCGCGGTCATTTGTGCGGTGGTCAGGTAGTGCGCAATGGTGCAGACGATCAGCAGCGTCATCGTCCCGTACAGCACGTGCAGCGGGTTACCCGTGAGGTTGAAGAAGAAGACATAGCCCAGACCGAGCACCAGCCCCGGCACCGCCATCGGCACAAAACTGAGCATGCGCAACGCCAGGTTGAGGCCGCGTTGATCGCGGGTTTTCTCCATCAGATAAGCGCCGGTGAAGATCAGCACGCTGCCGATCAGCGCCGTACCCAAGGCCATTTTCAAACTGTTGCTGTAGGCCAGCCAGCCACCGCCAGCGGTTTCGTTGAACTGGTAATGGTTGAGCGACAGCGACAGGTTGTACGGCCAGAACTTCACCAAGGAGGAGAACACCGCCATGCCGAACACCAGAATCAACGCCGCGCTGATCAGCAAAACAATCGCCAGATAGCAGCCATCGCGCAGCTTCGACGGTGCCGGTTTGAACACCTGAGCGCGACCGTTCATGGAGTCACCGTGACGGCGACGCAACCAGGCGTCGACGCCGAAGCTGAACAGCGCCGGCAGCAACAGCACCATGCCAATCAACGCGCCGCGACCGAATTGTTGCTGACCGACCACAGCTTTGTAGGCTTCCAGCGCCAGCACCTGATAGTCGCCACCGACCACCACCGGCACACCGAAATCGGTGATGGTCAGGGTGAACACCAGACAGAACGCGGCGAACACAGCCTGACGCGTCGCCGGCCAAGTGATGCTGCGAAACGCTTTGGCCGGACTGGCGCCCATGCTCGACGCGGCATCGAACAGCCGCGCATCGGCCAGCGACAATGCCGAGAGCAGAATCATCAGTGCATGGGGGAAGGTGTAAATCACCTCGCCCAGCACAATCCCCCAGAACCCGTAGATGTTGTCCGAGAGCAGCCCGCGCAACATGCCCTGGTTGCCGAATAGATAAACCAGTGCAATCCCCGGCAACATCGACGGCGCCATCAGCGGCAATAACGAAATCCCGCGCCAGATGCCCTTCGCCGGAATCATCGTGCGTTGCAGCGCGTAGGCAAACAGGTAGGCCAGCGGTACGACGATGGCCGCAACGCTGAGGGAAACTTTCAGACTGTTGCCGAGCAGCCAGTGGAAATTCTCGCTGCTGACCATCTCCTTCGCCGCGATCCAGCCACCGCCCTGCCCGGCCTCATTACTAAAGCCACGCCAGAAGATCGCCAGCAACGGCAGCAACACCGCGACGCCGAGCAACAGCAGCAAGAGGACTTTGCCGCCGACGACAAAAATGCGGTCGCCGATCTCGGCTTTCGAGGACTGTCGCACCTGCTTGTGCGGTAGCGGCAGCGCGAGGTTGCTGTTCATCAGGCAAACACCTGCAGGCTGCGCGGCGGCAAGGCGACCATGATTTGCTGGGCGCCGAGGCGCGGCATGGCTTCCGGCGCGAGTTCGGCGAGCAGCGCGTGGCCCGGTAGTTGATCGAGTTCGAAGCTCATGCGGCAGCGGTTGCCGAGAAAGGTGATTTCACGGACTTTGGCCGGGAACAGGTTTTCCTCGTGCACTGGTGGATTAACGTTGATCGCTTCCGGGCGGCAGAACAAACGGCCCGAAGCACGCTGAACGCTGCCGTCGCTGAGGCGCAGGTTCATCCCGCCGACCTGCGCGTGAGTGTCACTGCTGCGTTGGAACGGCAGCCAGTTGCCCTGCCCGACAAACTCGGCCACGAACGGCGTGGCCGGGCGGTTGTAGATTTCCTGCGGGGTGGCGTACTGCTCGACGCGGCCGTTGTTCATCACGGCGATGCGGTCGGCCATCAGCATGGCTTCGTCCTGATTGTGCGTGACCATCAGCGTGGTGATGCCGAGGTTGCGTTGCAGTTGGCGCAACTCGGTGCACAGATGCTCGCGGACGCGGGCGTCGAGGGCGGACATCGGCTCATCAAGCAACAACAGCGACGGTGCCGGCGCCAAAGCGCGGGCTAGCGCGACACGCTGCTGCTGGCCGCCGGACAATTGACCGGGGTATTTTTTCTCGCTGCCGATGAGGCCGACCAGTTCCAGCATCTGGCCGACGCGACGGCGCACTTCGTCGCGACCGCTGCCGGCGAGGCCGTAGGCAATGTTCGCTTCGACGGTCAGATTGGGGAATAGCGCGTAGGACTGGAACAGAATCCCGTAGTCGCGGGCCTGCGGGGCGAGGTGCGAGACGTCGCGCTCGCCGAGGTACAGCTCACCGCTGTCCTGCTTCTCCAGACCGGCGATGCAGCGCAGCAACGTGGTCTTGCCGCAGCCCGAGGGGCCGAGCAGGCACACCAGTTCACCGGCGGCGACGTCGAGGGAGACGTTATCCAGCGCAGTGAACGCGCCGAAGCGTTTCTGCACGCCGCGCACTTTCATCGGCGCACCGGGGTTGGTCAGGGCAGTTGCGATGGCAGGATTCATGGACAGACCTCATCAAGCAGATGGGGCCAATCCTAGAGTTGTAATGCGTCCGTCATGTGGCAGTGAGGCAAAAACGGCCGATAGTGGTATTCGGGGATTTTGGTTCAGAAGATCCAGGTCTTGGGTTGTTTGAACCGACGCCTTCGCGAGCAAGCTCGCTCCCACAGTGGGAACGCATTCCAATGTGGGAGCGAGCTTGCTCGCGAAGAGGCCCAGACATTCAGCACAAGATTCAGGCCGGGGACATCTCTTGGGCCAAGCCAAGGAACGCCGCCGGCAACCGCGCGCCCTTGCGCTCCTTCAGGCAATACAGATACTCCGGAATCTGCGGCGCATTCTCGATCGTCAGCACACGCAACTGCGGATCATGCGGCACTTCCTGCCGGGCAATGATGCTGATGCCGATATTGCGCAACACCGCCTCACGAATCGACTCACGGCTGCCGATCTCCAGCAACGGCCCGAAACTCACGCCGGCACTCGCCAGCAACTCTTCCGTCAGCCGCCGCGTCGTCGAACCCGACTCACGCATCAACAACGTATGCCCGGCCAGCGCACTCAACGCCACATGCTCCTGCACAGCCAGCGGATGATTGCGATGCACCGCCAGCACCAGCGGATCAGTCCCGAGCACCCGACGAATCAACCGCGCGTCATCGAGCAATTGCGACGACGCGGCGATGTCCACCCGGTAATCCTCCAGCGCTTCGAGCACCTGCTGCGAGTTGCCGATTTCCACCGACACTTCCACTTGCGGCAAGCGTTCGCGAAAGGTCTTCACCAGATCGAGAATGTAATACGGCGCTGTCGCGGCGATGCGCAATGTGCCCTGCACCTGACCGCTGTTGCGCAGGAAGAACTCGATGTCGGCTTCCTGCTGCAACAGCGTCTTGACCATCGGCAGCAGCCGCGCGCCTTCGTCACTGACGCTAAGGCGCCGTCCACCACGGTAAAACAACTCCACCGAATACTGACTTTCCAGATTGCGGATCTGCGTGGTCACGGTCGGTTGACTGAGGCCGAGCTTTTTCGCCGCCAGCGTGATGCTGCCCAAGCGGGCGACCATGTAAAACGCTTTCAGCTCGGCACTCAGCACAGCCTTTCCTCATCTATTTGCGCAGCAGGCGCAACCCGTTGAACACCACCAACAGGCTCACGCCCATGTCGGCGAACACCGCCATCCACATGGTGGCGAGCCCGGCGAAGGTTACCGCAAGAAAGATCGCTTTGATCACCAGGGCCAGCGCGATGTTCTGTTTCAGGATGCTGGCGGTGTTGCGCGACAGGCTGATGAACGCCGGGATCTTGCGCAGATCGTCGTCCATCAGGGCGACATCGGCGGTTTCGATTGCAGTGTCGGTACCGGCAGCGGCCATGGCGAAACCGATCTCGGCGCGGGCCAGTGCCGGCGCATCGTTGATGCCGTCGCCGACCATACCCACACGATGGCCCTGCTTGTACAGATCTTCAATGGCTTGCAGTTTGTCGGTTGGCAGCAAATCACCACGGGCCTCGTCGATGCCGACCTGCGCGGCAATCGCCTGCGCGGTGTGGACGTTATCGCCAGTGAGCATCAGGGTTTTCACCCCGAGTTCATGCAACTGACGGATCGCTTCGCGGCTGGTTTCCTTGACGGTATCGGCCACGGCGAACAGCGCCAGCGGGCCGGAACTGTCGAGCAGCAGCACCACGGATTTGCCCTGTTTCTCCAGCGCGAAGAGTTTTTCTTCCAGCGCTGGCGAGCACAGGCTGAGTTCTTCGACCAGACGATGGTTGCCCAAATGATAGGTCTGGCCGTTGATTTCGCCTTTGACGCCACGCCCACCCAGCGCTTCGAAGTTATCCACAATCAGCGCGGCGAAGTTTTTATCCACAGCGGCGTTGGCGATGGCCAGCGACACCGGGTGATCGGAACGTCCGGCCAAGGCAGCGGCGATTGCCGGTGCCGTGGCATCGGCGGTCGCGTCGAGGGACAGGTAATCGGTCTGCACCGGTTTGCCGTGGGTGATCGTGCCGGTTTTATCCAGTGCCAGATAATCGAGCTTGAAACCGCCCTCCAGGTACACGCCGCCCTTGACCAGAATGCCTTTGCGCGCCGCTGCCGCGAGGCCGCTGACGATGGTCACCGGGGTGGAAATCACCAGTGCACATGGGCATGCAACCACCAGCAACACCAGCGCGCGGTAGATCCAGTCGAACCACACGGCGCCCATGAACAGCGGCGGAATGATCGCCACTGCCAAAGCAAAGACGAACACCACAGGCGTGTAGACTTTCGAGAATTGATCAACGAAGCGCTGGGTCGGCGCGCGCGCGCCTTGGGCCTGTTCGACGGCGTGGATGATTCGCGCCAGCGTCGAGTTGTTAGCCGCAGCGGTGACCGCGTATTCCAGCGAACCAGCCTGATTGATGGTGCCGGCGAAGACTTTGTCACCGAGGGTTTTCTCGACCGGCAGGCTTTCACCGGTGATCGGTGCCTGGTCGATGGTCGAGTTGCCGCTGACCACTTCACCGTCCAAAGCAATTCGCTCACCGGGTTTCACTCGCACACGGGCGCCGAGTTCGACGCTTTTCACGTCCTGCTCAATCCAGCTGCCGTCAGCCTGCAACACCGTGGCTTGCTCCGGCGTCATCTGCATCAAACCGCTGATCGCATTGCGCGCACGATCGAGCGAGCGCGCTTCGATCAGCTCGGCGACGGTGAACAGGAACATCACCATCGCCGCTTCCGGCCACTGGCCGATGAGGATGGCACCGGTCACGGCTATGCTCATCAGCGCATTGATGTTGAGGTTGCGGTTCTTCAGGGCGATCCAGCCCTTTTTATAAGTGCTCAGGCCACCGCTGAGGATCGACACCAGCGCGATGATCGCTACCACCCAGGTGGGCGCGGCGTTGGTGAAGTGGATGACTTCGGCGGCGAGTGCACCGACGCCGGACAGCGCCAGCGGCCACCAGTGTTTTTTCACCGGCGCCGGGGCTGGCGAATCGACGCCCGCCTCCAGCGGTTCGGCGTGCATGCCGAGGGATTTGATCGCCTCGGTGATCGGCTCGGTACCCGGCAGATTGTGGGTCACACCGAGTACGCGGTTGATCAGGTTGAATTCCAGCTGCTGCACGCCGGCGAGTTTGCCGAGCTTGTTCTGGATCAGCGTCTGCTCGGTCGGGCAGTCCATCGCCTCGATACGGAAACTGCTCAGCCGCGCATCGGCGCTGGTCTTTTCGCTCAACTGCACCAACGCAGGCGCGGCGGCTGTCGACGAGCAGCAGGAATCTTCGTGCGCATGAACCGGTGCCGGTGCTGCGGCTTTCGACCCGCAGCAGGAATCGCCACCATGTGAATGCTTTTGCACAGGCTGCAATTTATGACTGTGATCGTGGCCGTCGCCGGGCTTGTGGGTGTGCTGGGAATCGCTCATTGGTCGCGTCCATGAAGGTGCCTGTTGCCAAGTAAAGACCCTGTAGGCACTATAGGGTCAAGCACCCTTTTGGAGATTGTCGTCATGAAGATCGGAGAACTGGCCAGACTCACCGACTGCGCCGTGGAAACCATCCGCTACTACGAGCGCGAAAACCTGCTGCCGGAGCCGGCACGCAGCGACGGCAACTACCGCGTCTACACCCAGGCCCACGCCGAACGCCTGACCTTCATCCGCAACTGCCGCACCCTCGACATGACCCTCGAAGAAATCCGCAGCCTGCTGGCCATGCGTGATAGCCCGAAGGATCAGTGTGAAAGCGTGAATACGCTGATCGACGAGCACATCCAGCATGTGAAGGCGCGGATTGATGGGTTGCTGGCGTTGCAGACACAGTTGCTCGACCTGCGCCAACGCTGTGGCGAAGGGCCGATGGCCGATCAATGCGGGATTTTGCAGCGGCTGGAAGTGAGTGGCGGGGTTGTTGCGACGGAAGTGGAACACTCCCATGTAGGCCGCAGCCACGGCCACTGACGTTGGCGCTCGTTCCCATGCTCCGCGTGGGAATGCCGCCATGGACGCTCCGCGTCCTAAGTGACGCGGAGCGTCACGGGATTCATTCCCACGCAGAGCGTGGGAACGATCCTGCTGACTAGACCGCCATCGGCGCGGTCATTGGCGCGTGGTGCTCATAGCCTTCCAGCGAGAAATCGCTCGGCTCGACCAGTTCCAGCCATTCCGGCTGGTACACGCCAGTCTTGGCAAACTCCGGCACACGATCGGAGATTTTCAGCTTCGGCATGGCAAACGGCTCACGCTTGAGCTGTTCGTTGAGCATGTCCAAGTGGTTCTCGTAGACGTGCGCATCACCGATGAAATAGGTGAACCAGCGCGGCGTGTAACCGGTCAGGCGACCGATCAGGCTCAGCAGCGCGGCGCCTTCGGTGAGATTGAACGGCGTGCCCAGACCCAGATCATTGGAGCGGATGTAGAGGGTCAGAGAAATCTCTTTGGTCTCAACATTCGGATGGAACTGGTACAGCAGATGGCATGGCGGGAGGGCCATTTCATCTAGCTGAGCGACGTTCCAGCCGTGGAACAGAATACGGCGGCTGCCCGGATCCTTGATGATCGTGTCGACGCACTGGCGAACCTGATCGATGGCTTTGTACAACACCACGTAGGCCTGGCCGTCTTCTTCGCCCTGAGCGATCTGCTTGTAGCCGTTGCTCAGAGTCTGTTCGATGGCAGCGGTGTTGCTCAGCGGGATCTGCTTGTACGCCGGCCATTTGCGCCATTGCACGCCGTAAATTTCGCCGAGGTCGTCGTCGCCCTGACGGAACGGGTTGGCCAGCCACTGCGCGTTTTCGTTGGCGTTCTGATCCCAGACCTTGCAGCCCAGCGCACGGAATTCAGCGGCGTTGTTCACGCCACGGAGAAAACCGCACATCTCGCCGATGGCCGATTTGAAGGCCATTTTGCGCGTGGTGATCGCCGGAAAACCTTCCTGCAGATCGAAACGCAGCATCGCACCCGGGAAGCTGATGGTGTTGATGCCGGTGCGGTTGGCTTGCTTGGTGCCGTTCTGAATGACGTGCGAGACCAGTTCGAGATATTGCTTCATGAGTTACCTGTGTCCTTTGAGCCCCGGCGTCGCGCGCCGGGGTTCGTAGTTTAAGCCGTCGGCGCGAGCGGTGCTGCCGGTGCGCGACGATAGGCCAGCCAGATCAGGAACAACCCGCCAACGATCATCGGTACGCAGAGCACTTGGCCCATGGTCAGCCAGTTCCAGGCCAGATAGCCCAGTTGCGCATCCGGCACGCGAACGAATTCGACGATGAAACGGAAGATGCCGTAGAACAGCGCGAACATGCCGGAAACGGCCATGGTCGGGCGCGGCTTGCGCGAGAAAATCCACAGGATCAGGAACAGTGCCACGCCTTCGAGCGCGAACTGATACAGCTGCGACGGGTGACGCGGCAGTTGCGCCGGATCGCTGAATGGCGGGAAGACCATGGCCCATGGCACGTCGGTGGCTTTGCCCCACAATTCGGCGTTGATGAAGTTACCGATGCGCCCAGCGCCCAGACCGATCGGCACCATTGGCGCGACGAAGTCCATCAACTGGAAAAACGACTTGCCGTTGCGCTTGCCGAACCACAACGCGGCCAGCATTACGCCGATGAAACCGCCGTGGAACGACATGCCGCCCTTCCACACTTCGAAAATCAGCGTCGGGTTGGCCAGATAAGCGCTCAGATCGTAGAACAGCACGTAACCCAGACGTCCGCCGACGATCACGCCCATCGACATCCAGAAGACCATGTCGGAGAGTTTCTCCTTGGTCCAGGTCGGGTCGAAACGGTTGAGCCGGCGCGACGCCAGCAGCCACGCACCGCCGATGCCGATCAGGTACATCAGACCGTACCAGTGGATTTTCAGCGGACCGATGGCCAGGGCCACCGGGTCGATCTGCGGGTAAGGCAGCATTGCGACTCCTCGTTAGAGTTGAAACCAGAATTCCCGGGCGACGCTGCCACCTCAGGATTAAGCCAGGATTGCGACGGTTAAATCAGGAAGCTCACACCTACGCTGAACAGCAAAGCGGCGAACAGCCGTTTCAGCAAGCGCGGCGATAACCGATGCGCCAAACGCGCGCCGATGCGGGCGAAGACCATGCTGGTCAGGGCGATGCCCAACAACGCCGGCAAATAAACAAAACCGAGACTATGGGCCGGCAACAACGGATCGTGCCACCCCAGAATCATGAAACTTAATGCACTGACCAAAGCGATTGGCAGACCGCAAGCCGATGACGTTGCCACTGCTTGCTGCATCGGCACGCTGCGCCAGGTCAGGAACGGCACGGTCAACGAACCGCCGCCGACGCCAAATATCGCCGAGGCCCAGCCAATCACACTGCCGGCCACGGTCAGACCGAGTTTACCCGGCACCGTTCGGCTGGCCTTGGGTTTGATGTCCAGCGCCAGTTGCACCGAGATGATCAAGGCAAACACGCCGATGATCTTTTGCAGGTGCGGCCCGGAAATCGCCTCCGCAGTCAGTGCACCGAAACCGGCACCCAGCAGGATGCCGACAGCCATCCACATGAAAATCGGCCAACGCACCGCGCCTCGTCGATGATGCTCACGCACGGCGTTGACCGAGGTGAAGATGATCGTCGCCAGCGAAGTGCCGACCGCCAGATGGGTGAGGATCGACTGATCAAAGCCCTGCAAGGTGAAACTGAACACCAGCACCGGGACGATAATGATCCCGCCGCCGACGCCAAACAGCCCGGCCAGCACGCCCGCACAGGCGCCCAGCGCCAGATAGAGCAGAAATTCCATGACCGTCTCCCCCAGACCGCATCCGCAAAACCGGAGCGGCATGGTAACGGATGCACCCCCTTTGGCTCCACTGGCGATGGATGCACGGACGCCGGATGCGTACAGTGGACAAAAAACACACAAGGACCACCTTATGTGCCTGATTGTTTTCGCCTGGCGCCCGGGTCATGCCCTGCCGCTGATCGTCGCGGCCAACCGTGACGAGTTCTACGCCCGGCCGAGCCTGCCACTGGCGCAGTGGCCGGAGGCGCCGCATGTGCATGCCGGGCGTGATCTTGAGGCCGGTGGGACCTGGCTGGGGATTGGCGCCCATGGGCGTTTTGCTGCGCTGACCAATATCCGTGATCCGCAGCAGCAGCCGGCACGCAAGTCACGGGGGGAGTTGGTGGCGCGGTTTCTGACCGGTGATGCGTCGATTGATGATTATTTGAGCGATGTGGTCGGGCGTTCGGCGGAATATGCCGGGTTCAATCTGCTGCTCGGCAATAGTCATGAGCTTTGGCACTTCAATGCGCGGATGTCGGAACCGGTGATGCTGGAATCGGGCATCTACGGATTATCCAATGCCGGGCTGGATACGCCGTGGCCGAAGTTGCTCAAGGCCAAGGCTGGGTTGAGTGCGGTGCTGGATGATCCGCAACCGCAGCACTTGCTCGATTTGCTAAGCGATGCCCAGACCGCGCCAGAAGCGGAATTGCCGGATACCGGGGTGGGTCTGGCCACTGAAACATTGCTGTCGAGCGTGTTTATTGCCAGCCAGAGTTACGGGACGCGGGCGAGTACGGCGTTGATCGTTCAGGCGGATGGGTCGCGGCGGATGGTTGAGCGGAGTTTCGGGCCGTATGGCGGGCATTTGGGTGAAGTGGAGATAACAGCTTAACAGCAGACCCTCACCCCAGCCCTCTCCCAAAGGGAGAGGGGGCCGACCGAGGTGTCTTGAGCCATACATCGACCTGAAAGACCGAGTTGATTATGGATTCAACAGCACCGTCAGTCGCTGTGATTCAATTATGGATTCAACAAAGCACTATCAGGTCGGTGCGGGTCGATTATGGACTCGGCAAGCCACTTTCGGGTCGGTGTGAGTCGATTATGGATTCAGCAAAGCACCTTCAAGTCGGTGTGAATCGATTATGGATTCGGCACAGCACTTTCAGGTCGGCGTAAGCCTGCAGCATCCCCCAATCAGTCCCCTCTCCCTCCGGGAGAGGGCTAGGGTGAGGGGCTTTTGATCTTCAGAGCGCTTTGACCACCGCCGGCGGATGCATCTTCGACAACCCAAGGTTCTTCAGCGCCAATTGCAGCGAACTGTGGATCACTTGCGGGTTATCAATGGTCATCAGCTCCGCCAACAACTCCTTGGCCTTGCTCAGATTGACCTGACGCAACATCCACTTCACCTTCGGCAAGTTGGTGGCGTTCATCGACAAACTGTCGAAACCCATCGCCATCAACAGCACCGCCGCCGCCGGATCGCCGGCCATTTCGCCGCAGATACTCACCGGTTTGCCTTCGGCATGGGCATCACGCACCACGGTTTGCAGGGCTTGCAGCACCGCCGGGTGCAAGTAGTCGTAAAGATCGGCCACACGCGGGTTGTTGCGATCGACCGCCAGCAAATACTGGGTCAAGTCGTTGGAGCCGACCGACAGGAAGTCGACCATCCGCGCCAGTTCCTTGGTCTGATACACCGCCGCCGGAATCTCGATCATCACGCCAATCGGCGGCATCGGCACGTCGGTGCCTTCGTCGCGCACTTCGCCCCAGGCGCGGTGGATCAGGTGCAAAGCTTCTTCGAGTTCGTGAGTGCCGGAGATCATCGGCAGCAGAATCCGCAGGTTGTTCAGGCCTTCGCTGGCCTTGAGCATCGCGCGGGTCTGCACCAGGAAGATTTCCGGGTGGTCGAGGGTGACGCGAATGCCGCGCCAGCCGAGGAACGGGTTGTCTTCCTTGATCGGGAAGTACGACAGCGACTTGTCACCGCCGATGTCGAGGCTGCGCATGGTCACCGGTTGCGGGTGGAACGCGGCGAGCTGCTCGCGGTAGATCGCCAGTTGTTCCTTCTCGCTCGGGAAGCGCTGGTTGATCATGAACGGCACTTCGGTGCGATACAGGCCGACACCTTCGGCGCCACGCTTCTGCGCCCGCGCCACGTCGGCGAGCAAACCGGTGTTGACCCACAGTGGCATGCGGTGACCATCGAGGGTCACGCACGGCAGGTCGCGCAGGGTGTCGAGGCCCAGCGCCAGTTGTTTCTCTTCTTCGACGATTTCGGCGAACTGCTTGCGCAGCACTTCGCTCGGGTTGGTGTAGACCTCGCCACGCGTGCCGTCGACGATCATCTCGATGCCGTCGACCTTGGCGTACGGCAGGTCGACCAGACCCATCACCGTCGGAATGCCCATCGCTCGGGCGAGGATCGCCACGTGCGAGTTACCCGAACCGAGTACCGAAACCAGACCGACCAGCGTGCCTTCCGGCACCTCGCCGAGCATCGCCGGCGTCAGCTCTTCGCTGACCAGAATGGTTTTTTCCGGGTAGACCAGGTTCTGCTGGCGCTCTTCCTGCAAATAGGCGAGCAGGCGGCGACCGAGGTCTTTGACGTCCGAGGCACGCTCACGCAGGTAGGCGTCGTCCATCAGTTCGAAACGATTGACGTGTTCCGTGACCACCTGACGCAGCGCGCCCTGGGCCCACTGGCCGGTCTTGATCACGGTGGTGATTTCACTGCCCAGCGAGGCATCGTCGAGCATCATCAGGTAGACGTCGAACAACGCACGCTCTTCCGGGCGCAGCTGCGTCGCAAGCTTGGCGGACAACGCGCGCATGTCGGCGCGCACGCCTTCGATGGCGGTCTTGAACAGCGCCAGCTCGGCGTTGATGTCGGTGATGGTCTTGTCCGGCACCACGTCGAGATCGGCCGGCGGCAGCATGACCACCGCAGTACCAACCGCCGCACCCGGCGAACCCGGTACGCCGACGAACTTGGCTTCCTGAATGCCCTTGCCCTGACGGCCCAGACCACGGATCGAACCGGTGGCCTCGGCATGGGCGATAACCCCGGCGAGCTGCGCGCTCATGGTCACGAGGAAGGCTTCTTCACCTTCATCAAACTGGCGGCGTTCTTTTTGCTGGATGACCAACACGCCGACGACGCGGCGGTGGTGAATGATCGGTGCGCCGAGGAACGAGGCGTAGCGCTCTTCACCGGTTTCGGCGAAGTAGCGGTAGCGCGGGTGATCCGCAGCGTTTTCGAGGTTCAGGGGTTCTTCACGCGTGCCGACCAGACCGACCAGACCTTCGTTGGGTGCCATGCTGACCTTGCCGATCGAGCGCTTGTTCAAGCCCTCGGTGGCCATCAGGACGAAACGGTTGGTCTCGGGATCAAGCAGGTAGACCGAGCAGACCTGGCTGCCCATGGCCTCTTTGACGCGCAACACAATAATCCCCAACGCCGCCTTGAGATCCTTGGCGGAGTTAACTTCCTGGACGATCTTGCGCAGCGTATTGAGCATGGCTCGGGGTCGAACTCCGTCGTCAGTCGCGCGCTAAAAGGCGCGGGGCAAGCTCTTTGAGGGCGCGGCGATACACCTCGCGCTTGAATGTCACCACCTGGCCCAACGGATACCAATAGCTGACCCAGCGCCAGCCATCGAACTCCGGTTTACCGGTCAAATCCATCCGCACCCGCTGCTCGTTGGAGATCAGGCGCAGGAGAAACCATTTCTGTTTCTGGCCGATGCACAGCGGTTGGCTGTGCGTACGCACCAGACGTTGCGGCAAACGATAGCGCAACCAGCCCCGAGTACAGGCCAGTATTTCAACATCTTCACGTTCCAGGCCAACTTCTTCGTTCAGCTCGCGGTACAAGGCGTCTTCCGGCGTCTCTTCAGGGTTGATTCCCCCTTGCGGAAACTGCCAGGCATCTTGATTGATACGGCGAGCCCATAGCACCTGGCCGGCGTCATTCGTCAGAATGATCCCGACATTGGGGCGGAAACCATCGGGGTCGATCACGGGCACAACCTCGCAAACGCATGTCGCCGCATTGTTCCACAAAGGTTGATAAGGCGGCAACGAAGCTTCCTACCTTATGTGCACTCTTGTGAAAAGACCGTATTCTTGTCGCCTTTTTACAGACTTATCAGCGGGTAACTGCAATGCGCCTGGCACTCTTCGATTTGGACAACACCCTTCTGGGCGGCGACAGCGATCACGCCTGGGGCGACTATCTGTGTGAACGCGGCTTCCTCGACCCGATTGCGTACAAAGCACGCAACGACGAGTTTTATCAGGATTACCTGGCCGGCAAACTGGATAATGCCGCGTACCTGAACTTCTGCCTGGAGATCCTCGGCCGCACCGACATGTCCGTGCTCGATCAATGGCACAACGATTACATGCGCGACTGTATCGAACCGATTGTGCTGCCCAAGGCGCTGGAGCTGCTGAAAAAGCACCGCGACGCCGGCGACAAACTGGTGATCATCACCGCGACCAACCGCTTCGTGACCGCACCGATTGCTGTGCGTCTGGGTGTTGAAACCCTGATTGCCACTGAATGTGAAATGGTTGATGGGCGTTACAGCGGGCGCAGCACTGATATTCCGTGCTTTCGCGAAGGCAAGGTGACGCGCCTGAATCGTTGGCTGGAAGAGACCGGGTATTCGCTGGACGACAGCTATTTCTATAGCGACTCGATGAATGATTTGCCGTTGCTGGAGCAGGTGGCGAATCCCGTCGCGGTCGATCCGGATCCGAATCTGCGCGCTGAAGCCGAGAAGCGTGGCTGGCCGGTGATTTCGTTGCGCGGCTGATTACGCCTTCGCGAGCAAGCTCGCTCCCACAAGGTATTTGTGAATGACACAGATCCAATGTGGGAGCGAGCTTGCTCGCGAATGGGGTCGACTCGGTCTCAAGCCTTAAACAGGCTTGGCCCCCATCAATCCCGCAATGGCGAGAAACCCAACGCCGCTGACAATCGCCAGGGCCAGATTGAATTTCCAGTTACCTACCCCGCTAGTCCACAGCCGATTAAGCCGCACCAACAGCCACACGGCACTCAACGTGGCCACGGCATAGATCACGCTGGAACCCAGAATCCAGAACTGCCCCAGTGGCCAGCCGATCAGGTGTACCAACCACCAGCCGGTGAAAGGCATGCTCAGCATACCGATCAGCATCAAACACCAGATAAACAGCCAAGGGCGCTGCATCGTGCTCGCTGACCCTTCGCTGCGATTACGCCAGGTCAGAGCGGCAAGCCCCAACCCGCTGACGAGGATCACCACGGTCGCCGCGACGTGAAGTACTTTCAGGGTGGTCAGGGTTTCCATGAATTTCTCTTCCTTGGGCCATGCCCATCAGCGTAGCCGCTCAGCCAAGAAACAGCTGATAGGCCGGGTTCTCGCTTTCGTCCCAGTACGGGTAGCCGATTTCCTCAAGCGCCGCCGGCACCAGATGGCGCTCGTCGTGCGGCACTTGCAGGCCGGCGACCACGCGGCCATCGGCGGCGCCGTGGTTGCGGTAATGGAACATGGAGATATTCCAGCGCCCACCGAGCTTATTAAGGAAGTTGAACAGCGCACCCGGACGCTCTGGAAATTCGAAGCGGAACACCACTTCATCAATCACGTGCGCCGCGTGCCCGCCAACCATGTGGCGGATGTGCAGCTTGGCCAGTTCGTTGTCAGTGAGGTCGACGACCGGGAAACCCTGCTCGGTCAGGCTCGCCAGCAGCGCGCTACGCGGGTCGTTGTCCGGGTGCGTCTGCACGCCAACGAAAATGTGTGCTTCGCTGCCGGTGTTGTAGCGATAGTTGAATTCGGTGATCTGGCGCTTGCCGACGGCCTCGCAGAACACCTTGAAGCTGCCGGCCTTCTCCGGGATGGTCACGGCGATGATCGCTTCGCGGCCTTCGCCCAACTCGGCGCGCTCGGCGACGTGGCGCAGGCGGTCGAAGTTGACGTTGGCGCCGGAGTCGATGGCGACGAAAGTCTGGCCGCTCACGCCGCGTTGCTCGACGTACTTCTTGATCCCGGCCACGCCCAACGCGCCCGCAGGCTCGGTGATCGAGCGGGTATCGTCGTAGATATCCTTGATAGCGGCGCAGATCTCGTCGGTACTGACAGTGATCACTTCATCGACGTAATCTTTGCAGATGTCGAAGGTGTGCTGACCGATCTGTGCCACCGCCACGCCGTCGGCGAAGATGCCCACGGTCGGCAGCACCACGCGTTCGCCGGCGGCCATCGCCGCTTGCAGACAGTTGGAATCGTCCGGCTCGACGCCGATGACTTTGATGTCCGGACGCAGGTATTTCACGTACGCGGCGATACCGGCGATCAGACCGCCACCACCCACAGGGACGAAAATCGCGTCCAGTGGCTGCGGGTGCTGGCGCAGAATTTCCATCGCCACGGTGCCCTGCCCGGCAATTGTGTGCGGATCGTCGTACGGGTGGATGTAGACGTAGCCTTTTTCATCGACCAGTTTCAGCGAGTAGGCCAGGGCTTCCGGGAACGAATCACCGTGCAGCACCACTTTGCCGCCGCGCGAACGCACGCCTTCGACTTTGATTTCCGGAGTGGTCTTGGGCATGACGATGGTGGCTTTGACGCCCAGCACTTTCGCCGCCAGGGCCAGACCTTGCGCATGGTTGCCCGCCGAGGCGGTGACCACGCCACGGGCGCGCTCTTCGTCGCTCAGTTGCGTCAGCTTGTTGTAGGCGCCGCGAATCTTGAACGAGAACACTGGCTGCAAGTCTTCACGCTTGAGCCAAATGTCGTTGCCCAGCCGCTCGGAGAGCTGGCGGGCGTTCTGCAGCGGGGTTTCTACGGCAACGTCATAAACGCGCGAGGTGAGGATCTTTTTGACGTACTGTTCGAGCATCGGAAAGCATCACTGAGCGGTTGAGCGGGACCGAGGAGTCTAACCCGGCTTTTGCCCGCACGACCACACGAATCCAGAGGTTTTAGCCGCGCTTGCGGCTATAATGCCGGCCTTTCCGTTCTCACCTTGCCCGCTTCCGGAGCCCGCATGACCCAGGATCAACTCAAACAGGCAGTGGCTCAGGCCGCCGTCGACTTCATCCTTCCGAAACTCGACGACAAGAGCATCGTCGGGGTCGGCACCGGCTCCACCGCCAACTGCTTCATCGACGCCCTGGCCCAGCACAAGGGCGCGTTCGATGGCGCGGTAGCCAGTTCCGAAGCGACCGCCGCGCGCCTGAAGGACCACGGGATTCCGGTGTATGAGCTCAACACCGTCAGCGACCTGGAGTTCTACGTCGACGGCGCCGACGAAAGCGACGCGCACCTGAACCTGATCAAGGGCGGCGGCGCCGCACTGACCCGCGAGAAGATCGTCGCGGCCGTGGCCAAGACCTTCATCTGCATCGCCGACGCCAGCAAACTGGTGCCGGTGCTGGGCGAGTTCCCGCTGCCGGTCGAAGTGATCCCGATGGCGCGCAGCCATGTCGCCCGGCAACTGGTGAAACTGGGCGGCGACCCGGTGTACCGCGAAGGCGTGCTGACCGACAACGGCAACATCATTCTGGATGTGTTCAACCTGCAGATCACCAACCCGGTGGAACTGGAAGCGCAGATCAATGCGATTGTCGGCGTGGTCACCAATGGCTTGTTCGCAGCGCGTCCGGCGGACTTGCTATTGCTGGGTACTAGCGAAGGCGTGAAAACCCTCAAGGCTGAGTAAGCCCAGTCACCCACTTATTTGTGGGCAGACGAATAAACCTGTAGGAGTGAGCCTGCTCGCGATAGCGGTGTGTCAGTCGACATTAATATCAACTGACACACCGCTATCGCGAGCAGGCTCACTCCTACAATGGTTTTGTGGTGTTGGTTAGTTCGGGGCTGGTTTTTTGAAGACGTAGAACAGATTCGGTTCACTGACCAGATACAACGTCCCGTCATCATCCATCGCAATGCCTTCCGCCTGTGGTACGGTTTTTATCAAACCTTGTCGGCCACCGCTGATGGACATTGTGCTCAACGGGCGCCCGTCGACATCCAGTTCCAGAATCAATCTCGACTCATCCGACAGCGCCAGCAAATGCCCGCTGCGCTCGTCGTACTGCAAACTCGACAGATCGCGCACGAACATCCCGGCATCACGCTTGGGATCATTGATCACGTGCACTGCATAGGACTTCTCCGGATTAAAGTGCGGAAAGCCGTGCACTTCATAGATCAGCATCGGGTTGCGTTCCTTCGCAACAAACAAGCGCTTGCCTACCGAGTCATACGCCAGGCCTTCAAAACCTTTGTTGCTGGCCATATGCACGCCGAGGGTCATCTGCTCGGCGTCCGCCGCGTCAAGGAAAGTGGTGTCTGCCTCCAAGTGAATCTTGATCAGCCGCTGCTGACGCTCATCAGTGATCACGTAGGTGTCGGCGCTGATGTACTCGACCGCTTCGGGATCGCCAAAACCAATCAGGGCAATGCGCCGCAGGATCTTGCCTTCGAGCGACAGTTCAACCAGCTCGGAATTCTTGTTGGTCACGGTGAACAGGCTCTTGCGCACCGGATCGAAGGTCAGCGCCGAAACATCGTCGTCGAGCCCGTCAATCACCCGCGCTTCAATCTCCACGCGATACTGATCCAGCCCGATCGACTCGCTACTCTGCGGTTGCCACAGGGTGTGCAAGTTAAACCAGGCGCGCTCGAACAGGCGCATGTATTGGCCGATCGCGATCAACGCGATCAGGGCAATTACCGACAGGATGATAATCAGAGGTTTGGGACGGGCAAGTCGACGCATTCGGATGAGCTCGGGATCAAAACAGGCGGATGAAATATCACGCCCGTCTGAACTGAAGCTTAATGGCCACTTGCCTCAAACCACAAGCCAACCCCTGTAGGAGCTGCCGCAGGCTGCGATCTGATCGTTCCCACGCTCTGCGTGGGAATGCAGCCGGGGACGCTCTGCGTCCCACAGTCAAAAGATCGTCCGAACGCGGCCCGAACCTTCGGCAGCTCCTACTCAGACGCACTACCTCTGTTTTTCGAAGCGGTAGAACAGGTTCGGCTCGCTGACCATGTACAGCGTGCCCGCCTCGTCCATGGTCACGCCTTCGGCGCGGGGGATGGTGTTTTTCAGACCGTTGAAGCCGCCAAGCAGGGTCATGAAGCTGACCTGCTCGCCCTTCTCGTCCAGTTCCAGCAGCAGATGTGAGTCGGCGGACAGCACCAGTGTGTGTTGGGTGCGCGGGTCAATCGCCAAGGCAGAGAGGTTGCGAATATCCAGTTCATCACTGGCGAGTTTTTGCTTGTCGCCCTTGAGGGTCTGGCTGCCATCGCTTTTCCAGGTGAACAGCGCCGGTGGCCGCTCCTCACCCAACAGCAACTGCTGATTGTGCGCATCCCAGGTGATCGCCTCGAATGCTTTGTTCTGGTCTTTCGACGGACCGAGATCGTATTTCGGAAAATCGGCGATGTTCAATTCGCGGGTGTCGGCGTCGACCTTGACGATCGACAGCATGTGCTGGCGCTCATCGACGATGGCCATCAGGCCGTTTTCCATCATCGTCAGGCCTTCCGGATTGCTCCAGCCCACCAGCGGCATCTTGCGCAGTACATCACCCTGCAAAGTCAGTTCAGCGAGAAACGGGTTCTTGCCCATCACCGAGAATAGCGTTTTGGTCTGCGGGTTGTACGTCAGATCCGAAGCTTCGTCCTTCTCCATCCCCTTGAGCGGCTTGGCATCTATCACCACTCGATAATCCGGCAGCCAGATGCTTTCTTTCTGCTCGGCCTGGCTTTCAAAGCGTTCCTGCAGCCAAAGCACACCGCGATCATCCCAATGCATGGCAAATGCCAAGGCATAAGCAGCGGCAATCACCAGCAAGAGCCAGACATACCAACGCAGGGCGAAACGTGAACGGCGGGTGGGTTTGAACTGAGTTTGAGATGACATCGAGGGACGCGTTCCGAAAATTCAGGCTATGGGTAATAGCACAAAGAGGCCGGCTCAGACGCCAGAATGAGAGGAATTATCCGTACAGGATGTGAAAAAAACGGCAAATGGCGGGATTGTCGTGTGTTGTCAGCGATCTCCAGGGCACCACAAAACAATGTGGGAGCGAGCTTGCTCGCGAAGGCGCAGTGTCAGTCGACATCTTTGTTGACTGACAAAATGCTTTCGCGAGCAAGCTCGCTCCCACAGGGGATTTGCAGTGTTGCGGTTAGCGCACGCTGCTGGTAAAGCTGCTCGCACCGACCAGTTCGAGGACGATGTCATCGCCCACGTTCAGAGGGCCAACGCCGACTGGCGTGCCAGTGAGGATCACGTCACCGGCCTGCAGCGAGAAGCAGCCGGCCATGTGCTGGATCATCGGCACGATCGGGTTGAGCATCGCGCTGCTATTACCGTCCTGACGCACTTCGCCATTGATGGTCAGGCGAATGCCGATGTCGGTCAGGTCAGCAAAGGTGCTGCCGACCACGAACGGAGCAAGCACCGCCGCGCCGTCGAACGACTTGGCGATTTCCCACGGCAGGCCCTTGGCTTTCAGCTCGGCCTGCTTGTCACGCAGCGTCAGATCAAGCGCTGGGGCGAAACCGGAAATGGCGTCGAGCACTTCTTCACGGCTCGGTTTGGTCGACAACGGCTTGCCGATCAACACGGCGATTTCCGCTTCGTAGTGCACCGAACCGCGCTCGGTCGGAATGGCGAAACCGCCCTCCAGCTCAACCACGCAACTGCCCGGTTTGATGAATAGCAACGGCTCGGTAGGTACCGGGTTGTCCAGTTCTTTGGCGTGTTCGGCGTAATTACGGCCAATGCACACGACTTTCCCGATCGGGAAGTGGATGCGCGTGCCGTCGACGTACTGGTGCTGATAGCTCATTTACCGACTCCTGCCTTCATTGATTCATCAAAGATTACAGATCAAACCGCGAAGATCTTGCCCGGGTTCATGATGCCGTTCGGGTCGAACACCGCTTTCACCGCTTTCATATACTCGATCTCAACCGGGGAACGGCTGTAGGTCAAGTAATCGCGTTTGGTCATGCCCACACCGTGCTCGGCGGAAATCGAACCGTTGTACTTCTCGACGGTTTCGAACACCCACTTGTTGACGGTCGCGCACTTGGCGAAGAACTCGTCCTTGCTCAGGTTATCCGGCTTGAGGATGTTCAGGTGCAGGTTGCCGTCGCCGATGTGGCCGAACCAGACGATTTCAAAATCCGGATAGTGTTCGCCGACGATCGCATCGATTTCTTTCAGAAACGCTGGCACTTTCGATACGGTGACCGAGATGTCGTTCTTGTACGGCGTCCAGTGCGAGATGGTCTCGGAGATGTATTCGCGCAGTTTCCACAGGTTCTGCAGCTGGGTTTCGCTCTGGCTCATCACGCCGTCCAGCACCCAGCCCTGCTCGACGCAATGCTCGAAGGTTTCCAGCGCGCTGTTGGCCACTTCTTCGGTGGTCGCTTCGAATTCCAGCAACGCGTAGAACGGGCAATCGGTTTCGAACGGCGCCGGTACGTCGCCACGCCCCATGACTTTGGCCAGAGCCTTGTCGGAGAAGAATTCGAAGGCGGTCAGGTCGAGCTTGCCCTGGAAGGCGTGCAGCACCGGCATGATCGAGTCGAAATCGGCAGTGCCGAGGACCATCGCGGTGAGGTTTTTCGGCGCGCGATCGAGACGCATGGTCGCCTCGACAACGAAACCCAGTGTGCCTTCAGCGCCGATGAACAGCTGACGCAGGTCGTAACCGGTGGCGTTCTTGATCAGGTCTTTGTTCAGTTCGAGCATATCGCCCTTGCCAGTGACGACTTTCATGCCTGCCACCCAGTTGCGGGTCATGCCGTAGCGAATCACCTTGATCCCGCCGGCATTGGTGCCGATGTTGCCGCCAATCTGGCTGGAACCTGCCGAGGCGAAGTCGACCGGGTAGTACAGGCCCTTTTCTTCGGCAACGTTCTGCAAATGCTCAGTGACCACGCCCGGCTGACAAACGGCGGTACGGTCGGTGAGGTTCACGTCGAGAATCTGATTCATGTAGTCGAACGAGACCACCACTTCGCCGTTGGCGGCCACGGCGGCGGCGGAAAGCCCGGTGCGCCCGCCCGATGGCACCAGCGCAACCTTGTGCGTGTTGGCCCAACGGACCACGGCCTGCACCTGCTCGATGGTCTTGGGAAACACGATGGCGCTTGGCGCCGGGGCGAAGTGCTTGGTCCAATCCTTGCCGTACGCATTCAGGGAATCGGCGTCGGTCAGGACCTTGCCAGGCTCGACCAGGGTCTTCAGTTCATCAATCAGGGCAGGATTGGTCATCGACAGAACTCTCGAACAATTCATGGTCATCCTGAGAACGCTTCACGTCGCAGGAATGAGTGTTTAGCGGGGAGGCTATGCTAGCATATCGACCCCGCAGGACAGTGCCCAAGGCCAGATCCGCGGAGACGACTTTCTTGTCGTCCGGGTCAGCGTCTGTTGACCATTTCCTGCCATTTTTCTCCGGGATACAGGTTTACGCAGATGAGCAAGACTTCTCTCGATAAGAGCAAGATCAAGTTCCTTCTTCTCGAAGGCGTCCACCAATCGGCTGTCGACGTCCTCAAGGCGGCGGGCTACACCAGCATCGAATACCTGACAGGTTCCTTGCCGGAAGCCCAGCTCAAGGAAAAGATCGCTGACGCTCACTTCATCGGCATTCGTTCGCGCACCCAACTGACCGAAGAGATCTTCGATCACGCGAAGAAGCTGGTTGCGGTCGGCTGTTTCTGCATCGGCACCAACCAGGTTGAC
This sequence comes from Pseudomonas fluorescens, assembly GCF_005938625.1. Taxonomy (GTDB): domain Bacteria; phylum Pseudomonadota; class Gammaproteobacteria; order Pseudomonadales; family Pseudomonadaceae; genus Aquipseudomonas; species Aquipseudomonas fluorescens_BD. The sequence continues at coordinate 159,196 of NZ_VCNJ01000005.1, forward strand.
CTGAGTGCTGCCCGTGAGCGCGGTATTGCCGTGTTCAACGCGCCGTACTCCAACACCCGCTCCGTTGCCGAGCTGGTGCTGGCCGAAGCGATCCTGCTGTTGCGCGGCATCCCGGAGAAAAACGCTTCCTGCCACCGTGGCGGCTGGATCAAATCCGCAGCCAACTCCTTCGAGATCCGTGGCAAGAAACTGGGCATCGTCGGCTACGGCTCGATCGGTACGCAGCTGTCGGTGCTGGCTGAAGGTCTGGGCATGCAGGTGTTCTTCTACGACACCGTGACCAAGCTGCCACTGGGCAACGCTACTCAGATCGGCAGCCTGACCGAACTGCTGGGCATGTCCGACATCGTCACCCTGCACGTTCCGGAAACCGCTGCGACCCAGTGGATGATCGGCGAGAAGGAAATCCGCGCCATCAAAAAGGGCGGCATCCTGATCAACGCTGCTCGCGGTACCGTGGTCGAGCTGGACGCCCTGGCGGACGCGATCAAGGACAAGCACCTGATCGGCGCGGCCATCGACGTGTTCCCGGTGGAGCCACGCTCCAACGACGAAGAGTTCGAAAGCCCGCTGCGTGGCCTCGACAACGTGATCCTGACCCCGCACATCGGTGGTTCGACCGCCGAAGCGCAAGCCAACATCGGTCTGGAAGTGGCAGAGAAACTGGTCAAGTACAGCGACAACGGTACTTCGGTTTCGTCGGTAAACTTCCCGGAAGTAGCCCTGCCGGCTCACCCTGGCAAGCACCGCCTGCTGCACATCCACGAGAACATCCCGGGTGTGATGAGCGAGATCAACAAGGTCTTCGCCGAAAACGGCATCAACATCTCCGGTCAGTTCCTGCAGACCAACGAGAAGGTTGGCTACGTGGTGATCGACGTCGACGCCGAGTACTCGGATCTGGCGCAAGAGAAGCTGCAGCACATCAACGGTACTATCCGTAGCCGGGTTCTTTTCTAAGAACAGCTACAAGCCGCGAGCTACAAGCGGCAAGTGATGTTCGCTTAGCTTTTGCTTGAAGCTCGTAGCTCGCAACTCGCCGCTGATAAAAAAAGGGAGCCCCGAAAGGGCTCCTTTTTTTATTCCACGTTGACGGTGATTTTCTTCGAGACGATCGGCGGGTCAAACGGCATGTGGCCGCTGTCGCCCAGCTCCAGCTGCAAGGTGTGCTTGCCCGGAGCGAGTTTGATATCGGCCTGGGTCTGCGCCTTGCCGAAGTGCATGTGATTGGCGTCATTCGGAATCGGCGCGCCAGCGGCTGGCATTTTGTCGACGTCGATCAGCAAATGGTGGTGACCGGTGTTCTTGGTGACGTCACCGGCCGGTGCCAGCGCGACGTCCCTGGTACCGAATTTGACGGTGAAGGTCTGCGAAACCGTGGCCCCGTCTTCGGGAGAAACGATGAACACTTCGGCACCTTTGGGTGCCGGTGTCGCCGCACTGGCCAGCACCGAAACGCCCATCAGCACACCCGCGAACGCTGCACGTGACATAAAGCTTTTCATTTTCTTCTCCAGTTTTTCCGTAAAATCCGCACGGTCATGACAACTTCATGACCATTCGTTGTCGAAGGCACTCGACAACCATAGCAAAGCGAGCCTGAATCAGAGGGTCGCGATAATGATTTCAAAGGAGTGACCATGCGCTTTCTGCCTGGCCTGATCTGCCTGCTACCCCTTTTGAGCCCTTTGGCTCACGCCGAACTGATTGATGACGTCAACGACCGTGGCGAGCTGCGCATTGCCCTTGAGGCTAATACACCGCCCTTCAATTTCAAGGATGGCGACACACTCACGGGGTTCGAGGTCGAGCTTGGGCAACTGCTCGCCAACGAGCTGGATGTGCGCGCCGACTTCATCGTCACCGATGAGGCCGATCTGCTCCAGGGCGTCGAAAGCGGCAAGTACGACGTAGCCCTCAACCACATAGCACTGACACCCGAACTCGAGGATCGTTTCGACTTCAGCGAGTCTTACGGCAAGGTCGATTCGCAATTGCTGGCAAAGAAGGATGAGCAGCCACGGCCGATGGTGCTAGTGCAGGCATTGACTGAAGAGAAGCCGAAAGCGGCGGAGCCAGTGGATTTGGCGATTCCGTTTCAGAAGGGTAATCCGGCGTTTCAGGCCAGCCTTGCGAGCGCGATGCAGAGGATCAAGGACGACGGGCGCCTGGCGGCGCTGACCGAGAAGTGGTTGAAGCCTTAAAAGCCCCTCACCCTAGCCCTCTCCCCGAGGGAGAGGGGACTGATTGGGGGATGCTTGAGAGGTACGCCGACCTGAAATGGATGTGCCGAATCCGAAATCGGTCATGGCTGTGTCGAATCCATAATCGATCAGTCATGACTGTGTTGAATCCATAATCGCCAAGGTCTTTCAGGTCGATGGACAGCGCCAGACACCTCGGTCGGCCCCCTCTCCCTACGGGCGGTCCGACGTTTCGGGAGGGCTGGGGTGAGGGCAACGATTCCAGATCAGTCCAAAGCCGCCAGGGCCATCGCCGCCTCAGCCAATTCAAGCTCGCTGAAAACCTGCACACCATGGCGCTTGAGCAACGCGGCCGTCACGCCTTCGCCAGAGACTTTCACTCCGCTGAACGTGCCGTCATACGTCAGCAAATTCCCGCAAGAAGGACTGTTGGCCTTCAACACCGCCACACGAATCCCGTGCTTTTGCACCAGCTCCAGTGCCTGCCGCGCACCATCCAGAAACTGCGCACTGACATCCTCGCCCTCGGTGGTGATCACCGCCGCGACACCATCAAGCACTTCACCACCCTGCCCGCCCGGAATCTCCGCCGCCGCCCGTGGCGTCGGCAATCCCCCTGCGACTTCGGGACACAACGGCACCACCCGCCCTTCGGCAATCCACTGCTCAAGCAGATCAAACGGCCCGCTCGCACCGCCGTCATAGCGCACGCGATGCCCCAACAGGCAACGGCTGACCAGAATCCTGTCCATGTCAGAACGGCTCGTTGCCACGACGGCGGAACCAACCGGTCAGCGACAGGCGCTCGCGGTTCGCCGGTAGCACTTCATGCGGCACTTCGCCGGAGAGAAACACCACCAGACAACCGCCAGTAGGCTGCACGTCATGCACACGCTCATCGTTCAGGTACATGCGCAGCTGACCACCATCCTCCGGCAACCACGCGTCGTTGAGATAGACCACCACCGAGACCATGCGCTTGTCATCGTCGCGAAAACGGTCGACATGCTTGCGATAGAACGCGCCCGGCGGGTACAGGGCGAAATGGCATTCGAAGTCTTCAAGGCCGAGGAACAAGCCACGGTTGAGTGCCTCGCGCAGGCTCTCCATCAGGTTCAGATAGCGGTCGCTGGCCTCGGCCTGACCGGGATCGATCCACTGGATGTGGTCGCCACGAATCCCCTCGCGGATCTCCGAAAAAGGCCCACGCCCCACCGCGGCCGGGGCCAACTCGCCCTCGGCCTCACGTTTGCGGCACTCGGCCGCCAGCTCGCGGGTCAAACCGGCGGGCAGGAAAATGTTCTGCTGCGACCAGCCGTGTTCGGCCAGGTCATCGACAATGCGTAACAGCAGTGGGTGTTCAGAGGATATTTGCATGGCGCGCATAGTATGTCGGCGGCAAGAAATCCGACAGAGCCACGCGGCGGCTTGCTACGAATTCTCGACAAGTACCGGCACCGCACGGAGAATAGTCCGCTGCTGACAGGAGTCCCTATGCGCCGTTTGCTTTTTTCACTGTTGATGTTCTGCGTTTTGCCCGCCTGGGCGGACGGCCACGATCAGTTGTACAAGGTCGCCGGCTGGCCAGATCAACGTGCGCATTTCAACGATGCCCTGACGGCCGCACAGCAGCGCTATCAGAACAGCCTGCCGCCGGCGGTGTTTCAAGCATTGGTGAACAACAGCAATCAGCGCTTCGCCCCGCAAGCTGTCGATCAACGCGCCGAAGCGCAACTGCGGCAGAAGCTTGCCGACCCGAAACCGGCGCTGACCTTCTTTCAATCGCCGCTGGGCAAGAAAATCGTCGCGGCTGAATTGCTCGCCACCCGCCGCGATCAATTGGCAAAAAATGCCAAGGGTCTGCCGAAGATGCAGGTCAGCGACAGTCGTCTGCTGATCATTGGCCACCTCGCTCAAGCCTTGCCGGCGCGTGAAGCCGGCGCCGAAGTGAGCTTGGCGATTGCCGGCGTCGCGGCGGACAGTTTGAGCTCGATGATTCCGGGGCTGCTCGGTGGCGGTCAGGCGCAAGGCATGCTCAACGGTCAGCGCCAGCGTTTGATGGATCAGATTGGCGCGGACATCAACAACACGTTGCTTTACGTCTATCGCGACCTGTCGGACGAAGAGCTGGAAGAGTTTGCAACGTTTGCCGAATCGGCTGAGGGCAAGGCGTATTACCAAGCGGCGCTGGCGGCGATTCGGGCGGGGTTGGCGGTCGGGCAGTGATCTTCGTCGCCCGATAAGCCGCCTTCGCGAGCAAGCTCGCTCCCACACTGGATCTTCAGTGGAAACAACATTTGTGAACACCCCGACTCCCCTGTGGGAGCGAGCTTGCTCGCGAAGGGGCCCTCACAAGCGCTAGACATTCCGGCCCCTCACCCGCTTGCTCACCGCGGCGAATGCCTCTTCCCTTATCTCCCCCGTCTCATTCGCCACATGATGCCGCGCCT